>JAXGYS010000004.1:0-776881 GCA_040772125.1 Bacteroidales bacterium
TTTTCCATGCGTCCTGCGTCTTGAGTCCTGCGTCCTACCTCCCCTCAAACCTCCCGCTCTGCCTCGTGTACATCCTGAAGTACCTACCGCCGAGAGCCATAAGCTCCTCATGAGTGCCTGTCTCGGTGATGGAGCCGTTCTCCAGGACAACGATCCTGTCGGCAAGGGTCACATTGGTGAAACGGTGAGTTATGAGAATGGAAGTGCGACCCTTTACAATATCCCTGAACCTTGTGAAGATCTCATACTCGGTGTCGGCATCGAGCGAACTGGAAGGCTCGTCGAGGATGAGAACAGGAGCTTCCCTGTACAATGCCCTGGCAAGAGCGATCTTCTGCCACTCCCCCCAGCTCAGATCACGGCTGTCGTCAAAGAGAGTGCCTATAACCGTGTCGTATCCTTTTGAAAGTCCGCCGAGAAGCTCGTCTACACCGGCCGACGAGGCGGCATCCCTCATCCTGCCGTCGTCCCTTTCGCTCCCAACCGAACCCATCCTGATGTTCTCTCCCGCACTGAGGTTGTAAAGCATGAAATCCTGAAAGACAACCGAAAACTGCTGCCTGTACTCCTGCGGTTCCATGCGCCTTATGTCAGTCCCGTCCCAACTCACAGTACCGTTGTCGGCATCGTAAAGACGTGTGAGAAGCCTTACCAGCGTGCTCTTCCCGGCTCCGTTGGGACCAACAAAAGCAACTATCTCACCTTTCTTTATGCTGAATGACACATTGCTTATCGCCGGACTGCTGTTCCCCGGATAGGTGAACGAGAGTCCCTCGACCCTGATCTCCTTCGAAAGGGATTCTGCCGGGACTATGGGAGGCAGCGCCCTGATGCCCTCCTTCAGGTCGAGGAAGGCAAAGGTGTCACCTATGAAAAGACCGTCCTCGTACAGTCCCCCAACAGAGCCGAAGACATCCTTTATGTAACTCATCCCCTGCCTGAAAGCCATGAGGAACATCGCCATCTGACCCAGCGTAAGTGTCCCTTCAATCGTCTTCCCCGCTATAACGATAAGAAGGACCAGAAAAGCAGAAGCTTTAACAACACCGGAGATCATCCCGATCGTTGTCCTCTTCCTGAGAATATTGAGCTCTTCTTCCTTCTGCTTCCTGAACGACTTCCTGAAAAGCGAAATAAAATATTCTCCAAGCCCGAAAAGCCTTATCTCCCTCGAGGGTCTGTCGCCCGTCAGGAGCCAGTTGAAATATGCCGTTTTCCTTGCCTCGGGAGTCTGCTCCCTTTGAAAATGGTAGAGTACGCCGGCATAGTGCAGCCTCAGCCATATGCCCGGTATGTTTACAACAAAAAGAAGAAGGGCCACGCTCCAGTGAAGCGTCACAAGAAGTCCGGCCATCAGCACGAGCGATATAAGTCCCCTGAACATCGCGACAATATTGTCGAGAATGTTGTTGGGACGCCATGGGGCTTCGGATGTTGCCCTTGAGAGGAGATCGTAATAACCGGGGTGTTCGAAGTTGATAAGGTCGAGCCTTACTGCTTTTGAATGAAGAAGTCCGTACATGTATTCCTCGAGACGCACCGACTGTTTCTTGCGGACATAGGTCCCAGCGTCGGTGGCCGTCTCGTCGAGGAGGTAGATCACCACAACGGCAATTATCATCGGGATTATCCTTCCTGCCTCCTCTCCCCCTCCGACAGCGAGTGTTATGTCGTCGATGAGGATCTTAATGAGCCAGATGAGAACAAGCGGAAGGAAACTCTGAAGTACCGATATTACTATGTTGAAGGCTGCCCATCCCGGGGCGCTGTCCCAGACAAGGTTAAGGGCTTTCCTGAAGAGTCGTATTTTGTTTCTCATAGCCGCCTTGACCCCTTCCCCCTGCAGGGGATCCGTTGTTTGCTGATATCAGCCCCCCTGTATGGGGGATGGGGAGCTGAAGAACCGCTTTATCCTGCTAATTTGCAAAATTATCCTGAGCAAAAAGCGGTTGAGGCAGTAATTTGGCTTTTTATTGAGCGATCGTTCCATACTGACAGGCCTTCCCTGCGGATCTTCAACCTTTACAACCTTTCCCGCAATAAGGTCCGTGCTTACCGGATCATCCTCGTAAAGACTGCTGTCGCCTCTTGTCACGACACAGGTTTCTTCTTCTTCCCTGTATATCCTCACAAGCCTGTGAACAACAAACCCGCTGTCCCTCTTCCAGGCAATGATATCGCCCGGACTGAGGTCCGAAAAATCCTGTAAAGGTTCTATAAAAATTACTGAACGGGGTTTTATCCCGGGGTACATGCTGAAGCCGTCGGCTCTTACCTTTATCGTCCTTCCTTCGGCAAGGAGGCTGAAACCCACCTCTTTAAGGAGAGAATGAGAAAGGCGGCCTTCAGTCATTCCTGAGTATGTATTCGATTATGCTCCTGTCAGGCCTGAAAGAGAGTTTTGCTACCGGCACTTTGGAACACATCAGTGAGACGGATCCCAGGAAGCGGGCTATCATCTCCTGGCTGTAGTTATGCTGGATGCAGTTCGCCACCACATTCGATACTGATGATGCCTCTCTGAGAGGAGTGATGATATTCTCGTTCCCGTGTCCTATAAGGAAGATCCTGTCGAGAGTGGCCACCCTGGGCATGTCGTTCCTGTAGATCGGGGTGTTGTGCATCCTGAAAAGACCGTCGTTACAACGTATTATAAGCCTGTCGTCGTGGATCACCTCTGCCCCTATGTTGTCCCATAGTTTTGCCATGGTGGTCTTTCCTTTTCCCGAGACACCACTGAAGAGATATCCTTTTCCGTTGTAAAATACTCCCGAGGCATGTATCATTATGTCGGCGTTTATCGCCGTGAGATAGTAAAGCACCAGTCCGTCGAGTGGATAATCAAGAGGATCGGTCTCGCTTCCGGCATTCTCTATATAGAGATCCCATTCCCTCAGTCCGAGCGAGAATACAAGCGTGGCTCTCTTGCCGGGATGCTCGGGGAAATTCGTAAGAAGCAGCATGTCGCCGTTCTGTCTGTAAACGCTCCAGAAATAATCGCTCTTCCTTACCTTGTAGCCGTTTATCTCGACAGTATAGGGAGCCACGAAAAGACGCTCGGCATCTTCTCCCGGCCTTATGCATCCGTGATGGACCCTTATCCTTACATCATATTCGGGTGAGTCGGTCATGTTCCTTCTGAACCTCTGTCCCGGACAAAGATCCGGACCGTCATCGGCTGATTCGACACGGATGTTGTAACCGGCTATGTTGAGATTATAACTTCTCATCCTTCCAATCTGGTCCCTCTGCATACAATATGCATAAAAACCAACGCTGCTTTCCCTGTAACTATAAACGTCCTGCAATCTTCAGAGTTTTTGTTCAATGATTATCACTCTTCAGATTAACGCATTATTTCTTAAAATATTATATTAAAGGTTGATGATGAGATATTTATTCATATCCTCCAGGAAAGAGACCACATCGGCTTCGGCTTCTTCGCGTCCGATTTCGTACTCCTCTACCAGACAGTTTATAAGGTCCTCTGTATCTCTCTCACCATCAATGTGTTCCCAGATGAACGCTCCTGTCTCATTAAGAGTGAACACGCTGTTCATATCGGCAATGTTGTTCGCAACGGGAACAAGGATGTACTCATTGCCGGTCTTGCGTGTCACAATATTGCGCGAATGCGAATAAACTGCCTTCAGATCTGCCATCTGATTCTTATTATGAAGCAAAAATACTAAATTTTATAGTTCCTTTTCCTACCTTCGCAGAAAGCTAAATTTATGAGCAGCAAGGGTAAGAAGAAGAACAAGTCAGAAGTGTCGGAAGGCGAAATCAGGGAAAAGGTGGAATCGGTTTTTTCATCGAATCCCCGCCAGGCATACAACTATAAGCAGATCTCAAAGAAACTGAACATAAACGACAAGTCAGAGAGGCAGATTGTCTGGGACGTTCTGCGCAAGCTTGCCGGAAGCGGAAAGATACAGGAAGTCGAACAGGGAAGGTTCAGGGCCAGGGCAGAAGCAAAGGTCTATATAACGGGAACCGTCGATATGACAAGGATGGGCTACGGCTTCATCCGGTCGGACGAGATGGAGGACGATGTCTTTGTCTCGTCGGCAAACCTCAGGACGGCCATTCATGGCGACAAGGTGAAGGTATGGCTCTATGCGAGAAGAAAAGGGGCGCGGCCCGAGGGAGAGGTGGTCGAGATCATTGAGCGCTGGAGGACCTCCTTTGTCGGGACCGTCGAGATAATGCCCAACTTCGCTTTTCTAATCCCCGACAGCAGGAACATGCCCTTCGACCTCTTCATCCCCTCTTCAAAACTCAAAGGAGCGAAACAGGGACAGAAGGCGGTGGCAAAGATAGTCGACTGGAGCCCCAAATCGAAGAATCCCGTCGCCGAGATCATCGAAGTGCTTGGTGATCCCGGACTTCATGAGACCGAGATGCATGCAATTCTTGCCGAGTTCGAGCTTCCCATCAGGTTCCCTGAAGAAGTCGAGGCAGATGCGGCAGTAATAAGGGGATTAATCACCGAGACCGATATAAAACAGAGAAGGGACTTCAGAAATATTCCCACCTTCACCATCGACCCTGCCGACGCCAAGGACTTCGACGATGCCCTGTCCCTTAAAAAATTAGAAAACGGCAACTTTGAGGTTGGGATACATATTGCCGACGTGACACACTATGTAAGACCCGGATCACTCACGGAGGAGGAAGCCCGGCAGAGGGCCACATCGATATATCTCGTCGACCGCGTGGTGCCCATGCTGCCCGAGGTGCTTTCCAACAATATATGCTCGCTGAATCCTTCTGAGGACAAGCTAACATATTCTGCAGTTTTTGAACTCAACGAAAACGCAGAAGTGCTGAATGAGTGGTTCGGAAGGACCATAATCAACTCCGACAGGCGCTTCTCGTACGCCGAAGCACAGAAGGTAATAGACACCGGCGAAGGCGACATGAAGGACGAGATACTCACCCTCCACGATCTTGCCCAGAAGCTGAGGTCGAAGAGGTTCGGGATGGGAGCCTTCTCCTTCGAGAGGATGGAGGTTCAGTTCGAACTTGCTCCCGACGGGAAACCCACAGGGATAAAATTCCGCGAGATGGGAACCTCTAACCAGCTGATAGAGGAGTTCATGCTCCTTGCAAACAGGAAGGTGGCGGAGTTCGTCTATAAAAAGATAAAGGGAAAGACCTTCGTCTACAGGATACACGACAAGCCCGATCCCGAGAAGATAAGCAACTTCAGGCAGTTCATCACCAGGTTCGGATACAAGCTCACGGAGGATGTCAACAGCCTGCCGAAGGCCATGAACAAGCTTATGAAACAGGTCGCAGGCAGGAGCGAGCAGAACATAATCGAGACAATCGCATTACGGTCGATGGCAAAAGCTGTCTATTCTACAGATAACATTGGGCACTACGGGCTTGCATTCAGGTACTACACACACTTCACCTCTCCTATCCGGCGTTACCCCGACATGATGGTTCACAGGCTTCTCTCATCGTACCTGAACCGCGAAGATGCTCCGAACAAGGACAAGTATCAGAAGCTGTGCGAACACTCGTCGAAGATGGAAAGGCTTGCAGCCGAAGCCGAAAGAGCCTCGGTGAAATACAAGCAGGTTGAGTTCATGAGCGAAAGGACGGGACAGGTGTTCGACGGCGTGATCTCGGGTGTTACCGAATGGGGAATATATGTTGAGATCATCGAGAACCAGTGCGAGGGCATGGTCAGCGTAAGGGATCTCCAGGACGATTTCTACGAATACGATGAAGAGAACTACTGCATCCGCGGCCGTTCAAACGGTAAGGTCTACACCCTCGGCGACAGGGTGAAGGTGGAGGTTGTAAAGGCGGATCTGCAGAAGAAGCAGCTGGACTATAGGTTTGCGTGAGGCGGTAGGACGCAAGACGCAAGACACAAGACGCAGGGTGTCTTATCCTGAAATAGGTTGACACCTAAAGCAGATAAGACAAATGAAAAAGATTAATTATGAGCAAAGAGTAGTGAAGAAGTACAGTTCTGCCTTTAAGCTAAAAGTGGTTAAAGAAATAGAAAGTGGAAAACTTTCTATTCCCCGGGCCAGAGAAATTTACGATATTGGTGGATCGCATACAGTAGAAAGGTGGATACAAAACCTTGGTAAAAACCACTTGTTAAGCAAAGTAGTCAGGATTGAAATGAAAGATGAGATAGATAAAGTAAAAGAGCTGAAGGAAAGGGTCAGACGTTTAGAAAAGCTACTTGCCAATAAAGAGCTTGATAATCTTATGAATGAGGCTTTTCTTGAACTTCTGGCCGAGGACCAGGGGATAAATCTTGAAGAGTATAAAAAAAAAGTAGACAGAGAGCGGTTAAAAAAGCGACTCTGACAAGATTTAAAATAGATCCGGTTCCTTCGATTAAAGATCTTTGCGGTTATTTTGGGATAAGCAGGCAATCGTTTTACAAATGGCTTCAATATGAGGCGAAAAAGCGATTAGAAGGTCATATAATAACAAGTTGGGTAAAAGACCACAGAAAGGTTCAGAAAAATGAAGGATGTTACAAATTATGGCTAAAGCACAAAGTGGAGTTTGGGGTTAAGATGTCTTTGGGCCGGGACAAGTTCTTTGGTTTAATGAGGGAAGAAGGTTTATTGATCAGACGGAAGCGTAAGTATGTAAGAACGACCAATTCTGAGCATGGCTTTAGAGTATACAGCAATAAAATCAAGGATCTCAGAATAATCAGGCCTAACCAGGTCTGGGTATGTGACATAACATATATCGCGACGTCGGAAGGATTTATGTATCTGGCATTGATAACTGATCTATACTCCAGAAAAATCGTTGGATACGATATCAGTGACAGTCTGGAATCTGAGGGATGCAGAAGAGCTCTCAAAAGAGCGTTATCGCTGGTAAAAAATCCAAAGGGGATTATACACCATTCCGATCGTGGGATCCAGTACTGCTGCAAGGAATATGTAAGGCTTCTGAACAAACACAGGATGGAAATAAGTATGGCTGCAAAAGGTGATTGCTATGAGAATGCCGTTGCAGAAAGAGTAAATGGTATTTTAAAACAGGAGTATGATCTGGGGATAAGGTTTATTAACAAAGAAATCGCTGTCAAAGCCACAAGGGAAGCCATAAACCTTTATAATACAATAAGATTACACAGATCAATAAACTTTAACACCCCAAATGAAATGTATGCAGCATAATCATG
This sequence comes from Bacteroidales bacterium, assembly GCA_040772125.1. Taxonomy (GTDB): domain Bacteria; phylum Bacteroidota; class Bacteroidia; order Bacteroidales; family VadinHA17; genus LD21. Next base: position 7,184 of record JAXGYS010000004.1, read on the forward strand.
TTGAAATATTGATAACTTCTTATAGATAAATCTTCAAAGGAATGAAGTTATCAACATTACAACATGACATTAACATCAAAAAAAAGAATGAAAAAAGAGTATTAATAATGTCAACTTTTTTCAGGACGAGACAGGGAAAACAGGAAGGGGAGAGGGGGAGAAAGAAGACTCAAGACACACTTGTCCACCGTAGCTTAAGCGGAGGTGGAGGACGCAAGGAAGAATTTGAAAATTTGAAAATTTGAAAATGTCAGGAGATTGAATAAGTTGAAGGGGTTGAAAAGGTTGAAGAGGTTGAAGGGGCAGAAGAGGTTGAAAAAGCCTCTGCGCTAATCTGCGGATTTCCATCTGCGGGAATCTGCGAGAAAAGAAAGACTCAAAGATGGTTATTTCTTTATATCGTTATTTTGTTATTTCGAAGAACGGATTTCCGCAATAACGCAATAACGCAATAACACAATAACAAAAATTCGATAATACAACTCTGCGAAAATCACCAGCCTGCTGCCTTCTGGTCCTCCTCAATGATCCTTAAAAGCTCTCTCGCGGCGGTCTCCTGGGGTATATTTTTCAGCACAGGCTCCATGCCCCTGTAGATATGCACCTTCCCGGCTGCAGCCCCCACATATCCGTAATCGCAGCCTGCCATCTCGCCCGGACCGTTTACAATGCATCCCATGATGGCAATTTTCAGTCCTGTAAGGTGTGCTGTCACAGACTTTACCTCCCTCACGGCCTCCTGAAGGTCGAATTTTGTTCTTCCGCAGGTTGGACACGAAAGATATGTTACACGTGTTATCCTTGCCCCCGTCGACTGAAGAAGGGAAAACGACAGCTCCCTCAGCTTTTCCTCCCCCACGGAGCCCTTGTTTGAAATACAAATCCCGGAAGCCTGCCTGGTTATGAAGTATTTCCCCAGGATGGCCCCCGCATCAATTGCAAGCTTCACCGGATCTTCCTCGTTGAAAACGGGATTCAGAATAAATTCTTCTTCGCCCGTGGCTTCCAGCCCTGGTGCCTCTCCGGCGTTGAAAGTCAGTATTGTATCATTTGTTACATTTCCTTCTTCATCCCTGAAGACACCATCCGCGCAGGAAAGCACCTCAGGCCTGTAGGGCTTGGTATGTGTCCTGAACTCAAGTCTTTCCGCCGGATCCACGACCCTTCCTGCCTCTCCTGCAACTGCCCTTAATATCTCTTTTGCAACAGGCACCTCTTTCTCGGGAGCTTCGGAGAGAGAGACCCTTATAGTATCGCCAATCCCTTCAGAAAGAAGAGTCCCTATTCCGGCCGCTGAGCGTATCCTGCCGTCCTCCCCTTCGCCGGCCTCAGTAACTCCCAAATGAAGAGGGTATGCCATCCCCTCAGCGCCCATCATGTCGGCCAGAAGTCTTGTGGCTTTTACCATCACTGCCGTGTCAGACGATTTCATTGAGAGGACGAGCTTCTGAAAATTCTCGGCCCTGAGTATCCGGATGAATTCCATTGCCGATACAGCCATTCCTTCAGGAGTGTTTCCGTAGCGGGTCATTATCCTGTCCGATAGTGAGCCGTGGTTCACCCCAATCCTTATTGCTGTTCCGTTCTTAAGGCAGATGTTTATCAGAGGAAGGAGTTTTGAGTGTATCTTTTCAAGTTCCTCACTGTATTCCTTTTCAGTGAAATCAGTTAAGACGAATGAAGCCCTTTTGTCGGCGTAGTTGCCTGGATTTATTCTTACTTTCTCAACAATTTCTGCTGCTACTTCGGCTGCAGCGGGATTGAAGTGTATGTCAGCTATGACCGGAGTGTCGTATCCCGCTTTCCGAATGCCCTTCTTTATCTCCTCCAGGTTCCTTGCCTCTCTCACACCCTGGGCCGTAAGGCGGACCATGTCTGCTCCGGCCTCAATAATCCGGATGCACTGCTTCACCGAAGCCTCAGTATCGAGAGTGTCGGTGTTTGTCATCGACTGTATCCTCACAGGATTATTTCCTCCCAGCGGGAGGTTGCCGATGAGGATGGGTGAGGAGAGTTTGCCACGCCATGGCGTGGGGTGGGGGGGTGTCTCTTCGTACCCCTGAGAATGAGAGTTGTATTTTTTACTATTATCTGTCATTTTATTAACCCCCTGTGGTCCCCCTGGAAGGGGATAATGTATTTTTTAATATTAACTGTCATTTCGTTGACCCCCTATGGTCCCCCTGGAAGGGGCAAGTTATATTTTTACCATTTTCTGTCATTCAGTTGACCCCCTGCGGTCCCCCTGGAAGGGGGACGCAAATCCAGTAATATAAGATTTTAATTTTTGGAGGGAGGCATTAAGATTTGTTTCGATATCCTTGTTTGAAAGGTGAAAGATTTTGTATCCGTTAAGGTTAAGGATTCTTTCGCGTTTTCGGTCATATTCTGCCTTCCCGGGCGAGGTATGACATTCTCCGTCAACCTCAATTATGAGTTTCAGCTCATGACAGTAGAAATCAGCAATATAATTTAATACAGGCTGCTGCCTCCGGAATTTGTATCCGTCAATTTTTCTCATTCTTATCCGGTCCCATAATAATCTCTCAGAGGAAGTCATACTATTCCTCAAATCCCTTGCCTTTCCAACCAACTCCTTATAGTCGTTCCTCAACATAGCAATATTTCATAACCTGGATCTATCCCCCCTACCAGGGGGGATCATAGGGGGGTCCATTATCTGCCTGCACCCGTCTCACTCCCTCTCCCACTCCACTCCATCCTTCCTGTCCTTTATCAGAACTCCGGCTTTCTTAAGCTCATCCCTTATCTTGTCCGAAGTTCCGAAATCCTTCCTGTTCCTTGCATCCTGCCTCAGGCCTATAATAATGTCCATCAGATCGCCCGTCAGCTTCTCATCACCGCCTTCCATGATCTCATCTTTAAGCCCCAGTATTTCAAAAACGAAAGTGTTAAATAAATTCTTTAAAGATTGAATCCCGGCCTCATCCAGTGACTCTGTTTCGTCCTTCGCCGAATTAATGTATCGAACGCCTTCGAAGAGATGTGAAAGAACAACGGGAGTGTTGAGATCGTCGTTAATGGCTTCGTAGCACCTGGCGGCAAGTCCTTCAACATCTACCGTGGATTTGTCCGAGGGCTTTAACTTTCCCAGGGTGGAAATGCCGTTGAATAGCTTCTGAAGTCCCTTTCCGGCTGCTTTTAATGCTTCGTTGGAGAAATCGACAGTGCTGCGGTAGTGCGCCTGCAGGATGAAGAACCTGATGGTCATGGGACTGTAGGCCTGTTCCAGCATGGGATGATCGCCGCTGAAGAGCTGGTCGAGAAGAATGAAGTTGCCAAGCGACCTTGCCATCTTCTGACCATTGATGGTTATCATGTTGTTATGCATCCAGTAGCGGACCGACTCGTGACCAAGCGCTCCCGCCGACTGTGCTATCTCGCATTCGTGATGTGGAAAGAGAAGGTCCATCCCCCCTCCGTGGATGTCGAAAACCTCACCGAGGTACTTTACGCTCATTGTCGAGCATTCGAGGTGCCACCCCGGATAGCCGTCGCTCCAGGGAGAAGGCCAGCGCATCAGATGTTCGGGCGTCGCTTTCTTCCATAGTGCAAAATCGAAAGGGTTGCGTTTCTCGTCCTGACCCTCGAGAGCTCTGGTGTTTGCCTGAAGTTCCTCAAGAACACGTCCCGAGAGCTTGCCGTATTTGTATTTTTTATTGTATTCGAGAACGTCAAAATATACCGAGCCGTTAACCTCGTATGCATAGCCTTTTTCCAGAAGAAGCTTTATGAACTCCTGCTGTTCGATGATATGTCCCGATGCCCTGGGCTCTATCGACGGACGCAGCGTGTTCAGCTCATCCATGTTCCTGTGGTAAGTGTTCATATAGTTCTGTACCACCTCCATGGGCTCGAGATGTTCAAGACGGGCTCTTTTCTCTATCTTGTCCTCCCCTTCATCGGCGTCGTTCTCAAGGTGTCCCACGTCGGTGATGTTGCGCACATACCTCACCTTGTATCCGAGATGCCCCAGGTAGCGGTAAAGCACGTCGAAGGTAATTGCCGGCCGGGCATGACCAAGGTGTGCATCGCTGTAAACGGTGGGACCGCAGACGTACATCCCTGCAAAAGGCGGGTGAAGCGGTTCAAAGATCTCCTTCTGCCTCGAAAGGCTGTTGTAAATGACGAGTTTGTTTTGCATCAAAACTGTTATTTAACGCAAAAATAGTTTAAAAATTCATCTGATGATAGGATTGAGGCAGATGTTGTGGGGCGTGGGGCGTGGGGCGTTAGGGCAAAGGAAAATTGTTGAAGAGGTTGAAGAGGTTGAAGAGGTTGAAGAGGTTGAAAAAGTTGAAAAGGACATTTATTATAGTGGAACTCCCCCGCTTAGGCTGGGCAAGCGTGTCAAACTCCGTGCCGCACGAAGTGCGACCGTGGTTAAAAAGGATCTCTTCTTAAACACGCTTGCCCCGCCAAAGGAGGGGGAGTCACACTGTCCGGCAAGCCGGAAGCTAAAGAGTTACACGGTTTTTTCTCCCCTTCCCCCACTCTCCCCTTCCGTCTTCCCTGCCTGCCTGCTGACGCATTCAGTCAGGCAGGCGTCTTCCCTGCCTGCCTGTTGACTCAGTCAGTCAGGCAGGCGTCTTCCGTCCCTCCTCCATCCATCCACCCCTCCCTGATCACCAGCCACAATCACTGAAGTAACGTCACATTCCCCACCATCTTAAACGGCTTCCCGTTCGAATACTTGCCCTCGCAGTACCATACATACACTCCCTGCGGACAGAGCTCTCCCTGGTAGTAACCGTTCCACGGGGTATGGATATCGTGACTCTCGAATATAAGAACACCCCACCTGTTGAAGATCTGAAGCTTGTAGTTCTGAACCTTCTGACGTATCGGCGGATAGAAGAACATGTCAACCTCCGTTCCTCCTGTCGGCAGATCGGTCCTCTCTATCGGACCGGTCTTGTTGGGAGTGAAGACCGACGCAAACCTAAGCTCACCCACAGGCTCAACGGTAACGGCAGGCGACAGTTTATAAACATCCGTACATCCGTTCTCCGAATATGCCCAGAGGGTAATGTCGTACACACCTTCATCCATGTACCTGTGGAAAGGCTCCTTCACCTTCGAGGTGTCGCCGTCGCCGAAGTCCCACAGATACGAGGTGGCGCCCTGACTCAGGTTGAAACATCTTACCCTCTCATCATTCACATATACCATCTCAGGCGTTATCTCAAAATATGCCTTGGGCGAAGGATATGCACTTACAGTCTTCGTATCCATCGACCTTCCTCCCGGTCCTTCTACAATAAGCTCAACCCTGTAATCGCCCGGGGTGAAATATGTATAGGTCGGATTCTTCGCAGTCGAAGTGCTTCCGTCGCCAAAGTTCCAGAGATACGTAGTTCCGGGAACTTCGGTATTAAGAGAAGTGTTGTTGAACTCAACAAACCAGGGAGCGCATCCCGATTCCGGCTGATCGAAGCCTGCCACCGGCGCCGGCGGTATTACCGTAACATTATGCTTAACCTCAGCCGAACAATATGGATTCGAAACGGTAAGGGTTACAACATAGGTCCCGGTGCTGGTATAGACGTGCTCCGGATCCTCCTCTGTCGATGTTGCGCTGTTGTCGCCGAAATTCCACAGCCAGGTCCAGTCGCCCGGATTGGTCTCATTGGTGAACTGAACAGTATTACCTGCTGCATCGAACACCTGGTTCCACGGGTCGGCAGTGAACTGCGGTCGTGGTACGGGCAGTACCGTGATCTCTATGGTCTTCACATCTGTACATTGATGCACAGAGATAGTCTCCAGCCTTACTGTCCTTACCACGGGCGACCCGTCAGCTGTCTCATTGGTGAACATGTGCTGCATTGTATAGGTGCCCGGACCAGCTCCTCCGTCTCCGAAATCCCACATATACGACATGGCTCCCGGAAGGGCGGATAAGGTCACGTACTCACCGCTGCAGACAACTAGTTTGTCGGCGGTTATGGTCGCATCTATAGCTGGGTAAACAGTCACCAGACGGGTTGTTGAAGCCACGCATCCTCCGTCTGAAACAACCGTCAGCCTTGCGGTATAGTACTCAATTCCACTTGAGGTGGTATTTGTATAGGTATGTACGGGATCTGTTTCCGTGTTATTGGTCGTACCGTCGCCAAAATCCCATGTCCAGCTGTCAATTCCTGTCCAGTCCTCCTTCGTGAAGCTTATCTCTCCCGGCGAGCATCCTTCGGAAGGATCTATTTCGAAGCTGGCATCAGGACTGTCAACTGTCACCGTAAGATTGCCGATCGCGTAACATCCGTTGCTGTCGGTAACCCTGTAAATAAGGTGGTAGTCTCCTGAAAGCAGGGTGTTGAACGACGGCGACTGCACAAAGTAACTGCTAAGTGGACCGACATCTCCCGACCAGCGGTGCTGATTGATGGTCCCCGAGCCCGGTACTGGATTGCCGTTAAGTGTTACCGGCACTCCTCCGCAGGCAGCTACAGGGTCGACAGCGCTGAAATCGATAACAGGATTTCTGTGTACCGTCAGCAGGGCAGCTTGTGAGAACACCGTGTCGCATATCGAAGCAAGGGCCAGACGGTAGCGGTTACCGTTAAAATCCTCAGGAGCTTCCAGTATACTTAGCTGCTGGGTAGCTGATCCAAGGTATGTATCATTATCCGTAAGATTTCTCCAGTTCCCTGACGCAGACCTCTCCTGCCATATCATCGAGGTGTAACCCGATGCATTGGCCCTGAAGGATGTCGAACCTCCTGCACAGACGCTTCGAGGATCAGGAGTGCTGACCACAGGCGGGTTTATAACCCTCATCGACGCGAAGCCGGTGTAGACCGGAACTCCGCAGGTACCCCTGGCCATTGCCCTGAAGATCCACGGTGTTGCCGAATATGGAGGATTGGTTATCGTCAGAGTGTTCGTAGACGATCCGCTGAAGAGAGTCCCGTCATCATGGACAACTTCCAGTCCCGATCCGCGGGTGACGAACCATGTCCATTCCAGACCTTCAACACTGGTCGCGTCAGCTTCCATGATTGCAGTCTGACCAAGACATATCACAGTATCGGCAGGATGGAGGGTTAGTTCAGGCGCGGTGTTTACGGTAAGGACTCCCTCCGGGGAAGTTTCATCGGTCCCGCAGCCCGATACCACAACATAGTAACGGTATCCGTTCATGATCCTGTCAGCATTGAAGATAATAAGGTTCTGCGAAGTTGCTCCTGAATAGTACGCACCGTCTTCAAGCCTTATAAGCTGTGTTCCGGTGTTCACCCACCACTGGTAGGCCGTTGCGTCGCTTGCCGTAACACTGAAGGTGGCAAAGTTGAATTCGCATACAGGACCGGGAGCTGTGAATGATGTGATGACCGGCAGCCCGTTCACATAAACCTCAGCTTCTCCGCCAAGGTTAGGAGGACCGTTTGAATCGCATCCGTTGGCATCGGTAACCCTTACAAGCCTGTATGTTGTAGTAACCCCTGGTGAAACTTCGATGGGATCGTTGCTGTAATAACCGGTAATGGGCGGCAGTCCGGCTATCTCCACAACAAAAGGAGCTGTTCCTGCAAGCATCTCTACCGAAATGGTCGTAATATCACCCGGACAGATGGTTGCACCTCCCGTGAGGCGCGCTATGGGCCTCGGGTTCACAAGGACTTCAACTACATTGCTGTATACGGGAGGACAAGAGCCTGAGGTTACCATCCTTCTGTAATAGAGGGTAGAGGTCGCCCCGCTGACAGGGTTAGGATCATAATCCGCACCTGTTGCTCCGGTAATACTTACAAAGACACCAGTCTGACTGTTGGAAGACTGCCACTGGTATTGGTATGTACCCGGTGTCGGTCCGCCTGAAGGAAGATCAGAGACATCTCCGGTAAGAATTGCAGGATCTTCGCCAAAGCAGAGATCCTGTGCTCCAAGAATGCTTCCCGGCTGAAGCTCATCGGGCTGGGTGAAGGTAATCGTTGCCGATTCCGTGCAGCCCCTCGAGTCGGTAACAGTGACCCTTACAGATCCCGCGCCGGCATTGTAGATTGTCTGGGTATTGTAGCCTGCGGCGGCGAATACGGCGCCTGCAGTGTTTTCAAGAGGATCGTAAGTGAAGGTATATCCCGGCGTTCCTCCCGTGGCATAGAAAGTGCCCGTCCCGTCTCTTTCGCCGAAGCAGTCGAGGACGACATCACCGGTGGGATTGAGTTCGAGCACCGGAGGCTCTGATATCACAACAGGTATGGTGACAGAGCAGTCGTTGGCATCTCTCACTGTTATAACATACGAACCTGCCTGCAGACCTGCGAAGGTACCGCCGGCAACATCCGGAGCCCCGTCGAGGCTGAAACGGTAAGGAGCCGTTCCCGAACCTGCCGTGGGAGTTATTGTTACAGACCCGTTGCTTCCGCCGTTGCACGAAACGTTCGCGAGACTGCTTATTGAAGCTGTGAGCTGTGTCGGTTGTGTTATCGTGAACTGTACCGGGAAGATACATCCGTTGACATCCCTTACAAGAACAGTGTAGGGCATTGCAGAAAGGTTCTGGAACAAGCCGTCATCCTCCCAGCTGCTCCCTCCGTTTATCGAATACTGGTAAGGCGCCGTTCCCGTGCCGGCATCAGCCTCTACTGTCACCGATCCGCTTGCATTGCTGAAACAGCCTACGTTGACCTGATCCGTTACAGAGGCCGTAAGAGCATCGGGCTGGGTAAGGGTTACATCTCCGTCTGTCGTGCAGCCATTCATATCCCTTGCCCTCACGTAGTAAGTTCCTGCAGTGAGGTTAACGGCCACAGGGGTTAGCTGTCCAAGAGGAACAGAATAAGCGTCGTCGCGGTACCATGTGTATGTATACGAACCGCTTCCGCCCGTTACCACTGCTTCCGCCCTTCCGTCCGAAGCGCCGTTACAGCTTATGTCACGGCCGTTGTAGTCGCTGATCACACTTACCGTGATCGCAAGCTCCGGAGGCTGTGTTATCGTAACGGGAAGTGCCGATACCGAACAGTTATTAGCATCCGTAACTGTAAGGGTATAAGTACCTGCACGAAGTCCTGTGAGATCTTCCACAGAACTGTTGAAAGCAGTTCCGAGGTAATCGCTACCGGTCCAGCTGAATACATATCCCGTCGCAGGAACTGTTCCTCCCGATACCGTGACATTTATTGCTCCCGTGGCCTGCCCGAAACAGAGGACGTTGGTCTGTGAAGTAACTGAAACTGCCAGGTCGGGCGGCTGAATTATCGTAACCGGAGGAAGAACAACGGTACAGTTATTCTGATCCGTCACCGAAAGGTTATAGGTTCCTGCCCTGAGGCCGGAAAGATCCTCGTCTGTACTGCTGAATGAGTTTCCGAGATAATCGGCTCCTGTCCATGCAAAGGTATAACCTCCTGCAGGTTCAACTCCTCCGGTAACAGTAACATCTATGGTCCCGTCAGCATCATCATGACAAAGAAGGTCAGTCTTGCCGTCAAGAACAACAATGAGATCAGCAGGCTGTGAAATTACCACAGGAGGAAGGGTTACGGTGCATCCGTTGGCATCCCTTACGCTGAGGTTGTAAGTTCCGGCTTTAAGCCCTGCGATATCCTCTGTGATGCTGCTGAACACCTGACCCAGGTAGTTTGTCCCTGTCCACGTGTAATAATAACCGCTTGCAGGCATCACTCCTCCTGTAACGGTAACATTGATGCTTCCGGTTGCATCATCGTGACAAAGCACATCGGTATGGCCGTCGGGAGTTACAATAAGCTCATCAGGCTGCGAAATGATTATATCTGAAAGGATAAATGTACAAAGGTTGGCGTCTGTTACGGTAAGCTCATATTCACCGGCTCTGAGTCCCGAAGGATCTTCAACATTGCTGCTGTAAGAATTGCCTAGGTAATCAGTGCCTGACCATGCAAAGGTGTAACCTGCTGCAGGCCTTACTCCTCCGCTGACATTAACATTTATCGAACCTGTTGCAGCGCCATAACAGGAGACATTTGTTACTGACAGAAGCGTAACCATCAGATCCGCAGGCTGGGTAAGCGTCACAACCGGGAGATTTACGGAACAGCCGTTATCATCGGTAACTTCAAGTTGATAGGTTCCGGCCTTTAAATCTGCAATATCTTCATCTGAACTGCTGAATGCATTACCCAGGTAATCTGTACCGGTCCATGAGAAGGTAAAGTTGCCTTCACCTCCGGTAACCGAAACATTTATCGCTCCTGTTTCCGCATCGTGACAAAGGACATTGGTCCTGCTGTCGAGGGTGATTATGATCTGCGGAGGCTGGGTGATGGTCACTCCCGGAAGAACTGCAATACAGTTGTTATTATCGCGTACGGTAAGATTGTAGGTTCCGGCTTTCATGCCGGTAAGATCTTCGGAACTGCTCGTAAAATATGTTCCAAGGTAATCGGTGCCGGTCCATGTATAGAGATATCCTCCTCCCGGCGCTACACCGCCTGTAACTGAAACATTTATTTCTCCTGTTGATTCACCAAAGCACAGCACATTGGTCAGATCATCAAGTGTCACAACAAGATCCGGAGGTTGGTTAATGGTAATGTCTGAAAGAGATACTGTACAATCGTTCTGATCCCTGACTGTAAGGCTATAAGTGCCGGCTTTCAGGCCGGAAAGGTCCTGCTGTGTGCCGGAATATGAAAGACCGGTATAATCCTGACCCGTCCATGCATAGATATATCCTCCGGCAGGCTGAACCCCGCCGCTCACTGTTACATAGATCGCTCCGGTGGCTGCATCATGACAAAGGACATCCGTTGTGGCATCGAGTGTGACAGTCAGAGCGGGAGGCTGTGTAATATTGAATGAAGGCATGGTTGCCGTGCAGCCATTGCCGTCGGTGACAGTGAGAGTGTATGTTCCGGCCTTAAGACCGCTTAAATCCTCATCATTACTGCTGAATGAAATTCCCATGTAGTTGGTGCCTGTCCATGAATAATCATAAGGCAGAGCCCCTCCGTCAACCGTAACATTTATTGCTCCGGTGGAACCATCGAAGCAGATAACGTTTGTGGTGCCGTCTGAAGCTATTGTAAGCTCATCAGGCTGGGTGATTGTTACCGGTGGAAGGGTGACGGTGCATCCGTTGGCATCTCTGACTGTGAGGTTGTAAGTTCCTGCCCTGAGACCTGTTGGATCTTCCGAGGGACTGAACGTTAATCCTCCGAGATAATTGGTGCCTGTCCAGGCATAGGTATACGGAGCAGCTCCTCCTGAAACAGTTACCTCAATGGCTCCTGTTGTTCCTCCGTAACATAGAACGTTTGTCTGGCTGTCAAGTATCACTGACAGCTCATCCGGCTGGGTTATTGTGACGGTAGCAAGTGTTGCGCTGCAACCATTGGCATCGGTGACAATAAGGTCATAGTCGCCTGCCGGCAATCCCGACAGATCTGCTGTTGCAGCTGAGAAGGCATTTCCCAGATAATCCGTACCGGTCCATGAATAGGTATAGCCGGCTGTACCGCCTGATACCGTGACATCGACTGAACCTGTTGCATTACCGAAGCAGCTTACATTGACCTGACTTTCAAGGACAACCGTAAGAACTGCCGGCTCTGTTATTATAACATCCGGAAGGTTTACTATACATGAAGGAGAATTCTGATCCCTTACCCTGAGGGTGTAGGAACCCTGACCCAGACCGCTGAACACACCGGTCGCGTTGGCCCAGGTGCCTGCGTTATTAAGGTCGTAATCGTATGATCCCGAACCGCCGCTTACTGTTATTTCTATAACAGCATCGCTTACTCCGTTACAGGAGACAGGTGTTATTATCGCGGTCGTACCGCTTATCTGTGTCGGCTGGGTAATTGTTACGCTTTCAGTAACTGAACAGAGGTTGGCATCCTGAACAAGAACATAATAGGTTCCTGCAGGAACGTCTGAGAGTACTGACGAGCTTCCACCTGGTACCGAACTCGAAAGCGCGGCGTTGTAGAACCACTGGTAAGTGTAGGGGGCAGTGCCTGTTCCTGCTTCCATAAGTACCTCTGCCGAGCCGTCACTTCCGCCGAAGCAGGTGACGGCATTAATCTCGCTTATTGATGCGATGTCAAGCTCATCGGGTTGTGTAACCTCTATAGGAGCCGGCGTCAGTATGCATCCCCTGCTGTCGCGTATCTGGACTGTGTAGAAGCCTGCTGAAAGCGAGCTTATATCTTCGTTTGTGCTGCTGAAGGTGCCCGGACCGCTCCACAGATATGTATAGGGAGCCGTTCCGCCCGTGACGCTTATTGAGATGCTTCCTTCATTGGTTCCATAGCAGTCGGTACCGGTGACCTGGTTGACGGTCATCACTATCTCCGGATTTGCTGTTATATTAATAACACCAGTCATCGTCCTCTCACAGGCCGGTGTAGCATTTCTTACCGCCTCAACGAAGTACGATCCGTCAAAATTGTTCTTCCACTGAAGTGTATCACCCGTGCCCAGTCTTGGGGCACCGACTGCCGTGGACCCGTTAATAAGCTGGTATAAAACATCTGTTTCCGAATCGCTCAGGGTGAGAGTTGCTCCTTCGGTTGAGCCGAAGCAATAGAAGGCATTGCCCGACAGGGTGTAGATATTCGGCAGGGGCACTGTGGTTATCGTGACCGTAGCTGTTGCACTCTGGCATCCTGAAACAAGGTCGGTAACCTTTACCGTATAGACAACATCACCAAGGAAGGTTCCGGTTACAACCGGATTGGGAATATCAAAGTCCGACAGGCCGATTGCAGGGCTCCATTCATAAAGGTAGCTGCCCGATCCACCTGTAACATTACACGATAAATTTCCGGTTGTGGAGACGCAAAATCTTGCGTCTCCACTGGCAATCACCACCGGTGGTGTATATACCCCGATTGCCTGTTCCACAGGCATCCCGGCACATGCTGTGCCATCAGTAAGATATGTTGTTTCGGTTACTCTGAGGGTGTATGTTCCCTCACTGATCCAGTTGATTGCTATGAAGTTGTATCCTGTCCCTCCGGCTGCTATTGAATAGTCTGTTCCCGGGACTCCGTTTCCGGTAAGGACATCTATTTCCCATACATAGGTATTTCCCGGATTAAGGGGAACACTGTAAAAGTTGCCCATGGAGTTGAGGCACATGTTTGTCCTGCCTCCTCCGCCTATCGCCGGGGTGTTGGGCGACCAGCGGACAGTGTAGATCATGTCGTCGCTATCGTCCGAGACCGGACCTGTTGGTCCGTCGGGATCATCAGTAGTCAGTCTGAATTCAAAGGATGAACTTGTGTTTGGAATTCCACGGTCGGATGAATGAATCTGATAGACGGCTTCCACAAGAAGCGAGTCGTTCTCATCGTGAGGCGTTGACTGCGGCGCTGACCAGGTCTTTGTCTGGGATATGATTGTCCCCGATCCGCCGGAAACAACGCTCCAGTTTGCATCGTTAGCCGATGCCTTGGCGTATCCCGAAAGATGAAGAAGACCGTCGGAAGGCTCGCATGTCTCGATATCCGGACCTGCATCCGCAACCGGGTTTGCTCCAATAAGTATCGTTATCTCCGCGTAAGCAGGATCGCATGAAGTTCCCGGGTCGTCCGACGTGAGTCTCAGCACAACCGATCCGGCAGCTTCCTGAGCCGCGGTCGGTGTGAAGGTTATATTGTTTGATGTAATTCCCGGACTAAAGGTTCCTCCCGTAAGGGCTCCCTGTTCGCTCCAGGTTCCTGTAGTAACAGTTCCCCGTGCTCCTGAAACAGTTGCCGTTATAACAGCGCTTGTGCCTTCGGCAATAAGGATCTGAGGGGCCTGGTCGATCACAACATAAACCGCCTCGTCGATGGTGATTGAAAGATCTTCATGGACCGCAGTGCATGGACCTGTCGGGTCGTTGGTCTCAAGCCTGAGGGTAACACCTCCGGCCGTGACATCCCCGTAAACAGGAAGATATTCAGCAGTTATGTTATTCCCGGAGATAAGGACATTCTGTATTGATCCTCCTCCCGTAACGATGCTCCATGATGCTGTTGCTGCTCCTCCTCCGAAGGAACCGGATATGGGGATCACGGCAAGTGAATGATCGCGGCAGAGATCTGCAACAGGATTTACGCTGACCGTAGGGGCTTCATAAAAAGTGACGGTTGTGGTTGATGTGACCTCGCAATTGCCGTTGGTTTCGGTCCATCTGAAAACATAGGCTCCATACTGGTCAACAGTAACATCTGTTTCAGGATCATCAATGGCAGTAAATACCGGGGTGTTGTCGGGACCGCTGACATATGACCATGTACGGGTGCTGGCTGGATGAACGCTGGGTAAGGATGCGTAATTATGCGCCGTCCCTTCAAGAGTTGCAACAAGGCTGCCGCATGTCCCGCTTACTGCCGGACCGGCAGAAGCATTGTCGGGGTTCTCATTGAAGGTTACTGACACTTCATCCGACCTGCTGCAGTTCCCGTTGACTTCTGTCCATCGGAATACATAAGTGCCGTAGTAATCAACATCAACTGTTGTAAGCGGATCTGTGGCATCGGCAAAGGACGGTGAGTTATCCGGACCGCTGACATAGCTCCAGGTACGTGTGCTTCCGGTGTGGGTGGCAGGCAGTGCATCATATTCATGGGCAGTGCCGTCGAGAGTTGCGCTCCGCGAATCGCAGTCAGCAATGATATCGTCTCCCGCAGAAGCATCCACGGGATCTTCACTGAATCTGACAATTACACGGTCTCTCCTCTCGCAGTTGCCGTTTATCTCGAACCATTCAAATTCATAGGTGCCGTAATGATCGACGACCACTTCCGAAGTGGCGCTCGTTGGTGATGTAAAGGCCGGAGTGGCGTCAGGACCGCTTATATAGATCCATCCCCTTGTACTTCCGGTGTGGGTACTTGGTGAAGCCTCATAACCATGAGCAGTGCCTGCAAGGTTCACCGACTTGCTGTTGCAGATAGCAGTACGGTCTGATCCTGCAGAAGCCCCGTCGGGATCCTCATAGAATGTGACCGTCACATCTGTATGGTTTTCGCAGCTGCCGTTTGTCTCGGTCCATCGGAATACATAGGTCCCGTAATTATCAACCGCGACATTTGTTGAAGGATCTGTAAGAGGTGAGAATACAGGAGTTTCATCCGGACCGCTGATCCTGCTCCAGCCTCGTGTGCTTTCCGGATGAGTTTCCGGAGCGCCTGAATAAGTATGGGCAGTAACCGAAATATCGATATCTTTTGAATCACAGTCAGCCTCATAGGGCCCTGATCCAACTATTCCGTCGGGATCCTCAAAGAATTTAACCGTGACAACATCGGAAACTGTGCAGCTGCCATTGATCTCGGTCCAGCGGAAGACATAATTGCCGAAGTCGTCCACCGATACCTGGGTATCCGGATCTGTAGCATCTGAGAACAAAGGAGTGTTATCGGGTCCGCTTACAAAGCTCCATGTGCGTGTTCCTGCATTTACATTGCTGCCCCCGAGGTAGGGATGTGCTGTCCCGTTAAGGTTTGTGCTGAGCTGGTCGCAGGTCAAGCTAAAATCAGCGCCTGCTGAAGCATTGACCGGATCTTCGCTGAAGACAACCTCAACTATGTCGCTGTGCGAGCAGGTGCCGTTGGTTTCGGTTATCCTGAAAGTGTAGGTGCCGTAATAATCCACAGTCACACTTGTGGAAGAAGCGTTGGCAGGACTGAACGTTGGAGTGTTGTCAGGTCCTGATACCCATGTCCACTGGAAAACAGGAGAGTTTGTACTTCCTGCCTGGTAGGTATGGCCCGTAGCTGTAAGAGTTGCTGAAAGAGATCCGCATACACTAAAATCTGCAGGGGCTGTAACTGTTGGCTGTTCATAGAATGTTACAACAACATTGTCATTATCGGAGCAGCCGCCGTTGTTCTCAGTCCACTGAAGGGTGTAGGTTCCGTAACGGGTTGCTGTTGCCGTGGCAGTGGCAAGGTTCCCGTCGCTGAATGAAACCGTACCCGGACCAGTCCCAAGGTCCGACCATGTTCCGGTGCCGACGCTCGGTGTTGCCGCAAGGGAAATGCCCAGTGAACCGCAGACGCTGTTATCTGAACCTGCAAAGGCATCCGGATTTCTGTAAACCCTCAGGGCATGAGGTGCGCTCCAGGGGTAATCGCCTGTGCCGTGAGTAGGATCATCGTTACAGCCGTTTATACCGGCTGCCGTGATGGTGACATCCTGGAAGGGGGAGCTGAATGTATAGGCCGAAAGGTCGATGCTTATAGCAGGAGTTGCAGTAGTCGCATTTACCTCATCCGGAACCCATGAAAAGTCCCACACGTAGCTTGTGGCGTTCGTAACAGCGGCATAGCTGAGATCAATCGTCTGGTTCTCGCACCTCGATGCAAGTCCTGTTATTGTATGAACCTGATCCGTTTCACCCGGGTTTACAACGATATTGACTACATTAGTGATCACGGGATCGCAATAACCGGTTGAGGAGCTTGCCTGTCGATAGTAGTAATGAGTTCCGACCTCGAGATTGTCAGGAGCTGTGTAGCTTGCTCCCGTTGCAGGAGGTATTACAGGCTCCCAGGCTCCTGAATTCAGTCTGTGGTACCAGAGGTAGGCCGGCGAAGATCCCCCCGAAGCCGGAGAAACGGACGCAAAAGCAGCGGGAGTGTCTCCGAGGCAGATGGACTGGTTGCCCGATATCTCTCCGGGTATGAGTTCGGGTTCAACAAATATTGCAACCACGTTTGTGGAAGGTACATTCTGTTGTGTAAGGCATGCAGCGTTTCCGCTTGAAACAAGGCGTCTGTACCATCTGGGGGTAGTGAGGGCGCCCGGAGCGTAGCCGGTTGAATTTGATGATGCTATGGTATTCCAGGGGCCTCCGTTTGAGTCCTCCGAATACTGCCACGAATAAGTATAGTTTATGCCATCGCCGCCCGAGGCAGCTGTTCCGCTAAGGGCAGCAGGAGTCTCTCCTTGGCAGATATTCTGGTCGGCCGAGATGCTTCCGGGCAGCACAGGACTGTTCCTGAATATCGTTACCACATCGGTCGAAGGAGTGCAGTTCCCGTTTGAGATGGTCCAGGTGAAATCATTGTTCCCGAATGCAAGGCTGGTAACGGTTGTGGTTGGGGAATTGGGATTTGTTATTAAAGTGCTTCCTGTTGTCGACCACTGGCCCGTTCCGATGGTTGGAGTATTTGCGCTGATAGTGTATGTCGTAACATCCTCGCATACAGTTGCATCACTGCCTGCATTGGCGGTTGTCGGAGGATCCCAGCGTGTTATTGTATGGGTCGCAGTGACAGGCGAGCAACCTCCGTGGGCGCTTGAGACCGTCCAGGTGAAAGTTGTAGGACCGGAGGAAAGGTTTGTGACTGTCGAAGCCGGGTTTGCCGGATCCGTTATAACGGGAGTATTACCTGAAGTGACAGTTATATTATCGAAATAAAAGAACTCATTGGTAACATTTGTCTGAGCCACGATCTGGATTCTGAGATTTGATCCGGTGATATTTGTAGCGGTGGCAGTTCTTGTCCTGAAGTTTCTTGAGGATGATCCTGTTGATCCATCGACGGCCCCGGTGCAGCTCCAGAAGACTGGTTGGTTAACTCCGTCAACTATACATCTGACATTAATATAATCAGCAGTTTCAAATCCGGAAGTGGACATGCTGGAGAAATCTATCGATATCCCTGCTGAGGGAAGGGAGCTTATATTTATATCGCCCGAGGTCCAGGTTGTCATGTTTCCTGTCAGTTCAAACCTTTGGCCTCTTACCTCCGAATACCATCCGCTTACGGTATTGCTTCTTGTTCTTGACCATGCTGTTGGCGGTCCGTCGGATGTTGTTCCGTTAGTAAGGTCGTTGAAGTCCTCCTTCCAGATGCTCGGGAAGCTCCACATGCCTGTTGCACCATTGTTCAGGTCGCTGCCACCTGTATTTCCCTGAAGTGTTGCTATGGCTGTTGCCGTGCCGCAGATCTGTTGGGCAGGGTTTGCAGTGGCGACCGGAGGTCTGTCGATAAAGAGAAGTTTAGTATCTGAAGTATTTGCGCAAGGTGAGTTGCCTGTTGCCGTAAGGCGGAGTGTAACTGTGGCTCCCGCATCGGCAGCAGAGGGGTTATAAGTCGGGGTAAGAGTGTTGGCGTTGGAAATAGTTCCCGTGCCGCCTGTCCGGGTCCATGAGATAGTATTGTAATTAGATGCACTTGCATCGTTCACTGTATAAGTGTTACCGAAGCATATTGAAGCATCGGCTCCGGCGTTAACAGAAGGGGCAGGGATTATTGATAAAGTTATCTGATCTGACACAGCCGGACAGGGAGTGGGAGGATCGTTTGTTGTAAGCGTAAGGGTTACAGATCCGTTTGCCCTGTCGTTGGTGCCGGGAGTATAAATTGCAGTGAGGCTTCCGGTATTGTTAAAAGAGCCGTCGCCTGAAGTTGACCATGTTGCAGAGGAAGCGCCTCCGCCAAAAGATCCGTTGGTGGTGTATGTTGTATTTGAACAAATAGTCGCAGTAGCCGGACCTGCGTTAACAATAGCAGGTTCGCCGATTAATATATCAACGGGATCTGATAAAGGACTTGGACAGTCATTGGAAGTATTACCAAAGACCCGAACCTGCCATTCACCGCTTTGATTTACCTGGTTAAGAGTGATAGTTCGTGTTGTTAAAGCCGGTTGCAAAGAGTTTTCTCTGTACCAGGCATAAGTCCCGTTGGGAGAAATTGATGAAGTTAACTGAACGAAAGTAGTACCATCGAAGCAAAATGACGGGGATCCGTTAACGGAAATTGTTGGCCGGTCAGGTTCAGGGTCGATTGTAACATACAGGCTATCCTTATGTTCCGGACATGTAAATGCACCATCATCAATTGCAGTTAATACCAGCCATACTCCCCCAGCAGTTATGTCAGAATTACCCGGAGTATAGATTGCATTAAGCCTATCGGGATCATTAAAAGTACCGCTTCCGGTTTTCGTGCTCCAAACTCCCCGATCTGCAGCTAAAAAGATTTGCCCGTTAAGCGGTCCGGTTGAGCTGCCTTCGCAAATTGAAAAATCCGGACCGGCATCAGCTATTGGACCATTTACCAATATAAGATCGTTGTATGTTTCAACTGGAGCAATAACAGGAAGGCCTGAGAAAGGATCAAGAATATAAGGATTACATTGATTCCACATTTGCATTGTAACGCCAAAAACATCATTAACCTCATCTGTCAGAAAATTGCCAGTATGGTAAATCCTCTCGGATAAACCCTGAGCTACATCCTGCGGAGAAAGATATTCCTGCACTTCACCAGCAACAATTAATCCATTTCCATTTGCATCTGTAACCTGCGTCATTACGCCGCCGATTTCGACAAAGACATTCGGTATGCCCGGTGTCGTGTGCGTCCCGTAGACAAATCTTACCCAACGCGTACTGCGGTTTGCTTCTTCTGCTAATAACGGACCGTATGGAGCCAGTGCATTCATTCTGCAATTAAGAAGGGTTTCATTTATAAATTGAACTCCTGGAATATCTTCCCCCAGGCAGTATTCACGACCCTCAACAGGTTCAGCAAGGTCTAGTACCCCTGAATGAAGATTATCTGTACAGAAATTGGGGAATACCTCCTGGATTATATATTCAGCATCATTGCATCTTAATCTGTGATCACCATTAGGATCATTAACATCCATATAATCACCAGAGTTAAAATAATGCATGACATATACATAAGGAGATAGCTGACATACATCAAGTTCAGGATATGTAAATGTCCTATTTACTATAAATATCCCTGAGCCAGGTAGAGTTTCATAACCTGACAGAATTATATTCTCAGTTATTCCTGTTGAAATGTTCCAATTAATTTGTAATCTAACACCATTAGTATTGTTAAAGTAAATGCTGTTCCTTGCATAGGGTTGCACATTGACGCTACCTGTAGCTGTTATTGTTACTTCCTGGCATGCAATATTATTGTTATCCAGGTTAATTGAAGATATATTGAAATCCCCACAGGACAAAAGGTAATTATTTACAGCCTGAACATTAGTAAAAGGCTGTATTGGAACAGAACCAGAACCACTGTAAGACACTCTGACATTATTACGTTCAGTATATGTAATTGCTCCTGAGAGTGTAAGTAAAATATTATTCCCGTTGCTTGCCACATTGGTTATTGTAACACCAGTTCCTGAAATTGACCAGCCAGTAAGTGGATAAGTTACATATCCTGCACTTACCTGGGAATTGAAGCTTAAAACTAATTGATTCTGACCTGATGATGTAAAGGTAATGGGATATTGATTACTGGCAGGTATTGTTGGAATTAATTGTGGCTGCGCAAACAATGAACATGTTACAAAAAAGCCAAGTACTGCCAAAGCAATCTTCTTGTTAGCTTTCAGATGAATCTTTTGGGGATTTACTGGATTATGTTGCACTTCCATATCAGGTATGTTAAGATCGCCTATAATAACTTAACCCTTCGGATTAGCTCCCGGGTCTTAAAAATCAATATTAATATGAGTAAATGTTCACTCTATAGGCATGTTTCTTATAGTTTGATACTAACGCTTAAATCTCAGTTATATTATTCTTGAAGAGTTTAAGAGTAAGCATCCGGGGAAGGGCATATTTTGTTGACTCCGGGGGTGGATTAACTTTCGTCGCAAAAAAGCGATGTTAAACAGTTCAAAGATGACAGTTCTTCTGGAACGGAAGAAGGAGTCTGGATTAAGCGTCAAAAGCTTTTGTTCTAACGAAGGTATAGCACCATCTACATTCTATTACTGGCAGAAGAAGCTCCGTAAGGATACCGGCAGCGGGCGGTTTATACCACTACTTGTCAGGGCTGCGGGATCAGCCTCCTGCCCGGCCTCAGTTCATCAACCTGTGCCTGACATGGAAAATACACCTCTGGAAATCGCCTATCCAAACGGAACAACCCTAAGAATAAGACAAACCCTGGATCTGGCAGGGCTGCGTTCCCTTGTATCCCTGTTAGACTGAGTTTATGTTCCATCTTCACGCTTCACTGCGGTATTACCTGTATCCACTTCCGGTAGATATGCGCAAAAGTTTTTACACCCTGAGTGGTGTTGTCAACTCGCTGATGAATCAGAATGTTCGCGACGGAGGGGTATTTATCTTCATGAACCGCCACCAGAATGTGATGAAAATCCTGCATATGGAATATGCCGGGCTTGTAATCTATCATAAGAG
Source organism: Bacteroidales bacterium (assembly GCA_040772125.1). Taxonomy (GTDB): domain Bacteria; phylum Bacteroidota; class Bacteroidia; order Bacteroidales; family VadinHA17; genus LD21. The sequence continues at coordinate 28,329 of JAXGYS010000004.1, forward strand.
ATTAGAATCAGGCCGGTTTAAGCTGCCGGCTTTTGATGAAAATACCACCTCGATAGACATAAACTGGCAGGATCTGATGACTATGGTTCAAAGTGTAAAAATGAGAAGTTTAAAACCGTATAAAATTGTTAATAAAAAACTGTTATTCAGTTAGTTATTAACATTACATCAGTTTGTTGACACGTTTCGTTTTGTTATCTTTGACAAGACAAAAACGGAAAGAGAACTGTGGAGAATAAAGCTGATAAAGATACATTACTGGAGGACCTTCTTCTTGAGCGTGATGAGCTTTATCAGGAGCTTTCCAAATTACGCCAGCTTGATAAAGGGGCACTTGCCAAAGCTGAAAAGGAGATTGCACATTATAAAGAAGTTGTAGAGGAGAAAGACCGTTTAATCAAGAAGTTGACCGACCAGCTGGCATGGTTCAGGCGGAAGTTCTGGAAATCATCAAGTGAAAAGTATATACCTGCTGACCCGGCACAGCGAAAGATAGATTTTGATGGGTTGGAGATACTACCGGAAGAAGAAGCAGTAATCAGCGAGGCATCCCGTGAAATAATCACTTACAAGCGCAAAAATCCGGAAAATGACAAAAAGCAGCCTTTACGTTTACCTCTTCCGGAGGATCTTCGCCGTGAGGTAGAAGTCATCGAACCTGAAGGAATAGACGATAACTGGATACGTATCGGCGAAGAGATAACAGAGCAGCTGGAAAATAAGCCCGGTGAGGTGTTTGTCCGGCGTATCATCCGCCCGAAATATGCATTGAAAAAAGATTTACAGCTGCAGCAGGAAACGGGTACAGATGAGAGCCTGAATAAAGTTGTAAAGATCGCCCCTCTTCCTCTGTTACCGCTGCCCAGGAGCAATGCCGGGGCCAGTCTGCTGGCTGAACTTCTAATGGGCAAGTACATGTATCATCTTCCTTTCCACAGGCAGATATCAATGTTTAAGCTTGAAGGAGTAAGAATACCGGCATCCACAATAAATGACTGGTTCTCCGGATGCAGTGATCTGCTCAGAGCATTGTATTACAGGTTAAGGGAGATGGTGCTTCAATCTGACTATATACAGATCGACGAGAGTACAGTCCCGGTAATCAACAGTGAAAAACACCGGGCAGTGAAGGCTTATCTGTGGGTGGTTCGGTCTGTAATGAAGAATCTGGTGTTTTTTCATTATGACAAAGGTTCACGTGCACAAAAAGTGGTAATAGAACTTCTCCATAATTACAAAGGCGCAGTACAGACAGACGGTTATGATGTTTATTCCATCTACGAGAACAAGAAAGGGGTATTGCTTCTTGGTTGCTGGGCACATGCCAGGCGAAAATTTAATGAGGCCCTGAAAGAGGACAAAGCCGGAGCTGAGTATGCCCTGGAACAAATCGGGCTGATCTATGGAGTGGAAAGCATGGCAGATGATCAGGATCTGGATTATGAAGCACGTGCAGAGCTTCGGTCAAGGCTTGCTTATCCAATAATGTGTGCTTTTGAAAAGTGGATTTTAAACTATATGCCCAAAGCATTAGAGGGAGGGAGAATGAGTAAAGCGTTATCCTATACCTATCTGCTCTTCCACCGCTTGTCCAGGTATCACCTTGATGGCCGGTACCGGATAGATAATAACCTCGTTGAGAATACTATTCGCCCCTTAGCGATCGGAAGAAAAAATTATATGTTCTGTGGCAATCATGATGCTGCAGAGAATGCTGCAATAATGTACTCACTTCTCGGATGCTGTGCTGCAACGGAAGTTAATCCCAGGGAGTGGCTGACAGACGTGCTGACAAGGATCCCTTATTACAATAACGATTACAGCCTTGATCTGGCAGAGCTCCTGCCTCATAACTGGAAGGCTGCCCGGGAACTCCGGAAAGCTCCAACTGAGATCCAATGATTATTGGAGATCGTTGGAAAAAGTTAAACACCCATCTGTTTTTATAAAGATTTTCAAAGAACTCCAGGAAAGTTGCACTGAAAACTAACAGCCTCAAGATAGTCGTTGGCTTAACCTATGCCAATATGCACCAGACCGGATGCTTACGTTTAAGACTCAAAAGTTATCGTGACTTGCATGACCTATACGACTTACACAACAACGTTCTCCCTGCCGAAGGATTAACTGATGTTGCAATACCTAGTTTCAAGAAGAATTTGGCAAAGCTTCGCCGGGTCGTTCACATCTAAACGACATACATGCATGGAAGTCAAATCAGCAGATAGAACAATCGGTTGTTAAGGCGCAGGACTCACCTGTCCGAAGAATCTTTATCATCGTTACCCCAGATAAGAAACACTGGGGGATGAATAGATAAGTATTTGAAGGCGGAAGAGTAAAGATTTGCCTACGGTGGGTCGGGATCTTCACAAAACATTTATTGTGTCAAGCAGTTTTTCCTTTAGCTCTTCACGAACCATCACTGAATGTGAAAGATCCGGTTCATGCTTCTCTGATTTTAAAACATTGGCAACAAGGAGATCAACATCACGTGAATGATACATTTTCTTTTCAGCAATAAGTTTTCTGTCAACAGCCAGTAATTGACGACCCGCATAAAATGAAAATGAAGGGATTCCAAGACAAGCCGCTTCTCTTGCAAACGTGCCTGCCCCTGTTAATACTGCATCCGCATAATAACACAGATCAAGCCCATTTAAGGGATCATCGGGAATAAAAATATTTTCTTTATTATATGCATGCGCCATATCTTCCTGATACCTTGGAAGATATATAACATTCATCCCCTTCGCTGACAATTGTGACAACAAATCTGGTACAATTGAAATAACCTTTCCGTTATTAAGATAGTTGGCATGAATATTTTCAGGTCTTACTACCATGTACCTTTCAAACGGAATTTTTTCCATGAAACTTTTATCAGGTTTATAGTATGACAGATAAATATCTTCTTTAAGACCACTATACCTGTAGAGCTTTTTCCTGAGCCCCTGCCTATATAAAACATCGGCATCAATCGCATCCGGGAAGAAAGCAAAATCAACAAATCTTGAATAAGTCCATTGCCTGGCGGTATCATTATCACCAAAAGCTATTGATTTATTCCCATGAATGAATGAATGCCATATTGCTGAATCACTTCCGCATGAAATAGATAATTCATAGTCTAAAGAAAGAGAATTGATCGAGGAATATCTGTCAAACAGGGAAATTACTTTTCGAAAACGGTTAGTACCGTAAGTCGCCCTAATTATGTGTAAGTTGGAATTGTCAACGGCTTTTTCAATTAATTTCAAAGTCTCTGAAAAATCACGGGCCGTAAACACGAAATCCGTGAATTTTTCGCTTAACATTGACCTTATTGCCAGTAAGAAATGTACCTGAGGGGTGTTGGTTATATCAAACCATATTTTGTTCAGCATCCTTATCTGTTTTTAAGGAACCTGAATAAAAACAAAAAATACATCAATGCTGGCCATGGATCCCTTTTGTTAAAGACAGCGTGAACAACTGACCCCCTGTAGCTTTTTAAGAAGTCCATAAAGGAAAGTTTACCGGTGACAATTGCCTTTAGAGAATACGCAATGTCAGTAAGGTAATTTGACCACTTAATATCTGTATTATACTTTGATGGGTAGGCAAACTCCAGATTGTTTACATAATTATATACAATTCTAATAAAATCAACTCCTGAGGTACGTGCAAGGCCCACCCAGAGCCATGTTCGCGCATTTATTTCAATAAGCTTATATACCTTGTCTCTGGGATCTTTCAAATATTCAATTTCACAAATACCTGAATAGTTTAATGACTTCATGAGTTTTGAGGAAGTAACTAACAAATCCTCTATCAGAACACATCTGCTGAAAGTTGCAGTACCGAACTGCAAGGGATGCTCTCTGAGCTTCTCTCCCATCCAGTAAGTCTTTATAATCCCATCAACGCAAAAACAGGCAAAAGATATGGTTCTATTGGATCCATCCCCAGGAATAACTTCTTGCGTAAATGTTTTCTGCATGTCAATATAACCTGAAATAAGCTCCAATTGCCGTGATAATTCGGTTGAATTTCTGGCGATGAATGCCTTTTTCCCCGTTAGCTTGTAGAAATCAAGCCCGCATCTTCCTTTTGTAATTACGGGATATTTAAGTCCCCGCAAATTGATATCTTTTACGGAATCAAAATAATATGTTTCAGGAAAAGGGATTCCTGATTCCTTAGCTGTATTAAGCAGCCTCGACTTGTCATAAATGTTACTTACAACATCCAAGGATGGAGTAACTAATCTATAATATTCTTCGAGTCCTGACTTGTGTTTCGCCAGGGTTAAAACAGCATGATCATTGGATGGCAGCAGAAGCCAGCCGTCCAATTCATCTTTGATTGCAAGATTAATAAGAAATTCTGCGAAACAATCTGATTTATAATCGGGGCATCTTAAGAACCTTGAACAATATTTTGAATAATGTGCAATACAATCATTTTCATCTACAACATAGACTGGAATCCCAGCCTCCCCCAGAGACCTTGCGTTTGCCAAACCCTGAACATGCCCCTCAATAACAACCACACCGGGGGATTTCCTATCCATAGAAGCCTTGATAATTATGAATCATGAATATTTTACCGGCCTTATCCATTAACCTGCAACTTGCTCATATACCTTTACAATTCTCCTTGATATACTTTCTGAGTCAAGGCCAAGTTCAAGTAGCCTGTTTCTTCCATTTGTTTTACCGAACTTTTCTGAGAATGATAAGGCTTCTCTTATCTTATCTGCCACATTAGAAGGTTCAAAGGAGGTAACATAATACCCTGGTTCATTCCCAAACAACCAGCTAATGTCACCAACAGCTGTGGCTACTACTGGTCGATTACATGCCATTGCTTCCTTGATAGTGTTCGGAGAACCTTCCCATAAGGAAGTTAAAAGTATCACATCAGATGCATTAAGATAAAAAGGCATTTCCTTGACTGGAATATTACATATGTCTACAAGCTTCACGTTTGACGTGCCCATTATTTTAAAGGCACGTTCAGCAAGTTTAAAGTTTTTTGATGTACGGGTTCTGTCTGCCAGAAAAAGTATAATTTTTTCATTTCTCGTTGACCAATTGATCTCTTCTTTAGCCCTGAGTTTATTTTTTGGCTTGAATAGGTCCAAGTTCACACCATTAGGAATTATTGAGATTTTACTTTTGTTTGTGATATTGATTTTAATCGCCATATCCTCCGATTTTACAATCGTATGTGCCCAATAATATTTTGCAAGATTCCTGATTATCGCTTTAAATAACTTTGATTCATTAAGTTCACTACCTAAAAGAGATACAATCAAGGGTTTCTGAAAACTTAGAGTGGCTAATAATGAAGATATACCATGTGCGTGAATCAGATCATAATGGCTATCGAAGATTTGTTTTCTTAATGTATGAAGGTTCTTCAGATAACCACATATCCCCTTCCCTTTAATTAAAAAATGCTTCACACTTACACCGGCCTTTTCAAGTGATTCTGCCTGATGTACTACAATCGGACTAATGCAGGCTTTCTTATTACTACTTGAAACAAATAATACTTTCAAACTTTAACACTTCTTAAATAAATCTATTGAGGTCTTAAGACGTAAATCATATGATTCATTGGAATTAAAATCGCCTTCTTCAAAAATCCATTGATCATTGATAAGAATATACCGCCCTGTTTTATCATTTACTTTACAAATAAATGGATTCGTATGTCCAAAAATAGTTTGAAGCTCATTAACCAATATATTTTCGTGATTATAAAAAAGATCGACTGCCATAAAATTAAATCCAAATTTTGCACATAGGTCTTTAGTGAAATCCAATATCTCAAAAGGAGGCGGCCCATAATCAAATTGCTTTGACCCACTGGCTGTCTGTCCTACTTTTAATTTCTTATACGCAAAATAAGAATCCCCAATTTTTACACAACGCCATTCAAATTCATGTGGGATATAACGTTGTAATAATATTACTCCTTTTTGAACATCATGGTCCCTTTGGTCATATTCTTTCAACTTTTTGACAAGATATGTCGGCGAGTTTAATGCTTTTTTTAACCATTTCGTTGGAGACCCGGTTTTTCTGTTAGGTCCATAACGCCTTTTTATACCTTCGTTAAATGTTCTTTTAAGATATTTATCAGCCTCCCCTTTAGACTTTAGAATTTTAACACCAGAACCTGCAGCTCCGATTAATGTTTTGGCTACTATTGGATAATTCGAGGCTTCAATGAATTCTTTTATTTCCTCTATTGAACTACTGACAAAAGTCGTGGGATGAGGAATATTATTAACCTTGAGAAAATGAGCCAATGAGGCTTTGTTTTCATATATAACTGTTTCATTATACCCTGGAAATATTTTGTATAATGTGTACTTTTCTAAAAAGAACAGTTTTTCGTCAAAGGTTTTTTTGTTCTGCGCATTATTACCGGGAGGCCGGCTTACGCAAAAAGAAGGGTCAAAACATCTCAGGTTATCAAACCAGTCATTTCGAAGCATGTCGATTACTAAATAAGAAACACCTGCGTTTTTGCAGGAAATTTCCCATTTAACTGAAGATTCCGGATTACTGTCTCTGAGTATTGCAACTTTCATAATAATCCCTAAAGTAGTCCCTTTTCGTATTTTGCCACCAGATCAAAATGAATTGGATTTGAAAAACGGTACCAGTATCCTTCGTCAGAATGATGAGTATTATTTTCAAGCGCTTCCATATAACGCACTTTATTGAATATCTTCCATATTCCCGAAGATATATTCCGTGAATGTTCCTTTACGAAATCAACATACCAGGTACCATAGGAAAAAGTAGGTGAGTATTGCTTTCCCTTTCTATGATCACGATAAATTTTAACAGGTACATAATACCATAATCCATTCAAATATTCTCGAGGAGTAAATCCATTAGCAAAAGGTAAATCTAACAGAGGTGGATAAATTGCTTTAATTGCTTTACAGTAAAACTCAGGGTTCCTCAAGCGATTTAATACATTATGCCCTTTCGATAAAGAGTTGTAAGGCGATCCGAAAAGTGCTTCCAGGTATTCTTGCTGTAAATAGACAGGAACTACTTTTGGTATATAGCTTTGATAAAGCCTAATATCCTGAGCATGATGAATATTTGCGACGAGGTCATATAAAAAGAAAAACTTGTTGGTTTCTTTGTCATGATTCATCCAGGATAGGTTTTGTAACTTCCCAAAAAGATTATCATAATCAATGTTTTCCTCATTCAAAAAATAGTCATTAAGTACCTGCTTGACTGAATTCAATATTGTTTGTTTCCTTCCGTTCACCAACTTAAAGAAAGGAGATGCAAAGTAATTATTGTAAGTTAACCCCCTGAGCCCTTCACCACCCATGTGACCGGTGAATAATACTTTAGGACTATACTTTTGTGTATGTTCAGCAACAGCGGCGGTACGATGCGCACGGTGTAAATGTGAGTTCCCGTTATCTCTCTTTATTGTTTCGATAACCCATTCATAATACCAATCTTTTGAAGGTATTTGTTGACAGACATTGTGAAATGTTAGATCGAAATTCTCTGCAATTTTTTTTGCTAAAACAACATCATGGTTATTTGGATTCCCAAATGTTAAACAATTAGGTTTTATCCCTGCTTTAAGTAAACAAGCTAGAATAATACGGCTATCCATTCCGCCAGTAAGAGTAATTGAAATCTCTGAATCTTTAAAATTATTTAGGCTCTTAATTACAATAGAAAAAATCCTATCGATGATATCCTGAAATCCATATGATGGCTTCTTCTTGGTTCGATTATATAAATCTATTGAATCAAACTCAAAAAAGTTGCTTTTAAATATATTATGGTGAAAGAGTGTAAATAAAGCTACTGTTTGGTTTATTTTCATCAAGTATGTTAGCCTAGCTGTATTCTAAAATTCTTATTACCTTATTTCTATGAGAATCACATTTTAAAATATTTAATAAATTTTTTCTTCTATATATAGAAATTTTATTAATAAATAATGGGTATAAATACTTTCGTAACCTGTATTCTAACTTACTCCTAGATTTCAATAAACGAATTATGTTAGAGCTTTCTATTTTATCATTAACTAACCAATACTTTACAAGCAGATTTTCATTCTTTATTATTGCTGATATTTCTATAACATGTTTCAGTACCTCTGTTGAATTGTTAGATTTCATCAAATCAACTTTATTAAAGTTATTTGACATGTTTACTGGTATCAGTTCTAATCCAATTGACTTTTTATTAAAACTAATTTTAGCTATTAATCCAGTTAGCCACTCATTTGTTACATTTCTTTTAGTAGGAGTTAAGAAATTTCCAAGCCCAAAAAGAATCGGTTTTTCAGCATGGGTAATAACCCCACTATATCTATGAGTATGATGAGCAACAATAAAATCTGAACCAATATCAATCATTAATTTAAAGATCTTGACCATCTCAATGGTTGGGTAGTAATGGGATTCCAAGCCCCCATGAAAAATCACAATAACATAATCGTTTTTTTCTTTTTCAGATTTTATCTGATAAAACACATCAATCAAGTCAAATGAATTAGCTCCGGCCCTTGTTTCTGTTGCAGTATTAAACTCCCGTTCACTATAATTAAGTATGCAGAATTTATTTCCTTTAAGATTTAATCGTAAAGGCTTTGCAGCTTCTTCTGCGTTTCTACCTGCACCTACAGTTAATATCCCATTTTGCGCACAGGTATTAAGGGTATCATTAACACCTTCATCGCCATAATCACGTATGTGGTTATTTGATAACGCAACTGCATCAAAGTATCCCTCTGTTACATGCCTTATAGCTGAAGGAGATCGTTTAAAATTATTCCCTGTTTTTTCAATTTTATTCTTGCCAAGTGTAAGGGGCGTTTCGAGATTAACAATAGAAAAATCTTTATCTTGAAGAACACCCATTAATTTTTCCGAGAAAATATTTGCTGAAGTGTCCGGAGGGATTAAATCGCCAGCGAATAGTAGTCTAATCATTAAATTTTTAACAAAAATTCTGAGAAATCCGAGGAAATGTTTTTATAATGAAAATATTTATAACCTAGCTCTTTCCCCTTTCTACCAACTTCTTTTGCTTGAGCAGGATTATCTAAGATAAAACGCATAGCTTTAGTAAATGCCTCAATACTGTAGTCTTCTGCAATAAATACATCCACGCCAGATGTAAAATAAAATGGTATCTCACCAATGTTGTTGGTTATTATTGGAGTACCGCTAGCCAGATATTCAGCTATCTTCTGTGGAAATCTTGCTAAGTCCTGTCTGCAAGGCCTTAATGGAATAAGTAATGCAAGTGAACTAGAAAACATAGAATATAATTCATGCTGAGGGATATTCGTAAGTATATTAATGTTTATGAAATTACTTACATCTTCTTTAAGTTTGCTAATCTTCGTTGGATTACCATGTAAAATAAGTAACAGATTAATGTCTACTTTTGCTAAATTATTAAAAGCCTGAATTATTAAGTCAATAACCTCAGAATAACCAATACTTCCACAGTATAAGAAGAACTTTTGCTTCTTATTTACTTCTTTAAAAGCTATATGATTAAAATCTGCTAATACAGGGATCTTATAAATTGGCGCATCGTTGAATTTTACTCTAATACGATTCTCTAAATAGGTACTAATAGGGAAAAAAGCATCAGCCAAGGATAAACCAAAATCCCAGAATAATAGTGCTCTAATCCTGTTAAGCAATTTATTGTTTAGGCCATAAGGATCTTCCATTATACTAAATAATAATCTATAGTTAAAGATCTTTGCAAGAATCCAATAGTAAATTATCATAAAAAAGGGACCATATGAAATAAATAAATACTTCTTTCTATACTTCGCTGAGTGGGCACCAAGAAAAAATAACAATTTTGTGTTTGCTATTATCTCTCCTATTAGTTTTAAGTGAATTTTGTTTCTTTTCCTGCTCCCAGCTAAATAAAAATATTTAATTCCTTCTATGGTTCCTTCAGATTTAGTTACATTGCTTAAAATATTATATTTATTTATTAGATAAACATCATAATTTTTGATATATAAAGCTTTTGATATCATAAAATACTTTAAACCAGCCGCAGATACCTTATATGGATACCCACCAGCACCCATTATTATAAAAAATGGATTGTCTTTCACAAGGACTTTATTACTTTGCATGGATTCCCTGCTGCTACAATATTTGAAGGTAGATTTTTTGTAACTACACTCCCTGCTCCAATGACTGTATTCTTCCCAATAGCTACTCCTTTCATTATCTTTACTCCTTCTCCAATCCATACGTTATCTTCAATCAATACTGCCTTTAACTTACCACTTCGTATATCCTCGAGATGCCAATCACTGTCAGTTATTAGGGTGTTAGCTCCACAACGAACATGATTTCCTATTTTTACACTTTCAAATGCAGCTATTACTGTTCCACTGAATCCGCAACCATCACCAATGATTATTGTTGCTCCTGGCAACATTGTACTTATCATACATCTTCTATTAACCCCAATTAGATTTGAAGAAGCTGAGGAACGAAAGCCACAGTTTTTACCTATTGATATAATAGACTGAGGTGCCCGCCGAAATAATGGAAATCCAACAAAACTGACTTTGGTCCCAATGTTAATACCTCTCAATAAACACATAAAGCGTGTTATTATTGAACAACAAAATCTTTTAAATTTAAATCGCCCTAAATCAAAATATTTGAATAATACTCCATTAAAGTCTTTCATCCAGATTTACTAATTATTTGCATTAATAATATTCCTATAAACATCCAACGTTGTTTGTGCTACTTTTAAAGGATAGTTGCGTTCAAATGCAACTTTTCTAGAATTATTGCTTATTGCAGTAAGTTCATCTTTAGATGATAATGCGTTAATAATACATTCTTTAATAGCATTTCTATCATTTGCCTTAAATAAAAATCCGTTGTATCCATGTTCAATTAATGAGGGAATACCACCAATATTGCTCGCAGCAGAGGGAACTCCAAGTGCCTGACTCTCAATTAAACTATTTGGGCTATTATCCATTAATGTAGGGAGAATAAACAAATTTGACCTTAACAGAATATCTTTAATATAACCAGAATCCCTGAAGCCATGAAATATAACTTTCTTTTCGACTTTATTTTTAATCAAGCTTTGCTTTAATAAACTAATATAATCATCATTACCATTTCCGATTAGATTTAATTTTACATCGTACTTACCAAATTTGCATACTTCTGTAAATGCATCTATCAATATATCAACACCTTTCCTTTCTAACATGCCGCCCACAAAAGTAATCTCATGATTTTCATTATATTCCCATTTAGTTTTAAAAAATATGGGATTAATAGCTTCAGGCAGATAATAAATATTTGCCTTTGGATTATACTTTAATACAATCTTCTTATCCCAGTTTGTTCTACAACCATAATTATTTTGCTTTTTAAAAGTTTTCCTTTCAATAAATTTTTGAAAATCATATTTATTCTTCCTGATTTCATTAATAATCCCTTGAATGGAAACAACTGATTTTTGTTTCACTTTAGTGGTTGCATAACCATATGCATATTCAGTACCATGAGCATGCACAATATCAGGTTTAATGTCATTAACTAATGATTTAATTTTATCTACAAGAGTATAATAAAATGTCAACTTATCTAAAGGCATAAAACTTGGATATCCTTTATTCAAAAGAGGGAATTTGTATTTTAAGACATGAAAATGAATGTCATTATGTTTTAAGAATATATCTTCTGAAACAAGTGCAGATTTCGTGATAATATGAAGTTCGCATTGTTTGGCTAGTTCATTTGAAAGATTAACTATCCATGATGCAGCTCTATCCTTTGTAATTGGACGGGAATATTTTATTTTATCGCTCAGTAACGATAATTGATATGGAGCAAGCCAGACAACTTTAAGCACTATGGCATATTTTTATTGAGTTTTTTACAAATAAAACAATAATAACATTTAGATATAAGAAAGAGTAACTTAACTTAAAGTTTACCTATAATTCGACTAGGTTCTTTATTTATAGAGCTTTCAATGTTAATTGTAAATGACCAATATGTTAAGCACTTTTTACTGAGCGACTAAATAACCACATTAAATATGATATCATATTATTCTTCTTGTGATTATTCTTTTTGATTGCGTTGTAATAAACCCGTAAGAGTTTTTCTGCACCAATATTTGCAGATAAAAATTTTTCAAAATGATTTAATGAAAATTCGCTTAAACATTTTAATTCGCTTTGTTTCATTAAACACTCAAGTTTGTTTTTTTGACCTGATTCATTGTATTCCACTATACTAAAATGTCTTCCAGAAAAATTGTATTCTTTGATTATTTCAATATTAGTTTGATCAACTAATTCAAATTGATTATTTTCGCCTAAAATAATTACTGGTTTACCACAAGCCATTGCTTCAATTAATGATCTTCCATTTCCGATACAAATATTCGAGTAATTAATCAAACTAACAAGTTCAAGGTCCTTATTTATTGCACCTAAGAAATAGAACTTTACATTTTGACGCATATCCTCAATATCCTTTGCTATCTCTTTCATATAGTTTAACAAAGCTCCATCACCTACAATTATATAATTAGTAATCATAGGAAATTCGATTTTCCCAGCAAAATATAATAAAGTATTTATCCATGATTCCTTCTGTGAGTGTAACCGCATAGAAAAGAAAAGATTAAAACCACTGTCTGGCAACCTAAAGTTTGAGATAACCTTTTTTTGAACATACCCTGGCTTATATATTCGATGATTTATTCGTTCTGAAATTATATTTAATTCTAATTTCCTGGCTAAGTTTAAGTTTCGATAATTATTAAAGAGTTCCTGGCTATATAAAATCATGATTGCCCTACTCGGAGGATTAACATTGAAGAATCTTCCGCCTGCCTGTGTTAAAATGAAAGGTTTTCTATAAAAACTAGCAATTTTGTAACCCTCTATCATTATTGACGAATCTTGCGCATGTATAATATCAAAATTACTTTTCAAAAAAACTTGCTTTATCTGTTTGTTTAATACGAATAGCTTCCTTAAACTATTAATTATCCTATTCTTACTATTTGTTATTATGATACTTGAAAAGGTTGCACCATTTTCATAAAATGGGTGAATGGTAGAAGCTTCACCCCCAGGTGCCATAACATGAACATGATGACCTTCCTTTACAAGTTCATTAATAAAAGCCTGAGCGGATTTAAAATGCCCCCCTACAACCAGATTATGACCAAAAAGAAACAGAATATTCACGCCAATTTCAAATAATACATTGTTCCAATTCTAGTTCAATACCATAGGATTTAATTACCTCTTGTTTAATATATTCAATTAATTTTAACACGTCCTGACCAGTAGCATTTTTATAATTTATTATAAATCCTGCATGTTTTTCAGAAACCATTGCATCACCTATTCTGTAACCTTTCAATCCCAGTTGTTCAATCATTAGACCTACATATTGGCCTTGGGGTCGTTTAAAAACACTCCCACAATTGGGGTATTCACGTGGTTGTTTCGACCAACGTATTAATCTATTGGCTTCCATCTTTGCTTTTACAGATTTTGAATTGCCAACTTTTAATCCAAACCAAGCTTTCAACACCACCTTGTCTCGATGCTTGAGAAAAAAGCTATTTCGATAGTCTAAATCTAGTGCATCACTACGTAACTCTTTTATTTGCATGTCTATTAAATCTAGATAGCGAACCTTTAACAATACATTCTTGATTTCTTCACCATTTGCACCTGCATTCATAACTACTGCACCTCCGACCGAGCTTGGGATGTCGTAAAAAACTTCAAAGCCTGTTAATGAATGTTGAAGGGCAATTTCACTTAATTTGGTCATTCTTGCTCCAGCTTCAGCTACTATTAAACTTTTATGGACTTCTATCGAATCAAAGCAACCATTTAATATTATAAAATCTTCCTTATAATAAGGTTTCGAGAGGATTATATTGTTGCCGTTTCCCAAAACGAATATCTTCCTGTGCTTTATGTTTTTATAAATTCTTATTAAATCGTCCTCATCATTGGGGAAAAAAGCTCTTGAACACTTTGACACTATATGGTAAGAGTTAAACTCACTAAGGTCAAAGTTTGTAAATACCTGCATATAAGAAAAGATGCCTTATTTTTAAAATAATTGAATCTATAAAAATAATCTAGGGAATCACGTTCTTTTAATATTAAAGGAATTGCACCCTAAACCAAATAATTTCTCCATTAGATTTTCGTAACCTCTTTCAATTTGCCATGCATTTTCAATAACTGTTTCACCTTCAGCAGTAAGCCCAGCGAGTAACAACGCAATACCTGATCGTAAATCTATTGCCTTTACTTTTGTACCTTTTAAAGGACATCCTCCATATACTTTCAAAAGAGCACCCTCTATAATATAATTTATCCCCATTTTTGCAAGTTCAGCTGCATAACCATATCTTCCTGGAAATCGCAGATCTACAATTTTCGACTCCCCATAAGAAACAGCACCATAAACTGCAAAAAGAGGTTGCATATCAGAGTTAATGCCCGGATAAGGACCAGTACTAATTTCAATGGGGTAAGGAATACCTCCTCTTAAAAGAAGAGAATTCTCACCTCGATAATATTTCATTCCACTTTCACGCAAAAAGATTAAAGGTACTTCTAAATGATTAAAAGGGAAATTCTCAATTTCAATATCTCCATTAGTAATTACAGACGCTATTGCCCATGTAATTGCTTCCATATTATCTGGAATCACACAATGTTTCACACCATGTAGTGCTAAGACACCTTCAATTTCAATACATTGTTGTCCAAAAACAGTAATCTTTGCCCCCATTTTTTTTAACAAATCAATTAAATCTAGAATCTCTGGACGTATATGTGGATTCCATACTGTTGTTTTTCCCTTAGCAAGTGCTGCACATAATATTGCATTCTCGGTAGCTCCTGTTGATCGGATTGGTAAATGTATTTCATTACCAATCATTTTCCCTTTACTTTCCGCAAAAAGATAACCACCTTCTTCCCATGCCTTTGCACCCATTTGTTTCAGAATCATCAAATGCAAGTCATACTTTCGTTCTCCAATTTTACATCCACCAGGTAAAGGAACACAACCCTTCCCGTGACGTGTAGTTAATGCTCCCAGAATTAATAAAGTGTTTCTAATTGACTGTTTTTCCCATATCAAATCAGTTATTGGGTTACCAGCAGATTGCATTATTTTAACACTATCTTTACCTGTTAAACATCTTTTGCCAAGCTTTGTAAGCATCTCTAAATGAAGTTGAATGTCTATTAGATTATTTGGGAAATTATCTAATTCAACAATTTCATCGGTTAATAAAGAAGCAGCTAATAACTTCAGTGCACTATTTTTAGCGCCACTTACCTTCACTTGCCCATTTAATTTGGTTTTTCTTATAGTATAACTTGTATTATTCATTTTTGTCTTATCAATGCCTTAGTAAACTACTCAGATATATATTTAATAATTTTTGCAGGCACTCCTCCAACAATAACAAAAGGAGGCACATCTTTATTCACAACACTATTAGCTCCAATAATAGAATTATTACCAATATTAATATTTCCCAATAATTTAGCACCTGCATAAATAACTACATTATCCTCTATCCTTGGGTAATTGCCTCTTACTGCATCACCTATTTTTCTGCCACCAAATGTAACTTGCTGAAAAATGGTGCAATTAATGCCAATTACTGTTTTGTCTCCAATTATAATACCGTTCGGGTGAGGAAATCTAACTCCAATTCCTATCGAAGAATGGCGTCCAACAAAACAACCAAATTTTGTAATTAAATACCTATTAACAAATCCATAAAATTTAAAACATTTTTTACTGTCAAGCCAGTAGGATAACCTAACAAGAAAAACAAATCTAGCGTTTAAATTGAATATAAGAATTCTGATAAGCTTAAAATAATTATATTCACGTCCTCCAAAAATTTCTTTCTTAATATAATCTTTCACTTTATGAAAAAGTATGAGAATCCTTACTACTTCTGAGAAGATTTAGTACTATTAAAATAATTGAAAAATAAAACACTGACATAAATATGCTATATAAAGTAATTGTTATTGTTGGTGCCCAGCTATTTGTTTTAGCTAGATAAAAAATTAACAAAATCATTAAAGTCCTCGTTATATTGAAGAAAAGCTGAAATCCTTGTTTCTCCAATACATTTAGGCATTGCATTACCGGACTTGAAACAAGCCTAAAGAGAATTATCACAGAAAGGATCCTAGCATAAATCCCAGCATCAAACCACCTTTGTCCAAAAAATATACTAAAAAGCCACGGGCCCACAGTTATTAAGACAAGTGTAGGTAACAATGCAATAATTAATAGCTTTTTAACAACAGTAAAAGTCAACTTATAGATTTTTTCCTTATTCGCTTTCCCATATTTTGCTATTTCAGCATAGTAAACTTGTGAAATTGAATTCCCGAGTATACTCATTGGCATACTTATCATTGTATGCGCAAGTCCATAAAGTCCAACTACTTTGGCACCATAGATTGATGCAATAAAAATTGTTGGCAGATGTGCACCTAAACTCAAAAGAAGCTGAGACCATGATTGAAATAGAGGAAATCTTTTATACCTTATTGCTGCGTATTTTATTCCCTTCCAAGAAAAATTGGTAATGAAATTTGGTCTTTCTTTTAATAACTTTCTAAAAATACTTCCTATGCCAGCAACTTGTGAGACTATCAAACCAATAAGTAAACCCATTGGTTTGATGCCGATGAGGCCAAGTCCAATTTTTATTCCCCTGGAAAAAATAGACTGGTATAATGTTGTTTTTGTAATTAATAAGAATTGTTTATGACGGGTTGCCCAAAAAGATAAAGCCTCATAAATACCTATTCCAAAAAAAATAATCGGTAATATCCATAAGTAGGAACTCACATTTTGAACTGAGAATATTGATCCAAATAAATCTCTAAAAAATATTATTACAAAAGACCAAAAAAGAGTAAAAGCCAATGTAACTAAAAATGAAAGATATAATAAATGGTCTGCTAACTCCTCCTTCTCAGCTAAAGGTATCGTAACAGCATAGCGTAAGGTTGAAAGTGATCCAGCAACACCAACCACAGCTGAGAAGAATGAAAAAATTCCGTAATCTTCTGGAGAGTAAATACGTGTAAGGACAGGGGAGGTAAAAAGCCCTATTATTCGTGCAATAATGGAACCGCTAGCGACTATTGCAACATTTTGGAAAAATATATTACTTTTTAGCTTCCCAATTAAACTCTTAAAATTATAATGTAAAATAAAGCTAGACAATTTATGAAATTAGATTTATAAAAGATTATAAAATGAACTCCTCTGCAACCAGCTAAGAACGTTCTGAAAACAATCCAATTGAATTCACTAAATGGTCGATCCTTAAAAAATCAAATTTGACTATGTTTTAACTGGAACATAAATTTCCGGGCCAGTCTATCGAAAAGTTCATTTAAGACATAGATAACCGATTCACGGATATTCCGTAACATCTTCATCATATTGAATGCTGCTCCGGCCATAAGTGTGTTAATCATATCACCTTCAATACCATTGAGATAATTTCTCAGCATACGGTGATCTTGTTTTATGTGTCCGATAACTGGTTCTATCGATGCTCTTCTTCGGAACCGCTCTCTTTCTTTTCTTTTCTGGTAAGCGGTTTTGCCTTTACCGGAACCTGATATTTTTATATTGACCCCCATGATGCTTTTCCGACATTTGTAGCCTCTGTCAACCAAGGCTGTGTCAGGTAACCGGCCAAGAAGATCTTCAACCCGTGCAAGCTGTGGTTCAATATCATGCCCGTAATAAATGCTATCCTCGAATGCCATTGCCCCAGTTTCTATTCCACTTTTCTTCGTGAGTACAAAACTGCTTTTGTTTCCAAGTTCATATTTCTTATGCTCTTTGCTTTTTGAGATACATTTTAATCAGAGTGTAAAAACTGTATATTTTATTGCTGTCGCTTCTTCTTTGTCCAAGTACAAGCAGTTATAACCAAAGTCTCTCATCATAAATACTTAAACGGTTTATGTCATCAAGTTTGCGCTCAACTTCCCGTACCTATCTACTACTATGGGCTTTTGCTTACGGGCGGCTGCATTTGCTTTTTTCTTTCTTTTCGAGTGTTCCCAGAACCGTTGGTCTATCACTAATTGTTTTACAATTTTCGAATAACCCTGTCTTTGTTTTATTTTCTCTTTCTCAACTATTTTGATGCAGCCTACTATTACTTTTTTTGTGAAGTTTGGAATCAGTCGGAAAAGTAATTTTCTTCTCCTGCACAGTCGAATCATACAAAGCTCCTTCCTCATTAACCTCCCTGGGATCAAATAAACTTAGGCAGAGTTGTAATATTTTCTGTGCTCCCTGCTCTTCACCCATACGTTTATTGAAATGAACAAAGTCACTCGGATAAAATGGATTATCGTATTGAAAATAGGTCTTCCCATCCCGGGTTACTCGGGACCAATAAGGATTTTCAATCCATCGTGCCACGAATATCTCATCGTCAAGGTCATATATTTGCTACAGTAATATGCTGCCAACCAGCTTCCTAATCGGTACTGCTAGTCTTCCCAACTCCGGATAATAGACCAAGAACTCTTTCTCTAATATTTTCCTCCAGTCTATTTTCTGAGATAGAATTACCAGTTCATGATTCATATTTATCACATTTACCAATTGTGTTCGGAAGACATTCAGATGTGTATTCTTTGGAATTTTTCTTTTCATTTTGCAAGGTTTTTATCGAATTCTCTCATTACCTTGCAGATTGCCAAACTATATCATTAATATTAAATGTTAATAATCAACATGTTACCTGCTTTTTAAAGATCGAAAAAATATTCATCCGAGATGAAAAAGCTTCCCTGAGCAATTATGATACCGGGCTTCCCAAATATATCTTATAGCTCCAATATTAACTAGTTGTAAGCCATAATAACAAGATTATTTAGAATTTAAAAGGTTGAAAAGATTGTGTCCCATTAGTTAAAATCGTTGAATGTAATACCAAAAGATCCTAGGATCTTTTAGGTTCAAAATTAGTCTTGAGATAAAAGGATTCAAATTTCAAATGCATGTATTCTTTATAAACAAGTATCGGCCAAAGCAAAATAGATAAATAAAGTGGTTCATTTGACAAACTTGTGCCTGAAATGGGAAATATGAAAATGATCATAACAAGAATAAAATTGTAAATTGATTTGTTATGCGAATGCAATTGCAGAATCTTTGAAAACCTATACGCACTAGTTAAAAGAATTAGAATAAATGCAATTCCCCAATTTGATAATTGAGTTGCAAGGCCATTTGGTGATACTCCTAAGTATTTATAATAACCTGTTTCACTTCTATAGAAGCCATATCCAAATGGCCAGTGAAGGAAAAATTCAAGATTAACCAAAGCTCCCGTTACACGAGACACATCATGTCTACCAAGGATTTCTTTCTCAAGCATCTCTCTATTTTGTTCCTCCATTTGAATTTTTCTTGAAATCATTTCATATTGTTTCACAAACAAATCTGTCTTCATAAAAACCAGGAAAAATACTGATACTATAATTACAGCTTTGAGTAAATTTAAAAGATATCTCTTTTTAAAATTATTAATTATGTAAACTAAACTTATTGGAATAAGATAAATTATCATGCCTATACTAAAAAGAGTAATAGATGTTATAAACAAAACTACAAAATGTGGATTAGTTCTATATTTATTAATGCTTAAATTAATAATCATTGCCCATGCCAACATAGAAGCATAAACAGAAGGTTCACTAAACATTCCACTATTCCTCAAAGTGGCCCATCCATTTACACCAAAAACTAATAAGTACTGGAATTCACTACTACTGGCGCTATTGGCATAAACGTCTGGTAGTATCATTTGTGTAAAAGGGGTAAATATATTATAAAATTGAGGAAACAGAATCTGAATTAAATACAATGGAATACTTATATATGCCAATATAAACATTAAATTCTCGAAATATTTAATAAAACTGCTTCTAAAATAATTTACAATTAAATATGCAATTATTAACCTAATTATAAAACCGATATAGGGCACAATTGAATAGTCAAACAAAAACAATGAGGGTAAGCTTATAATAAAAAAGATTATAATAATGTAAGATAACTGAACATTAATTCTTAACCTTCTCATTACAAGGGAATACAAAACAGTAATAAAAAGATAAATAACTAAATTGGTATCACTAGATATGTTTAGTTGCCTAATTCTGCCCGAAAACATTAGAAAATGATAAAACAGAAAAAAATAATCTGCTCGGTTCTGGGAAATCTGCTTTAAAGATGTTATAAACGTTCTAAATCCGAGCATATAAATACCCTTCTAAGTATTAGATCCTTAAAAATCTGGTTTATTAATATTTTAATCGCAGCTGGAATATCCAGAACAGTTTTGTAAAAAGCTTATTTAAGATGCAGATTACAGATTCACGGATTTTCCGTAACATATTCATCATATTGAATGCTGCTCCGGCCATAAGTGTATTAATCATATCACCTTCAACACCTTTGAGATAATTTTTCAGCATCCGGTGATTTTGTTTTATGTGTCCGATGACTGGTTCTATCGATGCTCTTCTTCGTAAACGTTCTCTTTCTTTTCTTTTCTGGTAAGCGGTTTCCCCTTTCCCGGAACCTAGTATTTTTATAGTGACCCCCATTATGCATTTCCGACCTTTGCTGCCTCTGTCAACCAGTGCCGTTTGAGGTAACCGGCCAAGTAGATCTTCAACCTGTGCAAGCTGTGGCTCAATAGCATGCCCATCGTAGATGTTATCTTCAAAGGCCATGGCACCAACAACTATTCCGGTTGTTTTCGTTATGGCAAAGCAGCTTTTATTGCCGAACTCGTACTTTTTATGCTCCATACCCTTTGAGATACATTTTACTTCCAATGCATGAAAACTGTATAACTTATTCTTATCGTCCCTTTTCTGTCCAAGGACAAGAAGGTACAACCACAACTGTTCATCATAGTTGCTTAACCTAACATCCCGATGGTTATCGGGATCATCAAGTTTGCGTTCAATGTCCCTTACCAGACGGCCGCCAATGGTTTTCAGCTTACGGGCTGCGGCATTGGCCTTCTTCTTTCTTATGGGATGCTCCCTGAACCGCTGTTCGATCATAAACTGTTTGACTATTCGTGTATAAAGCTGTCTTAACTTTATATTCTCTTTCTCAGCTATTTTCAGACATCCTTCTATTATCTTTTTATGAAGCTTGGAATCGGTCGGGAATGTTATGTTTTTCTCCTGGACGGTAGGTAATGTCAATCAGTATCTCCTTCTCATGGACTTCTTTGGAATCGAACAGGTTTATGCTGAGCTTTAATATCTTCTGTGCTCCCTCTTCTCCGATCCGTTTGCGGAAGTGAACGAAGTCGCTCGGATCATATGGATTATCATGTTGAAAATAGGTCTCCCCGTCCCGAGTTATTCGGGACCAGTAAGGGTTCTCGATCCATCGTGCCACGGATGTCTCATCGCCAAGGTTATACATTTGCTTCAGTAAAATGCTGCCAACCATCTTCCTTTTCGGCACTGCTGGTTCTCCGAGCTCCGGATAATAAACCGAGAACTCTTTCTCTACATTTTCCCAGTCTGTTGTATCGTTTTTTTAGATTTTCCGATATTTCCGAAATAACCCAAATACCGATCAAGACAACAATAAATGTCACCGGTGACCTGTATCTTTCCAGTGGCCAAACCATGTATGCATGTAATAAACTATGAACAATGGGTATCGAGGCCAAACCAAGTGCTGAATAGTCTTTTCGCTTAATGAGTAAAAGTATACCTACAACATAAAATGGCAGGAAAATACCATAAAATAAAATGCTGGCAACATTATGCCTTAGGGACCATTTCATCGGTCGAAAGCCATATTGTATATATGTAGCCCTGAAATAAGTTGGCTGCCAGAAATTTAAGAAAGCTCTTAATCTCGCTTCAATTTTTCCATATCCCCTAGGATAAATATTGTATTTCTTAGCAAATAATCTTGCATTATTTAGCTGAATTTCATTTAATTGGTGTTTTGATTGTTCGTCAGAAAAATGTGCGGCGCTACCAGCCAAATTATCACCCCACAATTTTGATGTTATTGCAGTTGTTCTGGGAGTTAAAATAACAACCTGGTCAAATACAACGTAGTTCCTTATTCCCCACGGTAACATTAACAAGAACACAACAAAAATCCATAATGATGCAGATTTTACAAAAGCTGATTTTGTTAAAGGTTTTATTAATAATATAAATAAGGTAAGTACCGGAAAATATACAAGAAACCTCTCATCAGTATGTATCAGCAAAGAAAAAGAAATTGCTGAAAAAATTATATTACTAAAACGTCGATACTCACATTTTATGGCCTTTACAATAAAAAGCAAAGTTAACGGAACAAAAAGAAATAATGTAGGTTCTTTAAGAATATGGGGCGAGTATTTATATGCTTCGATAAAGAAAAGCGCCCAAATTGCTAATGTCTTTCCTAACTTTCTATTAATAAGCTCTTTACCTAAAAGATATAATACAGGTATTAGTAATGATGTAACAACAATATTATAAATAAAGAAGGGAATAACTGGATCTATAAAAGTCAGTTTGAAAAGAGCAACAACGATTGGAATTACAGGACCAACCACCATGAATAAAGCATTTTCTTCTTTCGGATTCCAGTTTCCATCAGCAATTTGTTTACCCATCGACAAATATTCCCAATCATCTGCCCAATTACTTGTCCCGTCAATATTATAAATGTAATAGGTATATATGCAGCGTAAAATTATTCCTAGAATAAATAGCAATAACAAAGATTTATTCTCGTGAGTTATAAAACTGACTAACAACTTGTTCATTAAAATATTAAACAAAGTTTATAAAATATTCCGTCTTAATTTTGATAGTATTATACCAATTTCTGCGAAATCTTCTTCAAATCAGGCAGTTTAAGCATTTGCTTTGCTATATTTATTTTTAATAAACATAATTAGCGCAGAAATGAAGAATATAAATTCACCTATTAAGAACCAAATTCTTGATAAGACAGCAATGGAAGCAGCTTCTTTAGAAGATAATCCAAATCCAATAAGCCCTAATGTTAAAAATCCTTCTCTAACGCCAAGTCCACCTGGAGCAATAATGACAACAATACCAATAACTGATGAAACAGGGAAAAGCAACCCGGATGATAACTGTATGTCTACTTCATTTATAGCGGAATACAAGAAGAAATAAAATGCAACTGACCATATGAGCCAATTTGTAAAAGAAATAATAAATATTTTTAAAATTGTCCTCGGCAGCAGATTAGGTAATGAGGTGCCTTTTCTAAATAATGAAGAATAGATTCTTGATAAATAAGTCACTAATGATTTATGAAAAACTACAAATAATAGAATAAATAACCCAGCAAAAACGATTAAAATCCAGAAAAACAATAAATTAAACTTATAAACAATCCCTATACCCAACATAGTAGCAGCAAACAGACTAATAAGCTGGTAATAAAATGAATATGAAGTAAGATTTACAAAAGAAAAATTATATTTTTCCTGAATATAGCCGGCTTTACCTAGTATGATCCAAAGTTTGCCTGGAATGTATTTGCTGAAAATAAATTTTCCTGAGCTTATAAAAGCATCTGTAAAAGTTACTGCAGGCAATTCCTTTTTCATTATTACGCGCCATGCAATAGTATCTAAAAGAAATCCAATTAGAATTAATAGTAAACTAATAAAGAAAAAGATGGGATTAATAAGCTGAGGAATAAACAGCATATTATTCTTATATAAATATACGACTAAAAAAACAAGAGAAGCAATAAGAAGAAGTCCTAAAAACCTTTTCATTCTGTTAAGTATTTATAAACCTTTCATTTATAAAGCCTCTCGTTATCCTGTATGTCCATCCACATGGCAAATAAAAGAGATTGGGTAGCGCTCACAAACAAAAACATAAACATTATTGAATTCAAAATGGGTCGTTCACCTGTTGTCTGTCCGAAGAGATAGTTTAATATCCTAAATGCAAACGGAATACTTATTAAGAATAGGATAAAAGACATATTATATAGAATAAACAAAGGATGAAAATCTTTTAAAAAATACTTAACCCAAATACGCTTAAAAAAAGATTTGAAAAGCAAATATGAAATCTTTGGGATAACCTTATATATCTTCATTTTTGATTCTTCTCCAATTCTATATACAGGCTTGATTGGTACTTCTCTGATTGAACAATAACTCATATTTAATTTTACAAGCATGTCATTTGGCATCCCGTATCTTTTGTAAATATCGTATAGTCTTATAGCTTTTAATGCATTTAAAGAAATTGCTGTGTAACCTGTCTGCGTATCTGAAACTCGCCAATATCCAGAAGCAATTTTTGTAATCAATGATAAAATAGAATTCCCGAAAAAACGAACTTTTGGAATAAAGTAATTAGCACTCCCGTGAATTAATCTGTTTCCCTTAACGTAATCTATATTATTTTCTACAACAGGCCTGCAAATTGAATCTAATTCTTCTGGATCCATCTGACCATCTCCAGCCATAACTGCGGTGCAGTCTATTTCATTGTCCTTACACCATTTATAACCTCTTGCTATACTTCCTCCAACACCTGCATTTTTTAAATTTTTGATTAATATAATCCTGTCAGTCTCAGAGTTTTCATTTACAATTTTTGAAGGTGTAAATATATCAATCTCTTTCCTGTTCATTTCTTCAAGAAATATTTCGGATTCGTTGTGATAGGTACGAATAATATCTTTCTTCTTAAAAAGTATTTCCGAAGAATTATGCTTGGTTGTGAAAAACTCTTTAACTATCTTCTCAGTATTATCAGTTGATTTATCGTTAACAACAACAATCCTGTCCACAAACTCAGGCATAGTTTCAATAACAAATCTGATCTGTTTCTCCTCATTAAATGCAGGGACTACAACTGCAATTGTTTTATTATTAAGCATAACTTAAGCTTAGTACTTCAGATTAAATATTTTAGAAAGTAAGTAAATCCAGGTAAGCTTTGTTGATAACAGAACATTCCTTTTACTTGTTTGATTTTCAACAAACTATGGGCAGAATGTATAGCCATTTATAAAATAGTTAAACTCTACTCTTCAGTATAATAACCTTTAGCTTTTTCAGAGTCCCCGTACTTGCCGTAATACCCATAACCATAATAGTTATAACCATAGGAATAACCGTAACCTCCTGAATAACCATACCTCAAACCATAACCATAATAACCTGTTGAGCTGATGTCGTTTATTACAATTCCCAGGCTTTTTATATTCTCGTTACGGTGCAATTCTTCAATGAGACCAAGAGTGTTTTTAGTTGTATAACGCTGCCGAACAATGAAAAGATAAAAATCGGTCAGAGGCGATACGAGCAGGGCATCGGTTACAATTGCCACAGGAGGTGTATCAATGACTATGTAGTCAAATTTCTTTTTGGCCTGGTTAATAAAATCATTCATCGCCGGGGAGTCTATTAACTCCGCCGGA
This sequence comes from Bacteroidales bacterium, assembly GCA_040772125.1. GTDB lineage: Bacteria > Bacteroidota > Bacteroidia > Bacteroidales > VadinHA17 > LD21. Next base: position 53,941 of record JAXGYS010000004.1, read on the forward strand.
TTTGGAGGGACCGGACCCGATGGTGCATACCAGAGGTTTTCAATTTCGGTTTCAAAAATGATGTTTTCATATTTCTCCTGTCCGATCAGATAATTACTTATGCCGTTGTCATTGTCGATCCCGAATATTTTATGGATTCGTGGCTTCCTCAGATCCAGTCCGATCAGGAGAACTTTATTGCCATTCGATGCTATTATTGCTGCAAGATTAATAGAGATGAATGTTTTTCCTTCAGAACTAATCGTAGAACTAACAGATATGACAGGATTCTTCGTGTCCTTTATAAAATACTTCAGGTTTGTGCGAACCGAACGGAACGATTCGGCAAGAGTTGATCCGGGCTTTTCAACAACAGGGATCTCGGTCTGAAGACTGTTATGACTTATGAACCCCAAAACAGGAGCTTTCGTACCTCTTTCAATGTCCTTCTTATCAATAACCTTATTGTTCAAATAATCTATTACCAGTATCAGAATTGCTGGTATCAATAATCCTAATATAATAGCCATGGAATAATTCTGTCTTGTCGTTGGACTTATGCGTGATGAGTTGAACGTCTGGGCATAATCTATTATTCTGTTATCGGAAACCGTAGATGCCCTTGCTATACCCGCTTCAGCTTTCTTTTCAAGTAAATAGTTGTAAACAGTATTATTAAGGTCAAATTTCCTTTGAATATTTATAAGTCTTCTTTCCGTCCCGGGGAGCCTGTTAAGTTCTGCCTCTACCAATGAGATCCTGTGATCTGCCTCTTTTATTGCATTCTCGAGATTACTCATACTACTTGTTATGTTTTCAGCTATTAGAGCCTTCACATCCCTAATGCTGTTATCGAAAGCGGTCACGGCCGGAAGGTCTTCTGATATATTTAGCTTCAGCTTGCTTTTTTGCTGCTGCATTGTCGCAAGCTCTGTCACCATACGCTCCAGAGGGGCATTCGTAACGCCCATAGCACCGGGTGAAACTATATCACCAGTCTCATTCCTGGAATCAACATATTCCTTTAGATATTCATAATATTTCTTCTGGAGTAAAAGCGAACTCCGTTCATTTTCATAACTCTCCAGACGGTTTTGTATGTAATTACCTTCCCGGCTCAAATCAACGAGTTTATTGGATAGCCGAAAATTCTCCAGGCTGTTTTCAACAATTTTCAATGAGTCGGAAATTGTACCAATCTGTCTGTCAATGAACTCAATGGTCCTTTCAGCGGTCTGGTTCTTGACCTCCAGACCTTGGAGGATATAAACCTCCATTAGTTTGTTCAGATAATCAACCTCCTGCCCGGGGACAAAACCGCTTACAGATAGTGTAACAAGCGTTGCCTCCTCTTCTATAGGTGAAACGCTGAGCTTACCTCGATACTGGTTTGCTAATCCTAAAGGACTTACAAAATAAAAGTAGTATCTGTTGGAAGCTTCAGGATTATATGAAAATGATTCTGACGCAGGAACAATCGAAAAATCAAAACCCATTTCATTAAACCTTTCTCCAAAAGCAAGTGTCTTATTGAACTTCAGATCCCCGTCAATTTCCAGCTGATAATTGTTCGTAGACAAAATCTTAACAGTAATCGGCAATCCAATCCTCTGGTTTTGAAGAGAATCATAGAGAACTCTGAATGGAGCATTATTATACATCCTGGATTCCGCAATTCCTCTCTTCCCAACACCAACATAGACAATATGAAAATCGGGCAATTCCTGCATTACCCTGTAATTCAAACTAAAGGATCTGAGGATCCCTATTTCGTTCCTTAGGTTCTGTTCGCTTCTGAATGCATTGCTCCCGGGGAAAATATTGGAGAGATCTGCTGTACCACCACCGAACTGATCATCTTTTATCAACATGGTTGACGAAACTGTGTACACCTCTTCTGACCACCTGTTTATCCCGTAGGCTATGCTAAGGGCGATGAAGAGGGCAGCGGCGAACCAGTACCAGTTGCTTATGAAAAGGGAGAGGTAGCGTTTGAAGTCGATACTCTCTTCTTCCAGAGGTGTGTAGTATGGGGGCTGGGGGTATGAAGGGGGGGTGGGAGTGGTCATGGCAGGAGGTTCAAGGTTCAAGGTTCAAAGTTAAAGTGTTCAAAGTTAAAGGTTATGAAGTTCAAGGTTCAAAGTTAAGAAGTTCGAGGTTAGATAATTCAAAGGTCAAAGTTACGGTTTTAAGATTGCGACTCGGGGTTTAAAAGTTGATTATCAGGTTCTGAGATATGATACTTTGAGCCTTTAAATTCGCTCTTTTTTAGATATTATATAAATGAAGATATCTTCTTGCTGAGTTGAATTGTCCGGGTTATAAGATCTTCAAGAGTTTCCTGGTTTATATACTGGTAATCAAATGATCGATATGACTGAGAGCGGCATTCTCCACAGTACCCCTTTGAGATACCTAGAAAATTGATAAATTCCTTATTCCCTCCTCCTTCAAATCCTTCTGCAATATTGTCCATAATTGATCCTGAAGAAGATTTTATTTGATCCCTTAGTTTATAATCCCTGCAAAAAGGTTCTTCTTCAGTCAGCCGGAAAATTACCTTACAAAGGTCCCTGGCCTCCTTCCAAACTTCCAAATCCTCAAATCTATCAATCGTCATATCTCAAAATCTAAATGACTTTGAACTTCGAACTTTTTCTTCAAACATCGAAACTTGAACCTTGGACCCCGAACTAATGCCTTCGAACTCTTTTTAATTCCCAAAATAATTAATCAACAACAAAGTAGTGGTGAGAACGCCAGTGAACGTTGAAATAATGAACGAAATCGTCGGCAAATTCTGGTTAAATATCTTCTGTTTGACTGGTTCGACAATGACAACGTCGTTAGGGAGAAGGAAGTATGCTTCACTTGCAAGCAGATTTTTGTCCTGCAGGTTTAGGTTGAAGGTTCGGGTTCCCTGGTCGGTTGGGCGAACAACAAGGACTTTATCACGGCGGCCGAAATCACTGACTCCGCCGGCTCGGCCGATAGCTTCGAGGACAGTGAGATAATTATTATAGTTTACATAAGATCCAGGCCCGTTAACCTCTCCAATTACAGTGAATTTAAAACTTAATAATTTGCATTCTACTGTAGCACCAGTAAAAACCTGCTCTGCTCTTGCCTGCAAAAGTTTTCGCGTTTCTTCAAGAGTAAGATCACTAACCTTTATTGCACCAACTACCGGAAGGATGATGTTTCCTTCTGAATTAATATCATAACCGTAAATATATCCACCAGCCTCTGACTGGCCATAACTCATACTCTGACTGGATTGTGAAGAAGTCAGGAAATCTCGTATTGTTCCGTCTGGTGTCATCGCCTTTGCAGTAATGTAAAGAATATCGCGGGGCTGGAGTTTATAATCTGGGATCTCCATTGTAAAGGATTCGCCGCCGGTTTCGGGAAGATTATTCAAATAGGCAAGTTTTTCCTGGCTGGTACAGGCGGTGAATAGCAGGAATATGACTGTAAGGAGGGAGTATGGGATTTTCATTGGAAGGCGGATTCGTTCATCGTTTATCATTTATCGGGCTTCGGTTGACGTTTATCGTTCATCGTTTATCGTTTATCGGGCTTCGGTTGACGTTTATCGTTCATCGTTTATCGTTTATCGGGCTTCGGTTGGCGTTTATCGTTCTTCGGTTATCGTTCTTCGTTCTTGGTTTATCGTTCGTCAGTTATCGTTTATCGGGCTTCGGTTGTCAGCTTGCGTCATCTGAATTTGATTCCTTTGGAGTCTGAATCTTTAAGGTGTTGGATCAGGTTGTAGGTCTTTCTGCAAATTGCATCGGTTCTTTCCATCATGTCGTTAAACTTTTCTTCAGATATATAATTCCAGTCAAATGCACGATAGGATTGTGATCTGACTTCGCCGGTTGAACCCAATACTATATAAAGAAACTGGCAAAATTCTTTGTTCCCTTCACGGTTGAACCCTTCTGCTATGTTGTCCATTGCTGAACCTGAGGCTGCTTTTATCTGATCTCTGAATTTGAAATCGTGTTTAAAAGGACCGGTGGATGTAATTTCAAAGACCACTTTACAAAGCTCTCTTGAGAGTTTCCAGATTTCAAGATCTTCAAATCTAGCTACTTTCATTCAATTTCTAAAAAAATCTGATGTACGATAAACGATAAACCAAAAACTCTTAGGCACGCTTCCGCCCCGTCAGTCACAGGCGGCTTTTAACCTGAACTAACTTTTATGAGGAGTGCGAAGTTACATGTTCCGTGTTACATGTTACATGTTGCAAGTTGCAGGTTGTTTTCCCTTCTACGACTCATGATCTCAAATGGTTTACAACCTGTAACCTGCAACCTGTAACCTGCAACAGTTCTCCACAACCTCACTCCCCGTCACATTTCCAAAGCGGCAAAAGCTCCGCCGGTCTCAAATTCCCCAAGTGGAGTTCCGCCTCATGTGGTTCGAGCACAATATAACTAACCTTTCTGCCAACAAGCTCCTCGGCCTGGACTATTTTACGAGCAAGATATTCACGGTCGATGTCGGCTCCGACGAGGATAAGTTCTATAACCGGGCTGTCCTTGCCGCGGGCGAAATCGCCTGTGAGGTACACGCATAACAGATTGCCGAGCCGGTGAGCCACCTTTTCGAGAACCCTGTCGATGCCAGTTTCCTTAAGGATAATGCTGTGAATATCTCCGAAAAGAGGATGCTTTCTGTTTGCCTGGTACATCTTTTTGTTGCCATCGGGGAAGGAATTCAGAAGACCTGCGTCTTCGAAGCGGTTAAGTTCAACGCGGATGGCGTTGGATGACTCGCCGAATTCCGACTCCAGACCTCTCAGATGAGCCCTTGTGCTGCTGTTGAGGAAGAATTTCTTCAATAGCTTTATCCTGGTCTGGGATGTGACGAGGCTGTCGAGCATCAGGGAAGGTTGGTTATTGAGTAACAAAGTTACTCGGTATTTCCAAAAAACAAAGTTTTTTATAACTTTTTTGATATCCTACTTTACCAAAGCCATAGATTTTTTTTATTCTTTCTTTGTTCGTCCAAAGAAAGAATCAAAGAAAGGGCGCCGGAAACGATAACTTTGGCCATGCCCTACGCTCGCTACACATGCCCTCTTCGCTACGGGCAAAGGCCAAAGTTCGCGCCGTTTCCGGTTTGCCCCCGCGCCGTGAGGGAATGCTTCTGGTCGCTAACGCGAATTGAAGATAAACGTTTAACACGGCCTTCGTCATTGTGAACCCGACGCAGGAGGGCGAAGCAATCCCGTTCAGCTAAGTAAATGCCGATTAGCGTCGTCCTGGATCGAAGGCAAATCGGTTAGAATGGATCCGACTGTATATTATGACGTTTGAGTCTACCTGTCGAATTCCCGAAACCAGGTGTGTGAACAGTCAAGTATTCCTTGACAGTATAGGAGGTCTTGACTTGAACTGTTAAAACATAGGGCTCATTTGCTTATAGCTGCGAAGCAAACAAACTGAATCTCCTTTGATTGGGGAGTCTGGATTTGTAATTGTAAATTTATGATTTGGCTACATTGAGATAATTCCCAAATCACTAGTCCAGCTACGCTTAAGCTTCGGCCGGCAATGCAAAACTCAGAAATCACAAATCGGATTCTCTTTGAAAGCTGACTGCTTAATTCTTTCCGTATAAGTATTAACTTTGTAATAAATCAAAAAGAGATGGACATTCAGACCAGAAAAATAAATTTTGTTCAGGAATTCCTGAGGCTTCGAAATGTTAAGCTGATCGAAAAGCTTGAAAAAATTCTCCTGGAGGATAAGGCTAAGGATTATGAAGCCAATCTCAAACCGCTAAGTGTTGAAGACTTCAATGGAATGATCGATAAATCTGTTGAAGATGCAGAACGGGGGAACATTGTTAGTGCAAGAGAGTTGAAAGATTCAGTTAAAAAATGGAAGTAGGTTTTAAAATTCTCTGGACTGATTTTGCAATTAATCAGCTTAAAGACATTTTTGATTTCCATTTTGTTAGAGCAAGTGCAATTATTGCACAAAAACTTGTTCAGAAAATAATAGATGCAACAATAATTCTCGAAAACAATCCAAAATCCGGACGAAAGGAAGATTTGTTTTCAAGTTGAACCTGTAAGAAATCCTTACAAGTTGAAATCATATCCGATGCCTCTTCCTTATAAATTACAAACCAGATCACCGGCATGCTGGCATTAAGCTATGCTGTAAACAAGGCAAAAACATTGCCTGGTAATTAGCATCTTTTCGATATAGTCTAAATGGGATAGGTTAATTCAAGCTCTCTGAGCGTCATAACCTGATAGTTCAGCTGGCTTGCCTCGTGAAGAAATTCTTTATCCCCGCTTACAAGAATGGTGGCTTTTCCCACATCATATAAGTCGAGCAGAAAATTATCTTTTGGGTCTTTAAGCACATTTGCAGTGACATCAGTCTCCACAAACGAGCAGAGTTTTAAATGAATTGCAATAAATTCTTTAATATCAGAACGTTTGATATACTTCTTAAACTTCGGCCGCAACAAAACACCTTGAATTTCTTCAATAAGCTGGCGGCTCGTAAGCACAGTCAATTGATGTTGGAGTATCAGGGTAACTAATTTGTCCAATCGCCTTGTGATCAAATAGCTTATCCAGATGTTGCTGTCGAAAATGAAAACTTCATTTTGCATTACGCTTCCTTCTGTATTCTGTAACTTCCGCTACAATATCACCAGTTGTGAGATCATTCGCCTTTATTCGTTCTGACAATTTTCCGGCCCTGTAAACGAGTGTTTCTTTCTCCAATTCCTTTTCCAGTCTCACCTTATCTTCAATTGAGAATGATTTAACAAGTTTTAAAACATCATCAAATGTAAAGGGGTGGTTGTAGGTTCTTTTATATGATGCCGTTCCCATCGCTCCAGTAGTTTTATTCACAAATTTAGCAAATTGCAGGAATTATTGCAAAAGGCGTGACGGCAGGCACAGGGCGCAGGGAAAGAAACCAGTCAATCCTTATCTGCGTAAATCTGCGAGAACTTTTTTTGATCACAATTCACAAATCGGATCTTCTTACCCTTTCAATCGGTTTAAAGCCTTTCCAGGACGTATTTATATGCCGGAAGTACTTCAATTGTAATATCATCCTTTTTTATTTCCGATTCTTCTTCATAAGTCAGAATTGTACCACTTTTAAGCTTCAGATACTTGCAGGCATTGACAAGTCCGTCGGTTTCTCTTTCGTAAGTATCTGATTCTTTCAATGAATAACAAACCTGGATTGCCGACCAGGAAAGTTTTTCAGTAATTATGAAATCGCATTCCCTGGTATCACTGAAATACATAACGTCCTTTCCCGATTTCAGGAGCTCCAGGGCGACCAGGTTTTCGAGAAGCTTTCCGTGGTTTTCGGAAAATGACCAGTCGACTGCTGTAAGAATACCATTATCGATGGCATAAGCTTTTTTTTCACTAAGTGCCTGTCTGATCCCGGAGTAGTCGAATCTGTTTATCATCAGGGAAGCAAATGACGCCTGTATATGGTCAGCATATTCGTAAAGGGTGTTATTGCCAATCCTGTACCCCACTGACCGCAGGTCGTTCCAAATCCTGTTCACGGAAAACGGCTTTGTTGCCTGCGACAATATTCTCTTCAGGAAAAACTTGAGAACAAGAGAATTTGAAATATCATATCTTTCAACAAGATCGCGGTAAATGATGGTATTGAAATTGTCCTGAAGTTTTTTGATTTTCAGGGTATCATCCAGATCAATGAGTTCGGGAAATCCGCCGTAGAGCATGAACATCCTGAAATGCCCTGCCAGTTTAACTCTCTGTATAGTCGCGGAATATTCCTTTTCCGCCTTATTGAAATCGAGATACTCGCTGAATGAAAGAGGATAAAGAGTGTAGCTTACAGATCTGCCTATGAGTTCGGTTGCAATCTCAGTGCTTAATAACGTGGCATTTGAACCCGTTATGAATATATTCCTGCTGATCGTATCATAGATCCTGCGGACAAATTTTTCCCAGCCATCAACATTCTGTATCTCATCAAAAAAGAAATAACATTCTGCCAGATCTTTTTCAGGATATAATTCGAGATATGCCTGGAGAATCAGGTCAAGACTGTCCTTTTCAAGACTAAGCCGCTCGTCCTCGAAATTTATGTAAACAATGTTTCTCTTCTGTATCCCGGCTGAGATCAGTCTCTTTATAGTGTCGTACAAAAGATATGTCTTTCCGCTTCTGCGAACGCCGATTAGAGAAATAATGATCCCGGTATTGACAGGCAATATCATGTTCCGTGGCAGGACGGGACGGAGTCTTTGCGAATGAAAATCAGCTATTATCGTTTTGAGGACGTTTTTCATACGGCAAAAGTAATATATTTTAGTCAATCCAACGAAACATTATATTATTTATTTCGCCTATATAACGAAACTAATTAGCTTAATTATGCTTTAAAGACGAAGTTGTTTGGGCGTGGGGCTTCAAACCACATGCCTCAAGCTTTGCGCCTATTTTCAAAAAAATACTTCAATCCGGCCTTCGTCATTGCGATCCCGCGTATGCGGGAGACGCAGAAGGGCGAATGGTTATTCATATTGAAGGCTTTCAGCCTTCTTTTGTAGCAAATCTATGATTTGCCATTACGTCTGGAAGACTATTTCAGACATCGACATCGCGAGGAACGATAAACCATAAACGATAAACAAGAAACAATTTCGATGCTGACTCATCTTCTGCTTTTTACAACAACCCATTTCCCCGCGTTCTTGATATTTTGCCAGACCAGTTCCCTGATCCACGGCAGCGGCTTGTTCGTCCACCGCTGGGGATGAACTGTGAGCATTATTTTATCGGGCAGGGAGTTGGACCGGGCGGCATTTATAATATCGAACGTGGAACGTAAACGGAGGAAGGGCGTGGGGCGTTCTTCTTCTCCCCTTCTCCCTTTCTCCCACTCTCCCACTCTCCCCTTCCTTCCTTCCCTGCTCATCGCCTTATCCCTGATAGAGACTGCTTCCCCGTTCCATCTCCTGCCAGTATCAGTCAGATAAAGGACCTGGTTAAAATCGAGATCGAAATACGGTTCTCCGATTATTCCGAAATCGTGATAATCATAGTACTGCCAGAGGAGGCGGTTATCCCATCGACTCATTGGACTGCCGTGCATGCAGATTGTTTCGATGGGAACGATTTGACGTAGGGTTTCCAGGTTATTTTTGAAACTAGCGATGGCATCAGTAACCAACTGACCTTTGATTTCTTTATTCCCCTGTGCCCTGAGCCCTCCACCTTGGCTAAAGCTACGGTGGACAGGTGTGCCCTGAGCCATCCTGCTAAGGTCTTCATAATGATACCCCACCTCATGCCCCATTTCATGTATCTGCTTAATGACTCCCTCGTCAAAACTCTCCGGCACCATCCGGAAATAGTATGTTCCGCGGATTCCCAGTTCATTTTCCAGTCTGGCGGTCTGCAGTGAATTAAGCTTTTTGTCGTCAACATCGTGTCTGAGGATCACGCATCTGGAAGGCGGTTCTTTAAGATACTGTACAAAAGGAATAAATGAATAATCCTTTGAAAGCAGTGTTTCAAGAAGCAGCCTGTAGGTATCGATGGTGAAGTCGGGCATGAACAGTTATTTTATTGGCAAATTTAGGAAAGTTTGGGGAAAAAGGCGTGAAGGCGTGGGGTATGAGGCGTGACGGCGTGAAGGCTTGACAGCGCAAAAGGCTTTAAGGCATGAGGCGTGGGGCGTGAAGGTATGAAGCAGATGGAATCGTCCAGGCGGAGAAAAAGCTCTGCAGGAGCTTCGGACTGTTATCGGAAGCCACGTAAGTGGCTTAATATGAATAACCTCCGGTGAAACCGGAGGATTGCGGCTCCCCCCTGGTGTACAGCTCTGAAGGAGCTGAATATAAAAACGTTGAACCAGGCCACCGTCATTGCTAGCCCGACGAAGGAGGGCCAAGCAACCCGTCCCACCACCACTAAGGTTCAACCAGGCCACCACCTGTATGCCTTTCCTTTTCATTTTCTTCAACCCTTTCAGGGTTGTACACCAGAGGGGGTCTTCCTGCCATGGGTTACGACTGCGTCTAACCCATGGTTATTCAAATTGAAGGCTTTCAGCCTTACTTTGTAGCAAATCTTCGATTTGCCGTTACGCACTGAAAAGGCGTTAAGGCATAACGGCATGATGGCACGACGGCGGGAAAGCTTTAGGGCAGGAGGTCTTGCAGGCTGAGGAGTGAAACGACGAAGTCCCGCTTTGCGGGATAAATTCCACGACGAAGTCCCGCTCCGGGGGATCCTGCAGGTCACCTTCATAAAGCTGATAGCTGACAGCTGACAGCTGATCGCTCTTCCTGACTGTCGATGCCTGAAATACGTTGACCGAAAAAACGGTTAACAACATGGCAAAAATGAGTTATTTTGATCACGAAACTAAGCCCTATTTCCAGAGGAATTTCAGTGTTGACTTCAAGAAAAAGAAAGTCAGGGAATTAGAAAGAAACATTACATCCATTCCCGATATTTGTAAAACCTACTCAGTGAGCAGGAGTGCAGTTTATAAATGGATTTACAAATATTCAATAATGGCAAAGAAGCAAGTTAAACAAGTGGTTGAAGCCAAGAGCGATACACAAAAGATTAAAGCTCTTGAGGAGCGTATTAAGGAGCTAGAAAGAATAGTTGGTCAGAAACAACTATTACTGGAGTTCCAGGACAAAATGATTGAGATAGCAGAGGCCGATTATGGAGTTGATATCAAAAAAAAAGTAGGTTCAAAACTCTCGTCTGGTACTACTTCAACCGGAAAGAACACGGGAAAAGGTTAAATGCTCTCTTTAAAGTATTAGGGATAAGCAAACAGTCATTTCATCAGATGTTAAGCCGCAGGAGATATAAGCTTGAAGAGCAGGAGCAGTTGATACCCCTGATCAATGAGATCCGCCGGGATCACCCGCGGATGTCGGCCAGGGATATCTACCTAAAGCTTCAGCCAGGGTTTATGGGAAGGGATCAGTTTGAACGTTTTTGCATGGACTCGGGTTACAGGATAAAAAAACTAAGGAACTACAGGGTTACAACAAACAGCCTTGGAGTGACACGTTTTCCGAACCTGATAAAAGATCTGAGGGTTACACGTGTCAACCAGGTTTTTGTGAGTGACATAACCTACTTTGATATTGGATCAGAGACCTACTATCTGACTTTCATAATGGATCTGTTTAATCGTGAGATTGTTGGATGGTCGGCAAGCGATAATCTACGCACAGAGAGCACTACTCTGCCGGCACTGCATCGAATGATCAAAGAGCGGGGCAGGGCCAATCTGAGAGGTGCTATTATTCACTCAGATGGGGGAGGCCAATATTACTGCAAGGAATTTAAGGAACTGACAAGAGACTTGGGAATGATAAATTCAATGACTGAAGAGAAGGTTTATGAAAACCCACATGCTGAAAGGGTGAACGGTACGATGAAAAACAATTATCTTTATCCATATGGCCCTGCAAACCTGGCCTCACTCAGGAGACTGCTAGACAAGGCTGTACATATGTATAACACTGGAAAACCGCACAAAGCATTGGGAAAACTAACACCAAAATCATTTAAAGATACTATTGATAACGAGGATAACTCTGCGAGTAATCTCCCGTTATCAACAGTAAATCATCATCAGAATTATAATTATAAAAGAAGTAAAATAAGTAATAAAAAGGTCAACGTTATTTAGGCATTGACTTACTGCCAACTGCATACTGCCTACTGCCAACTGGTCACCAAGGCGTGACGGTCATACCAGAAGGATTCATTCAGGGGGAGGAAAAGCTCCGACGGAGCTTCGGACTGTCACCGGAAGCCACGATCGTGGCTTAATGTGAATAACCTCCGGTGAAACCGGAGGAACGCGGCCACCCCCCGTCGTACAGCTCTGAAGGAGCTGAATATGAAAACGTTCAACCAGGCCAAGGTCATTGCGAGCCCGACGCAGGAGGGCGAAGCAATCGGGTTCAGCTAAACAAATGCCGCTTAACATCCTTCTGAATCGGGCAGAATCGTTCTTCGTTCCTGGTTTATCGTTTATCGGTTCGGGTGCTTAAAATGACTAATCTGAGATCTGACTTTTGAATTATTTATTGAAAAACTCTTTAAAAAAAGCTGACTTATTCATTTTTAAGTACCGAAGAACTTGCTTTACTATAAACTCAGGAACCGGATCGATATGAGTTTGAAGGGTAATCGGTCTGTCCATACCAGCTTTTGACCATTTCTCATGACCACCTCTTCCTCTTGTATCCTTGATAACTTTGAGCCCCTGATTTTCAAGAAATTTACGAAACTCTTTTAAAGGAATGTTTGACAGTTTCCTTGTGGACATTCCTGTAATATTTTAAATGTAAGCAGGTAATCCTACTTCCTGATGGTAGGTATTCACGGAATATTTATCAAAGATCTCTGAAACGTATTTGTTGTCTTTTATCACAGAAGTAATACTTGGTGCCAGAATTTTTTTCGGTTTCCTTGCCGGTCCCTTCAATGTCCATCCTAATTCTGTTAAAACCTTAGCAAGGGTTTTCTTTTTGAGGGTGTAATCAATAAAATCCTCCAATACAATTTCAAATGATCTTTTTGCTTCCGCCTGATCAGTCCCATAGCCAGTCAAATCGAGATGAGGAGAATAGATGAAGTGAATATTTTTTTCATCCTTAAACTGAAACAGGAGCAATCTGACTCTTACGCTATCTGAATGGCTTTGGTATTTACCTTCAAAAATTATCTGTCCCATGAAAAGCGGTTAATTAAGTCAAATTTAGAAAAAATCAACGGAGCAGTATCGGGAAACACGATTTTGTTTGTTAATTTCCTAATCAGCCCCATGATCCACGTTCTTCTGATAAATACAAATCAGTATCGACTTTTTGCCAGACGTATTTCCCCAACCCTTTTAAATTTGTAATAGAGGAGGGCTGAACAACGTTCCTTTCCCTTTTCAGTAAATCGACCAGTCTTGATAGTAGATTTAACTTACTGTTATAGTCCAGCTTTTCTATTTGGTCAACAATTTGTACTATGTTGATTTGAGTATCCATCACCTATGACATTAATTAACAAAGTTATTCAATTTTATCACGTTTAACAACTGCCAGATGACAAGAAGTAACTAACTCTACCAGGAAAGATGCTTTTGAGTACCATGACGACATTAAGGGGGGTCAAGGAATGACGGCGTGACGGCGTGACGGCTTTCAGGCAGGAGGTCGTGCAAGTCGTGCAGGTCCTTTCCAATGTTAACGACTGGCACAACTGGCAGAACCGGATAGACATTGACTGCCAACTATGCGTCAAGGGGCATTAGGGCGTGAAGGCTTTAAGGCGTTAGGGCTTTAAGGCAAGAAGTCTTACGGGTTTGTGCCGACGGTTTCGTACAGGCGGAGGAAAAGCTCCGCAGGAGCTTCGGGCAGTCAACGGAAGCCACGATAGTGGCTTAATGTGAATAACCTCCGGTGAAACCGGAGGAACGCGGCCACCCCCCGTCGTACAGCTCTGAAGGAGCTGAATATGAAAACGTTCAACCAGGCCAAGGTCATTGCGAGCCCGACGCAGGAGGGCGAAGCAATCGGGTTCAGCTAAACAAATGCCGCTTAGCGTCGTCCCGGATCGAAGGCAAATCATATCTTCTTAACCTTTCAATCGGCTTAAAGTCTTTCCAGAACATATTTATATGCCGGAAGTACTTCAATTGTAATATCATCCTTTTTTATTTCCGATTCTTCTTCATAAGTCAGTATTGTACCGCTTTTAAGCTTCAGATACTTGCAGGCATTGACAAGTCCACCGGTTTCTCTTTCGTAAGTATCTGATTCCTTCAAAGAATAGCAAACCTGGATTGCCGACCAGGAAAGTTTTTCAGTAATTATGAAATCACATTCCCTGGTATCACTGAAATACATAACGTCCTTTCCCGATTTCAGGAGTTCCAGGGCGACCAGGTTTTCGAGAAGCTTTCCGTGATTTTCGGAAAATGACCAGTCGACTGCTGTAAGAATACCATTATCGATGGCATAAGCTTTTTTTTCGCCTTTCTCCTGCCGGATCGGGGAGTAGTCGAATTTATTTATCATCAGCGAAGCAAAGGCCGTCTGAATATGGTCGGCATATTCGTAAAGGGTGTTATTGCCAACCCTGTACCCCATTGACCGCAGGTCGTTCCATATCCTGTTCACGGAAACCGGCTTTGTTACCTGCGACAATATCCTCTTCAGGAAAAACTTGAGAACAAGGGAATTTGAAATATCATATCTTTCAATAAGATCACGATAAATGATGGTATTGAAATAATCCTGGAGTTTTTTGATTTTCAGGGTATCATCCAGATCAATGAGTTCGGGAAACCCGCCGTAGAGCATGAACATCCTGAAATGCCCTGCCAGTTTAACTCGTTGTACAGTCGCGGCATACTCCTTTTCCGCCTTATTGAAATCGAGATACTCGCTGAATGAAAGAGGATACAGGGTGTAGCTTACCGATCTGCCTCTGAGTTCGGTTGCAATCTCAGTGCTAAGCAGCCTGGAGTTTGAACCCGATATGTATATATTCCTGCTGATTGTGTCATAGATCCTGCGGACAAATTTCTCCCAGCCGTCAACATTCTGTATCTCATCAAAAAAGAAATAACATTCTGCCAGATCCTTTTCCGGGTATAATTCGAGATATGCCTGGAGAATCAGGTCAAGACCGTCCTTTTGAAGACTAAGCCGCTCGTCCTCGAAATTTATGTAAACAATGTTTCTCTTCTGTATCCCGGCTGAGATCAGCCGCTTTATAGTGTCGTATAAAAGATATGTCTTTCCGCTTCTGCGAACACCGATTACAGAAATAATGATCCCGGAGTTGACAGGCAATATCGTGGTCCGAGGCAGAACGGGACGGAGTCGTTGAGAATGAAAATCAGCGATTATAGTTTTGAGGACGTTTTTCATAATGTAAAAGTAATCTATCTTAGTCAATTTATCGAAGCATTATATTATTTATTTCGCCAATATAACGAAACTTATTAAACTAATTGTGCTTAAAGGACGAATATGTTTGGGCGTGAGGCGTGAGAAAAAGACGAAGGGACAAGGAGACGAAGAGACGAAGAGACGAAGAAACGGCTTGAAGGCGTGACGGCATTAAGGCAAGAAGGCATTAAGGCCTGCTCCAGACGGAACCGTTCAGGCGGATGGAAAGCTCCGCAGGAGCTTCGGGCTGTCAAAGGAAGCCACGATAGTGGCTTAATGTGAATAACCTCCGGTGAAACCGGAGGCAGACAGCCACCCCCCTGCCGTACAGCTCTGAAGGAGCTGAATATGAAAACATTCAACCCTTTCAGGCTTGCCCTGACCGAAGCGTCATGGGGTTGTACACCCGAGGAAGGCCTCCTGCCATGGGTTACGACTGCGTCTCACCCATGGTTATTGGAATTCAAGGCCTCCAGCCTTGTTTTGTAGCAAATCTTCGATTTGCCTTTACGCCTTGAAGCCCATTGCTGGCCTGCCTGCATTAACACCATCATGCTCTTACACCTTTACAAAGATCCTTCTTGACTGACAGCCAACTGCTTACTGCCAACTGCCAACCGGGCATGAAGGGCATCAGGTTAACGCTTCCAGCACCTCATCAGGACCAAATACCAGGACTCCGTCGGGAGAAGCAGCGGGCTTTTTCTTCACAAAAAGCACAGGTACAATATTCTGTTTCTTTGCAAACGGAAGAATTAACGCTTTCCTAAGCAGATTTGCAGCTTCCTTTTCCAGATCCGGATTGTCAGTCCACTTCGCCTCACCTATGGCCAGAACTTTCTTATCAGTCGATTCTGCAACCACATCAATTTCCATCTGGGTGCCATCGATCCCCTTCCCCCACCATCGCGACGCAGGATTAAAATCCATCCCCTTCAATATAAAGGGGACAGATTGACGGCAAAGCTCTTCCCATATAGCCGAAATATAGAGCGGAATCTTTTTCCTGATTTCTTTCAGAACCCGGGAGCCGTCCCCGAATTCGATGCTGCTTTTTTCAGGAACGATAAATGTAAACCAGAAATTCAGAAACGGATCATCTATCTTATAAAGACTTCTTTTGGTTGAACGAACAGATTCTCCAAAAGGAATTTCGCGCCGGATATATTTTAATTCAGTAAGGAAGGAAAGGGCGTTTGACAAATGAGTTGCCGGCTTTTCGACACGTGCCGCAATCTCAGACAGCCGGTGACATCCTGAACCTATCAGACTCAACAGTGTAAATGCCTGCACCGAGGTACGTATTTCATCCGAAAAGAGCCGTTCAGGTTCATCAGCCAGAAGACCATACTGGTTTACCACATGGCGCTCCAGCGCTGCGTCAAGACTCCCTGCGTTTTTTCTTATCTCCCAGTAACGCGGCACCCCGCCCCAGATGCCGTATTCCGTTATTGCATCAATGGCCGGAATACAGAGAAACTCCTGCAGATGAACAACAGACATGGGCCGGATCTTCATTATTTCATCAGCCCTGCCATAAAGCGGAGCATTACTGTCGAGCACCATTCCATGCATCATCAGCTGTGATGAACCGCACAGAACAAGATTAAAATTGCTGTGAGCCTGGTCATCGTGTATGTTCTGCAGAACCGATGGCAGCTCAGGTGAGTTCTTCACCAGGTATGGAAATTCATCTATGCACAAAGTGACCCGGCTTTTAAGGCTGGTATTCAGACTCCTGAAGAGTGAATCCCATCCGGGATAAACCGGGACAGAAAAACCAGGAATGAATTTTTCAATTCGCCCGGCAAAAGCCTGAATCTGCAGAGGTGTCTCCCGCATATCCGCGGAAAAGTAAATCGCAGACTCATCCATCACTTTCTTCAGCAGGGATGATTTACCGCAGCGCCTGCGTCCATAAATGACGACCAGTTGGGCTGTTTCACTTTTCAGAACACGCTCAAGTCTTTCTATTTCCGTCTTTCTGTTTACAAACATGTTCTTATATTATGTTTGTCAAAGATAATGTTTGTCATACATAATTACAAATTTATATCACTGTATTTAGAGAAGCGTGACGGGGCGTGAGGGATGGGGCGTGAGGCATGAGGCGTGAGGAAGACGAAGAGACAAAGAGACTAAATGACTTAGAGACGTTTGATACGGAACATCGCCTGTCGCATATCATACATAATACATTGACTGACTGCCAACTGCTTACTGCCAACTGCCAACTGGCCATGAATCGTGCAAGCTTTTTATTTTAAAACAGTTCTGACGGCCTGAGGCGTATAAACTCTTTCCACGGCATTCTGTTTTCGTCAATGCAGATGGTTCTGAAGGGATGATATTTCTTCTGAAAAGAAGTCATACCGCGGTCATTCCGTGAGGTGCTGCTTTTAACCTCTATTCCGATAATCTTCCCGTCCCTTTCAATCACAAAATCAACCTCATCGTTCCTGTCGCGCCAGTAAAAGAGAGAGATGCTGCCTTTCAGTGATTCATTTGCCAGGTAAGCTCCCACAGCCGATTCAATAACTCTTCCCCATTCAGCAGGATTGTTTCTTACATCGGAAAAAGTCATCGGACCTTGCGAACTCAGAAGAGCATTATTATAAACCTGAAATTTAGGACTGCCCGATCTGGTCCTTACGGGAGTTCCTGAATACTTCTCAATGCCTGTGATCAATCCGGCTGAACCCAGGAGTTTAAGATAATGCGATAAAGTTGTTGTATTACCGGCATCCTGAAGCTGACCGAGCAGTTTTGTATAGGAAAGGATTTGTCCCGAATAAAGTGAACCCAGCTCAAACAGGTTCTTAAGCAAGGCTGGTTTATCTATGCGCGTAAGCATTATAATATCCTTCGAAATACTTGTTTCAATAAGTGAATCGCGGATATACCTTTTCCACCTGTTTTCGTCGTTTATCAGTTCTGCAGCCCCGGGATAGCCCCCAAACCATGCAAATGCCTCGGCATCCCATCCAAAAGCCTCGTGTATTTCGTCAAACGACCAGTGGGTAAGAACGATGTTTTCAAATCTTCCAGCAAGCGATTCGGTAAGACCCTGCTGAATTAAAAGCCGGGAAGAACCAAGCAGGACAAGCTTTATGTTAATTCTGTTCATT
This sequence comes from Bacteroidales bacterium, assembly GCA_040772125.1. Taxonomy (GTDB): domain Bacteria; phylum Bacteroidota; class Bacteroidia; order Bacteroidales; family VadinHA17; genus LD21. The sequence continues at coordinate 72,024 of JAXGYS010000004.1, forward strand.
GAATCATTATCCCAGTTTTTCTTAACTGTTTCGCTCCAGTTGGGTATTTTCTGTATTTCATCAATTATGAGAATGAATTCACCAGCGTTTTGAGATTTCATTTTCAGACGGACAGTGTCCCAGAGCTGATCTATCCATAAGCTGTTCCCTGCAGGAATTGCATCTGCTGATTCATACACAGCCGGGATGGTAAGCTTTTCAAGTAGCTGGGTTATTAGAGTTGTTTTTCCAACCTGGCGGGGACCTGAGATTACCTGAATGAATTTCCGGGGTTCATAAACTCTTTTTCTAATCTCCTGAAGTTCTGATCTTTCAAACATTTTTTACAATTTACTCAGCATTATGAGCAAATTTACTCAATAAAATGATTCAAACAAAAAAATGTAAGCAGGTGTTGGGGCAAGGAAGATGAAGGGGATTAAACTGCCTGCTGCCAACTGCCAACTGCCAATAGGGTATCAAGGCGTGTTTTACTCGCCGAAGCGTAGCGAAGGTGAGGGGCGTGGGGCGTAAGGAAGATGAAGGGGAGAATGGGAGAAGAGGAGAATGGGAGAGTGGGAAGGCATCAAGGCGTGACGGTCTTACCACACGGAGAACCGTTCAGATGGGAGGAAAAGCTCCGCAGGAGTTTCGGGCAGTCAACGGAAGCCACGAGCGTGGCTTAATGTGAATAACCTCCGGTTTCACCGAAGGAAACGGCCGCCCCTCCTGCCGTACAGCTCTGAAGGAGCTGAATATGAATGCTATGATTTGTGATTCGTGATTCGTGATTCTGGATTCGTGATTTGTGATTTGGCTACAGTTGTAAATCTCAGATCATAAGAAACGTTTCGTGATTTAACTGCTCTAGAATAAATCTAAAATCAAAACTCACAAATCACAAATCACAAATCGGATTTCCTTGATTTGTGATTTGGCTACAGGGAGATAAATATCAGATGATAAGATCCGATTCGTGATTTGTGATTCTGGATTTGTGATTTGTGATTTGGCTAAAGTGAGATAAATCCCAGATGATAAGATCCGATTCGTGATTCGTGATTCTGGATTCGTGATTTGTGATTTGGCTACAGTTGGAAATCTCAGATCATAAGAAACGTTTCGTGATTTAACTGCTCTAGAATAAATCTAAAATCAAAACTCACAAATCACAAATCACAAATCGGATTTCCTTGATTTGTGATTTGGCTACAGGGAGATAAATATCAGATGATAAGATCCGATTCGTGATTCGTGATTCTAGATTTGTGATTTGTGATTTGGCTACAGTTGGAAATCTCAGATCATAAGAAACGTTTCGTGATTTAACTGCTCTAGAATAAATCTAAAATCAAAACTCACAAATCACAAATCGGATTTCACTTCACAAATCGGATTTCACTTCACAAATCGGATTTCACTTCACAAATCTTGAATTTTCTTCTTATTCGACGTAACGCTTTTGGTAAAAATACTGATAAGCTCGTTACATTCCTTTATGCAGCTCTGCAGCAATACAGGGTTTGACGAGAGTTTTGACTTTTCGGTGATCCGAAGCGCCATCCATGTTTCGCGCAGCTCCTTCAGGACAACCTGGAGCTTGTGAACAAAATCCTTTGGTGATTCAGCACCGGCGGCTTCACCATAGTTTAACGCGGCAGAAATGCTTGATCGAGACATTTGATCATTCAATGCAAGTCCGGCACGGGTTTTTTTCAACGAATCAGTCAGCTCGATTATCTCTGCTGCAAATTCAATAAGACGTTCTGTAAGCTCGGCAGTGGTCATGTTATCCTTCTACTTTTAAATCTCAATTCAAAAATCAAAAATCAAAAATCACAAATCGGATTTCAGCTGTTTGCCCATTCAAAAAACGGAATAGCGGTTATTATCCTGTTTCCGATGGTAAAGGAGTCGGCCTGATTGTAAGTAACTATCTTTCCCTCCTTCAGATTGAAAAACTCCATCGCTTCGGTAAGGCCTTTTATTTCCCGGTCGAGGGTTTCACTGTCGAGCTGCCAGCAAACCTGATAAAGGACCGGGACCTTTGATCTTTCAAAGACGACCAGGTCACACTCATTTTTTTCAGCAAAATAGTATATGTTCCTCGTTTTGCGCCTGAGCTGCATGAATACCATGTTTTCGAGCAATCGTCCCTTATCCTGACTAAACGACAGGGAATTGACCTGGACCAGGCCGCTGTCGACAGTATATACTTTTTTCGGATTAACAACCTGGACCTTCTGTGAGTAGCTGAAGCGGGGAACGTAAAAGCACAGGTAAGCATCGCTGAAATATCCAAGGTATTCCATAATGCTTGACGAGGACCCGATTGAAAAAAGCTTTCGGAGACTGTTGCCGGTTATAAGCTTTCCGGTATTTGAAATAAGGAATACGGCAAGCTGAAGAAGGGTCTGGGTGTTTTTCACATTATGCCGCAATGCAATATCCCTCAGAACGATATCATTAAACGCCTGCATCAGCACTTCAGGCATCCCGGTTTTTATCATTTCCGGGAATCCGCCCTGCTCAAGATATCTGCCGGCCGTGGCAATATCCGCTTGACCGTTTGTAAATTCAAGATATTCACTGTACGAAAAAGGGAAGAGCTCGATTGATATGTGTCGTCCGGTAAGTTTGGTGCCAAGTTCACTGCTCAGCATTGATGCATTCGAACCTGTAATAACAACCCTGTCTCGTTCGTCGAGTCTGAAACGGACATAGTTTTCCCAAAGGTCAATGTTCTGGATCTCGTCGAAAAAAAGACTGTTGATCTGCTGTTCTTCAATCAGCTCCTGCAAACGGTTAAAATCGCTTATGTCAAATCCTGCAAGACGGGGGTCTTCAAAATTCAGATATAATGTCCTTTCCCCGGATGTTCTGTTGATCTGTTGCAGCAGCGTGCTCTTTCCGCAGCGCCTGATACCCGTTATTATCAATGCATGAGTTGTTAGTGAAGACAAGTCCGGGATTCTTCGTGCAAGACCCGTATCAAGCGAAGCAAGCCGTTCCTTCTGCGAAGCGACAACTTGCCCGATTGTGAGTTTAGTTAACATTGCCAATAGTTTTCGCCAGTAAAGTTAACTATTTTTCGGCAATAACAAAAACTTTATTAAAGGAATGCGGTACGCGGCGTGTTCATTTTTAGTGTCAACTTCCTCCTGCCAACTGCCAACTGGGCATGAAGGACATCAGGTTAACGCTTCCAGCACCTCATCAGGACCAAATACCAGGACTCCGTCGGGAGAAGCAGCGGGCTTTTTCTTCACAAAAAGCACAGGTACAATATTCTGTTTCTTTGCAAACGGAAGAATTAACGCTTTCCTAAGCAGATTTGCAGCTTCCTTTTCCAGATCCGGATTGTCAGACCACTTCGCCTCACCTATGGCCAGAACTTTCTTATCAGTCGATTCTGCAACCACATCAATTTCCATCTGGGTGCCATCGATCCCCTTCCCCCACCATCGCGACGCAGGATTAAAATCCATCCCCTTCAATATAAAGGGGACAGATTGACGGCAAAGCTCTTCCCATATAGCCGAAATATAGAGCGGAATCTTTTTCCTGATTTCTTTCAGAACCCGGGAGCCGTCCCCGAATTCGATGCTGCTTTTTTCAGGAACGATAAATGTAAACCAGAAATTCAGAAACGGATCATCTATCTTATAAAGACTTCTTTTGGTTGAACGAACAGATTCTCCAAAAGGAATTTCGCGCCGGATATATTTTAATTCAGTAAGGAAGGAAAGGGCGTTTGACAAATGAGTTGCCGGCTTTTCGACACGTGCCGCAATCTCAGACAGCCGGTGACATCCTGAACCTATCAGACTCAACAGTGTAAATGCCTGCACCGAGGTACGTATTTCATCCGAAAAGAGCCGTTCAGGTTCATCAGCCAGAAGACCATACTGGTTTACCACATGGCGCTCCAGCGCTGCGTCAAGACTCCCTGCGTTTTTTCTTATCTCCCAGTAACGCGGCACCCCGCCCCAGATGCCGTATTCCGTTATTGCATCAATGGCCGGAATACAGAGAAACTCCTGCAGATGAACAACAGACATGGGCCGGATCTTCATTATTTCATCAGCCCTGCCATAAAGCGGAGCATTACTGTCGAGCACCATTCCATGCATCATCAGCTGTGATGAACCGCACAGAACAAGATTAAAATTGCTGTGAGCCTGGTCATCGTGTATGTTCTGCAGAACCGATGGCAGCTCAGGTGAGTTCTTCACCAGGTATGGAAATTCATCTATGCACAAAGTGACCCGGCTTTTAAGGCTGGTATTCAGACTCCTGAAGAGTGAATCCCATCCGGGATAAACCGGGACAGAAAAACCAGGAATGAATTTTTCAATTCGCCCGGCAAAAGCCTGAATCTGCAGAGGTGTCTCCCGCATATCCGCGGAAAAGTAAATCGCAGACTCATCCATCACTTTCTTCAGCAGGGATGATTTACCGCAGCGCCTGCGTCCATAAATGACGACCAGTTGGGCTGTTTCACTTTTCAGAACACGCTCAAGTCTTTCTATTTCCGTCTTTCTGTTTACAAACATGTTCTTATATTATGTTTGTCAAAGATAATGTTTGTCATACATAATTACAAATATATATCCCCGTTTTCAGAAAGGTGTGGGGCGTGAGGAGGATGAAGGGGATTAAACTGCCTGCTGCCAACTGCCAATAGGGCATCAAGGCGTCTTTTACCTGCCGAAGTGTAGCGAAGGTGAGGGGCGTGAGGAAGATGAAGGGGAGAGTGGGTGAAGGGGAGAGTGGGTGAAGAGTGGGAGAAGCGTTCTTCGTTCCTGGTATATCGTTTATCGTTTATTTCGAGTCAAGAAGGCGTGAACCACCTTCGCTAGGGCTTCGGCGGTCGGAGGGCATAGGGAAGATGAAAGGGAGAAGATGAGAATGGGAGAAGAAGACGTAACCTTACTGGCAGAGGGAATATTGACAGACACGGCTTAATTCAACCTGTTAAAACTTTCATTTTCCTGAAATAATTTTTGTATTTTGTTGAATATATTCTAAATTTACACTTTAATATATCATGATATTTTAAAGTTGTTATTTAATCTTACATGCTGGTCCGAAGACAATCGTTTAAGAATTCCGGGAATGAAAGCTGTTTCCTCTGGGGGGCACGGCAGACTGGAAAAAGCACGCTCCTGAAGTTCCTTTATCCGGAGTCGCTTTATTTTGACCTCCTGCTTTCCGATGAATATGAAAGACTGGTAAGGAGGCCTTCACTGTTAAGGGAAGTAATTGAAGGCTCTAACCTTTCCTCCCCGGTGATTGTGGACGAGATCCAGAGGATACCGGAATTGCTGAATGAAGTCCACTGGCTGATCGAAAACCGCGGGATCCGGTTTATCCTCAGCGGTTCAAGTCCCCGCAAGATATTGCGGTCGGGAGGAAACCTCCTGGGAGGAAGGGCGTTGCGTTACGAGCTTCATCCCCTGGTTTCGGCGGAAATACCCGGTTTCGATCTGGTAAAAGCATTGAACAACGGCCTGCTTCCCCGCCACTATCTTTCAAATAATCCGGGGAAACTTCTTTCGGCTTATTTAGGGAGCTACCTGAGGGATGAAATCATTACAGAAGCAAGGATAAGGAATATTACCTCCTTTTCGAGGTTTCTTGAGGCAGCAGCCTTTTCAAACGGAGAGATGGTTAATTACACCAACATCGCTGCCGATTGCGGAGTTAGCTCCCCGACTGTCAGGGAGTATTTTCAGATCCTGGCAGATACCCTGACGGGCCACTTTCTTCCTTCTTTTCAGAAGAACCCCAAACGCAGGGTTATCAATGCCCCCAGGTTTTATTTATTTGATGTCGGTATTGCGGGCTACCTTATTAAAAGAGGAAGGATTGACTTTGGAAGCGAGGCCTTCGGCAAGGCGTTTGAGCATTTTATCTATCAGGAAATTATCGCGCACAGTCATTATTCTGATCTCAACTATCCGGTCTGTTACTGGCGAACCGCCTCCCAGCTTGAGGTAGATTTCATCCTCGGCGACCATGAGACGGCTATAGAGGTTAAATCGACCAGTATGGTTAATCCGAGGCATCTGAAAGGACTAAAGAGTTTTTCTGAAGAATACAAGGTAAAGCGATCGATTGTTGTCAGCACCGATCCCCATCCCCGCCGGATCGACAACATCAGGATACTGCCCTGGAAGATTTTTCTGGAGGAGTTGTGGGACGGGGGGATCGTGGGGTGAAGAATGGCGTGGGGCGTAAGGCGTGAGGAAGATGAAGGGGGGAGAGGGAGAAGGGGAGAATGGGAGAAGGGTTCTTCGTACCTGGTTTATCGTTTATCGTTTCGGGTTGCAGGATGCAGGGTGCAGGTTGCAGGAGTCAGCGCAGATCTGGGGTTTTCAACTGCGGGAATCTGCGAGAACTTCTTTTTGATCCCAATTTACAATTTAGCTACAGGGGATAAAATCTCAATTCAAAAATCAAAAATCTCAATTCACAAATCGGATCTCCTCCTGCTCCTCACGACAACCCACTTCCCTGCGTTTTTAATGTTCTGCCACACCAGTTCCTTAAGCCATGGCAGCGGCTTGTTCGTCCACCGCTGGGGATGAACTGTGAGCATTATTTTATCCGGAAGGGAATTGGATCGAGCGGCGTGGATTATGTCGGTTGTTGAGTGGAAATGAGGCGTGAGGCGTGGGGCGTGAGGCGTGGGGCACGCGAAATCCATTCCTCCTGTATTCCTTTTTTCTTCTCTCCCTTTCTCCTCTTCTCCCACTCCCCCCTTCCTTCCTTCCCTGCTCATCGCCTTATCCCTGATAGAAACTGCTTCCCCGTCCCATCTTCGTCCGGTATCCGTTAAGTATAGGATCTCGTTAAAGTCGAGGTCGAAATACGGCTCTCCTTTTATCCCGAAATCATGATAATCATAGTACTGCCACAGGAGCCTGTTATCCCAGCGGCTCATCGGACTTCCGTGCATGCAGATTGTTTCGATGGGAACGATATGGCGGAGGGTTTCGAGGTTTTTTTGGAAACTTTCAAGCGCAAGGTTGCAAAGTTTTTCTTCGAGTAAGATATTATCTTCTTTTTCTGTGGTTTCTAGTAACCCACCCCTAGCCCCTCCAGGGAGGGGAACCTCTGTATCATGCCTTCTTCCCTGCGTCTTCCACCTTCGCTGAAGCTTCGGTGGACAAGTGCGTCTTGCGTCTTGCGCCATTAACCCGCCCCACGCCCCACGCCCCACGCCTCGCGCCGCTATCGCACTCAGATCCTCATAATGATACCCCACCTCGTGGCCCAGTTCATATATCTGCCTTATTACATCCTCGTCAAAGCTCTCCGGCACCATCCGGAAATAATATGTCCCCCGGATTCCCAGCTCATTTTCGAGTCTGGCTGTCTGCAGAGAGTTAAGTTTCCTGTCATCCACATCATGCCTGAGGATAATGCATTTGGGAGGCGCTTCTTTCAGATACTGCGCAAAAGGAATAAATGAATAGTCCTTTGAAAGCAGTGTTTCAAGAAGCAGCTTGTAGGTATTGATGGTGAAGTCGGGCATGAACGGTTATATGATTGGCAAATTTAGGAAAGTTTGGGGAAAACGGCATGAAGTATGAGGAAGATGAAGGGGAGAAGGGGAGAAGGGGAGAGAGGGAGAATGGGAGAACAGGAGAAAGCTGAAAGCTGATAGCTGATAGCTGATAGCTGATAGCTGAAAGCTGAAAGCTATTTTCTGACTTCCCACTGCCAACTGCCAACTGGGGATCAAGGCGTTGGTTGTGAGGAAGATGAAGGGGGGAAAGGGAGAAGGGGAGAATGGGAGACTGCTCTATCATAAGACTCAATCCATAACACGTCCTGATTCATACTGTAATTCTTCTTTGGTTCCTTGTACCTTGACTTTGGCTGGTTCCACTTTTTATGAGGAAGACTACGTACCCTGTTGGCGCCGTGATAACCTGAATAGTTGCGTCTGGCACAAGAACCTGCCGTTGCAGATATGATTATCAGCATCACTACAAGCAGTATAACTCTTTTAAACACCTCTTTTACTGATTCAGACAAGAATTCACCGACTTTGTGTATATAACGTAGATTTTTGGGTGGAAGTGCGAAGAAGTTGTATAATTTGAAAATTTGGGAATTTGAAAATTTGAAAATGTCAGGAGGTTGAAGAAGTTGAAGGGGTTGAAGGGGTTGAAGAGGTTGAAGTGGAGCCCCCTCCGCTAAAGCTTCGGTGGCCAAAGGAAGGGGAGAAAAACCGTGTAACTCTTTAGCTTCCGGCTTGCCGGACCGTGTCACTCCCCCTCCTGTGCAGGCGGGGCAAGCGTGGTTAAGAACGAACTCTTTTTAACCACGGTCGCACTTCGTTCGGCACGGAGTATCTCACGGAGTTTCACGGCTACGAAGAATTACCAGATCAGGAAGTAGTGTGCCAGAACTGGATTTCCGCCCCCCTGCTTCGCTGGCCGTAGCGATTCCTCGACCGCCAAAGCTAAAGCAAAGGCGATAGCGAAGGTTCTAGCGTAGGTGGTCTCGAAGGACAGCCAGGTGGGTTGGGGGGTGTAATAACTCAGGAAAAAGCTGTGATCAAATCTCTGCGAGAAAAAATTTCAACAACCAACCAGCAACCAGCAACAAGTATCGAAATTGATTACCTTTAACCGGGCACGGAACCTTCTATCCAGACAAAATCATGGCCATCGACAGAATTGAAAAATGGAGGGAGATACACCGGGCGGCGGCGGAGCTTTACAGGCTTGCCCCCTGGGAGTATCTTGAAGAGAATGAAATTTTCGGAATCAGAACCAGCATTACCGGCAGGACATATTTTATCAGTGTCATGGGGTCGCTGGGACAGGTTCTTGCAATCAGCGCCTATGAAGGAAGCAGCGCCCTGATGGGTTTCTGGGAACTTCATGAAGGACAAGCCGATCCCGGGAAGGTCCTGGCGATACCTCACATGATGCTGTCGTTCGATGACAAGAAGTACGTGGACAAGACCCAGAAAGACATAATCAAGGAAAGTGGTGTGTTTTCTGCAAGTCATAAAAAATGGCCGGTAGTCACACGGGTAATACCAGGGCTTTTCCCGAAAATCCCTGAAGGCGATTATCTTGATGACATGGCTGAGATCCTTCCTCAGATAATAGATGTCTGTAAACGGGCTGAGGATGATATTGACCTGATCCTTCCCGATATAAACGACGATGAAACCTACCTGATAAGGCAAAAGACAAAGTCAAAAGGCAAGGTCGTGTGGCGCGAAAGTTATGAAAAGGTTGTGCCGGAGCCGGAAATTTACAAAATCACGATCCCCCATGAGGATATTGAATCCTTAAGGTTTCTCAGGAGGAACCAGTCAGTATACCAGGCTGATTACCGCATGATGCCTGCGACAGTAAAGGAAAAGGGTCAACCTGAATATTTCCCTTTCACTGTCCTGCTTACAGAAAAAAAGTCGGGTTATATTGCAGGATTTGAAACCATCCCTCCCCTGCCCGATTACAGGACAATGGTTGAGAACATACCACAGATAATAGTCAGTCTGATAAAAAAGCTGAAATATAGACCTATGGTTATCGAGGTAAAGGACCATGCGCTTTATGAGATGCTGAAACCTGCCATGGGCCGGTGTGCAATAAATATCGTTCTTTCGCCATCTCTCGCATCCGTTGATGAAGCATTTGAAAGTCTTTCACAAAGCATGAAGCGGAAGTGAGACCTGGAGGAACAATTGTCGCTTGTACTTAATTCTTCTATTGAGCAAATAAAAGGATCTCAACTCTTCGAGAAAAAAGACGCAGTACGCAGGACGCAAGGCGCAGGGCAGAAAATCGGAAGGGGATAAAGGGAGAGTGGGGAGCCACCGCCGCTTTAACTTTGGTGGCCAAAGGAAGGGGGGAAAAACCGTGTAACTCTTTAGCTTCCGGCTTGCCGGACCGTGTTACTCCCCCTCCTGTGCAGGCGGGGCAAGCGTGGTTAAGAACGAACTCTTTTTAACCACGGTCGCACTTCGTGCGGCACGGAGTATCTCACGGAGTTTCACGGTTACGAAGAATTACCAGATCAGGAAGTAGTGTGCCAGAACTGGATTTCCGCCCCTCTGCTTCGCTTGCCGTAGCGTTCCGGACTGAATGCTCTAGCAAGCAGGCAGGGATAGCAGAAAAGCTGTGTATTAGAACTGGATTTCAGCCCCCCTGCCAGGGGGGTTGGGGGGTTCTTTACCCAATACTGAGCAATTTTAACACCTCTGACCTGACCCAGAAACGATCCATGTATTTTGCTCCTTCACACCTGCACTACTTTTTTGTATTTTTACATCTATAATCATTCCCCATGCTCACTGATCCCCAATCGACCCTGCAACCCGAGGAAAAGTTTCTCCTGGCGCTTTGCAGGCTTGATTTCAGTATGCAGCAGAAAGTTGAAATCGAAGATTTGTTAAAGGAAGTCAGTGACTGGGACAGGTTTGTAAAGATGGCGAATGAGCACGGCATAATTGCGCTGGAGGCTTATAATATCCGTGAACTGGAATTTAGCAGTCTGGTCCCTGACAGAGTCATTAAGATCCTCGACAATGCCAGGATGAAAACCCTTATGAGGAACACCTGGCAGGCACAGCAATGGAAGGAAGTTAACGATATCTTATCCGGAGCCGGGATAAAGCACATACTTCTTAAGGGCATGGCACTGGAGCATACTGTTTACAAGTCACTCGGGTTAAGGCAAATGACCGACACAGACATCCTTGTAAAAAGGTCCGATGCCTTGAATGCCTGGAATCTGCTTCAACAATACGGTTTTGTTCCGGAACCTCTCAAGTCCCCTCTACACAGGAAGATAATAATGGATCTCGGCAAGCATCTCCCTACACTTATAAAGGAATCATATCAGGTTGAGATCCACTACAAACTTTTCAGGGAGAAGGAAAAGAACGAGCTTCTTGATGAAGCCATAGACAATGCTATGCCAATTCAGATTGAGGAAGCAACAGCTTACATCCTTAAGAAGGATCTTCACCTTGAGTACCTTCGTCAGCACAATAACTATCATCTCACTGCCGCCGGATCGCAGATGAAGCTCTACCTCGATTTTCAGCTTCTCTGTCCCGGTGAGGAAGTTATTCTTCCGGAGGGTTTTATGTCAAATCCGCGTAAAGAGGGCAGCCCGGGTAATCGCAGGAAGATATTCAGGGATTTGTTCTATTCAATGCCGTCCTCCTCGCGTTTAAGGTTTTTAGCCGGTGAAATATTTCCCTCGCTCAATTGGATGAAAACAAGGCATAATTGCGGAACAGTAAAGGCTCTTCTCCTCTACCCCAGAAGGATCGGAAAGCTTCTGTGGTTGTTTAAAGCACGACAGAACCTGGAGCTTCGATTCATTTAAAAGCTTATCGCTGAACCCTGACAGTTGCTTTTCCTCTGCGCAACTCCGCGTTCTTCCATCTGCGTCAATCTGGTGCGCCACGAGGCGTGCGTAAATATAAATAAATACCTATAAGGATGAAAGAGCCTTACAACCCAATTTGCCGTTCAGGTTGAAGTACGCCTGACGCACTGGCCGGAAACGGACTTTGCGAAGCTCAGGTGTTATGGTTCCTGTAAGCTGCATCAGTTAGGCTTCGTTACGCTAAAGGTATCGGTCAGTCATCCAGATTTGATGAAACCTGCAATGGTGGATGAAGTAATGGCAAGGAGCAGTCCATCAGATACCCGGAGTAGGATGGTGTTGCGTGCAGGAAGAAGGTAGCGCATGAACGTGGGAGACCCTAACGATACGGAGAGTCTACCGTAGTCGAGGGAGTCGGATATGCCCATAGTAGTGAAGATACCCGGAAAGGTAAAATCGGGAGGAGCGAAGGGGCATTACTGTAAACAGTGTTTCAAAGTAATCAGACCAGACAGAATTGATAGTAATGAATCAGGAAAGAGTCGGAGCAGACGGACAGGGCGAGTTGTTCAAAAGACGACGTGGCCAGATACCGGATGCAGAAAGGGTGTCGATATTACAGGAGAGACTATATCAGAAAGCCAAACAGGAGCGAGAGTATAAATTTTACGTACTGTATGATAAGATGTTTATACCGTATATGTTGAGAGAAGCGTGGAAGAGTGTGAAGTCAAACGATGGATCGCCGGGAGTTGATGGGTTTAGGATAGAGGATGTTGAGCAGTATGGAGTAGACAGCTATCTGAAAGAACTTGGAGAGGAATTAAGAAAGCAGACCTACCAGCCACAGGCGGTCAAAAGAGTAATGATAGACAAAGCGAGTGGAGGGAAACGTCCGTTGGGTATTCCTACAGTCAGGGACAGGATAGCACAGACAGTATGTAAGATGATACTGGAACCGATATTTGAGGCAGACTTTGAGGATAGCTCGTATGGTTTTCGACCGGGACGCAGTTCAAAAGATGCGATAACGGCGATAAAGGAGCACCTTAAGGATGGCAAGACAGAGGTTTACGATGCCGACCTGAGTAAATACTTTGATACAATACCGCATGACAAACTTCAGATAGCATTGAAGCAGAGGGTGGCCGATCCGAGGATACTTAAGCTGATAAACAAATGGCTGAAGGTATCGGTTTATGAAGACGGTCAGTACAAGAGCGGTAAAGATAATCATAGCGGTACACCACAGGGAGGAGTAATATCACCACTGCTTGCAAACATTTATTTTCACCTGCTTGACAGGATAGTAAATGATGCCAGGAGTCTGTTCAGCAGGCACGGAGTACGAATAGTACGCTATGCAGATGATTTTGTGTTAATGGGAAACAAGTTACCTGAAGAAGTAACAGATAGGCTGAAGAGCCTGCTGCATCGAATGGGGTTAAGTCTCAACGAAGGCAAAACCCGCAAAATTGATGCACGGAAGGAAAGCTTTAACTTTCTTGGATTTACGATACGTTACGACAAAGATATAAAGGGCAGGGATATCCGTTACTGGAACATCATGCCAGGTAAGAAGTCGGAACAGAAAGTCCGGGATAAGGTAAAAGAATATCTCAGAACACACGGACACTACAAAACGGAAGATGTGGCAAGCGGATTAAACTCGATTATACGGGGATGGCTCAATTACTTCAGCATCCCCGGAGTTAGTTATCCGGCCATGAGCAAACGTCTGCTTCGGGCTTATCTCAGTACACGGCTGTATCGGTACTATAATCGCAAGAGTCAGCGGAAGAGCAGGCTTTACAGACAAAAAGCCTTTGAGGTTCTTGTTACCAAATTTGGTTTAATTGACCCCACCAAGTATGTTTATTCGCCAGCTCGCTTGTGAATGCTTATGAAGAAGTTTATAGGAAAGCCGTATGCGGGAAAATCGCACGTACGGATTGATGAGGGGGCAGGGAAGGTTGATTTTCCCCTTCCCGCTCTACTCTACCGAGAAACCCATGAAATTCAAAATATTATCCCGCAAAATCCGTTTATAATCAGTTAATAACCTTATCTGATAGTTGAAAACTTTCAACTTGTTTGTGGAAGATAAGGGTATAATTTTAACAAGTGAATTGTTGAGGTGTTCTGTATTAATGTGAAAGTAATCTGGATTTAATTAATAACTAAATTTTTTATGCCGTGAAAAAGTCAATGTTTAAGCTGATGAATCTGGCAATCATGATTGCCTTTTTAGGCTTTGTCTCATGTGAAGGTCCGGAGGGTCCGGAGGGTCCCGTAGGTCCTAAAGGTGATAAGGGAGATACCGGCGCAACGGGAGCGACTGGTGCAACAGGACAGGACGGTCAGGACGGGAATGCAAACGTTACAGTGATAAAACTCCTTGCCGAAGACATTACCTGGGCTGAAGAAGAGTTTCTGGGGCAACCGTCAAACACATTTATATTGGAAAGCAGCAATGTTAATGAGGATATCATTGATCATGGTGCTGTTTTCGGATATGGCAGCATTGAAGGAGAGTGGTTTCAGCTTCCACTGGAATTTGAACTTTCAGATGGATCTTTCAAGGTAAATCTCTTATACACATATGGTCTCAACTGGATAAAGCTATATGCCTATTCTACATCAGGCGCTTTTGAACCCGCAATATCAGAATATAGGTTTTTACTGATAACAGGTAATACTGTTCCGGGCAGCAAGGGAGCCAGCGAAGAATCGATAAAATCGATGCTAATCAAGGCAGGTGTTGATATAAGTGACCTAGATCAGGTAATGGATTATTACGGAATTGGATTCTGATCGAAATAATTATCTTTCGATAGTAAATCTGAGCACTGCTACCCCTTCTTGCCCTTTAAAAGCATTATAGAGTTATGTTTACTATATTTTTTCTTCAGAACCCATGTATGATCCTATTGAATAGTTTTTCTATGGATTTTCCAAGAAACCATGAACAATCCAGTACATAATCTAAAATATTTAATAAATTCGCAGGATACGTATGTATTAATTGTGAATCTAACAGAATCAACAAACTTACCTCTAAATACAATGAAGCAGCCATTGTCATTGTCATCAGATACTAAATATGGTTCACAGAGCGGCAGACCTGAACCTGCGCGGACCATTAAGGAATGCACTACCCTCCCTGCCAGGCTGGGAAGTAACATTATCAGAAGGATTGAATACCTGGCTAAAATGCTGGCGCTTGTAATAACTACGATGGTATTCACTAGTTTATTTCTTATCCAACAAAGTTTTGCACAGCCGTTTACAGATACTCCAGGTACAGGTCAATGGACTATACCTGCAGGTGTGACATCAGTCAAAGCTGAAGCCTGGGGAGGAGGTGGCGGTGGTGGTGCAAGCGCAGCCTTATTTGGCATTGGAAGAGGAGGTGGTGGAGGTGGAGGCTCTTATTCCACAGCAAGTTGGACAACACTCATCCCCGGAAATAGCCTGTCACTAATACGGGGTGCAGGCGGTAGTGGTGGTAGCGGAAACAACGGGGGCCAAGGAGGTTATAGCAGGGTGGAATGGCAGACTTTATCAATAAACGCTCCAGGAGGTAATGGTGGTGCTTATGCATTTAATGCAAATGGATCAGGTGGATCAGGTGGATCAGGTGGATCAGGTAGTACTACGTATAACGGAGGCAATGGTGCATTATCCACTTCCAACTCAGGTGCAGGCGGAGGAGGCGCCGGAAATGGTGGAGAAGGAGGAAATGCAAGCACATCCACTGGCGGTAGTGGTGGTATAGGTAGCTCTATTGGACCGGTACCGGGTGGCGTAGGTGCAAATGGTGTCTCAAATTCTAATAATGGCTCTTCTGGTTCAGTGCCTGGAGGTGGAGGCAGCGGTGGTCGTACTGCATTGTTGGGTTCAAATAATGGAGGTAACGGAGGGCTAGGACATATTCGTCTGACTTATTGTGTTGCCCCGACTAGTGCATCCGCAAGTCCTGATGAAATCTGCCAGAACTCTGCGGGCACAATTACACTAAATGCCACGGGAGGAGCCGGAACAACATTGTACTGGTATCCAGGTTCTTGCGGAGGAACACCTATTGGAACAGGAACATCCCTGGAAATTTCTTATCCTGAATCAACAACTACCTATTATGCCCGCTGGGAGTCTGATTTATGTCCGCCTTCCGGCTGTGTTAGTGTAACGGTCACGGTCAATGCCCTCCCGTCATCACCAGCAGGAATTAGTGCATCCCCGAATCCCATTTGTTCAGGTTCTTCATCGACAATCTCCGTAACCGATCCCGGAACAGGCTTTACAACCGACTGGTTCACCGGCAGCTGCGGAGGAACTGCTCTTGAAGGAGGAACAGGACAGAACTCAGTGTCGGTAAGCCCCACTGCAACAACAACTTATTATGCACGTACGAGAAATACAACCACAGGATGTGTTTCAGCCTGTGAGACAGTCACTGTCACGGTCAGTACATCCGGAATATGGACCGGTTCAGCCGACGGTTCCACCTGGGAAATGGGAGGCAACTGGTGCGGGGGATCGGTTCCCACCGGCGCTGTTGTGATCCCTGCAGGCGCTGATGTTCACGTTACTGCATCCCTTACTGCCCCGTCATCATGCTCAAGTCTTACTGTAAACGGGACTCTTACCATCAATGCCGGAAGTGCGCTCACAGTGTCCGGTACACTTACCAACAACGGCACGCTGAACATGCTTTCAAGTTCCGGCGGTCAGGCATCACTGAGGGTTGATACCTATACAGGAAACGATGCAAATATACAATTGTACCTGTCACCCGGTTACTGGCATTATATCTCTTCACCCACCAATCCGGGCCTTTCATCGGACGACCTGGCAGCAGGCAATGATCTTGCCCGCTTTGATGAAGCTCTTCCTTCAGTTGATCCTCCGACATGGCAGAGAGGATGGGTGGCATGGGACGGCTGGTCATACCTCACCGGAGACTATACAGGCGGTTATTCAGGTTTCTCAGCTCTCGAAAGAGGAAGAGGATATAACTACTGGAATGAATCAGCATATACTTTCACTTTCTCAGGACAGTTAAACACATCCGATCCTTCTCCATCAATATCTTTCTCGGGCGATCCCGTCTGGTCGGGCTACAACCTTTTAGGCAATCCCTACAGCTGCGGAATAGATTTACAGTATTTACTCTCCACTTTATGGCAGGCAGCACCAATTTTCAAGTCAGTTTATTATACAATTAACGATGTTTCGTACACCGTCAGCCAGGATGGTACCAGCGTTCCTTCCGGTGCCAGCCTTTCAATCCCCCCCATGCAGGGATTCTTCGTGAAAGCAACAGGAGGCGGGAACTTATCATTCTCCACATCGGCCAGGATCCATACCAGTACTCCCAGATACAAGGGAGAACAGGATTCGTCCATACCTCTGGTCAGACTCTCGATAAACGAAAACGGAAAAACTGACGAAACAGTCGTCCGCTTCAATGAAAAGGCCACGACCGGCCTGGACGTTGAATTTGATGCCCCTAAGTTCATCGGCACTCCGGGAAGCCCGTCAATTTACACCTCTATGAACGGAACCGATTTCACCATTAACGGTATCCCTTTCCCCGAAACATCCGTTGATATTCCTGTTGTCCTTAACCTTCTTGCAGGCGGAAACCTTAAAATAAATGCCCTGGAACTTCAGGATCTCGATAACTACAAGGTCTTCCTGAAAGACAAGGTTACAGCTTCATCAGTGGATCTGAGATCAGCAAATGAATACTCGTTCAGCTCAGAAGCCGGACTTGTAAAAGACCGCTTCACCCTTACGGTCACTAATATGACAACAGGTATTGAAGATCCGGTTAAACCTGCCGATGCTTTCAACATTTATTCCGGATTTGACTTCATAAACATACAGCCTCTTTCCGATGAGTGGGATGGATTAAAAGGAATGGTAAGAATTATGGACCTCTCCGGCAAACCTGTAAGGTACCAGGATAATACCGAATTCAACAAAAACAGCCTTGTACAGATCCCTGCTCCTGAAAAAGGCGGATTATACTTTGTTGAGATAAGATCGGGTCTGATGAAATTTGTTGGAAAAGTTGTAGTAAAATAGATAAGATTTGCTTTATTTTGTGTAAGACATTTCAGACAAGGACATTTGTTATATCTAAATAATTAAATATTTTTGCATCAGGTTTCCTGGAATTTTTATCTTTGAAGGCGAATTGCACGAAAGATGGATTCTAAAATATCACATATCGAAAAGAAGAAATACATCCGTCCGGGGATAACGAGAGTCATAATCGACACCTCGCTGGTTCTGATGCAGCCGTCCCTGCCTACTCACCATCATGGTCATACTACAGGCACGGGAAGCAAAGGTCCTGAAGAACCGACTTTCCAGAGTCCCTTCGGGGATAAGCCGTTTAGTTAATGGCGTGAGGCATGGGGCATGAGGCGTGGGGTATGAGGCCCAAAAAATATAGTTAAGAGAGCGTTGAAAGACGCTCTTTTTTGTTTTTCGTTTTTCGTTTTTCGTTCTTCGTTTTTCGTTTTTCGTTCAAGGATCGAGGTTACTATGATTCCCGGGGTTCTGAAATAGCTCATTTGCGCTTCTCTGCGGTTTTCCTCTGCGAACCTCTGCGAGAGAGAGGACGCAAGACACATGACACAGGACACAAGGATCAGACATTCCCTAACACACACCCTACACCTCATGCCTCACGCCGAACAACAAGCAATCACAATAATTTACTCAATCCGTAACCCGCACTACCATAGTTTCATCCACCTAAATCCCTGCCACAATACATCCGTCTCCCAAAACCAGAAAATCCTTTATCCTGTAATTGCACTGAGTAAGCTCATTCCTTAATTCTTCTTCCGTAAAATAATGCATATAGTCCGGAACAAGCCTGTCGCCCGACTCTGTCTTTTCCCTTCCTGAGAAAAAACGAAAGAAGTTGGAAACATTCTTAATTATTCTGTCCGTTTTGTTCTTTTGCTTCTCGTAAAGGACCGACAACAGAAGCGATGAATCCTTGTGCATAAAAGGGTAAAGGTCTTTTAAAAACTTCATCCTTTTACCGCTCCCGTCAATAAAGGAATAAGCCCCCCACCCTATTATTATTCCGTCATATTGCTTAATTTCCTCAGGTACTGTATTCCTTTCAAGAAATCTTACGCTTCCTCTTATCCCCTGTCGCTTAAGAAGCTCATCACCATAGTCAGCAAGCGCTGCATTGCATTCAAAGCCGTCGACCTCATAGCCCATTTTACTAAGGGCCACGACTTCCCTCCCTCCTCCTGCGGCAATGACCATAATGTTCCTGCATCCTGCAAAATGCTTTCCTATCATTTGCTTCTCCCATTCATACAAACCCGAAAGATTGTATTGATCGTCCCGGTATTTCTTTGTCTGGTTATAAACCAGCTCATCCGAGTAATCGAGACTCTTCTCCCCCATCACACCCAGCCAGAAGCCGGTTTGAACAGCCTGCATGAAGCTTACGGTCTTCCTGACAGCAACATAAACCTTTTCAAGGCAGTAGAATGAAAGATGTGAAAATCTGGCAACGATCTTGTACCAATTCATGGGCGACGTGGTTTCAGGCAAAGATATAGATTCCAGTGAAAAAAGTTGGCAGTTGGTATTCACAGTTGGCAGTTGCAGTTGGCAGTTGGCAGTCGGTTAAGATTAAATCTCTGCGGAACTCTGCGGATCTCCATCTGCGGAACTCTGCGAGAAAAAAGACGCAAGGAAGAGGTTGAAGAGGTTGAAGAGGTTGAAGGGGTTGAAGATCAATCTTTGCGCTTATCTGCGAGAAAAAAGCACAACACAAGGTTGAAGGCACTGGATTTCAGCCCCCCTGCCAGGGGGGGTGGGGGGTATCTTACGCATCTACTGCTTCTGAATTGCCGTAACCATGTAACTTCCCCCTCCTGTGGCGGGGCAAGCGTGGTTAAGAACAGACTCTTTTTAATCACGGTCGCACTTCGTGCGGCACGGAGTTAAAAAAGGAGCTGCACGGCTAAGAAGTGGCAGAAAATGTAACAGGATAATCTGCTATATTCGCAAACAAAAAGTGATGGTCAATAAATATTACCGGTACATCTTCTGGACAGGATACATTGCAGTTCTCGTAATGACTTTCTTGCCGGTAAGCTTCAGGACGGAAAAAATAAAACTTGGACTGGACGCTTTTACCATACGTACCGACCATCTCCTTCATTTCGGGGTCTACTTTCTGATAATGATGTATTACCTTTTCGGAAAAATAAAAGGCCTCAGCATCTTCAGGGAGAATTCCCTTATGAAATATGTCTTCCTTATACTTGCTCTCGCCACAGTCACCGAAACAGCCCAGCTGTGGGTGCCGGCAAGGGCATTCAATGTCCTCGACTGGGTGGCGAATGTGGCGGGGATTGGAGGGGGAGCGTTTGTAAGCATGTTGGTTGCCGGAAGGAGAAGGGGTTTAAGAGTTTGAAGGCGTTTCGGGTTTCGTGTTCTTCGTTTTTCGTAAGTATTGAAGATTTAGAGAGGCCTGAAGTGCAACCATAGGAGTAACGCTTTTAAGCACGGATGCGCTGCGCGCAAACACGGACGCACATCGTGCGACCACGGTTTTGAAGAAGGACGCACGATGCAGGGAAGAAGACTTAAAACAGCAGGGGAGCCACATTCGCTTCGCTTCGGCGGTCGAAGAAAGCTTCGACGGCCAAAGGAAAGTGGAGAAAGAAAGCCGTCAACTCTGCGAACCTCTGAGAGAAAAAAACATCAGGCTACGCGGAGATCTCCTGATCAGTAAGCAACCACTCCTGCGCAGGGATAATTCTGATACTTCCTGCAGGTGTTTTTACCTCCTTCCGTTCACTGCACGAGATTATAACCGACTCGTTGACAGATAATTCAGTCATAGCCTGCTCAAGTGCTAAGGTTTCACGCCTGTAGGTGAGCGGGTCGCTGAGGTCATAACACACCTGAACCAACTGTGCCTGCCCGGTGAACCAGATAAAATCAACCTCCAGATTCTTTCTGGTTCTGTAATACCAGCATTCCAATCCCCTTCTTCTGAGTTCAAGAAAAACAAGGTTCTCCAGCATTTTCCCCTTATCCTGTCCGGTTCTGAACGAAACTGCATTCCTTAGCCCATTGTCTATAACGAAGATTTTCTTATCCGTCTGATACTGTTTTTTTAGGGAGTGGTCGTAGCGGTACAATTCAAATAAAAGATAACTCTCTGAAAGAAAGGATATATAATCCCTCACACTTGTTGTGCTGCTGAAACCAAGTATGCCTGCCAGGGAGTTATAATTTAATTCTTTTGTGAAATTTGTAAAAAGGTATTGAACCAGGTTCTTAAAACCCTTTATGTTTTTAATGCCAAACCTGACAATCAGATCACGATAAATAATATCTTCGTATACCCTATGCAGAAATTCACGATCACCAGTGGTCAGGTATTCAGGAAATCCGCCATTCAGCATGTAAAAGTCGAAGGCTCCGGATATCTTTCCAAGGTTCTCAGTGGTTTTATCCCTGAAATCAAGATCCCTGAGAGAGAGAAACTCAGCAAAGGAGAATGGAAACAATTCTGTCCTGATATATCTGCCGGTTAAATGTGTAGCAAGCTCGGAACTTAATAATTTCGAATTACTGCCTGTAACATATACTTTATACTCATCGTCGTGGATCCTTCTGGCAAAGCGCTCCCATGAATCTACATTCTGAACCTCATCAAGAAATATTACTTTGGAGGAACTATGTCTGTTAAGTTCCACCAGCAACGCATTAAAATCAGAAACAGTAAAATTTATCAGGCGTTCATCATCGAAAGTCACGAAATGAAAATCGGGGTAAAGATCCGCTAACTGCAGAACCAGGGTCGACTTTCCCGAACGTCTTACACCGGAGATTACTGAAATCTGCCGCGACCTGAAATGTTTATCCAGATCCGCCAGCCTTCTGACACCTCTTTTTTTTGAAGATGCCATCTTCTTCTGATCGGCAACTACCTGTTGTAACACCAGATTATTCATTTTTTCTCATCTTCAATGCAAAGATATGCTTTTTTTTGACATTTGCAATGTTGTTTTATCCCGAAATCTTTGATTTTAGTTTTGCAAAGTAGTTCGCGGATCAAATTAGTTTCATCAAGCCATGTTTATTTCGCCCTTGCAGGGCTTCATATCAGGGGGGCTGGTCCAGACCCCCGGTTGGGCACCGGGGGATATTCACATTCTGACACTTACGTGTCTGTTTTGTCAAATCCCTTACAGGATTCCCCATTTATTGATGTGCTTTAATCTCAGGCATATATATTCCTCACTTCTCTAGAGCTCCGAAGCGGGCTGGACTATAGTACGCACCAGGCCATTCCCCAGACAACAACCTTATTGACATTATATGCTCCGAAGGACCATCCATACACCAGAACCTTCTCTGCAAGAGAAGTATGTGAATAACCTCCGGTGCCAACCGGAGGCAAGCGACCTCCCCCCTGTCCTTCAGCCCCGAAGTGGGCTGGACAATATTATGCACAAGGCCACTTCCCAAACAAATACCTTATCATCACGATATGCTCCGCAGGTGCGACATGTTTGTCATCGAATACTATTCCCCTGAAACAACCTGTCTCAATAAATAAGGAATTCCTTTTATCTTTACACACAATTGTCATATGCATAAATGAACCTCCGCCAGAAAACCCATACTATCCTTCTCTGTGTTTTCCTTGCAACAATGCTTGCAGGCCGGGTCAGCTCCCAGGAAGTCCCCCACCCTGTAGTGAACACCGGCGTTTATGAATTCCTTGATGAACTTGCGTCTTTACAGATTATTGAGCTTAATTCGGCTGTAAAACCATATTCGAGACTCTACATTGCAATCCGATTGAATGAAGCCGATGAAAGAAGAGATGAACTTAATCTTCGACAGCAGAGGGAGCTGGATTTTTATCTCCTGGACTTTGGGAAAGAGAATGGGGGAAGGGGAGAGTGGGAGAAGGGGGGAATGGGAGAGTGGGAGAAGGGGAGAGTGGGAGAAGGGGAGAGTGGGGGAATTGCAATTACAATGCCTGCAGATGACAGCTCTGACACCAGTCTTCCCTGCCTGCCTGCTGACGCATTCAGTCAGGCAGGGGTCTTCGGTCCTCCCCACAACTCCTGGTTCTTCTCCAAACCCAGAGACAAAAACCTCAGACGTGACTTGTTCTACTACAGGGATTCGCTTTTCTCGATAACAATCAATCCCATCCTGGGCGGAGAGGTGTTTGTAAACTCCGACGGAAGGGCTACATATTACCGTAATTTCGGTGAGGCAAGGGCCTATGTGGGGCGATGGGGTTTCTACGCATCACTGCGCGACAATCACGAAAAGCCTCTTCTGGGAAGGCCGCAGTACCTTACAAAACGAGAAGGCGGACATGTCAAGGGATCCACCGACTGGAGCGAGATGCAGGGAGGAGTCACATGGTCGTGGAAATGGGGAAGCGCGGGATTCGTTAAGGATCGCCAGCAATGGGGAAACAATTATAACGGTGCGAATATTTTCGGAGGAAACAATCCGACATTTGTCCAGTTAAGACTCAACCTCAAACCCGCAAAATGGTTTGAATTCAACTGGTTCCACGGATGGCTCAACTCGATGGTCACCGACAGCTCCCGCTCGTACTGGGTAAGCAACAGCTATGGTACTGATTACCGCGAGGTATACCATAAGAAATTCATTGCCGCCAACATGGTCACCTTCACCCCCGTGAAGAACCTCAACATCTCGGCAGGGAACAGCATCGTTTACACCGACAAGCATTTCAACCCGGTATATCTCATGCCTCTCTTCTTTTACAAATCGGTCGACCACTCCCTCACATCGGGGGTCGACAATATGAATTCACAGACCTTCATCGACATAAGTTCAAGGAACATTAAACACCTTCATCTCTACGCGACACTTTTTATCGACGAGCTGTCGGTTGCCAGGTTCGGCAAGGATGACGAGTGGAACTTTTTCAGCTGGAAGACGGGGTTCAGGTTAAGCAACTTCCCTCTTCAGAACCTGTCGTTAACCACGGAGTTCACATATTCCTATCCCCTCTCCTACCAGCACTATGTTCCCACGCTCACCTTCGAGACACAGAATTTCAATCTCGGTCATTACCTGAGGGATAACTCGAGGGAGTGGTATTTAGCTCTCGACTACCGTCCTCTGCGAACACTTAATGTCGGTGTCTGGCTTACTGATGCTGTCCGCGGTCCGGATTACACCGAGCTAGGTACCCCGAGGGTGGGTAATCCTCCCCTCGCCTCTGTTGAGTGGCAGTCGAGGATTTACGGCTTACGAGCCTCGTATCAGGTTATTAATGATCTTTACACGTGGTGTAGTTTTGCTGTTTCTGATGTATCAGGGGATGGGAGGTGGAGTTCGCCGTATTTTTACGGCGGTAAAAGTACCTTTAATCTGGGATTAACCTTCGGTTTTTAGCAATCCAAAAAGACTGCTTTTTTTTTTCCGACTTCATTGGGATCGTTGCGAAAAATCGTCAACTAATTCATTTGATCAATCATCGACTTTCTGGTCATTGTCATGGTATTCAAAAACGTAGTTAGGGTTTGCTGAAAAAATCAGGTTGAGCAATTAAACGCCCTGAGATTCCTGCTCTGGTTGCTGATCCTGATAGAAAATAGATGACCCCCAGGGGCCATATCAAATAAGTATCCGTCAGTCAAGGCAGTAATCCACCTGAAAAATGAGCCAAAAAAATGATTAGCCTCAAAATGTATGAGGTTCATCACAAAGAAGATACATGCGACCCAACTCTCTGAAGTTTCTTTGAGTCTGGCTCGTATTTGATTCAATGCGTATCCGTTCTTACCCTGTCCGAACTTACCTTCTATATGATTACGTTCAGCGGCTTCCTTTCTTGCCTTCCTCTTCTTATAGTAGCTCTGCTTTTCCTTTGCCGGCTTTCGACCCAATGGCGGGGCCGTGATCCTGATTCCTCTTTCTTTCAACCATCTTCTGTTCTCCTGGGTGGCATAGATCTTATCAACCTGCACCAGTTCAGGGTAATGGCCGTGCAATGTAAGGTATTCCTCTACCTGCCCAATCAGGTCGCCGGCTTCGTGATAAGCGTCCCAGCTAAAGGTATTTATCCGGGCAAAACCATCATCAAGGCTAACCCCAAGTTTGGACCCAAACTCTATCTGTGAACCAGTCTTTCCTCTTGGAATAGGACGAACATGAGGCTGATAGATACTGACGATACGATCGGGGGAACTATGTGTATTGGTATCGTACATTTGTTTCTGCTGCAGGTAGGCGGTTTGTATAATCCAAAGAAGACGTTGCTCACGGTGGGTAAACGGGAACCGCTCCCCTCTTGTCTCGACTTTGTCCAACATGCTGTTTATGTGATTTATATCACGTCTTACACTCTCTAACAGCTTACGTGTCATCTTGCGGTGAGCGGATTCAGTTTTCTTCTTTTTCTTCGAGTAATCAAGCCAGGCCTTATCCATGGTACGTCTGTAGGTCCTGGGCTTGACGCCCTTGCTTCCGGATTGATCGTATAACTTGTCGATTAGTCCCTCACACTTCTTCCTGCTCTCGTTCAGTATCCCGTTATCGGTCGGGTACGTGATGTATTGGTCTGCTACCGTGGCATCTGCCTGGAGCTTCCCATTGTTTGACGGTTCATCCGAGCCTTCCTTCTTTTTCTTCTTATTATGTTGTTGATCCTTATGTCCTTTGGCAGTCCGGATTAAGTCTGCGCTCAGAGTGTCAAATTGCTTGTGCCCAACTCTTTTTCTTATCTCAACAAACAGTGAGGGATCAAATACCGGATCGACCTTGAACTCCTCCAACCCTACAAAATACTGCATATACAGGTTCTCCTGGATGGCCTGTATAACTCCTCTGTCATCCAGTTTCTCCAGATGTTTGATAATCAATGCCCCAAGTACTGTGCGCGGAGAAACAGCGGGACGGCCTGAATCACTGCTCATAAGCGACATATATACACTGGCGAACTTATCCCAGGGTACAACCCGGGCCAGTTTCACCCACCGGTTATCTGCTGATAGATTTGCCCGAAAGGGAGTCTTGAATTCTTCGATTGATAACTGTTTCTCTGAAGTATACCGTACCATAATGCAAGCTTTATGAAGGCAATTTATGTTCTTCCTTGCATTTTTGCTAATTTATGAAGCTAAAGTTATTAACTTACTACATTGATTATCAACATGATGACAAAATAATCATACTTTTTCAGCAAACCCTAGTTAACTAACTTTGTTTCTTTAAGCTCAAGATAACTTGTTCTTTCTATTTTATTTGTTCATTTCTTTTGCTCCTCCAAAAGAAATGAACCAAAGAAAAGGAGGCCGGAAACGATAAGTTCAGCATTTTTGGGCGCCCGCTACACGAGCCGTAAAGGCGCCACCAAAAATGCTGAACTTCGCGCCGTTTCCGGTTAGCCCGCGCGCCGATGTGTAAGGTTTCTCTGCGGCAGTCGCAACTTTATTTTGTGGAGAAACAAACTCTCTGATATTCGAAAATAAAATTTCGCAAGTGCGACAAGAAAACTTTAATCCACGGTGCGAGGGCAAACCCCCAAAATGCGCGAAATTAAGGGCTTTGGGCCCCAGATCGCGAGGGCCATGCGGGTAAACAAAGCCCTTAATTTGGATTTTGGGGCGCTGTTTCTTTGTTACTTTCTTTTGGCGTCAAAAGAAAGTAAGAAGAAAAAATCGATGAAGTCGAAGAATAGACAAAGAGCAAATTTAATGCAATGTTTAAGCGTCACATGACGCATTCATAATCCCCCTCCACATTTCGTCAAAATTTTCTTTCCCATTTCAGTAAAAAAAGCTTAATTTGTTAATCCGTAGAGTCGAAGTCAAATGAAGGTCCTGAAATTTAGGGTAATCACACTTTTAGCTGATATTGTTATACTTGCAATATCCTTTCTGATTGCCGTTTCTTTCAAGCCATCAGGACTGAAAGGCTACCTCCCCTCCCACGCGATCTTTTTTATCGGACTCACCCTTATCTGGATAATAGTCTCGCTTCTCAACGGCAAGATGCACCGCGGAAGGATAGTCAATTACACTTCCCTCTTCAACAGAGTCCTGTCGAGCAACATAATAGCTCTTGCCATAATAGCCCTCCTGATGTACTCGATAAGGCAGTACTCATACTCGAGGACTGTCGTGCTGGGAACAGCAGGCTTTGCAACCGTTCTCGAACTGATGCTGGGGATGCTCTATGTTGCATACAAGAAAGCCACCTATCACGACTATGAGAACTACTCCGACTATGCCGAGACTAAAAGGAAGAGTGAGCATGAACTTGTCGACCGGGTGTCGAACGGAAACGGGAATCACACAGCGCATGAGGCTGAGGTAAATCCGCATATTAAAAACATTATCGAAAAGGAAGCTGGCCGGGATATGGCCGAGGCAATAGTGAGGATTGCAGGCTCAAACCTAAACAGCCGTACAGCCGTTGTCTCTACAACTACTGTCTTCAACATCGCCAACCTTCCCGGGGAGAGGTACGACTATATCATTAACCTTCACCGTTTCAACGACATTATAAAGCTTAACGAATTCCTCGATGAGGTCAACGGCAAGCTCGCCTATAAGGGCCTCTTCCTGGGCTGCGTCGAGACAAAGGATCAGAGGAAGGAGAGGATACTCAGGAAGTTCCCGCCGGGAATCAATTATATCTATTACTCTCTGGATTTCATAGTCAAGAGGATCTTCCCCAAGATAAAGTTCACAAAAGGCATCTATAGATTCTTCACCCGCGACAACAACAAGGTCCTTTCGAGGGCCGAGGCCCTTGGAAGACTATCGAGGGCAGGATTCATGATATGCCAGGAGTCGTTTGCAGGCAACTACCTTTGCATAGAGGCTGCAAAGATAGCCGAGCCCATTCCCATGAACGGGATAAACTACGGTCCTCTGATAGCCCTTCCTCGTGTGGGAAAGAACGGAGAGCTTATTAAGGTGTACAAGCTCCGCACCATGCATCCATATTCCGAGTACATACAGGATTACATCTACAGGCAGCATAACCTTCACAGGGGAGGCAAGTTCAACGACGACTTCAGGATAACCTCCTGGGGAGCTGTCTGCAGAAAGGTGTGGCTCGACGAGTTTCCCATGTTCATAAACTTCTTCAAGGGCAATATGAAGCTCGTCGGGGTAAGACCCCTGAGCAGGCAGTACTTCGAGCTTTACGACAAGCCTCTCAGGGAAAGAAGGATCAGGTACAAGCCCGGACTTATCCCTCCCTTCTATGCCGACATGCCCTCAAACCTCGAGGAGATACAGGCTTCGGAAAACCGCTACCTCGACTCGTACGACAGGCGTCCATGGCTCACCGACATCCGCTATTTCGGCCGGTCGGTGTGGAACATACTTTTCAGGCACGCGAGGAGCGGGTGAGGCAGGAGGTGTTAGGCGCCAATAAAAAATCCGTCCCTGGCAGCACACACCGGCGGACGGATTTTAAGTTACGCGCTAAAAGAAAACAAGAAAAATATCCTTTTTATTTGCCTCCGAACCTGTAACCAAGCGATACACTCAGAACACGGTTATTCACTACTTCATCGCCTTCGCCTGAGGGGCTGATGTTAGCAAGGCCATAGCCATAGGTGGCTCCGACCTGTAACGGGCCGAATTCGACTCCTGCCCCGGCCGAGACTCCATAGTCAAGCCTTTTAAAATCAGATTCTTCATCTGAGCCCCATTCAATATCTTCTGTCTCAGACTCAGTCTCTCCGCCATAGCTGACCTCATATTTGGATTTACCCAATACTCCGGCCCCTACGTATGGTCCTACTGCAGCATAGATTTTAGCTCCACCCGCACTGAACCCTACTTTGGCCATTACAGGCACATCCACGTACAAAAGGTAGAGTTTCATTGAATAATCGAAACCCATCTCTTCTTCCTCCATTTTAGTTCCTTTCAGGGTTCCCAGAAGTCCGGCCTCAATGGAAAAATTGTCGCTCAGCGGAAATTCCAGTACAGGTCCGAAATGCAGTCCCAGATTATACTTTAATTCATCGCTGAGAGTTTCATCGCCTTCCTTTATCACCATATTGGCGAGGTTAGCTCCTTCTTTAAGCCAGATGTTCTGGGCATAAGAGGACGCTGAAAATGAAAGTAAGGCAATCAGGACAGTCAGTCTCATTAATAGTTTCATAATTCAGTTAGTTTTAAGATTTTCCTACTCATAAGGCTTTTCGGTTTCACCCCGTTTTTAGAGTGGTTGCCGGACTCCACTTGATTTTTTGCTTAGTTGTAAACCAGAGAAATTATGATTTATTGCATAAAATGCTGAATTTGACACATGACGGAAGAAAATAATACTTAAACAAGGATATAACAATCCGGATGGAGAAATGTTGAGGGAAGGAGGCAGGAGTTGTGAAGGGGTTGAAGAAGAATTTGAAAATTTGAAAATTTGAAAATTGCAAGAAGTTGAAAAGGTTGAAGAAGTTGAAGGGGTTGAAGAGGTTGAAGAGGAGCCACCTACGCTAAAGCTACGGTGGCCAAAGGAAGGGGAGAGTGGGCGAAGGGGAGAAAGAAGGACGCACGACGCACTTGTCCACCGAAGCTTTCTTCGACCGCCGAAGCTATTGCGAAGGCGGTAGCGAAGGTGGAAGACGCAGGGAAAACCGGAATGGGTGAAGGGGAGAAAGAACGACGCAAGATTCACGACTCAAGGAAGAAGTAGAAAATCAAGCCTCTGCGGAAATCTGCGGATTTCAATCTGCGAAACTCTGCGAGGAATAAAAAACCCACAAGCAAGAACACAGAACATCAGAAAAGCAGTGTGCAAGAACTGGTTTTCTGCCCCCCTACCAGGGGGGTTGGGGGGTATATGAAATATTACGAAGTTGTTATCGAAACTTCACTACCCGCGACCCCTATACCCCAAATACCATTCACAGAAATTTCTCAGTCCTTCCCGCAGGCCGGTACGCGGCTCGAAGCCGCAGTATGAGTTTATCCTGCTGATATCCGCGAAAGTGGCGTTTACATCACCCGGCTGCATCGGAAGGTACTGAATTATGGCTTTTGTTCCGAGGCAAAGTTCAAGTTCTTCAACAAGAGTATTTACAGAAACCGGATTATGGTTCCCGATGTTCATTAAAGCCGGAGGTACGCTATCCTTCTGCTTTTCTAGTATTGCCATGATGCCCCCTGTGATGTCATCGACATAGGTGAAGTCGCGCATCAGCTTCCCCTCCGCGTAAACCGTCAGGGGCCTGTTGTTCATTATCGCTTCGGTGAATTTGTAAATAGCCATGTCGGGTCTTCCCCAGGGACCATAGACAGTAAAGAAACGCAATCCGGCCGAAGGTATCCCGTAAAGATGCCTGTAGGTCGAGGCCATAAGCTCATTGCTCTTCTTCGTCGCAGCGTAGAGGCTTATGGGACTATCTACATTGTCGTCCTCGCTGAAGGGCACTTTTTCATTGTTGCCGTATACGCTCGAGCTGCTGGCATAAAGAAGGAAGCTGACCGGATTGTTCCTGCAGGCTTCCAGGATATTGAAAAATCCTGTCACATTGCTTCTGATATAGACCCCCGGATTATCGATGCTGTACCTCACCCCTGCCTGTGCAGCCAGATGGACCACATAGTCAAAGTCCTCCTCCCTGAAAAGCCTCTTGATCCCCTCCCCGTCCTCGAGATCCATCTTCACGAACCTGTAATTCCCGTATTTCAGGCTCTGCACCAGTGTGGCGCTTCCTGCATCCTCCCTGCTTATTCCTGCCTCAGCAAGACGTGCATATTTCAGTCCCACATCATAGTAATCGTTGATATTGTCAAGACCAACAACATCATCGCCTTTTGCGATAATACTATTTGCAAGATGAAAGCCTATAAAGCCTGCTGTTCCGGTAATGAGGAATTTGCTCATTGGTGTGGAGTTTTGAGTTATAAAGATAGTCTTAAAATTGACAAGTAGCACGGGGAGGTTGAAGAGGTTGAAGGGGTTGAAGGGGAGAGTGGGAGAATGGGGGAATGGGGGAAAAGAAGGACGCAAGACACAGGACGCAGGACGCAAGGAAGAAGTCGTATTAATAAGGTTCCCCTCCCGGGAGGGGCTAGGGGTGGGTTTGATAAAGTGTGAGAGTGAGTGCGAGAGCGAGGAAATCATGGTTCAAAAACAGTGTGCCAGCACTGGATTTCGGCCCCCCTGCCAGGGGGGTTGGGGGGTACATTACGCATTGCGTAGCTGTGAACAGTATACACTGCTTTTTAAACAGGCTCTCCTGCCCCTCTGCAAACCACTGACATCTAAAAATGCTATTTTTACTCCCTGAACTGAAGAAGGACAAAGATGAAAATAATCTCCGTTGTCGGCGCCCGGCCTAATTTCATGAAGATAGCGCCGTTTATAAGGGCAATCGAAGCTCATAATGAAGAATGCCGGAGAAAGAAGGCTGCCGGTGGTACAGAAGCCGGAAAGGATAAACCTCTTTCTGAACCTGTTCAACACATCCTCGTTCACACCGGACAGCATTATGACGATGCGATGTCGAAGGCCTTCTTCGCTGACCTGGGGATACCGGAGGCTGACATAAACCTTCAGATAGGTTCGGGAACACATGCCGAACAGGTCGGACAGACCATGATTGCTTTTGAGAAGGTCCTTAAGGCAGAAAGACCTGACTGGGTGGTTGTGGTCGGCGATGTGAACGCTACCCTCGCCTGTTCAGTCACGGCAAAGAAGGAATGGATAAAGGTATGCCACATTGAAGCAGGACTGCGTTCGAACGACCTCACCATGCCAGAGGAGATAAACCGTCTGGTTACCGACCGCCTCTCCGACCTCCTCCTTGCTCCCGACAGGCTGTCGATACAAAACCTCAGGACAGAGGGAACCTCCGGTTCGAGAATAAGGTTTGTGGGTAACATTATGATCGACACTCTCGAGGCTAACAGGGAGAAGGCTTCAGTACTAAACATCCGGGAAATAATTGAAAATAACCTGATTAACGATATAGCAGGCAGGACTTCTTATACAGTTCAGAATACAGCAACAATCAACCAGCACCAAGCAACCAGCACCAAGCAACCAGCAGCAAACAGCTTTGCCGTTGTTACTCTCCACCGTCCCTCAAATGTCGATTCACCTGAAGTCCTGGGACCGATAGTGGATTTCCTTTCAGACGAGGTAGCATCTGATCTTACACTATTGTGGCCTATCCATCCAAGGACAAGAAAAATGCTTTCGGAGTCCAGCCTTCTTGAAAAAATATCGTCCAATCCGGACATAATACTGCTTAACCCGCTTGGTTACCTCGACATGCTCAGGCTGAATATGGAAGCAAGGCTTATCCTCACCGACAGCGGAGGGTTGCAGGAGGAATGCACTGTTCTCGGAACTCCCTGTCTTACCCTCCGCAGCACTACCGAGCGTCCCGTTACCCTTAAGGAGCATGGAGGAGCTAGTGTCCTTGTCGGCAACGACATCAGTACCATCCGCGAAGCATACCGTTCAGCCCTACTTCTCAGCCGCAATCCTGTCAGGCCTGAATTGTGGGACGGCCATGCGGCGGGGAGGTGTCTGGAGGCGATTCTGAGTTATTGATCATGGGCAGTAACGGTAGAGGAACGGAGGGGCAAAAAAATAGAAATGGTTGAGGAGGTTGAAGAAGTTGAAGGGGTTGAAGAGGTTTCCCTCTGCGAGAACAAGGCGCAAGACACAGGACGCAGGACGCAAGGAAGAAGTCGTATTCATAAGGTTCCCCTCCCGGGAGGGGCAAGGGGTGGGTTTGATAAAGTGTGAGAATGAGTGCTAGAGCGAGGAAATCCTGGTTCAAAAACAGTGTACCAGCAATGGATTTCTGCCCCCCTGCCAGGGGGGTTGGGGGGTATCTTACGCATCGATAAGCTTTGACCGTTGACTGCGACAAAAGTAAAGCAACCCCACGCCTTCCAACCTGCAACATGCAACATGCAACCTCATTCTTTGAACCAGTCCATTTTTCCCCTATATTTGTTTTCAGCAAAATCATTCCGTCAACAATGAGCTCCAGGAAAAAAGTCTTTGTCTCAGGTTGCTTCGACATGCTCCACTCCGGTCATATAGCATTCCTGCAGGAAGCCGCCGGATACGGCGATCTCTACATAGGACTCGGATCGGATAAGACGATCCGCGAACTTAAGGGAAGGGAAACGATAAACTCCGAGGAGGAAAGGGTATACATCCTCAACGCACTGTCATGCGTCAGCCGCGCCACTGTTAATACCGGCAGCGGGCTGCTCGATTTTGTTGAGGACATGAAGAAACTTGATCCGGACATCTTCATAGTAAATGAGGATGGCCACTCCCCCGACAAGGAAGCGCTGTGCAGGGATCTGGGAGTAGAGTACAAGGTTCTCAGAAGGATCCCGCATGCAGGTCTTCCGGCCCGCTCCACCACGGCCCTCCGTTCTGTCAACCCTATGCCCTACAGGATAGATCTGGCCGGAACCTGGATCGATCAGCCCTATGTTTCGATATATCATCCCGGAGCAGCAATAACAGCCTCGCTTGAACCCACAATCGAATTCAACGAACGTTCGGGCATGGCCACATCCACGCGGAAGAAAGCGATAGAGCTGTGGCACTCCCATCTCCCGCTCGAGAAACCTGAAAAACTTGCAAAGGCCCTCTTCAGATATGACAACGATCCCGGCACAAAGGAAGTCAGCGGATCGCAGGACTCGATAGGAATTACCATGCCCGGGATCAACAGGTTTTTCTACGAGAAGGGCAGTTACTGGCCTTCTGAGTTTGAGACCATCTCCGACCCCGTAACGATAAGGTGGCTCGAGGAACGACTGTGCATGCTCACGCTTTGGCCCCGTCCGGATGGCTACAATGTTCTGGCCGACACAGATATAAATACCGAAAATGTAAGGAAGCTGGCCGAAGCTGCCGATATGGCCTGGGATGGACTGAAATCGCGTGACTTTGAATTATTCTCTGAAGGCTTTCTTAACTCCTTTCATTCACAGGTAAGGATGTTCCCGAGGATGATGAATCCAGATATTGAAAGGATTATAAAACAATATTCAGGCATGGCCCGCGCCTGGAAACTCTCGGGTGCAGGCGGCGGAGGGTACCTGGTGATGGTAAGTGAGAAGGAGATACCGAATACGTTCAGGCTGAAGGTGAGGGTTAAGGAACTGGGGATCTAGGGCAGTGGCAGTGGGTGATGGGAGGATTGAAGGGGAGAGTGGGTGATGGGGAGAAAGGGAGAAGAGGTTGAAGATACAACTCTGCGAAACTCTGCGGATTTCCATCTGCGAAACTCTGCGAGAAATGGGGATAATTAAAACAGATAACATTCCATACAAAAGATCAATATGTCAAAAACAGCATTAATAACCGGAGTGACGGGACAGGACGGAGCCTATCTCGCCGAATACCTGTTGAAGAAGGGTTATATAGTCCACGGGATAAAGCGCCGCAGTTCGCTTTTCAACACCGAAAGGGTGGATCATCTCTACCAGGATCCCCATGTCGACAAGCGCGATTTCATCCTTCACTACGGCGACCTTACTGATTCGATGAACGTAACAAAGGTTATTCAGGAATGCCAGCCCGACGAGATATACAACCTGGCCGCCATGAGCCATGTGAAGGTAAGCTTCGATACTCCCGAATACACTGCCAACGCCGACGGACTGGGCACTCTGAGGATACTCGAAGCTGTCAGGCTTCTCGGCATGACAAAAAAGACCCGGATCTACCAGGCATCTACAAGCGAGCTCTACGGAAAGGTGCAGGAAGTGCCCCAGACTGAGAACACACCCTTCTACCCGAGAAGTCCCTACGGTGTGGCAAAGCTCTACGCATACTGGATAACCGTAAACTACCGCGAGGCATACGGGATGCATGCCAGCAACGGGATACTCTTTAATCACGAGTCGCCGATACGTGGCGAGACATTCGTCACAAGGAAGATATCGAGGGCAATGTCGAGAATTGCTTTGGGAATGCAGGATTGTCTCTATATGGGAAACCTTTCCTCATGCCGCGACTGGGGACATGCAAAAGACTATATCAAGGCAATGTACCTCATCCTTCAGCAGGATAATCCCGACGATTACGTAATCGCCACAGGGATAACAACCTCTATCAGAGAATATATCCTTAAGACATTTGCATTCGCCGGGATGGAGATCCTTTTCTCGGGTGAGAAGGATGAAGAAAAGGGAAGCATAGTAAATGTTGACAGGACTATCTTCGGGGAAAGGGTCGGTAAAGAGTATCTTGAGCCAATCCTTCAAAGGATAAAAAATGATCCGGTTATGGTTAGGATCGACAGGAATTACTACAGGCCCACCGAAGTCGACATGCTCATCGGCGACTCCACGAAGGCACGTACAAAACTTGGATGGATCCCGGAGTATGACCTGAACGGACTCATTGAAGACATGACAACTTCTGATCTGCATCTTATGAAGAAGGAAGCGCATCTGAAGAATGGAGGGTACAGGACTCTGAATTATTTTGAATAATAGGACACCCCCTTCCCCCTTCTATGTGAAAAAACCTGAAATGAGAACGCCCCCCTTCAGGGGGGATGGGGGGTAAAAAATGGAAAGGTAAACCATACTTATCATGAATACAGCCTCAAAAATTTATGTTGCGGGTCATACCGGTCTTGTCGGTTCGGCGCTGACTCTCACGTTAAGGGAGAAGGGTTACAATAACCTAATCCTGAGAACAATGGAGGAACTCGATCTGACCGACCAGAAGGCGGTGGACGCCTTTTTCCTTGAACAGAAGCCCGAATATGTTCTTATAGCTGCTGCTAAGGTGGGAGGTATTGTTGCAAACAACACCCTCAGGGCTGATTTCATCTATGTGAACCTGATGATCCAGAGCAACATCATTCATGCGTCATGGAAATACGGGGTCAAAAAGCTTCTTTTCCTCGGGTCCACCTGCATCTATCCAAAGAATGCGCCTCAGCCTCTAAGGGAGGATTATCTTCTCACTTCCGGACTGGAATACACTAACGAACCATACGCCATAGCCAAGATAGCGGGACTGAAGATGTGCGAATCGTACAACATACAGTACGGAACGAATTTCATTTCGGTGATGCCTACCAACCTTTACGGTCACGGCGACAATTACAATCTTGAAGCATCACACGTCCTGCCCGCCCTTCTGAGGAAGTTCCACCTGGGCAAGTGCCTCGAAAACGGAGACATGGAAGCTGTAAGGAAAGATCTCGGCCGGTACCCTGTTGAAGGTGTTGATGGCAGTAAGGATGAAAAGACCATAATCGATACCCTTGCAAGATACGGAGTTGAAACAGCCCGGCCCGGAAAGCAAGGATCCAGACAGGATGTCACAGTTTCCATATGGGGAACGGGGACTCCGATGAGAGAATTCATGAACTCGAAGGATATGGCAGAGGCCTGCATTTTCGTAATGGAGAAGGTTGACATAGGCGACATCATCTCATTTCACGATACGGGTAAAGCTGGTCCTGATTACCACCCGCCCCACTTCCTCAATATCGGCACAGGTGAAGAGATCACAATTAAGGATCTTGCCGGGAAGATCAAGTCACTGACCGGATTCAGCGGCAATGTAGTTTTCGATTCCTCCAGGCCCGACGGCACCATGCGCAAGGCAACGGACACCACCGCACTCAAAGGACTTGGCTACAGGCACAAGATAAGTCTTGATGAAGGTCTGTGAGGAGTCCCAGGTGACCTATTCACAATGCAGTCGTGCGGTCAAATATTCATGTGATCTGCAGGTTTTGCATTTTTGGAGCATGGCTCAGGGGGCGAAAGAGGCAGGGAAAATTGTGGGAAGAAAACCGGAAAGGTTAAAGAGCTTGAAGATCCGCAATTTCTAAAATCACTATGCGAAACTCTGGACATTTTCAAATATCCATCTGCGAACCTCATTTTAGCACGTTTTGAGGTAAGACATATTAATTCCACCACTAAAATAACGATTTTTTTTTGCTTCAGGACCGCAAGACCGCAAGACCGCAAGGTATTATCAAAGCCTTCTCAGGAACGTCATCGGAATGTTCACCACCAGGTTCTGATCGAGTCGGTCGATTCGCACCACCACGCGGCTGTGGCTTCCGGTCTTTATAAGCTCTCCGGTGAGTCCTACAAGGGCTCCGCGGATAACCTCCACATTGTCGCCTTTTTCAAAACGTTCGGATGAGACCTCTATCTCTGTGTCGCTGTTGATAAGAAGCTTCAGGTTGTCGATCTGGTTCTGGGGAATTGAAGCCGGTTGTCCCTCGAAAGTCACAAAGCGGACCACCCCGGAAATCTTATATACCTTGATAAAGTCTTTCTGAATCACTTTTACGAAGACATATGAAGGAAGGAGAGGCTGTTCAACTAGTTTTTTCCTGTCGCTCCATATCCTGTATGTCTTCTGCAGGGGCAGAAAAACCTCAACACCGGCTTCCAGCAGTCTGTCGCGGACCTGCTTCTCTGCCCTGGGATTGGTATATATTGCGTACCACCTGGGTTCAGCAGGTTTCTTCAAGACTGCTGATGTAATGATATTTCCGTTCCTGACAGGATCCATTCAACTGCTGTTTTAAAAGCGGTAGCAAATATAGATCATTTTTTCTTCTCCGGAAAAGGTTTGGAATGAAAGTGGCGGGGGGCGGAAGCAGGGCGCATGACGCAGGGCGCATGACGCAGGGAAAAAAGGAATGGGAGAAAGGGAGAGTGGGAGAAAGAAAGACACAGGACGCAGGACGCAAGACGCAGGGAAGAAGGCAGAAAGCCGAAGGTGACGGACAAGGGTTGGGTCTTAAAGGCTCCCCTCCTTGCTTGTCCGCCGGAGCGGAAGCGAAGGCAGAGAGAGGGGTCGGGGGTGGGTTTGAAAAAGTGTGAGTGCGGGAGCGAGGAAATCCTGGTTGAAAAGCTGTGTGCCGGCACTGGTTTTCTGCCCCCCTGCCAGGGGGGTTGGGGGGTATCATACGATTTGCAAGGCTTTGATCGGTAGTCTCCAGGAAAAAGCAAAGCAGCCTGCAATATTTACACCAAAACCCCGTATATGAGAGTGTATTGGGTAGTACTTTCTGCAGGGTAATAAACGGACTGTAAACCAGGCTTGCAGCACCCTAAAAAGTGCATGAAAATCTGCAGAATATATGTATTTTTTTATTAATTAAAAAAGTCTACCTTTGCGCCAAACAATAACACTTACTGCCATGGCTGAGAAGACAAGATATTCGGACGAGGAGCTTGAGGAATTCAGGCAGATAATACTGGCCAAACTCGATAAAGCCAAAAGGGACTACGAGATTCTTAAGTCAAGCATTACTCACGAAGAGAGTAACGACACGATGGATACCTCTCCTACCTTCAAGGTGCTTGAAGAAGGTGCAACGACTCTTTCAAAGGAGGAAGCCGGACGGCTTGCCCAGAGACAGCAGAAATTCATACAGCACCTTCAGGCTGCACTTGTAAGAATTGAAAACAAAACCTACGGTGTCTGCCGCGAAACCGGACAGCTCATCTCCAAGGAAAGACTGAGAGCTGTTCCACATGCCACGCTGTGCATCGATGCAAAGATGAAGCAGAAGTAGGGCGCAGGACGCAGGACGCATGACGCACTTGTCCACCGTAGCTTAAGCGAAGGTGGAGGACGCAGGGAAGAAAGTACAATTTAAAAATATGGCCGGCTCAGAAATGGGACGGCTTTTTTTTTGGAAGGGGGGAGTGGGGGAAGGGGGGAGTGGGGGAAAGGGGGAGTGGGGGAGTGGGAGAAAGGGAGAAAAGGAGAAAGGAGATTGGGAAATGGGTGAGGATTTTAGTATTTTTGAGTGTCTCGCTGAATTAAAAAAAAAGTGCAATGAAAATCATCAAATCTCACAAGGAGCTGATTGTATATCAATTAGCATTTAAAACTTCTATGGAAATATTCTTTCTGTCAAAGTCATTCCCAAGGGAAGAAGTTTATTCTCTGACTTCGCAGATCAGAAGGAGTACCCGATCTGTTTCAGCCAATCTCGCTGAAGCATTCAGAAAAAGAAGATATGAAAAAGCCTTCACTGCTAAATTATCCGATTCTGAGGCGGAGGCCGCTGAAACCCAGGTCTGGCTCGATTATTCTCTCGAATGCGGATATCTGTCTTCAGAAAACCATGAAAGAATCTATAAGGATTATGACAAAATTATCGGCATGATTGTCATGATGTTACAACACCCGGAAAACTGGAGTTTCAGGTAATCCCCCCATCTCCCCTTCTGGTTATCT
This sequence comes from Bacteroidales bacterium, assembly GCA_040772125.1. Classification (GTDB taxonomy): domain Bacteria; phylum Bacteroidota; class Bacteroidia; order Bacteroidales; family VadinHA17; genus LD21. The sequence continues at coordinate 110,643 of JAXGYS010000004.1, forward strand.
GCCTTCCTTCCTGCGGCGGACACAGTGCGTCGTGTATCGTTCTTTCTCCCCCTCTCCCATTCTCCCTATTCCGCCTTCCGGTTCTATGCCTTCTTTCTTTCGGTGGAAACAGTGCGTCGTGTATCGTTCTTTCCCCCCCTCTCCCATTCTCCCACTCTCCCCTTCCTTCCTACCGATTTCTGCTAACCACAATCCTCACCTCCATCTCGTTGATCTCCACCTCCCTTACATTGTTGTCCGTGAAACGATCAACGACCTCGACCCTTGTTGCAAGTGTCTGCGAGCCGATATATGAAGCGTGCCTCCTGACGGCCTCGCTGATGAGTTCCCTGGCTTCGATAAGAACACTTATCTTGTCGGTGACATCATACCCGTTCTCCTTCCGGATGTTCTGGATCCTGTTTACAAATTCCCGTGCAATGCCTTCATAACGCAGCTCGTCGGTTACGGTGACATCAAGGGCAACTGTAAGCCTTCCTTCGTTTGCTACCTGCCAGCCCGGGATGTCCTCGGAGATTATCTCCACATCGGCTGTGGTAAGGACTATCTCCTGTCCACCAATGTCGAAGGTGTGAGAGCCCGTGCTTTCAAAAGCCGATATCTCCTTCGGACTGAGGTCAGCAACAGCTTTCGAGATATCCTTCATCATCTTTCCGTGCTTCGGTCCAAGCGTCCTGAAATCAGGTTTTATCTTTTTTACCAGGATGTCGGATGTGTCGTCTATATATTCCACCTCCCGCACATTGACCTCTGCAAGCACGAGGTCCTTCACAGCCTCAAACTGCTCCCTGAACGATGAGCCTGTTACAGGCAGCATTATCTTTGCAAGGGGCTGACGGACCTTTATTCCCACTTTGCGGCGGATGCCCAGCACCATTGATGAGATCTTCTGTGCCAGGTCCATCCTCTCCTCGAGATCGCTGTCAATAAGATCAGGGTCATAATCGGGAAAGACTGCAAGATGAACGGAGTCTTCTGAATGCCTTCCGGTTGTGCTGTTAAGGTCGCGGAAAAGCTGGTCCATATAGAATGGAGCAAGCGGCGCGGCGAGCCTGCTGACGGTCTCGAGGCACTGGAAGAGTGTCTGGTATGCACAAAGCTTGTCGTGCCCGTATTCCCCGCCCCAGAAACGTTTCCTGTTAAGGCGCACATACCAGTTGCTCAGGTTCTCCGTGACAAAATCCTGTATAGCCCTTCCGGCCCTGGTCAGGTCGTAATCCTCATAGCATTTCCCAACCTCCTGTACGAGAGAGTTAAGGAGCGAGATTATCCAGCGGTCGATCTCGGGACGCTGGTTTACGAGGATATCCCTCTCGGCGAACCTGAAATTATCTATGTTGGCATAGAGGGCGAAGAAAGAATAAGTGTTGTATAGCGTTCCGAAGAACTTCCTCTTAACCTCATCCACACCCGCTATGTCGAATTTTATGTTATCCCATGGCTGGGCGTTTGTCATAAGATACCAGCGCAGAGGGTCGGAGCCGTATTCATCGATTGTTGAGAACGGATCGACGGCATTGCCAAGGCGTTTCGACATCTTGTTGCCGTTCTTGTCGAGGATGAGCCCGTTCGATATTATGTTCTTAAAGGCCACCGAGTCGGATATCATCGTCGCTATTGCATGCAGGGTAAAGAACCATCCTCTTGTCTGGTCGACGCCTTCTGCTATGAAGTCGGCCGGGAACAGATCGCCGAAGTTGCTCTTGTTCTCGAAAGGATAGTGCGACTGGGCATAGGGCATGGCTCCCGAGTCGAACCACACGTCGATCAGATCGGGTTCGCGGAACATCTTTTTCCCTGACGGGCTTACCAGCACTATTGAGTCGACGAAGGGCCTGTGAAGGTCGATTTTCTCGTAGTTCTCAGGGGAATTGTCGCCTTCGTTGAAATCACTGTAGGAATTTTCCTTCATGAAGCCTGCCGCGACTGCCTTTTCGATCTCGGCTTTCAGTTCTGCAACCGATCCGATGCATTTCTCCTCTTTTCTGTCCTCTGTCATCCAGATAGGAAGAGGAGTTCCCCAGAACCGTGAGCGTGAAAGGTTCCAGTCGACGAGGTTCTCGAGCCATTTCCCGAACCGTCCTGTTCCCGTCGACTGCGGTTTCCAGTTTATCGTGTTGTTGAGTTCTATCAGTCTTTCGCGGAAAGCCGTTGTGCGGATGAACCACGCGTCGAGAGGGTAATAGAGTACAGGTTTGTCGGTTCTCCAGCAGTGGGGATAGCTGTGAACCTGTTTTTCGATCCTGAAAGCTTTTCCCTGCTGCTTGAGCATTACCACTATGTCGACATCGAGAGAGTCGGCTTCGGCGGCTATTGTATCGTCATATTCATTCTTGACCGCTCTTCCCTCAAAGCCCGTGTAGGATGATGTGTTCACCCTTTCGCGGACAAAGCTGATGTCGAGGTCGGTTATCGGGACCATGAATCCCCTTTTGTCGACAAGAGGTCCCTGAGTACCGTCCTTCCTCCTGACGAGAAGTCCGGGTATCCCGTATTCCTTGCCTGTTTTGTAGTCGTCGGCCCCGAAAGTCGGAGCTATATGAACTATTCCGGTACCGTCTTCAGTTGTTACGAAATCGCCAGTCACGACCCTGAATGCTCCCTCATCGGGTTTCACCCAGTCGATAAGCTGTTCGTAGCGGATTCCTTCAAGGGCGCTTCCCCTGAATTCGTCTAGTATCCTGAAAGGTATCTTTTTGTCGCCCGCTTTATAATCTTCAAGACTTAGTCCTGCGTTTTCTCCCGGGAATATCCTGTCGAGAAGATCCCTTGCAATTATCACTGTTATGGGTTGTCCCGAGTAAGGATTAAAGCTTCTCACCTTCACATAGCTTATCTCCTTCCCCACTGCCAGGGCTGTGTTTGACGGGAGTGTCCATGGTGTGGTTGTCCAGGCCATCATATGAACTGATGACGTATCGGTACCTTTGAAGAGGAATTCCGACTTCCCGTCGCGTATAAGTTTGAATTGTGCTATACATGTTGTATCCTTCACGTCGCGGTAGCATCCCGGAAGGTTAAGCTCATGGGAGCTCAGTCCGGTGCCAGCAGCAGGTGAATAAGGCTGAATTGTATAACCCTGGTACAGGACTCCCTTTGAATGAAGCTGTTTCAGGAGCCACCAGAGGGTTTCGATATAGCGGTTATCGTATGTTATGTAGGGGTCGTCCATGTTTACCCAGTAGCCCATTTTGCGGGTCAGTTCCTCCCACGCTCCGGTAAACTTCATCACGTCGACCTTGCAGGCTTTGTTATAGTCTTCAATGGAGATCTTTGTTCCGATATCTTCCTTTGTGATACCCATGGCCTTTTCCACTCCCAGTTCCACGGGAAGACCGTGCGTATCCCATCCTGCCTTGCGCTTCACCTCGTAGCCGCATTGTGTCCTGTAACGGCATATAGCATCCTTGATTGTGCGCGACATCACGTGATGAATTCCCGGCATTCCGTTCGCTGAGGGCGGGCCCTCGTAGAAGATATATTCTCCTTTGCCGTTTGTTGAGCGCACACTCCTTCTGAAAGTATCATTTTCGTCCCATACCTTCAGGATATCCCTGTTCACCTGGGCAAGGTCAAGGCTTTTGTATTCAGGAAACCGTTTCCCCATCGGATCAATCAGTTAATGTTTTCGGAAAATTTTACAAAAAATCGCACAAAGATATGAAAAAAGGGCGGAAGGGACAAGAGTATTTTAAGGAGGCGGTGGGCGGTAGGCAGTAGGCAGTAGGCAGTGGGCAGTGGGCTGTTGGCTGTTGGCAGTTGGCAGGGGGCAGGGGGCAGGGGGCAGGGGGCAGGGGGATTGTGAAGGGGGGAGCGGGGGAAGGGGAGAGTGGGGGAAGGGGAGAGTGGTGGAAGGGGAGAGTGGGTAGTGAAGAGGTTGAAGAGGTTGAAGAGGTTGAAGAATACACCTCTGCGAAACTCTGCGCATTTCAATCTGCGAGACTCTGCGAGAAACGGATTTCTATGTGTCCGAGGTTTAAAAAACCTATTTTCCCAGCTGCTGCTTAACGATCCTGGCAATGTATTTTCCGAGGATGTCGAATTCTATATTGACGACCGTTCCTTTTTCTATCTGGTGAAAATTTGTCACTTCCCATGTGAAAGGAATGATGGCTACCTGGAAGGATTTTTCTTTGGAATTCACGACAGTAAGGCTTACCCCGTTAACCGAAACGGAGCCTTTCTCCACCGTGAGATAATCGTCCTGGAGCGGTTCATATTCAAAGGTATAATACCAGCTTCCTCCCGATTCCTCAACACCGGTGCACACTGCTGTCTGATCGACATGTCCCTGAACCATGTGTCCGTCGAGCCTGCCGTCAGATTTCACGCTTCTCTCGAGATTGACCTTGTCGCCGGGTTTAAGAAGACCGAGATTTGATTTTTCGAGTGTCTCCCTGATAGCCGTTACGGTATAGGTATCCCCTTCTTTTTTCACTACAGTAAGGCATACGCCGTTATGTGATATGCTCTGATCTATCTTCAGCTCATCGGTGAATGAGCATCTCATAGTAATGTGCAGATTGTCCTTTTCCTTTTCAAGTCTTACGACAGGAGCGGCTTCCTCGACTATTCCCGAAAACATGTTAATCAATTTTTGATGTGACCCGGCAAAGGTAAGTAAATTTTCAGAGTCTCCCTCCCCGACTGTTCTGCCTGCCCTTTATACACATTTCTGTGCAAGTTAGAATAAGTGTCCGTTTATCCTTTTTGTCTACCCCCCAAACCCTCTAACTACCCTTTATACACATCTTTGTGCAAGTTAGAATCAGAGTCCGTTTATCATTTTTGTCTACCCCCCAAACCCCCTAAATTTACATTTATACACATCTTTGTGCAAGTTAGCATCAGAGTCCGTTTATCCTTTTTGTCTACCCCCCATCCCCCCTGAAGGGGGGCTATGTCGTTGATTATATTGAGTATATAGTTTTGAACATAATCTAAATTTTCAAATATCTGTTCATTTGTGAACCTGAGGATTTTTATGCCGTACTTTTCAAGTTCGTAAGTTCTTCCATCGTCGTATCCCCTCGCTTCAGTGCTTAAGTGAATCTCACCGTCGACTTCTATGGCTAGCTTAAGCTCATGACAATAAAAATCAAGTACGAAAATATCAACCGGGTGCTGCCGCCGGAATTTGACCTTAAATATTCCTTTATCTTTCAGTCTTTTCCACAGGATCTTTTCAGCATCAGTCATGTTTTTCCGAAGAACATGAGCCATTGCAAAAGTATTCCTGCTGGCGGCATAGAACATATTTCTCTCAATCACCCTCGATTTCATTCATAAGAATTTAATGCAGCGAAAATCAAATTTAAGAAATCCTCCAAAACAAAACATATTAATCTGATTTTTTTGTGACTCATTACTTTGTAAAGCATTGTTGTTGTGGTTTTTAAGCCCCCCTTCAGGGGGGTTGGGGGGTAAAATATACTGTGATGAAATGCAATCTTCAGTGGTCCTAAAAGCCTTCTGTTGGGGTGTGGAAGAAGCAGGGAAGAAATGTTATTTTCCTGGGGTTCGGGGGGTTGGAACGAAAAATAGAAATGAAGTGAAACAACTTTACAGGATGTGTAAAAAAATTAGTCTGATCTTCCGGAAAGTCGTGTTGCCACTTACTGTTCCCTGACCGGCTTTTTTCTTTTCACCTTGCCCCTGACAGTAGGCATCCCATCCTTTCTCCACGCCACTATACCACCCTCGAGGTTATAGACTTTCCTGAAGCCTTTGTCATAGAACATTTCCGCTGCCCTGCGACTCCTGTAGCCGTTGTAGCAATAGATAAAAAGGGAATGGCTTCTGCTCAGAGTGTCGGTAAATGTTTCCATCTCCTGAGATGTCGGGATATTAACAGCATCCCTGATCCGTTTTCCCCTGAACTCGAAGGGCATCCTGACGTCTAACATCAGGGAGGAGTCATCCTTAAGATATTCGAGATGGAAATAATAGGGGTCCAGTGAGACATATTTCGCAGTGTCGGCCTCCTGGCCGGCAAGCGGGGTGATTATTGCTGTCAGCATCAGCAGTGATAGCGGAAGATATTTCATTAACAGCTTTTCAGCAAAATAAGAAAAAAAAGCTATCCTTCTGAAGTACCGTTTTCTTCTTTCTTCCATATAAGTTTCTTTCCGAAACCAAGCCGGTTGTCAGTCATTTTTATATATGTCAGTTCCACTAACCAGAGATTTGTTTCCATGAGCATTGCAACGGGAAAACGTTTCAGGTATGCTTTCTCAACTTCTGCAAGAAGTTCTCCTTCCGGCTCCGACACCCTTCCCTGGAACTGTATTCCGCGTATCTTGCCTATTATTTTCGTCTCGAGGACAACCGATCCGGCCACAAGGCTGTTCAGTAAAAACTCCTTCCCGTGACGGGTATCATGACCTGTTGTGAAAACAAGTGCATTCCGCTCCGGAAGGAATACGTAGAAGCAGTTTGCGCACCATGGTTCTCCGTTTACGCTTGTTGCAATTGTCAGAACATGATGCTTCCTTAAAAAGCGTGTTATCCTTGTGTCAGTCATTTTCCATCCACCGGTATGAGTCCCCTTCGAATCCAGCAAGGGAAATAATTCTTTCAACTACTGTCATCACAAGCTCATCAATTTTTATTGTCTTACGATAAAAAGATGGTGTGGCAGGGCAAATAATTGCCCCCGCACATGAAAGATTCTTCATATTTTCCAGGTGAATGAGGCTGTACGGGGTTTCGCGGGGGACGATGATCAGTTTGCGTCTTTCCTTGAGCATTACATCAGCGGCACGGCATATAAGGTCATCCGATGTTCCGGCGGCTATTCTTCCTACTGTACCCATCGAGGCAGGACAGATTATCATAATATTCCAGGATGATGATCCTGATGCGAATGGTGCAAAAAAATCATCGTTTTCAAAGCCTTTCACCATAGCAGGAACCTCGAATTTCCTTCCGATCTCGTATTCCCAGACCTTCCTTGCGGTATCAGAAATAATGACAGCTGTTTCCTTCGGGGGCTTGTCAAGGGCCGCCAGCGAGGCAAGGAGCTTCTCAGCGTAAATCTGTCCGCTGGCACCTGTTATAGCTACGACTACTTTGTTTTCCTTCATTTCCATTCATTTGCAGGTATGGAGGCATAAAGGTAATGATTATTCATTTCAAAGTGCAAAGTGACAGGATTCCGCCCTAAGTGAAGGCTGCAGGTTAGAGATAAGGATTGGTGCTGGGTGCTGGCTGCTGGGTGCTTGGTGGGTGGAATGGGGCATGGGATTGAAATCCTTTTTTCGCAGACAGGCGATAACAACTTTGTATCAGGTTATTGAACCCCCCACCCCCCCTGGAAGGGGGGCCGAAGACTAGTGCTGGGACACTGGTTTTATGATTTATTGTGTTCTTCCTTGTGTCTTGAGTCATGAGTCTTGTGCCTTTCTCAACCCACCCCTAACCCCTCTCCGCCTTCGCTTCCGCTACGGCGGACAAGCAAGGAGGGGATCCTTATTAATACGACTTCTTCCTTGCGTCGTGCGTCCTGCGTCTTGCGTTGCTCTCCCCTTCTCCCACTCTCCCCTTCTCCCATTCCGGCTTTCCTTGCGTCGTGCGTCCTGCGTCTTTATAACAAAATCCTGTTCCCCAGCTGTCTGGAGATCTGTCCCAGCACAGTACTGAGTGTGTTATATCTCTTCTGTAGTGAAAGGATCTTTTCAGTGTCGCCTTCCTTGACAGCCTCCTCGAGACGGGTCATGATCTCCTTCCGTGCAGCGTTGATCTTGTCGCTTTTGAACTTGAGAACGGCGTCGGGAACAATCTCCTTAAGTTTCATCTCTTCCGTCTCGACGTAAGTCTGTTTGTTCTCCCAGATACGGCTCAACTCGTGCGATTCGGCAAGAAGGTCGGCCGACATGCTCGATATGTCAGGGTCCTCGTGTTTCACGAAGTGCTTGTCGCCCGGGAAAAGACCCTGTTCGGAATAGAACCTGAAATCGGCAAAGATCCTGGCACAGACAGCACTGTCGAACGACAGTTCGTCGGAGACGATCTCATTTACAACATAATCTATAACGCTTATTATCTCTTCTGTTCCCGTTTCGGGACTCATTTTCCTGTCGAGTTCCCGGCTGCCGTATTTCAGGAGCAAACGTATTATCTCCCTCTCCGAATAGAAAGATACGGTTTTGAATTTTAAAGGTTTGACGGTCTGGACCGGCGGTGAAGGCAGATCTTCAGGACCGGGGTATTTGTTCCTTTCCTGGAAGCTCTTCTGCTGGCGCAGCTTGTTGACCTCATGGTAGAGAACAGGCTCCGACACCTCAAGCACCGTACTGCACTCCTTGATATAGACCGTGCGGGTTATGGCTTCGGGGATAACGGCGATCGACTTCACTATATCCTTTATCAGTCCTGCCTTAAGAACAGGATCGTTGTTCGACTCTGCAAGAAGGAGCTGTGTCTTGAACCTGATGAAGTCGGTCTCCCTCTCCTTTATGAATTTGGTAAAATCTTCGTTGCTTACCTTCTTTGAGTACGAGTCGGGGTCTTCTCCGTCGGGAAGAAGAACGATCTTTACGTTCATCCCCTCCTCGAGAACAAGGTCAATCCCTCTTATGGATGCTTTTATTCCTGCCGCATCGCCGTCGTAGAGAATGGTTATGTTGGGGGTGAACCGTTTTATGAGGCGGACCTGTTCCACTGTCAGTGAGGTTCCCGATGAAGCAACGACATTCTCGATCCCTGTTTCATGAAGCGACATCACATCAGTGTATCCCTCAACAAGGTAGCACTTGTCGTTCTGGGTTATTGCCTTGCGGGCCTGGTAGATGCCGTAGACTATTCTGCTCTTGTGGTAGATCTCCGATTCGGGAGAGTTAAGGTATTTGGCGGTTTTCTGATCGGTTTTAAGGATCCTTCCGCCAAAGCCCAGTACCTGTCCGGAGAGTGAGTGTATGGGGAACATAACCCTTCCGCTGAATCTGTCGAAAACGCGTTCTTCATGCTGGATTGTCAGTCCGGTTTTCACAAGGAATTCCTGCCGGTAACCATCATCCAGGGCTCTTTTTGTGAAGGCATCGCGTTGTTCGAAGCTGTAGCCTAGTTCGAATTTCTTCAGGGTATTCTGTCTGAAGCCCCTCTCCCTGAAGTATGACAGCCCAACGGCTTTTCCCTCCTCGCTGTTAAAGAGGTTCTCGGAGAAAATGCGTGAGGCGTAGGCGGTAACGACAAGAAGGCTCTCCCTTTCGTTTTCCTTCTCGATCTCCTCTTTTGTTCTTTCCTTCTCAACAACCTCGATATGGTATTTCTTTGCCAGGTATTTAAGAGCCTCGGGGTAGCTCAGGTGTTCGTGCTCCATTATAAAGTTAACGGCATTGCCAACCTTCCCGCAGCCGAAGCATTTGAATATCTCCTTTGACGGGGAAACGGTGAATGACGGAGTCTTCTCGTTATGGAAAGGACAAAGGCCCAGATAGTTGACCCCTCTCCTTTTCAGGGGGACAAACTCCTGGATGACATCGACTATCTGCGCGGCATCGAGGATACGTTCTATGGTCTGGCGGTCAATCACAGATCAAAGATAACTTCTCTTTAAGAATTCCGACTCCTGTTGAGGCAGGTTCCTTTATTAACTCAACTTTCCCCGATACGCCGGGATATACCTCGTTGGGGTCGATGAGCCACAGCGAAGCTTTTGATGGTGCATACCGGATCAGTCCTGCTGCCGGATAAACGTTAAGCGATGAGCCTATCACTACGAAGATATCGGCCCGGGAAGTGATCTCCACAGCCTCATCCATCATCGGGACGGCTTCTCCGAACCACACTATATGAGGGCGAAGCTGGCTGCCTTTTTCACACAGGTCGCCCGGGTTTATGTCTTTATATCCGATGTCATACACAAGGGAGGGGTCGGATGTGCTTCTTGCCTTTGTAATTTCTCCGTGAAGATGTAGGACTTTTTTACTTCCTGCCCTTTCGTGAAGGTTATCGATGTTCTGTGTTATCACATCGACGTCGAAATATTTCTCCAGTTCCGCCACACCGTAATGTCCGGCGTTGGGTTCGCATTTTGCCAGCTGGCGTCTTCTTTCGTTGTAGAATCTCAGGACAAGGCTTTTGTCCCTGTACCATCCCATCGGTGAAGCGACTTCATTGACGTCATATTCCTCCCATAGTCCGTTTGAATCGCGGAAGGTCCTTATCCCGCTTTCGGCGCTCATCCCCGCACCCGTGAGGAAAACAAGTTTTTTCATAAAGTAAATCCTTTGATTATTACGGCCGTACCGGAATAATTGTGCAGGGATAAAATTAGCAAATAAATGCCAGATCGTTGACAGCGGAAAGGAAAGTGAAGGGGGGAGGGGGAGAGGGGGGGAAAGGGAGAGTGGGAGAGTGGGACAAGGGGGGAAGAATTTGAAAATTTGAAAATTGCAAGAAGTTGAAGAATGACGCAAGACGCAGGACGCACGACGCAGGGAAAGCCGGAATGGGAGAAGGGGAGAGTGGGAGAGTGGGAGAAAGAACGACGCAAGACGCAAGACACAAGACGCAAGGAAGAAGGCAGTACGGCAGAAAACCAATTTCCCAGCACTAGTCTTCGGCCCCCCTTCCAGGGGGGGTGGGGGGGGTGTCTTACACCTTGAAACGCTTCGATCGGCAGACAGCGAGAAAAAAGCACAACACAAGGTTGATGGCCCTGGTTTTCTGCCCCCCTTCCAGGGGGGGTGGGGGGTATCTTAACCGTTGCGGAGCTTTGATCGGAAGAATCCGGAAACAAAATTTAAATCCCAGCCCTCGTCCACTATTTACCTCCGGGAATACATTCCTCCATAAGCTTCTTTTTACTAATTTTATTTTCTGGTAATGACTGGTGACTTTCCCCGGATAATACGAACTTCAATTCAGCATAAAATGAAACTTCAAAGGTTACTCCTTCCCGGAATAATAATCCTTATAATAGCCTCCTGCGGACGCGGAGAAAAAAAGGCAATCAGCCTTCCCCTCAAGAAGCAGCGCGACCTTTCGGAAGTCCTCGTCCCGATCGACAGGGAGTTCAGCGAGTATATCGAAGGCTATACTTCCGGAATAGTCTCGGTGAATTCACCCATCGAGATAAGGTTCACCCCGCATTTTGCCTCGACATTGCGAAAGGAGACTCCCCAGGGACTTTTCATCTTCCAGCCTGCAATAAGAGGCCGGGCCGAATGGACAGGCGATGTCACTCTCACATTCAGACCGGCCGCCCCGCTTGACCCCGGAACAATATACACCGGAAGCCTTAACCTCGGACGCCTTGCCGATGTGAAGGAAAACCTGAGGTCTTTCCCCCTGGCAATCCAGACGATAAAAAAAGACTTCATTGTCACCACAGGAGCTCTTGAAGCATCGGATGACGGAAGCCGTTACGCCCTTCACGGCGAACTCACTGCCTCCGACTATATCCCCTCGGCGGAAGTGGAAAGCTATCTACAGGCCAGGCTTGGAAGGAACAAAGCCGGAATAGTATGGAACCACTCCGACCCTCTTGTCCACCGCTTCACTGTGACCAGTATCCAGAGAACCGCTGAAACCGGTAAGCTCGAACTTCAGTGGGACGGATCGCCGGGAAAGGTAAGCCGGAAAGGAAACGCCTCCATCACGATCCCGGCCCTGGGCGACTTCCGCGTTATCGACATGATAATGACCAGGGAAGGAAGCAACAGCATCGACCTTGTATTCTCCGATCCCGTGGATGCCGGACAGGAGGCCGAAGGTTTGGTCTGGCTCTCAACGGGAGAGAGTCTTACCATGGAGATCAGATCGAATATCGTCACTGTAATACCATCACCTGTTCCTGAAGGCACTTCTGATCTGAATGTTGAAACACAGATCAGGAACACCGCAGGATCGGCTCTTGCTTCAGCCTTCAGAAGAAGCATCGGCTTCTCAACACCCATGCCGGCTATCGAACTCACAGGAAACGGAGTGATAGTCCCCGCTTCGCAAAACCTGATCTTCCCCTTCAGGGCTGTCAACCTGAAAGCGGTCGATCTGAAGATCGTAAAGATCTTTGAGAACAATCTGCCGTATTTCCTTCAGGAGAACGAGATGACAACCGGTTATTCGGTAAGGCGCTTCGGGCGGCCGGTCTATTCGGGAAGGATCGATCTTATCAATCCCGAAGGGAAGGATCCGGGGGGCTGGAACCTTTACACGATCGACCTGGCCGAATACATCAATGCTGAACCCGGTATCATTTACAGGGTGGAGCTGTCGATGAGGCCTTCCTATTCACTCTATCCCTGCACCGACACCGAGGATCTGAAGAAGTACGAGGAGATGATAAGGATGACGGAGGAAGCCAACAGTGGATCGTGGGACGATCCCGATAATTTCTACTCCGAAAGTGACGATTACATATATTATTCCTTCGGTTTCGAATGGAGGGACCGCGACAATCCCTGCAAGGCTTCCTATTTCAACCCCGACAGGAAGGTAAAGAGGAACATCATTGCATCAAATTTCGGGATCATAGCCAAGACCGGTCAGGACAATATTATGCATGTCATTGTGAACGATCTTCTCAGCTCACTGCCGCTCAGCGAAGTGGCAGTGAAGATTTATGATCTCCAGCTTCAGGAGATAGCTTCCGGCAGCACCGATCAGAACGGCGTGGCGAAGATAGCCTGCGACAGGACTCCTTTCCTTGTTGTTGCATCGAAGGACAAGGACCGTAATTACCTTAAAGTAGCCGAAGGGTATTCACTCCCTCTGGCCTCCTTCGATGTTTCGGGAGTAAATCCCGAGAAAGGAATGAAGGCTTTCATCTCCGGAGAAAGAGACGTCTGGCGTCCGGGCGACTCGATCTATCTCTCTCTCTTTATCAAGGATCTTAAGAAGATCATTCCCGCCGACCATCCTGTGATCTTTGAACTGACAAATCCCATGGGGCAGGTCGTCGACAGCAGGATGCAGAAGTCGGGAGGAAAGAACCTTCTTGTTTTCAGGACCGCTACGCGGGCTGATGCCGTGACAGGCGACTACAGGGCCGACTTCAGGATAGGAGGAGCTGTGTTCTCGAAGAGAGTGAGGGTTGAGACCATTAAACCCAACAGGCTCAGGATCGACATTAATTTCCCCGGAAAGACGCTTGGAGGAAGAAAAAGCTCCGACAGGGGAACTCTTAACGTTAAATGGCTCAACGGATCAACGGCTGGCAACCTGAAAACGAGGGTGGAATACATCCTGCGACCGGTGAAGACCGTTTTCAGTCAATATCCCCGCTACATCTTCGACGATCCGGGCATTGAATACTATCCGGGAACAGTAACCATGTACGACGGTCAGGTTGATGCGGAAGGAAATGCATCCCTTGTCTTCAGTCCCGGAAAAGGGACAGGCGCCCCGGGTATGATGAACGTCCTCTTTACAGCCAGGGTGGCTGAAAAAGGAGGTGATGAAAGCATAACCCAGTCTGTCTTCAGCTATGCTCCCTATCCGGTCTTTGCCGGTATAGATCTTCCGGGCATGAAGGATAAGGACAGAATGCTGTTCACTGACAGGGATAACGAGGTGAAAGTCGTTACGGTTGATCCTGATGGCAACCCGGTGCAGTCAGAGGCAGAGATAACCATCTATAAGATCTCTTACAGCTGGTGGTGGGAGTCGGACCGCGAGGATCTTGCTTCCTACATCTCTAACAATATCTACAAACCCGTAATAACAAAAAAGATAAACACAAGCGGCGGAGAAGGTTCATTCTCTTTCAAAATTCAGTCGGGCGACTGGGGAAGATATTACATTAGAGTCTCGGTTCCGGGAGGGCACAGCACGGGAAGGATCATCCTTGTCGACTGGCCCTGGGAGAACGGAATGAGAGGAAGGTCGGAAGGCGCCACTCTTATATCGGTAAGCACCGACAGAGATAAATATGCACCCGGCGATGAGGTGAAGATAACCTTCCCGGCTCCTGAGAACTCAAGGGCAATAGTCACTCTCGAAAATGCCACTTCGGTGATCGAGGAGATACGCACCCCAACAACAAAGGGAAACACCGAGGTGCGTTTCAGGGCTCGTCCGGATATGGCTCCCAATGTATATGCCTTCGTCACGGTGATACAGCCTCATGCCCAGACTCTGAACGACATGCCGATCCGACTCTGGGGGATTGTCCCGGTGATGGTCGAGGATCCGGCAACCAGGATAGCTCCTGTTATTACAGTACCTGGCGAGGTACGGTCGCAGCAGAGCTTCGAAATAGGGATAAAAGAGGCTCGGGGGAAACCCATGTCGTATACCCTTGCTGTTGTTGACGAAGGTCTCCTTAACATAACTGCTTTCAAAACACCCGATCCATGGAACCATTTCTATGCCAGGGAGGCGCTGGGAGTTAGGACCTGGGATCTATATGACATGGTTCTTGGAGCTTTCGGGGGAACACTCGACAGGCTCCTGGCCACCGGAGGCGATGAGGCTCTTATCGACAGGTCGGCAGGGAAGGCTCAGAGGTTTGAACCTGTTGTAAGGTTCCTTGGCCCCTTTACGCTGGGAGGAGGAAAGAGTGCCGTTCACAGGATCTCCCTGCCCCGCTACACTGGTTCGGTAAGGGTTATGGCCATAGCCGGCAACGACAGGGCATACGGTTCGGCTGAGAAAAGTGTAACGGTAAAGGATCCCCTTATGATCCTCGCTACTGCCCCAAGGGTTGTCAGCCCGGGTGAAAAGGTCGTTCTGCCTGTGACACTGTTTGTACAGAAGGATAACATTAACAGCGTTGACCTCTTTGCCGAAGGCAACGACATGACGGCTTTCGACCAGAAAGTAAAGACTATTTCCGTTTCAGGACAGGGAGAGAAGGATTTGGAGTTCAGCTTCAGGACAGCGGATCACACAGGAAAGGCTGAGATAAAGATAAGAGCTTCGGGAGGAGGCGAGACAGCTGAATATGTTGTCAGTCTCGATGTGAGAACACCCAATCCCCCGGAGACAAGGCAGGAGCTTAAGGTTCTTGCTCCGGGTGCCAGGTGGGAGACAACTTTCGAAACCTTCGGCATGAAGGGTACCGACGAGGCGACTCTCGAGGCATCCCTCCTTCCGTCGTTAAACCTTGGTGGCAGGCTTGGCTGGTTAATTGATTTCCCTCACGGATGCACGGAACAGATTGTTTCGGCGGCATTTCCCCAGCTCTGGCTCAACGAGCTCAGCGGGGATGAGCAGTTTGCTGCCGGAGCGTCATCAAACATTTCGACTGCCACAGGAAAGATCGTCTCAAGGCAGATGAACAATGGCGGGATAGTCGTATGGCCCGGAAACTATCAGCCCGACAGTTGGGTAACGTCGTACGCCGGCCACTTCATGACAGAAGCTGAAAGAAAGGGATATTCCGTTCCGGGCGACTTTAAAAGAAAATGGATAAACTATCAGAGCAGGGCCTCGCGCGACTGGAGGTATGATCCGGCTTTCAGGCAGACAGCCATTGATCAGGCTTACAGGCTTTTCACCCTGGCTCTTGCAGGAGCTCCCGAGAGGGGAGCCATGAACAGGCTCAGGGAAACCAAAGACTTACCCCGGCTTTCAGGATGGCTCCTCGCAGCAGCTTTTGCTGTCTCGGGAAGACCTGAAGCAGCCGGTGAGCTTCTTGATGTAAGGAACACCACGGTTGAGAAGGAATATGAAGGTTATTTTTATGGAAGTTCATTGCGCGACATGTCGGTGGTCCTGTATACCCTTTCAGTTCTGAGGAAGGAGGAACAGGCCCTTCCTCTTCTCAAAAATATCTGCGATGAGCTTAACAGTCCGGGTTGGTACAGCACACAATCTGTAGCCTGGGGACTTTTCTCATACATGAAGTTCACCGAGATGTTCCCCGCCGGTGGCGGAGGAAAGGCGGGCTTCACCCTTGACTTTAACGGACAGCGGACTGAAGAGAGCCTGGAAGCCAGAAAGATCCTGGTAAAAAACCTCAGTATAAAGGACGGTACCAACAGAGTCGCGGTAGTTAACGGTTCAGGCCAGCCAGTGTATATAAATCTCGTCAGGAAAGCAATACCCGCTTCTGACGACAGCCCTGCAAGCTCTGAAGGGATAAGCATGAACGTGAATTATTTAAATACTTCACTCGAAACCATTGACCACCGGGATCTCAGACAGGGGACTGATTTTCTCATGGTGACAAAGGTAAGCAACACCTCATTCACGGATGTCCAGAACCTTGCTCTCTCACAGATGGTCCCCTCAGGATGGGAGATACGAAACACAAGGCTCTTTGAAGCTGTTTCGGGAATAGGTGAGAGTCAGTATGACTACCGCGATTTCAGGGACGACAGGGTCAACACCTATTTCAGCCTGAGGCAGGGAGAGACAAAGACCTTTGTCCTGATCCTCAACGCAGCCTACAGGGGAGAGTTCAGGCAGCCTGCCGTGCTGTGCGAAGCACTCTACACTGAAGACTGTTATGCACGTATCCCCGGGGGAACGGTTATTGTTTCCGGAGAGAGAGAATGAAAGGATATATTAAAATACTGATCATTGCAGCCGGGATAGTCATTATCCCGGTTTTGATTTCTCCCCTGCCCCGTTTCGACAAGCCTTTTTCGACAGTCGTGGAAGCCCGCGACGGTACTCTTCTGGGCGCCAGGACGGCTGATGACGGACAGTGGAGGTTTCCCTCTCCCGGCGAGGTCCCAGAGAAATTTGAAAAGGCGCTCCTCACTTTTGAGGACAGGTATTTTTATTTTCATCCGGGTATTAATCCGGTGTCGGTGGTCCGGGCCCTGAGGGATAATTTAAGGGCAGGGACGGTTGTCAGAGGCGGGAGTACCATCACGATGCAGGTGGCAAGGCTCTCGGGAGGCGGAAGGGAAAGGACCTACGGGGCAAAGATCATCGAGATGCTTCAGGCCCTTAAGCTTGAGCTTTTCAGGTCGAAGAAGAGGATACTGGGGATCTATGCGGCCAATGCTCCTTTCGGAGGCAACACCGTCGGCCTTGATGCAGCAGCCTGGAGATACACCGGTAAAGCTCCTGAGGATATCACCTGGGCGGAAGCGGCTGCCCTGGCCGTTCTGCCAAATGCCCCCTCCCTGGTCTTTCCGGGAAGGAACCAGGAAGTACTTAAAAAAAGAAGGGACGCACTCCTGGGGAAGCTTCTTGAGAGAAAGATTATCGATTCAATGACTTATATCCTGTCGCTCGACGAACCTCTTCCGGGTGAACCCAGGCCTTTACCCTCTCTTGCCGTGCATGTCACCGATATGTACCACCTCAGGAACAGGGGTGAAAGGATCAGGACGACAATCGATCCCGCCATGCAGCAGAGAGCGCTTGAGATCGTCAACTCCCACCAGAAGGATCTTTCACAGAATTTCATCTACAACTGTGCTGCCCTTATTACTGATGTACCATCGGGAGAGGTGCTTGCCTATGTGGGAAACAGCACAAACCCCGGGATGGATGCCCATGGTGGAAATGTTGATATAATAAGGTCGCTGCGGAGCACCGGAAGCATTCTTAAGCCGCTTCTGTACGCCGCTATGCAGGAGTCGGGAGAGCTTCTTCCTAACACACTTGTCGCTGATATTCCTTCACGGTTCCCTGGTTTCACGCCCGAGAATTTCGACAAGAGCTACAGCGGCGCCGTTCCTGCCGGGGAGGCTTTGTCCCAGTCGCTCAACATACCTGCGGTTGGAATGCTCAGGACCCATAGCACAGAAAGGTTCCTCAGCCTCCTTGCCGAAACGGGATTAACCACGTTCAGAAAGCCTGAAAGCCATTACGGTCTGTCGCTGATACTGGGAGGCGGCGAAACGACACTCTGGGAGCTAACGGGAGCCTATGCCTCACTTTCAAGGGTTCTTTCGAGATACAACAGTGAAAAGAGGTATATAAAGGAGGATTATCATCCACCTGTCCTTACTCCAGAGGAAAAAGAAGATGAAGAGTATTCTTCCGATCCCTTCCCTCCTCTTTCAGCGGCTGCAATATGGCTCACCTACGAGGCCCTTAAAAAAGTAAACAGGCCTGAGACCCAGGCAGGATGGCACTATCTGGCATCGGCTCCGGAGCTGGCATGGAAGACCGGGACAAGTTACGGTTTCAGGGATGCCTGGGCTGTGGGGACAACACCCGGGTATGTAATCGGAGTGTGGGCCGGTAATGCCGGAGGAGAAGGCAGGCCCGGGCTTACAGGTTCGGCAGCTGCGGCGCCGCTTATGTTCGACCTTGCGGGGTTTGTCAGGTCAGGCGACTGGTTCTCCCAGCCGCGCGACGAAATGACAATGGTGGAGGTTTGCCGTGCCAGCGGTTACCGGGCCGGGAACGACTGCAGTGAAACCGAAGAGATCTACATCTGCAGGAACGGACTAAGAACAGAGGCATGTCCTTATCACAGTATCATCCACCTCGACATTACCGGAACAAAACGTGTTACCGCAGAATGTGCCGGTAGTGAAGGTATCAGAAGCGCCTCATGGTTCATCCTGCCTCCGGCCATGGAGTATTTCTACAGGCAGAAACACCCTGAATACAGGCCTCTTCCCCCCTGGATGAAAGGCTGCGGACACGACAGCAACATTCAGGTAATGGAATTCATCTACCCTTACCCGGGAATTGATATCTTCATCCCCCGCGACCATACCGGAGAACTGACAAGGGTGGTGGCCGAAGCCGTCCACAGGGAGAGAGACAGGAAGATATTCTGGCATCTCGACGACAAATACCTCACAACGACAAGGTCCATCCACCAGACCGAGATCCTTGCCCCGGCAGGAGTTCACGTACTGACACTTGTCGATGAGGATGGAAATACGCTTAGGTGTCCCTTCACAATTCTCAAGCCGCTATAAATACCGGGCCGGAATTCGATCCCGGGCCGGGGTGGTTGATCAGTTGTTATCTTACTTTACTCTGATGAAAATCAACAAGCTCATTATCAACCTGATATCTAAGTTTCATAACTTTCCCCTCCTTTCGAAGGAGGGGTGGACCGGGCAGTGGTCTTTTACGGGCCGGAATTCGATCCCGGGCCGGGGTGGTTGATCAGTTGTTATCTAAGCTTGCTTTTATGGAAAACAATAAATTCTTTAACAAACTGATATTTAATACTATAACTTTCCCCTCCTTTCCAAGGAGGGGTGGACCGGGCAGTGGCTTTGTACGGGCCGGAATTCGATCCCGGGCCGGGGTGGTTGAGTAGAACTTAATGGTGATTATATCCAGATTGAAAAAGATTTAATAAGGGACAAGTTTCCAGAGGTCTCGGCCTTACTCTACTTCGATTTGAAAACAGGTTGGTATTTCAGGACCCTGAATACATAATTAAAGAAATAAGAAATGCATTTAAAGGAGAGGACAAAAGTTCTTAATTCATGTTAAAATACTCTCCAGGGCAATAACCACCCCGGCCCGGAAGTAAATCCCGTCCGGTTCACTAAGCAGTAGACGGGCCACCCCTCCTTGCGAAGGAGGGGAAAGTTATGATACTATATATCTGCACATTAAACACCAATTTGAGATTAAGACGATTCTGAACATGATAAAAAGTTTATAAATCGGCGATATTGGTATAATGAATACAATCTGTTCCGCCATTCTTGCCGTCATCACTGACTCGGTCAGCTTGATATAAAATGAGCCTGAATACATAACTGACGTACTGATTGTCACAAGTCAAGACAGGAAGATCTTCTGGCACCTCGACGACAAATACCTCACAACGACAAGGTCCATCCACCAGACCGAGATCCTTGCTCCTGCAGGCCCTCACGTTATCACGCTTGTCGATGAGGATGGAAATACGCTTAGGTGTCCTTTCACCATCCTAAGGCCGCTCTGAAGAAGGGGCGTAAAAGAAGTACTTGCAAGTCTGCATTTGTCCGGATTTTTCTACTTTTACCCCGCAATGAAAACACTTATCCCCGACGAGATCTTCCCTGTAGTCGACGAAGAGGGAAATGAAATATCGAAAGCACCACGTTCTGTCTGCCATGATGGTAAAAGCATGCTCCTTCATCCCGTTGTGCACCTTCATCTTTTCAACAGCCGGGGTGAGCTCTGCCTTCAGAAAAGAGCGCTGACAAAGGATCTTCTTCCAGGTTACTGGGACAGCTCTGCCGGCGGACACATTAATCCGGGGGAAACGCCCTCCGGAGCCCTGAAAAGGGAGACTTATGAGGAACTTGGACTGACGGACATAAACACCCGTTTTCTCGGGAGATATATCTGGGAATCGTCGCGTGAGAGAGAGTTTGTGTGGTCGTTCACCGGCGTAAGCGACGCGACGCCTGTCTTTAATGAGGACGAAATCGAAGAAGGAAGATTCTGGACAATGGAAGAGATCAGAAACAAGATCGGAAAGGATGTCTTCACTCCGAATTTCGAACACGAGTTCAGAATGTTTCTGGAGAACTTTTAGTCAAATGCCTCCTGCCTGAAGGTCAAAGTCACTGATACCAGCCGGCAGCTGTCTCTCCCCCGGGAACAAAAAATTAACTATCTTTAGTACCTGATGCAATCAGAATTAAGATGAAGAGGATTAACAATTCAGGGGCCTCGTCATTATGTCGATTTTTTGTTTCATTAAATAGCTGATAATCCGATGTCGAGAACAGTAATGATACTTACGCTTAATAATGCCAATGAAGCCCACATCCTGGATGAGATCCTGAAGGAAAGGCAGATCCCTCATATAATAAGGTCATTTCACGACTCTGCCTATGACGGGCTTTTTCAGATTCAGTCGGGCTGGGGCCAGCTTGATGCGCCTAAGGAGTACAAGGAAGAGATACTGAGGATATATAAAAGCCTTTCGGAGAGCAACGCTTAATCTTCCTCCGTCTTTTTCTTATTCCTTTTGAAGATCCCTTTTTCGAGTCCCTTTATGAAGAAGTAATTCAGTCCTCCGATAATTACCATCCCTGCGAGAAGAAAGGAATATGCGCTTTTCCAGTTGGGCTCGCCTCCTGTAATCATTGTCCACTCCGACATACCTCCGATACTTGCAATAAGCGTAAGCGGCATGAACACGGTGGTTATCATTGTTAATCGTTTAACAGAGGCGTTTGTCTCGTTCGACATCCTTGTCATGTTGTTGTTCAGAAGCGAGGTGTAAAGTTCCATAAGGCTTGTTTCCATCTCGCGGTATGTCTCGGTCAGTTCGAAGAATTTGTTAAGATGGTCGTAGATATCGCGGTATGGAACCACATTTTTTTCCGGGATAAATGGACAGTCGAGCCTGTTGATCTTTACGAGGATTTCCCGCTCATGGTAAAGGCTCTTCCTGAGAAGGGAAAGATTCCTCCGCAGGTGAAGCAGTCTGACAGGCTGGAATTCATCGACATTATCAATAATCATGTCCTCGGCTTCTTCAAGCTCATCCTCCATTGTATCGAAGGCGTCATATTTCTGATCAACCAGCATATCGAGGATCTTGTGCATGAGAACAGCCGGGCCCGTTCTCACAACGGACTGATCGTTTGCAATTATCTCCTCAATGTTCTTCAATGGTCTCCTGTCGCCGGAGTTATGTCCGCTGACAGTGATCAGGAAATTCCTTCCGATGAAAAGGTTAACCTCATCGGTGTAAAGGGTCTGATCCTTGTAGGAGAAGGCGTTGAAAAGGATAAAAGTGTTGTTGAGGAAATGCTCGATCTTCGGGATCTGTTTGTCGTCGAAGCAGTCCTCTACCGAAAGGGGATGTATCCCAATGAGGTCGATAAGTATGTTCAGATCTTCCTTTTCGGGCTTATAGTAATTAAGCCATACGAATCCGCCTTCGCGCAGCGATGTCACAGCCCCTGCGAGCGATTCAACTCCGTAAAACAATCCCCGGTCGGAGAAATGATAGAATCTGGATTCGGACATATTGGTTTTCAGTTAAATGGATATGTATCAGCTGCCGTGGAACCGGTTAAAAAACAAATCACAAATTACACAAAAAGTTTTGAGCGTGATGAAGCGGCATGAAGTAAAGTTTTGTACCAATACTATGAACCGTGTGCTACACATTTCTATTGAATGAAGCGGCATGAAGTAAAGTTTTGAACCCTCCGGCTAATCATTTTTTGCTATATTTACTCCATATAGCAAACTACGATGACATCACCTGCTCCCTCAAAAAAACCTCTCTTCATTCTAAATCCCTCAGCAGGTGTTCCTCCTGTAAAATTCATAATAACAAAAGAGCTTGAAAGGAGGAGAAATGAACTGCTGTGCTTTAAATCGCTAAGCATCCATGATTCCGGGACCCTTATAAAGCAGAATTTCCATAAACATGATGTTTTCGTGGCGGCCGGAGGCGATGGTACGGTACATACGGTTGCAAGCCAGCTCAGGGGTACGGATAAGGTCCTGGGGGTTCTCCCGATAGGTTCGGGTAACGGATTTGCAAAGGAAATGGGCTTCAGGAAGAACATAAGGTCGCTTCTGAGGGATATTGAAAAAAAGGAAACCGTCGATCTTGACATCATAACGATAAATGATACGATGTGTCTTAATATCGCCGGGATCGGGCTCGACAGCTTCGTGGCGCACTCATTCCATAAACTGGGGACAAGGGGATTGTGGTCTTATTCATGGGTTACAATAACGAATTTCATCCGCCTGCGTCCCTTCCGGGTAAACATCCGCCTTGAAGGAGGAGAAACTCTTTCAGAGGATGTCTTCGATATAATCATTGCAAACTCGCGGCAGTTCGGATACAACGCCGTTATAGCCCCGGACGCCGACCCGGCTGACGGGATTATGGATATCGTGATACTTAAACCTTTCCCAAAATATCTTTTCCCCGTTTTTGTTTACCTGCTTTTCACAGGAAAGATTAACAGGTCCAAATATGTAAAATACATCACAACACAGGGCGATCTGACCATCAGCACCCCAGAGAGCAGGTTTCATATCGACGGAGAACCTGTTTCAATTGTCGGAGAGATAGCTGTCAGACTTAAGAAGAAAGAACTTAAAGTACTTAAAACAAAGCATAACAGATATAATTAGTATTATTCCAGTAAACCACTGATCATGAAAAAGATCATTATCATTCTCCTCATCACCGGCATCGCCGCCGGAATCAAGGCACAGACAACCAACGAAATCGATTCCCGGAGGGTAGCCCTTCCCAATGGATGGCAGCTTACACCGGTGGGGAAGATAGTTCCCCTCGGCGATCTTCCCCTGAACATAGCAATCTCCCCCGGAGGGAAACTTGCAGCTGTAACCAACAACGGGCAGAGTACTCAGCTCATTCAGCTTATCGACATAAAAAAGGGAATTGTCACCGATTCGGTGATAATAGGCAAATCGTGGTTGGGCCTTGCTTTTGCCGACGGGGGCAAATCGCTTTATGCTTCAGGAGGCAATGACAACTTCATTATAAAGTATGCGATACGTAAGAAAGAGCTTATAAACACCGACACTATAAGGCTGGGCAAGCCCTGGCCAGAGAGAATATCCATTGCAGGCATCGCAATTGACGATGAAAAGAAAATGCTGTACGCGGTCACGAAGGAGAACAACTCCCTTTACTCTGTTGATCTGATGACAAAAGAGATCGTCTCTCAGCATCCTCTCGGGGGAGAAGGCTACACCTGCATCCTCTCGCCCGACAGAAAAACGCTCTATGCCTCATGCTGGGGATGCGACAAGGTGATAGTTTTCGACACCTATACGCAGAAGATAACAGGATCGGTTTCTGTGGGAGACAATCCAAACGACATGTGCGTTACATCCGACGGGAGTTATCTGTTTGTGGCCAATGCCAACGACAACAACGTTTCGGTTATCGACACAAGGCAGTTAAGGGTGCTCGAGAACCTCAACACAGCGCTTTATCCCGACGCTCCCACCGGATCGACAACCAACAGCGTGGCTCTCAGCTCCGACGAAAAAACGCTTTACATTGCCAATGCCGATAACAACTGTCTCGCGGTTTTTGATGTCTCGGTTCCCGGCCGGAGCAAGGGAAAAGGATTTATTCCTACCGGCTGGTACCCGGCCAGCGTACGGATAGCAGGCGACAGGATACTGGTAGCCAACGGAAAGGGGATGACATCCCTGCCAAATCCCTATGGTCCTAACCCTGCCCGAAGCGGCGATGTCGTAATTCATCATGAGGGAGGAAGAGAACAGGTTGTAAAGGTTCAGTATATAGGAGGCGGTCTCTTCAGGGGAACTATGAGCATAATCAGCACCCCCGACGAAAGGACTCTCGGCCTTTACTCTAAGGCTGTTTACGCCAACACCCCTTACACAAAGGATAACGAGCTTACAGCCGAAGGAGAACAGGGAAATCCCATACCCCGGAAAGTAGGAGACCCCTCTCCCATCAAATATGTCTTTTATGTAATTAAGGAGAACCGCACATATGATCAGATACTTGGCGACATTCCCGAGGGAAACGGCGACAGGAGCCTGGTCCTTTTCGGGGAGAATGTCACCCCAAACCATCATGCCATAGCCCGCGAATTCGTTCTTCTTGATAACTTCTACGTAAACGGGGAAGTAAGCGCCGACGGTCATAACTGGACAATGGGAGCCTACGCCACCGATTACCTTGAAAAGAACTGGCCGACGAGCTACGGAGGAAGGGGAGGAGATTATCCGGGAGAAGGCGCGAGGGCCATATCAAACAACAAGGTCTTTTTCTGGGACCTCTGCAAACAGAACGGAGTAAGCTACCGCACCTATGGAGAGTTTGTCAGCGGCGGACAGCCGACCCTCGATGTTCTGAAGAATAACTACTGCAAAGATTTTACGGGATGGGATGAATCGGTAAGGGATACGGTCCGCTTTTACCAATGGAAGCGCGATTTCGACTCTCTTCTTGCTGCAAATGCCGTTCCCCGGTTCAACACCGTAAGGTTCATAAATGATCATACCCAGGGACTCAGCCTTGGCAGGCCAACCCCTTTTGCCCATGTGGCCGATAATGACCTTGCACTCGGGATGTTCGTCGATTACCTCAGTCACAGCCCGATATGGAATGAGACAGTCATCATTTCAGTCGAAGATGACGCCCAGAATGGTCCTGATCATGTGGATGCCCACAGGAGCGTGGCTCTTATCGCCGGAGGTTTCGTTAAGCAGGGCTTTGTCGACCATACTCCCTATACCACCACTTCACTTCTCAGAACGATGGAGCTTATACTCGGGCTGCCTCCGATGACGCAGTATGACGCAGCCGCAAACTCGCTCTGGAGGTGTTTCGACCCTGTTGCTGATCACCCCCCATACAAATTCAGGCCCGCCAATATCGACCTCAATGAAAAGAATACAGGCAGGAACCAGTGGCAGGAGCTCAGCGAAACTTTTGATTTCAGTATCGAGGACAGGGTTAACGACTTCGACTTTAACGAGGTGATCTGGAGAGCGGTAAAAGGACTCGATTCACAGTGTCCGCCCTCGGTAAGGGCAGCCTTTCTTGCAACGGGAGACGAAGAAGAAGAGGATGAGGATTAGTGTGCAGACGGCCCGTTGCCGGGTACTGCATCAGCGTTAGTATTGTCAGATCCCGGGGAACCGGGAGTAAGAGGAGCCTGAGGCTTTGTGCTGTCGCCGGCCGGAGCCTTCCTGTAACCCGGATCCCTGACCAATTTAATATAAAGACTGTGGTTTGAGGCCATAAGAGGTAGCATAACGTGCGATTTATAGCCTTCGCATGAAAATATGATTGATGACCCGTCAGGAATTCCTTTAAGTGAAAACCTTCCCCTTTCATCGGTGGAGGTAAAGATCATCGTCCGTGAAACAACGACCTTCACACCCTTAATAGGTATCCCATTTGAGTCGACCACAATGCCGCCTGCATCTTTCGGAAGTGCAGATGCGCTAAGGGCAAAAACGAGCAGCAGTAAAACAAGCAGGGCTGTTGCGCTCAGCTGCCTGCTGTAAACCGGAAGGTTTTTCCGGATCGCACTGAACCCGGCTACGTTATTTGAAAACTTTGCAAATATACTCCTTAAGAAGACCAATGACGTGGTGAATGAGGAGGATCTCTTTTCCCCGGAACTGTGGTTTTCTGTAACTTTCATTCTTTAACAAGTGTATTTTTTACTTAAGGGAGCAAAATCCCTGCCAGAAGTGAAAAAGGAACTGACGGCAGGCAGGGGTTATTCCAAAGGTACTCCGGGGTATAAATAAAATAATTGCGAATCAGCTGCGCATAGCCCGGAAATCCGGTTCTGCCCTTTAAGGTGCAGCGGCTGCTTCATGCCGCAAAATGGCTTGCATCAGTGTTTGCTTATTATCATATCTTACTGTTTGATAATGGTATAGAATTTGATGTTATCTGTAAAAACAAAAGGAGGTAATATGAAAACATTAAGATATTCAGCAATGCTGCTGTCGGTGACGGCAGGATTGTTCCTTTTCACTTTTGGAGCTTACGGCCAGAAGGGAAAGGTAGACCGCAGGGAACAGAAAGCTATCCGTGAAGCACAGATAAGGACCAACTACGTCATTATCGATTCGCTTCTGAGTTCCCGCAGCTTTGTCCTTGAAGCCGATTATCTGTCGAACAGGTACGGCGACAGGGTAATTGTCACCCCAAACCTTAATTTCATAAAGCTTCAGGATACTAAAGGGGTGCTTCAGACAGGATCGGTAACCGGTATGGGTTTCAACGGTGTCGGAGGTGTAACAGCAGCAGGAACCATAAGTAAGTGGGAGCTGACAAGGAATGAAAAGAATCACAGCTTCAGGTTGAAGTTCTCTCTTTTTACAAATATCGGACATTACGACATTAACATGGTCGTAACGGCCAATCTAAGGGCAACTGCCACGATATCCGGTCTTGGTCCCGGAAGTCTCACCTGGGAGGGGCATCTTAATACTCTCAGCAATTCGAGGGTTTACAAGGGATGGGATACGATTTAGATCAGGCTGTTGGCGCTGGGCTTTAGGCGACAGGCGGGGAGGAAAATGGCTGAAGAGGATGAAGGGGTTGAGAGGATTTTGGTGCCAATCAGGTACTTAATGTATCATTTACAACCTGATATCTAATATTCATAACTTTCCCCTCCTTTCCAAGGAGGGGTGGACCGGGCAGTGGCTTTGTACGGGCCGGAATTCGATCCCGGGCCGGGGTGGTTGAGTAGAACTTCATGGTGATTATATCCAGATTGAAAAAGATTTAATAAGGGACAAGTTTCCAGAGGGTCTCGGCCTTACTCTACTTCGATTTGAAAACAGGTTGGTATTTCAGGAGCCTGAATATATAATTAAAGAAATAAGAAATGCATTTAAAGGAGAGGACAAAAGTTCTTAATTCCTGTTAAAATACTCTCCAGGGCAATAACCACCCCGGCCCGGAAGTAAATCCCGTCCGGTTCAAAAAGCAGTAGGCGGGCCACCCCTCCTTGCGAAGGAGGGGAAAGTTATGGAATTATATATCTTCATATTTAACACCATATTGAGATTAAAATGATTTAAAACATGATGAAAAGTTTATGATCTACGTAATTGGCTTACAAGAATACAATCTGTTCCACCATTCTTGCCGTCATAACTGACTCGGTCAGGTTGGTATAAAATGAGCCTGAATACATACCTGACGCACTAATTGTCACAAATCAGGACCGCTGAAGATGGAACCATATAAATAAAAAAATCCCGCGTAACGGGATTTTTTCTTATTTGCCTTCCGGCTTTGTGGGTTGTACTGGATTCGAACCAGTGACCCCTACCCTGTCAAGGTAATGCTCTAAACCAACTGAGCTAACAACCCTTATTTATTCCGCAAAAATAATATTTAATTTCTATCCGCAGCAATCTGATCTTTTTCTTATTGATATTTTGCCGGGTCGTGGCATATTCCTTTCCCATCCCGCTTTTACAGATTGCCGGCATCTCCTTTTTTTATGAAAAGTCGAAACCGGAAATATATGCCGGAGCATCGTAAAAGCATTCCTTTTCCTCTTCGCTGAGATTTATGAACCTGGCATAGACAAGGCCGGGTTTTGCATTTAGTATCCTGTTCAGTGCACCCATTCTGACACCCGAGCGGAGCTTGTCATAAAGGTCGCTCCTGTCGTCAAGCCATGTCAGTCCCGTATGGTATCCTTCAGAGGCGCATACCGATTCAAAGAGGTCAGCCAGAAGGTCTTCCCTTCCCTCCTCGCAGTAAATGGCATGAAAAACAAGATGCCTGAACTCATCCGGATTGAAAAGCCTCTTGAAATAGGGCGCATCCGGAAGTATCTTCATGCTGATCCAGCCCCACACTCCGGGCATATCATAAATCCTGTAAGATGATGGTATTGCGCTCACCCCCGCTACTATCCGGCCGTTTTCCCTGATAACGTAGTATCTGTCGCCGAAAAAGATATTATCGGTACTGAAAAAAGAATGTTCCTTATAGTACTTAAGCAGAAGCGCTTCCATTTCTTTCTTTTCGGCTTCCGAGGAAAGCTTTGAAACCCTGCTGTCGGGTTTTGGGTTAAAACGGCTGAAAGCAACCGTAAGGAAAGAACGGATATATTCATAACCTGCCTTGTTGACGAGGCTTTTCGAACGTTCGTTCATGCTTTCGATGAAAGCATACATAATATGCTTCTGATCCTCTTCCACATGATCAAAGTCGAGAAGGTGCGGCTTGCTGAATATCTCAAGTGTCTTATTCTTAAAGGTATCATCCTTTTCTGTCTTTATCAGATCCTTCCTTTTCTTTCCGGGTTTATAACTAGTCTGGTAAACAGAAAGAAATGCCAGGTAGCGGAGATGTGATGATGAGTATCTCAGCTTTCCCTGTCCGGTTACCCTGTAGCACGAACCCACAGTACCGGTCACCTTGTTCCTCCTGTAAAGGGTTACAAACCTTATCTGGTCGCCATAGGCATCAATCCTTGCCGGAATGTTCTGAAGCTGAAACCTGAAACCTCCCTCAGAACCCTGAACTGCCTGGCTGAGTATTTCAAGCATTGCCTGGTTGGCATGGTCCGAAACCCTGACCTCAAGTTCCTTATGGCTTATTATTGTCTTTTCAAACATATTTCCTTAATTTCAAAAACTGCTCTTTGTATCAAGTGAACCGAAGACCCTCTTCAGCAGAGGGGTTACTCTGGCCGACACTTCTTTTCTTATCTTAAGCTCCTCGCCTTCAACCTTTAGGAATACCCCTCCCAGGGCTTTTGTTGTAAGGAAATCATCCAGGTCGGTGTTAACTGGTTTGAAACCGGCCAGTCTTCCCGCGACCGAATTGGCTAAGCTGTTCCATTTCCCTGTCAGCGCTTCCCACGACTCTTTTGTTGAAATGTTTCCTACAATATCCTTTTCAGTAGAGGCTTGTATTTTTGGCTTGTAGAGGTTGTAAAGTTCATCGTAGGTGGTGTTCTTCAGGTAAGTCGTGGCAGCATTGTCCTGACCCTTCAGGATATTGAAAGCATCCCTTATCGTCATCTTTGATATTGCCGAAACAAATATTGGTGCAACCTCCTTTGCTGCATCCTCGGCAGCCCTGTTTATCCTGATTATCACATCCTCAATAAGCTGATCCCCTCCGGGAATTCTTGAGATGTTGTCTACAATAACCTTTGCTTCATCGGGAAGAAGAATCCTTACAGCTAGGTCGCCATAATAGCCATTCTCAACCGCGAGCCGGTCGGCTGAGTTTTTTGCCCCTATTGAAAGAGCTTCCCTGAGACCGCTGGCAACCTCCTCCTCGGTGAGGGGAAGGGCCACAGGCGACTGGATCACGTTCATCAGTTCAGCGCATGAGGTCAGGGTCATAAGGGATATCGACAAGAACAGGGTACCTGCTTTCATGGTATCTGGAATTAATTTTTCTGCAAGATACAAATTAAGAGGAAAGTCAGGAAATAGTTTGCAAAAGCAGGCCTGCCACAGACAGATCCTCAGGGTTTGTTATTTTTATGTTCTCCCTGTTCCCTTCAACGATGACAATGTCGACACCTGTTTTTTCGAGAAGCATGGCATCGTCGGTTATTTCAGGAGCATATTTCTGCTGGTAAGCTTTTTTAATCAGGTCAGTCCTGAAAACCTGAGGAGTCTGTATCATTTTGACATACTGTCTGTTTACGGCCATATTTCCCTGGTCTGTGGTTAGCCTTACCGAATCGGCCGGGGATATTGCGGGAATACCGTTACCCCAGGTAAAAGCAGCTTCAAAACATCTTCCTATTGTTGAAGTGCTTACAAGCGGCCTGACTCCGTCGTGAATGGCAACATAACTGTCGTCGGCTACAAACTCCAGTCCGTTCCTTACCGATTCGAACCTTGTGGCTCCTCCTGAGGAAATAATATGGGGAATATTGAATGAATGCCTGGTCCTGAGTTCCTCCCAGAAGGCAAACTGGCTTTCTGGAATAACGGTTATTATCTTAATCGAAGAATCGTAAGAGTGGAATTTTTCGATTGTATGCATAAGTACCGGTTTGCCGGCGAGCCCGAGAAACTGCTTCGGAACTGCCGATCCCATACGGCTTCCGGAGCCTCCTGCAACAATAATGGCATAGAGATTCATGGTCAGGACAATTGCTTCGGGACAAATATACGATTTTCTCCTCCGAAGGGGGAGAAGAACATGCCGGATAAATTTTCAGTAAAGTGACCGTTTTGAAAAAAAGACTCAGTTACCCTTTGTGTAAAGGAATCTCTTTATGCTCCTCTTGGGTGTTTTTGCAAACTCCTCGGGATGGATCCTGAATTTGCTGACAGCCATGAATTCAGGTATCCTTTCGTTGACCTGCTTCCTTATGTCATCAAGCCTTCCGCTAAACTGTTCCACTGTAATATTGTCCCTTTTGAGCATCTCATGATCGGGATATATGAGTCCTATCAGTTTATTGTCCTCGGAGATTACAAGCGATTCAGCAATGTAGTCGAGGTTATTTATTACAGCTTCAATCTCCTCCGGGAAAATATTCTTTCCTGAGGGGCCGAGAAGCATGCTCTTGCTTCTTCCCTTGATGAAGATATTCTTTTCCTTATCCATAATACCAAGGTCGCCGGTATGCATCCAGCCGTTCTCATCGATCATCTCCCTTGTTGCCTTTTCATTCTTGTAATAGCCAAGCATCACATTCTCGCCCCTTAGTATTATTTCTCCGATGACTTTTTCAGGATCTTCCGAGTCGATTGTCACCTCGAGTGTGTCGACAGGTTTTCCCGATGCTCCGAGCTTTGTTGTCTTCCACGATGTATAGCTTATAAGAGGACCGCATTCGGTCATTCCGTAACCGACGGTGAAGGGGAACCCGATCTTTCTGAAAAAACGCTCTGCTTCCGGATTGAAGGCCGCCCCTCCGATTACTATCTCATGGAATCTTCCGCCGAATGTCTCGGTGAGCTTGTCCCTTATCTTTTTATGCAGGATGCTGTTAATGCCTGGTATTGAAAGAAGAACCTTCATGTGAGGTTTGCTTATCACCGGTAGAAGCTGTTTCTTGAATATCTTCTCGATCACAAGAGGGACCGAAAGAATAAGTCTGGGCTTGATTTCCTTGAAAGCCTGTACTATTATCTGGGGTGAAGGTGTTTTTGAAAGTATTGTAATATGGCATCCGAAAGTAAAGGGGAAAAGGAATTCAAATGCACATCCGTACGTATGGGCAAGAGGAAGGAAGGATACGAGTGGATCGCCGGGTTTCAGAGGCATATTGTTCTGGGCATATCTTATATTGGCGGCAAGGCTGTTGTGCGATATCATAACCCCTTTTGAAAAACCCGTTGTGCCGCCGGTGTAACTTATTACTGCAAGCTTGTCGTTTGTGACATCAGAGAACTTAATATCGGACTGACTGAGGTTCGGGAAGGCTGTTTTGAATTTCTCCTCAAGGCTTTCATAAATACTTGCTGTCACCATATCTGCCGTCCTGATAAGAGAAAGGCTGTCGACGGAGATAACGCTCCTGATCAAAGGCATCTTTGTCATGTCGAGAGTTTCGAAGATCTTGTCGTCGGCGAAAAGCAGAACCGCGTCTGAATGGTTGATAAGGTTGTTAAGGTCTTCGGGTTTGAAGTCAGGAAGTATCGGAACGATCACGGCACCATAGGTGACTGTTGCCAGGTAAATCATACACCAGTTTGCCGAGTTGCGTCCCACAAGTGCGATCCTGTCGCCTTCCTTTATTCCGGCTTCCCTGAAGAAAATGTGGAACTTGATTATCTTTTCACCAATCTGTTTGTAGGTATAACCTTTTTCGCGGTAGTTCGACAAAGCTTCAATATCCCAGTTCTGGCTGATACTCTGTTCGATATAAGTTACAAGACGTTCCTTTATCATGGTTTCAGGTTTTTAGTTAAGCACAAAGGTAAGATTTGGATTAAAATATCAAAAAAGGGCATATCTCTCAGACTGCATACATAACAATTACCGCAACCGCTGAAACAAGGTTGACTACCGTAAAAAAGTAGTTGTACTCCTCTCTTTTCTTGCTGAAGTGGTTGAGTTTCCTTGCAAAGATCCCTATTGTAGGGGCAAAAAGCACTATCAGGAATGCAAAGAACTCTATCCCGTAGAAGACTTTATCGAGTCCACCCTTTACCAGTGCCGAGAGGTAAACCACGATGCACAGTACAAGGACATAGAACAGATAGCTCAGTTTAAGAAGAAGTGTAGAAAAGAGCCTTCTCTTGTGCAACTGATGGGGCTTAAGGTAGGCGTATGCCACTGAGAAAATAATTACAATGAATATTATACCCAGTATATGATTTAATATCTCATTGAAATTTGCCATTTCCGTGGTTATTTGTCAGTTTTTCATGATTCCCTGAGAGACCAGATAAGGGAGCTGGCGCCTAGTACCGCTGCATTCTGCGTGCTGAGTCCTGAAGGAAGAAGCTTGACCTTTCCCTTGTAGATGTGCAGAAGGTTTTCCTCCATATGTTCCCTGGCAGGTTCAAATATCAGCTCCTTTGCCAGTGCAAGTCCACCGAAAAGGAAAATCGCCTCCGGATTCGTGTGTGCCACCACATCGGCCAGCTTGTATCCAAGCATTCTGCCCGTGCGTTCGAATGCCTTTATTGCCAGCTTATCACCTTTCAGGGCTGCCTTGTGGATCATCTCCGAATCGAGCTGTTCGAAACTGTACTTTCTCATCTCGCTTGGTTCAATGCTGTCGGCCATTATTTTCAGAAGGGTTCTTTTCAATCCGGTTGCCGAGACGTACGTTTCGAGGCATCCTTTCCTGCCGCAGTCGCATTCCCTGTTACAATCTCCCGGACGAATGGCTGTATGGCCCAGCTCTCCAGCAAATCCGTCGTGACCGTACAGCAGCTTCCCGTTGACAACAAAGCCGCTGCCGAGACCTGTTCCAAGGGTTATGACAACAAAGTCCTTCATATTCTTTGCTCCGCCGTATACCATCTCTCCCACTGCTGCTGCATTTGCATCATTTGTTACAACAACAGGAAGGCTTGTGTGGCGTTTGAAAAAGTCGCCTATGGGAATTATTCCCTTCCATGGAAGGTTTGCAGGGTATTCAATCGTGTTTTTATTAATGTTTCCCATCGGGGCACCGATCCCAAATCCGAGAATTTCTATCTCTTCTCCGATCTTCTGTCCTGTCAGTAAGATCTTTTCATAGAGTGCCGCCACATAAACCTCAGCCTCATCGTAATGGAAGGTCTTCATCCTGTCTTCAGCAAGGATATTTCCTTCGCGGTCAACAAGACCGAATACGGTGTTGGTTCCGCCAATGTCTACCCCTGCAACAACTTTTTTAGCCATATCACTTTTGTCTTTATACTTTTATGTTCCTGCCACTAAGTTACACAGTTCCTCTGAACATGGAACCAAATATGCCATAAACTAAATATTCTTTTGAATTTTTCAGTATTCAATCCTTGTGTCGTGCGTCCTGTGTCTTGCGTCATCCATCTCCCCTTCTCCCTTTCCCCCCTTCTCCCACTCTCCCACTCCGGTTTTCCCTGCGTCTTGTATCCTGCGTCCTGCGTCTTTCCTGACCCACCCCTAACCCCTCTCCGCCTTCGCCAAAGAGCTTCGGCGGACAAAGCTAGGAGGGGAACTTTTAAGATCCAAACCGTGTTCGTCACCTTCGGTTTTCTGCCTTCTTCCTTGCGTCGGGCGTCTTGCGTCTTTCATCTCCCTTCAACAAGAAACTCCTTCAGCTCATCCTGAACCACGGGGTCTTTCTGGAAACCTCCTCCCAGATGCTGCCAGTACACCTCGGCATACTCAACCCCCGACATCCTTCCGTAATTGCGGTTTCCCTCCAGGACAAAACCAAAAAAATCGTCAATCCTGTGCATATGCCTCATAAGTTCAATCTGCGAGACATGGCATCCGAGCATCTCCTTTTTCACCCCGATCACTGAGGTAACATCCACGAAGAAATTGGGAGGACTCAGTTGCCCTCCTACAGGATCGGTGAGGGTGAAGGGAGATGAATGGTACAGAAGCGGAGTTACAGAGAGAGGTTCTTCGGGTACCGGTACGTTTGAGAGGGAAGAGACCATAGCCGCGGCCTCGGTGATGTTTGAAGTTGCGCGGTGGTCAGAATGATAATCGTTTGCCAGATGGGTGAAGATTATTCCCGCTTTCACCTTCCTTATAAGTGAGATAGTCCTCAGCCTCAGCTCCCTTGTGTCGAAAAGGAAACCGTCGGATCCACCCAGCGAATAGTAGTCGGCATCGATTATTGCCGCCGCTTTCCTGGCTTCCTCATATCTTACCCTGGCCGTCTCCGCAGAGTCCATGCCGACACCGCCGAGGTCTCCGCCCGTCATTGCGGCAATGACGATATGATAGCCCTTATCCCTGAGTAGTTTGAGCACACCGGCATTCCATGCTTCCGCATCATCGGGATGTGCATTGATTGACAGGACGACTTTGTTAAATCCTTTTTTCATTTTTTGTTCAGATTAGCTGCCCGCCAGTACATAATGAGCCATTTCTCCCCCGTTGGTCAGAGGAATCTCAGGATCCCGAAGTATTCGGGACGGTGGAAATCAGGTTTTGGTGTTTGAATGGGATTCCATGAAAGATAATGCGGAACAGGAAGCCTGTCGCCGCATTTGTAGAAATTGGCCCTTATTGATTTGCCTGTCAGGTATGTTATCTCATGTTCACAGAACACGGTAAAAGGCAGGGCAATTGTAAGGGTCCAGAAGAAGTTCCCTTCCGCGGATCCCCCTCTATCAGGGTAAACCGACGAACAACGGCGTATCCTGGAAACTATTGAAGGGTCTGCCCTTTTTCTTCCCTCCCTCCGGTGTCCGAAACCCATGAGGCAGGTTCCGAGCGGATTGAATTCAAAATTATAGTATATACCGTCATCCGAAGGGCTGACAAAGAATTCGACGCACGAATCCTCATACACCTCCTGATTGGTTTCGGTATTTACTGCCCTGAGCCATTTTTCGTCCGTGTAAAACTTCAGGAGTATCTCATTTGAAGTACAGGCTATTGAGAAGCTCACCCGGGGCTTATAATCATAATCCTTCCAGTTGGTCACCCCGACAGGGAATTTTTTATCCAGATCATCGAGCCTTTCAGAAATCTCATCCAGCCCGGGATATTCTGTGCTGAACTCAAGCTTTTGAACTTCAATGGTATTCACACAGCGGTCCGTTTAATTCCGGAGAAAAGAAAGGGGAAAAAAACAGGTCCGGCAAAGAATGCCGGACCCATGTATTAGTTGTTCAGTTCGTTCAGGATGAGGGCAGCTGCTCCCAGAACGGCGCCGTTGCTCTCTGATATTCCTGAAGGAAGGATCTTGACTGTATTTTTGAACAGTACGTAGTTGTTCTTCTTCAGATATTCCCTTACCGGCTTGAAGAGCATCTCTCCTGCCTGGGCAAGTCCGCCGAAAAGGAAAATGGCTTCCGGGCTGGTGAATACGATTGTGTTCACAATGCCGAACCCGAGTTTCTCAGCGGTATATTCCATTGCTTTTACAGCTATCGGATCGCCTTTTGCTGCGGCTTCTGCAATAGCCTTTGAGGTGAGTTTTGCAGGCGGAAGGTCTCTCAGGGAGCTTTCATCCCGCATTTCGCTTATCATGAGGGATACGGTTTTTACGAGTCCTGTTGCAGAAGCATAAGCCTCGAAGCAGCCTTTCCTGCCGCATCCGCATACCCTTCCGTTAGGAACGACTGTCATGTGACCCACCTCACCGGCGAATCCGGTATGGCCGTAGACCAGCTTCCCGTCAACAACAATACCGCTTCCCAGGCCTGTACCAAGTGTCAGAACAACAAAGTCCTTCATTCCCTTTGCACCGCCGAAGACCATTTCACCCATTGCTGCCGCATTGGCATCATTTGTAAGAACGACGGGAACTTTCATTTCCTTCCTGACCATATCGGCAAGAGGAACGATACCTTTCCATGCCAGGTTGGGAGCATGCTCAATTGTGCCTCTGTGGAAATTTGCATCGGGAGCCCCGATACCTATACCTGTAAGTTCAATGTCCTTTTTGGTGGCGATAAGTTTCTTCAGCGCTGCCGAGAAAGCCTTGACAAAATCTGTCACAACAGGATAGTCTGTTGTTTTAAGATGTCCCTCTGCCAAAACCTTTCCTTCATTGTCGACAATTCCGAAAACAGTGTTTGTTCCTCCGATATCAACACCTGCTACTACCTTTTTCATGTTACGTAAGTTTTTAATTATTAATATATTATCGTCTTTTGCCCGGATTTTAAAAGGGCTGGTTTTTAATATCTGAAATATATCTTATTTTAATCATATCCCGGTTCTTCCCGGAGAGGTTTTTACTTTCTGAAGTTTCGTATCCTTGAAATTCTCACGTTTAAGCTCCCAGGGCTGTGTTATGAAGAAGTTCTCAGGAACGTCAATCTCTGCCGGATAATATGAAACCGGTTCAGGCTGCCTCTTAAGTTCATAATCTCCGGTGGTCCATTTTCCGTTATTGTCAAGGTCAAAAATTGCCCTGACGCGGTATTTCCCTTTCTCAAGAAGAGGGAAATCGACTTTGCCATCCCCTTTCAGGATTGTCTCCCTTCTTATCTTGTCGCCGGAATCGAGAAGCTGCACAATAATACTGTCGCCATTGCCTGTTATTTCCATTGTAAGCTGACCGTACGATTCAGGAGTACGGATGGCAAATTTAACCGCCGTTGAATCGGAATAATCGCCATAAATGCTTTTGTATGCAGCTGAATCGGATATCAGGAGATAATTTTTCCCCGGCTCAAGACCAGTGTCGATATAATACCGGCGTGAACTCAGACTGTCGGACTTTATTGAATAGGGCCGGCGTATCATTTTTTCCTTATCCGTCTCATAGAAATGTATCCTGGAAGTATCAGGAGGCAGAAAGGGCTCAGGAGCTGAGAGTGTTATCCTGAGGTCGGGTCTGGCCTGGGAAGCGATATTGGTAGTTACTGCATAGGCTGTGCGGCGGCTGGCTCTTGTTCTCGGGGCCTTTGGCGCAAGAAACCTCATGTTTACCGTATCGGTACGGGGAGAAGTAATACCCAACGTGTCGGTAAATGGATATGTGACATAAGTCTCGATCTGCTGCCTGTTGTAAAGGGTTGTATCAGTGAGCCAAACAGTGACCGTGTCGCGCATGGAATTCTTTTCGATGAAAAATGATCCTTCAGGGGCATCCTTTACCGAAAACCCGAATTCCATCTGTCCCGGAGGAAGAGCAAGGGTGTATTTCAGCTGATGTGCCGACGGACGCGATGAAGATGTAAGGTAATGAAGCCTTTTTTCAGCCTGCGAAAGGACAAGGCTGTATTCGCCCATAACGGGAGGAGCCAAAGGAGTTTTTCCCGCTGCCGGTCCTGCGGGAACCACCACAGGTTTGGCCGAAACAAGGGAATCCTTCCTCTGTGGGAGAAAATTCTTTTCCGGAGTGATCTCCACAGGCTGCGGCAGAAAAGCAAACAACTCGTCGCGGTTGTTGTAGTTCTTGCTGTTGTCGAGGTCCTGCAGGGCATAAATCCTGTAGGTCGCGGGCCTGACATTGTCGATCCGGAATTCTCCGTTTGGGGCTGCGCGCGTTATATAATCCGGAAGCTGCTTCACAACCGACGAATCAGCAAGATTGCTGTAAAGGAGTATCATAGTGTTTTCAGGAGGATCGAGGGTCAATCCTGTATATACATTCCCGGTAACCGAAAGTGAATCGATAAAAGGTCCGGTGGAAAAGACAAACTGAAAGTTGTTGATCGCATTGTTCTCGTTCAGGTCCCTTATCGCATCCTGAAGATAAAAAGTGTAGGTTGTGCTGTCCCTCAACTCATCCTCATAGCTGATACGCAGACTCTTTCCCCTGACAACAATGTCGGGTCGCTTCTGCATAGGAGGCGAAACCATGAATTTCTCGCTTATCCTGTCGAGCACTATGTATTCATCAAAAGTAACAATGATCTCCTTACCCCTGAAACCGGTGGAACCGTTGGGCGGTTCGTATTTTACTATTACCGGTATTTCCCTGTCCCTGGGTCCGCCTGCGGGAGAGCTTATCTTGGCGCATCCGGATATCAGAATCCCCGGGAAAAAAAACATGGTTATGATACGGAAAGCGCGCTGTTTCATATATAAAAGATAACAACTACAAACATACATTTTTTTGGAAATACTTCTGATAACCTCTGCCGGAGGCCGGCATAAAGTTTGCCAATATTTTCTACCTTTGACGGAAATTACTGTTCCGACAATGCAATTACTCGTAATTCCGTGGGATGTAAATCCGGAGATATTCCGGGTTGGCTCCTTTGCCGTGAGATGGTACGGCCTTCTCTTTGCTTCATCTTTCCTGTTCGGGTATATAATAATGAACAGGATATTCAAAAACGAGAATCTGGCCGACACGGTTCTCGACAGGCTTACAGTTTATATGGCCATCGGCGTTATAGCCGGGGCAAGGATAGGGCACTGTCTTTTCTATGAACCGGGATATTACCTCAGCCACCCGCTTGAGATCCTCAAGATATGGCACGGAGGACTTGCCAGTCATGGTGCGGCAATAGGGATAATTTTAGCGCTCTGGCTTTTTGCAAGGAAGGAAAAAAAGGATTTCACCTGGATTATCGACAGGGTGGCAATAGTTGTTGCCCTCTCAGGAGTCTTCATCAGGCTTGGCAACCTTATGAATTCAGAGATATACGGAGTAGAAACTACTGTCCCATGGGGCTTCGTCTTTCTCAGGAACGGAGAGACCGCTCCCAAGCATCCTACCCAGATCTATGAGGCCCTCGCCTATCTTTTCATTTTTATCCTCCTCTACAGGATCTACTGGAAAAACAAGGGAGAACATGTCCAGGGAGTATTGATAAGCCTGGCCATGATACTGATATTTACAGCAAGGTTTTTTATTGAGTTTCTGAAGGAGGACCAGGTTGCCTTTGAATCGGCAATGAAATTCAACATGGGCCAGCTTCTAAGCATTCCCTTCGTTATTGCTGGTGTAGCCTGGCTCTGGCTGAGCCTCCGGCAGGGTAAAAGGGCCATAATTAAAAGAAAGAAATAATTCCGGGAAAAGATTCCGGGCATAAGAATCTATGCTTGTGAAAGATGCAGGAAAATGGGGGAGTAAGAAATTCTTACACCGTTTGTTTACTTCGTAACCAGTATTCCGTAAAAAAGTACATCAAGAATGGCATTCAGCCTCTCCTCAATGTCTATCTCCTTCTTTTTCCAGAACAGGGGAACCTCAAGCCCCTTAAGGGCAGTCTGAACCGCAATGGCAGTATACTCGCTGCTCTGCACATTGAATACCTTCTTCCTTACCCCGTCATAAATTATCAGTCTGAGTATTGCAAGCTCCTCACGGTCGTACTTCTCCCGGATCATCTCTATGAAATTGAAATGAGCAAGGTTTTTGTCGAAGATGGCATTGTAATAATTCGATAGTTTTTCGAATGTTTTCATCCTCACAAATACATAATTTCTCATCTTTCCGACCGGTGAATCAACCGATTTGATCGCTTTAGTAAGCTCATTTCTAAGTACATTAGCCTCATACAGGACCACCGCTTCGAATATTTCCTCCTTGCTTTTGAAATAGTAATATACCGAGCTCTTCCCCATTTTCAGCTCGGCAGCTATCTCATCCATCGTGGTTTTCTTATACCCGTAACGGCTGAAAATCCGTCCGGATGTAACTATTATCTTCTTCCTATATTCCTCTTTATTAACCATATGTCATCGCTGTTAGAAACTCACTCAATCTTTCCGCAAAGTTAACTCTTAAGCGTCTTATATCAAAATTTTCGAAAATTCCGGTCGATAATTCGAATTCTTTATTGTTTTATTATGGAATTCCTGAATAAAAATGATTTAGTTTTCAAAAAAGGTAACTTTCAGTCAGGATATTTACAATTGTCAATACAGGTTATTTTGTAAATTTGGCTCTCGAATAAATCGGGACGAAAGCAGGCGGAGAAATGACAATTGACGGGGAGCATTACCGGAGTATCTGGATAGATGACGATGACAGAAGCGTAGTCAGGGTCATTGATCAGCAGAAACTGCCGTTTTCTTTTGAGGCGAAAGATCTTTGTTCCGTCGATGATATTTTCAATGCCATCAAGGACATGACGGTCAGGGGAGCTCCCCTGATAGGAGCTGCGGGAGCCTTCGGGATCTACCTTGCCACACTGGAGATCAGTCCGCTCAGCAACGCCGGATCGCATCTGAAGAATGCCGCTGATTACCTTATTTCGTGCCGTCCCACAGCCGTTAATCTCTCATGGGCTGTAAATTTTGTCGTTGACAGGCTGAAGGGTATCGATGATCCCGCAGAGCTTCAGGAAACTGCACTGCGAAGTGCCCTTGAGATATGCGAAACGGAAACGGAGAATTGCCGTCGTATCGGTGAGAATGGTCTTAAACTGATCAGGGAAGCGGCTTTGAATAAGAACGGAGGGCCCGTCAATATCCTCACGCATTGCAATGCCGGATGGCTGGCATGCATTGATTACGGAACAGCCACCGCTCCGGTTTATTTGGCCCATGAGGAGGGGATCCCCCTTCACATATGGGTTGACGAGACCCGCCCTAGAAACCAGGGATCGATGCTTACCGCCTGGGAGCTTGGCAAAGCAGGGGTTCCGCATACACTGATAACGGATAATGCAGGAGGACTGCTGATGCAGAAAGGTATGGTCGATCTTGTCTTTACAGGCTGCGACAGGGCTACCCGACGGGGAGATGTCGCAAATAAGATAGGGACATATCTTAAAGCGCTGGCCGCCCGCGATAACAACGTTCCTTTCTATGCTCTCATGCCATCGTCGTCAATAGATTTCAGCCTGTACGACGGGCAGAAGGAGATATTAATCGAGGAACGCGACCCAGAAGAAGTAACTTCAGTCAGAGGACTTTACCTGGGAGAAGTCATCCCGGTCAGGATATGTCCCGAAGAGACCCGTGCCGGCAACTGGGGATTCGACATTACCCCGGCATCGCTGGTAACAGGATTCGTAACTGAGAGAGGGGTCTGCAGTGCTGATGAAAAGAGTATAAAAGAAATGTTTTCGGATAAGATAAAATAAAAAAAATATATGGAAGGTGTAGTAAAATTCAATTGTCATTGGAGCCAGTCAGGACCGGTTATCTCTGATGAGCAATATGAAATTATAAATTACTGGAGGGAGATCCTTTACAACATGGACCTTATCGGCGCCTATGAGAATGGTGTTGGTTTCGGGAACATCAGCATGAGGATAAGGGGCGGCAACCAGTTTGTCATAACAGGCTCTGCAACAGGCGAGATCCCCGAGCTGGAGCCAGGTCATTATGTAAAAGTCAATTCATTTAATATCGACGATAACGCGGTTCAGTGTACCGGGCCCCTCAAGGCTTCGTCCGAATCGCTCACGCACGCAGCAATTTATCTTGCTGATCCGGGAGCAAACGCAGTCATTCATGTTCACAGCATCGACCTTTGGAATGAGCTCATTTACAAGGTTCCCACAACCAATCCGTCGATGGAGTACGGTACCACCGGCCTTGCCAAAGATATCTTCAGGCTCTTCAGCGATTCGGATGTGTTTGAAAAAAGGATAATAGTGATGGCAGGCGACAGGGCCGGCATCCTGACATTCGGGCACGACATGGACGAGGCTGCAGATGTCCTGATGCAATACCTGAGAAAGTAATAATGAGCAGGATAGCCATTATAGGAGGATCGGGGCTGGAGGATCCCTCCATTCTGAACTCTCCGGTCGAAAAAACTCCGGGAACACCCTACGGAACTCCTTCGTCTCCCCTTCTGTGCGGTAAGATAGGCGATACCGAAGTGGTTCTGCTGTCGAGGCACGGACGCCGGCACACCATCTCTCCTACCATGGTTAACAACCGGGCCAACATCTTTGCATTAAAGGATGAGGGCTGTACCCATATTCTCGCAACAACGGCCTGTGGCAGCCTGAGGGAGGACATAGGAAGGGGCGATATTGTTATACCCGACCAGTTGATTGATTTCACCCGTTTCAGGAAAAACACATTCTTTGACGAATTCGAGCCCGGAAACCTGAAGCACACATCAATGCCCGATCCGTTCGACAGGGAACTGTGCGACCTTCTTGTTTCGGCAGCACGGAACACAGGAATTAGCGTCCATCCCCGGGCAACCCTGATAACCATCGAAGGACCGAGATTCTCAACAAGAGCCGAGTCGAAGATGTTCCGTTTGTGGGGAGCCGACCTTATCAATATGTCGGTAGCCCCGGAAGCCATCCTTGCCAATGAGCTTGGAATTCCCTATGCGGCAATTGCAATGAGCACCGATTACGACAGCTGGAAGGAAGATGAAGCACCAGTATCCTGGGAAGAAGTCCTGAGTGTATTCAATAAAAATGTAAATCTGGTCATAAGGCTTCTTACCGAAGTCATAGGCCGGATAAAATAAACCGCTATCTTTCCGTCAGAACAAATTGATTTAATAATAACTGCTAACTTCAAAGATTATGAAAACAAAACTCCTTTTCCTTTCAGCTGCATTCCTGGTAATTCTCTTCGCCTGCAAGCCCGGGACAACCGACCGGTCAGTTCAGAAGGGCGACAGTATTGAACAGGTACAGGCTCCGGATTACCAGAAAATGATCACTGCACGGGTCTTTATCAAGGCCGGTATGGAAGATGATTTCATTTCGGCTGCGAAAATGATGATTGAAAATTCAAATAAGGAGGAAGGATGCCTTGGTTACATGCTCTATCAGGATCCCTATGAGAAGACAAATTTCATTTTCGTGGAGAAATACGTGAACCAGGCTGCCATCGATGCACATTTTGCCTCTTCCTATTTCAAGGAGTTCGGGACAATCAGCGCTGAGATGACAAGCAGTCCGATGGAAATAAAGATATACGATATAGCAGCCGAGAAATAGAAGAAGGGCGTTTCAGTTAATGCTTTTCCCTCAGTATGCCGGGGCAGGCCGGAGCAATAACATTCCGGGCGAAAATTCTGGGCCGGGCATGCGAACTGAAAAAATTACTAATATTGGAGGCCGGGAAAAAAAGTATAATCAGTAAGTCCGGCAGGGTATAATATGAAAGCATCTGATCGTATCGGATTTGACAATGAAAAGTATCTGAAGGAGCAAACGGCTGCCATCCTTGACAGGGTAAACAGGTTCAATGACAAGCTTTACCTTGAATTCGGAGGGAAGATTCTTTATGACCTTCACGCTTCCAGGGTACTTCCGGGTTTCGATCCGAATGTGAAGATGAGGCTTCTCCAGCTTCTCAGGGACAAGATAGATGTCATTCTCTGCATTCATGCCGGCGACATTGAAAGGAACAAGGTAAGGGCCGATTTCGGCATCACCTATGATGCCGATGCCCTGAAAACCATTGACGATTTCAGGGATTGGGGAATAGAGATTACTGCTGTTGTCATCACCCGCTATCAGAAACAGGCTCCGGCAAGAACATTCAAGAACAAGCTCGAGATGCGGGGAATAAAGGTTTACCTGCATTATCCAACCAAAGGATACCCCACTGACATTGACCTTATCGTAAGCGACCAGGGTTACGGAGCCAACCAGTACATTGAAACTACGAAGCCCATTGTGATAGTTACCGGACCAGGGCCGGGAAGCGGAAAGCTTGCCACATGCCTCTGCAACCTTTACCACGAGTACAAGAGGGGGGTTAAGGCGGGCTATGCCAAATTTGAGACCTTCCCCATATGGGATCTTCCCATAGATCATAAAGTCAACATAGCCTATGAAGCTGCGACAGTCGACCTGAAGGATGCAGTTATGGTTGATGAATATCATCTGAAAGCCTATAATGTCAGTGTCGTCAACTACAACCGCGACATAGAGGCTTTTCATCTTCTGAAAAGGATAATTGAGAAGATCACCGGGAGCGGATCGATGTACCTCTCTCCCACCGATATGGGTGTAAACCGCCTGAGTTCGGGCATTGTTAACGACGCCGTGATCTCGGAGGCTTCCCAG
This sequence comes from Bacteroidales bacterium, assembly GCA_040772125.1. Classification (GTDB taxonomy): domain Bacteria; phylum Bacteroidota; class Bacteroidia; order Bacteroidales; family VadinHA17; genus LD21. The sequence goes on from JAXGYS010000004.1 coordinate 154,938, forward strand.
ATGGAGATAATAAGGCGCTACTTCCGCTGTGCGGTGGAGTATGTGATCGGACTTGCCGAGAAGGATTCCCTCGACCACATTCTGAAGATCATGAACAGGGCGGGAGCCAGGGAAGAGGATCTGAGGGTTGTTCTGCCTGCGAGGAAAGCAGCAAAGGAAGCTGAACGATCGGGAAAGGGCAATGAGGGAGTATTTTGCGGCGCCGCCATCGAACTGCACGACGGAACGATAATAACAGGAAAGAACTCCCCTCTTCTGCATGCCTCTTCCAGCCTTATACTGAATGCCACAAAGCATCTGGCCGGGCTTCCCGACAGTATGTACCTCCTTCCGGAATCGATAATCGCTTCGGTAACCTATCTTAAGAAGAACATCCTGGAAGGAAGGATGGTAAGCCTTGATGTCGACGAGACCCTGATCGTTCTGGGTATCAGCGCCCTTTCAAATCCGGCTGCCAAGATGGCTCTCGAAAGTCTGAAATACCTTCGCGACTGCGAGATTCATCTTACACATATACCCACACCGGGCGATGAGGCAGGTTTACGCAAGCTTAAGGTAAACCTTACCTGCGACCCGGAATTTTCAAGTAAAAGTCTCTTTATAAGCGGTTAAGCAATGAGAGATGGACAGTTACCTGAAAAATCTCATAGCGGAGGGAGAAAGCCAGCAGCTTGATTTCAAATTCTGCATTACCGACAGCCGGAAGATTGCCAGGACATTGTCGGCTTTCTCGAACACAGACGGCGGCAGGCTCCTCATCGGAGTCAGGGATAACGGCAGTATTGCTGGGATAAGATCTGATGAGGAAATCTACATGGTCGATACGGCAGCCCATCTTTTCTGCCGGCCCGAAATACATTACACCATAAGACAACACTCCGCCGAAGGAAAGACAATTCTTGAGGTTGAGGTTCCCAGAGGGAATGAAAGGCCCTACCAGGCAAAGGGCGAAGATGGCCGCTGGCGGGCATGGCTGAGGCACGGGGACCAGAATCTGATGGCCAACAGGGTCATTATTCAGGTCTGGCGCAAGGAGAAAAGGGGGAAGGGGGTGATGGTGAAATTCGGCGATGCCGAGAACAAGCTGATGGAATACCTTTCCATAAACGGATCGGTTACTCTGAGCAAGTTCAGAAAAATAACGGGAATCTCTGCTTCAAGGGCAGAGTCGATACTTGCCAATCTCATTTTGTTCAGGGTACTGAAGATAAATTCCTCAGAAAAAGGGTTCTTCTACGAACTGGTTCAGCCTGTTATTTAGGCTCGCCTGCCTGTTATATGTTTCTGCTCTTCCTGCTCTTCAGCACTTCGGCAACGACCATAACAATGGCAATAACAACTATTATAAGAAAGGAAGCAACACCCAGTATTATTCTCATTTCAGGCACGGATTAATATTTTGTATATAACATAATTTTCAAGAAAAAAGCAGTTGTCTTTCTGTTGAATTCCTGACAGCTGCTTTTCTGAAGAACAAAGTATCTCGTAAACAAGGAATTTTAAATGTATTTCTTTCGGTTTTTCCTTAAAGATGACGTTTCACCCCGGGAAAACAAATATTTTCAGAGCAACAAGTACTATCAAGACTGCCAGCCAGAAAATAAAAACCTTCACTCCGTTTGAAACCTTCAGCACTTTCATTATAAAACATCCTCTCAAACTTCTGTTTCAAAATTAGAAGTAAAAACCCTTATCACTAATTAGAAAGTAATTAGAAGGTTGTTAGAATTTATTTAGAAACCCTGCATACCAGCTTATCCCTGATCCCGGGCCCCTCAGCCGGGTATTTCTTCATCCGGATAAGAAACCCGAAAAAAAAAGCCCGCAGGAGATGCGGGCTGTGAAAAACAAAGTAGAAAAAAAGAACCTATTTAAGTTTGATCCTGCAGTTGCCGATGTTCTTGTCGCTGCTGAAGATCTGGATCTTATATTCGCCCGGCATGAGCTTCTCCTTCGGCGCGTAGGTAAGAGTAACTCTCTTCGACTGCTCAAATTCTGCTGTGACAGGCGAAAGCGAAGCGGTTAAGGTTCGCATTTCCGGCGGGAATATCCAAGTAAGAGCTTTGTCCTCACCTGTGATCGTAGTTCCGGATGGCGTTGTAATTGTGAAACTTATTGCATCGGCAAGGCTCTGCGGCACCTCGAAGTTAATGTTGAGTTTCTTAACCCTTCTTGCGCATGCGACAACCTTGTCATTTTTTCCTCTTGAGCCATAGACCTGGAAATTATCACTGTCGAAAGTATTTATCATTTTTATCTTCTCGATAAGATCGCCAGCCTGAGTTTCACTCTCAGTAAGCTTCTTCTGAAGATCTCCGTTCCTGGCCATGAGATCGTCGTAACTGCTTTTCAGTGCAGCATATTCCTTTTCCAGTGCTTCCTTCTGCCTCTGATATTCCTCCAGATCCTCCTTGCTCTTTTTGTTGTACTGTGAAGAGAGAGCTCTCATACGCCTTTCGGTATCTGCAAGCTTTGTCTCTGTTTCGCCAAGAAGTTTTGCATTTGAATCACTCTGGTCTTTCAGTACTGCCAGATCGAGTTTCAGCTTCTCAAGTTCATTTCCGATAGCTGTTTTCTCGTTCAGGAGCTTCTCGGAATTGAGCTTTTCGGCATTCAGACTGTTCTTGTTCTTTGTATTCCTGGCAAAGGTATAAACCAGACCCAGGAGGAGAAGGGCAATAATAACTGCCCAGATCCAGGTGTTTGTTCTTTGGTTGTTGTCGTCCATCGCCGTAATGTTTAAGTTCTGAAAACCTTTAGATGAGAGTATCTCATTGTAAAGCTAGAAATGAAAGGGATTCAGGGTAATTAAAAAATGATTAGAAGTTCATTAGAAACTTCTTAATTGCCCCGGGCCTGTCATTAATGTTTACATTTGCAGAAAAGAACATTACAATGAGTAATATCAACCTGCTCATAGTCGAGGACGAACAACGGCTGGCTGATATCCTGAAAAAACAGCTTGAAGAGGCAGGATTCAATGCTGACATTGCTTACGACGGATATGTCGGGAAACAGCTTGCTGAACAAAAGAATTATAATCTTATCATTCTCGATATAAACCTTCCTCTTATAAACGGTTATGAGCTGTGCAAGGAGATAAGAAAGACAAACAAAAGAACCCCCATAATAATGCTTACAGCATTCGGGACTCCCGATAACAAGATTGCGGGCTTCGAGGCAGGAGCTGATGATTATGTTGTGAAGCCCTTTGATTTCAGGGAACTTCTTGCCCGGATAAACGTTTTTCTGCGGCGATCCGATTCATCATCGGCTGAAACCGAAAAGATCAGGCTTGCCGATCTTGAAATGGATCTTACAACAAAGAAAGTCACAAGGGCAGGCAAAAAGATTGATCTGACAGCAAAGGAGTCATTGCTGCTCGAAACTTTCCTTCTTAACAGGGACAAGCTTCTGTCAAGGGATTTTATCATTGAAAAAGTCTGGGGAATTGATTTTGATCCGACTACGAACATAATCGACGTCTATGTAAACTATCTCCGCAGGAAGATCGACAGGGATTTCCAGCCAAAGCTTATTCACACTAAATTCGGATTTGGTTTTTATTGCAGCGACAAAGAGTTGTAGCTATGAACATAAAGGTCAGGCTTTCGTTCCAGTTTACCCTTCTTGTTGCAGGGATATTGCTTTTTTTCTCAGCCCTGGTTTACTATTTTTCATACTCGAGCCAGATATCGAAATTCCGCCAGAACCTTCTCGACAGCGCCAAGAATACCGCAACTCTGTTTATTGATGTTGCGGAGGTCGATTCTCTTCTCCTGAAAAAGATCCAGCAGTCAACAACCTCATGGGAAAAGGAGGAGCTGGCAATAACCGATTCGGCTTTTAACCTTGTCTATGGCAACAACATTGAATACCTTGCCGACAGGGAGGTTCTGGTAAACTCTTCCAACCACTATATCAATTACTTTTCGGTAGCGGGCAAAGACGGGGTTTCATACAGACATATCAACAAACACAGTACTTACTATGTTTTTTCGATGGCTGTCGACAAGTCGCGAGCCGGAAACCTTGCAGAGCTAAGGAAGATTCTTTTCTGGAGCATTATCTTCAGTATATGGCTCTCTGTTCTCTTTTCCTACTTCTTTGCAACACGGGCAATAAAACCCATAACGAACATAATAAAAAGTGTCAAGGAGATAAACTCCCTGAAGCTCAATACACGTCTCGACGAAGGAGACAAAAAGGATGAGATCGCGCAGCTTGCCATCACTTTCAATGAAATGCTTTCAGATCTTGAGATAGCCTTCAGGAACCAGGAGGATTTTGTTTCAAATGCTTCGCATGAACTGAGGACTCCTCTCACGGTTATGAAGGGAGAAAGTGATTACATACTCAGCCATGAAAGAAGCGTGGAAGATTATATAAACCATATACAGGGGATAAATGCCGATCTTAAAAATCTCAATGAACTCATTAACAACCTGCTTGAGCTGGCTCAGATAACCCGCGACAAGTCTATCAGTATCACTTCGGTAAGGATTGATGAGATCGTGTACAATGCCATTTTCCAGATCAAGAACAAATACCCCGGGCGCAAGATAGTCCCTAGGATCAGTTACCCCGAAAACGAGGACGACCTTCTTGTGGGCGGCAATGAGGGACTTCTATCGATCGCATTCAGTAATCTCCTCGATAATGCATGCAAATTCTCCGAAGGCGAAATACCTGTCGGTTTTACATTTTCCGGGGAATATATAACAATTTCCATCTCCGATGAGGGTGTTGGCATACCGGCCGGCGAACTTAGGAACATCCAGAGACCCTTCAGCAGGGCCTCAAATGTGAAATACACGGGAGGATTCGGGATAGGACTTTCGCTTGTAGCCAGAATAATCTCCCTTCACAATGCTGGTATGAAGATCTCCAGCGCTGAAAACAGGGGGACCACTATCGATCTGGTTTTCAGAAAACACAACAGGTTTCCGGTATAAATAATAGCAGACCGTTTTGTACGCCACCCGGGATTTGCAAGAATTAATGGTGTACAGGCTTTAAGATATTTTTATTATCATTGGATTCTTAAATGACTTACCATGGAAGACGACATTATCATCTGCAACTGCAACGAAATATACAAAAGTGAAATAGTAAAGGCCATCAGGGAACAGGGCCTGAAAACCGTTGATGAGGTAGGAGAGGCAACCACGGCAGGAACTGTCTGCGGCGGATGCCAGGATGACATACAGGCTATCCTCGACGAGTTAAACCAGTAAAATCCTTAACCCGGAGACTCTGCTGCTCCCGGAAGGCTTCGCCTCAGTTACTCTGGTTAGCTCCGGGGCAGATCCGGTAATTGTAGTTTTTCGTTGATTTAAAGGAAGGGTCGTTTATACCCTTTATCTCAGCAATGTGCTTTATCGTGTGATCAAGCTTCATATGGGCAGTGTGATCCTCTTTTGTTGCCCAGGCCTCAGTGAGGCAGAAAAGGGTGCTGTCGTGGTATGACTGATAAAGTGAATAATCGAGACAACCGGGTTCCTTAGCCATCACTTCTGCCTTGCATGCATCGAACGACTGTTTGAAAAGCGTCACATACTCAGGTTTTACTTTACGTTCGAAACGCATTACTACGATCATTGAGTCTCTGTCGCAGCTGCAGCAGTTTTCCGTAACCTGCTCTTTTGCACCACCCGTGCATGAAGCAAGAGCAATGATCCCGATTAAACCCATGTAAAGATTTTTCATTTTAATTGCATTTTCTGATTTTAAAAAGAATTTATCTCCAAATATAGCTGAAATCATTTCTTTGGATAGTTTTTGTCTTTCGTCCGGATGTGCCTTTTTTCCTTTTTTCACCGGCGTCTGCCAGCCTGCCTTATGTCTATGTATCAATACCATATCTGTTCCTTTTCAGTTCATGTTCATTTCCGGATTGTCTCAGATCGCAAAATGAATGACATATTATTTCCTGAAAAAAGCTCAGGAAGGAATGCAGCACATGTGAGAATTTTAAGTCTTTTTAACAGATGGAACATGACAGTAACCATCTTAAAAAATGCAACCATAAATTCTAATCTTAAAGAAAAGCAGCCATGAAAAGAGTCGTATTTATCACAGTCCTGGGCTTTGCCCTGTGTTTCAGTTCCTACGCCGGAAAATTCGTAGCAGCCGGAGAAACTTATTCTGCTCTGGGCAGATATACTATTGAGCTTGACGATGATTACACAATGCTTAACGGTACCAGCCACAAGCCTTATGTCATTAGGTTCGAGAACAGCGATCTTGAAGCAAGGGTTTTTGTAACCATCGAAAAGCGATGCAGGAAATATTTTGTTCTTTCTGATGCGCTTTCAGTGCAGTACGTAAGCAAGCCGGGGTATTTTGGAGTTGAAAAGCTTGACTCCGATATCTGGAGCGAGGGATACGGCACATCTGAAAAAGCCCTTAACAAGATGGAATATTTCCATCAGAAAAGGATCACTGACGGGAGCGCCTGGAAGAAGAACAAGACATCGCTCGTTGCTGCCTACTTCCCAATGCTTCTCAAAAGCCAGGAAGAAGTTCTTGCTTCAAGGTAGAAAAGAGAGAAAGTAAATTGCCATGTTCTAAAGTGGGAATGAAGACAGTATGAGTTATTTCTGATCAAAGGGGAGAAATGAGGGGAAAGACGCCGGATTCTAACAGATCCGGCGTTTCTTTTTTGATATTTTCTTGCGAAAAACATGTCAAATGTTAAAAATTTAAAAAAAGTTTTATTTTTACGAATCTAAAAAAGGGAATTAAGTGTTAATCTGTAAAAAAGAATGAAGATGAAAAGAACAATCAAGATAAGTGGTTTGATGGCCTTAATTGCCTTCTTCACCATTTCGCTTACCGCTCAGACCCGTAATGATGTTATCAAGGCGTACAATGAAGGTGCAAAAGCGGCACAAACAGATGTCCTTGCAGCAATAGCTGCTTTTGAGAATGTGATAACAATCTCCGGTCAGGTTGGTGAAACGGCTGACGACCTTAAGCAAAAGGCCACTCAGATACTCCCGGGCCTTTATGTAAAGGCAGCCTCAGCAGCAATTACAGAAAAGAAATCTGCCTCAGAAGTAATAAAGGCTGCGAAAACAGCGGCAGCCGCAGCAGAAAAATACGGAAGCTCGACAAGCAAGGAAAACTCCGGCAGACTTCTTGTTCAGGGCTATTACATGATGGGGATCGACTACTTCAATAGCAAGGATTATGAAAACTCCCTGAAGGCCTTTGATTCGCTCCTTGTTATCAATCCCGACTACTCTGCAGCAATTTACAACAAAGCGCTGATTTACAGAAGCCAGGACAATGCTGAAGCTTTTGAGGCAGCAATTGATTCTTTCCTTGGCAAACTTGATCCTGCCAAAGAAGCCGACAAGGCTGCCCAGGCATCATCAACGGCTATCGAATATTTCCGTGCAGCTGGCTCCCAGGCAAACCAGGCAAACAACCTCGACGAAGCTCTCGCCCTTCTTGACAAAGCCGCTAAATATGGCGATGACAAGGATCTCTTCTATTACTACGCGGACGTGTACAACAAGCAGAAGAATTATGACAAGGGCATTGAGGCTGCCCGCAAGGGACTCGACCTCGAAACCGGCGACGCTGAGGCAAAAGCGAAATTCTATTTCCAGCTTGGACTTGCCCAGGCAGGAAAAGGCCAGACCAGTGAGGCATGCGCATCATTCAAGAACTCACTTTACGGACCTTTTGCCGAACCTTCAAAGGCACAGAGGACAAATCTGAAATGCCAGTAAAATACTAACCTTCCGGGAATGGATGCTGCTAAAGATAACCTGCATGCAGCCATTCACCTCAAAAGTAAAAAACAAATTCTGATACTATTTACAATCCAGGTCCCTCTTGGATCCATGACCTGTCAGGGTAAATAATTTTCCCGGGAGGGAGAATAAGCTACTACATAAAAGTCAACGGAGCCACCTTTCAGCTGTCGGTAGGGATAAAGAATATCCTCAATTCCTATCAGTCCGACTTCGATTACGGAATCAACCGCGATCCCACATACATATACGGGCCCATGTCCCCAAGAACTCTCTTCTTCAGAATAAAGATCGGAAATCCGTTGTAGTCTTGATTTGTAAAGAACCCGTCAGCAAGGAAAGAAAAAGAAGGAAAAGGCACAGGTAATGAACTTAGGTTCAATTTGAATTTTTTTTATTACCTTTATAATATTAATCAAGACTCTGATGTTATTATTATTACATCGGGGCCGTTCTCATAACGGAACCCAGGCGTTTTGAAATTACCCGGTCTCCGGAGAACGCCGTCCCGCTGTTGATAATGGAACATACATCAAAACAGATCCGGTATTACAATGAGACTTCTTTTTATAGTAACCACTGCAGCAATAATTGCATTTCTCACCAGTCAGGTTTCAGGCAACAAACTGACTTCCCAGGACCGTGCAAGGATTTCCTTCAAGTCGACCGATCATGATTTCGGAACGGTACCAACAGGTTCCGAGGCGAAACACTATTTCGTCTTTACAAACGAGGGCAAATCGCCACTGGTAATAATGAATGTCCGTACCGCATGCGGCTGTATGGTCCCGTCATGGCCCAGGGAACCCATAGCACCCGGGAAAAGAGATTCCCTTGCTGTTGAGTATAATACGAAAATAAGGGGAACCTTCAGCAAATCGATAACCGTTCAGTCAAATGCCTCAACCCCTTCGGTCGAGCTTAAGATTAGCGGCACCGTTGTTAAAACAAAATGAAGAACAAAAGAAAAAACCGATTTACAAGCAAGATATCTGACCTGGCAGCCGGAATCCTGGTCTTTTTGTCACTTATTCTTCTTATATCATGTTCCGATGATAATGGCCAGGACGATCCCGAAGAGCTTTCTCTTGAACTGACAGGTCAGGATGTTTCTGTTTTTCGTGGCAATGACGGCTCGGCAAAGGCAGTTGTTAAGGGCGGAATGCCTCCCTATTCATATGAATGGTCGAACGGAGAAACAGGCCCTGAAATTGATGGTCTTGCTGCCGGCCTTTATTCCGTGACGGTAACTGATGATGTTGATTCAGTCGCAACGGGAAGTATAAGAATCAAACAGCCGGTCCCTGAAAATATTGTTACCGACAGGGAAGGCAACATATATCTTACCGTAAAGATCGGCGACCAGGTATGGATGCAGGAGAACCTCAGGGTTACGGTCGACCCCGACAGCAACTCGATTGTAAGCTGCCTGTACAACAACGATGAGGCTAACGAAGAGACATTCGGACGGCTTTATACGTGGAATGTGGCAATGAACGGATCCAGGCAGGAAGGTGCTCAGGGGATCTGTCCGGTGGGATGGCACATACCTTCCGACGGAGAATGGAAAACACTCGAGATGTTTCTCGGGATGACTCAGCAGGAAGCTGATATGACCAATACCTGGAGGGGAAGCGGTGTTGGTACCTTGCTGGCAAAGGGAGGAGGATCGGGTTACGAGGCTCTCTTTGCTGGAAGGATGACAAGTTACGGGACATTCAGCCTTCTCAACCAGTATGAATACGTCTGGACATCAACAGAGTATGGTGATAATGCATGGAGACGCTGCCTTGAATCGGGTGTGAGCACTTCTGGCAGATGGAACACTTTCCCGAAAACCTATGGTTTTTCAGTCCGGTGTGTAAAAGACTAAAAGAACAGAAATGAAACATCTGACTATTTTTTTTCTTTTTCTTTCACTTCTGTCAGCCTGTTCAAAGGATGGCGAGGGAGGTACTGATGATCCTGATCAGCCTTTCATCTTTTCATCTCTGGTAACCGAAAAAGACACTATTGAAACCGGCGAGTCGACAAATGTCAAAGCAACCGCAACAGGCTACAGGATCAAATTCTACTGGGCTGCAACAGCTGGGGACATACTTGGCAGCGGAAGCGAGGTCGTCTATACGGCTTCTCCCTGCCAGGCCGGAAAGAATAAAATTACCTGCACTGTACGCGATGGCAACGATGCTTCAGTTTCGAAAGAGATATATATCGTCGTTAAATAAACTGCTGGCAGTACTTCTCCTGCTCCCCTGGCTCATGCTGAACAGGGCTCCTGCCCAGTGCCTTACATCGGTAAACCCGGTAGGAGGATCGAACAACCTCCTTGCGCTCGACAGGAACACCCTGAGGGTAATCTCCTTCTACAGGTTCAATTACGGCAACCGTTACTTTGAGGGCGACAAACTTTCTGATTTTGACCTTATCCGGAGCGCCAACTATAACTACGCCGGAACTATCGCCGGTTTCGGACTTACCGAAAAGATAACACTTGAATCTGAACTCGGGTATTTCATCAACAAGACCCAGAACTATAATCTGACACCTTCATATATGCTGAGGGGCAGCGGATTTTCAAATGCAATAGTGTCATTCCGGTACGGACTCTTAAGTGACGAGGTACGGCGTTTTTTCATCTCATCAAGCGCAGGACTGAAAATCCCCTTATCGAGAGACCCCATAAGCAGAAACGGCGTTGAGCTTCCGGTCGAGATGCAGCCGACAATAGGATCATACGGAGCTGTTTTTCAGCTGTTTGTTGTTAAGGAAAAGCCTGAATCAGGTACCCGTTATTTTCTTACTGGCAGGCTGGAAATGAACGACCGTAACCTGCAGGATTATAAACTGGGAACATCCGTTTTCACATCACTTTTCCTTTCAAAACATCTCATGTTTCCCTGGCTCAGGGGCGACTGGACAACAATACTGCAGCTAAGGAATGAGATCAGGGGAAGAGACAAGACAGCCGGCGGTTGGAAAGAATCATCGGGAAGCACTATTTTTTATATCTCACCTCAGATAAATTATGTTATAAAGGAAAAATGGAACATCTCACTTATGCTCGACCTGCCTCTATACCAAAACTTCAGGGGAACCCAGCTTGCCTCAAATTACGGCCTCTCCCTTAACTTCGCAAGGGATTTCAATCTGCAGCGGCAAAACTAATTGGTGATCAAGAAGCTATCAGTTATCAGCTGTCAGCTATCAGCAACAAGCAACCAGCAACAAGCAACAAGCAACCAGCACCAAGCAACCAGCAACCCAAGTTCACTAATTCTTCTTACCTTTATAGTTCCCGAGGAATACAGAACCCGATGGAAAGCTTTGAAAAAGATAAGGCCAAAAGATCCCTGACAAGGAGGGATTTCGCAAGGAAAAGCATTATAGCAATAGCTGCAGCCGGAAGTGCCGGTTTGATAGGGTATTCGGCTTTCAACACAAAAAAGCTGAAGACGATCAACAACTACCTCAGGATAGGACATTGTGCTCCTTCAGTTATGCAGACTCTTATCGACATTCACCACAGCGGGAATGAGGATCTTGTCCTTCTTTCAGGAGCCATGGCAGGAGGAATAGCGGGCCCCTCAACCGAATGCGGAGTTCTTACAGCTCCCCTTATGTTTATGGGATACATGAATAAGGAGGCCGTCGACCCGTCCGGCAGGCTTAAACTTATTGCAATGGCCCAGGCTTATTCCGCAAGGTTCGGGAGCGAAAATAAAGCCTCATCCTGCGAGCTGATTCGAAACAGGGGAATGCACAGCTGCAAAAATGCCGTTCATGACTTTTATGATGACTATTCATGGGCCTGTGCCAATCCACTGGTCTTTAGGGATGAAATTAAGGAATCATATTCATTCCTTCTGGAGAATTTCGAAAAGGAGGACTTCCATTGCGCCCATAATGTTCTCAGGCTTCTTGAAGGAAGGGTAAAGGTCAGCGGTGACATGCTTGCCTCAACATGGATCTTTGCAGGAGGCATTGCAATGATGAACAGAACATGCGGCGCCCTGGCAGGAGGTGTAGCAGCCCTGAGCTCCCTGAATTCAATGGCTGAAAACAGCTATGCCCGGGTTTCGAGAATGAACAGGCTTCTCAGGAAAAAGAGCAGCAGTGCAATGGATGAAGACATCAACAACTATAACAGGGCGATTAACCAGAGCGATGTTCTGGGGGAATGGTTCAGGAGAGAGTTCGGTTCCCTTTCGTGCCGTGATATCTGGCAGTACGACTTCTCGAGCTTAAGAGATTCCGAAAGTTTTATCACGGGCCGGTGCACGAAACAGTGCCGTCTAATTGCCGGAAAAGTTGCAGAACAGGTTGTTCAGATGCTCTGAGAGAACCTGGATCCTTAGTTTTTTGAATGACTATTTCAACTCTAAACCAACCCGCTCAAAAAATGAGAGTAGCAGTACTCACTGATAACCATGCCGGATCTCATACGATGGCAGAGCATGGTCTTTCGTATCTTATTGAACACGACGGAAAAAGAATACTCTTCGATACAGGTCAGAGCGACCTCTTCCTCAGGAATGCCGAAAGGATGAATACAGTAATCGAAAAAACCGACCTGATCGTCCTGAGCCACGGACATTTCGATCACGGCAATGGACTGTCCTTCCTTGACGGCCATGAGTTACTGTGTCATCCGGGTTGTTTTGTGAAGCGATACCGAAGGAAAGATAATCAGTCAATCGGCCTTCAGAACACAAGGGAAGAACTCTCAGCACGGTTCAGGCTTATTACCTCGCACGATCCCTGTAAAATAGCCGAAAACATTTATTTTCTCGGAGGGATACCCAGGGCAAGCGGTTTCGAATCGCAGAGCACAACATTTATACTAAAGGATGGCTCGCCTGATTATGTTATGGACGACAGCGCGGTGGCATTCATTCTGCCTCAGGGCCTTTTTGTTGTTACAGGCTGCGGACATTCAGGTATTGTAAACACCCTTGAACACGCAAAAAAAGTTTGCGGCTCCGAGGTTATTTACGGTGTCATGGGAGGTTTTCACCTGAAAGAACAGGATACCCAGCTCAGGGAAACAATCTCATACCTCAAGGATAACAGGGTGAGACATATCATGCCCTCACACTGCACCGGGCTTCCTGCCCTTTCTTCCTTTTATGAGAATTTCAGAATGCCCCAGGTAAGCACCGGCGATATTTTTATCCTGTGACTAACCAATTCATCCTCCCGACTGTTCTCCAACAACCACCAGGCAACCAGCAACCAGCAACCAGCCCCCGGCACCTAGCAACTAGCAACTAGCACCCAGCACCCAGCAACTATCAACAAGCAACAAGCACCCAGCAACTAGCACCCAGCACCCAGAAACTAGTCCCCGGCAACCGAATTTACCACCATTTCGGCCAGCTGTTCAAAAGCCTTAACAACGGCTTTGTTCTTTTGGTTAAAGACTGTCAGTCCTTTCTCCGCCAGTTCACCAACCTCCAGTACAAGCGGGATCTGTCCCAGGAGCATCGTATCAAATTCCTTTGCAAGTGTCATTCCTCCTCCCCTGCCGAAGATATAATATGTTTCATCAGGATGTTTCTCAGGTACAAACCACGACATGTTCTCTACAACACCGATTATCGGGACCTTAAGGTCGGGATTATTGAACATCGAAGCAGCCTTTCGTGCATCGTTCAGAGAGATCTCCTGGGGAGTTGTGACAATAATTGCCCCTGCAATATTTAGCTTTTGTGTTGCCGTAAGCTGAATGTCGCTTGTTCCGGGAGGAAAGTCTATTATCATGTAATCGGTTTCACCCCATTGTGTATCCTCAAGAAGCTGGGTAAGAGCCTTGCCTGCCATTGGTCCTCTCCATATAAGCGACTGGTTGCGGTCTATAAAGAACCCTATCGAAATAATGTTCACCCCGTATTTCTTTATAGGGAAGAAAATATCCTTGTCGCCGATGGCCGATACATCGGGTTTTTCATCCTCTATACCGAACATTCGCGGGATCGACGGACCGAAGATGTCCGCATCAACAAGGGCGATATTAAGCCCCTCGCGCGCAAGAGCAACTGCCAGGTTGGCAGCAACGGTCGATTTTCCGACTCCGCCCTTGCCTGATGCAACAACAATTATCTTTTTTATGCCTTCCATCGGCAGTTTTTCGAAAATATCACTCATGACTTTTTACTTTAAATATATTATTCCAGATCTTTTTAATTTCTATGCTTACCCTGCTTTCAGGTTCATATTCGGTTATTGTTCTGCCCATCACCATCGCTTCTACAACTTTTCTGTCGAAAGGAAGTATCCCCTGCACGGTAATGTTCTTTTCCCCGCACCATTTTACAATTTCTTCAGTCATATCAGTATTGAGGTCCGACTTATTAACTATCACGGAAGGGGTCAGTCCGAACCTGAGAGCGATATCGGCAGCCCTGCCGAGGTCCGATAGTCCCGACATTGTCGGCTCGGTAACAATTAATACCTGATCGACCCCTGTAATTGTTGATATCACGGGGCATCCTATTCCCGGAGGCCCGTCGAGGATTATTGTATCCGAACCGCACTCTTCTGCCGTTTTGCCTGCCAGCTCCCTGACAAGGTTCACAAGCTTCCCGCTGTTCTCCTCTCCCGGAGCAAGCCGGCCGTAAACCATTTTGCCGTTTCTGAAGGAGCCGGAATAATACCTGCTTTTATCATTGGGGACCATGGATATGGCTTTTTCGGGACAGATCCGTGAGCAGAGGAAACATCCATCGCACGATATCTCATTAATAACTATTCTTCCGTCCTTTTCCGAAATAGCATCAAACCTGCAGTAACCTGTACACAATCCGCATGTTGTGCACCGCGCATAGTCAATAACCGCCTTGTGCCCGGCGACATAGACATGTTCCTCCTCCACTGAAGGATCAAACAGCAGGTAAAGATTGGCTGCATCGACATCGCAGTCGGCAACAACCACATTAGTTCCAAGCGATGCAAACGCCGCACTGATGCTCGACTTTCCCGTACCTCCTTTACCACTTATAACAGCTATCTGGTTCATTTCAACAGAGTGGTTTATGATTTCCTTATCAGGGCGTTTATCCTTGTATAAAGATCAGTGAATCTTTTCCGGTAACTGTGGTCCGTATCCGCCAGCAGCTTTCCTTCAGAGTAAACGCGTGCTATAGTTTCATCAAATGGTATTTCCATTAGCAGTGGTATGCTGTTCTCCTTCAGGTAATCATGCATTCTGCCATTCCCCAGTCCCGCCCGGTTTATTATTACTCCTGAAGCTATTCCCATTGACCTCAGGGTATCCACACTCTGACGGAGGTCGCTGAGGCCGAAAGGAGTCGGTTCTGTTACAAGAACGACAAAATCGGCAGTTGCGACAGTCTGTATGAAGGGGCATGATGTTCCGGGAGGCGAATCGAGAATCGCAACTTCCTTTCCGTTCCTGGCTTTTTTTATAGCGGCCTTTATTACCGGAACGGGCGACATTACACCTACGTCCATTCTTGCTTCTATGACAGGGGCCATCGGATTATTGTTGTACACGCTGACAGTCCCGAGCCGCACAGGTTTTTCAGTTACTGCACCGAAGCTGCATGCTTCGGTGCATGCTCCGCAACCATGACAGAGGTCCTCAATAACCTTGATTACCTTTGCCGGAGGAAGAATGAAAATAGCATTGTAGCTGCAGTATTCATGGCATTTACCGCAGAAAGTGCACAATTCCGTATCTATCACGGGTACGAGGTGGGTGACATCTGCAGATTCCGTTCTGACTGTGTTGAAAAAGGCTGCCGCATTCGGAGCCTCAGCATCGCAGTCAACGAGAAGAGCAGCCGTATTATTCTCCGTCAGCGCCCTGAAAAGGTTTGTCGCTACGAATGTCTTTCCGGTACCTCCCTTTCCGCTGGCAACAGCAATTTTTATCATGATACGATACCTGACTACTGGAGTAATTATTTATTAATGTGGTTTGAGAGACTAATCAGTTCTTGCTCCAGAGCGTTTAAGCCTGGTGCAATTATCGTGCTTGTAAAAAATCATCAACAGAGGTATCTCAATTGTTTAATGGTCGCAGTAATTCGCTCCTGCAGCCAGAGTGTTGTTCAGAAGGTCTTTTGCCAGATCGGCGGGTTTCTTTATCGGAGCCCCGACAAATACATTTATCTTCCGGTCGTTAAACAGGCCTATTGCTCTCTGTCCCATCCCGCCGGCAATAACATCCGTAACACCTTTCTCTGCAAGCCAGCCCGGAAGCAGTCCGGGTTCATGCGGAGGAGGCGTTACCAGCGATTCGTCCGTAACCGTGTTATTCTCTGCATCAATAATCGCAAATTGCTGGCAATGACCAAAATGTGAACATAAAATTCCCTCTTCCAATGGTATCGCAATACGCTTTTTCATGTCTTACTATATTTAGTTATTTGTTGTTGTTATTACTGTGATCTTCTTCCTTTACCCTGGCCTCTTCCCTGTTTGCCGCCTCTTCCTGAATCTTTGCCCCGGGATGGTGTATCCGGATCATCATTGTTTTTCCTGCAGCGTCCTGCGCCGCGGCCTGTCCCGGGTCCTTTTCCCTGAGGACCTGTTCCATCTTTCTTTGGCATGACTGTAAGGTTTAACTGTTTAACATTTCAATTATCTCTCCGATGGTCTTCTCAGGCTCCCTGAGTGCTATCATCTGTATCTTCAGGCTGTCGAGCAATGATTTGATCTTGATCCCGAATTCGCCTGAGATTATTTTCTGCACATTACGCGAAGCCACGAGCTGAACCGAAGCCGGACCGGCTCCTTCCTGAGCATCCTTGTTGGGATTGGGTATGAACTCAATACTTTTGGTATCAAGATCGTATACCACAAAATACGAACATCGGCCGAATCGCTGATCCAGTTTGCTGTCAAGGGTGTTTCCGGTGCTTGTTATTGCTGCTTTCATTTTATTCTGATTTGGATTTTCCTGTATTATCCTGTACATCAGCAACACTTACAAAGAGATTGCTTTTGCACAGAGGACATTCCTTTACCTCTGTCTGCTTGTCGGGATTATTGAAATGACAGCCGCATTTAAGGCATGAATACCACTCAGTGTCGTAGTATATTTTCCCTCCCTCGATAATAATGCTCCTGCCGTTAACAATGGCATCAGCTATCTTCTGCCGGGCCTTTGAATAAATACGTGTCAGGGTCGGCCTCGATATCTGCATGAGGAGAGCTGCCTGATTATGGTTCATCTTCTCATGATCACAAAGGCGGAGTGCTTCGTACTCCTCAAGATGGAGGAATACCTTTCCCGGATCATATGATCCTGTCTTTCCCCCGTAAGGAATAAAACCCGAGACAAGGGGAGGATTGCTTATTTTGCATGATCGTGAAGGTCGTGGCGACATATATTATGAACTATAGTTCGATACAAATATAATGAACTATTGCTCATATTGCAAGAAAAAATGATTTTTAAGGATAATTTATGGCATCATCTGCTATAAGTGCATTATTACATTACCTGTCACTTTTTCTTTATGCCCTTTAACTTCGACCTCAGGCCTTCTTTCAGAAAGGCCACTTTTTTTGCAAGCTTTTCCCTGGCCGAAAGCTTTTCGGTCAGAAGGAAGGTATTAAGTATTTCTGCGAATTCGGGAGTGCGCAGATATCCGAACGATTTATGAGGGTTCCGGACCCCGTTTGCCTCGTAATCATTTACAACGAGGAAATCAACCGGTTTCACTCCGGCTTCATTTTCATTGTAATAGTCCGACAGTCTGTAATTGAAGGCTACCTTATCGAGGATATCCGAGAAGTTATACCAGTTTTCAACCACTCCCGGTGGAGTAGCAATCCTGCCCTTATATATTCCTCTTTGTTTCTGTTCGGCTGCAATCCTGCTTATAACTACAGGCAGCCCCAGGGGTGAGCCCATTGTAACGAGGGTATTAACTTTTATTTCTCGGGCAAGAAATGTCAGAACGTCAAAAGCTATTACCGATCCCATCGAATGGCTTAAAAGCATAATCTTGTCGTTCCTGTGTTTCTGAAGCAATTCATAAAGCCTTTCCCTTATCACGTAGGCTGTCCTGACTATGGCGTTGTTCGCAGTGGTGATTGTTCCGGTGTAATACTCTTCGAGGTCGTTGAAGTATCTGCTTATTACCGCATCTGTTATAAATGAATAATTAAGTGTAAGGTCGTCATTAAGAAAGATCCTGTTCATCTGTGGTCCAAGAAAATCCACAATCCTCTTCCTTGTGCTGATGTCCTCCGGGACAAAATCCTCAGGAGCCGTTTCGTATTTCTCATCGATGAACAGCGGGCTTTCAGGATCCTTTTCTTCCGGATCGAGGCTTTGCTTATGGATTATATCTGCCCAGAACGCGATCTCAAAATGGGCCGACCTGGCAATTATTTTCTTTTTCTCAAGTCCTTCAGCCATTGAAAGAAGCCACCATTCCTCAAGAACCTTCTTCGGTGGTTTATTACCCAGTCCATGGATCCCTATTATAACATTTGCCATTTCTGCCTTTTGTATTCGGTTTGCCGGAAAAGAGACCTTTCCGCAGGTGATTTCATTTTTTCTTTCTGACTACCAGTTTGTATGAATGATCGATCCATGAGAATATTTCCCTGTCAGGCACCGATCCGTCGACCAATACCGTGTTCCAGTGCTTTTTGTCCATATGATATCCCGGAATAACAGATGAATGTCTTTCTCTTAATTCTACAGTCAGAACCGGATCACATTTCAGAGTTATTCCCCTGCCTTCATCCGACAGGTCAAGCAATGCAAACATTTTCCCAGTTGCTTTGAAGGCCAGGGCTGTATCGTTAAAGGGAAGTATTTCTGTTACGCCTGGCTTAGTGATGCAATATTTTCTGATTTCTTCGACATTCATGGTACCACTATATTATACTGCAAATATTTAAAATCTGTGGTGAATTCATTGGGAGTCAAGTTTCCCTGAAATATTACTGAAGTGAATTAGTTGGTGATTCAGGTATTCCATCTCCTGTTGGCCTGCATAACATAAAAAAGTGTTTCTGATCTTTTCTGGCAGTACCTTTTTAATATGGTTTAATCCGTTTAAAAGATGGGTGTTGAAAGTTTCTGAAGACTTTATCTCAACGGCATCGAGCGAAGTGATGTCATCAAAAATCAAATCAACTTCGTTCTGATTGCTGTCTCGATAGAAATAGAAATTATCAAACAAACCCTTGTTTCTTCTTGATTTTACAATATCTGCAATTACCAGGTTTTCAAATAATGCCCCTCGTAAAGGATGACTGTCTAGTTGACCAGAATCCTGGATCCTTAATAAAGCACTGGCAAGCCCCACATCGTAAAAATACAGCTTATGAGATTTAATTAAACGTTTATTGATATTTGCATGGAATGGTGGTAACTTAAATACAATATAGGAAGTTTCCAGTATGGATATCCACGCATGAACAGTATGAACCGATACCCCGATTTCATTTGCCAGGTGACTGGCAACAAATATCTGACCAACCCTTCCGGCACAAAGCCTTACGAAAGTTCTGAATTTGTCCAGATCTTTAATGTTTACAATCTGTCTTAAATCCCTTTCAATATAGGATTCTATATAGTCAGAATAGAGCCTGGTAGGTTTGATTTCAATATTCCAGAGTCTTGGGTAAAAACCCTTGTACAGAATTTCATTAATTTGTGTCTCATTACGTGAACCCAACTCCAACATATTGAAAGGAAATAACTTAAAAATAGCTGTTCTTCCGGCTAAAGACTGGCTTATTCCGCTCATTAAATTAAACTGTTGACTGCCTGATAAGATGAACATACCAGGAGTATTGTACTCGTCAACGATTCCCTGAATGTAAGATAGTAATTCAGGAACGCGCTGGACTTCATCCAGGATCACTCCATCCAGATATTTGTTTAAAAATCCCCTTGGATCTGTTCTGGCAATTTCGTAATTGTCGGGATTCTCGAGTGAAATGTACTTTTTATCCGGGAAAAGGTGTTTTATCATGGTCGTTTTCCCTGATTGACGGGGACCGGTAATAGTAACAATTGGAAAACCAGACGCTCCTGTCAGTACTTCATGTTCGATTTCTCTTTTGATGTACATTTTATGTAATTATGAAATACTACTTCAAAAGTACATAATTTTAATTAAATAGCAAAGTCAATGCAAAAACGAGTCGCAAATTCAAAGCTTCACAGCCTTCTTGAGTTTGTATACCGGACGAACCGAGTGTTAAGATCCGGCAGCTGTTATTATTTATTCAACCAATTCCTGAAATCTGCTGCCCGGTCTATACTTACGATTGTATCTGAATCTTCATCAACAGAGGGGCTTAAAATGATCTTTATCCGACTTCTTGACCATGCGTACATATTTTTTATAGATCTCATGTTCACAACATATTTCCTGTTAATACGGAAAAACTGAGAGGGATCAATTACATTAACCAGGTTATCAAGGCTGAGATCCAGGGGATAGGAATTTCCCTCGAATGTTTTTAGGAAAGTGCATTTCTCCATTGCATAAAAATAGGCTATCTCCTCGGCTTCTATTTTACGGAATCTATCACCTATCTGTATAAGAAACCGTCTGCGATAGTCGGGTTGTTTGCCCTGCACGGCAGAAAGAATATTTTCAAAATCAATACTGAATGCCGATTTAAGCGACTTGTATTTTTGAAGAGCCTCAGTTAATTCATTTTTGCGTACAGGCTTTAAAAGGTATGAGACACTGTTCAAATTGAAAGCCTTAATTGCATACTGATCGTAAGCGGTTGTGAAGATTACCGGAGTTTTAACCGTTATCTGTTCAAAGATGCTGAAGCTTAATCCATCAGATAATTGAATATCCAGGAAAATCAGGTCAGCCTTGTTTAAAGTAAGCCATTTCACAGATTCCTTTACAGAACTAAGTTTTGCGATTACTTCTGTTTCGGGAGCTGTTTCGATAAGCATCTTTTCAAGTCTTTCTGCAGCAAGTTCCTCGTCCTCAATTATTATGACTCTCATTCTGATCGCATTTTAATAAAGGCAGTTTTACAATATAATGATTTGTTTTAACCCGGAATTCAGGAGTGATCTCACATATCATGGCATATCGCTTTACCATATTACTCTGTCCCAGTCCGGTTGAAACACCTGCAGATATCTTAAGCTGAATGTTGTTTCTGATTATCAGCCACTCTTTCTCATACGATATATCAATCTGAAGTGGTTTTAAGGAATCAATAATATTATGTTTCACAGCGTTTTCCAGTACCACCTGTAATGATAATGGTGGTAGAAGGAGATGAAGAGTATCAGCAGGCAGGTTAATATTTACAATCAATGCTTCACCATACCGGATCTGTTGAAGAAAAATATATGATCTTATGAATCCCAGTTCTTCATTCAGGGTAACAACAGTTTTTTCAATTGTCTCGAGGACATACCTGTAAATATGCGAGAATTCGTCAATAAAGAGCTGAGCCTTTGCTACATCCTTGTCAATTAGTCCTGACAGAACATTCAGGCTATTGAACATAAAATGCGGGTTTATCTGATTTTTTAACACCTCAAAACGTATCTGGGCAAGTTCTTTTTCAAGGGTTTCTGCCTTTGTCCTTGCTTTATCGCTTTCGATAAAGAAGAGCCAGGCTTCCAGAATAATCATTAGGATAATATTTACAACTGCATAAATAAGAGCATTATAAAGAAGAACCAATTTAAGATCTTCAGTATATGCCTTTATCAGGTTTGCAGATAATGTAATAAGAACTGATACCAGAAACGCTATTGTGACAGTGATCACAAACTGAATAAAGACTCGGCGAAATACCCTTTTTGTCCAGGGGAAAGAACGATTCAGTAACTTAATTGCAAAAAGATCGGGGATAGCTATCATAAAACCTGCAACGATACTAAAGCTGACACCTCTGAAAAGACGAATAAAAAAATGCGTCATGCCAGAGAGATGATAAAAACCACTCAGATGATTATATGTTATAACAATAACCTGAACACTGACAGCAATAACTAATATTAACTTCAGCAGCTTTTGAAGAGGAAATAATTGATTTAACCCGGATATGAAATTTGCCTTCATTTGTATGTAAAAATAAACGGAATTATCTAGCAGCCAACAATCTGATTCATTTAAACAGATGAAATTAATTTATCAGATGCTGTTTCTAAGAAGAAAGAAAAATATTCCTGCCCCGATAGCAGGTCGGGGCAAGGGGGCTATCTGTTACGATATACTCTGCCATATGATTTTTTTCACTTATTGGCTGGCTTAAATTTCGATATCTGCAGCCTTATCGTATTAAATACTCGAGGAAATTGTAGTCCCTTAAAAATACCAGACGGAACTTTCTCTGTTAACTTTTCGCTTGCCGGATTTATTCTGGCACAGGCCTTACCGGGTATAATATAGAAGATATTACGATAATTCATTTTATTACTTTTAAGTTCCCTCGGACTAAAAGTGTCTTAAAAATCCAATACGGACACTCAGATAATGATAATTCATTGAAAATGGAACTTCTTCTATATCTGTCGTGCCCGATATTGCATTATATTTTACTCCAGGGATTAAGCTCCATTTTGAGCCAAGCGGTATATCAACACCTGCTGCAAACTGGAATCCAGGTCCATGGCCGGTATCTCCAATAATTTCACCATTATTATTCTCAACCTCAATGTGATTGTAGAGAAAACCAGCACGCAGGTAGTATGATGAGAGCAATCCATCAACGGGATGTTTGAACTGCAGACCGATCACATAACCTGTCTCTTCAAAGTCAGTATTGCTTCCTGAAAATGGACTTTTTCCTGAGAACCGGTTCCATCCCCATCCTGCATAAACCCCCGTATGCTGGAAAAAACGATAATGAAATATTCCTTCGAAGCCAAAGCCTTTCTCAAGTTTGCTGTTATAAATTTCACGTGTGGCCAGTGAGGGTCCTCCGCTAAATTCAAATCCTAATCTTTTTTCTTTTTCCTGTCCAAAGGATGTCAGAGTCAATACTGCTGACAGTGCTAATGTCAATAATACTTTTGTTTTCATTTTTGTTATATTGAAATTGTTCATAATTAATTACATGAAACAAAATTATTGCACTGATCAGGTTAAATAAAAATTAAGATGATTAGGGTGTAAAAATGGGGGATGAAGGTGTAATTTCCTTTGCTGTCGCCACCCTCCGGTTTAAAAAAGGTCAGTCTTATGTTTTAAGATTACGACACAAAATCAGAACGTACTAAGGACTGGTTAGTGTCTCTGGGATAAACAAATATGTTATTCTTAAACCACCTTTTAAAGCAAATATTAAATATAGAACAGTATAATGATCTAATAATCTATGTTATACCAGAAGACATCTTCCTTTTATAATGGAAATTTTTTAACTTAAGCTTAATTACTGAAATAAATGAAATAAAAAAATGAACTTTACTGATAATGATTCATTAACCCAATTTCAAAAAAGTATTTTCAACCTGACAAATTACAAATCTTACCATCACTTAAAATCCTTTCTTAAGTAAATTTGGCTTGTTGACTTAAATTTAAAATTCAGTAATAAGAAGCACGGCATCAAAGTATAATAATAGATTTATTTAAGTAGTTGGTCTCTTTTTAATTTTGGCAGAGCTTGGACAACAATTTCGTATGAATGATCGACCCATTTTGTTATTTGATTATTGCTGATGCTCCCTTTTAGGTTAATTCCAATCCAATGTTGTTTATTAAAATGCCATGCAGGAGTAACTTCTGAATAACTCTCCCTTAGTTCCAGAGCCATACCTGGGTCACATTTAAGAGTTAAACCCCTGCTGTCCTCAGAAAGATCAAGTAAAGCGAACATCTTTCCGGCCACTTTAAAGACCAATGCCGTGTCATTGAAAGGAAGACATTCAGTAACTCCTGGTTTTGACAAACAATATTCTCTGATTTCTTCTAAATTCATTGCTCTTAAATGACTAGTGGGTCAATGTCTGAAATACTTTTTAAATGATTTAACTACAGTACTCCCGGAGCGTTTCGATATTCATACAGAATTATCCTTGTGTAAAGATCAAGGATACTATATCCCGGGGTCGTCCTTACTGTATTCCAGAATGTTTCCCGGCTGGCATTTCAGTGCACGGCATATCGCATCGAGGGTTGACAGTTTTATCGTTTTGGCTTTTCCGTTTTTGAGGACCGACAGGTTCGAGGTATTTATGCCGATCATATCGGACAGCTCATTCAGCTTCATCTTGCGTTTTGCAAGCATCACGTCGAGGTTTACAATTATTGCCATGTTTTATGTTTTATCCCCTGAATTTACAAGATTTTTTATTGTAATACAATAAAAACTTTACCCTCCTCAATATGAATTTTACCCGGCACAATATGAATTATAAGAAAATAGTAAAATAAAACCCGCCGGCAGCAGATTGAACAGAAAATCAGGATCTGTTCACCTTCCTGCAGCCGGCGGGAAATGATCGGAGCTCAGGGGAAGCTGTTATCAGACTTCCCTGGGCATGTTGTATGGTTTTCTTCCGCCATCAGGGCGCGACAGCAAGGCGTCGGCATCCCTGTCGTTGACGAATTTTTCGGTTTTTGCGTCGAATGTAAGTTTTCGTCCGGTCAGGTAGGCGATATTACCGAGGTGCATCATTGCTGTCGAGATATGTCCCTCCTCAACATCGGCAATAAGGTCCTTGGAATTGCGGCTTTTAACGCAGTCGACAAAATTCTGGAAATGGAAGTCGATTCCGGCCTTTGCGATTTCATCCCTTCTTGGATCAGGGTCGAGGTCCTTTTCAGTCACCGTTATTGAAGGGGTATTAGACCTGTCCTGCATCCGTCCGGTGCTGAAGGCAGCAGTTCCGGTCTGGCCGTCGACGGTTGCAGCCCTGTTCTCGGTCTGGAACACAAGGAAGCTGTTTCCTGAGGAATAAGCATATCCTTTTGTCCCGAGCCACAGGTTGCTCCATGGTTCGTTCGGCGTCGGAAGGCTTCTTACCTCGAGTTCGAGGATACATCCGTTCGGATATTCGAATGTTGCCACCTGGAAATTCGGGACATCCTGATCCGACTCATTGGCATAGGCGTAAAAGCCTCCGCAGCATGCGATCTTTGAAGGGTGATCGCTGAGGTTCATTCCCAGGCGGAGAATATCCATTGCATGGGTACCGTTGTTCCCGAATTCGCTTGT
Organism: Bacteroidales bacterium; assembly: GCA_040772125.1. Taxonomy (GTDB): domain Bacteria; phylum Bacteroidota; class Bacteroidia; order Bacteroidales; family VadinHA17; genus LD21. The sequence continues at coordinate 179,855 of JAXGYS010000004.1, forward strand.
GCTTGTATCCCAGTACCAGTGCCAGTTATAAAGGAAATGGTTCTCGTTGAACGGTATCATGGGAGCCGGTCCGCGATAGAGATCCCAGTTAACGCCCTGGGGTACGGGACCGTCGGGTTTACGGCCTATGCTCGGGCGGGAGCGGTACACCGTACCACGTCCCATGTAAACGTCGCCTATAACGCCGTCCCTTACCATCTCAATGGCTTTTATATTGAGTCTGCTGGCTCTTCTCTGGGTGCCAATCTGGACTATCCTGTTGTATTTTCTTGCGGCCTGAACCATCTTCCGTCCCTCGTCGATAGTGTATGCAAGAGGTTTTTCAACATAGACATCCTTGCCGGCCTGGCATGAATGGATCGTCATAAGGGCATGCCAGTAATCGGGTGTTGCTATTGAAATAATATCCAGGTCCTTGTCCTCGAGCATCTTCCTGTAATCGACATAGGTTGCCGGGCGTGGCCCTCCAAGATTCTCAATATCCTTTATGGCTTTGGGCCAGAGGTATTCAACGCAATCGCAGATTGCCGTAACCCTCGTCTCCTTTATTTTTGTGAAGTTGGCAGTATGTCCGCCTCCTCCGTAAAGGCCTCCGCGGTCGTTGATCCCAATAACTCCTACGTTAAGTATGTCGCTGGGTTGTGTCTGGGCATAGCCTCTGATATAGGCAGGGGCGCCTATTGCCAGCCCTGCCGAGGCAAGCATTGATTTTTTCAGGAAAGTCCTTCTCTTCTCAGTTTTCATGGTTCAGGTGATTTTTGTTTTTTGTTGTTTTATCGGGGTAATTTTACTTGTCAACGTAAAACATATCCTAAATCCTTTCCGGGTAAATATTTCTGAATGAACCAACATGCCATTCTGCACCTGGTCTTGCAATTAATCCTTCTCAGGAATAATTCTGTTTTCATCGGAAAGGATACTTATCATCATATCGTGATAGAGGAAGAATAATCCTTTCTGAACCAAAATCAGGCAATATTAATCATCCCTTACAGGAAATACCGCTTAAATATATGAAAAACTATTTGAAAATCCTATGTCTTCGGGCTCTGACACGGGTGTGATCAGGGTGTGTTTCCCTTGCGAAGGCCAAAAGTACCCGGACGTATGATAAACCAACGAATCTGGTTAATCCTTTCCGTGGATTTCTTCAGTTATGCGAAAAGGAATTTATCTCTCCCTGCTGCTGTCTTCTCACTTCAGAAGTTGATTCCAATCGTGAAGATGAGCATTTTATGCGTTACAATGTCCCAGGGCTGACCCCTGTTATTCCTGGTTATGTCAGTGAATGTGTTGTCGAATCTGATCCCCGCGGCTACACTGTTGAGAGAGCCAAGCGGGAACTCCAGCCCTCCTCCGAGATGGTATGAAAGGTGAAACATCCTGAGCTGATGCCATGCATTGCCTCCCCTTATCCTGAGCGATGGGATGTCGGTTCTTCCGCTCACCATTATCTTTGGATCGAATCCAAAGTCGATGAAGTACCTGCCGTAATTTCTTTCATCTGTCTGAAGCTTAAGTCCAAGAGGGATGGAGATATAATGCATCCTGTAGATTATGGTTTCGCCCGGGTCGATGGTTATTGTTTCACTTCCGAAATTCCTTATCTCGACGTTTATCTCTTCGGTGTATGACAGCCGCCCGCCGGCATTGATAATGCTTATTCCTGTCGAAAATGAGTAGTTATCGCCAAAATAACTGTTATAGGTGACGCCGAAACTTGTTCCCGGCATTGCTCCTTCGTTGCGGCTGTCATAGCTGTCGGTGGCGAACCAGCTGATGACAGGTGCAACAAAAATACCCATTGATATGTACTCAGGCCCTCCGTTTCTGTACCAGGGATTAAAACCTCCCCTGCTGTAGGGGCTTCTCTGGCCGCGCTGGCTTCCCTGTCCGTAGTAGCCTGGATCAGGAGCCGGAACATAGACCGGCTGGGATGATACATCCTGTATTACAAGAAATGACAAAGCAGCAAAAACTGCTGCTGCTGCTGCTGCCGGTACCGTCATCCGGTTTTTTCTCTTCAAGGCTTCATGCGGTTTCATTGTAACTGTATAAAATGACCCGGTAGATAAAACTCTATATCGCAGGGGTACAAATATTGAGCCATATTTAACGGAATCTCCCTTCGGCAGAGAAGCGCCAGATTAATCAGGATCATATTGATGTATGTCATTGTTTAAGCTGATATATATCAATATTTCAATAGATTAAAGGAATGCACCGGCGGTATGGACAAAAAGATGTTCTGTTCTTTACCTGCTTAATTAAGCACCCGTTCATGGATCTGTATCATTCGACGTTTCAGCCTTCCGGAGCTTCAGCCAGACGATAAACCCAGATATAAGGATGAAAAGGACTATCAGTCCGGTCAGAGGCACTATCAGAACGTAGAATCCGCCTATCAGGGGCTGCCAGATCCTGCCGGTATGTATCTCGAGCGCCACATTCCAGAGCGACATTGTGCTTTCCTCCCTTATTTGCCGGGGCATCGGTGCGAACTCTCCGTAGCCGCTCACGGGAAGAGCCCCCCTGTTGTAATCAAAATAGAATTCCTGGCCGCTGAAGTCGCGCGTAAAACCTGATATCAGATAATCCCCTACAGGGCTTCCAAAACCTGACTTACCCTCATATTCCTGCTTTGTGATATAGTCGAAAACCCGGCCGTTCTGAGAATTCCACAGGAAGAGGCCTTCGAACGAACCGATGAGGAAAGTGCTGCTGTGTGTTTTCTCAAGGACGGTCACTCCCATTATGCTTGCAGGAGGCTGGTGGACGTACTTTTTCAGGTCCGAACCCAAATCATCGTCAGAATAGAAGAATCCTTCGGATGTCGAAAGGATGAACCTGCCCGATTCCTCATCATAAAAAATGCGACGGAGCTGGTCAAACCATGGATTTGAGTCAGCCAGTTCGGTAAAAGGGATCTTACCGACCCTCGAATTGCCTATGAATGCCAGTAAAGGAGGTCTGAGAAACATTCCGGTCACGGTGTTCAGGATAAGGATGGCCAGCATTATCCAACCCAGCTTGTTATGCCACCTGAGATTCCAGCGGTTGGAGCTTTTCAGCTTCTTCCTCTTTTCGGCCCTGACTCCTTCTTTTTTCAGAACAATTTTGTTTATGAAAACGATAAGACCGCTTATTGTAAGGAAGGCGAAAACCAGTCCGGCAAAGTCAATAATAAGCTTGCCTGTAAGTCCGTAAATCTCACCGCTGTGTATTACCCAGAGAGTCTTGAAAAGCCCGGTTTTATTATCATAGTTTTCAGGAGGAGGAAGCTGCATTACAGCAAATTCCTTCAGGTCTGCCGACTTTAGAAGATATGACCGTGTAAGTATGAGCATGGTGTCATTCTTACAGGAAATGTCGACAACCCTCCTGTCCCTGACAGGAATATCAATACTTGTCCATTTTCCTTCATCAGAGCTGTAGGAAAAAAGACCCGAAAAGGCTCCTGCCAGAAGCTTTCCTTCCTTCGTCATGACCACCTGGAAAACCCTGTGGTTATCGATCCCTTTCGGAAATCCTTTTCCGAAAGATGTAAAAGCTGAAAAAGCGCTGTCGGTAAGCCAAATGCCTGTATTTCCATAAAGAAGCACCGAATCGGGAGAGATCCTCATCGTTGCCTTCACAGCAGCGTTGTTCCAGTTGTTGTAACGGTATACCCCGGGAAGCAGCTTCCTGTTTATGTCTATTCCCGACAATGCGTTGCGGTGATTGAGGATGATCCCCGAAAAGACGTAGCTCAGAATAATAAATGCAAAGATTATCCCAAGCCATTTATGATATTTTCTGAAGAACCTTATCACTTCTTAAATCTGCAAATCCGGGCAGCAAAAATAAGACTTTATCCTTCTTTTCCAAGCTTGCTTACATTTATGGATCCCTTCCATGCCCAGGGAATCATCTGAAAGTCACATTCACAATCAGGATCTCCGATTTGGCTGTTGTTCTTACAGGAGGACCCCATAGTCTTATTCCGCTCGAAACAAAGAAGTGAGTGTTTCCTTTTTTAAGGTATCCATAACTCAGTTCATATACTTTGCGGGTTATGAAATTTATAGGGAAAAGCTGTCCGTGGTGTGTGTGGCCTGAAAGGGCAAGATCTGCCCTTGTTGTGCTAATCTCATCAATGCTTGTCGGCCTGTGGTCGAGGAGTATCACGGGAAGTGAATCCGGGATATTTTTCATCAGTTCACTTACGCTCAATCTGCCTTGCGTGCTGCTGTCGTACCTTCCTGCAACAACGAAGGAGCCGTCAACGACAACTGCACTGTCGGTAAGCAGTGTTATCCCGGAGTTCCGGAAGAAAGCTCCGTCCTCATTGCGCGAATATCTTTCATGGTTGCCAAGAACCCCGTAAGAGCCGTACCTTGTTTCAGTTCCGGAAAGGAGCCTTTCAAATTCCCTTATCCTTTCATCGTTACTATCGCCGTCGATTATGTCGCCTCCGTAAAGCAGTATGTCGGGACGAATACTGCTTATCTTCCTAACAAACTTTCCGACAAAACGGGTATTTACATCCCTGTGAAGATGAAAATCTGATACAAAGGCAATTGTAAGATGATCCTTCCCGCTTTGTTTCCCTTCAACCTCTATCCCGTATTCCCTTGTCCGGATAACATTGAAATTAATTATCCCGGCTGTCAGAACCACTGCTGAGCAGAAGACAATCGCGGCGAAGACAACATTCCTGAAGCTGCGGCTTCTTATTTTTTCGCGGGGCACTGCTTTTAGAGGAATATTGATAAGCAGAAGCAAATCGTAAAGAAGCGTGAAAAGAAAAAGATACAGAAAGAACGGAAGCATGTAATCTGAAACGGACGACAGTAACTTTCCTGCTACGGGAGCAGCATCTCCGTCGATAAGCCTGCTTGCAGGATAGATCATGAACAGAAGCAGGTAAACGGGAATGAAGATTTTAAGGTGCTCCTTCCTGATGAACAGCTGCATCAGCCTGGTAAAAAGATAAATATTGGGAATTAAATAGGTGAGGGTGAGGATTGTATGAAACATGGCAGGAGTTAAGTTAGAAATTCTGGTTGCTTGGTGCTTGGTGCTTGGTGCTGGTTTCTGGGCACTGGGTGCTGGGTGCTCGTTGCTGGGTGCTCGTTGCTGGGTGCTGGGTGCCGGTGCTGGGTGCCGGGAGAATTAATAAGAGAAATCATAATACTTCTAATATTTATTGAAATAATACTTAAGGATCTATAATATTCATTATTATACAACTAGCAACTAGCAACTAGTAACTAGCAACCAGTATCCAGTAACCGACAACTCCGGTTAACCAATAATTCAATATAAAGGATAAACATATTATCCGGCTCTTTGTTCCTGAAGTTCAGACAGGGCTGTAAAATTTTTTCAGCAACAGAAGGTAAAAATAATTTTTTTCTTTCTTATGGAATTCATAACTTTTTTCCCCGTTTGCCGGTCAGGTTGTAAAAGCCCTGGCTGACTGACAGGACACAGTATTATAGGGAACGGGAAATAACCTGATGAAAATGGCCGATTCCTTTACAAAAATCATAGAGAATTATCTTATAACGTAAATACTGAAAAGGGGGTAAACCATGAGAGGGAAAATGAATGAGAATGCATCAAGCAATGCCGTATATGGACTTGGTCTGATAGGCGCTGCAATCTATTACATCTCGGCTGCGACCGGTTTCTGGGCCGGGGTCCTGGGTTTCCTGAAGGCGATAGTTTGGCCGGTCTTTCTTGTCTTTGAGGCTTTGAAGAGCCTGGGAGCCTGAGCTTAAACCCAGCGCTCAAAATTTCCATGCAGCCTTCAAATAACTACTGCCGTCATATTCATTCATATAGTTATATATGTATTTTTGTACTGAATAATAGAAATCACAAATGAAAAAAGCAATCTTTATTATAATCGCAGTTTTTGCTGTTGCTGCACTTAAGCTCCATGGTCAGCAGGGTTTATCGGTTGGAGACAAGGCCCCTGAATTCAAGGCTATGGCCGATGACGGAACGGTATGGGATGCAAGGGACTATCTCGGGAAAAAATACATCGTGGCATATTTCTATCCCGCCGCGATGACAGGAGGATGTACAAAGCAGGCCTGTTCATACCGCGACCACATGGATAAGCTGCTTGCCGAAGGCGTGGTTGTTGTGGGTATCAGTGGTGACAAGGTGGAGAATCTCAGGCTTTTCAAACAGGCTGAAAATCTCAACTTCAGTCTCCTTTCCGATGACAGGGGTGACATTGCGAAAGCTTTCGGTGTTCCCGCCGGCGAGGGAGGAGCTATCAAACGCACTGTCGGAGGGATTGAGCACGAGCTTGTAAGGGAGCTTACAACGAAAAGGTGGACCTTCATTATCGGGAAGGACGGGAAGATCTTGTACAAGAATGACGCGGTTGACGCTGAAAAGGACACTGCTGAAGTCCTGGAATTCATAAAGCTTCAGGCTTCCAGATAAGCGGTGTCAGGTTTCAGAACCGGTCCTGACGGCAATGCCAGGTAAAGGTCAGATCTTGCCTGCCTTTATTTCATTGTATATTGCTTCAACCAGGGTTGCCTGGTCGTTCCGGAACTCCTTTTTAATGCTTTCGAGATTGTAGTTGCTTCTTACATACCCTGCGACCTTGTTCTGCACTTCCTTCATTTCAGAGACATGCCCGGTTATATCTGCCCTGTTCATCATCTCGCCGTGACCGCTGCAGAACTTTTGTGCATCAAGGGTTTTTAGCATAAGTTCAAGGGTCCTTACATGTTCAAAAGAGTTGCCTCCCTTGTAGGAATGGATAAGCTGAACGCGTCCTTTGAAAACCTGGTCGCCGATAAAGGCTATCCTGTCTTTTGGGAAATACACAACTATATCGCCTTTTGTATGCCCTGTTCCGAAGTACCACAGTTCAACGGGATCGGGTCCCGGATAGAGGTCCATTTTAGTTGTGAAGGTTACCGAAGGAATGTATTTCGCCAGTTCCGGATCATTCCATGAAGAGGGTTCGCCGTTTCTTCCCGGATGAAAGAATTCCTCGCGGCACTTTTCATGGGCCACGAAAACCACTGATTCAGGAAAGAATTTGTTTCCGTTTACATGGTCTCCGTCGCTATGGGTATTGACCATGTACCTTATAGGTTTTTCCGTAAGCTTCCGGATCTCGGCGATAGTCTGATCGACCGATTCCTTATTCATTTTAGCGTCGATAAGCAGGACGCCATATTCGCCTATGTAGGCTCCTCCGTTTGCTCCGCTTCCTCCCAGCACTTCATACAGATTGTCGCCGATCCTGTTAAGCGTTACAGGACTTGTTGCTCCCTGCTGGGCTGATGCACCGGCTGACAGCATCAGTGCTGCCAGACATACAATATTTCTTAAGGATATTTTCATTTTTTCTATGATTTACTTTAGTCCGACAATTAAAATTCCCGCTTTTCAGGCGATGCCTGCAGATTACAAAGATAGCCAATACAGGCAAACAGGGAGGGTTTATCTTATATATCCTGTTTTAACCTGAATAGAGGGTTGCTGAACATTAATAACAGGCAAATGAGCATATGTCCATATAAGTTATAAATTTGCAGTGGTACCTGATTCTCCGTTAAAACCGACTCTATGCCAAACCGAAGAAGATACAGAAAGATCAACCGGCCTCCCGGGATGGAAGGTTTCAAACCCTTTGGGATCCCGATGCGCGATCTTGAATCCGTTTATCTTCTCTATGAAGAGTTCGAGGCCCTGAGGCTGGCCGACTATGAGAACCTTACCCAGGCTGAAGCAGCCCAGAAAATGAACATTTCACGACCCACTTTCACAAGGCTTTACGACAAGGCACGCAAAAGCGTTGCAAAAGCTTTTGTGGAGGGGAAGGCAATAGTTATTAGAGGAGGGACCTATGTTACCGATAACTTCTGGTACAGATGCGACGACTGTCATCAGACTATCGTGTCAGACCATCCCTTAAACCAGTGTGGCGAATGTGAATCGGGGAACATAACAAATCTAAATGACGGCTGCCGTCACGAAAAAGATGATCAGAGTTAGGGGACATCCTGCGGTATTGCTTCGTGACCCCTCGCTGAAAAGAGAGACATGGGAAGATTTAAAAAGGTCTTCTTAAGGTACCTTTTGGAGATCGATCCCCGGCACTTTTCGTCGGACATAACAATTAAAGATCAACAAATATGATTAAAAAGCAGCTTATAATTCTTATCACATCATTAATGATTCTTACACCCGTGAAAGGACAGAAAGACAACCCGCAAACAATAACTTACAATGCCATAGGGTATTTCCGTACTCCTTATACTCCTGAGACGAGGGCTCCCCGCCAGGGAATCCTGAAACCTGATGTTAAGGCCAGAATCGAGATCCTGCCAAAATACAGGGAAGCCCTGCAATCGCTGGAACTGTTTGAATATATAATAGTCATTTATCACTTTGACAAGTCGGAGGGCTGGCATCCTGTAACAAGGCCGCCGGTATCGAATCCTCGCTATACATTCGGCCTGTTTGCTACAAGGAGTCCCAACAGGCCCAACCCGGTAGGCATTGCCGCTGTTAAACTTGAAAAAATCGAGGACGGTATTCTGCATATTTCCGGAACAGATGCTTTCGACGGGACACCTGTAATAGATATAAAACCATACCTTCCCTCAATCGATGCAATAGATTCCCCGCAGAACTCCCTTCTGGAAAAGGAACTGGGACTCCCCGGCAAAACAAAATAGACAGATATTTTATACCATAACTTTCCCCTCCTTGCGAAGGAGGGGAAAGTTATGAAACTCAGATATCAGGTTGTTAATGAGTATTTTGTTTTTCATCAAGATAAAGTAAGATAAAAACTGATAAACCACCCCGGCCCGGAATCGAATTCCGTCCCGTACAAAACCACTGTACGGGCCACCCCTCCTTGGAAAGGAGGGGAAAGTTACGAGATCAGATAACTACCTGTTAAAGATACATTAAGTACCTGATTGGCACCAAAATCCTCTGAACTTATTCTAAAGTCGACATGCCTCTTTCAACAATAAACAGACTCCGCTTCTCCCCGGGAAAGAAAGATGGTTGAACCGTAAATACTGACTTTATCTTTACCTTTCTTATACTGAGCTCAGGACAAAAATAAGCGTCAGTGCAGCAAAAATCAATTTTCAGATTTCTCAACATTCATATTTAGTGTGTTATAAAATAAAACCGCACTAATTTAGCGAGACATCACAAGTCAGGACCGGATCAGCTTTCAGTAAATTTTTATTTATGTAGTGAACATATGTTCACTTTATTTATTATATTTGCAGGACAGCAATATAAAACCAGAAGGAAATCTGAAAAATACTGAAGTGTAAATAAGACAAGTTTAACCAAAATAAGAAATTATTATGCCAGGAGGAGATCGCAACGGACCACTGGGACAAGGTCCCGGAACCGGAAGAGCATTAGGTTACTGTTACGGATATGATACACCGGGTTACATGAAAGGCCCGGGAAGAGGAATGGGCAGGGGAATGAGGCACGGAAGAGGATCAGGCTATGGATGGGGTTTTGGCCGTGGATTGGGCTTCTCCCGCTGTTATCCGGGCCAGGGGCCGGGATATCCCGGCATGCCTTCCATTAGCCGCGAGGATGAAATCAGGATGCTTAAAACAGAGGCTGACTCATTGAAACGCTCACAGAAGGATATCGAGAAAAGGCTTTCTGAACTGGAAAAAGAGGAATAGTTTTTCAGGGGAACGGGTTATTTTATGGGGTCACCGCAGAATTTTCGCCTTTTGCAGTCCCTGCAGAATTTCCCCATCCATACCCCATCGAACTGATCCATGACAGTCCTGATCATCTCCGGATCTGTTGTAACGAATCCCGATTCGAAGTTGCGTGTATGCTGGCTTTTCATTCCCAGACCAGCACCTGTAAGGTTTGCAGATCCCGAGTATGCATACTTTCCATCTATAATAATGTGTTTGAAATGGACTCTAGGGCATAACTGTCTTTCCATGTTTTCCCAGAGATACGGATACTTGTCAAAGCTGTTCCTGAAATTCACTCCGGGTTCCTTTGCATGAAGTAGTCTAACCGAGACCTTTCTCTTTACAAGTTCATCCAGAACCGACAAAAAGGAGCGGACTGTTCCCTTGTGCTTTACATGAAGATCCTTGATATCGGCAGTGCCGATCCAGACAAAAGACCTGGCTCCCGCCACAGGTTCAATAGCCTGATGGTAAAGGTCTTCATTGGTAATGAATTTAATGCTCATCGCTATAATTATTTCCTGACGGAAAAATTAGTTGGTTCATCCCTTTTTTCAGCTGATTTTATTTGCGAACATAAAGAAAATCATCTCAGGAAAGAATCATTATCCTGGGATTCTTACCATTTTTTTCATAACATTATGATCCTGTTCTGAACCAGCTGTATATCCATCAAAAGGATCACCTCCTTTTAGTCTGCAGTTCAGGCGAAGGAAAAAGAAATAAAAAAACACTTATGAGAACGATCGTTTTACTTACCCTTCTTCTTGCTTGCTCTTCCGGCTGTTATTGCATTCAGGATTCTGCATCCCCTGACAGTACTTTTTCAAATCCTCTCTTCCCTTCAGGAGCTGATCCCTGGATCGTAAGGCACAATAACTACTATTACTATTGCAGTTCGTCAGGAAACGGGATCTCCATACGCAGGGGTGAAAACCTCAACGCTCTCAGCCAGTCGGAAGCCGTAAAGGTATGGACGGCCCCTGAGGGAACGATGTGGTCAAGGGAGATCTGGGCCCCCGAGCTTCATCACCTTAACGGGAAATGGTATGTCTACTTTGCAGCCGACGACGGCAGGAACGTCAATCACAGAATGTATGTAATTGAGAACAGTTCTGAGGATCCCATTGAGGGTAACTGGATCTTCAGGGGCAAAGTCTCTGACCCTTCCGACAAGTGGGCCATCGACGGGACTGTTTTCAGCTACCGGCGCAAGCTGTATTTTGTCTGGTCGGGATGGGAAGGAGATGTTAACGGGCAGCAGAATCTGTACATAGCCAGGATGTCGGATCCCCTGACTATAAGCAGCGAAAGGGTTCTCCTGTCAGCTCCCGGACTCTCATGGGAAACAGTAGGCGATCTCAATAATCCCGATGATGTTCCACATGTAAATGTTAATGAAGGGCCAGCAGCACTAATAAGGAAAGGCAAGCTGTTCATAGTTTATTCCGGAAGCGGATGCTGGACGGATGCATATTGTCTTGGCATGCTGACCTTTAAGGGGGGAAGGGACCTGCTCGAAACAGGCGCATGGGAAAAAAGCATGGAGCCCGTCTTCAGTGGAAAAGCGGAAGCAGGGGTTTATGCCACCGGGCATAATTCGTTTTTCAGATCACCCGACGGAAAAGAATGGTGGATTGTTTATCACGCGAACTCTGCTCCCGGACAGGGCTGCGGCAGATTCCGGTCCCCAAGGGCACAGCAGTTCTACTGGGACAGTTCAGGAAAGCCGGTCTTCGGGGAACCTGTAAAAGCAGGAATTAACTTAGGCCTTCCATCTGCAAAAAGAATCAACAGCCGCCGTTAAGGCAGGCTAAAAGTTTAGCTTCACGGGTTTTTTTACAGTACACTATTCTTGTCCTTTTCAGGCCTCTAACATGAAAGAATTTCGAGGATTAATGGGGCATTAGCTTTGTCCGGGGGAAAGATTTATCCCGAATATAATATTTGCAACTTTTTAGGAGAATATTTAGCTTTTGAATATATTGCATATACCTAATCATTACGACCTGTTCTTATGAAACTAAAAGGAACCCCTTCCAGGGGATTGCTTGGAACCACGCTCGGATTCTTCTTCGGATTTGCCGCTGTTGCACTGTATGGTCCCACAGCATTGAAATTCAAGGAGGCAATGGACCTCACTCCGGCTCTTGTTGGATTGCTGATCGCCATCCCTTCCCTTTCGGGATCTTTGCTGCGGATACCTTTCGGAGCATGGGTCGACACCACAGGAGGCAAGATCCCCTTCCTTATACTTTTGATACTCAGTGCTGTCGGTCTTGGCGGCGTAACCCTTTTGCTTCATACTTCCTATCCCGAAGGCATGAAAGGCATGTACTGGCTTGTCCTTTTCTTCGGATTCCTGAGCGGTTGCGGCATCGCAACATTTTCTGTCGGTATAGCCCAGACCTCCTACTGGTTCCCGCGGAACAAACAGGGAAGCGCCCTTGGGACCTTTGGCGGCCTGGGAAACCTGGCCCCTGGTATTTTCTCGATCATTCTTCCCCTGTTCCTAACCCGGTTTGGTTTCATTTCGGCCTACTTTGCCTGGTTCCTTTTCCTTGTTTTAGGAACGGTGCTTTATGGCCTTATAGGTCAGAATTCGTACTTTTTCCAGTTCAGGAAAGCCGGCCTGTCGGTAGATGAGGCAAAAGCGAAAGCTTCTGAACACGGACAGGAGATCTTTCCTTCGGGTGGGGTAAAGGAGAGCCTGCTTAACTCGGCGAAAATACCAAACACATGGGCTCTCGTGGCGTTGTATTTCACAACTTTCGGAGGCTTTATCGCACTTACGGCCTGGTTTCCAACGTATTGGAGCGAATATCAGCATTTTGAGCCGGTAAAGGCAGGTTTGTTCACCGCTGTATTCTCGATACTTGCTTCACTTATCAGGGTTTACGGAGGAAAGGTTGCCGACAAGTTCGGAGGGGAAAGGACTGTTCTTGTCTCAATGTCGCTTATCATGATTTCGGCAGCCATGCTCTCGTTCTCATCGGGAATTGCTGCAAGCATTATGATAGTGATCCTTCTTGCCCTCGGGATGGGGACCTCAAACGCAGCCATATTCAAGCTTGTCCCGGCCTATATCCCTAAAGCTGTCGGAGGAGCCTCAGGCTGGATCGGCGGACTGGGAGCATTTGGCGGATTTGCACTGCCCCCTGTAATGGGTGCAATAGCAGGAAAATACGGTGCGGCAGGTTATGCAAGGGGATTCCTGGTCTTTGTTGCCCTTTCGGTTATCAACCTTCTTATAATCTATGTTCTTATAAGGAACAGATCAAAAGCCGAACTAAGTCACAAATAAAACAGAAACAACTTAATTTACAGGTTATGAGTCTGTTAAATAAACTGGTCTATTTCAGCAGAAGTGCTGAGAAAAGCGCCGACAAGCATATTGTCACGACCGGAGAGAAGCGCGGTTGGGAGGGATACTACAGGAGCCGCTGGCAATATGATAAAGTGGTAAGGTCAACTCACGGAGTCAACTGCACGGGATCTTGTTCGTGGAAGATCTATGTAAAGAACAACCTCGTAACCTGGGAGATCCAGCAGACCGACTACCCCGAGACAAGGCCAGACCTGCCGAACCATGAGCCGAGAGGCTGCCCCAGGGGAGCAAGCTACTCGTGGTATCTGTACAGCACGAACAGGATAAAGTATCCGATGATCCGCGGATCGCTTGTGAGGGCATACCAGAAGGCAAAAGCATCACATTCAGATCCGGTAAAGGCATGGGAAAGCCTGATGAACGATCCCGATGTGACAAAGGATTACAAATCCGGGCGAGGCCTGGGGGGAATGATCCGTGCTCAATGGGATGAGGTAAATGAAATAATTGCAGCCTCAAATATTTACACAATAAGAAAATACGGACCCGACAGGCTTGTTGGTTTCACTCCGATACCAGCCATGTCGATGGTATCGTATGCATCGGGGGCAAGATACATGAGTCTTCTGGGCGGACTGGTACTGAGTTTCTACGATTTCTACTGCGATCTTCCGCCGGCCTCACCGCAGACATGGGGTGAACAGACCGACGTTCCCGAGAGTGCCGACTGGTATAACTCCTCGTTCCTGATGCTTTGGGGCTCGAATGTTCCGCTGACCAGGACCCCCGACTCGCCTTTCTACACCCAGGTGAGATACAAGGGTACCAAGGTCATAAACATCTCGCCCGATTACAACGATGCCGCCAAATTCGCCGACCTCTGGATGAAGCCGAAACAGGGCACCGATGCAGCGCTGGGAATGGCAATGGGGCACGTGATCCTGAAGGAGTTTTACCTTGAGAAGGAAACACCCTGGTTTTACAAATATGCCATTCAGTATACCGATCTTCCCTTTCTCGTCAGGATTGAAAATAAAAACGGAAAAAATGTTCCCGGACGGATCGTAAGGGCATCGGACCTCGGCAATGATCTTGCAAAGGAAAAGAACGCGGAATGGAAGCCGGTGATCTTTGACAAGACATCAGACGGCTTTGTGGTTCCCAACGGGACTATAGGATCGAGGTGGGATGAAAGTAAAAGATGGAACCTCGAACTTAAGGATTCGGTCAGCGGCAAGCCTGTTGATCCCCTTCTTTCCGTCCTCGACAGGAGGGACGATGTTGCTGAGGTCTCGTTCCCCTATTTCGGAGGACAGGCTTACAGGCACGAGCACTTCAATTCAACTGATCATCCCGAAATAATAACAAGGAAGGTCCCTGTTAAAAGATCCGCCGATGGAAATTTTCTATACTGCACGGTATTTGACCTGATGGCAGCCGGTTATGGTGTTGACAGAGGACTCGATGACAGATATTCAGCAGCCGGCTATGAGGAAAACCTTCCCTATACTCCTGCCTGGCAGGAAAAGATAACAGGTGTTTCTGCATCGCAGGTAGTTTCAACTGCAAGGCAGTTTGCAGAGAATGCGGCAAAGACTTCGGGAAGGTCTATGATCATCATCGGAGCTGGTGTGAATCACTGGTTCCATACCGACATGATATACAGGAGCGCCATCAACATGCTCATGCTGTGCGGTTGTGTCGGTCAGTCGGGAGGTGGCTGGGCTCACTACGTCGGACAGGAGAAGCTTCGTCCCCAGACAGGCTGGCTTCCCCTCGCCTTTGCGCTCGACTGGAACCGGCCTCCCCGCCAGATGAACACAACATCCTTTTTCTACATGCACAGCGACCAGTGGCGTTACGAAAAGGTAGGGCTTTCGGAGCTTGTCTCCCCTCTTGCCGACAAGGATGAATGGAGCAAGCTGTCGATGATAGATTGCAATGTAAAAGCTGAAAGGATGGGCTGGCTTCCCTCGGGTCCGCAACTGAGCGAAAATCCTCTTGAACTGTGCAGGGAAGCCGAAAAGGAAGGGCGTGATATTGAAGAATTCATCACGGCGAAGCTGAAGAAGAACGAGCTCACCATTGCCTCAGAAGATCCCGACAATCCCAAGAACTTCCCAAGGAACCTTTTTGTCTGGAGGTCAAACCTTCTCGGGTCGAGCGCTAAGGGAATGGAATATTTCATGAAGCATCTTCTCGGGACACAGAATTCTGTTCTTGGTGAGGATCTTAAATCACAGGGAGGGCAGCTGCCCTCAGAAGTCATTTGGCACGAGAGGGCGCCTGAGGGGAAGCTTGATCTTCTTGTCACTCTCGACTACAGGATGTCGACAACCGCACTTCATTCAGACATAATACTTCCGGCGGCAACATGGTATGAAAAGGATGACCTCAGCACTTCCGACATGCATCCTTTCATTCATCCTTTCTCAAAAGCCGTTGATCCGCTCTGGGAATCGCGTTCCGACTGGGACATATTCAAAGGGCTGGCGAAAAAGTTCTCGGAACTGGCGCCGGGTCATCTCGGAAAGGAAAAGGACGTGGTACTGCTGCCGCTTCAGCACGACACTCCGATGGAACTGTCCGAAACCACCGGAGGCCATGACTGGAAGGAACAGGGTCTCGCGCCGAAACCCGGAAAGAACATGCCTAAGCTTATTCAGCTTGTGAGAGATTATCCCGAAACATACAACAGGTTCACAACCCTGGGTCCCCTGATGGAAAAAATCGGGAACGGCTCAAAGGGAATAGCATGGAATACGGTTGAGGAAGTAGGATTCCTGAAGAAGCTGAACACGACTTCGGCACATGAAGGAGAAACAGGCGGACTGGTAAAGATCGAAACCGATATTCAGGCTGCTGAAGTGATCCTTACTCTTGCTCCCGAGACCAACGGTCATGTAGCTGTCAAGGCATGGGAAGCTCTTGAAAAAACTACAGGACGGGGCCACAGGCATCTTGCCGAAGGCCGCAGCGAGGAAAAGATAAGGTTTGCCGATCTCCTGCGCCAGCCCAGAAAGATAATCACCTCCCCCATCTGGAGCGGTATCGATTCCGAGGAAGTGTCGTACAACGCCGGCTATACAAATGTTCATGAACTGATACCCTGGAGGACGCTTACCGGGAGGCAGACCAGCTACCAGGATCATCCGTGGATGCAGGCTTTCGGAGAGAACCTTGTATGCTACAAACCTCCGATAAACACCAAATCGGTGCCCGGTGTCATGGATAAACTCGGCAGTACTGATAAATATCTCATTATAAACATGATGACGCCCCACAACAAATGGACTATCCATTCATCATGGTCGGATAACCTTATTATGCTTACACTCGGGCGAGGCGGACCGGTGGCCTGGCTGAGCGAGACTGATGCGCGCAAGATAAACCTTGGCGACAACGACTGGATTGAGGTCTTCAACAGCAACGGCGCCTCGGTTGCGCGCCTTATTGTTTCCCAGAGGGTTCCGGAAGGCGCCCTGATAATGTACCACAACCAGGAGAGAACAGTCAACATGCCTGTTAACCAGATTAACGGCAACCGGGGAGGGGTTCATAACTCCGTTGAACGGCTGAGCCTTAAGCCCACCCACATGATAGGAGGCTATGCCCACCTGAGCTACGGATTCAACTACTACGGGACCATAGGTTCGAACCGCGACGAGTTCGTGATAATCCGCAAGCTGAAAAAAGCGGAATGGAACGATGAAGGTTACGAGGAAAAATAAAAAACACACTCATGCAGATACGTGCACAGCTGGCAATGGTTCTGAATCTGGACAAATGCATTGGATGCCATACTTGTTCAGTTACATGCAAAAACGTCTGGACTTCGCGGAAGGGAGTCGAATATGCATGGTTCAACAATGTCGAGACAAAGCCCGGCATAGGTTACCCCGATGAATGGGAGAACCAGAAGCGATGGAAGGGAGGCTGGAAGCTCAGCAGGGGCAGGCTTATCCCGGCAGCAGGAAGCAAGGCAGGGATTATGAAAAACATCTTTGCAAATCCCTTCATGCCTCAGATAGGAGATTACTATGAGCCCTTCACCTTCAACTATTCAATCCTTCACAGCGGCTCGCGCTTCAGGACTCCCCCGTCGGCAAGACCATTTTCAGCTATTACCGGCAAGCCTATGAAGAAAATTGAAAAGACGGCCAACTGGGAGGACAACCTGGGAGGGGAGTTTTCCAGAAGGAGCAGGGAAACGAATTTTGAGAATCTTGAAAAGAAGATCTACGCAGGATTTGAGAATTCCTTCATGATGTATCTACCGCGTCTTTGCGAACACTGCCTGAATCCGGCCTGCGTTGCTGCCTGTCCTTCGGGTGCGATCTACAAGAGGGAGGAAGACGGAATAGTGCTGATTGACCAGAGCCGCTGCCGCGGGTGGAGGCAATGCGTAAGCGCATGCCCTTACAAAAAGATATATTTCAACTGGGAGACAAGGAAATCGGAGAAGTGCATCCTGTGCTACCCGAAGACTGAAAACGGAGAACCCACCATCTGTTCCGAATCGTGTGTCGGAAGGATAAGGTACATAGGCATAATGCTGTATGATGCAGACAGGATTTACAGTGCGGCCTCGCAGGAAAATGAGAAATTCCTTTACGGCGACCATCTCGGCCTCTTCCCCGATCCCCGCGATCCGGAGATAATAAAGCTTGCCCTTGAACAGGGAATCCCGCAGAACTTTCTTGATGCTGCAGCCGCTTCACCGGTTTACAGGATGGCTGTGGAATGGAAGATCGCCTTCCCCCTGCATCCCGAATACCGGACCCTTCCGATGGTGTGGTATGTTCCGCCGCTCTCTCCGGTAATATCCGCTGCCAGCAGCGCCGGAAAAAGAGTGAACGGTATACTTCCCGATGTCGGAGAATTAAGGATCCCCAATAAGTATCTTGCAAACATGTTCACTGCCGGCGATGAAAAACCGGTTGCTGAAGCATTAAGAAAAATGCTTGCAATGAGGGCTTATATGAGAAGTAAAACTGTCGACAATGAGATAAACACCGGTGTTCTGGAGGGAACAGGCCTGACACCTGAAGCAACGGAGGAGATGTACCGGCTAATGGCTCTTGCCCATTACCGCGACCGTTATGTCATTCCGACATCACACAGGGAACATTCGGGCAATGCCTTTGAGGATAAGGCAGGATGCGGCTTTAATGAGGATCCGGGCTGCGGAACTGGTAAGATAAGAAATCTCTTCGGAGGGATATAGGATGATAAAAACTTACAAGATACTGTCCTTATTCCTGTCATATCCCGGTCAGGACCTACAGGATTTCCTTCATGAGGCCGCAGCGGAACTGAGACAGGAAGGCCTTCTTGACAAAAGTATCATTGATAAACTTGAAGAATTCGCTGATCATTTTTCCGGGATGGATATTATCGACTGGCAGGCTCATTACGTCAGTCTTTTTGATATATCCCGGAACACATCTCTATACATATTCGAACACCTCAGGGGCGATTCGAAGGAAAGGGGACAGGCAATGGCCGACCTGCTTGATTTCTACCTGGAGTACGGATTTGAAATGAAAGAAGGAGAACTGCCCGACTACCTTCCTGCCTTTCTTGAATTCCTTTCTTCACTTGATAAACAAAAAGCATCTGAACTACTTTCCCAGCCCGTTAACATCCTCAACCGTATTTACATCATCTTCAGGGAAAAGAACAACATTTACAGGCATGTTTTTGAAGCCGTTATTTCGCTTTCATCTGTCTTGCCTGACAATGAAGATACATACTCAACCGGCGACCTTATGAATGCCGGTTTTGATGAATTATACCAGGAACCCCCTGCCTTTTCAGGGGAACCGATTGAGCCGGATAACTAAACAAAAGCGTCATGGAAAATTACATCAACAATCTGTTGTTCACATATCTCCCTCATATTGCCTTTGCAGTTTTCTGGTTTGGACTGATAACCAGAATAGTATATGCCAACAGAAGCATTCAGGCACGGTCAACCCAACTGCTCGCCGATAAAAGGATCAGGCCGGGAAGCAACCTTTTTCATGCGGGCATACTTGCCGTTTTGCTTGGTCATTTTACCCTCCTCATCCCAGAAAGGCTTTATCACCTTATAATGACAACTGAAACGAAACGGCTTATTGCCCTTTGCATGGGCTCATTCTTCGGGATACTGGCTATTGTCGGGATGACACTTCTTGTCTACAGGAGATTAAGTGTTAAGACGGTTAAAAGTACAAGTAATTTTCACGATTATTTTATTCTGATCCTTCTGCTTGCAGAAGCAGCCCTGGGAATGATATCAGTCGGGACAACGGCGTCAGGTACGGTAGAGCAGTATGCGGCCCTGGGCATCTGGGCCCAGAAGGTAATAACATTCCAGCCTGACGCAGGAGCGGTGATCGCATCCCATAGCATAATATACAAAATACACATCGTCATCGGTCTTGTGGTCATAATGATATTCCCTTACACGAAACTGATGCATATGCTTGTAATGCCCCTTGTTTACTTTTTCAGGTCAGGATTCCTGCTTATAAGGAAAAGCATGAAATTTTAGCCGCCTGTAAGATCAGCTGAGACATGCATTATGTTGGTTTTTTTTCCATATAACGCCTCTTATCCTCAAGGATCGGACTTGAAAGAACATGCAGGAAATCCCGGAATTGCTATTCTTTGCTGCGGTACTGGAGATGATTAATGATCATTTCTCCTGCTTCACGGATGCCTGCTTTCCCCGTTTCAAGGATCAACGCATTGTCGAGACCCCACTTCCGCGTTACATCTGCGGCGTAAGAATCTCTTACCGAGATCAGGAGGAGCTTTTCATTCCGGGATAACAATTCACCAATGGCAGGAGCCCATCCCCGTTCTTCGATTTCGAGCATACCCACTTCATCAATAATTACTATTACAGCTGACACCGATTTCAGGATGGTCCTCCCCGCTTCGAGACCATCACTGCAGACATGGAAGCGTCCTATTCTTTCAGAACCTGCTCCACCGTTTTGCCTCAGGAATGGCTTTCTTTCCCCGGTTTCAATATTCACGACATCATATCCTGTCGTTATAGGCCCATCCTGTATCCGTTCTGATATAATTCCACCGGGATTGATCCCCTTTTGCCTGAGAAATTCTATAATTCCCTTTAAAAATGTTGTCTTGCCTTCTCCCACCGATCCTGTGATCATGATCACTGCTGCTGCAGCTTTACTTTTACCTCTTATTTCTTCAAGCCTCCTTTCAGCCTGGGCCAGGATCTGGTAAAATATAGATACAGGGTTCTTTAGAAGGCTTTTAAGATCGGGGACCGATGCAATGAAAAAGGGAAGGCTTTCAGCTGAAAGCTCCAGTGCCAGGGGAAGGTTCTTAAAAGCTGTCTTCTGAAAATAATTCCTTATCCTGGGATTATACAACTCCGTACCCAGAACGGTGAAGCCGACAATTATTACAGCTGCCCTGAAATTCATCTGTATCCCTGTAAGCAGTCCCTGCTGCCATGAGATCTGACCGTTCTGCGCCCGCGAAAGAGCAAAGGCAGTTATGAGAGTGATAAAGACGAAGAACACCCAGAATTTTGGTCTTGAAAGCTGGCGCATGGCCCTTTTGTACCTTATTGACCACAGGATGATTACAGATATTACCACTATGCTCCACACGACCCACGAAGTGTAGTTAAGAATGAAGAAACAACCGATCATAAGAATAAGGTCGGCAAGAAGCCATGGTATCGAATGGTTAAAATCCCCTCCGGCTGAGCGACGGAATTCCTTAACGGAATTGCTGACCGGAGTTGCATTGTAATTAAGAGGCTGATTCTTCATTTTTCGTCCCACGATGATCCCTGTCACTCCTGCAAAAAAGCCGAACAGTGCAAAAACGATCAGAAGGATGATTATTGGAATCCATACTATATCCGTCTGGATATTGAGCTGCCTCTGGGCCATCCCGAGAAGGTTGTTATAGACTTCTATTATATTTGCCCCGTAGAAGATAATATAGTTCGCTATTTTCTGAAAAAGGTTCCATGACATTGCCAGCACGGCTCCTGTCAGGTACCCGGCAAAAGTTCTGCCCATAAGCCTGACGGATGATTCAATAAGAAAAGCCTCGGCAAGGATCGCGATCATGGGCCCGAAGATCACAGCGCTTGGCGACATTGTCTTCATTAGGGCGCAAATAAGTCCGGCCCGCCAGATCAGTCCTCTTTCAGTCCAGATGTGGCTTATTGATATCAGGATCACAATTCCTATGGCAGTGAGCACATTCCCGCTGAAAGGGACCTTAAGGTTATGAAGAAAGCTTCCCAGAACGATTTCAGATGCTGCCCATATCGTTCCGGTTATCGAAGCCTTTATCCATTTTTCGCTCAGGTTATTTTTCATCCTCTCTGAGAATGCAGATTTTTTGGGCGCAATATTCAAAAAGATGATAGCCTGTGCCCCCCTCCCTGACAATACTGAAAAGGATATCAGGTTTTGTTATCCTTACTGTTCCCACAACACTGACCTTATTTTTAAAAAGAATGTCCGGAAGTATTCCACTTGAAGGCCCTGTTACAATCACCTGGCTTCCCGGTTTTACTGCCTCAAGAATGTCATCAATGGTATCGTTTACCAGGGTCTGCCCCGTGATAATCACAATATCCGACTGCGGAAGGATCTTTTTGTATTCGTCGTGAGGCACGTAGAACTTCTTCTGTTCATCTGCAAGAGCATTTTCATTCATTTCAAGAACAAGTAGCCTGTTCCCTGTCATTGAAATTTTCCTGATATAAGATTGAAATGCACCAACAACTGTTATGGTTTTATGTAAATTAAGGTCAAGAAGTTCGACCGGATCGCAGTTTTCCAGTATCCTGTAAGCACCTGACGAGATTATTCTTGAAGAAAAGGCATTAAGTACAGCTGTTTTCAGAGACGATATCAAAGCTGATTTTTTCTCTGTTGATAGGAGATCCAGAACCTTCCGGCCTGTTATTTTCAGGGGAGTGAAAGCTCCAAAATCCCTCGTATGTCTGGCACAGACGGGAGAATCATCCCTTACAACAGAAGAAGTGCCTGTGCTCCCGTCTGAAAGCTTCACGGCAGTGAGGTACATTCCTGCTGCCGCATCGGTTATCGTAAGGCTTTCAAGTTCGTTGCCGAATCTGGTTTTAATGAGATCGCAGGTCCTGTCGATGATCATAAGGATTTCTTTTGCTTCTAAAATTATAATAATTTTCATCCCTGCGGCTTTTCATTTGCAATAATTCAATAGCGGCTGAGATTCCGGCCTTATGAAAAGGCCGGTGTATATTTTTTTCTATATTTGAATACCCGGCTTTTCGGGGAATTATCCAACAACAGAAAATAGTGGGTTTAATTATCATTGGAATAGTAGTAGTATGCGGGGGATTTTTCCTTTTCGTGTACAACAGGCTTGTCCGTCTCGTAAATTATGTGAGGGAGGCCTGGAGCGGAATCGATGTTCAGCTTAAAAAGAGGCATGACCTGATCCCCCTTCTTGTGAACACTGTAAAGGGTTACGCTGATCATGAGCGAAAGCTTCTCGAAGCTATCACTTCCCTCCGTACCAGGGGCATGTCTGCCTCATCAGTGAAGGAATCGGAAGAAGCCGAGGTGGGTTTGTCGAAAGCTCTTGGAAGGCTCTTCGTGGTAGTGGAGAACTATCCCGAGCTAAAGGCCAGCCAGAATTTTCTTGAGCTGCAGAGGGATATCTCGAAAGTTGAAAACGACCTTCAGAAGGCAAGGCGTTACTACAACGGAACAGTACGTAACTACAACATTGTGATTGAACAGTTTCCCTCCAGTCTGGTGGCAAAAATAGCAGGTCACCGCCAGAAGGAATTCTTTGATATAGGAAATGAATCGGAAAGGGCAGTACCTGACATTAAAATGTAATATTTTACCTATGAAACCCACATGTATCAAATGCACAAACACGGATTTTTATAAATTTCAGTCATGTGGGTTCCATCATACCATTAAAATCAAAATTATATTATGATGAAAAGAGTCATAACGTTCCTTTTTCTGTTCCTTGCTGTGTTTTCGGCCAATTCACAGGAAAGGATCCTTTCGTATGATATCATTGCGGAAATTGAAAAGAACGGGGTACTGCTGGTCCGTGAGCAGATAAGGGTTGTGGCTGAAGGAAATGCGATAAAGAGGGGGATTTACAGAAGTTTCCCGACAAAATACAAAGACAGGCTCGGGAACCGCTTCAAAGCCGGCTTTGAAGTCACTGAGGTACTGAAAAACGGTGTTCCTGAGCCATGGTTCACAGAGGAAAGATCGAATGGCGTCGTTGTATACATCGGCGACAGCAACATTGAACTTGAACCTGGTATTTACAATTACAGCCTTTCTTTCAGGACAACGAGGCAGATTGGATTTTTTGATGACTTTGACGAGCTGTATTACAATGCCATCGGCGGCGACTGGGCTTTTTCCATCGAATCAGCCTCTGTCACGCTTAAGCTCCCTGAAGGATCGGTTGTTGTTCAGAAGGCAGCATATTCAGGTTATGCCGGGTCGACGGGCTGCGACTGTGCGCTCACTGAAAACGGAAATGTGGTAAGCCTTTCCACTACAAGGCCTTTGCAGCCTCAGGAGCAGCTTACCATTGCAGTGGCATGGCCAAAGGGGTTTGTTTCCCCCCCTTCGGCAATGGAAAAGCTTTCACTTTTCCTTAAGGACAACCTCTACATACTCTTTGTTCTTGCCGGACTTGCCGGAGTGATAATGCTCTACTTCAGGAAATGGAAGACTGCAGGCAAAGATCCTGCCCGGGGAACCATAATCCCTCTTTTTGATCCGCCCGAAGGATTTAGTCCAGCCGATACAGGATACCTGTCGGCTATGCGAATGAAAGAGGAGGTAATAACGGCCGCTCTTGTCAATATGGCTGTGAGCGGTTATCTGAAAATCATCCGTACAAAGAAAAAGTACTCGCTTGAGCTTGTTCCGGGTTCAGCCGCTTCGCTTACTTCCGAGGAAAAAGCTCTGGCTTCGGCTCTTTTTATGGGAGTACAGGAAATAGACCTTGACAATAAAAATCATATGGTGTTTCAGAAAGCCAGGAGTGAGGCAGAGAAGATCCTTAAGGAGAAAATGATACCGGAGTTCTTCAACCTCAACTCCAGACTTCTCCTTCCCGGAGTTCTGTCTTCAGTAGCTCTCGCTGTTCTCTCGTTTGTCATTTCTCCCTCTCCTGCCGTCCCTGTGATACTTATCATTCTCCTTGTCGGGCTTGGCATTCTTTTTTCCTGGCTGATAAAAGCCCCGACGCCCAGGGGAAGGGCCCTTATGGATGAGGCAGAAGGTTTTAAGATGTACCTCTCGGTTGCTGAAAAGGACAGGCTCAATCTGATGCACGAACCAGAGCTTACTGCCGAACGCTTTGAAAAACTCCTCCCATACGCCATTGCCCTGGGAGTGGAAAATGAGTGGGGTCAGAAATTTGAAAATGCACTTAAACGTTCTATGGAGGAAACAAAAAAATATCGCCCGGCATGGTATACCGGTACCGGAGCAGGACCAGCGGCATTCTCGCTGTCGAATTTCACCTCAACGATGGGCAGTAGCTTTTCTTCGGCTATATCATCTGCATCGACGGCACCAGGCTCGTCGTCGGGGAGCGGAGGAGGAGGAAGTTCAGGCGGCGGCGGCGGCGGTGGCGGCGGTGGCGGCTGGTAAGCCTTCATAAGACGGAAGCATTAACCCAGACTCAGGCTGTATCAGCAGCAGCCTGATAAATAATTATAATTTCTATGCCTTATTGTAAAAACTGTGGGGCTGAAATAAGTCCCGGCTCCAATTTTTGCGGAGCTTGCGGGACAAAAGTCTCGTCATCAGAAACAAAGAAGAAGAACCAGGTTGTCTCCCCTGCCGGTAAAAAGACAGATAAAGGGAAAAAAGGATGTAAAAAGGGATGCCTCACTCCTGTACTGACCATACTCTTTATCATATTCATCGCCGGACTTTCCACTCTTTACTACTATAACTATGAAGACGGGGAGAAAAACCGCAGCACAGGTAAGGAAACAGGTTCCGGACAAGCGGAAGAACCGCAGATACTGACAGGTACTGATATCCCTGGGATAGTTCCCATTGGAGATGACGGCGGTAAAGAGGATCCTGCTGTTAATGTGCGGCAGGTGGAGTCGGGAGACGTCCGGAAAGCTGCAGATCTGGTTGAAAAAGCCTTTACCAGAGCCGATACTGTTCTTCTCAAGCAAATACTGACCAGTGGCAGCCTTGAAGTTTATAACGGAGTCTTCAGAGAGATCAGTCCCTATATGAAAGATTATGCAAAAGCATTCAGGAGCAGAAAGCTGGTAATGTCAGGTCCGGTATATGCCCTGTACGAATTCAGTGACGGCTCAGGAAGGAAGTTTACTGCTGAGTTTACACTGGGCGATGACGGTAACTGGAAACTGGTAAGGTTTTAAAGCGAAAGTCCTTATGGAAAAAAATAAAATACCAGCAGCTGCCATAATTATAATCCTTGCGCTGGGATTCTGGATCCTTCTGACGGGCTACGGGAATACCAAGAATCATCCTACCCTTAACACATTTATTGTGAAACATTTCACAGCAAAAAACAACAAGGGAGGGTTTTCAATGAACAAGTTTAAGAACTATGAGTTCGATTTTAACCGGGTAAAGCTCAGAGGCAATTTCATTACCGACCCCGGGCTTTTCAATCCCTCGGAGATTGATCGTTTTCATGAAGAGCTGGCTTTCTGGGCTTCGGAAAAGATATATGGGAAAGCTACCTTCACTGAGGAGTTACGTGAAAAGACTCCAATGGAATGGATATCTCACGGAGGCTTTTCTGCTGATGTACCCGAAGTACCGGCGAGCCTGCGCCACTTTTATGATCCGACAAGGCCGGCCGGGAAACGGTACCTCACCGACGATGTAAACGGAAAGCTTCTAAGCTGGATCCAGTCGAAATTCAGAAATCCTGAAACTGACGGGGTGGAATGGGCTCTGGGACAGGCAGGATCGTTCGGTGCACTTGAGCATAACTATACCTGGGAAAATGGCAAGCAGTTCATGAAGGGCGCCCTTGAAGAAGCTGATCCAGGCAAACGTCGCGAAATGATGGCCCGGGTATGGCGATCGCTGGGCGAAACCCTGCACATGATCGCTGATAACGGATGCCCGTCGCACGTCAGGAACGACGCCCATCCCTCAGTACCGGTGCCTCTTATGTCATACTTCGGAAATCCCGATACCTACGAGGAAATGATGGACGATTTCCAGAAGAACGATGACAGCGCACTTGATAAATTCCTCACAGGAAGCGTTGACCCGGCATTGGTCGCAAAGCTGGAAAAAGCAACAACAGTCAATGAACTGGCCCATGAACTGGCCCGTTTCACCAACGAGAGCTTTTTTACGGGAGAAACCATTTCGGGAAAGGATTGGAAAGGCAATGAGATCAGACCCATAGCCCATCCCGAACATGTCTATGCCTCTCCCAAAATAAGTTCAGGCAATTATTCAGACAACTACTACAGGAAAAAAGTAGCCGGACAGGAAGTTCTTTTATGCACCGACACATGGTTCTTCTCGGACTATCCGGTTTCAAAGACCTTTCCCTACCTTGACAAAAAATGTGTGGAATCGAATGCCAGGATCCTGGTTCCGGC
This sequence comes from Bacteroidales bacterium, assembly GCA_040772125.1. Lineage (GTDB taxonomy): Bacteria > Bacteroidota > Bacteroidia > Bacteroidales > VadinHA17 > LD21. The sequence goes on from JAXGYS010000004.1 coordinate 206,550, forward strand.
AATAAGGGAAACCGGGATGCATGCCATGAAACTTTTCATCCCCGCACTGAGCGTAAGGATATCATCCCTTGCAGACGACGGAACCATTACCGGGGAAGTGGTTCATCTTCCCGATAAGGAATACAAGCAACAGATCCGATACAATGGCCCTGTACTCATAAAGACAGCCACACTGGATGAATTGGGTAATTTAATGGCTAAAAACGGTAAATTCTCAGGAAAGATAAGGATGGAGGAAAATGCCGTTATAAATGCTGAGATTGAATTTGGAGGCATAACAGTTAAGTCTGATCAGAAAACTATAAAAGCAGCTCCCAAAAAGGTTGCTGCACCTGCAGCGGCCAACTTTAACATTCACTTCAGGATTTCAGTGCATGCAACTTATACGGCGGGTTACCGGGATCAGAACCAGTCGTTTCCGAGAAGTGATTACTTTGTCTATGAAAGTCCGAATTTTGGAACAATGTATGGCGGATTCGAGATATCAAGGGGAGGTACATTCTCCGGAAGAATTAGCTCACCGTCGAGAGAAGCCACGATTGAAGGCCAGCGGAGTGATGACAGGATAATCCACATGACAGTCCGGATGCATGAGAAATGGAGGAGAGGGCAGAACGATCCGCCATACCGTGAAGAATGGACTGATATTGAGCTGCGGAATATTCCCCTGGCATCAGACGGAAAAGGAGAATATGGTATCCGCTATCACAGGGACGGATGGGATTGTGTAAAGCTGCAACCAGATCCCGAATTCAGCAATAGTATCATGAAACTGGAACACCGTGTAAAATTCTATCCTTCGAATGAGGAAATATCACTTTTAGACATCAACTATACAAAATCGGAGTATGAGGCCTGCAAGAACTGGGAAAACATTCTGTTCCCAAGGTCTTATATAACTGTAAGCGTTTCATATAATAACAATCGCTGATAAGTAATATATTACATTTCTAAGGGTCTGCAAATGGATAAATCTATAAGTAACGGTATTCTCAAACCGGTAAAAAACAGAGAGCGGTCTGCTGCACGCTTTTTTGCCGTTTTTGGAATTATTTCGCTGTTAGCGGCAGCTGCAGCCTTATCGGAAAATACCTTCCTGTCGGGAATCTGGCCGGTCGGTTTTCTGGGAATTTTTGCCGGGGCTGCATCACTGGTAACAATTATTATCCTTAATAAAAGGGCGAAAAAAATGGACCGCCTGATCACGGGGGAAAAGCTTATTGCCGGCTGGATAATGACGGAAGATGAAAGGAAGGCCTTCTCAGACAATCTGAAAGTCACATCCCGGGGCAAGAATAAGGCTGTAATGTTAGTGGTTACTATTTTCTTTGTGGTGATAACACTTCCTTTCCTTTTCTTCCTTGAAAGGGATGAATCAGTTGGCTTTATGCTTATCATGGGAGGCATCTGGCTTATAGTCCTGATCTTTTCATGGTTCATGCCTTATTATTATCATTACAGGAATCTGAAAGGAGACGGTAAGATACTTATTGGATCACAATACGCTTATATAAACGGATACTTTCACAACTGGGATTTCCCTCTTTCAGGCATCAGGAGCCTGAAAAACATAAAGGAGCCTTTCAGGGGGATCATGCTGAAGTATTATTATACCGACCGTACCTGGACCAACGAGCATGCTCTTTATATCCCCGTCCCGGATTCAATTAACATTGAGGAGCTTATCGGCAGCATCAGAAAGGAGAATCCGGCAGTATAAGCGACCCGGTCGCTCACTTCAAAAGCGGACAGCCGCAATTGCGGCAGTATTCATCGCTTATCTCGTGCATAAAGGCGCAGGCATTGCAAAAGATGATCTCATCCTTCGATTTGTCATACTTCTCGAATGAGTGCAGACGTCCATGAAATCGTACCTTCTCTCCCTCGTGGTAATAATCGTACAATGTGGGATCGTCTTCTGATTTTATTTCATGTATCCTGTTTTTCCCATCTGAAATCATTACCACATATTCCAGCTTCCCCCCGGCCTGCCTTTTCTTTTTCCCGGTTACCACACCGTCCCATGTAAGAGTGGGTTTGACCGACCTGGCAGAAAAGAATCCTATCAGAACAAACATACCTCCAATGGCAAGGCCTATGTATAAAGCCTCAGGATTATCCATCTCGTCGCTGAAATGTCCGTAAAGAAAAAACCCTGCAATTGCTGCAAACGCAAGCGCAAAGGAAAACTGCAGCCTGTAGTTTTTTGTATTTCTCAGGTATCTTTCAAAAGCAGGGTCATTAATCTTTTCCGAATAAGCCATCTGATGCAATATTATGTACCGAATATATTATGCTTTTCCATTACATAAAAACCTTAGGCCATGAAATTCTCTTCATCTATTTTAGAAAAACCCCGGCAGCAGATCAGGGGCTGTTTAGATACACTGTAAGGATTAGTCTGATAATAAAAATGCTTCACTGCTATGAAGCTGAAATGAATGGTTTAAAATATCCTGTGCCGCAAAATAGAACTGTCGTGAATTCCGTTATCTTTGAGAAGGAATTAACAAAAAGAGAGTTGGAGCGACCGCTTAGATATGTCAGGGTGAATACCCGTACCGTGGTTGGGACCAGGGAAGATCTCTCCGATGATGAGGTCAGGAAAAGGTTTAATGATAACCTGAAGCTCTCACCCTACTTCAATCCGAAAAAATTCTTCGTTCTCAGCAGGGGCCGCTGGCAATAATTCATCTGCGGCTTCAGAAAACCACTGTAATTATCCTTTCTTTTTTGAACTGGTTCGTTTCATAATGGAGTTTTCGTTCACCCTGAAACGGACTATCCTGGCAATAAGGTCCAGAGGCAAAGGCTCATCAACAGGAAACTGAACAGAACCCTTCCCCTGCTTATACTTTGACAGTTCGGCGGCAAATTCTGAATGTCCCGTGGGCGTCGCATAGAAGCCAATATGCCCGGGATAAGCGGCAAAATATACAAGTGGTTTCCCATTTGTCCGGTAAGCAGGCATCCGGTAGGCAATACCTTCTTCAGCCGAGGGAGCATTAAGCTTTATGGTATTCCTTAGCTGCCTGAGAAGGATCCGGATCTTTTCGGGAAATGAATCTATATATTCATCAACAGTCATAATGCCATTTTTTCCGGGTGATTTCTTCCACCCGTGCAAAAGACCTACAATCCTCCAGGCAAAGGCCGGAGATTCATTTTAAATCTGACCAGGCCTCTGTACTATCAGCAACCCCCTGAAGGTTTCTTTTTTGCTTTGGCGGTAACCGGCGGTTTAACAGCCTTCACTGCTGGAGCTGCCTGGTCGGTAGTTACAACACCTCCTCCACCGAGAGCTGCAGCTGCGCTTTTCCTGAAGTCGTATTTCGCAAATTCCTCGTTTGGACTTGTCTCCGAAGGGGCTTCCGGGGACAATATGTTACCGAACCAGTAATTCAATCCTCCCTCAAGGACAAAGTTATTATCATATCCCAGCTGCCTGGTAATCATCCATGCCTGGTTCGCATAAACCGATCCGTTTGAATAAAAGACATTGACATAGGCATCCTGGTTCAGGATATCGGTGTATTCATCAGCCAGAAGGTTGCTGAGCGGTATGTTCAGGGCTCCGGGAAGGCTGAAGGCATCAAATTCCTCAGGTGTTCTGACGTCGATCAGACGGAGTGACGGATTCTTCTGAACGAGAAGATCGGCAACTGCATCCGGAGCGATGAACTGCATCCCGGCTCCGGCTTCCTGCAGAAGTTCATGAGGAGTAAGGCGCGACTGGCTGACCCTGTCGGCCGGGACTGCTGCAATAATTATCCCGAGGGGAATAACTATGAGTGCGAGTAATTTTAGTTGTTTCATAACTGTATATTATTTGTTTTAATTTAATATTCTTCTCTTGCGAACTTCTTCTCAGCCCATTCTGCAACAATAAACATGCCGATTGCAGCCATTATAAGAAGCAGGCCGAAGAGACCGTCCGACATACCCAGTTTCTCACTTACCTTAGGCTCACCGAGGTACTTCGCAAGATACAGTTTCTCCCACCATCCGTAGGTAAAGGCAAAGCCGTATACTCCTATGAAAAGACCGGCGATGAAGACCATGGCATCTATCTTTCCTATTGCAGCTCCGCAGAAGCTTGTCCCGGGGCAGAAGCCTCCCATTATGAATCCTGCTCCCATAACAACTCCTCCGACGATGGCTGATGAAAGAAATGTCGGGTTCACGTAAACAAGATCGAGGTCGATCCACCCGAAGAGGCTCATGAAAAGCAATCCGAGCATTGCTGTTATTGCAGCGGTAAAAAACACTTTCAGCACTACGGTATCATATCCATAGAATATTCCTGCCAGTTTCCGGCTTGACGAAAAACCCGAGCTCTCAAGAACCCATCCGAAGCCTATGCCTATAAAAAAGGCGATCAGAAAATTGGTGTTTTCCGATATTATTTCATTTGGTGCAAGTGGTCCCATTTTTCCTCCTTTTTATATCCAGTTTCTCCTGAAGAAATAAGCAAGTGCGAAGGCTGTGCCGAAGATAGCCATCATGGTAATGAATCCTCCGAGCGAGAGAACTGCCATACCGCTGAGTGCCGAACCGCTTGTACAGCCTCTTCCCAGCTGGGAACCGAAGCCGAACAGAACTCCTCCTGCCAGAGCGAAGATCAGTCGTCTTCGTGAGGTTATTTTAGGGGAATGCTCAACCTTGAGCTTAAGGCGTCCGGCAAAGGCCCCGGAAAGAAAACCTCCCACTATCACTCCAAGCATCTGAAAAACAAGCCACGATTTCATTGGACTTCCGCTGTGCGATTCGGCATATTCTGCCATAAACGGCATTGTGCTGAAAGAATCCTTGTCGACCGTCTCAATAGTAGTGGCAACGACACTTTTTATTGCACCGCTTGCCCCCAGGCCTCTTCCGGAGACATAATTGGCAGCAAGCAGCACGAGTCCCAGAAGAACCCCTCCGAGATAGGGATTCAGGTATTTCCTGCTTCTGCCTGTAGTTGAATTACTGTTCATATAGATGTTTTTATTGTTGTTTTCAATATAACCACCGGCTTACCTGGCCGGCAAAAACAAAAACAAAGCGGAAGACAAGGCTTCCCATTATTACAAGCAGTCCAGGTATAACTGCCGGAATATGGTAACCCTTCAGTTCCATTAGGTCGAGAATGGCGGGAATAATAATCCCCAGCATAACGACAAAAATCCAGAAGACCATCGTATAGGGTCCTCCGAGAAACAGTCCTGCAGCTTCTATCTGTACCTGCGTGCTTGCGAGAAATCCCATGAACATATGCACAATCAGGAAAAGTTCTGTTCCGAGGATGATAAGATCTATCTTTGTGAATAGAAGCCTTTCGTGTTTGTTTTTTGATGCGAGTACAACCGATGCGGCTCCTGCCGAAAGGCCAGAGGCAAGAAAGAGGGGACCCAGCACTGAAGTGTTCCAGAGCGGCCTGGCGTTGAATGCCGAAAGAAGAATTCCGGTATACACCCCTGTTATTATCGCAAAAACCAGCATTACCCATGCCAGCGGCCTCTTGTATCTGTTGAAGAAACTCTCAAGTTCTTTAAGCCAGTTGTACCTCCAGTCCCATTTCGGGAAAAACTCCCTGATATGAAGCGCGCACCAGATAAAGGAAACTGTTGTTATTACAAGCAGTGTCCAGGCTCCCCACGACATGGGCGATTCGAGCCTTATCGTAGTATAAAGCTGCCAGAAGTAGGCCTTATGCCGGAGGTCGATGAAAAGTGCAGCCAGGCCTATTACAAGGGCTGCCGGTGCCAGGAAGGGCACGCGGCGCACTGCTGTACGGAAATTTTCTTCTTTCCCGAGAAGATAGTAAAGGGCGGCAAAGAAGAGCACTCCTGCCGCAAGTCCTCCAAGAAAAAGGTAGAGTGGTATGGGCCAGTGCCATATATGAAGCTGCGGATCAACCATCAGGTTCTCTCTTCCGCTTATGATTAGCTCTTCGTTCATTTCATTTTCAGATAAGGAAATATAAATGAGGTTTGGTCCCTGCCTCGGGAATAAGGGTCTTGAATTTTCTTTTCTTAAGCACCCTGCTTACATCACTGTTCGGATCGTCAAGATCGCCGAAGTACATGCACTTGGTCGGGCATACTGCTACACAGGCAGGCTGCATTCCCAGTCTTACCCTGTGTATGCAAAAGGTGCATTTGTCGACATAGCCTTTAGGATGAGGATAACGTGCATCGTAGGGGCATGAGGCAATGCAGGCTCCGCAGCCAATGCATTTATTGGGTTTAACAAGAACCACCCCTCCTTCAACGACATGGCTTGCTCCGGTGGGGCAGCATCTTACGCAGGGAGGATTCTCGCACTGATTGCATCTCTCCGACCTGATCTCGACCTCAAGCTGAGGATAGGTGCCGTCAATAACCTCAACAACCCAGTCGCGGCAGAAGCCAATGGGAACATCGTTTTCAGTCTGGCAGGCAACAACGCAGTCGCTGCATCCGACGCATTTCTTTGTATCAACAGCCATTGCATATCTCATGATGCCACCTCCTTTCCGCTGAGATCAGTGATAAAGGTCACGAAGTTGCCTCTCATTCCCGTACCTCCCATAAGGGGATCGACAAGAACTTTGGTTATCAGGTTTGTATCGCTGGCTCCCTTGCCGTAGCACCTCCTTAGCTTCTTCTGGTCGTGACCAAAGCCATGGACCATGTAAACGGAGTCCCACCTGATACGTTCTGTCACTCTCACTTTAATGGGAAACTCCGATTTCTTTCCATCCTGGTTTACCAGATGAACATATTGCCCGGTCGACAGGCCCCACTCTTTTGCAACACGCGGATTAACCCACAGAGTATTTTCATCCATCAGATCAGTGAGGTTGGGATTGTTGGATGTACGGCTGAAGGTATGCATCGGAGCCCTTCCGTAGTTAAGTCTGTAAAATCCCGGAGGGGGTTCCTCGTGATGAGTGTACTTTGGAAGGGGATCAAATCCGGCTTCCTCGAATGTGGTTGAATAGAGCTCAATTTTTCCTGTCGGGGTGTAAAACTCCACATCCTCTCCGGGTGCAAAATAAAGATCCTCATATTGTCTGTCAAAGGTCTTTACCCCGAGTTTCATCATCTCATCGAGGCTGCTTCCTGCCTGTTTCAGCTGCCAGTCGAGCTGGTCCTCGATCCTTTCAAATGGGAAGTAATCTATAACTCCCAATCTTTTTGCCAGTTCCCTGGCCATCCAGAACGATGGCTTTGTGTTGTACATCGGTTCTGCAGCAGGTGCCCTGAGTGCTATCTGGGGCTTGCGGTGCGGCCCGGTCCTTATATCATCAAAGCGCTCAAGATAGGTGCATTCCGGAAGGACCACATCTGCCCAGCCTGTTATCTCCATTGGCATTGTGTCTATTACAACAAGAAGCTGAAGGGCCTGTATGGCCTTGAGGGTATTTTCCTGGTTGGGCAGGGTCTCAATAAGATTTGTTCCGTTAACTATCCATCCCTGAAACTGGCAGTGCCGGCTGGGGTCAGGAACAGTGGCATCGCAGAGTCCGTTAGCCAGTACCGAATCGGCAAGCTTGTACAGGTCGGGAAACTCTGTTCTCCATGATCTCTTTGGCTCCGGAAACGGAGGATGCGGAGGTTCGGGCAACTCAAAAATCTCGGGTCGGTAGAACCCACCTCTTCTTCCCCATGAGCCCAGTAGAGCGTTGAGGATTGCCACAGCCCTCAGCCTCTGGGTATCGTCGCCGTACCAGGTGACATGGCGTCCCGGGTGAATGATGACAGCGGGCGATGCATTGGCCATTTCGCGTGCCGTTTCACGGATAACTGTGGGGTCAATGGTTGTTATCCCGTAAGCCCATTCAGGAGTCATGCTCCTTACATGTTCCCTTAAATAATCCAGTCCGAAGGTATATTTTTCGACATAGGGTTTGTCGTACAGTTCTTCATTTATTATGACATTGATCCATGCCAGCAGGAGAGCCAGATCAGTTGCCGGCTTTATCGGAAGCCAGTATTTTGATTTTCCGGCAGCGGTTGAGTAACGCGGATCGACTGTTATAATGGTTGCCCCCTTGTCGATGGCGTCAGACATTTCCTGGACCTGGCCGTTGTGCATGTTCTCTCCGATATGGCTTCCTATCAGAACAAGGCATTTTGTATCACGGATATCCGTCCTTTCAGGACTCTCTATTGTCTCGCCGAAAGTACCCTGGAACGCAACTTCGCGCGGACCGCGGCATTGTGCATACGAAGGGGCGGCAACGTGAGGTGAGCCAAGGGCACGGAGAAGGGTAGAGAAATATTTTCCGCCCGAACCGTGGGTGAAAAGGGCCAGGCACTCGGGGCCATGTTCTGCAGAGATCTTCTTTATCTTTTCGGCAATGTAGTCGAAGGCTTCCTCCCATGTTGCCTCCCTGAAACTCTGCTGCCCGCGCTCCTCGGTACGGATGAGAGGAGTCCGCAAACGGTCGTCGTCATAGTACATTCCTATTCCTCCTGTCCCGCGCGGACAGAAGCGACCGTTGCAGTTAAGGTCCTCATTGTTGCCAACTATCTTCTTGATTGCTCCTTTGTCGTCTCTGTAAACCCATCCCGCGCACTTCCAGAAACACACCTCACAATAAGTGGGAATTCGTCGAAGCATCTCACCTGCAGATCCGGAAAGGGCCTTACCCGGTTCGGGTGCCATAAGCCTGAAACCAGCTGCGCCGGCTAAAACGGCTCCAGCTCCAACAGCTGAAATTCTTATAAATTGCCTTCGTGTTGCCATTAATAAAGAGGAATATCTGAATGTATAAATATATGGAGAAATCTTTTTATTTCAGGGTGAAGCAAATAGAAAGATTTTTTTGTTTCGGGGAAGGAAATAATGATTTATACGATATTTCCGAATCTCAGAATCATGTGTCAGAAACCATTTAAGGCCGGAATGCCTGCCATAGGCAGCGACAGGCATTTACCGGCACATTAGTGTCTTAAGAATAAATTTCGTCTAATTATCAGGCTGTTAATATCTCAGTTGCTGATCTCCGGCCAACTGTATCGACTGCTATTACCTTGAATTTTTCACCTGATACCACCTCGTACTTAAAAGGATCCTTTGTGATCTGGGGAAGATGCCTGACTGTGCCTATTATCCTACCGTCGCTTTCGATCTCATAATGGGAAAGCGGTTCACTTCCGGCATAGCTGGTATCCCAGGTGAGCTGCATTTTTTCTGATTTTACTATCCTTGGATTTCGTGGAGGAGTCAGTCCGGAATCGGGAAGCTGGAAATAATTTGTTTCACCGTTGCGGGCTTTAGCTCCTATCTTTTCAATTTCACGTCTCTGGTCTTCATTGAGGGCATCCGGAGCGATCTGTGAGGCATAGTAATTCTGAACCAGCTGACATTTAAGCGGATCGTCGTCTATGTGACCGGTTCCTATGATAAGGGTATGTATCCCCGGTGTGGTAAGGACATATTCTATCAGCGGCCGGCTCGGGACTGTTTCTGTTCCGACAACTGTGACCACATGTTCCGGTTTGCTCGACCAGCCGGGTTCCTTCGTATACATTGTTCCGTCGGAGAAGACCTTCATGGCAATAATCCCAATATTTTTTGCCTGTGCCACCGGGATAACATTGTACTGCATATTAAGGTAACGCCTGTCGTTGGCATTGATCGCAACAAGCATTCCATCGAACAGATCCCACTTATCCCTCTGTATCATGTCGATCATGACCGGGGCGCTGTAATGCCCTGAAAAGCCGATATGCCTTATCAGCTTCTCATTTTTAGGATTCAGGCCGGTAATATTGGTGCCGTCCCTGTAGTCACGGAGCGCAATAAGGGCTCCGAAATTATCATTAAGGTCGGGAGGTGTTTCAAGCCCCTTAAACACTACATCAACTTCTTCGGGGTTTGTTATATTATGGATGAGCATCATGTTCACATAGGCTCCTTCAGGATAGGTTCCGTCGTCGTTTCCAAACATTATTGAAAGGGAGCGCTTGAGATCTTCCACAGCCCCTCCTCCGTGATCACCGTCAGTGCTGTTGCGCACATTATCAAGTTTGGGATAGCCTCCCTTTGCCCAGCGGATCATGGTCTTGGAGGTAAGGAAGATTGATTCCCTGAGTAACTGATTATAACCTGGCTTACCGGGTATCAGATCAAGTTCCCTGAATGCCCTCCCATAATTCATCTGACTTGGACCGTATACGTTTGATGTGTCGAAGTAATTTATTCCGAGCTCAAAGGCTTTTTTAATTATTTCAACGGGTTCAACACCCTCCGGAGTCCATTGAAGGGAAGACTGGCCGCCGAGACCCAGCGTGGTGACATCAAAATTGATACGGCCGAAACGGCGTTTCATGGGGGAAGGGATAACGGCAGAGGAACAGGAAAACTGTGGAAGTAGCGTCACGCCTGCTGCTGCAGCGGCGGATAAACGCATAAATTCACGGCGCGAAAGCATGGTTTTTCTTTTGGGAGATGTCATGACAGATAGGTTTGAAGGTTTGAAGGTTTGAAGCTAAATACAAATCTAAGAAAATCACTAAAATCCAGTACGAGTACTGCCAATTATCACTTTAATCTTTGATGGCCCATACCCCGCGAGAGAAAATTCGCCTCTTGAATTAGCAAATCTGAGCTATCTTTAATAAAAATATTTCTACATGAAACGAGCGTTTTTTCTCCTTGCCATTTGCCTGATCATGTCGCAGACAGCATGCAGGAAAGGCACCACCGCAAAAGTTGATAACAAACAGGAAAATTCCGTTGCCCTTGTCAAAACCGACATCTTTCCTCTTCAGGAACAGCACTGTCATGGTTCAACGGTTGTTGAGCTTCCGAATGGTGATCTCCTTGCTGCCTGGTTTCAGGGAAGCGGGGAGCGAAAATCAGATGATGTGATAATCCTGGGATCGCGGTTCGACAAAAAAACGGGTATCTGGTGCGAACCCTTCCTGATGGCCGATACCCCGGACTTTCCTGATATCAACCCTGTCCTCTTCATCGATCCGCAAAACCGTCTCTGGCTTGTCTGGTACACGGTACTGGCATACCAGTGGGAATCTTCAATACTGAAATACCGGTTAAGCGATGATTACATGCAAAGTACCGGCGCTCCTGTCTGGAAGTGGCAGGACATGATCCATGTCAGGCCTGATCGCGCAGCTCCTGAAGGTATAGGGCGCAATGACGGATTTGTCAGTTTATTGAAAAAGAAGCTTGAGGATTACCATGTCAGTCTTGTCACAGACGGGTATATCAGGGAGGACGGCTCGGGAAGTGTCACGGAAGAGATGTGGAAAACTGCTGCCGGACATGTAATGGAAAGGGCAAAAGGGCTTAATCTCATACGAAGCGGAACTGACGTTAACGACAAGGGAGAAAGTGTGCCTGCCCAACTGGGTTATCCTCTTATGAGGAGGATAGGATGGCAGACAAGGAACAAGCCGCTGATACTCGGCGACAGGATCCTGCTTCCCCTCTATTCCGACGGATTCGAATTCAGCCTGATTGCAATAACTGACGATTGCGGCCTGACGTGGCATTTCAGTGAACCTCTGGTCGGGGCAGGATCCATCCAGCCGGCACTTGCTATGAACAGCGACGGATCAATAACTGCCTACATGCGTGATAATGGGCCGGCTCCGAAACGGCTTCTGAAAAGCGTCTCGACCGACAGGGGAGAGAGCTGGAGTACGGTTCACGACTCACAGATTCCCAACCCGGGATCGGCAGCTGACAACCTTGTGCTTAAAAGCGGAAGTCTTGTCACCGTTCACAATGATACTGAAGAAGGAAGACACCGTCTCTCCGTCTGGCTCTCGAAAGACGAAGGAAAGACCTGGCCTTTCCGTAAAACACTTGTTGATGACGAACCGGGAGGCGAAACCAGGGCTCACTACCCTGCTATAATCCAGGGCAATGACGGCCGTATTCATGTCACATTCACAAACCAGGTGCCCGGGCCGGAGGGACAGCCCCCGTTGAGGAATATTGTCCATGCAAGCTTCAGCGAATACTGGCTGACGGAATGATGTACTGCCTGGCTTTCTGCAGCAATTATATTCTTTTGTTATACATATCTGTATTAATGACGGTTTAACCTGGCAATACTCCGAACAATAAACCAGAGATAAGCGTTTATCACAGGGCCATCTTTTTACAATAGCAGGAAACCGTGTTCCTGATATGAATAACAGTTATCAATGGAAATATTAATTATTTCTCTTGCCGCTTTTGCAACAGCCCTGCTTACCTTCTTTTCAGGCTTTGGTCTCGGAACGATACTAATGCCAGTTTTTGCTCTTTTCTTTCCGGTCGAAGTTGCCATTGCCCTGACCGGAATAGTCCATTTTTCAAACAACCTCTTTAAAATTTCCCTTATCGGCGGAAAGGCCGACAGGGAGGTACTGATAAAATTCGGGATACCAGCCGTGGCTGCTTCATTTGCAGGAGCCTGGTTGTTGCTGACAATTACTAAAATGCCTTCCATCCTTGAATATCAGATCGCCGGCAGGAACTTTGAGATTACTCCTGTAAAACTGACAATAGCCTTGCTTCTGATCATATTCTCACTGCTTGAAATAATGCCTTCTGTACAGAACATCCGGTTCAGCAGGAGCAAGCTCGCTTTGGGAGGAGTCCTCAGCGGCTTTTTTGGCGGTCTGACCGGGATCCAGGGAGCCATCCGAAGCGCTTTCCTTCTTAAGAGCGGTCTTGACAAGGAAGCCTTTATAGCAACGGGCGTAGTCATTGCCTGCCTTGTCGATTTCTCAAGGATATCGGTCTATGCATCCAGATTTAAGGAATCGAATCTGCAGGAACATCTGATCCTGGTGATTTCGGCAACACTTGCAGCAATTACCGGAGCTTTTCTTGGAAATAAAATGCTTAAGAAAGTAACGCTAAGGTCAATCCAGTTGCTCGTTGCCGTAATGCTTCTCCTGATCTCAATTGCCCTGGGAGCAGGATTTGTTTAAAATCATAACTTAGAGCAATGTCCCCTTTCAGATTCCGGTCAAAGGCTGAATACGACTAAAAGGAATAACATAATTCCGCCGTGACATACTTGAACCTAAAAACCAAATTGAGATGAGAAAACTTCAGGAATTGATTTTCAGGACCGTTGATGACAACAGGTCACTTCTGCCAAGACTGATCGTTGGTCTGGTTTTTCTTTCGGAAGGAATACAGAAATTCCTTTTCCCGGAAAGTGTGGGTGCTGGACGTTTTGAGAAGATAGGATTCTCAAATCCTGAATTTCTTGCTGCATTTGTGGCATCGTTTGAAATTGCATGCGGAGCCCTTATTCTGGTTGGCCTCTCAGTAAGGATAGCTGCTATACCTGTCCTGATAATAATGATAACAGCCATATCAACCACCAAAATTACGATACTGTCGGAGAAAGGGTTCTGGTCGATGGCCCATGAAACAAGAACAGACTTTTCAATGACCCTTCTTTCAGTTTTTATCCTCATCTACGGAGCAGGCCGCCTGTCGGTCGATCACTTCATTATGGAAAAAATGAGAAGGAGATAAATCCCCCTTCACTGTATTCCCATTGCATCGCATTAAGCCTGTCAGGCTCAATAGCCTCACAATCATGCTTTTTAATTAACCTGAACAGTTGTAAAAAGCTATTGAATAATTTATGTAATATTGAAGCCTCAAAAACAGATTGCCATGACAGAACAAATAAGGCAGATCGGAGCAAGGATAAGGGAACTCCGTGATATTTCAGGAATAACGGCAAAAGAGCTGGCAGCAAAGCTGGGGCTTCCGGAAGAGCTGTATGTCAGATATGAAAGCGGTGAAGCCGACATCCCCGTGGGAGTGCTTTTCGAAATATCCGAGATGTTCAATGTCGAACTTTCGGTCCTGCTGGGAGGTGAGGGACCCAAACTCCACGTTTTCGGGATAGTGAGAAAGGGCAAGGGCCTGAAGCTTGAACGAAGGCAGCAGTACAAATACGAGAGCCTTGCCTGCAACTTTATACATAAGAAAGCAGAGATTTTCATGGTAACGATCGATCCCAAACCGGCAGATACCCTGCTTGATTTCAATTCCCACCCGGGTCAGGAATTCAACTATGTAATTAAAGGATCGATGATGACTATCATCGATGGGCACGAAATAATCCTGAATGAGGGCGATTCGATCTACTTCGACTCAGGCTGCAATCACGCCATGAAAGCCCTTAACAATGAGCAGGTGAAATTTCTTGCAATGGTTTTATAGTTAAAACGGATACTGAAAATGCTTCTTGACAAATACCTTAAAAAGATTGATTTTAAATCATACCAGGAGTTTAAATCGGAATTTGAAGTAACGATACCCTCCGGATTCAATTTTGCCTTTGACGTGGTCGACGAAACTGCACGCATCAATCCTGAAAAGACTGCAATGGTGTGGTGCGATGACAAAGGCGGTGAAGCCGTTTTCACATTCGGACAGATGAAATATTTCAGCGACAAGGCTGCAAATTTCTTCATGTCGAAGGGCATCCGCAAGGGAGATCCGGTTATGCTGATCCTCAAAAGACACTATACTTTCTGGTTCTGCACCCTCGGACTTAACAAGATAGGGGCAGTCACCATTCCTGCCACTCACCTGCTTTCAACAAAGGATATTGTATACAGGAACAACGCTGCCGATATTAAAATGATAGTCTGTGTTTCCGATCCTGATGTGATACAGCATGTTGAAGAATCCGAAAGCAGTTCGCCCTCCCTGAAGTGCAAAGCCCTGGTAGGACCGGGGAAAGATGGATGGATCGACTTTTCGAAAGGCATGGATGAAAGCCAGGAGGTATTCACCAGACCCTGTCCCGCCGGATCGGTAAGGAATGATGATACAATGCTCCTTTATTTCACTTCCGGCACAACCGGAATGCCAAAAATGGTGACTCACGACTTCACCTATCCTCTCGGACATATAGTTACTGCAAAATACTGGCAGTGCGTTCAGGACAACGGACTTCATTTCACCATAGCTGACACAGGATGGGCAAAGTCGGCATGGGGAAAAATATACGGTCAATGGATCGCGGGAAGTGCCGTCATGACTTATGATTACGACAGATTCGTCCCCAAAGATATTCTGCAGATAATTGAAAAATACAAGGTTACGACATTCTGCGCACCTCCTACGATTTACAGGTTTCTTATAAAGGAAGACCTTGGAAGCTATGACCTTGGCAGTCTGAATAACTGTGTTGTGGCAGGTGAGCCATTGAATCCCGAGGTGTTTAAATTCTTCCTCGAGAAAACAGGACTTAGGTTAATGGAGGGATACGGTCAGACAGAATGCACAGTCGCTCTTGCCACCTGGCCGTGGATGACGCCCAAACCCGGATCAATGGGAAAACCGTCGCCGGGCTATGACATTGAAATTGTTGATGAAACGGGAAGCCCCTGCGAAATCGGATATGAAGGAGAAATTGTAATTCATACTGACAGACGAAAACCGGTTGGCATGTTCAGGGGATATTACAGGGATGATGAACTTACAAAGAAGGTGTGGTCTGATGGTGTTTACAGAACCGGCGACATGGCCTGGCGCGACGAGGACGGATATTTCTGGTTTGTTGGCAGGGCGGATGATATAATAAAGAGTTCCGGTTACAGGATCGGTCCCTTCGAGGTCGAAAGCGCCCTCATCGAACATCCTGCTGTTCTTGAATGTGCGGTCACCGCTGTTCCCGACCCCGACAGGGGACAGATCGTAAAAGCGACAATAGTGCTTTCAAAAAATTACCAGCCCGGAGATGAGCTTGCAAAAGAGCTTCAGGAACATGTAAAGAAGGTCACAGCTCCCTATAAGTACCCGAGGATTATCGAGTTTGTTTCGGAATTACCGAAAACTATCAGCGGTAAGATAAGGAGGGTGCAGTTAAGGGAGAAAGATAGATAATTTTCACATTAATCATCTGCGATACAATGAACAACAAAAAGGCCTCCTTGTTAATTATATGGACACCGGATCCCTGTACTCTCAAAAATATTCGCTCACCATGGAAGCTCATAACACCCTGTCGACTGAAAAACGTGAGGAACTGCTCAGGATACTGAAAGACCGTTTTGAGAATAACATGAACCGTCATAAGGGTCTTGAATGGGCCAGTGTGCATTCGAGATTGAATGCCAGTCCTTCCAGGCTAAAGTCACTCTATGCAATGGAGCAAACCGGAGGCGAGCCCGATGTTGTTGACTATGACAGGGAAAATGACCGGTATGTTTTCTTTGACTGTTCGCCTGAAAGTCCTGAAGGCCGCAGAAACCTTTGCTACGATCGCCAGGCCCTCGATTCAAGGAAAACAGCCAGGCCAAAAGACAGTGCCATGGATATGGCAGCCGCGATGGGCATCGGAATGCTTACTGAGGAACAATACAGCCAACTACAGAATCTTGGCAGTTTCGACACCCGAACCTCCAGCTGGTTAAAAACACCTCCTGAAATCAGGAATCTTGGAGGGGCCCTCTTTGGCGACCGCCGGTACGGACAAGTTTTCCTGTACCACAACGGCGCATCATCCTATTACAGCTCAAGGGGCTTTAGGGGATTTCTAACGGTATGAACAAGCAGCATTAACCAACTCCCCCGGCCTGAATCAAGGCATCTGACCCTGTCAACCAGCATCAGAAGATGATCATCATTCCGCCTCCGCCCCCTCTGTTGCCGAATCTCGGATTAACTACATTATTATAGATCGATCCGAAAGTAAAGGTGAGGCCAAAGCTTGTGAAATACTGGAACTGGGTTTCAAGTTCCTTCCTTCTGAGCAGAACTTCTTCCTGAGTCGCCCCTCCTTTCACAAGACCGAGCTGGTCGTGGATCAGCGATGCTCCTCCTCCGAAATTCACCGACAAGCCCTTGAAGATCCTTACATCGACGAACCCATTTACCGACAGGTTGTTCATTGACCAGTCGTGCAGATAGTTGCTGTATTCCATATTAAGATCAATAGTGCCCCATTTCTGGACCACCTCGTAGGCCGCCTGAATCGAATGACGGAAATGACCTTCGTTCAGCTTATCGTAGATCGTGGAATCGTTATACTCAGCATATCTGTATCCTATTGAATACAGAAGCCTTAACTGCCTTCTGGTCGATTCATTATAAGGAAATATATCGTACTCTATTCCGGGCATAAACTCGGTTGCAACCTTAAGATTGTTATAGCTCGAAGCTTCCAGCTCGAAAGAACCTCCGTAGGACCAGTGGTCTGAAATACTCCTGACGATCAGGGCATCAAAAGATTGTGAGTTGTTTGAACTTTCAATGAGGTCGTCATCGATCTCGAACTTATCATGACCGTAGTTATAGCGGGCTCGCAGGTCAATCTTCCAGTTTTCGGTTACCCTGCTTGCAGAGAAGTTGCCGCTGAAGTTCGCTGACTTTATGGATTGTTGTCCGTCGAGGAATCCGTTGAGCCTGGCCCTGAAAACCCAGCTGTTCCATTTATCAGTCGACACTGTTTCGGCAATCGGCTCGGTGAAGGAGATCTTTATGTACTTCCAAAGTGGTGTTTTCACCAGATAACGCATAAGCCCCATTTTAAGGACACTGACCTGATTCTCTCTTATTTCTTCCTGAGTGGCGTCAGGATTTGATGCAAAAGAAACGGTGTCGTTCATTCCTGCATATTCATGCTGCCCGAAAAAGAAATAAGAATACTCCCTTCCTCCTGATCCGGTAGGCTGGGATGTGGAAATTATGTAAACACCGGCATCCTTCAGATCCCTTACATAATTTACATAGGGTATCTCCTTTTTTATGTAATCGGAGGCGTCCATAAATACATTGAGGGCGTCTTTTCTTAAAGAGTCAGGTTCCGGTGAAATACTCCCGGAAAAAGCAGGAATGCAGAAAAGAAACAGGGAGAGCAGAACAGCGAAATTTTTCATGGCTTCAGACAAGTTAGTCAAGTTAGGGTCCGAATATACGACAAGGTATTTAACTGACTGATAACCTTAACATCAATTAACAAATCATTAACATGATCAACCTTAAATCCATCAGTCACAATAGTCCCTGAATGTATTATTGAACCGATTTTTATGATGATGATTGCTGCAGGAATAACAACCTGAATAGTTCAATGCGGGAAACTGGTTACTTTTCCTTCAGGGCAGTGTTAAAGCAAATCCGTTCAGATTCCATCAGGGCTTAATAATGTTACGATAAAAACTCCGGCACCGCCCTCCACCCTTGAGCTTATCGTTAGTCCGGACTCTCCTGCCAGCCTCTGGATACCACCCCCTTCCATATATTTCCTGAAGCTGCGGTAATGGTCGCCCCCTGCTATCCATTCTATTCCCCATGCGAGCCATGATGCCGGACCGGGTCTCACAGGGCAGTTATAGTCGGCGATTATGATGCGCCGGGCAATGCGTTTCATTTCACGGAAAACCTTTATACCAGTTTCCGGGTCAAACTGGTGCATGGCGAGAGCTGAAACAGCCGTATCAAAGCTATGGCCCGGGTAGCAAGAAAGGTCGGTCGCGTCGAGAAGATGGAATGATACATTGCCGGCTTTCCGCTTCTTCGCCATAATGATTGCAGTAGTAATCATGTCTTCCGACAGGTCGATGCCCGTGACATGGCCGGCACGGCCTGACATTTCCAGCGACAATGCCCCCGTTCCGCAGGCAATGTCGATAACCTTTTCTCCTGGCAGGATCATTGAGACCAAACGCTTTCTGAGTCCGGAGATAAGAGGGTCAATGAATATCCGGTATATGAATCCTTTAAAAGAAAATTCCATGCAATGTTTTATGGTACAAATATAGGTTATTCCCAACTTTTAATGGCCAGGCATGCTTTGAAGTATAGACCGTAAAACAATGTTCAGGCAAGGCTGGAATCCAATCCGGAAAAGCTGTGGTCATTGCATCAAATGGAACTAACCGGGGGCGAACCTGATGTTGTCGGCAATGATGACATTACCGGAATTTACACTTTTTTTGATTGTTCACCTGAAAGTACGGCCGGCAGGAGAAATGTCTGCCATGACCGTGCCGCACTGGACTCAAAAAAGACGGCAAAACCCAAAGGCAGCGCTGTTGATATGGCTCTCTCTTTTGGTATAGAGATTCTGACAGAAGAAGAATACCGGGAGCTGCAGAACCTGAGAAGTTTCGATACAAAAACCTCGAGCTGGCTGAAGACCCCACCCGGGATCAGGAAGCTGGGAGGTGCCATTTTCGGCGACCGCCGCTAAATTCATGTCTTCATTTACCACAACGGGGCCTCATCCAAAAGCTTCATCAGTTCAATCGCTCCGGATGCCTGAGACTTTTCATTGAACAGGTCATAGGGAAGGACCTTCTGCAGCATACCGGTTACTTCGCCAGTTTCAGGATGAAAAAAATAAGCGGAGATCAATGAGGAACTGTCAATATTGAAAGCTTCAGGATTATATACCGTTGATCCCGGATTAATTCCTGATGCCACTCCCATGATAAAATTGCCGGCAATCCTTCCCCCTGTAGGTTTTATTGTTCTGCAATGCAAAACAACCATTAACTGATTAACAGAATCGGCATTCCCTTCAACATATGGAACTTCAGTATTAAAACCCCTCTTATAATACTTGCCGACTGAAGGAGGTATTCCGTAGTATTTGATCAGATTGGGCTTTAACGAAAGCAGATATTTTATAACCTCCCCGGGTATCTTTGCATCACCGGAAGCATCAAACAAACTCTGACCATAGAGCCGGCACTTGTCCTTTGCTGAAATGAATTCATCGTTCAGGAGATTTGTCATGAGGGCAGAGATTTTCTCAGAATCTTCGGCGGAAACTTCATACCTGTCGAGGTTACCAACACCTTTATGCAGGACTGCCTCAACAAAAGGGGGCATGACCAGAAGAAGGGCATCCTTTCCGGCATTGCTGGCTTTAGCACTCGGTTCTACACCGGGTATTTTCTCAAGCCTGATTATTACATCAGCCGGTGAACCTTTTCTTATCCATACCGTGTCTTCCTTATATCCTCGTTTCATTGCCATGAAAGAAACACTGTCAGCTTTTCCAAAGAAGGTAACCTTACGTGTAATGCCTTCATTTCGTGATGTATCAACATCAATATATTCAATAATGTCTCTCTGCCTTATCAGACTTCCCTCAGGATATGCCTTAATATTGTAAACAGCAGATGAGCAGCCAGCAAGAACCATTAAAAGTATAAACAGGAAAGAAGCCAGGATTTTCATGGTGCAGGAGTATTAAGTTAATGACTGAAATAAGGAAATTCCAGGAGAATCGCTAAAAAAACAATACCAGATTTGTTTGTCTTCATACAACTAACGTTTCATTCGATATGAAATGAGATCAATATCATTTTCGTTACAACTTAAGCACAGATTCAGAAAAAATCATTCATTTTGTAACAAATGCTGCCGTTTGACCATATCAATGACAGCGATGAACATGATTTCGGTCATTTCATTGAATCGGTTTCGGGAGGTGATGCTTATGCCCTGAAGAACCTGAATTATGTTGTGATGTCGATGCTTAAGGTATGGGCCAGGAGAGAGAGGCAGGAACTACGGTGGATAGCAGATGGCAGCAAATGCATTGATTACGGGGTTATAGTTAAAAAAATAATTGCAGACTACCTTGAAAAATACATGCATAATACTGTTGCACATTCATTTGCAGGATTCAGGGAATATGCAGTAAATGAATTCAGGATAAGGATAAGTGCCGGTTTTGCAGAATTTCTGAAATTGCTGAAGGAAAACAACCATAAAGCCTGGAAGATCGTCTTTGAGGATCTTCAGTCAAGGTCAGCTTCATGGTTTTATAAGCGGAATCACTCCCTCAACGGCAGTGATTATTCAGTTTTTTCTTTGTCAATGGAGATTATCTATTCAAAGCTTATGGAAAACAAGGTCACGCTAAGTGATGCTGGTTCATTCAAGTCCTTTTTTTTCAGGATACTTGAAAACAAGGTTATGGAATCTCTCAAGGATCCGTTCCGCAAGCGGTTCGTCCCTCTTGAAGAAGCGGGAATAATTAGTATATTAAATCAGGAAAATGAATATTCAGTGTCAGATGATGAAAGCATTATCACCCTTAACGGCGCCATGAAAAACCTTAAGGATGATGAAAGGCTTATTCTCGATGAATACTATTATGGGGGGAAAAGTCTTAAGGAAATAGCCGGTGAAACAAACCAGAGGGAAGAAAACGTTCGTATCAAGAAGTTCAGGGCTTTGAAAAAGCTTACGGTCTATTTTAAAAAAGCAGGCTATGGATCATAGGGAAGCAGTCGACTGGAATATTGCCGAACTTTATTTGAGGCAGGAACTGTCGCCGGAAGATGAGGCGGCATTTGAGGAACATTTGCTTCATTGCGAAGAATGTCGTGAAGATCTCAATGAGCTTGAAGCTGTAATTGAATCCGTGGAAAGATACCACAGAAACAGGTTTCAAAATGTTGCTGAAGAAAGCCCTTCCTTCAGGCGAAGCCTGATTTCCGGAAAGGTCTTTTTAAGAATTGCCGCAACCATATTGGTGATTGCCGGCCTGGCCGGTATTACAGACCTTCTGATTCGGGGCGACCAGTTTTCAAAACACTCGCCGGTTGCATTAGAAAGAGATGTTGAAAAGACAAATGATACGGCATCAGTCCCTGAAACGAATGAGATCGCAGCCAGCCATGCCGTGAAAAACGTTCCTCAGCCTGATTCGCCTGGCCCTTATGACGGAAATTTCACTCCGGACTCCTTTCTTGAAAGCATCATAAACAATAATTTGCGTGCAAATGATTTCAGAATCGTCCGTCCGTCAAATGATACTCTGACTGCAGTACCTGTTTTTGAATGGAACTACATGGAAAAAGAATTGCTGGTACTTGTTGTTTACAATAACAGGGAGCAGGAAATTTTTAAGAATTCTGTTGCCAATAAAACAAAACCCCTATTGGAACTGGATCCGGGGCTGTATTACTGGCAGTTGCAGGACGAGGATGAAGTTCTGGCAACGGGCAGGTTCACCTATCTTCCGGCTGACGGCCAATGACGGCAAAAGCTCCCCACATCAGGGGAAAAGATGTATCGGGATTGCCTATCATATCAAGCTTTACTTTTCTTAATGCAGTTTCAAAGTCATAGCCTGTAAATACATGACTGTAAAAGTCACGCATGAACATCATGGCATTCTTGTCCCCGACTTTCCAATAGGAGAACAATACATTTTTTGCACCTGCAGAAAGAAATGCCCTTACCAGTCCGATGATTCCCTCTCCTTCCTCAAGCTTACCCATTCCTGATTCACAGGCGCTCATAGTAACCAGATCCGCGTCGATGCTCATCGGATAGATTTCCCATGCATGCAGAATGCCCTCTACATTCCTGTCAGGCATATTGTCTTCTGATGTGCCGCCTTCCGAATAGTCTGAAAAAAGCAGTCCTGAATATTCTGGCAGCGGATCATCATTTACCAGATGCGTGGCTATGTGTACGAACCTGTGATTTGCGATATTTTCCTTCAGGTTTTTCTCTGATGCAATCTGTCCGGTGTAAATATCAGCTCCCAGACCGTACCTTAGAGATAAGGCTTTCAGACTGTCAGTTTCTTCGAGTGAGAAGGGCAATTCGGCGTAGGACCTGATAGGATCACGGTTGGAACTGTTCGTTTGACCTTTATAATCAGATTCATATATTGCCGCAGGTTTATTTCCGTCGTTCCCTGTGCTCCGGTAATTGAAAACAGGGGCAAAGGCAAGCAGGCGGTTATTTTCAATCTTCATTGGAGGATTGTCCGCTGCCCATAACCCTGCACTATAATGGTAAGTTATCCCGAAATCGTTGATCAGATAATCCTGATGACTGAAATCGCTGAATTTCCCCGCCGGTTTATATGTCCGGGCAAGCGTTTCAAATGGCAGATAAAGCAGAATCTTGTCGGGAATGATTACAAGTTTTTCCTTGTCTTTCAGAACAGGTTCAATATCTCTGATTGCAAGGTTATAAATTTCATGTCCGAGTAAAGTCACCCTGTCTCGGTCATATTTCCTGAGTGCTGAAATATAGTCCTCAACCTTTTGTTTCAATGCTCCCGGCCGGTCCAGTCTGGTTTTTTTCAAAACCAGGGTGTCATCCGATATTACAAATGTGAACAGGGAAGTATCATTCGCGTAATAGCTTATCAGTGCTGTTCTTGGTCCGAGATTCCTGATGAGAGTATCATACAATTCCTTGCCTGACGGAAATGACATCATCTTTTCAGTAACCGAATAATGGTTTATGGTATCATTGACCGCACGCAGGGAAATGAGAAGGCTGTCAATGCGGTACGGATGGATGCCTGATCCTGGTTTTTTCTGTTTATCCTGCATCCGCAGATAATCTATATAACCTGTAAGATTTCTTCTTCTGTACAGAAGCGAGTCTGGTATATCAGCATTCGTTTTGTCCCTGTACCTGAAAACAAGATTTTGAAGCAATGATGCTTTATTCAGTTCAGAAAACTCCAGGGCCTTGAACAGGTGTTCCCTGTTGCCCGATATCATGAAAAGCCTGTAAGCAGCATCCACACCGTAATATGTCTGAGCCGAAAGTTCGTTAAGCAGTCCTATCTTTGTTTCTTCAAGCAGAAAATCCGATACTGCAGACTGCGTCAATGATTTTACAAGATCAAAATTAATAGTTATATCCCTTAATGCACTGATATTGCCGGTTTTCAGGTATTCGCCGTATTTAAGTCTGCTTATATCAATAAGAGAAGATGCAAACAATGGTCCGTCTATGACCAATGATGTTTCAATTCCGTTGTTATCTGCTTCACCCTGATAGTTTGCCCATAATGATTTATTATACATTATTGTTGCAGAATCCGGGTGACCAGTCCTTTCCAGAACAATTCCCATTTCTTTAAAGGCAGATGAAAGACCTGGATGACGGGAAGGATATATTGTTTTTTTTATTTCAAGGGCTCTTTTCATGAAAAATAATGCTGAGTCGGGATAAGGACCTGACAGCATGTTGTGTGCAATTCTTGTATAAAATCCGGCAGTCATGGGATGTGACTCTCCGTAGATCGTCTCTGACATTGCAAGGCCAGATTTGTAATCGTTTAGTTCCCGCACGTGATCATTCAGCTGTCCGTAAGCCATTCCCCTGTTCAGAAAGTCTTCAACAACAGCGGGATTGTTCTTTTCAATGATGCAGGTATCGATATGAAGGGCCCTGTTATAATAGTACAGTGCAGTATCATTTTGATCTTTAAGAAGAAATATATCTCCCATTTTCCGGTAGTTTGATGCCAGATCAGGATGCATCTCCCCAAAGGCTTTCCTGTTTTTTTCACGGCTGATGCGATAATAGGCAAGTGCCAGATCGATATCACCCTTTTTCTTGTAGATAGTCCCTATATTATTGTACGATCTTGGAATTCCCGGAGCATCGGGTCCCCTGGCCAGTCTGAGCGAAAGGGCTTTTATAAGGTATTTAAGGCAGTTATTATAGTCACCGAGATCATCATAGCCGGCACCGACATTATTATATGCAGAAGCAGTGTAAGGGCTATCCTCTCCCAGCGTCCGTAATAGTATTTCAAGTGCTGCCCGGAAATAATCCAGGCCTTCCCGGTACCTTCCAGTTTCACGTAAGAGTACCCCGATGTTAGTATAGCTCATGGCAATATCCGTATGATCTTCTGAGCCATGCAATGCCAGGCGGATATCAAGAGCCTTCCGGTGATGGGACAGGGCGGTTTCATTATCCCCCATAGCCATATATACATTGGCCAGGTTATTAAGGCTCAGGGCTATATCTTTATGATTCGGGGGCAGCCTGACAAGCCTTATTTCATAGGCTTTGCGGTGTAATATCATGGCTGTATCCCACATTGCCTTTTCCATGAACAGAACCCCAAGGTTATTGTAAGCTTCCGCTGTCAGAGGGTGAAACTTGCCACTGGTGTTTTCCCGTATGCGTGCCACCCTGCCAAAATAATACTCACAGCTGTCATACCGGCCAAGATGATACGCTATTGATCCAAGAGCATTGTAATCGGAAGCGAAATTGCCGTCCTCTGCCATGAAATAGTTTTTTCGAATGTCAATACTTCTCTCTATATTCTTCCTGGCTGAATCGAATAATCCTCTGTTACTTTGAATAATCCCGATACCGCGATAGATGTCGGCGACAGCAATGTTATCCGCGGTGTTCGGGTTCTTATATATATCAAGAGACTTTTTAAACCATATCAGTGCAGAATCAAGTTTCCTCTCTTCCAGATAAATATTTCCCAATTTGAAATAACATTCCCCCGTTGCGGATGACTTCTCTCCGAATTTATCGATGCTAAAAGCTATATTTTCTTTTGCCTCCCTGATAAGTCCTTCATTATAACCTGCATTGATTTTTGCCGAAATGATCCTGTTACTGCATTCAAGGTATTTCTTAAAGGACCTTTTTTTGAGATATTCACGGCCAGCTGACTGGTAATAGAAGACAGCACTGTCATACACAGCTTCACGATCAAAATCCATAGCTTTTCTGAAGAGACTGCCGGCATACAGGGTATCTTTTGCATGAATTTTCATATCAGCCGCAGCTGCAATACCAATTGCCGGAAAAAGCAGAGTGGCTATGATTACAAAGACTGACCTGATGATCATTTGGATATGTTTTTAGCCTTATCTGAATTACACTAGGGCCCGGTACTGCAAAAAACAAATGGCTTTAACCAATCTGCCCCGGCAGGGCGATCAGATAACCGTTACACTAAATTATAAAAAATATTGACCTCTAATGTGAAGAAAACAACTATATCCTGCAGAATGGCAGGATATAGACTTCCGGGCGGAAGATAGCCGAAGGGGATTTAACGGGAAAGCTGGAAGAAGTAGCCTGCTGAGAGATAAATACCATAGGAAACTCCACTGAACTCAGGTTCGAGTGACGCCGGCTGTACGATTGCAGGTGATTTTCCAACCCTGATATTACCTGCTACTACATCCTCACTCATGGGTCCGAAATCAAGTCCCACAGGCACACTAAGTGTTATTTTTAGTGCATTGCTTAATGAATAACGCAAACGAGGTATTATATCCAATCCTATAATTCCGTAATAACCGCCAAGCCTGAGTTTAGTAACGTCATCCTGATCTTCAGGATTAAGATATATTGAAGATACATGAAAACCGAGTGCGCTTCCCGCTTCAATCTTTTCATTTAAAGAGAACTTGTATCCTATCCCTAAAGCATTGAAATCGAGAGCGTATGCTGAAGTATAATCAGAAAGGTCCTGTGTTGTTTCTCCGAGTTTGACATTACCTGTATTAAACAACATGGCAAGTGACAAATCGAAATAAAGCTTGTTCCAGGAGAGTTCACCGGAAATATACATACCCGTACCTGGAAAAGAAAGGCTTTGCTTTTCGCCGGATTGAGTGAAAGAGTGCGAAACCTTCCCGATTCCTCCTCCTGCTGATAATCCCAGCACTGCCTGGGGGAGAGCCCTGTTTCCTGCAAATAAAACCACTATTACCGTCATGATGAGAATTTTCATTAAACCCGGATCAGGTTTTAATGAAAATTTTTTGCCTTTTTTAATACTGAGTTTGTTTCCCGGCCTTTCAAATATGCATTCCATATGCCAAAAGAATTTAGTTTCCCTATGAAATGGATCAATTCCTTAATTTGTTACAATGCATAATGAAAAAATATACACCCTGTATCTGCAGAATACCAAGTCATTTGACAACAAAGGTCAGTAACCTGATTTACAACACACTGCAGGCAGGTTTGGGATATGCAGAAGCAACTGAAAAGTACGACATTGACGAGGAATCGTTCTCCGGATATGCTTTTGGAGGCGGTCTGGGTCTGGCTTATTTCATCACCGGAAATATTTCGATCGATCCTGGAATTCAAGTGACCAGTACAAAACTAACCTACTCGGAAGACGCAAAAGTTCGGGTATCATACACGGCGACAATGTAGCCTGTTGTTTTATCTTCTCTTTCATGAACGCATAACAATTCACCCCACAGGATACCATTTAATCACAACCTTGCCCCGGGCATGACCTTCAGAGGCATATTGCATGGCTTCTGCTGTTTTTTCAGGAGGATAGTATTTTTCGATCACGGGTTTGATAATACCATCCGATGCAAGGTTCAATAAATACTTAAGATCGCCGGAATTGGGTTTCGCAGCCAGAAAGAGCATTTTTCGCCTGCCAAGGGATAAAGGACGCCCCAAAACAATCGACTTGAAAATCTGAGTCAGGGCACCTCCCACCAGCACGAATCTGCCATCGGGCTTCAGCGCTTTTCTGCACTTGAAAAAGGAATAATTCCCGTTAACAGCTAATATCAGGTCGTATTTCCTCTTTCGGGCCGCAAAATCCTCTTTCGTGTAATCGATCACATGTTCTGCTCCCAGTAAAGCCGTCTGTTCAACATTCCTGGTGCTGCAGACAGCTGTTACAACGGCACCGTAATGCCTGGCAAGCTGAAGGGCAAAAGTACCGACTCCGCCGCTGCTTCCCAGTATCAGTATCTCCTGGCCCGCCCGGATATTTCCCTTGTTCCTTAATGCCTGCAGTGCAGTAACTGAAGCCATTGGCATTGCAGCTGCCTCTTCAAATGAAAGTCCGGCAGGTTTCGGGACCAGAAACTTTTCAGATGAAACGGCGAATCCGGCAAAACCGCCAAATCCATAGCCTGCAAGATCTCCCGCAACCTCGTCCCCCGGTTTGAACAATTTCACATTCCTGCCTGCAGTTTCCACAGTGCCTGAGATATCCGCTCCGAAGATCTTACGGGCGGGTATCATACCCATTTTCATCGAACGGTAATCGGCAGCATTGACCGCGACTGCATGAATCCTTATCAAAACCTCATTATCACCCGGGACAGGCTTGTCCACCTCGCAATAAACAAGTTTATCCGGTTTTGCTTTTTTATTATAAACGACCGCTTTCATCCGTATGAATCACGCCTCCTTCGTCTTTCCCCAGGTGAGTGCAATGATCATACCCACCACTGCGAAAACTGCAGCACTGACAAGGGTTTCGATCACTATCGGCAACAGGGAAAGGTACATGGTGGTCATCGAATAGAGTGACAGGTCGATGGTTCCCGTAAACAGAGCCCCGAAAAGTGCCCCGGTTTTCAGACCATCTGTTATCCTGCGGGCTCCTGACCACTTCAGCAACAGTGTAAGAAAAAGAGCGATGAGGAGATTTGAAAGGATCATTGCCCACCAGATCATTTCACCATCCGGACGGTTTGCACAATTATTCGTCATGGGTGAGAAGAAATTGTACAGCAGAACGCCGTAGACAAGCCAGCCGATCAGGAAGTACGCGACTCCACCGATTAATGTTCCACGTAAGATCTTCATGTTTATCGTTTTTAAGTTTATGCTACAATTTATGAAGTATTTTTTAAAACAGTGATGAAAGGAAAGTAAAAATCAAGGGAGAAGTGGTTGTACCGATTCTGCCGGTCATGGGCAATCGACCGTCTTGCTGCCGGAGTGAATCAATATTGGTAACCTGTAAAACACATAACGGAAGTGAATATTGAATTTCACGGCTGAATGAAGCTGAATGAACTTAACAATGGTTTAAATTCGTGGAATTTAAAAGTAACTCCATATCCTGACATGATGATCAAATATCACATCACAGAAAAAGGCGTTTCGCTGGGGGAAATCCTGCCGGCATCAGAAATGATCAATTCATCGGAAGACATGCTCGATATAATGGCAGATGCCGGTTATAACGGATGTACCGGACTGATAATATATGCAGATACCCTGAACAAAGATTTCTTCGATCTTAAGACAAGACTGGCCGGTGATATACTTCAAAAGTTCTCCAATTACAGGATGAAACTAGCGATAATCGGCGATTTTTCAGATATCAAAAGCAAGAGCCTGAGGGACTTCATCAGGGAAAGCAATAAAACGGGAACGATAAATTTTGTCAGTTCGGTGGAGGAGGCGATGGCTAGATTGAATAAATAAAACCGTGAAGGGTTTCAGACTTTGCTCACCGAAGCTTTAGCGTAGGTGAGGTTTCAGAGTTTCAGAGTTTCAGACAGGTCTTTTGTTCCGAATATTTTCGTAACTTTATTTCCGATTATTTTCGTAACGAAAATAATCGTGAGGAGGTGGCTGAGGGAGAGGAGGAAAGCGTGACCTTCATGCATGCCGCGTACCTTTTTAAACATCCAGAATTATCCCCACCGGACAATGATCCGATCCGGTTATCTCTTCATGGATAAATGCGTCCTTAACCTTTGGAAGGAACGACCGGCTCACCAGGAAGTAATCTATTCTCCAGCCTATATTTTTGGATCTTGCACCTGCCCTGAAGCTCCACCAGGAGTATCTTCCCAGGGAATCAGGGTAAAAATGCCTGAAAGTATCGGCAAGACCTCCCTGAACCAGCCTGTCCATACCGTCGATCTCCTCCTGCATATAGCCGGCAGCCTTGTTGTAGTTTTCCTTCGGTCGGGCGAGGTCAATACTTTTGTGAGCCACGTTAAGGTCACCGCAAACGATGACGGGCTTATTCCTTTCAAGGTCCTTCAGATAACCGAAGAATGCCTTGTCCCATTCCTGTCTGTATGCAAGCCTGCCAAGCTCGGCTCCCGAATTGGGTACGTAAACATTCACAAGAAAGAACTGTTCAAACTCGAGGCACAGTACCCGGCCTTCGGTATCATGTTCCTTTATGCCAATGTCTTTCATAACATTCAGGGGCTGGACCTTTGAAATAACTGCTGTTCCCGAGTAACCGGGCCTTTCGGCGGAATTTGAATAGATAAGGTTATGGTTTACTGACATCAGGGCTTCGGCAACCTGATCCTCCCGGGCTTTTGTCTCCTGCAGGCAGATTATGTCGGGATCCATCTGTTCAAGATCAGTAAAGAATGATTTCTTGGCTATTGCCCTTATGCCGTTAACGTTCCATGATATAAGTTTCATTGCATCATATTTGAATATGTAAAAATAATAACTCCGCTGAAATGACAGGTGCGGAACAGAGTATTTGAGAGAAGTAATCCGATTAAAGTGTCTGTTTCCCCCGGATAAGCTGATCGGCTGAGTATTTTCCCGGACCGAATATCAGAACAGCAAGAAAGCCAGTCAGGTAGAGGAGGGCCATTTCCCTGCTGCCAAACGGATCTCCGGCGTGAACAATGAAAGCTGCAACGAACATAGCCGTTATTACCGGTATTGTCGCAAGGCGCGTCATGATGCCGGGAATGATCATGACCGGGGCCACCACTTCCCCTGTCACGGCAAGAACAAGGCTCAGGGTGCTTCCAATACCAAAAGGATCGGGAAAACCTTCGGCATTCCCTTCGAGGAGGCGGGTTAATTTTGGTAATCCGTGTGTAAGCATGAATGCTGAAAGGGATACTCTCAGGATGAGCAGCCCCAGGTCGTTGAGGCTGCCGGGAGGCTTGACAGAAAATAAAATCCTCATTTGGTGGTGTATTAGTAATGCAAATTACAATTTTTCGGTATCACGTTCATCATCCCCTCCTGAAAAAGCCCGATATAAAACCATAGACTCAAATTAAAAGATAAAAAGGGAATTTATTCAATTACGTAATTTATTACGTAATTAATTACGTAATAAATTACGTAAACAGGCGGATAAAAATTAAGCCGGCTGGGATCCGCTGCATTGCCGAATCAGAAGGAAGAACACAGGAACGTGCCTGACAAATAATTGAACCAGCTCTTATTTTTTATATTGAGATTCAAATGGTGTTGATATAAAGGTATGATGCACCCGGTTGACAAGAATTGAGTATAATCTGATTTTTAACTGGAAATTTTGTATGTCTTCAGCACAAAACCGGGCCCCGGTTGTTATTCATGAATGAAACCTTTTGTCAGTTGTTTTCGTCTTAGCAAATCAGAGTTTAATTAATGTAAATAGAAATGAAAAAGGTTACTTTCATAATATTCATACTGGCCGTGTCAGCTGCATCATGCATCAGGGACCTGATCTGTATTGAAGGGAATAGGATCATTGAAACAGAATCCCGGAACACATCTTCATTCAACCAGATAGAAAACAGTACCGAAGCGGATGTTATTTACATCCAATCTGACATTGTGTCCATAACCGTCAGGGCCGAATCAAATTTGCTGGGTCATATTGAAACCGAAACCTTTAACGGTAAACTCAAAATAGGTACAGACAGACATGTCAACTGCATGGATTACAATGAAAGGCCCGTCATTACGGTAACATCACCTGAGTTGAAGAATGTTGAGCTGAGCGGATCGGGCAACCTTTTTGCAGATATATTGTCGGGCAACTCGGTAATTATCAAGCTCAGCGGCTCCGGAGATGTTGTTGCTGAAAGCCTTTCATGCGACGACCTTTCCGTAGCGATTTCCGGATCAGGTGACATTGAAATTTCTGAGGCCTCATGTCAGGATGCGGATATTAACCTGAGCGGTTCCGGAGATATAGACATCACGGGAGAGAGTGACAGAGGCCATTTCAGGATTTCGGGAAGCGGAGATATTAATTCCGGTGGATTTCAGCTTAATAATGCCACTGAAACTATTTCCGGATCAGGGAATATTTTCACCTGGGTAGTAAACAGCCTGACGGCTGTTATCTCAGGAAGCGGGAACATTTATCTCAAAGGAGATCCTTCCATAAATCAGAATTTATCCGGTTCAGGAAGAGTTATAAAATACTAGATTTTCATTTGCCAATTGCTGCTGATCCTTCTGTTCCTCTCTTCACTCCCGCCTATAGCCCTGTAAGTACTGCTTCGGTTCGCAAATTCCCATTCTCACATTCAGCCCGGATAACCGGCATCTTGTTGCCGGCTTCTGGCAGTCATTTCTAATGGAACAGTCTCCAGGTCAGCTGCTAACCGAAGCAAGGTTCATGGATTTTAAGGTTGGAAGAGGATCGGGTATTTAGTCACTGATGTTCCGTTGCTTTGTGGTATTCTCAATTCTCAGGTTTCTGTTGTATGCCTGAAGCCTGAAAATGACAAAGGCCTTCTCGGGAGTGTCAGGATAAGTGATTATGGTTTTTCTGTCGACCTGCAGAGGTGGTGCCGGTTCGATGTTTGACACTTCGCTTACTGTCTGAAGCGCCACCGCTCTCAGTAGTTTTTCAGGCAGATCATGTTTTCTTATTCCCTGATATGATTAAAGGACCTTGTAAGGGATGCTGCCGGAGAAGTGCTCAAGTATTTCACTTACGGTACCCTGATTATTGAGAACTTCCGGGTATACTCCGTAAAGGATCCTCCTGTCCAGCTGTTAAAAGCTTTTCAGATGCCCAGAATTAATACTGTGTTCTGCCCAGCTCTGTTGGAATAAAAATAATATTCCCATTTTCTTTATTTACGTTACCGGGACCTTCAGCTTCCTTAACAAAGTTTAATGGCAGATCCGATGGGTGCAACCTTTGCCGGCCATTGTACCTTTTAACCGGTAAAAATGGGCATTCACCGACTTTTTTTTGTGTCAGGTGCCAGGAGAGACTACTTTCGTCGGGTATAAAAACAGTGAAAGAGAGTGATCAATGCTTATCATTCCAACCATACCGTTAGATATAAGTGGAACGTTAAATGTCAATTAAACAATCAATTATGAAAACAAATTTCGATAACAATCACAATGCAGTTTTTTCCTCTCCGCTTCCATTACTGTTAGTTCTGCTGGTGATATTCTTCGCATTTTCAGGTAAGCTTAATGCCGGAGAAAATTCAACGGATGCTGATAATGAATCTGTAACGGAACTCCATGCTTCGGAAAGAGGAATAGAGGACTTCCGGCAGGATACTGAGAAAGGCCACTATGACAGGTATTACCGGACTCTGATCACCGATCCCGTTACCGGGAGGGAGAAGCTGGTGGAGCTGAGGTATACGAAAGACGAAAGGCTGATTGAAGTTCTTATTGACAATGAAACACTGACCCGGGCTGAACGCAGGAAGAATGAGAAAATCATTAGAAAGGCTATGGTTGAGGAGAAAAATGTTGGGAAGGAAATAGATGAACTGATTGATGAAATCGGGTATGCTATGGAGGAGATAATGGGAGTGATTTCAGATCTGTTTTCTTCGGACGTTGAGGGTAACTTTGATCCGGAAATCAGCAAGGCTGATTCCTCAATGGTTAGCACCCTGGCTGTGGCCCGCTGGAAAGACAGGGAAGAAAGGATCAGAACTCTGGAAGAACTGGAATCCGGCCAGATAAAATAAATCTTTATATGGACCATGTTGTATATACTGACTTCAGAGCAGGTGAATTGAAAATGCTCCTGAGCGGAAAGAAAAAGATGATAGTCAGGGGAGCCGCCGGCCGGAAATTGCCTTATGGCAGAGTCAATAAAGGTGACAGGCTATACTTTATCAATAACAATGCAGAATCACATGTCAGGGGAGAAGGTATTGTGAGTAATGTGATCAATTCAAAAAAGATGACAGAAACAGAATCCCGTAGTTTTATTGAAAGCCACCAGGATATGCTGTTACTTACAGATGCCCAGCTGGCACGGTGGGGAGGAAAAAGATATATCGTGCTGATTGAGGTGACTGATGTGAGGGAGACTGACCCGTTTGGAATAGATAAAAGCGGGTATGGCAATATGGACGACTGGTTGCCGGTAGGGAATATTGAATCTGTCAGACTTCGTAATGCCACGCACTGACAATCAGTTGACAACCTGCCAGTTCGAAGAAGGCACCTGAAAACTTCAATGCCTGATGGCTCTCTTTGAAAAGACAGATACCATTATGAAAATATCATATAAATTAAGTCTCTTTCTGATATTCACTTTCGGAATAAGCTGGTCACTTGCCATAGGTTATTCCATAGCGGGGGGGAATTTGTCCTCCGTTTCAACGGGGTTCTTCTTAATGGTCCTGGGGTTTATGCTCGCCCCAATGATAAGCGTCATTCTGGTTGAAAAACTTATTTTTAAAAGTCGCCTTAGAAGTGTGTACCCTCTAAATATCAGGTGGAACCGGTGGTGGTGGATTGCCTGGTTGTCACCGCTGGTAATTGTGCTGATCACATTCGGGGCCGGTCTGTGTGTTCCCGGGGTGGAATTTTCACCAGAGATGGAAGGGATGTTTTACAGGTTTAGTAATATCCTTACTCCGGAGCAGCTTGCGCAGATGAGAAATACATCAATGCCTGTTCATCCTTTCTTTCTTTCAATTATACAGGGACTCATTGCCGGAATAACCATCAATACACTGGCAGGTTTTGGCGAGGAGCTAGGCTGGCGGGGCCTGATGCTTAAGGAACTTTCACACCTGGGATTCTGGAAAACATCATGGATCACGGGACTGGTCTGGGGAATCTGGCATGCACCGGTGATCATGATGGGACATAACTATCCCGATCATCCGATGGCAGGAGTGGCAATGATGACCATCTTCTGTATCCTCATATCTCCGTTATTTACTCTTGTGGCCCTGAGAAGCGGGTCAACCATTGCAGCTGCAGTTCTTCATGGTAGTTTCAATGCACTGTCTGGTATTGCTGTTTTATTGCTGAGTGGCGGCAATGACCTTCTCATCGGAGTCACCGGAACGGCAGGCATATCAGTGCTGGTTGTTCTGAACCTGGTCATCCTGAGATTTCTCAGGACCGGAAAAAGCTGATTTTTTACCTGTGTTGTGCCGGTCGTATTTTTTGTATGTTAATGGCTTAAAAATAAATTATGAAAATCAAACTTACACTCAAGTTATGCTCACTCATATTATTACAATCCTGTTTCACTGGCTCCGGCAACGGTGAATTGCTCCTTACAGAAGCAAACCATACCGCGGGATTCAATTATTCTTATTTCCTCTTTATCCCTGACGGAACTCCGTACGGCGAAGAGCTGACACTTATTGTAGAACCCGGTAATTCAGGCTTTGCTGATGATGATTATGGCAGACACCTGGAAAAAGGCCGGAGAACGGCTTCTCTCGATTTTTATGTTGGTAACTATATTGCGCGGGAACTGAACTATCCTCTCCTGGTTCCTGTTTTTCCGCGACCGGAAAGCGAATGGAAAATTTATACGCACATCTTTGACAGGGATGTGGCAATACAGAAGAATAACAGTCTCGAGCGCATTGACCTTCAGCTTCTGGCAATGGTTGAAGAAGCGCAGAACAAGCTCCGGGAAAGGGGATACAGGATTAGGGAGCAGATACTTATGGCCGGTTTCTCGGCTTCCGGATCTTTTGTAAACAGGTTTACCGCCATACATCCCGGGAAAGTAATGGCCGCAGCTGCCGGGGGTACGGGCGGATTGCTTATTTGTCCGGTTGACAGCCTGAAAGGAATTCCCCTTGGTTTTCCTCTGGGTACAGACGATTTTATTACTCTTTTCGGCCGGCAGTTTGACGCAGTTTCATTTTCCGATACGCCACAATATTACTATATTGGAGAGTTGGACACTAACGATGCAGTCCCTTATGAGGACGGGTATGATCAACATGAAAGACAACTGGTTTTTGAGTTGCTTGGAAAGGAAATTCACCCGGACAGATGGATTAATTGTATGAAAGTTTACAGGGAGAACAACATAAGGGCACAGTTTAAAACTTATGAAGGAACTGGTCACGAAATTACAGATGAGATCAGGCAGGATATACTGAAATTTTTCAGGGAACAATTTAATCAGAACCCATAACCTTGTTGTGCAATACATCGAACAGTAAACAACATAAAAAACTCCGACAGAATGGAGATTAACAACTGGCATAAAAGCCTTGAACCAGGGCATATAAGGGAGGAGCAACTTAAGGGAGCCAGGATGTCGGTCTATTTCCGATGGACTTTTATTTTTCTTGTAACCTCACTTCTGATTGTCCAGCTTACCCTTGGATACCGGAAGGAATCAATCCATGCCTTTATACTGATCCTGTTATACTTCATTTCAAATACAGTATTATGGTATGCAGTTATCAAACGATATAATCCCAGATACCTGGGATTCCTCAGCGCAATTCTTGACGTGGGTGTAATCTGTTCTCATCTTCTGATACTCAGCCTGAACCATGATCAGCTTGCAGTCACCTCCGCTGCAACCCTCTTTCTTATGCCGGTACTCTTTCTCCTCTATACATTCAGGCTTGACAGGCTGTTGATGGTATTCCTGATTGTTATTGCCCTTGCAGGCTTAAGCCTGGTATACTTCATAAATTTCTCACAGGATCCGGAGTTCTACAAACAAAGCATCTCAATCTCTCCCACATCACATTTCTTCAGGATTGCATATATCCTTTTCATAGGAATACTCTGTATTTACCTTCAGCATTTTATGTTTCATTTCATAGGCAAGCAGTTGAAAATAGCCTGTGAAAAGGCTGATGCTGAACTGCAGATCAGGATGGAAGAGGAAAAGAATAATCATGCCCGGCAGCTTATTTCGCAGGAGCGGGCTCTGAACAAAAAACTTGAAAACGAAATAAAGGAGAGAACCCGTGAACTGACCGAGGCAAACACCAGGCTCCTTGAACTGCAGAAGACAAACCTCCAGTCGCAGTTTGAAGTTCTTAAACAGCAGGTGAATCCACACTTTCTTTTTAACAGCCTCAACGTCCTTGCCTCCCTCATCAAAGTTGATCCCGACCTGGCAGAATCCTTTACCGAGAAACTTTCCAAGGTTTACCGTTATGTCCTTGAAAACAAGGAAAAAGACATGGTGTCGCTGAGTACTGAAATTGACTTTATCAATTCCTATATCTTCCTTCTCAACATAAGGTTCAAGGGGAAAATATTCGTGAAAATCAACCTGGAGGATATTAAACCGGAAATGATGATCCTGCCGATGGCTCTGCAGATACTGGTTGAAAATGCGATCAAACACAACACTTTCTCCAGAACAGAACCGCTGCACATTGACATATCGGTAGACAGTGATAATTTCCTGGTTGTTACAAACAACCTCCGGCTCCGGGAGAGTTACGTCCAATCAACCGGCATTGGCCTGACCAATATTCAGAACAGGTATAAACTGATCACGGACAAAGAGCCTTTTTTTGAAAAAGCAGATAAAAGGTTTATTGCACGGATCCCCCTGATAATGGAGATCTGAACGGGTAGCATCCGGACCAATCCGGGAGAAAATTAAAACTATTACGACATGAAAGTAGTAATTATTGAAGATGAATCATTTGCAGCCCAGAGATTGAAGAAACAGATACTGGAGTACGACAGCGGTATAGAAGTAATTGCCGAACTGGAGTCGGTAGAGGAATCTGTAAAATGGTTCAGTAACAACAAGGAGCCGGATCTTATTTTTCTGGATATTCACCTTGAAGATGATCTTTGCTTTGTGATATTTGAAAAGGTAAACATTACCTGTCCGATCATATTCACTACGGCATTTGATGAATATGCAATAAAGGCTTTTAAGCTGAAAAGCATTGACTACCTTCTTAAGCCGATAGTCCGTGAGGAGTTGATCTCTGCCCTCAGGAAATACCAGGAGATGATAGGCCATATCAGGTCAGTTGCTGATTTGGACTCACTTTACCGGTTAATTGTTGACAGGGCACCGGTGTACCGCGAAAGATTTTCAGTCAGCTTTGGCTCCAGAATTAAGACAATAAACGTTGACCAGGTTGCATATTTTGTAAGCGAGGAAGGATTTACATTTGCCTACCTGAAGACAAAAGGTTCTTACCCGGTAGATCTGAGTCTCGACAATCTGGTAACAGAACTGGATCCGAAGAAATTTTTCAGGGTAAACAGGAAGGCCATATTAGGTATAGACAGCATTTCGGAAATACACGTTTATCCTAAAAGTCGTCTTAAACTTGACCTTAATCCACAATATAACGGAGAAGTTTTTGTCAGCCTTGACAAGGTTACAGCCTTCAAACGCTGGCTTGACCGTTAGAACAGCCCTGGAAAATACTGACCTGGATTCCATTCACGGGATGGAACATGTCATTCATCCACAAAAACTTTCCATAACGGAGTGCTCAGTCTATCTTTGGAATTCAGGAGATTAATATCTTAAATTAAAAGAGCACTTATGAGACTTCATTTCTTGACACTAATTGCAGTTTTCTTCCTGGTCAATATTTCAACTCCCGTGCAGTCTCAGGAGTTGACACAAATACTGAGAGGCCAGGTTATCGATGCGTACACTGAACAGCCCCTGCAGTATGCGACAATCATTATCCGCGGCTCTGATCCTCCCAGAGGCACAGCCACTGACGCAGATGGTTATTTCATGTTCAGCAGCATTCCCCTTGGAAGGGTAGATCTTGAGGCAAGCCTGATTGGCTATAGGTCAGAGGTTAAGAATAATCTGCTGCTTATATCCGGGCGGGAGCTTGTGGTTGATTTCAGGTTGGAGGAGCAGGTGATAACCATAGAGGAAGTCGTGGTACGTCCTGATCCGCGCAAGGATCAGCCTTCCAATGAAATGGCATCAGTAAGCGCACGATCATTTTCAATTGATGAAACGGAGAGATATGCAGGCAGCCTTGGTGATCCTTCCCGTATGGCAACAAACTTTGCCGGTGTTTCGTCAGTTTCAGATCAGCGAAATGATATTGTAATTAGAGGGAACTCTCCCCTGGGGCTCCTCTGGTACCTTGAAGGGGTGGAGATACCCAATCCCAATCACTTTGGCTCACTCGGATCAACCGGAGGACCTATAAGCATACTAAACAACAACCAGCTTGCAAACTCTGATTTTTATACTTCGGCCTTCCCCGCAGAATTTGGGAATGGTCTGTCGGGTGCCTTTGACCTGCGAATGAGAAATGGTAACAGCCAGCAGCATGAATTCCTGGGTCAGGTTGGATTCAACGGGCTGGAGCTTGGTGCAGAAGGCCCCCTTTCAATAAGAGATCATGCTTCATACCTGATAAATTTCCGTTACAGCACCCTTGAAATTCTGCACTCGCTGGGAATGAGCTTTGGTACCGGAGCGGCTATCCCCAGGTACAAGGATCTGTCACTGAAAGTGAATATTCCACAGGATAATGGCCGGATATCGATGTTTGCACTAGGTGGGAATAGTAGTATTGCCATGCTCGACAGTGAAGGTGATGATGCACAATTCGGATTTTCCGGTACTGACACATTTTATCACAATAAAATGGGCGTTGCAGGTCTCAGTTATGTAAGATATTTTGGAGAAGATACCCGTCTTAGTAGCACAGTGGCAGTATCTGGAATCCAAGGGGTTGCAGAGATATTTGACCTGGGAGAGGACCTCCGCCAGCAGGTTATTGATGAAAATATGCGGGAGGTAAAACTTACTCTGTCAGGAAAATTCAGAAGGAGGTTCAATTCCCGGAACTACCTGAATACAGGTCTGGTATTTGATCTCTATGATGTAAAATACAAAGGTGCTCAGTATCAGGAAAGCATCGGGGAGTTCATCCAATATCTGAATTCTGACGGCACCACCGGTTTTGCCCGCCTCTTCGGTGAGTGGCTGCACCGGTTTACGGATGAACTCACAGTTACCACCGGACTGAGTTCATCCTGGTTCCTGCTGAATGACAGCAAATCAATAGAACCAAGACTTGGATTTAAATGGAGTTTTACTCCCGGACAGTCATTAAACCTGGGTGCAGGCCTGCATAGCCAGACCCAGATGAAAGCAGTCTACTTTAATCAGAGACTGATTGACACCATCGACTGGTATTATGAAAAATCCAATAAGCATCTTGATCTCTCGAGAAGCCTTCATGTTGTTGCCGGATATGACCGCCTGCTCGGTGACGGACACCGGCTTAAAGCTGAAATCTACTACCAGAAACTCTATAATATACCTGTTTCATGGCGCAGGCCAGAGTTTTCACTACTAAACCAGGGAGGGGCATTTTCCTTCCTCGTTTATGACAACATGGAAAACACCGGAACCGGGGAAAACAAAGGGGTAGAGCTTACCCTGGAAAGATTTGTCCGCGAAGGATTCTACTACCTGGCTACTATTTCCCTGTTCGATTCAGGCTACAGGGGATACGACGGTGTATGGAGGAATACAACATTTGACAATAATTTTGTATTCAATACATTGGCCGGATTTGAGTGGAAAACCGGCAAAAGGTCGCAGTTGTCAGCTGATTTGAAGATGGTTTTTGCCGGAGGCAACAGGTATCTTGAGATTGATGAAGAACTCTCCCTGGCCGAAGGTGGTTTACGATACAGGTGGGATCACGCATTTGAAAAAAGATACCCAGATTATTTCAGACTGAATGGCAGAATAACATTTCGTCTGGATATGCCAAGAGTCAATCATGAATGGGCCCTGGACCTGCAAAATATGACCAACCGCCGGAATATCTTTACAAGGAACTGGAATAATGTAACCAAAGAGGTGACAACATCCTGGCAGATGGGATTTATGCCGATGGTCACATACAGGCTTTACATTTAACATTCAAACCCGGACATCATTGGCCTTACTGCACTGAACTGCTCCTGGCACCCTCTTTCCACCGGTATGATTCACAGGATTTCATAAAATCCCTGAACCGGGGATCCTCTTTACCATATTTCAGGAATTTGATCAGAAGTTGATTATACAATCCCTTGCTCTTCAAAGATGTGAATGTATGATTGTCGTCGGCTATAAACAAATAGTGGTTCCTGTAAATCGATGCAAGAGCTATCTGCGAACGGTAATCGGCTGTATGATCCCATCTTCCGCTAAGCACAAATACTTCTGTCTCCAGGAGATGCAAAGGCCTGTGATCGATCAGTACCGGTTCGATCTTGTTATTATTACGTGACTGGATTAATGGCAAACAGCTGAAATATAGGTTTTCAAGGTCAGGCTGGAACCTGTCTGACTCAATTTCAAAACAACCTGATAAAGGAACCATAAATTCAAACAGCCTGACTTTCACTGGAATACCGTCAGGGGAATCAATGAAGGCAAGGATATCCTTAATCTGATACTTAGTTAAATAGGTATTTATAACTGCCGTGTCATTCATTAACAGGTGATCAAGAAGTTTGTTTCTTTCGAAAAAAAGCCTGTCGGTCTGTACAAAAAAGTTTTGCCTCTGAAAGAGCATTGCAATCAGTTCCCTCGGGAAAGTTTTCTTTTCCAGGAGAAGGGTAAATCTTTTTGCGAAAGATGGATCGCGTGCACAGGTCTCCATCCAGAACCTGTCATGGTTAATACCTGATTCGCTGTCAAGCGAATAATCGACTGAGGCCCCAGTAAAAGCCTTATCAACAAATTCTCCGTACTTGCTCAGATACTGATGTACCAGCAATCCCCCGCCTGATTGCCCGTACAGGGAAATTTTTCCTCTTTCGCCCAATAGCTTCTTCCTGACGGCATCAATGTCATTCACGTATTGCAGCCAAGAGAAAATTTTACTTGCCTCTGGCCAGTTAATGGTTCCCGCAGCATCTGTTACCCGCCTTTTCAGGTCACTGTTGTTATTTCTCCCTATAATTCCGATGACATTGAATGTGCTGTCGAACAGGGAGTTCTGCAGTTGACTCATGGCGCCCTTCCTGACATAGAATTGCTGGGCATCGGCAATAACAAAAACTGTCAGCTTTTCTCTCGAGAAGGGAGCACCTGATTCATAGTAAATAGTTGTAAAACCTGAGGCGGGATCTGAATAATCAACAGGCACCTTCAGCTGAAAATAAGTAAGTGAATCTGATTGCCCACTGACAATTGGGCTTAGCAGTAATAAACCCAGTAACATAAATCTCATATCATTTGCTTTTGGATATAACACATATTGCTTCTTTCTTAAAAGACGGCATAACATATTATCTGATGGATGTTGTCAGGGTGCAATTATCGTACCATGCTTTCATAACTTCTACACCCCTTCCTCCTCCTGGCTGACGACGCAGAGAACCAGATTCCACATCTGTGGATCAATCCTGATGGAATTGATCTGGATGCAGTTGCTGTACTATTAGAGTGTCACTGTAAGTAATCGGTGTTCCTGTCCGAGGGCAAATTGTTTCCACTGGACATTACCAGCGTTGGGGGTCACAGGCTGCGATCTCAAACTCCTAAGTTCTTAATCGAACTCACGTTAATATAGCAGCCAAATATAATCTTCGTCCAGGTTTCCATTCCCTCATAAAATTCAATCAGTCCGGATTTCTCAACCCACGATGCTTTCATTTTATCCGTTTCATGTACATGAATGTCCTTTCCTGATACGCGGATATTATACAAAAGTCCAAGATGAACCCTGCTTACCGGAATTGAATCGTCATTTATAAATCCGATAAACTCAATATCTTCTATAAAGCAGCCATTTGATAGTCTGACCTCTTCAAAAAACTCTCTCTTAAGTTCATCAATTAAATACTGTTCTTCAGGCTTTACCGAAGTGGTCGGATTCATATGGCCACCCACACTGAGGGAGAATAAATCCTGAAGTCGTTTTTCAGTCTGTCCGGAACCCCTCCTGAATAAATAAAAATACTGGCTTTCCCTGACTCCGCCGGGTACCGGTTCTTTACAGGAAATTACAGCATAGGGGATGATCTGTTTAAAGGAAGGAT
The DNA here is from genome assembly GCA_040772125.1 of Bacteroidales bacterium. Classification (GTDB taxonomy): domain Bacteria; phylum Bacteroidota; class Bacteroidia; order Bacteroidales; family VadinHA17; genus LD21. The sequence goes on from JAXGYS010000004.1 coordinate 248,994, forward strand.
CCTCTTCCAGATTTTTCCTTTCGCTAAAGAGGCCCTTTTGAACAATAATCTTTAATACTTCACTATGTCCAATTATCAGGCCCTGCTCCTTATAGGTCAATAATTTCCATAACTCGGTTGTGGGTATTGCAAAAACTAATTCATCCAAAGTATTAGGTTTGATTATTTTGACTGAATAGATGACAGAAATATAAAATTGTATTAGTAAAAACTTTGCAATGGCTCCCCCCTTCATTATGAAATAGAGAAAGGGGCAGGGGGATGAGTACATGCAGAACAGGGTTCTGCGGGTAACTTTAATTGTAAATACCTGATCGTCAATAACTATCTCCAGACAGACTAAACGGCCATACTCCTCCTGATAGGAGGATGAGGATCATAGTTTTCCACGATAAAATCATCAATGGTAAGCTGATCAAACGGCTTGTCAGCAATCCGCAGCTGAGGCAATGGCCTGGGTTCCCTCGACATCTGTTCAAGGATTGCAGTCACATGGTCGTATTTTTCCTCATTGCCGTCGCTTGGAGCGTTCTTATTGATCCATTCAACCACATCCATATACTCTTCTCTTTGTGAAACATTCCTTACTCTCTTCTGCAATTCCCTGAAATTATCCCTGTGCCACAGGGTTCTATTTCCAATACTGGAATAGAAATGTGAATCTCCGAAAGTGTGTATGAAAGTTTTAGGAATCATCCCGGCACCCTTTGCAATTACATGGGTAAGAGCGGCATAGCTTGCTATATTGAAAGGAACCCCCAGGAACTGGTCACAACTCCTCTGGTAAAGCTGCAATTCCAGTTCGCCTTCTTCATTTGCTGTTGCCTGATAGAGTACATGGCACGGCGGCAACGACATTTTTGGAGTATCTCCGGGATTCCATGAATCAACAATGTGTTTCTTCCCTGTCGGATTTTTTTTCAATCCTTCTATCATCTTCCCTACCTGATCTATTTCAATGAACCTTCCCTTCTCGTGATCGTAATATTCCCATCTGCGCCACTGTTTCCCGTAAATAGGCCCTGCATCTCCCCATCTGTTTGCAAACTCAGGATCTTCCTTTACCCTCTGGCCATATTCCTGCATTGCCTTGTCCCAGTCAGCAGAATACTTTATAATACCTTCAGGGAAAATTCCTTCCTTCTGCATTCCGGGAAGATTAGCCTGAAATGCATCAGGCCGCCAGATCGGACAGTTATTGTCTTCAAGATATTTGATATTTGTATCCCCTCTCAGGAACCATATTGTTTCGTGGAACATAGATGCCGTGAACATCTTTTTTGTGGTCAGCAGGGGATAGCCCTTTCTCAGGTCATATTCGTTCTGATAGCCGAATAAGGAAATGATCCCCGAACCTTTGCTTCCTCCCTTGAAATTTGAACGATCAGATGTCAGGATTGCCTTTGAATGATCTAAATACTGCTGTGCCATTTTATGCTCCTGTTTTTTGGAATATTTAGTTACCAAAAATAGTCTTTATTTCTCTCAACAGTCAACCTGCATGGTTTCAAGTATGGGCAAAATTATCAACACATATTGTTAATCGTTCTCATAAGGTCTTAGGACGATCATATCCTTAGCCCTCATTTCAAAACGATAAGATCTGTATTATGTATGAATGAATTTACAGACGGCCAGAAGCTTCAGTACAATTTCAGGACATGTATTTACAGCGGTATGATCTGAAGTTTCCGTCCCTTCTCTTTTTCATAAAGCTGTTTTGCAATCCTGGCTTTTTCCTCACTGAATGAGGGATCCATAAGGTGAGCCTTTATATATGATTCGTAGGCTTTGTCATACTCTTTTACATACATAAAATAATCTCCCTTCGAATCGTATACATTGGGGTTCATCGGATCAAGACTGATGTACTTGTCAAAAGCCTCCCCGGCTTTTTCCTCTTCCTTAAGGCCAAGATATCCATAACCAAGCTGGTTGTAGAATGGTGCCGGATCCTCTGCTACTGCGATAGCCTTCTTGATAGTCTCAACCATTCCTCCGATGTCGCCCGTCAGCGACTGAAAAGAGATAAGGCTGTTGTATGAATCCGGATCGGAGGGATACATTTCTACAAGCTTCCTGCCCAGATCAGTAACATCCGCTGTTCCGTTCCTCAAGGCAGAAAGCGCCTCCCTGAGGATCTGCTCCCCGGCATCAAGCCTTGATTTAGTGTTTATGGCTGCGTCTGAATACTTCATAAACTCTTCAGGCGATTCATTCATAAGATAATACATCGCCAGCTGGTAGTTTGCCATGAAAAGATCCGGGTCCTCACGAAGGGCATCATCAAATGTCTCTTTTGCCTTTTCAATATTAACGTCATCATAATACTCCATGGCTTTGGCGTACAGAGATAACGCCTTGCCCGATGCCGCCGTAACACGCATCTGTCTGCCCGGGGATTGAGAAAATACAATAATCCCAAACGCAGCAATAACCAGTGTTGATATCAGTCTTTTCATTATCCGGTGTGTATAGTGTTATAATCCAGAGATGTTATCCAGCATTAACTGTGCCAAACTGGAATAGATGCTCAAGGTATGTAAAACAGACTTTACAACCGTTTGTTCAGAAGGAGATGCCCTGATGAATATGTCATTATGTCATTTCTTGTTGATCTGTTTTTTGTAATTCTTCATGTAATTTTTCATCAGTTTTCCTTTCCAGGAAATATTTCCTAAATTTAGGATATTCGGAAATCTCTCAACCAAAACTCTTAAATATGGAAATTTTAGTTGCTCTTTTGATTGGCGCTGCAACCGGCTGGCTGGGGAGCGTGGTTTACAAAGGCAGTGGTCTCGGCCTTATTGGGAACATAATTGTAGGTATTGCAGGAAGCTTTCTTGGTTACTGGCTTCTCGGAAAATTAGGACTGAGCCTGGGCACGGGTTGGATTGCTGCAATCCTGACGGGTGCTATCGGAGCTTTCATAATCCTGCTGCTTTTCAACCTTATCTTCAGGAGGAGGTAACACAGAATCCGGATCTGGATGTTAGAGTCTTTTAAATGATCTGCCTTTTTATTATCAGAGCGGTATTAGAGATTATCGTACCAAAACACAGAGTGTGATGGAAACAAAATGGCTATGTTCAGACAGTCCATGAAATAAAAACCCCCGCAATTATTATTGCAGGGGTTTCCGGATCTTATTGCTGGCTTACTTTCTACCCGGTCTTGAACCTCTTGATACTTTTGCAGCATTTTTCATTGGTGTAGCTGTACGTGCACCTTTGTTTTTAACAGCGGTCTGACTTTTACTCCGGATCTTCTCCTGGTTCATCTGAACTTCCTGCTGTTTCATTTGCTTCTGCTGTTTCTTAAGCTCTTTCTGTTGCATCTTGAGAGCTTTTTTCTCAGCATTTCTGGCCTGTTTCTGCTCACTGGTCACCTGACCATAGTTCCTGTACTGGTCCTGTGTCTGCTCCTGGACGGCGGAGGCTGATCTGTTCTGCCGCTCCGTTTGTGTCTGGGCTGCATTCTGGGCCGACATGCCGGCACTAATGAGAAGTGCGATGGCTGTCATAAAAACTGTCCTTTTCATTTCTTTTCCTTTTAAGTTAAACAGTAGATGTTTGACAAAAATATAATGGTCAATATGAAGAAATTATGAATTTTCTTAAAAACTTTCTATCTGGATATTTTTCACAAAGCAAATAATCATAAAACAAGTCCCACTTTTTGCTCGTCGGACTGAAATTTCATTATAAATTCATTTTCACCATCCTAGTTTTGTCCTGCAGAATATTATTAACCACAAATAAAAAAGAAAATGAAAAGGACAATTGTTTTAACAGGAATGGCACTTTTACTCAGTGCAGGATTAGCCGCTCAGAGTACTAACCAGAATCAGACACAGACTCAGATCCAGAACGGGACCCAGACCCAGACTCAGGAGGGAATACAAACTCAGACTCAGACTCAGTTGCAGGAGGGGATACAAAATCAGACTCAGACCCAGTTACAGGAAGGTACACAGAATCAGACACAGAATCAGACCCAGACTCAGCTTCAGGATGGGACGCAGAATCAGACCCAGACTCAGCTTCAGAATGGAGAACAGTCACAACTGCAAACAGGCGATCAGCTGACAACAAGGAAAAGGGATCAGCTCCGTATACATGATCAGACGGGTACCGGTGACAAGATTCAAAGGAGGGATCAGTCGCGCCTGCATGATGGAAGTCAGTTGAAGAAACAGGCAAGGGTTGATCAGCCGACTATGGCAAAGCAAATGAATAATTCAGCTGTCCGTTCAGCCGTAAGAAGAAGCGCATCGGGAATTAACGGATCACAAAGAAGTGCAATGAGAATGAATGGCGGTGCAGGTTCAGGCCGCAGGTAATATTAAAAGTCTTTCAATAAAAAACCCCGCATTTCACATACGGGGTTTTTTGTTTTTACCTGGTATTAAGGGTTATTATCTGCCGCCTCTGTATTGTCTTCCCTTCCTGAACTGATTGTTTTTCTGGTTCCCGCTCCCTGTTTCATTTGGAGTACTGACTATCTGGTCAAAAGACTCCTGGCTAATATAAACAGGCGCATATGTGACTCCCAGATTATTCAGCTGACGATTGAAAGCCCGAAGATGATTTCTGGATCCTCTGAGAAGATTTTCAAATACAATCTTTATATTTTCATTTTCAACAACGGTAAGAGCCTCTTCGAGATCTTTAATATCCATTTCCTCAATCAGCGCTCCTGTTTCCATTGCTGCCTCCAGAGATTCTGACCCTTTCTGAACAAGCTGACTGTACAGGGCCTGAAAATCTGGATTCTCAAAAACGCCTGCTTCTCCGGTAAGGGTATATTCATCACCGTAAGCCTCAATGAGGTATAAGACAGCATTCTTATGTGTTTCTTCAGCCTTTGAAATATTCAGAAAAACCGGAGTTCCCCAAAGCTCATATAAAAAGGTGTAAACATCCCCGGCTAGTTTTTCCTCTTCCTTCATGTGAAGAAGAATTTCAAGTTCATCGTCCGAGAATGTAAAATCTTCTGTCAGACACGCCCCAAGATTGCTGTTTACCAATAATGTCGTGCCATCATCGGCAACTTTAAGCAGTTCGAAAATAGGGTTGGCTGCAAGTTCACTGGTTTCTTTGGTGCATGAGCCTGCCAGCAAAAGCAGTCCTGCAATGAAGCCATTGATAATCATATTGCTTATTGTTTTCATAATAGTATTTTTTTTGATTTTTATAATATAAGGAACCCACATGTTCAAAGTTATTTTTAACATTTTTATATGCTTACCAGAAATGTGGGTTTTCCAATAGAAAATAAATGGTCGCTACTTTTCGGCAGGTGTTTCCCTGAGGTCGCATATTCCGTTTTTGTTTTCATCAACGAAATTTCTTCCGCCGGGAGCAAGTCCTTTTCCCTGGCCAGGGCCCATACCCCGACCCTGTGCCGGTCTGATTCCCCTGCCCTGTCCGGCAGCCAAACCCCTGCGTCCCTGGGCAGCCTGTCCATTACCAATCCCTCTCCCTTTACCATTCATCCGGCCGTTTGTTCCATAATAATCGCAAACTCCGTTATTATCCTCATCGACGAAAATTCCTCTTTCTGTCTGAGGAACAGCTTTCTGATCCTGTACGGTACTTTTACTTTGCGCCGAAGCTGCTGTTGTTAAGGCTGCAAATGCCAAACCAATAATTAAAAGTTTTGTTTTCATAACCATAAATTGTTAATTGTTAATAAATCATCTATTAATAAACCGTCTGCCCCGTCCCCTTCCGTTCGGACCTCCTGGCCCGAATTGTCCGGTCTGAACATCTGTGGCAAACATTTCCCCGAACATCCTGTCGAGTTTTTCTTTCTGTTCTTCGTTACACAATTCTTTAAATTTCACATAATACCTGTAAGTCAACACTTTAAGATCAGCATGCAGATGCCCCACAGAATCAGCAAGTGAATTCAATCTGACCGAATCAAAATCTGATTCTGCCATTTCCTTAAGCATCTTCCGTCTTAAATCATTCAGGTCAAGGTTAATATCCCTGACCTTCTGCCTGAAGGCAGGATTGAATTCCCTGAATCTGTTCATCTGCTCAGGGCTTAAATCAAGTTCATCCCTGAACCAGCGACCGCTGAACCTTACTGATGAACTTTCTGAAGCAATCTCTCCCGAACCCTTTAAATTTGTTTCCGGAGAGGATGTGTGCCGGTGGTAAATGATAGTCACTATTGTACTTATATTCAACACAGCAAGCACTACTATTGCCCATGTCATCAACCTGATCCTGTTCTCTTCCTTCATGACTCACCTCCTATTCCAATGAGAGAAAATCAACCGATTCAAGTGAAGCATCATTGATAAGGGCCAGTTCAACAGGAATTTTTCCCGCATCCGGGGCCGGACGCGACAAATTACCAAGGAAGATCCCGAAAAGGACAGCAGCGGCAATCGATAATCCTATAAAAGCAGGACGGAGTATTCCTGGAAAAGGCGTTACTTTTTCCATTCCTGCATTTTCAAGGTTTTCTATACCTGCCATTACCCTTGTGGCAAGAAAGGGATCAGGCTCAGTTTCTTTTTCGAATCCGATCACCTTGTCGGCAAGAAGTTGAATTTTAAGCACCCTTCTGCATGAATCACATGTTTCGAGATGTGATTCAACCTGAGTCATCATACCGGCAGGCAGCTTGCCCTCGCGGTATGCATCCAGATTTTCCTGACATAACTTACAGTTCATTTTTAATTTACTTTTTATGGTTAGAAACAAAACTTTATATTTTCCTACGCTGTTTTATAATTTTTTTTCTTTGCCTGCGGAAAGCATTTCCCGCAGATTCTTTTTGGCGCGCTGCAACAGGGCTTCAACAGCACCCTCTGTAATATTCATTATCCGGGCGATCTCCCTTTGGGGCAGATCATCATATTTGCTGAGGACAATTGCAGTTCGCTGGTTTTCAGGAAGACTGTCGAGGGCATTCCTCAGCCATTGCGAATGTTCCTGTTTTATCAGGATCTTTTCAGGGTCATCCGGATCGGGGGCAGAAACAAGAAGGGCTTCCTGATCCGATCCTCCCAGGTATGACCCTATAAGCTGAAAGAAATTAGTTTTCCGGGACTTCCTGACTTTATTCAATGAAGCATTTACTGCAATTCTGTACAACCAGGTTGAAAATGCCGATTCCATTTTGAAATCCGGCAACGACTGATATGCCTGAATAAAAACATCCTGAGTGAGCTCATCAGCATCCTCCCTGTTATGGACAAAACCCATGCAGGTACGGAAAACCATCTGCTGATACCTTTCGACAAAGATCCTGAACTTTTGCCTTTCCCCCTGAAGAATCAGCTTAATGTATTCATTATCTGTCATTTCATATTTATTCTGAAAAGAGAAGGGCACTATCCCCTTTGGCTTATTTCAGAAAGTGTGGAATGGTTCTTTAATACAATATCCTTATCATGCAATTCTATAAGTCCGTCTTTCTCAAAAGTCTTGAGAAGCTTCACGGTGCTTTCAGTGGAGATCCCAGCGAAATCAGCAAGGTCCTTCCTTGAAAGAAGCTGGAAAATCTCAGGATGTTCAGTTTTCAGTGAATCCATATATAATAGTATTTCCGCGAGCCGTCCGTTCATTTGTTTATAATTGAGGCTCCCGATAATGGACAGAAGATTGTTATTCTGTTCACAATACCTCCTGATCAGTCCAAGTCCGAATTGTCCGTTTTGCTTTAAGACGCGGGTCATTGGCTCTTTCTCGATAAGATAAGCCTGGCATTCGGTAATGGCGCTGACGGAATAGCCAAAAATATTCTCGTGGAACACAGCGGACAAGCCTAAAAACTCACCCGGGCGGATAATTCTCATATTGAATGTTCTGGTTCCGTCACTTTCAAGGTATTGCTTTGCCAGCCCTTTTATAAGGAACAGAACGTACGAAGTAAAGGCTCCCTGCTTTGTAAGATTGTCTCCCCTTCTGAAAAGCACCTGTGTTTTTCCTTCCCTTATAAGTTCCATCTCTTCATGGCTGAGATCCCTGAAACATGGAGCCTGGATATCACAAATGAATTCACTGTCGGTTTCAAATATGGTTTTCATGAATAAATGATCTTATGACTGATTATTTCATGCCCGAAAATTATCAAGAAAATACGGAGCAGGGCATAAAGTTAACCTAAATCAATAAAAAAGTTGATCTGTTTCAACCTTAAGGTTGTTATGATCAGGGGTGAAAAGCTTTCCCGGGTTTTAAAGTCAACGTAATTTTGCGGCATAATTTTAAAATCACAAAACATGTTATACACAAATCTGAAACATCTCGAATCAGCAGCCGACCACAGGAAGGCAATAAGTGAAAATGAAAATGTAATGGTCATATGCGGACGCATGGGCCCGATGTGTATCCCTGTTTACGAAATCGCTGAAGAACTGGAGGAAGAATACAGGCATGTGAAATTTTACGATATGGAATTTGACAATCCCGAATCGCATGTTATCAGATCCCTTCCTGAAGTTCGCGGCTTTATGGGAATACCCTTTACCATTTATTATAAAGACGGAAAGGTTGTAAAGGCTACATCCAGTATCCAGACAAGGGAACAGGTGAAGGCAATTCTTGACAGGGAATTTTCAACCACAGTAAAAGCCTGAACATGAACACCGCCAATCATTATGATGCAATAGTGATAGGTGCCGGTCCTGCGGGTCTTACGGCCGGGATCTATCTTTCCAGGGCCAGGGTCAGGACATTGATCCTTAATGAAGGTGCCGTTGGCGGACAGATGGTCCTTACCCATGAAATTGCCAACTATCCCGGAGTGGAAAGCATAAGCGGATACCAGCTCGCAGGCATAATGAAGAAACAGGCTAAAAGCTTTGGCTGCACTATAAAGTCAAATATATCTGTAGACAGCCTTGATCTTAGTTCCCCGGCGAAACAGGTAAAACTGACAGATGGTACAGTTTACACGGCTGATGCGGTCATACTTACACCAGGAGGAAGGTCAAGGACCCTTGGAGTAAAGGGAGAGGACGAATTTAAGGGCAGGGGGATATCCTACTGTGCCACTTGCGACGGTGACTTTTTCACGGACAAAGAGATTATAGTTATCGGCGGCGGGAATTCAGCGCTTGAGGAAGCAGTATCCCTTACAAAATATGCCAGCAAGGTGACTGTAGTTCATCAGTTCGATCATTTCCAGGCATTCGAACATGCCGTTGAGGAAGCACGAAACAACCCGAAGATAAGTTTTCTCATGGAGTCGGTCGTAACGCGTTTTTTTGGAAATGAAAAACTGGAAAGCGTTGATATTAAAAGTCTTGTCTCGGGAGTGACCAGAAATTTCAAAACCGACGGCGCCTTCATATTTATCGGTTATATCCCCAACACCGAATTCCTTAAAGGGATAGTGAATCTAAACCAATGGGGTGAAATAATTGTTGACAGTAATATGACAACAGATATCGAAGGAGTTTTTGCTGCAGGCGACAGCATTGCAAAGAAATACAGACAGGTGACAACCGCTGTAGCCGACGGGACAGTTGCTGCCCTCGCCGCATCAGCATTTATAAACGAACTCAGGATTAAAAACAAACAACCGGCAGAGATCTGATATGAATATAGTCTTGATTATTATCGGGGTACTGATACTTGCATTTTCAGTTTTGTACCTGGCTGCAAGGTCGAAGATGAAGAACATTGCCGATGTGGAAGACAATGAAAGCATCCTCACGCTCAGCGATAAGAACTTTCAGCATCAGACCAGAAACAGGATCGTTCTTGTTGATTTCTGGGCCGGCTGGTGTGTCCCCTGCAAAATGATGGCGCCTGTCCTCAACGATCTTACGGAGGAGCTTAAAGGGAAAGCCTATGTCGGAAAGGTTGATGTCGAGAAATACCAGATCCTGGCACAGAAATTTAACGTCAGGAATATTCCAACTATGGTACTTTTCAGGGACGGGAAAGAGGTGAACCGTTTTGTCGGGATAAAAACAAAGGATTTTCTTGTTAAACAAATAGAAAACATTTTATAAAATGGAAAGGGTATCATCATATCTGGAATTTGTAACACGGATGTCGGAAGCGGAAAAGTCATTTCTTCTTCTTTACAGGGAGGGAAGTGACCAGAGTTCCTGCGCTTACAGGAATATTGAAAAGGCAGCTTCGGAAATGGGAAAAATAAGGATTTTCCTTGCCGATGTAAATAATGTCAGGGACATTCACGGGCTTTACGGTGTTGAAAGTGTTCCGTCCCTGCTGGTATTTTCTGATGGCAGGCTCACAAACATTGTCAAGGGTTGTCAGGACAGCAGCTATTACAAGGCTCTGACGGACAACAACCTGTTTCGTGCGGGGCAGACTCAGGAGAAAAAATCCGCAAAGAGGGTAACTGTATATTCCACTCCTTCCTGTTCATGGTGCAACACTCTTAAATCGTGGCTCAGGAAAAACAACATTGCTTTTACTGATGTGGATGTATCCCGTGATCAGAATGCAGCCGAAGCACTGGTCAGGCGATCGGGACAACAAGGGGTGCCCCAGACAGACATTAACGGACATATAGTGGTCGGATTCAATCAGCCCCGTCTGAAAGAACTACTGGAAATTCAATAACATTTAACATTTTTATATTAATGAAAGAATTACAACCTATAAATCAGCTTGTGGTGCTCGACATCACCGAAACAAAAAATGAACAGAGAACCAGCTCGGGAATTATTATTCCGGACACTGCAAAAGAAAAGCCTCTTACAGCCCCTGTTGTATGGATGGGAGTAGTTGAGAATGCCGAAATAAAACCAGGAGATGTAGTCCTTTACAAGCCTTTTACAGGCACTGAAACAGAATTTGAGGGCAACCGTTATCTGATACTGCCCTATGCCGACGTTCTGGCAAAAGTTGTTGAAACAGAAAAGATCTGATAAAAAATCAAGCACTATGGCAAAAAGGGAATCGGTTTCCACAAGGTGGCTCGGGAATATGGCTTTCGAGTCTGAAGTCAGCGGGCACAAACTTATAATTGATGCCGATCCTGCCGCGGGCGGAGAAGACCTGGGCCCGCGGCCCAAATTGCTGATGCTGTCGGCCCTTGGAGGCTGCACGGCCATGGACGTGGTGGCCATACTGAAAAAGATGCGGGTCGAAATTGAATCGCTGAATGTTGTTGTTGAGGGAGACCTGACAGAAGACTATCCAAAGCATTTCTCAAGAATGCATATCATCTACGAGTTTAGCGGTAAAGACCTCCCTGTAGATAAACTGCAGAAAGCCATTGATCTCTCATCCGAAAAATACTGCGGTGTAAGTGCCGTTTACAGGAAAGCAATGGAGATGACTTCGGAGATCCTCATTAAGGAAACGAGATAATGATGTAAGAAAGGCTATTCTCCGGTCCGGATAATGTTCTTACATTTATACCGGAATTTATGTCCAAAAAGTACTGTTAAAATGATAACAATCAGGAGGGTTTACGACCCGGAAGAGCCCGGGGAGAAGCACAGGGTTCTGGTTGACAGGCTCTGGCCCAGGGGAGTCTCAAAAGAGAACGCCGGCTGGAATGAATGGATGAGAGAGGTTTCTCCGTGGTTCTCTGTGTCCTCCGTGGTTAAAAAACCCCGAATTCTCAAATACTTACAGATTTTCAATTAATACCTGTTTAATAAAAATCTCCGCCCCTTCCGACTGTATCTGTATCCGTCCCTTATGAGGCTTGACGTCAACCGCATGGTTTACCAGCGTGCCGTTGAGATAAATATGAATCTCCCTGTCCTTTACAACGCATTCGAGCCTATTCCATTTACCTAAAGGTTTTTCTACATCATTTGCTCCACGGAATCCCACTGAATCCTTCCAGCCAGGATCGCGTCCAAACCAGTTGATCCGTCCCGAGTTAACAGTTACCGTTTCCCCGTCAGGCATGTATACAAACGAACTTCCCTGTTTTTCGGGAGCAACAGGGCATGTTATGGAGAAATCGCGGCTCCCGTCCCCCACCACAATAAAATCCCCTGTCCCGCCTTCAATTATCTGGCATTCGATGGAATACATCCACGTCCCGTCTGAACCCCCGTCTTCTCCTACGGAATGAAGCAACAGTCCGCTGTCCCGCGCCCTTTCGACCCTTGGTGCAAAAGTCAGACCTCCCCATTTAAATTTGAGTGAGATCTTATAGTTCTCAAATTCATCATTTGAGGTAATACAGCCATATTCTTCTCCTGAAATCCTTATCATCCCGTTAACGACGGTAAACACCTTCTTAGGATCTGTATTCTTTCCCCTGTCCTTTATGAATGTGTACCAGCCGTCGAGGTTTTTACCGTTGAACAACTTAAGTGAAGCTTTTTTCTCATTCTGCCTTTTATCACCGGCCGGATCAGAAAAGCCGGACAGGGTCACTCCTGTAATTAACAGGATAGATATCAACAAAAGTAACGATGGCTTTTTCATAGGAAGAATATTTGGTTTAACAAAGAAAATTTCAATGATGATAAAGATAGAATAATTAACCCAAGAAGCTTGTTGCTGGGTGCTTGTTGCTGGGTGCTTGTTGCGGGTTGATTTCGGATTTTAATACATTTGCACGACAGATTCATATTATGAAAAAACTATATTACATTCTTGGTACATTGCAGGCAATTACGGCCATCGGGGCAATTCCTGCAGGGATCGGATATCTGATGGACACATCGGGTCAGGGAATGGGGACTTCGACCGAACTTCTTGCAAATTCACCCCTGAAATCATTTCTTCTGCCGGGATTATTCCTTTTGTTTGTAAACGGACTTGCCCATATCGGAGGTTCGGTTCTTTCATTTACAAGACACAGGTTTGCCGGGTATGCCGGCCTGATACTGGGGGTTCTGCTTTCACTCTGGATTATTGTCCAGGTGGCATGGATCTCTCTGACAAGTTTTCTTCAGCCGCTTTTCTTTATAATAGGACTTATAAATACCTTAATTAGCTTTAAGATAATAAAGACAGACAAAAAAGTGACTACTCAAATGACTTAAATATTTTCCATTTTCTTCTCCGTGCTTCTCCGTGTCCTCCGTGGTTAATTTCTTCTCACTACAGAGGCCACAGAGGACCACAGAGGTGAAATCCGTTTCACATAAATTTCTTCATTACTTCTTTTCTTCTCTGTGATTCTCTGTGCTCTCTGTGGTTAAACAACTAATCCGAAAGGCCATTATCTGATTCGTACCCCATACAACGAAGTTTCCGTTGTAACAAAAAGCGTATTTCCATCTGTTCCGCCAAAGGTCATCGACAAAGGCCTTTCCTCCAGGTCTATCCTTCTCAGTTCCTTTCCGGATCTGTCAAATACAAAGATCTGTCCTTCCGCAATGTAAATATTCCCTTCCTTATCAACGGCATTGGTAGTTTCACCTCTCGGACAAAATAGTTTCTGATTCGACAGTTTCCCCTTTGAATCGACCTCCATTTCCAGGGTTCTTTTCTGTATCTCATCCGATGCATAAACTTTCCCTCCCGGGACAGCAGGGAAAAGAGCAGCACATCGTCCTATATCATAGGTCTCGGGAATTATTGTGACGCCATCAGGCGCAACAAAGGCAGAATCGGGATAATATTCCGCTGCTGTGTCGAAAGTATAATGCCATCTGCTAGAAGGATAGAAAGCTTTTGCAATCTGTTTCATATCCATTGTTGCTGCCCTTGGCATGGGTTTAAAGGTTTCATCGGGATCATCCGGATCAAATGATGCCGGATAAGCAACCCAGCCGCTGTTGCCGAATGAACTGTAAGCCGGGTTGTCGTCGGGCAGGCGCTTAACGGTTTCCTGCTTCCCACCCACCAGGTAGCCGGGCTGGGGATCGTATCTGAATACAGCCAGGAGATTATCTTCGGAGTCGGTGGCCAGAACAAAAGGCTGAAAAGGATAGTCGGCTACCAGTTTCCCGCTGCTGGTCTCAACCGACCACTTGTAGATCTTTTTCATTCTTGTATCGCAGAAATAGACATTCCCCCTGCTGTCGCTGGTTATACCTGTCAGGAAGTTAAAGCCGGTCATCAGTTTTTCGGGTTTCCACGGCTGTCCGGCAATCTGAAGGTTGCCCTGCTCCCTGCCGGTTATAGTCAGTCTTGCATATTCCCAGGGATAAACAGGTATCCTCTTGTTCACTTCATAAACCGTGAATTCGGTATTAACGAGCTTTTGGGTGTAGTTCTTTACATTTCGGAATTCTATGTTCTCACAATCCCAAACCCGCACAGCTAAACTTTTCGGGGTATAGACCCTTATTACCCTGTAGTTCCATAAGTTGGCAAAGAGCATGTCTTTGCATCCCGACAGCTCTACACTCTGGCACTCCTTTCCTTCGCGGCTTTCCTCCTCGAGCTGAAAGGCATAAAGCTTCCAGTTTGAGATATTTTCGAACCTTGCTTCGTTGCGGACGTGATGCTCGAGCGAGATTGCATAGATCCTACATGGCGTTGACGAATTGCTTGCATAAAGCCCGTTTGCGGCATAGCTGTTGGCGGTCCAGATATCCTTTATTGTGCCTCCCCCGTTCCTCGTGATCCATAGGCTCCAGTACTGGTTATCCCATGCAAGGTCGAGTCCCTGCTCAGCAACTGGATTATCGGGAGAGCTTGCTGCCCTTGGACCCATGCCGAAAGCAAGGGCGCCCCGCCCACCGCCCGGCCTGCCCTGCTGGCCTGAACGATTCTGCGGCCCCTGGCCGACGGCCGGTTGCTGATTCCCTGCTTCGGGTGCAGTGACCGGTTTTCTCATTGTGCCATGACCGCCGACAAATTTAATGTCATTCATATATGATCCTTCTCCTGCCATCCATTTACATCCGACGGCGCGGTAATTGATGCCACCGGTGTTCAATCCGATGCCATTCAGAATATCGTCACCTCCCTCCGACGACTCTACCATGGGTACTGGTCCTCCGAAACCGCTGAAAGCAGGCTCGCTTTCGCTTATAATGAACTGGGTACCCATAGGGTGAAGCCCTATCAGAGCGGTTCCGGGCCTCATTTTCAGGGTTCTTGTGATGTGGTACCATCCCTGAGGCACATAAATATTCCTGTACCTTGCGATAGCATCTTCAAAGATGCGGGTATCGTCTGTTACACCATCCCCCTGGGCACCAAGCTCCTTTATGTTTACCCATTTCTCCATCGGGGGAAGAGAAGGTATTTTACGTTCAAATTCGACCGGAAATTCCTTCAGAGCCTCAAAATCCTTTAAGGTCATGTATTCAGAACCAGCTTCCATGTCCTTCATTACCAGTCCATAAGTAAAATCCTTCACCCTGTACAAAGTCATTCCGGGTTCGATCTTTTCACCGCTCTGACGCATAAGAGCCAGCACCGGCACATTCCTGCAAGCTACATTTATAAGATTCACCTGTGTCAGTGCGTGCTGTTCCCTGCTAATGATGATGGCGGCATCCTTCACATTGTCGAAAATGCAATCTTCCATAAAGAGCCGGTCTATGTCGTTCTCCCTTATTTCAACAGCCACCGGGACATTTTTTGCATGCATGTTCACAATGGCAAATCCAGTGTTATGGCATTGGATTGCCGCCTTGCGCTGGCCTTCAAAGTAAGTGTCGACCATAGCAACGGGCCAGCTTGGGGAGGTTTGTCCGGCTATAATCCCGTAATCACCCCCGAAGAACCTGACATTCTCCAGTTCGTTCCCGACTTCGGATATCCCTGCTTTCCCCTTGCCGGCGTATATGTTCACATGGCTTACAAAACCGTGCTGGGCATAGTGAGTCCGGAGGGCAACAGCGATGGGATTGCCATCCCCGATTCTGAGGTTAATGTTTGAGATGGAGCTGTAGAAAGTACCGGCTCCCGCATCACCGGGCTGTCTTCCCCCGGTTACAAGACTTCCGGTGAAAAATATCATGTATTTCTCGGTATACGGGCTTTCGGGATCAGGCGTCTGATAACCCGGAGAGTTGCGTGCAAGGATTATCTCAGGCCGCTCTCTACCGTATCCTATCAGCCGGACAGCAGGCGGGATGTAAATGGTTTTACTTATCAGGTATCGGCCTTCGGGAAGGAAGACAATTCCGAAATTCTTTTCTGCCTTCACCTTGTTGACGGCAGCCTGTAGCTGATCGGAGACGTCAGTTTTTCCGTCGGCCCTTATATCGAATTTTTCAGGAGTGAAATAAACAGCTTCAGTATCATAGGGCTTTTGAGTGTAGACCGATTCGTTGTTTTTCCCGGTTGATTGTGAATACAGCAGTAGAGAAGCCGGAATCAGACCCACCATTAACAGGAATTTATTAAGTTTCATGGACAGGGGTTTAAGGAATTAATGACAAATTATACTACAGTGCCTGGCAAAGTAAAGCTTTCCAACCTAAGATAAAATAAATGCATTCATTATGTTTATTATGCAATACAATGCTTAGGCTTCCACAGTCATATAGTTTTGAAATACAGTGACATAGTACAGGTAAAAGTCATAATAATATACATATCCAGCAGCAATGGAACATGATCCCATGAAAGTTTTTGATCTCCTGGCCGGCAGAGAAAAGGGCAAATCATGATCCTTTCTAATATTCCAGCGGTTTTTCGTGTTTTATGAATGTCCTGTTGTCGAGTTCCGTGAAAGCCAGGTTAAGTTCTTCATCGGTATTCATAACGATAGGGCCTCCCCATGCAACAGGTTCCTTAAGGGGGCTTCCGGCTATCAGAAGAAATCTTGCTCCTTCAGGACCTGCCTTTACCCTTAACTCGTCATTTTCCTGATTTTTCTCTGACGAGGCCGACATGAGCATTGCACAGGCAAGCTCCTCAAACTGCGACAGAGTCTCATCTGCAGCCAGGGTTCCGCCGATGAGATAAAGGAACAGGGTCTGGTCATTCGGAGTCTCATTGTAAGTCCACACAGAGTTGGGTTGGAGATCAACGTCGAGGTACTGGACTTTCACATATTCCCCCTTAACAGCTCCGGTTTTACCTTTGTACCTGCCCGAAAGAACTCTTACTGTTGCGTGTTCCTCCCGGATCACGGAAACATCCTCCTGTCTGATATCCCTGTAGGCAGGCTGGGTCATCTTGTCTTTTGCAGGAAGGTTGACCCAGAGCTGGCATCCCAGCATCCTTTCAGAGGTCATTGGCATTTCCTGGTGAATAATGCCCGATCCGGCGGTCATCCACTGGCACTGAAGATCCCGTATAAAGCCCTTGTTGCCCAGGCTGTCGCCATGTTCAATCTCTCCCTTAAGAAGATAGGTTACGGTTTCTATTCCGCGGTGGGGGTGCCACGGGAATCCCTTTACGTAATCGCGGGGATCAGTTGAATCAAATCCGTCCAGCATCAGGAACGGATCGAAATCCTTTATTGTTCTGTATCCCAGAACCCTTCGCAGACGGACACCGGCTCCGTCAACAGCGTGCTGGCCTCTTACGGCCTGTCTGAATTTTCTTAAAGCCATGTTCCCTCCTTTTACCTTTGGTGAAATGTAATATTACAATAAAAATATCCTTCCGCCAAGATTAATTATTCTTTAACATATTACAAAATGATGATTTTCAACTAAATGTCAGTAAACACAACTAATAAAAAATGCTTTCTGTTTTTTTTGACATCTTCCTTCTTAAGATTTAACTTTGATTTCAGCTATGAAAAGAAAATTATCTTTTAAAGAATCATTCTTCTTTACTTCCTTCCAGTAAAAACTTATTCAGAACAGATGAGAAAATATCGTATCCGCATTTATTTACCGGAAACAGTTCTTCCAGGACTATTTTCCGGAAAGATCTCCCTGTATATTATGCTTCTGGCATTATGCATCCTTTTTCCTTCAATGGAAGCTTATTCTCAGGGTACCCGCCTTCTGCGTCAGCCCTCGATCAGCAATGATCAGATCGCCTTTGCCTACGGAGGCGAGATATGGGTCTCGGATTTTGAAGGACAGAAGATCAAACGTCTTACAAGCACCCCTGCTGTCGAAAGCAACCCCTGTTTTTCTCCCGACGGGCTTTGGATTGCTTTTAATTCAAACAGGTCGGGTGTACAGTCAGTCTATATTGTTCCCTCTGAAGGCGGATCCCCCATACGGCTTACATGGTATCCGGCTTCAGCCACGGTCTGCGGCTGGACACCCGACGGGCAACGAGTACTTTATTCAACCAACAGGGATAACTCTCCTTCAGGAATTGCCAGACTGTGGACTGTTTCAACTGAAGGGGGGCCGTCAACGCCTGTCTCGCAACAGTGGGCCTCAGACGGTTCATTTTCGCCCGACGGCAACAGGATCGTTATTGACCGTATTCAGCGCTGGGATGTAGAATGGCGAAACTACAGGGGCGGACAGAACACTCCCCTTATTATCCTCAACCTTGCCGACCAGTCAGAAATATTTATTCCCAACAAGTCGACAATCGACATTCAGCCTCTCTGGATGGGCAACTCTATCTATTTCCTTTCGGACCGCGACAACACCTCAAATATCTGGGCATACGATATCCCGTCGGGAGAATTGACCCAGCTCACCCGCTTTACTGGTTCAGATATAAAATGGCTTGCCGGTTCAGGAGACAAGCTTTCGTTTGAACGTGACGGGTACATTCATCTTTTTGATACTGACACGAAGGAATCAAAACAGCTGAATCTTACAATAACTGCCGATTTCCCATGGGCTGAGACAAAATGGGAAGATGTTACCCGGAGAGCAACCAATGCTTCTCTTTCTCCAACAGGAAAAAGGATACTGATGGAAGCCAGAGGCGAAATATTTACAATACCTGCCGAAAACGGGGATGCAAGAAATATCACCAGCTCATCAGGCGCCGCCGATCATGCACCTGTATGGTCCCCTAAGGGAAATGAAATTGCATGGTTCTCAGATGAAGGAGGAAAGGGGTATTCTCTTCTTATTGCAGCCCAGGACGGGCTTACAAAACCCAAAAGCATTTCAATAGGTGAATCCAAAATGGCATGGGAGCCCCAATGGGCGCCTGATGGAAAATATATAGCATTCGTCGACGACAAGGTCAGGATCAGGATCGTTGATGTTCAGAAGGGGACTGTCAGAACTGCCGATACCGGCGGTGTAAACACCGAGAGGGGAGACATGGGACTCACCTGGTCGCATGATTCAAAATGGCTGGCCTACACAAAGACCGGGACAAATCATTTCAGGCAGATAAAAGTCTGGTCAGTAAAAAACGACAGTATCTATTCTCTGACAAATTCCTTTGCCGATTCATTTTCACCTGCCTGGGACAGGGAAGGAAAACATTTGTATTTTCTTGCAAGCACGAACCTCGCACTGGGTTCAGGATGGGCCAACACCAGTGCAATAACATCCGATCCCAGCTATGGTGCTTATATAATCAACCTGAAAAAGGATGATCCTTCGCCATTCAAACCCAAAAGTGATGAAGAAGCTGTCCCTGAAGCTGAGGAGAAAAAACCTGCAGCTGATCCAAAGAAAGCTCCCAAAACAAAAGCAGCTGCAGATAAAACAGAGAAGGACACCACAAAAACATCAGGAAAGGAACCTGTAGCAGTTGTCATCGATTTTGAAAATATTGAAAGAAGAACAATAACCCTCCCCTCCCTGAGAGGTAATTTCAGGCTTACCATCAGCGGCCCTGCCGGAACAGTGTTCATCGGCGAACAGAAGGAAGGGGTGACGGGACTGGTACTTCAGAAATATACCGTTGACAAACAGGAAGGAAAGGAATTCATAAGCGGCGCCAGTCAGGTTTCTGTTTCTAGCGACGGCACAAAGATGCTTGCAAGGATCGGAAGCGACTGGAAGATCATGAACACCTCATCAGCCTCGGGAAGTGATGCCAAACCTGTGAAGGTCGCATTGAAGATGCAGCTCGACAGGCATGCGGAATGGAAACAGATCTTCGAGGAGGCCTGGAGGTACGAAAGAGATTATTTCTACGATCCCGGAATGCACGGGCGGAACTGGGATGAGGTTTACAACAGGTATTCCCCATTGATACCTTATGTGATGCACCGTGCCGATCTGACATATGTCCTCGACCAGATGAACGGTGAACTGTCGGTAGGACACAGCTTTGTAGGCGGAGGCGATTATCCTGAAACGGATAGACCATCTTGCGGCCTGCTGGGGGCAGACCTGGTTCCCGAAAACCTTTACTGGAAGATAAAAAGGATATATACTACCGAAAGCTGGAATCCTGAATTATCGGGTCCTCTCGACCGCCCCGGAATTAATGTCAGAGAAGGTTATTATCTTGTCGGGATTAACGGGCGTGAACTGACAACAGCCGACGATCCTTTCCGGTATCTTGAAGGTACACTTGATGTCCAGACAACGCTTCACATCAACAAGGTGCCCGCATTCGACGGATCATGGAAAGAAGTCGTAAAACCCGTTGCAAGTGAGTCAGGCCTGAGGCAGAGGGCATGGGTTGAAGACAACCGCCGTATGGTCGACAGGCTGTCCGTAGGAAAGCTTGCCTATATCTGGGTACCGAATACAAGCGGAGCTGGTTTCATTTCATTCAACAGGTATTATTTCGCCCAGCAGGACAAAAAGGGGGCAATAATTGATGAGCGCTTCAACGGAGGAGGCCTTCTCGACGACTATATGGTTGACCTTATGAACCGCAGCCTCAGGGCGGCAATAACAAACGAAGCTCCGGGAGGAACTCCCTTTCGTCTTCCTGCAGGCATTCTTGGTCCAAAGGTGCTTCTTATAAATGAGATGTCAGGCTCGGGTGGCGACTTCTTTCCATGGGTATTCCGCCAGCAGAAGATAGGACCGCTGATTGGCATGCGTACCTGGGGCGGGCTTGTAAAATCGTCGGTTCATTATGCAATGGTTGACGGAGGCACGCTTACGGCTCCAGACAATGCCGTGTTTGATCCAGCGGGCAAAAAATGGATCGCCGAAAATGAAGGTGTTCCTCCCGACATTGAAGTAAGGCAGGATGCTGTTTCACTTTCAAAAGGGATTGATCCTCAGCTTGAAAGAGCCGTTAAGGAAGCCCTGAAGCTTCTTGAAAAGAAGGAGGAGATCAAAATAGAGCCCCCGGCATACCCAACTCCGGCCTTAACGGTTTCGGGGAATTCTGAGTAAAGAAAAAATTGACTTTGGCATTGCAGTGTGGTAAATTTAATGTTAATAACATTTACCATGAAACCAAAAAATGCCAGCTTGAACCAGATCAGATGGGTTGCCCGAATTACGGGGACCCTTATGGCTGTTTTCATCCTTGTCTTTGCATCTTTCAGCATTGCAGGAGAGGTAAAGGAAATGGGTATCAATTACAGTATGGCGCAGATCATGACGTTTATATTCTGGGGAATTGCCATGCTGGGATTGCTGCTTGCACTCTGGAAAGAAGGATTGGGAGGGATTATCTCCCTCTCAGCTCTTGTCCTGATGTTCCTTTCAGGGTTATTTGAACCAGAAGCCAATAAGGAGGCTATGCTTTGGGTTGTAATAATTCTGGCAGTTCCGGGCATTCTTTATACCCGTTACTGGTGGGAAAGCAAAAAGAACATTGGCACAGAGGGTAAACTATAATAATTATTGGCAGGCAAAAAGCTCTGAATGCCTGCATCAGCGGATTGCCGGCCAATAATATCAGCCTGCGTCCTGATCCCTTGATGTTAGCTTAATTTATATCCCTTTGATCACAAATACCTTCCGGAACTGATCAACAAGATCTTTTAATTTAGGATCCAGAATGCTGAGAGATCTTTCAACCCACTCTTCTGGTATGTCCCTGTAGAAAGACTCAGCGATCCCCCCAGTAATACAGGCCAGAGTATCACTATCGCCGCCAAGCCATATGGCTTTTCTTATTGCATCCTCAAAATTCTTCGATTCAAGAAAACAGATAAGCGCTTCAGGCACTGTGTTCTGACAGGTCTCGTTAAAACTGTAGAAAGGCTTTATGTCAGCAAGCTTCCGGCTTAGATTGTAATGATAGCTTTGTTCAACAAAATTCTTTATCTCCTCTTTATCACGTCCGGTCCTTGCAAGGAAAATTGAAGCAGCAACAACCTTGGCTCCTTTTTTGCCTTCAGGATGATTATGGGTAATGGCTGCGCTTCTTTCGGCTTCCTTCAGGGTTTCTCCAAGCGAATCAAATGCCCATCCGATCGGTGCAACCCTCATTGCGGAACCATTTCCGAAACTCCTGTAGGGCTTGGGGTTATCCGTGTAAATCCACTTGCTGAACCACATCCCGTATCCCCTTCCGGGGTAGTTAAGGGCGTACTCCCTTATGGTTTCGGAATAATGTCTTTTTGTAAGAATTGAATCTGCTACTGCTGCCGTCAGAACGGTATCGTCAGTGAATGACGACCCTGAAGGAAATGCGTCAAAATCATAATTATCAGCATTCTTAAATTCATAGGTTGACCCTATTATATCTCCTGTAATTGATCCGAGCATGGATTCCGTCGTGTTTTATGTTTACATAAAGATAATTACTATCCCGCTTATTATCTATAGTGGTCTTCCTTCAAGCTCAGATTGGTACTAATTATTATTGTATATGCTGCAAACAGCATCATCCCAAAAGCGATTTGTCTGAAAAAGCATGGATAGATAATTTTGTAAAACCAGTCCATAAAGGGACAAACAGTTCTGGATCTGAGAAAATCCACTCAACAGGCAATGCCCGGGAAAAAGTCCGGCGAAATGAATTCGAGCCCGGCAACATGTCATTCAGCAACATACAATGTCACAGATGATATTATTCTGCACTTTATTAAAATTTTGTACCCGGAGACAAATTCTTTACAAATTCTTTATAAACACTGTGGCATTTTTGTACAGAGATAAACCATAATGATATACAGTAATTAAAATTTAAATTTGTTATCAGAAAACAAAGATCATGAAAGGAATAGTTCCTGTAAGATTCCAAAAAGACAGACATAGTTCAAATATAATCCATTATATTATTGCGGTCTTAATAATTGCACTGACAACTTTTCTATGCAGCCCGCTTTCAAATCAGCAGAGTTACCATATTGTTTCATTTATTCTGCTTTTTATTGTTGCCCTGCTGGCAGTGTTTATGGCTTTAGGACCTGTTCTTCTGGCCTCAACCTTAAGTGCAATCGTCTGGAACTACTTTTTTATACCTCCGTATCATACTTTTAATATTGAAAAAACCGAAGACAAGTTCATGTTCGGATCTTTTTTCATTATTGCACTGTTGAATGGTGTTTTAACTAACCGGATACGAAGACAGGAAATGCTGGTCAGGGAACGGGAAGATCAGACAAAAGCCTTGTTCCAGCTAACAGGCGAGCTATCCAAAGCCAGAGGTATCGATAACGTTCTCGAATTAGCTAAACTGGTATTCCGGAAACATTTTAATACAGAACTTTTTTTCATTTTGCAGGACGGAAATAATAAAATTTCAGACTCGGGCAGTTTTGCAGATAATTATAATCTGTCAAATCCGGATCTTAATATTGTGCAATGGGTTTTTATTAATTCAAATAAAGCTGGCAAATATACAGACTCATATTCTGAATCAGCGCTGACTTATTATCCATTAACGGGAACCAGGCTAAATCCGGGAGTAGTTGCCTTCGACATTGATAAAGCAGTCTACGGGAATAAAGAAGCGTTCTGGAGTACTTATTTTACACAGATATCAAATGCCCTTGAACGTGAATTTCTGGGAGAAAAGGCTCTGAGAGCCGGAATTCTGGATGAATCAGACAAACTCTACAAAACACTGTTCAATCTTATATCACATGAGTTCAGAATACCCATTGCTACTATAATGGGAGCTTCCGACACATTACTTACATCCCGGACATCAGAAAGAAATAAAGAAGAATTGTACAATGAAATTTTCAAAGCTTCAGCCCGGTTAAACCATCTCATTGAAAACCTTTTGAACATGTCACGCCTGGAAAGCGGCAAAATTTCGTTGCATCCTGACTGGTGCGACATTAATGACCTTATCAATAAAGTCTATAAAGATCTTAAGCAGGAACTCGATCAATATAAATTCATCACAATTATTCCGGATGAATTACCTCTGGTAAAGCTTGATTTTGGCCTGATAGAGCAGGCTTTGTATAATATTTTGCTTAATTCATGCCAATACTCTCCTGTCGGATCGGAAATCCGCTTTGAGGCTTCCTACAGAGACGGTAATTTATTACTGCAGATTTCTGATAGCGGTCCCGGGTTTCCTGAACAGGCCTTGCCAAAGGTCTTCAATAAGTTTTTCAGGGTTGAGGATTCCAAGACCGGTGGATTAGGTCTGGGATTATCAATTGTAAAAGGGATTGTCGAGGCCCACAAAGGAATATCAACCGTTGAAAACATTGATTACAGAGGGGCGAAATTCTCAATGATAATCCCATCAGAAGTACCAGACATTAACGAATTAGAGCTTGAATAATGACCGAACACGACACTATTCTGATAATTGATGATGAAATTCAGATCCGACGACTGCTGGAGATTACCTTAACGGCACATAATTTTAATACATGCTTCGCCGCAAATGGGAAAGAGGGACTTATTTCCGCAGCGACCCACAATCCATCTTTAATATTACTTGATCTGGGGCTGCCCGATATTGATGGTCATGTCTTACTTGTTAAATTAAGGGAATGGTTTACCAAATCAATTATCGTTTTATCGGTGCGCAATTCTGAGGAAGATATTATTAAAGCTCTTGATAATGGTGCGAATGATTATCTTACCAAACCTTTCAGAAGCGGGGAACTTGTCGCAAGAATACGTGCCTCCATCAGACTGAATCAGGAAAAGAAAAATGACCCTCTGCTGGAATTCGGATCGCTCAGTATAGATATGATAAACCATATTGTCCGCAAGGAAGGTGAAATAATAAAACTTACCTCAACAGAATTTACACTATTGGCACTTCTGGCCATGAATCATGGAAGAGTACTCACTCATCAGTTTATTTTAAAAGAAGTATGGGGTTATGGTTACCGGGAACAAACCCAATATCTCAGGGTATTTATTGCACAACTAAGAAAAAAGATTGAGGACAATCCTTCTGTCCCTGTTTTACTTCTTACAGAATCAGGTATTGGATACAGGTTCGGTGATTGATTTACGGTTATCCGGATTTTTCTGTTCCATGTAAACTCCTGCCAGGGAACCATCAAACGGGGTATCAGATCAGCGCTTCTTTATAAAATTTTTATAGGCCTTAGATTAATCTTTACTTCATGCTTATAAATTCCGCTGCACATTTGCCAACTGAAATTCCGGACAATAGCAAATGACTTTAATAAATCCATTGATTATATCCAGAATACTGGGGACAATTCTTTTAATTGATGCAATGTCATTTCTGCCATGTCTACCAGTAGCCCTTATTTACAGAGAGCCCGTATCTCCATTTCTATTATCATCCGGGACCACAATTATATTTTTCCTGGTATTCAGGTTTTTAGGAAGAGACGCAAATGTTGAGAAAGTCAGTAACAGGGATACTTTTTTGATCGTTGCATTAGCCTGGCTGCTGCTTTCTCTACTCGGTACTCTTCCTTATCTCATAAGTAAAACTATCCCCTCCTTTATCGATGCCCTGTTTGAATCAACATCAGGTTATTCAACAACAGGTGCTTCGATCCTGACTGATGTCGAGAAGTTACCACGCTCCATTCTTTTCTACAGAAGCTTCACCCACTGGATAGGTGGAATAGGCATTATTGTCCTTGTAATTCTCGTCCTTCCCTCTCTGAAAGTAACAGGCTATCAGCTTTTCAGCCTTGAATCATCCCTGAAGGAAAAAATACACCCAAAAGTTAAGGGGGTGGCATTCAGGATAATGTTAATTTACAGCGGACTTACTTTAATTATGACCGGTTTTCTTGCAGCCGGGGAAATGGATATATTCGACAGTGTATGCCATTCATTTGGAACAATCGCTACCGGAGGGTTTTCAACAAAAAATACCAGCCTGATGCTTTATTCGCCTTATAGCCAGTATATAGTAATGATTTTCATGTTTCTGGCCGGAATTAGTCAGGTTATTTACTATTATCTGGTTAAATTCCATTTCAGAAAGGTAAAACATAATGAGGAATTCTGGTTTTATTCGTTCATAATAGTACTAACAGGTGCATTGGCGTCTTGTGTGTTAATGGTTACGACAGCAAAACCATTGGAAGAAGCGCTCAGGGAAGGATTTTTTAATGTTATTTCGATAATAACCTGCACCGGATTTGCCAATGCTGATTTCAACCTATGGCCTTCTGCCGGAACAACTCTGATATTCATTCTAATGTTCGCAGGAGGCAGCACCGGATCAACCAGCGGTGGAATTAAGATGGCAAGACACTTAATTGTTCTTAAAAATATAAAAATTGCTTTTACCAGACTGATTCACCCAAGGTCCGTATCACTTGTAACTCTTAATGGGAAAAGCCTGGAGGAATCAGCCAATTCTTCAATCATTTCTTTTATAATATTATATATTTTTATGTTTATTGTTGGAACAATTTTGTTGATTGTACTCGGATCAGAAATAGTTACATCAGCCACCTCTGTTGCTTCATGTCTTGCTGGAATAGGTCCTGGGCTTTCCTCCGTCGGACCGATGGGTAATTATTCGGGATTGCCAGGATTAAGTAAGATTGTACTTAGTTTTATAATGATCCTTGGAAGGTTGGAGATTGTAACAGTATTTGTTCTTTTTACAAGATCATTCTGGAGACTATGATATATATTAATCAAACCAAATAAGAGAAAATGTCCGCATAGGAGCTGTATTTTTTTTGCTTCTTCCCAACAAAAGAAAGTTAGAATAATTACCGGCTTCAGAAAGTAAAGTTCATAATTACCTCTGAGTTAACCTGAACAGCTCTCTAAGGGCAACCCCGGATATTGCTACTGCTTTTAAAACAGACAAGAGTTCCTTGTCTTTTATTTTTTTAACTCTTCAAAGCCTTTTCCAAAGACCCCCATAACGTTGGCAACGGTTATAAATGCATCGTGATCAACAGATTTTATTATTCTGTAAACATCGGTGAGCTCATGTTTTCTAACAAGGGTTATTATCACCTTCTGGTTTTCCTTTGTGTACCATCCCGTACCATCGATAACCGTTACGCCCCTGCGTACTCTTGAAATTATCTGATCGGCTATCTTTTCATAATGCTGTGAGAATATAAAAATCTGGACCGACTGCCTGTTTCCCGATAATATTGCATCAAGAGTATAGGCCTGTATCGCCATTGTAACGAAACCGTATACCATGGTCTCCACCCTCTGTGCCGATTCGAGGTGCGTGAGAATGATATAGGATGAACTTATTATGAACACGTCGCAGTATAGTATTATTCTGCCAGGACTGATATTCCGGTACTTTGTCACAACCATGGCTATAATATCAGTTCCTCCGGTACTTCCTCCCTGGGTAAAGACTATTCCAAGACCTACGCCGCAAAGCATTCCTCCGATTATTGCCGACATGAACTTTTCCTGAACTACGGCAGCCGGGATGAGCGGCTGCAATATGGTGAGCATTACTGCGGAAAGGACTATCCCGTAAATGGTTTTGATGCCGAAACCTGCCCCCAGGATCTTCAGGGCCACAACCATCAGCACCACATTTATTGCGAAGTAAGTGTAACCCATCGGAATCCCGGTAGCATAGTAAACGATGGCTCCTATACCGGTAACGCCGCTGCCGGATATCTGGTGAGGGATCAGAAAGGCGGTCCATGCTACTGATAATATCAGCAGTCCGAATGCAATCACGACATAAGTCCTGACATTGTCAACGATTGTACGTAATACCATAAGCCGTTTTTAAATAATGCACAAAAGTATATTTAAGCTCCAACACTTCCAAAAAGGCACTAATTATGAACAAGTTCAGAAACTGGTTAACCGGCTATAACTTAGGCAGGGAGACTTGGTATTAGTCCCTAACCAGAACAATGATGAGGAGGTACATCTTTCGCTATCAGCAGATTGCGGTCATCCTTTCAAAACCCGTGTAACATTACTGGAAAAAAATCCGCATGCAGTTGAAGTTTTTTCCCTCCTGTTTTGTATTTACCTGATTTTCCGGTTGGCGGTTTCTTCAATAATAAGAACATCCCAGGGAGCTATCTGCAACATTTGACCCTGACTCACCTTTTCTCCTGATATCAGCTCCTTTCCCTCCTGATATGGGTAGGAAAACTCTCCTGATTCTGATGAATAATTATAATAGTAATGAATGAGTTTGTTTTCATCATTTATTCCTGATTTGGTGATCAACGGCCACCGTATGTCCTGGTCGGGAGTCTTAATATTACATTTTTCAAGTTCGCTCAGGATGATCTTTTCCTGAATTGCATCTGATACCATGCACCCTTCGTACAAAAGGCTTCCTTTTCCATAAATGTTACGGGTTAGTGCAGGAAAAACACTGAAGTATTTATGGTCATAAAAAGCAAGAGGTTCTGCTTTTTCGCATATAAGGTACTCAGCCCAGCTATTCACTTTGTTATCCTGCGGACCAACACCGAAGGGATCACCCTTAAGTGCCATCGAGCTGAAGTTGGTGAACTCCTGATAGTAAAATCCGCATGCCTCCCTCAACGGTCCGGGAGCCATAACAGGCCTGACCATGGAATTCTCATCACAGAAGCCCGACTTGAACTGCATTATCACATGGCCGCCGTTCATTACATAATCGGTGATGCTGCTCAGCAACTCATCGCCTGCGATATACAGGGAAGGTATTATGACCAGTTCATATTTCCTGAGATCGGCATTCTCAGGAAAAATGAAATCAACACCAACGTTATTCCTGTATAGGATCCTGTGAAACTGGGCAACCAGATTATTCCTGTAGAAATCGTTCCCAGCACTTTCCCAGGCCGATCCTCCCTGGTCAAAAGGCATGAAATTGAGGGCTTCGTTCGAATCGTGACTGAACAGAATGGCCACCTTGTTTTCCTTTTTCAGATTAACCAGCTTTTTGCCGATGCGCTGCAGTTCCTGTGCAGTCTTCGTTACTTCGGCATAGGCCCGGTTAGGCTGAAGGTCGTGCGAAAGCACTCCTTTCCAGAAAGTTTCCTGCCCGTAATGAATGGAATGCCAGTGCCAGTATTCGACCATGTTGGCTCCTGAACCAAGATGAGCGTATACATTCTGACGAAGCTGACCGGGATAAGGCGGCTGCTGTATCCTCGAGTTCCAACCGATGGTTTGTGCATTGGTTTCGGTGATAAGGTAGTTTAAGCCATTCTTCACGGAACGGAAATAATCACCTGCAAAGGCAATTTCATTACCCGTAAGCTGATCCTGCTGTCCATGATAGACATTCACTGCCATCATGTCCATAGACTTAGAGCTTTCAATCTGGTCAACATCCTGGACCGAGGGCATAAAACAATGCATTATAAACTGATCATCCCTTTTGTATTCAATGACTATCTCCGACTGCCATTTAAGGAAATCCGCCACGGCTTTCCTGTTGTAACGTTCCCACTCAAGCTTGTAGCCCGTGTTGGTGATACCGTCACGGGGAGCCAGCTCATCCCAGCTGTCGATGTCCATTCCCCAGTATTGCAGCCCCCAGATCCTGTTCAGGTTTTGCGGAGTCCCGAATTTATTCTTCAGGTAACTTCTGAAACCCACATTGAAATCATAGTTGTTCACATCCCGTGAGGTAGTTTCATTGTCAACCTGAAAACCTATTATCCCCGGGTGACTTGCATAATGCTCCATCATCTTGCGGATAATGCGTTCGCAATAGAACAGGTATGCCGGACTGGTTATATTCATATTCTGGCGGATTCCGTAATAAGCCCTGTCGCCTTTCTGATAGGTGAGCAGGATTTCAGGATGCTTAAGCCACAGCCAGGCTGGAATTGAATATGTAGGCGTTCCGAGTATCACTTTGATCCCGGCAGCATGCATCTTGTCAATTATCCTGTCCATCCAGGCAAATTCAAATTCTCCTTCCCTGGGTTCAAACAGACTCCATGTCGATTCGCCGACCCGGACAACCGATATCCCGGCCTCCTTCATCAAACGAATATCTTCATCAAGCCTTTCCGAAGGCATGTATTCGTGATAATAGGCGACGCCATAGAGAATGTTGTCAAACCTGGTCTGGGCTTTTCCTGCCATAACGGGCAGTAATAAAAGCAGTGACAGCAGTAATTTGTATTTCATGGTCACGCATTTTTAAAATTAGGTTAAGTTAAAAGTTTCATTCCAAGGCGTTGTTGTGATCATCTCGCCCTTAGGTATTGCGGGGGCCAGGATATCTGAACACCTGACTCTTTTGCTGCCTTAAGCGGGAAATAGGGATTCCTGAGAAGTTCCCTTCCCATAATGATCAGGTCTGCCTTCCCTGACCTAAGGATCTCTTCTGCCTGTCCTGAATCTGTGATCAGCCCGACAGCCCCGGTCATGATCCCTGCCTTCCTTACCATCTCTGCGAAAGGCACCTGATAACCAGGCAAAGCAGGTATCTTCGCATCATGAACATTTCCTCCCGATGAGCAGTCAATCAGGTCAACCCCGGAATCCTTCAGAACTGCTGCAAGCCTGACGCTTTCCTCAGGGGTCCATCCTCCCTCTGTCCATTCCGTTGATGAAATCCTTACAAAAAGAGGATACTCTTCAGGCCATACAGATCTTACTTCATGGACAACCTCACGGAGCAGCCGTGTACGGTTGTCGAAAGAACCTCCGTATTCGTCGCTGCGCCTGTTGCTGACGGGTGACAGAAATTCCTGCAGAAGATAGCCATGGGCGCTGTGGATCTCCGCGATCCTGAATCCGGCCTTCAGGGCTCGCAGGGCTGCTTCACGGAATCCACCGATTACCTTATTGATATAAGATTTGTCAGCCATTGCCGGAGCTCTCTCACCCGGACTGAAGGGGATGGCTGATGGCGCAAGGGTATCCCAGCCTCCGTTTTCAAGGTCTAACTGTTTCCCCCCTTCCCATGGAACGGCGCACGAGGCTTTTCTTCCTGCATGGGCAAGCTGTATCCCTGCTACCGATCCCTGGCTGTGGATAAAGTCAGCTGTCTTCTTTAAACCTGCGATGTGCTCATCGCTCCAGAGACCAAGGTCCCCCGGAGTGATCCGCCCCTCAGGAAAAACTGCGGTGGCTTCGACAATGATAAGTCCTGCCCCTCCGCTTGCCCTTGTCCCGTAATGAACAAGGTGCCAGTCGCTTACCATACCATCCTTTGCTGAATACTGACACATGGGCGACATCACGATCCGGTTCCGGAGGCTGACGCTTCTTATTTTAAGAGGTGAAAATAATTGTGACATGAAAGGAATATTTACTGGTTAAAATTTAAGAAAAATAAGATTTCGCATCTAACTCCGGGGTCGTTTTTCCTTTTACAAGGTAGCAACGCCATTAATGGCGTTGCTACTTGCATAAAACCATTTTTTTACTGAGCTTGCTTTATAATATTACATTAATAAAATCAAATTCAGGGAGGTGATTATGAATTATAAAAAATTATTCTTTGCCTTTGCTGCTTTGCTTATCTGCAATTTCTTATTCAGCCAGACAATTTCGCCTGAATATACCAGGGAAACACTTTTCGCGGGTTTTGCAAAAATTGACATTACCCCTGATATCCCGGTAAAGTTGTACGGATATGCTTCAAGGAAAACCTATTCTGAAGGGGTCCATGATCCTCTGTCGGCACGTGTTGTTGTTTTCGAGAATAATGGCAGAAAGTTGGTTCTGGTATCAACCGACATAGGTTCCTACGGAAAGGAAGTATTTCCTGCCATTCAAAAAAGCATTCTCGATAAATTCAATATTAAGGAATCAGAACTGTTTTTATCTACCATTCATTCCCACAGCTCTCCCGTTTTGTCTCTCAATAAAGAAAGCGGCGATCCGAATAATATTAAATACACTGAAACATTAAATCAGAAACTTCTGACTGTAATTGAGCAGGCATTTAAAAATCTCAAACCGGTTCATACCGGAGTTGGCAGGGGTTATTCCCCTGTAGGGTCAAACAGGCGTGAAATGAAATCTGACGGATCTGTTACGCTTGGCAGAAACCCCTATGGTATTACAGATAAGGAGGTACTGGTGATGAAGGTAACGACACCTGAAGGTTTGCCTGTTGGCGCCATTGTTGACTATGCAACCCATTCTACCTCCCTGGGTCCCGGAAACATGATGATAAGCGGTGACGTATTGGGTTTATCTGAACAATTTGTAGAAAAAATACTGGGAAATGGTTTTGTTGCTCCATTTTTTGCAGGCGCTTCAGGTAATATAGATCCCTGGTACAGGGTTCTTCCTGAGTTCAATAATGAACCGGGGTGGATTCCTGAACCTGTATTGCTTGGAACCCTTCTTGGGGAAGAAGTTGTTCATGTCTTCAGGAGCATAAAGGAAATAAACCAGGATACCGGGATAAACACAGCATCAGCAACAATTGAATGTCCCGGCAGGAAATTGGAAGGAGATGCCAGTATAGCAGCAGAGGACAGGCAGGTAAAGACCGTGCCTGTAAGGATTACCGTTGCAGGAATAGGAAAGGATGTGGGATTTGTCGGATTCAATGTTGAAATGCTGACTGAAATCGGAATGGCTGTTAAAGCTGCTTCCCCGTTTAGGCATACATTCATAATTACACACTGCAATGGTTCTAGCGGATATCTGCCTCCTGCAGAGCTTTACAAGGAAGGAGGATACGAAATAGATGCCACTCCATTTGAACCAGGCTCAGCAGAAATGGTTATAAAGGAGACTCTCAGAATGCTTTATGATCTGAAATAAAATCCCGGAACCCTGATCCCGGTCAGGTCAAACTGCCGGGCTGTCATCGGTGATTCATTCAAATACGAATCGTCAAAAAAATTTGTTCATATTAGCTTTTATTCTGATATTGTTTGTCTGAATTGGTGTTCTAATGTGTTGCAGGGGCGGAATTACAAGAATTTTACTCTTCAAATCTTTTTTTACGAATGAGAAAAGCAATCCCCTTCATTGTCTGGATTTTTTTTCTTCCCTCACATCTAAACGCTGTTAATTCTCCGGATCTTTTGCAATTGCTGGAGGAAATCAAAGCAGGCCGGAAAATAATTCAAAACAGCTCAACCGCTTTCCTGGTAACATGCAAAAAACTGGGCACATCACAGCCAGCTGAGGAAAGAAGCGTAAGAATTACCAGCCAGTCGGCATCCATCAGGGACGCTGATCAGGCCAATGCCGGTGTTTTGATAAAGATGCAGGCTGGAACAATTCTTCCTGTGCTTAGGAAAGATGGAGACTGGTTTCTGGTTAAGCTTCCTGACCTCAGAGAGGGTTGGATCCATCAGGATGATGTTCAGGAAACAGGTCAGGAGCAATACAAAGTATCAGGTGATGAGGATCAGGATCCGGAAATGTATTACCAGACAAGGATGTTAGCGGAGAATTACTACAATCAGTTTTTCGGGGCTTATGATAAAGTTGAACAGCTCACAGGCGATTTTGAGAAAAAATATAATTCATTATCAGAAAGCAACAGGCGCAATGCTGCCTCCTATTATGAGGAGATGAAACGTGAGCAGGAAGCAGTAAAACTTGCCCGTGCCTACACTGACCATTATTACAAAAAGTTGCCGCCGTTCCAGGTAATTAATCCAGGAAAGATCTTAAAATCACAGAATATAGGATTTGATGGTACTGCTTCGGCCAGATTCGGGTCCTCGGCATATGAATCAGGCGGACAGATATCAGAGACAACAAGGAATATCAGTCTTGGCGGCAATGTGATCTTTAACCCTCAATCGAGGCTTGCAATAAACCTGAACCATAACAAGGATGTTATAAGGTCACCTTTTACAACCACCACGGCAAATGCTGCCTACTCGTATGAAACACAGGGAGGGACCAGGGTAAATACATCGGTCAGCTTCCAGGATTATGGAGATGAGCTGACTAAGCAGAACAGTTTCAGAAATATAGGAGCAGGTCTGAATGCCGAACATCCTGTAAACGCAAACATAAGGTTATCGGGGGATGTGCAGGTTCAGTCAAAAAGTTTTTATGATACGGATAACGGGAACGATCTTGAGGGTGTTCAGTTCAACACCCTTATAGATTAAAAGAATAAGAACACCAGTGTGAACGCCGGGATACGAGGCAGGTTCCAGTCAAGCGATATTTCATTCCTCGATTACAGGCGCATCATTCCCAGTCTCAGACTTACCTTCAAAACAGGACAAAAGAACTGGTCGTTGTACGGGGAAGCGGAAAAAATGGCCTACAGTACTGCTGCAGAATCCGCTGACTACGACCGCCTGAGGATAGACCTGGAAACCAGTAATTCAAAAACCCGGACACAGTTGTCTGCCATTAACAGATCATTCCCGAATAATGAAAGCTTCAACAATTTAAAAATACGTATCCTGAACGAAGTATATCACCGGTCGGCTGACCGTAACGGCCGGTCGACAGGTTATATTGAATATACTTTCAATACCAGTGATCTGAATACTTCCTCTAATTACATTGATCTCCGGTTCGACAGAAATTTCAGCAGGAAAACAGGTTATTTTGATATCGGTGCATTCGGACGATACTGGGAAGAAGGAAACTCAGCTCACCGTCTGAGCGTTTACAGCCGTTTCGGGCTTAAGTTCTCGGGGGTACAGATCGGACCGATAGTAGGAGCAGACATGCTGATTGATCAGGCTGATCCTGACCTTAAGCAGACAGGTAACAGCTTCAGGGCGGGAATAGACGGAAGGGGCAATTTCCTTATACAAAAAGCATCAGTTTACAGTTCGGTCCGCTACCAGTATACACTTGCATACAGCGGGCTGGATACCTCCGGAGATCCACTGACGCGAAATCCTGTTTCGCTTGAGATCACTGCAGGAGCCAGGATCCCTGTTGCCAGAAAGTTTGAGGTGCAGCTCGACCTGAGGTATTATAAGCTTGACTTCGATATCCCAGAAATCGACGATCCATTACCGGTTCAGACACAATCCGGTCTAAGATATCTGGCCGGTATAAGCTATCGTTTTTAAACTTAAACTACACGCTCAAAGATGAAAAACTTCAAGATTCCCGGAATCCCATTTTATATGATCCTTACCTTTTCATTAATGATCAGGTCTTCTCTATATTCACAGGATCTGGATAAAGTGTGGGAACATTTCAGACCCGAAATTGAGAAGATCGAGAGTGACGAAGACATCAGGAAATTATTCATGTCTGATATTAAAGATGAGTTCGGAATGACTGAGGATCTTATGTCATTCCTGCTCGATCTTAACAAGGGGGCTTTTACTGAACAGATCTCGTTTATAATGACTGTCCCGGTTCAAAAATGGAATCCGATGGGCGGTCCCGACGGCTGGGGTTCCTATGAATTGAAAAATGTTCAGCGGCTTGTAAACAAGAATTCAACCACTGCCTATGTTAATGTGTCAAACTATATCAATATAATCAGCAAGGGACTTAAAGCTTACGGATTGTTATCAAATTTGATTGAAGCATACAATGGTAACGATGAGGCGAAGTTGAAATCGATTTACGATGCATCTGAATTAACAATTGCCTGGCTC
This sequence comes from Bacteroidales bacterium, assembly GCA_040772125.1. Lineage (GTDB taxonomy): Bacteria > Bacteroidota > Bacteroidia > Bacteroidales > VadinHA17 > LD21. The sequence goes on from JAXGYS010000004.1 coordinate 284,457, forward strand.
TCAAAAGATCTACCTTATATAGGAGCTGCTATGCTTTGTGCCGCTATTGTCAATTATGCATTTGATAAATTTGTCACAACTACACTTTCTGAATACGAAGAATACTGGTGGAATCGATATAGTGGATACCTTTTAAAAAAGTATCCTAATTTCTTACAGGATTGGGCTGCTCCCTCTTCGAAAGGAGATATGGTTGCATTCTTTGACAGCAGATTGTCGGAATTCTGGGATTCAGCTGATCAGTTCGACCAGGGTGCTCCTATTATGTATAGTAGTTCTCTATATGCCATGGATCGACTGGGGCCTTCTTTTGCAGCCCGATATTACAAAGATTATTTGCATGAAAACTTTTTAACCTGGGCAAAAATGAATGCAGAGAGGGAGGAGGCAAACGCCTGGAGAGAAGCCGAACTTAATGCACGAGAGCTTAAAAAACTGATCGAGGAACTGAAAATATTGAAGGCTGCAATTGAGGTAGCTGAACAGCAGATGAATGAGAAGACACCCGTTACTCTCATTATCATTCCGGACAAAGCAGCACTGAAGACGGGCGAAACAGCAACTTTCAGGGCAATGGCAGTTATGGATGATAAAAGCTACACCGATGTCACTGAAATGGAAAATACTTCATGGAGCACCGGATCAGGTAGTTTTACGGCAACAGAACAAACAGAAAGCGGGGAACACATTATAACAGTCACTTACATGGGACTGGAGGCAAAAGCCACAGTTATCGTGCAGGAAAGGGAGACTGTGAAGGAAAATCCCTGCCCGGGAGAATTCCAGGAATGGAACGAGGAAAAGAATAAATGCGACTGCATTGAGGGCTATGAAATGATCGAGGAGCTTGGCAAATGTGTGAGCATTGACGGGGCAATAAAGGAAGTCTCGGGAGAAAAACCAGAAACAGCATGTGATGAAGTGCTGATAGCCGCTAAACTGGCCCGTTTACATGAGATAGCAGCCGAAAGCCAGCTTAAGGCAGCACAGTTCAACAACCATCTGGCACAATTTACAAAGGCAGTAAATGAAACAAGCCTGGATCCATGCCACGATCAGTTTATTGCTACGGCTTATGCCGGTGCTATTCAGATGGCCCAGCAATTTGAGGATTTCCAGGACGAAGCCACTTCCCTGAGCAGTGAGCTGATCCTTGAGGCAGCCCTTTGCGAGATAAATGATCCTAAATACGACATTAATTCTCTCTTAAATCTTGTCTCACAGATTGGACCCCCGGTCGCGATGGTTAATGAGGGAATCTCAGAAATAGAAGCAGAATTATCTGTCAATGGCTGCGATGAGCAGGAGCTTGTAAACAGGGGTAATGCCATTGCCGACAAAACCACTGATCCTGAAGTTATAAGTGGAATAACACCCGGCAACATTATCAATCCTCCAAACCCGTCAACAGGAGGTACCATGGGTATGGTAGCTGTCGTTTACGACGGAGGGAATGCTCCTATGTCGTCCGTAAACGTTACTGTAAGTTTCCCTTTCAGAACGTTTAATTATTCATTGGGAAGGGGGTCCCAGGAAATATCAAATTTCGAAAATGTCCAGCTCAAGGAAGGAGACAGGATGAGGATCACTGTTTCCGGCACCTCTCTGAATCCGTCTATAACACTTCTTCCTGATGATTTTATCTGGATCGACATGCAGACCAACCAACAGACCACTCCCGGCAACGGGCTCTGCCTCTTTACAGTAGTGATAGCGATTTATTTCAATGATGATGAAGAGGTAAACCGTTATGAGATGGTAGTCGGGATAGGCACAACCGGATTCGGAGTTCCCGGATTTCCCGATGGTTATGGCAGGGAATTGAGGTTCTGACTTACCAATCTCTACGGAACTCATGTTTACTTTTTATGTCCGTTCATCGATTTTTGCCCCCTGGTCCGATAATTAAAACAGATGACTAATAGCTATTCCAGTATTTTAGCTGCTTCTGTATCGGCCCATTTTTGCAAAGCTGAAACCTCCTCAGCATTCAACTTTGCATTCCTGTGGATAATCAGATATGATTTTAGCGGCATTTTCCCTGAACTCACTTCATCCTTAATCTCTTCGAGCAATCCTGTTTTCTCGCGATTGCTGTAATTCTCCCATTCTGAGAAGTTAAGGTTAGATCTGCCTTCACGGATATGATTTGCAAGTAACCATGAAGATGGTGCCAGCTTTGAATACCACGGAAACTGAACCTGGTTTGAATGGCAGTCGAAACACGATTTTCTTAACTGTTCCAGAATAGACCCTGATAGCAGGGCGCTGTGTACAATGCTATTTTTATCCTCAGGCTTATTTTCAGGCATTCCTGACGGGATAAACTGTATGGCAACCAAAATCGCTGCCAGAGCGATCAGTATTTTATAAACTGCTTTCATCATGTAATTTATAGTGGATTCTCTAAAACCTCATTTCAGCAGGCTGTCAGCCCTGGATTCAGCCCATGACCGGAGAATGTCTTTTTCCGAAGGCAGAAGCCTCATTTCAGGATATTTCTTAACTGTAGCCGCTGGTGGCATTTTGTTCTCTTGCACCACCTCGATTATGTCATCAAGGGTTGCAACGAGCTTGCTTTTCTGAAGATTGGGTAAACTATCCCACATAAGAGAATTTTTTGCATCACGCGATTTACCTTCCGTACTATGGCATCCGTAGCATTTTTCATCTATTACTTTTTTTACTTCGGCGGTAAACATCGATCCGCTCTTCTGTCCTTCTGGGTTAACCGGTGAACTCTGAATAAACAGAAATCCGGAAATTATCACCAGAGAAATAATGGTTAATGAAATTTTCATGATTTAATGAATTTATACAAAGATAAAAAAAACGTTAAATCCGTTGATATTGAGCAATCTGTTTTGATTTGAACGGTGGTGCCGGATCAGGACTTAAGTAGACAGGAGCGTTTTCATCTAAAAAACTAAATGGCAGATCTGAAAATATTCTTTGAACTTTTCTAAATCCACATTGTTCATATTTATCATAAACACGTTACGAATTCTTTGTGTAACCGGAAAACCACATCAAAACCGGGGCAGAACTGAAAAGCCTTAAGAGTAAGAATTAATTAAATCTTTAATCATGAAAAAAACTGGCAGAGGACTTATGCTGTTTCTGGCAGCCGGAGTATTTGCCTTTTTTCAGGCATGTCAGAAGGATGACGGATTATTCTCAGAATCCGGTGTTGATCTCAAAAAGGAACAGGCTGTTGTTAATAACGCCAATCCTGAAAGAACCTACTACAGCAGTGCCCGTCACATCGGCAACGGCCGGACACAGGCCTGGGTAACAGAAAACCGGTACGGTGAGCCAACTTCGGTCGGGCTATCCATCACTGCAGGATCCCTGAACAACCTTCCGGAAGAGATGACGGGGGTGGTCATGGAGCTTCCAAAAAAATGGGGTAAGAACTTCTACACATTTGTGATGCTGGACTGGAATCCACAGGGGCACGAACCTCCCGGGATCTACGATCTGCCTCACTTTGATGTCCACTTTTACATTATCCCGGATGAGGAGCGTCTAGCCATGCTTCCCGATAAAGTGGCTGAATTTGAAAATCTTCCATCTCCTGATTATGTACCGGCAGGATATTTCCGGGGTCCGGGATTCGTACCACTGATGGGAGTACACTGGCTTGACGGTGCATCCCCTGAACTTCGTGGCGCCACATTCACCAAAACATTCATCTGGGGTTCCTATGACGGTGAATTTGTGTTCTGGGAACCGATGATGACTCGTGATTACCTGCTTACAAGGCCGAATGAGCTAATTGATTTACCTCAGCCCTCAGCATTCAAACGCGATGGCTGGTACGCCACAAGGTATGAGATCTCATACTCCAGGACCGGTAATGAGTACATTATTGCCCTGCGCGATTTGCAGTTCCACAAGGGTCAGTAATCAAAGATTTAAACGTTGTCAGTCATTTATTTAAGCTCCCGGGTAATTATGCCAGGGGAGCTTAATTATATAATCCTCCTATTACCATGCCTCAGGACATCAAAGGACAATTAACAAGTCTAAAACTTATTTAAATGAAAAAATTAATTTATCTGGGAATTATCCTGCTTTCAGCAAATTCCTTGTCTGCCCAGGACCCTGCAGCCTATAAACTCAGGTTGTCGTATTCGTTTTTTGATTCTCCGCAGAACCTGAATTCTGCCGGCAGATATCCATCCATGATGCAATCCGTTGAATTATCCTCCGGGCTGTACGACTTAAGTTTCTGGGGAATTGATGCTGCCGGAGATGCTATTATTAAAAACCGCAATAACTCATTTGCGGGCAAGATTGCAAATACCGGTCTGAAATACCTGCTGGGATTTGGTTTCAGTTATTACGGCAGCGAACTTCCGATTCCCCTTGGCGTATTTACTCATGAAGAATTTCACCGGTCAGTTCTTGGGGTAAATGATATTTCTGCTAAAAATGGCAACTGGTTTATCAATCGCTGGGATGGAACAGTATACGGATTGTCTGATGAAGTTCTGAGTGAACTTAAGATCAACGGAATTAATGATTTATTGTACTCATACGTCAGCGGAGTTCAGTCAGAGAGCTTCCTTACCCGGGTAAATGTAATTCAGGATTTTTACCACCCACGGACTTTTTATAAAAATCCTCTTTATCTGTATAATGCTTATTATGTCCACGACTACTTTAAATTTTCAGCAAGTCCGCTAAGTGACTCAGTTAAAATAATAGCTCCCCGGCATGAAGACGTGAATCCGTTTTACCGCGATTTTGCCGGAGCTGACCTGACGGCCTGGATATATGATATGTTCAGCCCTGAAACACCATATACAGACCGTGATCTATTCCCTGACGGTGAGGGTGTTAACAGAAGGATAGGCTTTAGCGACCTTCCTTCGGAAGGTCAGGATTACCTTCTGAAGCAAAAGAAGCTTTCATTACTGAATTATGTTAATCCGGCCATTTTTCTGATTAACAGAATTAAAGTCAGCCCTGATTTCGAGTTTATTGCATTTTTACAGTACAACCCCGTTCATTTTGGGAACGATATTGCACTTTATTTTCCTTATAAACTAAAATCGATTAACCAACTTATTGTCATTCACCGTTATAGCAACAGGGATAAAAAATTCCCCGGCTTACAGTATGGAATATACAATGTCGCTCCTTTCCTCAATAAAAAATTAGAACTGGGTGGCACCCTGAGTCTCTGGAGCCAACCCGAAAATCAGGGATTCTTTGATCAGTCCGGAAAGTTAGGCGGAGCCCTGGAGATGATGTCTGATTACCATATTGGCAAAAATCTTCTGGTGAATATAACTGCCGGTTACAAGACAGGGGGTTGGGAGATCGGTAATCCTTACATCGATCCGAAGGCAAAATTCAGGGTCGGAATCAAATACTCCCTGATGGATTGAATATGACCAGGGGGATTTCTTGCACAACATAAAACTTATCCCCGATAAAACAGATAAAAACAGTCTTCCAAAGCGGAAGAATTTCTTTTATCTATATTTACATATAAAATCAATATTACAAAGTGAAGAATATTGTTCTGGTTTTAGTTATCTTTCTCATTACCAAACCTTCACCCGGGCAGAAGATGAGTCCGCAGGAAGCGGGAAAGGATTTTTCCATCTTCAGGACAGCGCTTGTCGAGGCGCATCCGGGTATTTACAGATTTGAATCAAAAGAAACCTTCGATTCACTTTTCCGGAGCATCGAAATTGCTTTGGTTGATTCAATCAGTCAGACAGAATTCTACCGGCTATTATCTCCTGTTGTAGCTTCAATTCGCTGCGGGCATACAAAGTTCTTTCCCGAGGGTTTTCTTGATGAAGATCATTTGTATCATTACTATTATGGTACAGACAGTTTGTTCCCTTTAAAATTGATGTTTTCCGGGAAGGAGGGTTATGTGCTCGACAGCTATGATCAGAAAACTGATATAGAAAAAGGCACCGAAATCTTATCAATAAATGATAAGCCTCTCAGGGAAATTATGTCATTCCTTTTTCAGAACATGGTGGCTGACGGAAGAGTGGAATCCTCCAGGTATCTCGAGTTGAGCAATTTCTTCCCTGCCTATTATGCGAATCTTATTGAAAGCCCCGGGCAATTCCGGCTGACTTTAAGAAAAAGCAATGGTGAAACAGAAAATGTCCTGGTTCCTGCAACAACTTTGTCTGAAATAAAGGAATATGAAAAGAATAATCCTGGTAAAAGGGAGCACAACTTCGTTTTGACTTTTCCTGATGAAAAGGTGGCATTAGTGAAAATTAAAGCCTTTTACCCATTGAGTAAGGAGGATAATTTTAAAAGATTTCTGAAAAATTCCTTTAAGGAAATCAACTCACGAAAAATCCAAAGACTTGTTATTGATTTGCGTGACAATGAAGGAGGAAATGACAGATGGGGAGCACTGCTTTTTGCTCAATTAACCGACAAACCATTTAGTTATTACGAAACTTTAAAATTGCCAAACAAAAATCTGAGTTTCAGTGAATATGCACAAATGCCTAAATTTTACGGACTGCTGAAACTGCTGATCAGGAAAGATAAAGATGGAGGATACAAGTGGCCTGTACATAAAAACCTGAAAATCCAGAAACCTTCCAAAAATCCTTTTATGGGTGAGGTACTGGTGCTCGTGAACGGATTCAGTTTTTCGGTTACATCAGAATTTGCAGCTGTCGCAAAATCCACAGGACGTGCAGTACTGGTCGGGCAGGAAACAGGAGGCACGTACAGCGGTAATAACAGCGGAACTTTTGCAATTGTAACATTGCCCAGTAGTCGTTTAGTCCTTGGCATCCCAATGTTGGGATACTATATGGCAGTTCCTCAGATACAGCCCTTTGACCGCGGCGTTTTGCCGGATATTGAGATAAGTCCGACTATTCATCAGGCAGTCAAAGGCGAAGATATTGTCCTCGACAAAGCACTTCATCTGGATTAAGATATCTATTCTATCTGAAAGCCTCATCAATGGGAGTATTCTATCAATTCATTTCATTCGATCTGAAGTAATACTGAACCTAAGGTCCGGCAATCTGACAGGATCATTACATTTGCAGAAGTTTTGAAAGGCAAATGAAAATTTATTAATGCTATTAGCCGTGAAATTGCTTATCTCCCGTTTTAAACTGAAGAAAGGCCTGATAATCATATTTTTGTTAATATCATCCGTCTGCCTGGAAGTCTTTTCTCAGGACACCATTCAAAAAAGGTCCGAATACACTCCTGATATTTTTGGTATCCTTAAGACCAAAGCAGAATTCGATCTGGACAATTCTCTGATGAGGTTCGAAGTAAGAAATGCGAGGTTCGGAGCAACAGGGAAGATAAACAATCACATGTCGTATAAGGTCGAGATCGATCTTTCTGATGAGGGCAGGATGAAAATGCTTGATGCCTATATTAAATTCATTCCCGTGAGCAGTCTCAGCTTCTACCTTGGCCAGAAAAAAATCCCCTTCAGTACAGACTATATGCGGAACCCTGCCGAAAATATCTTTGCAAACCGTTCATTTCTTGCAAAATACATAAATGACGGAATGCGTGATATCGGATTCTATGCCGAATATGGCATCGAAGGACGGATACCTTTGAATTTCATGGTTGCCGCTGTCAATGGTACCGGAGACAATAACCCGCAATGGATTGAAAAGCCCAACCTTGCGGGACGTATTACAGCGGGGGCAGAAAAAGGATTCAGATTAACAGGAAATGTGTATTACGGAGACGATGCTGAAAAAAAGAATCTTGCAATGGCCGGGGTGGAAATTAGGTACACCAACGGATCTTTCTTCATTGAATCCGAATACATTAGAAGAAACTGGGAAGATTCTTTTTCGGTAAGACATAATGATGACGGATTGTATATTCATTCATACTACAATTTTCCCGTGCAGGGAAACATGCTGCATCTGATCACACCCGTCGTAAGATGGGATATGATCGGTGAATCGGTCTTCAGACAGGAGGTCGATGCGAACAGGCTAACCTTTGGAGTCAACCTTGGCTTTGAAACAAAACAATTCTACTCTGAGATACGTCTGAATTATGAGGACTATTTCAAATCAAGTCTTCCGATCCACACAGATAAGGTGACACTGGAATTCATCGGAAGATTCTGAGATGATAAAAGCCATTGCGATCATATAAGCCGGCGGAGAATATTTTCGTGATCTTGCCTGATTTATGCTTGAATGATTTGTTTTCTGGCTGGTTGATATTGGCTGTCCAATACGGATCATACGTAATTATGTAAAATTTCTGCTGCCATAAAAATATATTTGACCGGAAAGAAAATCTGGTTTAATTTTATATTGTAATATTCCGGCTCCGATGATGGAGATTTTCATTAATTGGTTTTAATTCAACACATTGCAGAAGAAGATGGTAATCCATTTCTGACTGCAGGCATTATACCATTCTGGTTTTATTTACGGGTCTATAACATTCTCGTGTAATCTAATTTTAGTAATCATTATCAAATCCATCAGAAATGAACTTTCTACAAAAACTCTTCGGCAATCCGGTTGCCCAAAACAAACCATCAAATAGTTCCCCAACCTGGAATATCAATTCCCTTAGGAAGGAAATTGAGGCAAATATCCTGGAGCCAGGATCCCTTTCATGGAACCGCGGTTCACTTAGAAAACTAAATGTCTGCGGGAAAGGAGTTTATGCGGTTATAGACGGAAACACAATAGTCTCTTTTAACACACACGGGAAGAAAATTGTAAAATGCTATACCCATGATCAGCCAATTGATTCTTTTGCTATTGACAGGGAAGGAAAAATTATTGCATTTACAGAAAAGGAAAGCAGAATAATTTATTTAAGGACTGTAGAGAATACTGGTTTTAATCACCAGATTAAAGCCGAAAACAATGTCACTTCCCTTACGCTAAGCAAACGAAATCTTTATGCCGGGACAGAATCCGCCGGGATTGAAAAGTATTCATGGGATCCATATCAGCCACATAAGGAACCTCTTAAGAAATATTCGTTCAATTTCTCCAAATTTTTTGAGGAGCCTCCCTCTGTAAGTTTTATCACCCTCTCTCCGAGAAATGACAGGATTGCATTCATTGTCGGCGGAATACTTGCAGTAAGCAAAAAAGGGATTGAAACAGAATATACCATGCACCTGAAAAACATCAACAGGTTTATGGCCCGTTTCTCAAATAACAATTTATATATTGCAGCAGCAGGTGGCAGTTTCAGTGCTTCCTGGAGCACGCAATCAGGGATTTCAATAAGCAATGCCAAAGGTTCGATAAAAGTCATCAACATTAACGATGATAATCAATTTGAATATTCAGGTGAAAATTGCTGGATAGAAGATGTTGTCTGGTCAGCTTCCAGCGATAAAATTCTTTGCCATCTTAAAGTTGTTACTCCCGACGGCAGTAAAGTCACAAAGGCAATAAGTATTCATGATGTGGATGCTTTTATATCAGGTCAATTCAAACCTGTTTACATTGCAAAGATGCCTGAATCAGTGACGCTCGATTATATATGTGCCACAGACGAAGGAGGATTCCTGCTGGAGTTTGAAAAAACCACAGATGATGATAAACCCCTCTGGAGTGTTGCAGAATTCTTCCTTCATAACGACCCTGTTGCCCTGCTTCGGTTTAAAAGCGAACAACAAAAAGAAACTTATCCTTATAAGGAAGATGTAGAACCTGAACTGATCGAGGCAGATGAACTTCCCGAAGATGATGACAGTTTAGTGAACGGAAAAACAGAAACTAAGTCCTCAGATGCGGTTGATTCCGATATTACTGAACTGGTCTCAAAATTGGGGCGGAGGGACCTCCTGGGCCCGCAAACCCATATGCACAGGCTCAAAGAACTCGGACAAAAGGCAATCCCCTATCTTTTACCCCTTTTAGATGACAGCGACATAAATGTTGTTGCTGATGCTGCCATAATTCTGGGACAGATAGGTGCAAAAGAAGCAATCCCGAAGCTTAAGGAGCTTTCCAGGTCAAAATGTTTTGAAATACACAAAGCTTCCCTGACAGCTCTTGCCAACCTCGAAAAAGATGAAAATTCCTTACTAAGGCTCGACAGAAACAATCCATACAGTCAGATCAGCAGTCTGTGGACATCAATAATACAGGGACGGGAGGATTTGTATCCTCCCGAAATCCTGCATAGTTACTGTGAAGAAACGATCGCCGAGATGCCAGAACTTGCTTTTTCCTCAAAAAGTGAGGAAGCACGGGCCTGGGGTATGCTCGGGAGCCTTACATTCAAGTCGCTGCATCCCGAATGGCCCGGAGGATTTAATATGACAAGCCCGTGTTCAGAAGCAAGAAAATGTTATGAGGAAGCTCTCCGTTGTGAACCAGGTGATTCATGGTGGTCAGATTGGGTGAAAAGATTTTCGTGACCACATGCGAAAACTGTTCCTGTCTACTTCGAAGTCCTGTTAAAGTGCTTCCGGTTATTTCTCTTTTTTGATTTGTTCCTTGCGGAACGAGTGTCCGAGTGGCGTGAGACCCTGTTTTTTGGACGTTTTACGGCTAAAGATTCCGGGAGCAGGTCAATATTGACTTTATAACCGATCAGTTTCTCAATACGCTCCATTTTGTATATGTCTGTTCTCGTAACAAGGGTAACTGCAATGCCTGTTTTTTCAGCACGCGCAGTACGCCCGACACGATGCACATAGTCTTCTGCATCTGCAGGTACATCATAGTTAATCACCATATTGATATCCTTTATATCAATTCCCCTGCTCAGAACGTCTGTGGCTACAAGCACTCTGGTCTGACGCGTACTGAACCTTATCAGCATCTCCTCCCTTTCATTCTGTTCAAGTGCTGATGAAATCCCCTCGACGAGATATTTATCAGACCGCAAACCCTTTACGATATCATTCACTTTCCTCTTTGTGGATGTGAATATCAGAATGCTCTGATGGTCGGAGTTTTCATTCAGCAATACTTTGATAAGGGATAATTTCTGACTTTCATCGAGGTGATAAACGCTTTGCACCACACCCTCTGCAGGCTTCGACATTTCAAGGGATATTTCCGCAGGGTCTTTCATTATCTGCCCTGAAAGACTCCTTATCCTTGGCGGAATTGTTGCGCTGAACATGAGAGTCTGACGATCGGCAGGTATGTGTGAAATTATCTGCATGATATCGTCATAGAATCCAATGTCGAGCATGCGATCGGCTTCATCTAGTACCAGGATTTTTATCCTGTCAAACCTTACGTAGCCCTGCATCAGATGTGCGATCAGCCTTCCGGGGGTAGCCACAATCATGTCGGCTCCCTTCGAAAGGGCAATCTTTTCCTGTTCCCAGCCACTGCCGTCACCACCCCCATAAACAGCAATGGATGTAATGTTCAATGTATAAGCGATACCCTGGATCTGCTGATCGATCTGTAAAGCCAGTTCACGGGTAGGCACCAGTATTAGTGTGTGGGTCTGGCCGGGGCGTTCCTTACAGATGTTGTTCATTACAGGGAGCAGAAATGCAGCTGTTTTCCCTGTTCCTGTCTGTGCGGCGGCAATCAGGTCTCTGCCTGCCATAATAACCGGAATAGCTTTTTCCTGAATGGGTGTGGTTTCACTGAAACCCATATAATCAATTGATTCCAGCAATTCCGGGACCAGATCGAGCTTGTCAAATATCATCTATGTTCTGTGATTTTCTTAAATGCCTGAGATCGGGCAAAGTTAGTGAAAAATGCCGGAACAGCAAAATTTCACGGTATGTGTTGAATTATCAGTACCTTAAATCCGGAAGTGAAACCGGAAGAAAATATTTTATATTCTGTGATACTTAGAAATACAATAATACCAGACCGTAATAAGTTACAATCTTAAATAAGGCCTGGGGTTAATACACTTGTTGATATGACGAATAAAGATATCTCTAAGCACAACCGGTTGAAAGAAATATTTATAAAAGTACTTATGATCATTTTGATCCTCCAGGCTCTTGCAAGTTGTGCCACACAAAACGAAGCCGGGAAACACCGACAGGTTCCATGTCCGTGTGAATCAAATTTCAGAAGATGATCCTGATCTATGCTTTATTTCATCCCAGTTATAAAAATAGAGTTGTCCCTATTCCCGTTTGCTTCAATAAATAAGTTTAATTTTATTATCTGAATTTCAAATAGGCAACATTAACTGGTTAGCTTAAGTCGTCAGGTCCATCAATTTGATCGTTAATTAATTAACAAAACATCAGCCAAATGAAAACTCTTACACGATTTCTTTTCACGGTGATAGTTTTATCATTGGTTACGGCTTCCTGCAGCAAAACCGATGACGGATCAATAAATACCGAAGGAGACTGGTCGGTTTTTGCATGGAACGACCTTGGGATGCATTGTCTGAATCCAAGCTATGACAAGCTTGTTATTCTTCCTCCATACAACAATGTTATGGTACAGGTTGTCAAAAGGGGTTCGCCTCCTGAAGTTATTACCACTGGGATCACCGTAGAGTATAAACTTACAGGCAACACTTCATCTTACAACAAAAGGTCATACGGGGGATTCTGGGATAATGCAATCAAGCTCTTTGGGGCCACACTTGCTCATGATATTGGCCTGAAGGGTAAGGGCTTATCGGGTGCCATGACTGCCGCCGGGAATTATTTTATTGCTGAAGGGATTCCTGTTGTACCGGTTAATGATAACAATACCTGGAATCCTTACCAGGTAGCCGAAATAACCGTAAAGGACGGGGCAGGCAAAATACTCGTTGAAACCAGAGCCACTGTTCCGACATCGGATGAGATAAACTGCGCGAAATGCCATGGATCCTCTGCCTTTGATGATATCCTGTCGGAGCACGATTCAGAGCATGGTACGACCCTGTCGGCTGCAGCCAGCAAGCCGGTACTTTGCGCATCATGTCATCCGAGCCCGGCACTTGGAATCAATACCGGACCAGAGAAATATTTATCGCAGGTTCTGCACGGTTCACACTCAACACGGGGCGCATCATGCTATGATTGTCATCCCGGAGCAACCACTAAGTGTAACAGGAGCCTTGCTCACACTTCGGATGATGGCAATTGCACAAATTGTCATGGAGATATGGCAACTGTTGCCGCCACCATAACCGAGGGAAGAATACCCTGGGCAACAGAACCGGAATGTGCTTCATGCCACGATGGCGTCACAGGGGTAAGTACCGGATCGGCATTATACCGTAATTCACAGGGCCATGGCAGCATATACTGCAGTGCATGCCACGGAAGCCCGCATGCCATGTATCCTTCCCGCGAATCATCCGACAATTATCAGTCAAAACAATACCAGGGTTTTACATCAACAATCAAAACCATCGGAAGCTGTGGGGTCTGCCATGAATCATCGAGAGGTGAAAATGATCCTGGCGAGTTTGCTGAGGTCCACGGGGGTTCCAACCCCGAAAAGGAAATTGGCTGCGGGGCATGTCATACATCTATCTCCTCAGCAACCGCAAGCTGGCCGCACGCTTACACCTGGAAAGATACGAACTGATGAATCTCTCAGTCTGTTTGCCAGGATGGAGAACTATTGATCTCGGGATCAGGAATCAGAAATTTGGTTTTAATTCTTAATTTGGTCGTTCAAATTTCCGAACAGCAGGTGCCAATGAGTAATCAGCGAAGTCTCTCCGGGACACTCGGACTGGGTTATGTGATAATCTTCGTCTTTGCCAATATCATTGGCTCAGGGGTTTATAAAAAGATTGCCCCCATGGCCGACGGTTTACAGTCGTCCGCCTGGATACTCATTGCATGGGCAGCCGCCGGTGTGATAACTCTGTTCGGTGCCCTGAGCAATGCCGAGCTGGCCGGTATGCTGGCCGACACCGGAGGAGAATTCGTCTATCTTAAGAAAATCTACAACCGTTTCTTTTCATTCCTGTATGGATGGTCTCTCTTTACTGTCATACAGACAGCAACGATTGCATCACTGGCATATGTATTTACCCAGTCGCTCAACAGTATCGTTCCTCTGCCTGAATTGTTTTCAGACTGGCAGAATGCCACAGTTGGAGGTGTTTTCTTTCCCTTCCGTGAAAGCGGAATAAAACTTACTGCCATTCTGCTTATTATGTCACTGACATTGCTCAACATGTCGGGACTGAAGAGCGGAGCCCGGGTCAATAAATTTCTGTTCTTTCTTGTCTGTGCCGGTCTGACTGTAATTGTCATAACCGGCCTGGCCAATTCCTCGCAGAATCCTTCTGAAATGGTTAATCTGAAAAATCTGAAAGGAGGTTCAGTTACCGTTTCATCCTTCTTGACAGCAATGCTGGCAGCTTTCTGGGCGTATCAGGGATGGGCCTCTACAGGCTTTATCGGAGGAGAAATAAAGGATGTCAGGCGTAATCTGCCAAGGGGAATAATAATCGGTGTTTCGGCCATAACCATAATCTATGTGCTGGTCAATTATTCCTACCTCGCAGTAATGTCGATCCCGGAACTTGTGAGAGTGCATGAGGCAGGCAATCAGGTTGCCGCAATAGAGATGGTCAGGAGCATCGGGGCATCTGGAGGCGTACTGTTCATATCGCTGCTTATCCTGGTATCAACCCTTGGCTGCCTGAACGCAAGCATTCTCACCGGTTCAAGGCCTTATTACGCGATGTCGCGCGAGGGGCTTTTCTTTTCAGGCATAGGGAAGCTCAACAACCGCAATGTGCCTGGCAACTCCTTGTTCTGGCAGGGAATATGGGCATCGGTCCTTGTATTGTCAGGTAATTTTGATCAGCTGACCGACATGCTTATCTTTGCCGTTTACATATTTTACGGTGCAATGGCCGCCGGGGTTTTCATTCTGCGCCGCAGGATGCCCGAGGCACACAGGCCATACAAAGCATGGGGTTACCCGGTCTTAACAGCATTATTTGTCCTCTTCTGTGCAGGACTCTTTATAAATACCATCATTACGAGACCGCGCGAAGCCCTTATTGGACTTTCCTTAATTATGGCAGGTATACCGGTCTATTTCCTTTTCCGTAAAAGATACAGGAATGAAAATAAAAATTCCGGATTTACCTGAATAAGTTTGATTTAAATCCTCTCTGGATTTCTTCATAAGTATCAGGGGACTCAGATTTTTTCGACTTCACATTTCTGGAGTTGTAACTTAGATCATAATTGCCGTGTTATTATTTTCTTATTCAGAAAATGAAGAACCTGTGATATTACTAAATAAATAATCAGAACAATTTGCCAGGATGAAAACCATCGTTGATCTTCTGGAGAACAGTGCACAAAAGTATGGTGACAATCCATATATCCTTGAAAAAAAGGATAAAAGGTACGAAGCTGCAACAAGGGAGACCATTCGGGATGGCTGGCTTTACACAGGTGATATGGGATACATGGATCAGGACGGATTCCTTTATGTGCTGGGAAGGTATAAGAGCCTTCTTATTTCTGATGATGGTGAAAAGTACAGTCCGGAAGGAATTGAAGAAACTATAACCGACAGGTCTCCCCTTCTCGACCAGATGATGCTTTACAATAACCAGAACAAGTACACTACTGCCCTTGTGGTGCCAAACAGGGATGCATTGGCAAGATGGGCAAAAGGTAAAAATATCAGCATGACAGACGAAACTGGTCCGGCTTCCATTTTAAATGAAATAAAATCAGTGTTCAATCAGTATATGCCCGGAGGGATATATGCTGATCTCTTCCCCTCAAGATGGCTTCCTTCCGCCATTGCTATTCTTGATGAACCATTCAATGCGGATAACAAGCAGCTGAACAGCCTCGGGAAAATGGTAAGGGCGAGGATCGTAGAAAAGCATAAGGATACAATAGAATATCTGTACACGCCTGAGGCGAAGAATATAGTTAATCCGGTTAACCTTGAATCAATCAGGAGAATTTTGATGCCTTCTTCCAAATGAAATTCTGACGATTTAAAAATTACCTCTATGGAAACTAAAACAACTGCAATAGTCATTGCAGTTTTTGCCCTTGTTTTACTTGTCGTTGCACTCATATACAAGGCTAAAATCGACAGGAAAAGAAGATCAATTCCGCTCAGTTCTGCTGATGTTGTGGAAAACGGTCATGCTGAGGGAAAAGGGCCCCGGCGCAAAAATAAATATCTATGGGGAATTCCAGGCTGGGGACTTGCATTGCTGACAATGCTTCTGGCATTGACTTTTATGATGTTTGTGGGTTCATTTATTGCACAATTGTTCAAAATTTCTGATGAAAGCCCTGCTGTAGTGTTATTTTACATTTTTTATATCCTTATTATCGCAGGTGGTTGTTACATTATTTGCAGGCATAATCCCAAAAGTATCTGGTATGTACCTGTATTAACAAACCTCTTCGGAATAATTTCGTCAATTTATGAGCCTAATTTCTGGATTGGCTCGCTATGGATAGTCGTCGTCGGCGGGTGGGTGGTATCAATAATTGCGTCAATCTGGGGAGCCCGGACAGGAATAAAGCGGTCTGCTCCTGCCACAATGTAACCTGATTATATTTTTAAAGCTAAAGCGAATGGGACACTATTGCAGCCCTGACTCCGGTAATTGGATTAATCTTCCGGTTTTATAGCTTTTTTACAGAATATTACTTTCAGTGGAATTATAATCTTACTATTTTCATCGGGAATTTATAATCCTCTTTTCAGATGAAAAACCAGATCATTTCCTGGCTGAATAGAAAATTTCCCCGTAATTATCTGATTGAAAATCCGGTTGCAGGGGCCATAATAAATACATTATTCTGTTTCATTTTCATATTATTATACAAGCCACTCCAAACAAATGCATCTCCACATCTTAGCTTTGAACTTACAATGGCTGTCTATAGCATCGGTTCGGGGCTGGCGTTAATGCTTTTTGTATGGATATTAAATTTTTCTAAATGGTTCTCCGATATAAAGGAGTGGACAATCCTGCGGGAAATTGCTTCTGTCTTTCTTATTCTTACAGGAATAGGTTCAGTAGTCTACCTCATGGGGTTTTTTATTGAATCGCCGGCAGGAAGGCTTAATATGGAAACATATCTTGATTCTGTAAGCAGGTCCTTCCTTCTGGGATTGTTCCCCTTTGTCTTTTTCTCGGCAATAAACTACAGATACCTGTCAGCAGATAACGACCAGTTCAGGGTAAAATATAACATAAATCCTCGACCGGAAAATAATGAGGAGGAGCAGGTTATAAAGATCAGTTCAAAACTCAAGAAAGAGGAGCTCAGTTTCTTTCCTGACGAATTCATATATGCAGAATCAGATGGTAATTATGTTGTGTTTCATATTCTGAAAAACAATGCTCTGAAGAAAGAGATCATCCGTAATTCAATAAGCAATATTGAACAGGAATTAGCAGAGATCCCGGGCATTATCAGAACCCACAGGGCTTTTATCGTGAATCTGAAAAAAGTTAAAAGCAAACAGGGCAATATTCTGGGTTACCAGCTCAGGCTTTCAGGGACTGATTCCGTTATCCCTGTTTCAAGAAACAATATCCATAAGTTCGACGAGGCTTTTTCCGTGATCCGGCAGTGATATTTGCCGTTCATCACAGATCCTTGCATTCCATACCAGAATAAAACCTGGTCATTTCACTCCGTAACAAATCATTGCCAAGTATCCCAGTTATTTGTGGACTAATATCTTATTGCTTCATTTTGCCATGGGTTTCTGAAAAATGTTAAATCAAATAAGATAATTATGGTAAAATTAAGTTTTAAAAAAAGGAGCAAAAGACTATTGACATTTGGGTTAATTCTTCTGGGATTCTTATCTGCCGCATCAGCACAGGAGAATAAAAGTTTTGTAATCAGGGGACGACTGCTGGATAGTCTGAACCGGGAGCCTCTGATGTTTGCAACTGTTGCTGTCCGTAGGAGCGCTGAGACAACATTTGTAACAGGCAGTTCTGCCGGACCAGAGGGATATTTTGAAACAGGATCGCTTGAAAAGGGAAAGTACCAATTGCAAATAAGTGCTCTTGGTTATGAAAAGGAAATCCGTGAAGTTGATCTTAATTCAGATACCGATCTGGGTGAGATATTACTTGAACAAAAAATTGCTCTTCTCGAAGAAGTAACAGTAGCCGGAGAAAGAATCAAAGCAAGAAAAGATGCCGGAACTACAACCTATTTTATAAATGAAAAAATCTCCGGGATCTCGGATACCGGAACCGATCTTCTCGGTTACATACCTGGTATTCAAATCGATCTGATGAAGAATATTTCCCTGAACGGCAATTCAGGTATAATGGTGCTTATTGACGGCAAGGAAAGGGATAGAAACTTCATAAACCAGCTTAATCCTGAAAAGGTCGACAGGGTTGAGATAATAAACGATCCTTCCAGCCGATATGATAAAACAGTAACAGGAGTGATAAATATAATTACAAAGGAAAAGACAGGGGACAATATTAGCGGCCATTTTTTTGCTGATATCCCCGTACTGAAAGCAATCGTTTATTCCTTTCCTGATTTCAGCGCAGATTTCAGTGTCAGAAAGCTTGATTTCAATGTATCCTATTCAGGTGCCTTCAGCTATTTTGATATTGCTGAATCAGACTTCAAAAAGACAGAAAGCGAATCAGGCATAAGGGAACTTACTTCCGGTCAGCTTATCAAACAGAAAGACTGGTCGCATAGCCTTCACTTCGGAGCTGATTATAAACTGAATAAGCACAACGAGTTTAGCCTGTACTCTTTTATAAATCCATTTTCACGCGAATTTGACGGAAAAGTGGAGTATAAGTACACCGGAATTCAGACAGGGGAGAAAATCCTGAATTATACCAGAGATGATACCGATAAAAATCTGAACTCACACTTCTCATTATGGTACAGGCACCGATTTGACAAGCCGGGAAATGAACTTACTGCCGAAATGAATTACAGCAATTTCAGAGCCAGTAATGGCACAAAATACATAGCTTGTTATCCCGGGAATGAATATCCTGATGAGTACTCAAGCCTGATAAGGCCATTACAGAATTCGGTCAGTATTCGTCTGGATTATGCCTTGCCCCTTACTGACAGACTGAAATTCGATGCCGGACTTAAAACAAGGCTTCAGATAATGAATGACAGGATGCCTGAAGGATTTAGTTTTGGAGAGAATGTTTTTGCCGCTTATGGCTCGCTGGCAAGAAATGGGCTTAAGTATACATTTGTCGGGGGATTAAGGGCAGAAAGATCAGCAACAGGATTGAGAGGTAAAACGATATTTTCCGATATAACAATTCTTCCGCAAATGTCCGTCATCCGCAAGCTCACAGATAAACAGACTCTTGAAGTGTCATATAATGCCACCACTTACCGGCCGGATATCTATGAACTAAATCCTTATACAAGTTTTGTTGATCCTTTTTCGGTCAGTAGAGGCAACCCTGATCTTGAAAGCGAAATCACACATAAACTTAAACTATCCTGGTCACGGTCACCAGGCAATAATTTCATTACCGCGGGTTTGTTTTATGAGGTTGAAAACAGATCGATAAACAGGTATGCCATTATTCTGGAGAATGGTAATGTTGAGTCTCTGATTTCCAATATGGGGACTATAAGCAAGTATGGAGCCCTGTTTTCAGGATCACTCAGGTTAAATAATCTTATCACTTTCAATCCCTGGTTCAGGATTTACAATATGAATACCTCCCTGAACGAACTTGCAAAGATGAATGATCTAAATGCAAGGGACAAAATGGTTTTTGAAACGAGTGTTTCAGCAATTGCTGCATTCAGACATGGCCTTGCCTTTTCATTTCAATTTCAATATAATAGTCCGGTCATCGGGATGCAGTCAGATTATTTCAGCGATCCGCTCTGGATGATTTCAGCTGAAAAAACTTTCCGGAAAAGAATCAAAGTTGGAATAGTTTCTGCCCTGCCTTTTACAGGATCATTTACATATCAGGGTTCTAAAACAGATGCCGGATCCATTGTAATGCAAAATCAGGGGGATCTTAAGCTGCCTGCACTTCCTTTCTGGTTGAAATTCAGTTATCAGTTCAGCTCAGGAGAAAAGAATAAGCGGAATACTGCTTCCAGAGAGGACATCATTAATGTTCCAAAGAAGGGATTTTAGTTCAATCCTGTTCAACGGCCGATCAGAATGCAAAAAGAGCTATTTTTACAACTTGCAAGGAAACAGGAAATAAGCATCTGTAATCATGAATAGCCGGAAACCAAAATTCAAGAATACGATTCCATCAGACCCCGGTAGCTTATCTGATCAGAAATTTGGTTTCTTTAAGTGTATGAAGACTAATGTTATCATTTTCAGCATTATTATTTTGTCAATAGGTTGTTCCTCCCGTAATCACCTTAAATTTCAGGGGGTACCTATCAATGGTGACCTGACTGTTTTCACGGAAGAGTTGATCCGAATGGGATATCAGGCGGCTCAGACTGAAGAGGAGGATAAGATGAAATTTACAGGGAAATTTCTGGAAAAAGATTGCAGCATCTATCTTTCTACCACCAAAGAGAGTCATACTCCTTATATGATAAGGGTAGATTTGCAGGAAGAACCATACGACTCCCTCAAAATAAGTTATGAAAGGCTAAAGGAATACTGTGCTTCAATTTTGGGCCCGGGGGCAAGCAAGTACCAGCAGTTCAATAATTCAGCCAGATTCCTGTTCAATGAGCCAAAACTTGCAAGGGACCCGAAAAATGGAGATTTTACGCGGTATCTTGGCCGTGCCGGGAATGTATACCTTGAAGTGAAGTTTGATTACCTCTCTATTACATACCTTGACAAAAAGAACAGTGAACTCTCAGTGGTAGAAGGCGGAAAGGAAATCAATCCTGAGAATGGAAAGGAATACTAGCTTCCCTGCTTTTAAATGGAACCCTTCTTAAAATAAAATATCCAGACAAATAACAGCTTAATATGTTAATTTACTATATATTACAGCTCCTGCTGTTTGTGCCGGATGCAGGAATGATTCTTTTCCTTCTTCCTGAAATCACTGCCTAGTCCTTCACGCATCGAACGGCCATCCCATTCCTTTTGTCATAATTATTATCATCAACAAAAACAAAGTCATAGTAAAGCATAATGTTATTTGCCCGGTCCGGGTCAGTCTCTGTAGATGTCCACCAGTATCCTGCCCAGCCGTAACTCATGGTGCTTCCAATCTCATTGATCCTTCCGGAAGGAAGACCAGTCCAGCCTGATTCATTTGTGGCTCCTGCATTCGGGACTTCCCAATGGCTTGTTCCGGCTTCCTTCATTTTTCCTCCCGTATTTGTTGCTCCATCAAGAAAGTCAATCAGGTCAGTGTATTCACTATAAGCAGGGACATGCCATCCTGTGGGGCACAATTTCCCGGTTGAAATCGTATACCAGTTATACATAGCTCCGCAAATATCCTTGTAGACTGCAGGAGAATCAGCGTACCAGGCATGAGCCGGGGTTGAAAGGGCTGTCCAGTCCTGCGGATTATCAACAAATGGTATGGGCCCGCCATCATTATATTTAGTAGTTTTCAGATTCTCGGCCATCCAGGTCTGATCACCTATTATAACGGTTTTGTAAACATTGCCTTCCACATCCGTTACCGAACCATATTCAATACCCGGATTGAAGTTTATAGGACTCAGTCCGTCAGCTGTTTTAAATGCAAGCTCATTACCATATGTTGTTCCTGTTTCTGTTGTAGCATAAGCCCTTGCAAAATAATCCGTACCCGGCAGGAGACCGGTAAGAAAACTGTCAAATGATCCCTCTCCTGAACCATTTTCATTATGCCAGCCATCAATCGACGGACCTGATTCCGTTCCCCAGCAGACACCCCTTGATAAAATTACTGAACCCCCGTTTGCATCGACACTGCTGCGTATCACAGCTTCTGTCTGACCAACGTTAAAAACATCGTCTGTCGTAATGACAGGAAATACCTGAAGGGTAGTGAAAGTCAGCTCATTCCCGTACGATGTCCCAAGACTGTTGGTTGCCCAGGCTCTGACATGATAAGTGGTCCCATGAGTCAGTCCCGTGATACTGGAGGCAAAAGTTCCCGGACCAGCTCCATCGCTTGTTGTGTTATCCGAAACAGTAGGGTTGGAATTGGGGCTCCAGCAGATTCCTCTGGAGGTTACAGGAGAGCCACCATCATTTAGAATAGTGCCTCCTGAAACTGCAGCTTCATGAGTTATTCCTGTGATCTCAGCTGTATTGAGTTCGGGCAGTACAGCCTGGGGAGTTTCAAATGTTACTTCATTACCATAGGCTGTTCCATTGTCACTAACCGCATATGCCCTGACATAGTAAGTTTCTCCGGCTTCAAGTCCGGAGAGCAGACTGACAAAAGCACCCGGTCCCGAACCATCAGATGTGTGCAGGCCTGTCAGCATTGGATTTGCAGCAGTTCCAAAGCAGACTCCCCGTGAGGTTACTTCTGCTCCTTCATCAGAAACCACATTACCTCCCGATACAGCTGTATTCGCGGTAATTTCCGTAACAGGTTCGGTGGTAAGTACCGGAATCCCCGGATCCTTTTTACAGCCATTGACTGTAAGGAATGCAACGGCAAAAATCACAATTGCCAGATAATCAGCTTGTTTTTTCATTTTTCCCGATTTTATTATTAAGATTTACTCCTGAAATCAATGTAGTTTTACAAACAGTCCCATGACCAGTACCTGAATTGTCTGGACTGTTAAGGTCGGTTACATTTTTTTCCTGCTCTTTTATGGCCGGTTATTCGTATTCAGAACTCATTTCATCGATACTGAAGTCCTTCTTTGGCACCGGAAGTTTCATTCCCCGGTTGATGAATTTCAGGGCTTGATTCAAATTCTTCCCTTACCCTGAAAACTTTGCATCCCTGAGCCGGGACCTTTCCGTCTTTTCAGAAAGTTCATAAAGACCATCGGGAAGGAATTTGAGGGAAATGATCGAGCCGGAGCCCTGGAAAATTGAAGAAGCCCTGATCATATTTACGTAATTAATTACGTAATTAATTACGTAACTCCAGAATCCGCCATTTTCTTGCTTTTCCACAGTGTAACTTCAGGTCTGTAATTTTCAGCACATGTATCTGCCAACACTAATACCCGCCTCAACATCTGAGGTGGTTAATGTTTCTGTGCAGTAAATGCGAAAATGCATGGAATTCTGACCCCGGTATTGCAGAATAATCTCAAAATCAGAGATACCTTTACCTGGTCCGGAAGATTTTCTGACAAATGTTTCATTGTCCCTGAACAGCCGACTACTAATTAATCTATTCATAGTCAATAATTTGGTGCAATATATAATATTTACTTTCTATACTGTACCAGGGGTATATTTTTATAACAATTGGCAAATCAAAAAGTTTACCCGCCAGCAAGGTGAAAGAACTGATCATCAGAATATCTGACAGTGTTTTGCCACGGCTATCATAGAGCAGGCTCAGATTTATTTGACTTCACCTTTCTGTTAGCGTAACTTGCATAGACACAGGTGGCTTGTAAAATATTAAATCAAAAGAAAATTAATTGAAATGAATACTCTCTTTCTTGTTTATCTGATTGCAGAAGCCCTGTTTGGTCTTGGCTTCCTGTTCCTGCCTGCAGCATTAATGGGCCCCATGGGCGTTACCCTTGATGAAACATCAATTACTTTTGCACGGATGTTTGGATCACTTATAATAAGTATTCCGTTCCTGTTGTATTTCGCACGAAAATCAGCAAATCCCGAATTTAAGAAAGCTGTGGTTTATTGTGTCCTGGTTTACCTTTTTGTAAGTACAATTATTCTTTTACTAGCCCAGTTAAGAGGCCTGATGAACTCCCTGGGCTGGTCTGTCGTTCTCCTGCATTTTGCATTCTTCTTATGGTTTGGTTACCATGCTCTTGCAATCAGAAAAGCATCAGAATAAAACAAAAAAATATACCTTCATGCCGAAGCGTCTCTGGAACAAAACGAGTTCATACCTGATTTTAACCGGAGTTTGTACCGGAATACTGTTGCTTGTTTTGCTGGTAATAACAATTCTCGATTTGACGGGCAGGGGGGAATCTATAAATGATAGTCTTGCCGGGGGAATAGTATTTTTTATATGCATTCCCGGGATTTTAATCGGCACTTTTGGTGCAATTATTTGTAAGATCAGAAATAAATTGGCTCATAAACAATAATGTATTCTCAGGCAGGCTTTGATAACTAAAATAAGGCCCCGGGTTTTATAAGATTACATATTTTGGTCATCAGAATTGTTTACGCCTCTTTTATCCGGCCCGGAAATCTATTTCCCTGCCTTAGGTGATGCGGCCAGTCCGGATAGCTGGTTAGATTTAAGTTTTTTTCACATTTTTTAATGCCTGTTTACCTTACCTGTTGTTTCATTTTTGAAAAGCAACCTGTATTTTTAAGCTGAGTCTGCCAGAGCGGATTCATATACAGGGGAAATCAGCGACATTTCTGCCAGTTAAAGCAGGATTTTGCAGATATTTTCCTTCTCATAAACGGGAAAGGCCGGTGGTACTTAACATTTATTTTTGCCATCATGTTATTCAGGACCAATAATATAATATAAGTAAACATCTATTTTAAAATTAAACAACCATGAAAAAAAAGAAAAAAAACTGGTTCTTCCCTTTAATTATTGTGGGAACTTTGGTGATACTAACGGCTGGCTGCGAGAAGGGCAGTAATAATGATGATGACGATTCGGGACCTAAAATAACCGATATCGATGGAAATGAGTATAAGATTGTAACTATTGGTTCCCAGATATGGATGGCCGGGAATCTGAAAACAACCAAATACAGTAATGGCGATCCTATACCCAATGTAACAAATGTAACTGAGTGGAGCGCCCTTTCAACCGGAGCCTATGCCAACTACGGCAACGATGCCAATAACGGAAAAACATATGGCAGGTTGTACAACTGGTATGCTGTGACGGATAGTCGCAATATATGTCCGACAGGATGGCATGTTCCCTCCCATGCAGAATGGACAACCCTTGCAGCGTCTCTTGGTGGCGAAAGTCAGGCTGGAGGTAAGCTCAAGGAAGAAGGAACAACAAATTGGAGCAGTCCCAATACAGGAGCCACAGACGAAAGCAATTTTAAAGCCCTTCCGGGAGGTATCCGTGGTGTAGGAGGAGCATATTCCAACAAGGGTGATTACGGTTACTTCTGGACGGTGACTGCCAATAGCTCCTATTATGCCTGGTATCGTTACCTGTATTATATGGGGGCCGAGATAACATCAAGCAGTGAGGATAAGAGAAGCGGGTTGTCCGTACGTTGCATAAAAGATTAACTTATAGTCTGACAGCGCTTTAGTAATATAGGTGGTATTTACTTCAATAGTTCTACTGATATCCTTCCGGTCTGACTGGAAGAATGTCCAAACTGCAAAAAGACGATGATCCTGATAAAAGTACACCGGATTTAGTCAATCGTCTCACTCCTGTTATAATTATCTGCTAAGTGCAGTCAATATTTTTGAGCCACCGACCAGCCGGAAGGAAATAAACCTTCCGGCTTTTGATTGTGTTGCCGGGGCTTAACAAAAGAATATACTTATTGGAGGCTTGTGACAGTCAATAATGCCGAACTTAAAAAGCCATAGCACAGGTTTTTGCAGTGTCTGAAAGGCCCCGAAATAAACTTGACTTCTGTTCCCGGAATGTTTAAATTTGATAATGAGATAGAAAAGAATTTTTTTAAGCCAGATTTCTGTAAGGATCACTTTAGTAATATTTCACTTTTATAGCGTCTTCGTTTAATCTTTCTGTCATTTTATAGTGTTTCCTTTTATGAATTCAAAAACAAGCATGCAATGAAAAAATCACTACTACTTTCAGCAGGAATTGCGTATTTGACTGTAATTCTGGTTTCCGGGGGATGTTCAAGTAACAATGGACAAGTAAGTGAAGAACCTCAGAAAAAAGTAACGGTATATCTGAGATCAATCGAAATCAATAAGAAAAAACATCTCTCAATGTTCGACACAAACGGAAATCTTGATATAAATGACAGTCTTGTAACATATGTCATGGCAGGCGGGACCGTCATCTGGGACCTTGATAAAGCAAGCGGGATCAAGGAAATAGATAGAATCTATTCCAAGAGTAATGGACCGATTTTCAGGGAAGATGCAAAAGGAATTCTTTTCAGTAAAAAATTCAGGCTTGAAGTACCGGAAGGATTAACCGGAGGTACGCAGGAAGAATATTTCATTGATTATTACGATCAGAATGGTTCAAAGATAACAAGAGATCCTTATCTGAGAATAGTACCATAATATCTGTACGATAATGTGTTATCGTCTTGTTTCTGTTTTTGTGATTGTCCTTTCGGTGACGATCTTTCCAACTGACACTGTTAGCGGCCAATCCACCGATAGTCTGGTGTATTTACTTGAAAACGACCTGGTCGAAAATGATTCAGCCAGGTACGAACTTCTGTCAAGGATCATAAAAGAGTCATCTGATGTGGAAACCAGGCTGAAATATTGTGACCAGGCCATAAAGCTTGCTGAAAGACTGGGCACTATGCTTCCGATGTCGTATATTCTAAAAGGCACATGTTATATGGATTCCGGCGATCTTGTATCGGCGCTCGAATGGTTTATCAAGGCAGCGAATTATTACAGGGATAATGACGATAATATTGGACTGGGTACGGTTTATACCTTGATAGCTGAAGCCTATAATAAGCAGGGAAACCATACTAATGAAAAATTATACCTGCGGAACGCCATCGAAATCTTCAGCCAGGAAAATGATTCGCTTAAACTTGCCATTTCCCTTACCAATCTGGGTTACGCAAATTACGGCATGAAGCAATATGACAGCGCTCTTATCTATTACACCGGTACAGCTGATATATACAAAAACCTGAATATGCAGCTCGAATACGGGTTAACTATAGGTAATACAGGACTGGTTTTTTCAAAACTTTCAGATTTTGAAAGGGCGGAAGAGTATCTGCTGAACGCAATAGAGATACTTTCAAAACTTGATGACAAAAGGGGAGTCCCCGAGTTTATGATCGAATATGGAAGTGTACTTCAGAACAAGGGAGAATATGGAAAAGCAATTACTTATGCATCAAGGGCCTTTGACATTGCTGAAAAGAATGACATCAGGGAATACGTACGTGATGCTTCCCGTACACTTGCCGGGATTTACCAGTCATCCGGAAGGTATGACAGCGCATTCCATTATCTGACATTGTACATAAATACCAACGACAGTATTGTAAATGATGAGGCTATCCGGAAAATGGCGGATATGCGCACAGAATTTGAAGTTGCCAAAAAGCAGACGGAGGTTGAGATCCTGGAGAAAAACAAGATAATTCAGCGCATGGTTATTTTTGGATTGGGAGCCATCCTGCTGTTGGCAATAGGCATTATACTGCTTTATTATTCCAGCCTGAAGCGTTCAGGAAAACTTATGGCCGCCCTTGATGAGCGACGGTTGCAGCTTGAAAAACAGAGCTCGGAACTTAAAGAAATGAATAATACGATTGTTAAATCCAATGAAGAGCTGAAGCTGTTGTACGAAATCACCAATGCTCAGAAGCAGGAGATTATCAGCAGCATAAACTATGCTGAAAGGATCCAGAAGGCAGTCCTGCCTCCGGAAGATTATGTCAGGGAGCTGATCAATGAACATTTCATATTCTATCAGCCAAAAGAGATCGTCAGCGGTGATTTCTACTGGATAAAACAGATAAATCAGTATATAATCCTGATATCCGCAGATTGCACGGGCCATGGAGTACCCGGAGCTTTGATGAGCATGCTCGGCATAAGCTATCTGAACGAGATTGTTCAGAGAAAAGAAATAACGATGGCAAATCAGGTTCTTAATGAGCTGAGAAAGGAAATCAAGCACTCTCTTCGTCAAACCGGGAAGAAAGAAGAATCAAGAGACGGGATAGATATGGCTTTATGTGTTATTGATACTTCAACCAACATATTGCAATATTCAGGCGCTTTCAGCCCGCTCTATATTGTTAGCCATAATAATGGTGAACCCGTTCTCAGGGAAACAAAAGCTGATCAGATGCCTGTAGGTGTTCACTTTTCAAGCGATAAACCATTTACGAACCATGAAATTCAGCTTGAAATAGGCGATACTTTTTACATATCTACTGATGGTTTTATTGATCAGACAGGGGGAAGTAACAAAACCAGGTTCGGCAGCAGTAATTTTAAGAAACTGCTTCTTGAGATTTACGACAACCCCCTTTTCGAACAGAAGCTTATCTTGCAGCAAACTCTTAAAGACTGGATGGGAGACAATCCCCAAAGGGATGATATACTGGTAATTGGTGCGAGATTGTAGTTTGTTATTGGGAAATCAGGTAACAGTTTTTTTTATTCCATTGTTATTCCATACTCGCTGCGTAATCCACAGTAGTTAACAAAACTACAGCATAATTAATCTTAATTTTTCTACAAAGAACAGGCTAATCCCGGTTGAAGAAGGGAAAGGCAACTAATCCTGAAAATGGAAAGAATTTTTAACTTTACGGGTCTCCCGGGGGAGCCTCTTAAATGATTTGCACTTTGGCCCATGGAAATACAGAATGAGGAAAAATTTATCAAAGGGGTTGAGAGCCTGATTAATCCTATGGAAGTCAGCAATATCCTGTTCTTCCAAAAACTTAAGAAACTGTTACCGGCGGGTATTTTCAGGCGATTTCTTTACAGGGCTTCACTTAAAACTCCCTATATCGGCTTTGCGATTGATCCATACAGTCTGTTCCTGTTCTTCAGACTAAGTAACATTGATTATGCAAAATCACTTCTTCCCGGCCGTTATGAACTGGCAAAGGCAAGATTGTTTGAAGATGATGAACCTGACTACTACATGGGTATCGGTAATCTTAACACACGCGCGAGTACTTTCTGGGGTACACGCCAGGAGGTTTACCTTATAGCAAAAGACAAAGAAACCGGATTATTATCTTTCATATTTATTGACATATTAAGTAACACAATTATTGCCCTGCCAACAAAAGGTATTGTTGATCCAAACTGCGAAAGAGCTGTTTTTACAACAAATGCCAAAGGAGAAGTCTTCCTTGACATTCAGGAGAAAGGTACAGGCAGGAAACTATTGCTGACAGGCAGTCTGAAAAGGGGAAAATTACGAAAACTCGACCAGGGGCTTTGGCTCATGGGTAATACCTCAATAGGTCACTGTAAAAGATACTTAAAAGGAAAAGACATTCCGTTTGCTGTGATATTTGATCCGGCCGAAGTCATTGAGGCACTGGATATTCCTCCGGAAGATATCAAATTAACTGCAAACACCCTTTTCCCGGGCCTTGCAGATCCGGAAATAAGCAGTGTAGTATGTTTTCCTTTCGCTCAGCACTACATTGCTGACAGTCCGGGTTGTCATACCGAAGTTAAGGATCGGAATGATTTGATCAGCAAGTATAATAAACTTGCAAGCTCTGAAGATTTCGTAACATTCTCTTCCAGGACAATTGTAAAACAGTTATCCGTTGGAATAATTATTTCCGTAATTATTGCGATCCTGCTTTTTATTTTCCTGTGAGGTTTAAGAGGTTAATATTCTTCGTGCAGCCAGTTTCCCGGTTAATATTGACATAGGCACCCCGGCCGGACTATAGGTCCATTGCCCCGCCTGAAATATCGAAGGGACAGGTGTAACAACTGCCCGGTTTGCTGAGAGGACTTTATTGATCACAGGAACCGGTTCGCGGAAAGACCATCCGGTTATAGCTCCCTCCGATGATCCCACTCTTTTTGCATAGCTCAGGGGAGAGAATGAAAACTGATATGTTATCTTATCCTTCAGAAAGGGATAAACCGAACCGGCAATTATTTTGATTATTTTTTCTTCAGTCACAGTAATAAACTCGTCGTACCATCCTGCATCAGCAATTTTTTTAAACAAATCATAATCAGCCAGTACACTGATGATAAGTCCCGTTTTTCCTTCAGGTGCCATACCGGGATCTTTCAAGGCCGGTATAGAGATTTCGAAGGTGTTAAGTGAAAGAAATTTATCAAGCCATTCGAGTATAGCTGACCTGTCGGGGCTTCCCGGTTCTCTTAGAATACTATCGATCTCTCCCCACCGGATTTCACCCAATCCCTTTCTTGAGGGAGAGTAGAAAAAGTGGCCGTGTGCAACTTTACCAAAGCTCTCCGGAGGCTCATCCGCTTCAATATAAAGAGTAAAAACAGAGTCCCCTCCCCTTCTATCAAGTAATCTCTTTTTTTCCTTTTCAAATTTCCTGACAATCTTCGGAGACAACTTCTCTGTTAAGGTGATACTGTAAAAGGTTTTAAGATCAGCTGCCCAGACAAGATTCTTATACATGTAGTCAGCGCCGTTCTGATCAGTTATCCTTTTTTCAGAAGCAAATACTTTTTCGACGAGCGTTTCCCGCACCACATTGCCTCCCCATTCAAGAAGTTTTTTTTCCAGTGCTTCGGCAAGTTTGCCAACTCCTCCCTTTGGGTAAAAGTAGTCAAGGTAAAGGGAGAAATAGCTGAGGGCAAAAAAGGCAGGAGTATTCCTGAAAAAATGCTGTGAAATGATATCTATGAGTGACTTGTTTTTAAGAATCTTTGCAAGAAAGGGCTCTACCGGCACATCCATCCTGTTTATTTTCCCTATAGTAAGCAGGAATTTAGGAAGCCATGGAAGAAGTTCCTTAAACAGATAAGTTCTGTCATGAGACAGATCTTTGAAATTGGGATTTTCAATACCGTAAAGCACATCCATGTGCTTCATAACCTTACGAATAATTCTGATAATATTATCCGTTTCGGCTTCACTTCCGGGATACAATCTTTTCAGAAGATTACTGTATTCGCTCAGGCTGTCAATATCTTTGATATTAAGGATTTCTCCCTCCACACCAACTGAAACGTGACTTTTAACAACATCGAGTTTTATTCCAAGTTCGTCCAGCATTGGGAAAATGATGCCCGCATTTTCCAGGGCTCTGATTCCGGCGTCAAACCTGATTTCATTATGTGAAAAAGTATTTACAAGTCCTCCGCATTCCCTGTTTTTTTCAATAAGCAAAACCTGCCGGCCTTCTTTGGCAAGATATGCAGCACATGTCAGGCCGGCTATGCCTCCTCCGACGACAATAGAATGATATTTATTTTCAGCCATGGATGTCTATAAACTTCTGGTAATATCGGGGACTCCGGTCATTTCAATGCTTTTTGCCCAGATCTCATATGCTGCTTCTTTATCGACAGCAGGTGGTGCAGGGTCTTCTTCAGTAGTCAGATTAAAGAACTTTCCGCTCACCCCTTCCAATTCATCCGAGACTCCAAGAAAGTAAATGGCTTCGGCTGATATTTCTGTCGCCCTGAGAGTCTTGTCAAAGAGATGCTTTTTTACCCAACGGTAAACAGCGCCATTTTCACGTCCCGTATCTGATCTGACAGCACCCGGATGCATTGCATTTATTGATACTCCCCAGGCCTGGTAGTGCTCTGCAAAGACAAGCATTGTCAGAAGTTGGGAAAGTTTGGCCGAACCATAGCTTTTTAATCCGGAATAACGCCTTTTCTCCCAGTTCAGATCATCGGTGCGTAAACCCCATGCGGCAAACCGATGTCCTTCTGAACTGACATAAATTATTCTGGCCTTCCCCTGTGATTTTAACTTTTCGCTCAGAAGAACATTTATCATAAATGAAGAAAGGTGATGAACTACAAACACCTTATCGAATCCTTCAGCCGTAAGTTCTCTTCTTGTCAGATAAATACCTGCATTATGAATCAGCACATCAATCGGTCTTTCCAGTCTTGTAAGTTCTTCTGCAACCCTGGCAGTATCCTTTAAATTGCTCAGATCCGAAATTTTATAATCACATCTGATTCCAAATTCATTTTCAAGTTCCTGCTTTAAGGCCTCCGATTTCTCCTGATTACGATTTATGCATAGCAGGTCTGCACCATGAGAAGCATATTTCCTTGCAGTCAGATAACCTATCCCCGATGTGGCTCCGGTTATAACAACCAGTCTCGATTTAAAATCGTCACGGCATATTTTTGGGTCCAGCCTGCTGTTCCTGATCATTGCAGATATGTTGGACCATTGATACTCCTTAAAATATTTCGCAAACTTCTTATTCTTCATATTACCTCGCTAAATAGCATGGTAGTATCATGTAAAATTAATAATAGTCTGAGCCTGGTTTCTAAAAATACAGGCCCAGGGCAAAAACATAGTCCTGGTTGCGTAAAGGTACAGGCTCTGCACCTGTAGCGTTGGGCATCAGAAGGGTATTCCATCCGACCGTCATGCGGTATTCAAAAAAGAAATCCTTCTTAAGAAGTCTGAAGTCTGCACCGGTTCCGAACACGAAAGAATAGTCAAAGGTGTCTACTCCTTTCATATCACCCGATTCTTCTGTAACTATAAGGGCAGGAGCACCTACATCGATTGTACTGGTAATATTATAATCCCCGTTGATCAAGAGGGATAAGGCTATTCCCGTGCTGCCGTAAATGCCGACATTCTTTATATTGACAAATTTGTATTTTATCACTATCGGCATTTCAAAATAATTCAGTTTATATTCAGAAACAGTATTAATGTTAACAGGGGTTGTAATAGTCACATCCTGTCCCGATCCTTTCATTGCATAAAGAAGTTCCTGCTGAATGCCTACTGATTCAGTTATGGGAAAGTATACGAAAACACCACCAGCATAAGCTATTCTTCCGCTGGTTTTGACTTTGTAGATATCATCAGCAGGTGTAATGCCGTATTGGGTTGCAAGGCTCAGGCCTGATTTAAGGCCAAAGCGGGCACCAGTCTGAGCTGTTAATGATCCATTGATCAGGAAAGCCAGACACAACAAAGAAATTGTTATATTTTTCATGTTTCTCTTTAAGTTTAGTTTAATAATTGATGCTTTCCACTGGTTAATAAATGTTTAACCGAATTTCTTTATCATAAACTTCCTGTAAGCCTTACCGAATCGTGGTATATTGTCAAAAATATCGCCCCAGAGATCATAGTAATCTCTTTGCTCAGTTATTTTGCCTTCCTCATTTAATGTAAGCCTGCTAGATCCATACAGGACTGAGCTCGGGTTCTTCTTATACTTAATGGTCATTTCCCATTCAAGAAAAGCAATATTTTCATGCATAACCACATTTACAATATTCATTTTCAAATCCTTCGACCGCTTAGTCAAACGTTCGGTCATTGCCCTGAATTCTTCAATTCCATGGATCCCCTGAATGGAATCCCTGAAGTAAATATTATCATCATAATATGGAAGGATATGGGACCAGTCAGGTTTCCCTTCTGTGTTATATGTTTTCGACCATAGTTCTTTCAGGCTTTCAACATTTAAAGCTTTGGAACCGGGGGTAATTTCCTGTCCTGTTTGTTTCTCATTCATAATTTTAACAGGTTTGAAGGTTAATTCTAATTCGTTTAATCAAGGCAATCTGCTCAGCATTAATCTGTATATATTACCTGGTATTTCCACATTATTGCTTCTCCGGTAAAAATTCCGGTTCCCTGGGAAAGATATCATTTCTTATCTTCATCAGCTCATCGGGAGTATCTATTTCCGGATTTATCTTAACCAGCAAAACCGGACTCAGCCCTTTGTCAGGATGTTGAAAATTATTTGATTTCTGATTCAGTATTTTTCTTGATGCTCCAATAACAAATTGCTCCGACCTGTCAATAACATGTCCGCTTATGGTTCCGTTACCATTCAGAGTCAGATAATTGCTGAAGATCTCCCTTCGTATTAAATAAATCTCACCCTTGAAAAAATTTCCCACGCTGATCTGAACTGTAACTCCCGGATGACCGTCCTTGTCAGGGTCTGTCAGGTTGGGATCATTGGGATCTGTGGATAAAGGTTTCATGGGGTCTCCCTCAATACCCAGGAGGCTTGGGCTCTCGGGACTATATATATGCCATTTCCCGTCTTTCTGCGTCAGTTCAGCTTCCCTGACTCTTGGCTTAATTGCCTGGACAGCTTCATCACTGAATACGGAACTGGCATTTTTCCTGCTTAATTTCTGTTCTGCGTGCACAAACCGGTCTGTTTGCATCAGTTTGCCATCCTCAAGGTAAAAGTCCGTAAATCCATAGGAAATGATAAAGGTCCGCATAGTGGTCCTGGTTGTGGTGTCTTCATATGCCACAACATCATAGTGTGCATAATGACCAACAATTTCTTTCAGTGCATTTTCCCTGTCTGCCGGTTGAATTGTCCCGGATTCTACATCTTCGAAAACATATAAAGGTGATTCAGGCCATGGAAGAGGCTTGGAACAGGAATGTATAAAAAATCACTGTTATCCGATTAATAATTTAGATTCTTGATTTGGTTTCATAAGTAGCTGATTATCAAGTATCATATTTTACATTTTAAAACTGACCCCCTGCATATTCAATGATAATTGTAACCCTGGAGGGATCGATTTGCTTTTAAAACTTCTTTTTGTACTCCGCAGCAGCTCATTTACATCCAGATTGCTTATCAGATGTATCCGGACCAACGAGGCTACAACCGAGAAGGCTTTCTTCGCCTGTGCGATCTTCTGGGTCACAGTTAATAAGAGTTGGGCTATTAGTGTGCACCAGACCTGTGTATAGATGGCATTTTCATTCTCTCCGTAGAAGTAATGTAACTGGAAGTTTTGTTTCATTTTCTTGAACAGGATCTCAATACCCCATCTTTTCTTGTAGAGGAATGCGACATCTTCAGCTGATATATCAAAATTATTCGTAAGAAAATCGTAGTAGCGGTTCTGTTCATCCTGATAACTGACCTTTCTGAGTGTCATTTTGAGTTTGGTCTTAAGATCTTTTGTGCCGTCTTCTCTCTCGGGATGATATTCCATTTCAATAATTTCATCCCGTAAAACCTTTGCCTTACCCTTCTTACGATAATGTTCCCTTTTAACCTCTATAATCGTATAAACAGCATTCTTTTTCATCCGGGTGACAAAATATACCTTTTGTGTGGTCCAAAGAGCAAACTGATGGTAATAGTTATAGGCCTTATCAAAGACTATCATGCTGTCAGATATTAGTTCGAGGCTCTTTAAAAACTTCTGATCATTGACCTTTGCTGCTGTCATTTTGATAAACCGTCCAACCGATTGAACTGCATCAATAAGCATATGGACTTTCATTCCGCCTTTCTTCTTTCCGTCTCCCTTGGGATTACGGCCAACACCCTTTAAAATATCACTGAATAACCGTATGGTCGTGGAATCGATTATAAGAACCTCCTTAAAAGTCAGTCCAAAAGTCCGGCTGTCCGACAAAAAACTATGATAATGTTTTACCAGTGTAAAATATAACTCTTCAAAAAACTTGTGATTCCTGTTACGCAGTCCGTCACATGCAGTACTCTTAGCAGGTGCCTGATCCATTCCAAGATGATTAAGCTTGCCGCCCATGGCACGAAGCCCTTCGCATACTTCGGTCATCGAATCGCACCGGCTTAATATACCGAACAGCATAGTGAAAAGGTGTGTGCGGGTTTTGAATGATTTGTAGTAGTAATCACTTTCGTGTTTGCGGATTAACCCATTTATGTCAACTTTATCTACCAAATTCATTATCTGTCTGAAGATCGGCTGTCCGACTAATTTTATTTCCGTAATTTTACCCATGTTGTATTTAGTTTGTGGTAAAACCAAATTACAACATTGGGGGAAACCTTAGGGGAGTACCCCTCTTATTTATTTTTTAATCGGACACTACTGATAAAAAATAGAAAAGCAAGTAATCCGGGATAGAACCATTTGCTTTTTTGAATCATAAGGATTCAGTTTAATTGCTATCGGGTAAATCTAATTATTAATCATATAACTTCCAAACTCCGATATCCTTATCTCCGAATGTTTTAATATCTGAGATTATTCTATCAGGATTACTTAGCATCCGCATTCTTTTCCTTTCCCTTTTGCCTTTTCAAAGGCTTCCCTGCCTTCGGATATTGAAAAATATGCCAGGCCTGCGGCCCCTATGGCGTCTGCATAAGCAAATCCCGTGAGTTCATAGATAAGGCTTGATACAAGCAAAACCAACGACATATAAATACAAACCTTAGTACAGTTAGCATCAGCGATTATTGCATCGGAATTCAACTTTTTCCCGACATTTCTTTTGGCATGCATTAACCACAGCATTACAGCAATTGAGACCAGGGATATTATTACTCCCCATAAAGTGGTCTCAGGCTTTACATGGTTGACGATATTTAAAACAATACCTGCCAGCAATCCTGCCGATAACAGGAAAAATGCCGTCCCTGTTATTTTTAATGCATTGATTTCAAACCTGGTCCTGGAACTGTGGGGATTTTTCCTGATCCGGATTATCATCCCGGCAATGCCAATGCCTGAAATAACCTCGACAAAACTATCTGCTCCAAATCCAAATAAACTAAGTGTTTCATCCTGAATACCTATTACCATAGAAAGTATCCCCTCGAGTATGTTGTAGAAGATGGTAAACAGGCTCAGCAGAAAGGCAGTCTTGTAAAGCTTATTTTCCGGGCGTGTCATATTCCGGTTGTTTCTGTAAAAGAATAACAAAGATGGGGCTGTTAGGTTTGGGCCAAGTTGTATTTTCCATTAGAAGCCTTCTTCATTAAAGCAAATTCCCGCGCTATTCCGGAATTAAAAGAGGCCCCGGACAAGGAACCAGCCAGTAATTATATGTCAGAGTGATTTGTTTAAATCTGGTCTCAACCTGCATTAACCCGATGGCTTAAGGAACAGCTATAAAAATCATTTATAGAAGCGGGACTTAGATCTAACAATGACTCAACTTCTGCAATTAATGGTTAAATCAAGCCGAAACTATTAAATCCATGAACATTTAAGGATGATAATTTGTTACTATAAGTATATGATTCTCAGCAAAATTAAATACACCTGTATGAACAAACATCAACTAGGGATGGATATCGGCAAAAAAAATTAAACCAACATTAACTAAACAAGCCATGACAAAATATCTTGTAGAGGTTACCCACAGCCCTGATAAGATTGAATGTCTTCATACAATTCAGATTTTTTTAAGCTCAGGGTCTCATTTTCTCACTCATGCAGATTGGGGTTGTCTTGATGGAGAACACAAAGCGTGGTTCATCATTGAAACTGACAGTAAGGAAAAAGCTCTCCAGATTGTACCTTCCTATTACAGGAGGAATACAAAAATAACCAAACTAAGCAGATTCAATCTCCAGGAAGTTGAGGATCTTCTCAGTCATCATGGGACGCAATGATTCTGCAAAAGAAATTAAAGCAACCTTATTAAGGCTGGATAACTGATCATTTCCTGCCATAATTACTCTTTGACACATGACTTGATATGATAATTTACAGATAATTAGTGAAATGTTTGTTTCTCGGGCAGGAATTAGTCAGTTTAACCGGCCTTTCCAATAATCCCTAACGAATCAAAATTTCAAGGTTTCCTTTGTCTCCCCGCACGTAAGCATTGCATCACCAAAATATGGATTTTTAATATCACTCTCTTCACTTAACCAATATGCTCCCTTGTTGTCGATAGCCATGGGACAAAACTGATAGTACACCGTTTTACCCCTCAGACCAAAGGTTTTTACAACCTTGTAAAAAACATCATTAAAACCGGAAAAACTTCCCCTCTGCTCCTGAATATTATCTGATGATGATATTTGAGCCAAATCTTTCTTTAGGTCGGGAAGCAGTCTCATCCATTGAGCCATGGCATCTCCGGAAATCAGATTCATGTCAGTTCCGTCTATGGATCGTCTTACCTCTTCAGCAGCCTTTTTTACTCCTGAAATGTCACCATCAACAAAGGCATTTTTTAGTACTATGTAATTGTCAAATACTTTGTTAAGCTGATTAATGAAATCTATGCTGATCTTGATTTCAGATGCAACTATGGCAGTTTTGAGATCCGGATTGCTATTTGCATTATCTGATCCGGATTTCATCTTATCTCCCGTCATATCCATCCCTGTCATCATATTAGTTTTACCGCCTTCATAATTCATCATACTTGTCTTTCCTTCAAGCTGGGCTGCCGCATCGACACTGAAAGTACCACGTGTCACTATTTCTTCACCTTCAGCCAGACCGTCAGTAACAACATAACTGTCTCCAAGCATTGGCCCCAGCCCTATTTCCCTTAACTTAAACACAGGTTCTTCTTTTCCCGGGTTTTTAACATAAACTATGGATCTTTTTCCTGTCCAGAGCACTGCTGATTTTGGAATAACAATATTATTCCTGTACTCTTTCAGATTTGATGAAACAATTCCTGTTGCAAACATTTCAGGTTTCAGTTTCCCTCCGGTATTCGCGGTTTCAACTCTCACTCTTGCAACCCTTGTTACCGGGTCCAATACAGGATCAATAAAAACAATATTTCCTGAAAAATCTGAGCCGGGAACTGCCTGAAGAGAAAACTTCACTCTTTCTCCCAGATTTATAAAAGGAAGATCAGTTTCATATGCATCAAACAGTACCCAAACGCTGGAAAGATCAGCGATGTCAAAAAGAACAGTACCCTGGGAAACATAATCACCGGTGCTTACTTTGCGTGCTGTTACTGTCCCTGATGTATTGGATAAAACTTCAAAATTTTTAATTATTGTACCAGAATTTTCGACTAATTCTATCTGATCGTCTGTCAGCTTCCACTGTCGCAGTTTCTCTTTTGATGCTTCATATAACTCGGGTTGTAACTGTCTGGTTTTCGCAGTTTCAATCAATTCCTGCTGGGCAGTCACCAGATCAGGCGAATATATCTCAGCCAGTTTTTGTCCTAAGCTGACCTGTTCTCCCGTGAAATTCACGAACAGTTTTTCTATTCTGCCCGGCAGCTGAGAAACCTGACTCTGGAAACGTCGTTCATCAGCCTGCACTCTTCCATAAAGACGAACCTCCCTGACCGGCTTTTGTCTTGATACTGTCGTGGTTAGAACATCTGCGAGAGCTATAGCTTCCTTAGTAAGACGGATTGCATCAGGATCCAATGTTTGTGAGGTTCCGCTCTGTACAAGAGGTATCAGATCCATTGCACAGATAGGACATTTGCCCGGTTGATCCATTCTTATCTGAGGATGCATTGAACATGTCCAGGCTGAACCCTGTTCATCTGAATGCTGATGACTTTCATGGTGTGTATCAGCACCTGAATTATGAAAGAAAATCCATCCGAGGAAGATACCGAACACCAACAGCAGTCCGTATTTTATCCAATTATATTTAAATATTTTCTTCATTTTATTTCAACTTATTTCCACCAATTTCTATCTATTTCAATCTATTTCTACCCATTTCCACTTATTTCTTCTTCTTAATACACCCCCACCGCCATTAACCTGACCAACAACGCTTTTGCTGTATTAAGATCTGTAATTGCCTCAACCTGTTTCAATTCATAATCAAGAGCTTGTTGCCTGACCCTGAGTACATCGGTCAGTGTTACAGTTGAGGCCGTAAAGCTTTTCAACATTATTTCAAGAGACTTTGATGCAAGCGCATACTGATCTTCATAAAGTTTCATCCTCCGTTTTGCATCCTGATAAAGCTGAATAGCTGTGTAATACTCTGTGTTCAGTGAATTTGATGCGGCCTGATAATTATGCGAACTTGCCTGGCTTAGCAGATCGGCTTCTTCACGCATTGCATTATACTTTTTCCTGTACACCGGAAGAGTAACTGAAATCATGGGCATTATCATGTCGTTCCCGTTCATCGGAGAAACTGACATATCACTTCTACCAATAATTGAATAATTCAATCCGAGGCCAATCATCGGATACCCCATTCCTGTCACCATCTTCTTTCTTGCCTGGTAAGCTTCCTTCTCATAATTGAGCATATTAAGCATTGGATTATTAGCCTGAATTGAGTCAGAAACTGCTGACAGGTCATACACAAGTGTATCAGCAAAAAGTATCTTTCCCGTGTAAACAACTGCCTCAGGAGGTCTGTTAAGGTAAGCGTTGAACCTGGCAATAATAGTCTGTTCCTGATTCTTCAGGCTGGCGATGTTGTTTTTAAGATCCCCTGCTTCAATCTGGATCCTGAACAAATCTGTCAATCCTGAACCATCTGCTGAAGATGCCATTGACCCTGATTGCCTGGGGCCTGTAGCCTGACCAGACCGGGAAGTACCCTGACCGGATTGGCTGACTCCCATACCCTGCATGGCGGAACCGGAATTTGAGGATGTGCCGGGATTGGTTTGTGTCTGCATTCCCGGTGGCATGAAAGCCTGACCTGTCCCACCCGGGGCCGGAGCCTTGTATTTAATAAGCGCCAGGTTTTCAATTACCCTCAGGATTTCAATATTTTTCCCGGAAATGCTGATATCCTTTCGCACCATGAACAATTCGTACCATGTCCTTTGCACATCATAAAAAACCTGAAGCTTTGCATCCCTGAACACTTCATATTTTGCCTTAGCCATCTGACTCATCTCATCTCTGGCATTCTTCAGAACACCGAACCATGGAAACATTTGCATCAGTCTCATATCCGCCATCTGTTTTCCACCGATAAGTTCCATTGGGTTTATGAAGACTCCCATGTCCAACTGTGGATCAGGAAGAGACCCGGCCTGAGGGATTTTTTTAAGAGCAGCCTGATATTCAGTGAAGCTCTGCAGTACAGATGGATTATTCCTGGCTGCAGTTTCCATATACTTTAGGAGCGAATCAGGGATTTGCTGACTGAATGTATTTCCTGAACCTGTAGTAAAAAGAATAAATAACAACAGTACTTTAAATATTATTTTCATTTTCGACCTGATTTTTAAGCTGTAAATCTTGTTCTGCCCGATGACGACTAACTGTTTTTTCTCTCCATATTGCCTGAAATACCGGAACAACAAACACTGTCATCACCTGAATTACCATTCCCCCGAATGTTGGTATTGCCATGGGAACCATTATGTCGGATCCTTTGCCATTTGAAGACAGTACAGGCAGCAGAGCGATCACAGTGACTGCAGTGGTCATCATTGCAGGCCGGACCCTTTTCCTGCCTGCCGTAAGTACAGCCTGTCTGACTTCGGAAACAGTAGAAGGCTTGCTTTCTTCAAAGACCTGATGAATGTATGTTCCCATTATTACTCCGTCATTTGTTGCAATGCCAAACAGTGCTATAAATCCCACCCAGACAGCAACGCTAAGGTTTATTGGTTGTATCTGGAAGAGGTCGCGCATATTCTCGCCTGCAACGGAGAAATCCATAAACCAGTCCTGACCGTATAGCCACAGCATTATGAATCCTCCTGCAAATGCCACAAATACACCCGAAAAATGTATAAATGATGCAGTGATCGTCCTGAACTGAAAATACAAAAGAAGAAGTATCAGAATAAGACTTATGGGAATTACCACCATCAATCTTTTAGTGGCTCTTATCTGGTTCTCGTAATTTCCTGCAAATTTATATGACACACCTGCAGGAAGTATCATAGTTCCGGAGTCGATTCCGTCATTCAGTATCCTGCCTGCTTCATTGACCACATCCACTTCTGCTTTTCCTTCAAGCTTATCGAAGATCACATAGCCGACAAGGAAAGTATTTTCACTTCGTATCATCTGTGCTCCACGTGTGTAATCAATATCAGCGATTTCACCAAGAGGAATCTGAACTCCGTTCATTGCGGGAATAAGTACTTTTTTCAGATCTTCAGGATTATCTCTTAATTCCCTTGCATACCGCACCCTGATGGGAAACCTTTCACGACCTTCAACAGAGTTTGACAGAGCCATACCACCAACAGCAACCTGCAACACTTCCTGCACCTCACTGATTGACATCCCGTAACGGGCCATTGCTTCACGGTTTAATTTGATTTCAAGATAGGGAGCACCAACAGCACGATCATAAAACACGGATGACGGTTTTATCGAGGGAACATCCTTCAATGCCTTTTCAAACTGCATTCCTGCCTGTTCGATCGATGTCAGATCCGGGCCATAGACTTTTAAACCCATGGGGGCACGCATCCCGGTAGAAAGCATCACAAGTCTGGTTTCGATTGGTTGCAGTTTAGGAGCAGATGTCAATCCCGGAATATCCGTAACTTTTACGATTTCATTCCAGATATCATCAGGCTTTTTTATTTCAGGTCTCCACTGACGAAAATATTCGCCCTTACTGTCGGGAATCAGGCTGTCAGCAGGAATAACCCTGAAACTATCTTCTCCAGGAATGTATTTAAGGCCTCCTTTAAGGATGAAATCCCCATCCCTGTCAGTTCTGAAACGCATCCTGTGTCCATTCTCATCAAGGATATATTCCGGCCTGTAATTGATAGTGTTTTCAAACATCTGAACCGGAGCAGGATCAAGGGCAGAATTCACTCTTCCCCATTTACCGACAGCTAATTCCACTTCAGGAATAGCAGAAAGGCGCTTATCAAGAGTTTCTATATACTCAAGGTTCATCTCAATGCTTGAATGAGGCATGCTGGTTGGCATGAGAAGAAATGATCCTTCGTTGAGAGCAGGCATAAATTCTTTTCCCGTTCCGGGAAATGTTTTAGTTGCTGCCTGCCATACGGCTGTTTGTCTGAACTTTTTCCATCCGGTTTTTTCAAAGCCTTTAGCGACCGCTCCAAATACCCTGTCAAAACCCATCCAGACAAGTAATCCGAAGACCAGAGTAAAGACAGGAATCATCAGAAACTTCCATTTGTTTTCCAGTGCCCATTTCAGAATATTCTCATAAAAATGGACCATCGACATCAGGGCAAGCAGTATCACAGATATAATTACCGCGACAAAAATGAAATTGATAAACTCACTGTTATGAGCTCCAAGCGGCAGCCATTCCTTTGCAAGATACCAGGTGGCGAAAAGAACAGTTATGGCGATGTTTATATAGTTTGGCATCTCCTTCCGCCTCCCGTTCCACCGGTATCCAAGAAAATTGTTTATGCCAACAGCTGTCAGTGCTAGTGCCGGCCAGGAATGCCAGGCTATTGATAAGATCAATCCTGACAGGATGAGTATGCCATTCAAGATTCTTTTTATTTTCTTCTTATCAAAGGAAACATTGAAAAAAATATGCACCAGTGTAGGAAGAACAACAATACCAAGAATAAACGCCGAAAGCAGAGCGAATGTCTTTGTGAATGCAAGAGGATGGAACAGTTTTCCTTCCTGTGCCTGCATGGCAAAAACCGGAAGAAAGCTAACGATAGTTGTAGCAATCGAAGTTACCACAGCTGCTCTCACCTCAGTGGTTGCCTTGTAAATAACGTTTAATAGCTTTTTTCCCCGGATACCTTTATTTTCTGGCATCTCCAGATGCCGGAGAATGTTTTCAACATCTACAATTCCAATATCTACCATTACACCGATAGCGATTGCAATTCCCGACAGGGCAACAATATTGGCATCCACTCCGAACAATCTCATCAGGATAAAGGTCATAAGAACTCCTATCGGAAGCAGACCTGAGACTATCAGGGATGCTCTTAAATTCAGTACAAGGACTATGATTACGATTATACTGATAAGGATTTCGTGGGAAAGAGCTGTTTCGAGTGTCCCGATAGTCTCTTTTATAAGGCCTGTCCTGTCATAAAATGGAACAATCGTAACTTTCGAAACCGTTCCGTCCGGAAGTGTCTTTTGAGGCAATCCTGCATCTATCTCTTTAATTTTTTCCTTTACATTGTTAATGACTTCCAGCGGATTGGAGCTAT
This sequence comes from Bacteroidales bacterium, assembly GCA_040772125.1. Classification (GTDB taxonomy): domain Bacteria; phylum Bacteroidota; class Bacteroidia; order Bacteroidales; family VadinHA17; genus LD21. The sequence continues at coordinate 328,110 of JAXGYS010000004.1, forward strand.
ATCGTGCAACGACAACCGCACCAACGGCTTCAGAACCTGCCTTGTCAAGACCTCCCCTTCTTGTCGCAGGTCCGAAGGAGACAGCTGCAACGTCTTTTATCCTGACGGGAACGTTATTTCTTACGGCAATGACAGATAGCTCAAGGTCTTCAATAGTTTTGATATAACCGATCCCCCTGATTATATATTCAACATTATTGAGTTCCATTGTTTCTGCTCCGATATCCAGGTTGCTCTGCTGTACAGCATTCATTACGTCCATTACGGAAACATTGAACGCTTTAAGGGCGTTGGGATTAAGGTCTACCTGATACTCTTTTACGAATCCGCCTGCTGAAGCAACTTCAGACACGCCTTCAGCGGCAGAAAGTCCGTACTTTACATAAAAGTCCTGAATGGTCCTTAATTCCTGTGGATCCCAGCCTCCATTCGGAAGCCCTGTTTCAGGATCACGACCTTCGAGTGTGTACCAGAATATCTGCCCGAGAGCTGTAGCATCTGGTCCGAGAGCCGGCTGAACACCTGCAGGCAGTGTACCTGATGGCAGGGAATTCAGTTTCTCGAGTATCCTCGACCTGCTCCAGTAAAACTCGACATTATCTTTAAAGATTATATAGATAAATGACATCCCGAACATTGAAGTGCTTCTTATTGTCTGGACTCCGGGAATCCCAAGCAGGGCTGTGGTCAGAGGGTATGTTATCTGATCCTGAATATCTTTGGGAGATCTGCCCATCCACTCTGTTGATACTATCTGCTGATTCTCTCCGATATCAGGAATAGCATCTACAGGAACAGGATCACGTGGCAGAATGGAAGTATTCAGGCTGAATGGCATGGTTACAAGTCCCATCACGACGAAAGCGATGAGAAAAATGAAAGTTATCAGCCTGTTTTCAAGAAAATATTTTACTAACCGGTTAAACATAGCATTGAGAAGTTAAACATTGCAGATGCCAGGCTGGCATCTGCCATGGCTTTTGACTTTTTATTTCGCCCGTTCATAATGACAGCAGGCCGGAAGCTTTGCGTATACATCATCAGGGGCTTTGTACTTTTCAGTATCATGACCCACTGAAGCCAGTTTTTTACCTAATGCATCCTTGTTTATTTTTGAAGGATCATAAGTGACTGTAAGCATCTGGGTCTTCTGGTCCCATGATGCATTTGTAACTCCTTCACTTTTTACTGTGCTTTCAATCCGGGTTTTACACATCTCACACTTCCCCCAGACTTTAAAAGATTCAGTTTTGGCGGAGGACGTATTCATCTTGCTATGGTCATGGGTCTGAGCATAGGAAGACATACTAAAACCAGCCATAAGCAAAACTGTAAGAACAAAATTTATTGATTTCATAATGCTATAATTTAAAAGTAATTAATAGGAATATTAAAAAATTGAAATACGGGATCCTGACTTACAAAGCAACATTCCCTCTAAAGGATTTACTTATAAGCATCAGGCTTTAGAAATTCGATAGAATGATCAGATGCGGAGAACGCAAATCTGAGATAATGAAACACCCGATTTTAATCCATCTCCGGGAGGCAGTACCCGTATATTAAAGTCGTAGCTGTCAAACGAATTGAATATTACATTTAATACGGGAGCAGAAGGTATATCTTTCCCGGCAGAAAGATATGATAACTTAAATTGCTCAGGAATGAATTTATTACTGATATTATAATATGTAAGCTGATCTTCGCAGCATTTATTTTCGAAAGAAAGTTGATTTGAATTTCTGTGATCCTGTGTTTCCATTCCACAGGAAGCAAGTTTGCCGGTGAAAGAAATTTTCGTTTCTGCAAGTTTCCCGCCACAGTAATGACGGTCAATGCTGACCTTCATTCCCGAGGTCAGCATTATCGCTGCAATTAATATGGTGAAAACCTTTTTCATTCGGTACTTGCTCTAAATAAACAAACTACCCGAATAAGTTGTTCATTTTGTCAATCTTCAGACATGCCGGATGATTTTTTTGACTTCTTCTGCCCAACCCTCCACACCAGGTCTTTGACTTACTATCCAGTTCTCCTTAATGGATCTGAGAATTCGCCCTTTATTCCGAATAATGATTGAAATATCAGTTATGGAGAGAAAGTCAAAATCATTGTAGCTGTCTCCCAGACCAATTGAAATGACCGGGCTGTCCGGGAATTGTTTTTTATAAAAATCCAGGAGGAATTTTACTGCATTGCCCTTTCCGGAACTTATCGGGATCAGATGGGCAAAGCGTCCCCCTATAACAATTTTATAATTATATGAATATGAGAGCCTGGTAATTTCTTTAAGGATGGATTCGCCGGGAGGTAATATAAATGGTTCTGAAAATTGTCGTTGCCTGGCTTTACCTGCTTCTTCAGCTGAAAGCCCGGTATATGAAATAATTTCTTCAACGGAAAGATTACTGAATCCCCGTAACCGGATTCCAATCTGACTGCTTATTTCATTAAGCACATCAGGAGGTTGAATACCAGGCCTGCTCAGATGTACAACATAATAGCCATTGTCAGATTGTGTCCGCGGAAATTCTCCCGGAAAAGCTTCGGGGAAAAAAACACCACCACCATTTTCTACAACAAAAGGATGTGAAATATTTAAAGCTTTTATAATCTGTCTGACTTCCTCTGCAGTTTTACTGGTTACTGCCACCAGTGGTATATTTTGTTCGCGGATAAAGGTCAGGACTTCTCCCGCCTTATCAAATGAATAAGTGTCATAATCAAGCAAAGTACCATCAAGATCAGTAAAGATTATGTACATTTCAATAAGTTTCGACTGCCTGAATGAGTTTTTCACTGATCCCGTCAATAGCGGCTCTGACACGTTTCCATGCAGGGATCATGGGAGAACCATATATGTGCTGGTAAAAATCAATTGAAGCCGTTTCGATTATCCGTGCAAATGATTCAACTGTTTTAAGTTCCTCATGAAAATCAAAAGAAACAACATCGCTGTAAATCTTGGCATATGATTCATATATCCCTACGCTTTCCCTGGCATGTCTCAAATATGTAAGCCGGATGGTTGACAGCATATCGCGGGTCAAAATGACTCCATTACTCGAAAGATGTGAAAAGAAAGTCCTGGCGATATCCGTAGCCATCTTATTCAGACCCTTATCTGCTTCTTTACCAACCTCCTGATGTTTATGATCGTAACGTTCTACCAGTTCAACCTGGCATACCTGCGATACACGCACTATACGGTATATTTCGCTGAGCAATCCAACCTCAATACCCCAGTCGGATGGATACCTCAGCAGTCTTGCCTGAGAAACGAAAGTAGCGAATTCACCGGAAAGAGGATACCTGAAATCGCTGAGATAATCGAGGAAATCGGTTGTTCCCAGGATATCCTTTAAAGTCCGGATTAAAGGAAAGTAGAATAACCTTGTCACCCGTCCATAGAACTTTGTCTTATAACGGATGTAATATCCTTTTGAAAACTGATATCCCAGATTCATTACGGGAAAAATGAGCCGTGAAAGGAAAGCTCTGTCATAGGTTATGATATCTGCATCGTGAAAAGCAATTACCGCTACTTCGTTCTTGCCTGTAATATAGCCCAATGCCGTCCATACTGCACGTCCTTTTCCTCGTGGACCCAATGGCAGTTGTTCCTCAATCATGGCAATTACCTGTTTTAATTCAGGGCTGTCGTTCCAGATCAGGGAAGCTTTATCCTTAAGAGGTGCAACGATTTCCTTTGCCTTTCGATAATCCTCTTCGTCAGCCTGATCGAGAGCTATATAGACACGTTTTACATATTCTGTCTCAGAAAGAACTTTAATGATGTTTTGCATGGCATCACCTGAAAGATCACGGAAAAGTGCAGGGATCAGAACACCTACCGGGATTTTTTTGCTTTCGCACAGTATTTTTTGTTCCATCCTGCTGACATCCACGCCGGTAAGAAGCGAAAATGTAGGCACAACATTAAAGTGAAAATCAGCCATAATGTTATTCAGATTCAGTGGCGTTGCATGCAACGCCACACATTTATATTATTATAACAACCTGAATTTAAAAATGTTTGACAGGTAGTAGTGGCGTTGCATGCAACGCCACTACTATTTGATTTTCATTGAAATCCGTTCTATTTTAGCCACGACAGTAAGGCCTGAATACAAATAACATCCATCAAAAAACGAAAGATTTTAACACCCGGATTTATTTCCGGGTTACTCAGATTTATTTGACTTCTCCTCTAGGCTGGTGTAACTTGCATTGGAATTTGGACTGGAATTTTACATCAATCCTAAAACCATGAAAAAGATTGTTTTATGCATAATTCTGAACTTCGTAATATTAAATGTTCAAAGTCAGACAAATGATATTACAAGTATTAATGCATCCGGGAAAACAGGTCAACACCAAAAAAGTGAAAATAGAATAGCTGATCAGGATACTTTAACAGACATAACCGACTTAATTGTATATAGCCGCAAATTTATTATTAAACCTTATAGTATAAATAATTCCATTGGAAGTATGAATAATGTCAATGGTTCGTTAAACTTTATCGCTGTTGACTCCAATAAGTTTATACTCGAGATTGAATCGAAGCCAAATATTTTAAGTGATTATGATAACGCCAGAATTCTGATGAGTGGCATTAACTCTGCTGACGGCCGTCCTTTCAATGGCGGGGTTTTAATCGGCGGAAAATTTTCAAGATTTGAAGTAAAAAAGCAGAAAAAATCTAAAGATGGTCTTTCAGTTCGCCTTTATACAACTACCAGCAGAGGGAATTCCTTTCAGATCTTAATTAATACCTCCGGGACGGGAAATGTCAATGCTACGATTATCAGGAACAATCCGGCAAGCCCAGACGCAACATTTCCTCTTAATTTCTCTGGCTACCTGGCACCCTTTGAGCAGCCTGCCGGTTCAGTTGAAAATTCTTTTTTCTAATGCAGTGATAATCCCGATTGGAAAAACCCTATACCTCTACCACACCTTACCGGAATTAATTGACACATCCCGCCGCTTGTTATATCCGTAATCATGCAGATTATATTTTTGAACATCTGACCGGCTGAATGTGCTCAAGGCCAATAGCTTTTGCAACTTGTTGATCCCCCATTCACCCTTTACCCGATTCTCCCTCTCAACCTCTAAAGTCTCTCCTGCTCCCCGAGCCATATCTTCACCCGTTCATGCTCTGCCTGGTATATGGATTCCAGGTGTTGTAATATCTTTTTATTGCGTTCTTCATCACGGATGCTGTTGAAAAGAGGGTGATTTCTGGCAATGATCAATACCCATAGCGGGCAGAAATTAAGTTTATATGCATAATCCATGAATAACCAGGTTTTTTCCTTATCATTTAAAAAGGCATAAGTGGCAGCCAGATCAAAATAAGCCAGTCCGTTCCCGGCATAATCCCTGTTGAGCTCAATACTTTCTTCACCATATTTGATTTGCTGATTAAAAAATTCTGTTGCTTCTTTATATTTACCTGACTTCCAGAAAGCATATCCGATATAATGGGATAAATACAAATTCAGCTCACCTGATTTTTTATAATAATCAGCTAATTGTCCGGCAATCAGAAAGGCTTCATTATCATACCCCTGAAGGTTGTAAGATATAAAGGGAAGCCCCGGTAAATATTCCGGATCAATTTCATAGGCTCTTTCAATCAGTTTTATTACTTCTCCGAAATTTTCACGGCTTAATTCTGACCATGATAAACGATACAGATGCTTAATCGAATCACCGTCCAGCTCAAATGCCTGCTGTAAGTACTTATCGGCTTCATCAACAAATCCGGCGACCTGATAAGTGAAAGCCAGTTCTCTTAATAGTTCAGGTAGATCCGTACCCCTGTAAAAAGGAAATGCTTTATGGAAATTTTCGAGTGCACTGACAATATCTTGTTTTCGCGATCTGAGTATGTATGCCTTTCTAATGTAAACCATGTAGAAATTAGGATTAATCTGTAAAACCCGGTCAAAATCATCTAAAGCATAGTCGATATTTTCATTCTCCAGATAATATAAGCCTCTTAAATAATATGCCTCATCCAGTTGATTATCTATGAGAACAGCCCTGTTTAGAAGAACCAGCATTGAATCCAGATAGTCTTCCCTGAAGTATGATTCCCAGCGATACCTGGTATAATAAACATTTGCCAGGCCTGTATATGCCCTGGCAAATACAGAATCCGTTGTAAGTGCATCCTTGTACAAATTGACACTTGTATGATAAGAGCTTAACTCATGTGTTTTTTCATAATCCTTCTGATAATCATTTGCTTTCAGGTAAAAGGAATACGCTGTAATATCGTCCGTAGGGACTTTTTCTATAATCTCCTTTTCCTCAAGGGTTATGTTTGCTTTTAATTCCGACGCTATATTTTGTGCAATCTGACTTTGTATCCTGAAGAATTTTTTTGTTCTCTTCATCGGCCGCTGATATGATCCTGCCCATATGTGCCTGTCGTTCGCCACTTCAATCAATTGTACCCGTAGACGGAATGTCTTGCCGAATTTTTGTCCGCTTCCTTCAACTATATAATCAACTCCCAGTTTTTTCCCGATTTCAGAAAGGGTACTTTTTGGATTTCTGAACTGCTCAGCAGAAGTCCGTGCGATAACCCTGAGTTCTTTTACTTTGGTCAGACTGTTATAAATCTCCTCCATAATTCCATCGTAAACATACTGGTCAGTGATATCTTCACCCAGGTTATTGAAAGGAAGGACAGCTAAAGATTGTTGACCGATATTCAAGGAGAAATCAGCATTATCCGGGGAATTAATCAGGAAGATCTTATCAACCAGAAAGGTTATTACCATAACACCCAGGATGCCCGCCGGAATAAAGACAAGAACACTTCTGAAATTTCTTTTTAGTTTATTTCCTTCATCATCAGAATCAGTCTCTTTGCTTATAGTAAAATCCCCTTTCCTGACTGCACCGGGGGAGAAGCCGTAAAAATCATGAAAGCATGTGTTGAAATAAGCCGGGCTGCCGAATCCGACCCTATATGCCACTTCTGAAGCGTGGACTTCTTCATTCTGAAGCATCTCAAAGGCTTTCTGAAGGCGTACCTCACGTATGAATTGCTTGATTGATTTATTTGTAATTGCCTGCAGTCTCCGCTTAAGGCTGTAATGGCTGATGCCGGTCTCATGTACAAGCTCATTGACACCAAAATTCTCATTACCCAGGTTTGCACGGATTATCTCAATAAGCTTGCTGATGAAGATCTTATCTTTAGCCGGATACTCACTCATAAAGCTATTTACTAATGAGTCATTTAAGCAACCAGAATAATTATTATCAAAGTTCTGAAATTAAATGTTTCAGGACAAATCTATTACCGGTATTCAATTCTGGCAGGATCTGAAAAAAGTCGTTCAAAAATCTGATAATTGTTGTAATAATTGAACTTTTTGAATCAATAATTGCTATGTATCACTCCCCTTTCTGTCCGAACTTGATATAACATAATGACGAATTTGTTTAACCAAAATCAGAAAGCTATGAAGACTTTTAAATTTTTGTTTGTGCTGTGCATTATGCTTGCATTTGCAGTATCAGCAAGCTCACAGGGAATGGACAAGCAGGTAGTAAAGCCGATGAAAGGTTCGTTTTACGCAGTAGACGTTCCACCGTATGGTAATCCTCAGTTACTGGCTCTCAGCGGGAATGCAACCCATTTAGGTAATTTTTCAGGCGAAATGCTTTTTTTTAAGCCGCCTGCCTATTCTCCTTATGTTACAGGAAAACTTGTAGCAGCAAATGGTGATGAAATAAATTTCTACGGCAATCCGATCCTGGGAATAATTGGCCTTAATCCTTATCCGTATGGTACATTATCCGGGAAAATTGTTTGTGACGGAGGTTCGGGACGATTCACAGATTGTACGGGGGAGGCTGACATTACTGGAGTTTTTGATATGAATGCAAATTGTGCATCCTGGACAGCCGATGGGGGGATTAAATATTAAGGGTTAGTTTGTTATAATCAGATTATTCAGGTCTTCCAGATAAAATTGACATCAGGCTCTTTTTAGCGTGATTTAATATTCTTATCCAATGAATTGGGGATTTGTGGGAAGCTTTAAAAGAAACTACGTGACTTTCCTGGCGTCTAAATGAAAAAGGTCAACATGAAAAAATCACATTCTTTTTTAGCATTCATTCCATGTATTCTTATAGCATGTGCAGCTTTCAGCGATGACAAACAAAATCTGGCAAACTCTGAAAGACATGAAAAATATGTGGATGTGGGTACCCATAAAGTCAGGCTGCAGATCTCAGAAATGCCTTCTGACTATACCATTATTCTTGAAGCTGGAGGCGGCAGGTTTTCTGATGTTTATGAAAGTATCCAGGACACACTGGCGAAGCTTACTGATTACAGGGTAATCAGCTATGATCGTTCCGGGTTCGGCAAAAGTGAACTGGGCCCATCTGATCTTACAGCGCCCGGAGAAGTACAGGTATTACGGAAATGCCTTGATTTAATGCATTTAGGAAAGAAATTTATCCTTTTCGGGCATTCTTACGGTGGCTTTATAATTCAGCTTTTTACCAAGGAATTCCCTGAGCTTGTAGAGGGGCTTGTCCTTATTGACCCGATGAATGTTGGCTTTGCTGACATATTCGGATTGGACAGCCTGAATAAATATACACCATATTTTAACAATCCCACCGAGATCTGGCAGATTGCCGGAAACAGGATGGTGGATAACTTCCCGCATGCACTTGAAGAATTACGAGGGTATGAATTACCGCGTGACATTCCTGTGTTACTTATCACTTCAGGTAATGCACCTTTTGACTCTTCCGTCTGGCGTGAATGCCATGAAGAGATGGTGATGAAATCGCCCTATCATAAGCTGATCATTGCCGAGGATTGCGGACATGATATAATGACAGAGAATCCTGCGCTGGTCCTGAACTCGATCATTGAACTGACAAATACAATCAAGTCAAAATGATTTGAGTTTGCCGGGACGGTAGCGTTGAGCTGATCGGAATAGTTATTATCCTGCCAGGGCAGGTGATCCTAATCCTGCAGACAGCGAACTGAAAGGCCTCCGTTCTTATCCATTCCGGACTCACTGTCGCCCACTTCCCCATTATAATTATTTATAAAGAAATAATAGGCAAGATCAGAAGGGTATTCTGTTGACGTCCACCATACCCCGCCATAGCCAATATCCCAAAACTTAAAAGTAGAACTAAGATATCCGCCAGGTAATACTGAAAATCCGGTTTCGTTCGTTGCATCAACATTGGGCTCATACCATATCCCGTCTCCGTCTTCAATCGTCCCGGTCGTTTTTAATTTCCCTCCGGCAACAGATTCTCCCCCCAGAAAATCAACTAGTTCAGTCCATTCCGCCTCAGATGGCACGTGCCAACCTTTTGGACACAGTTTCCCGCTTTCAACTGCATACCAGTTATATAATGCCCCATACGGATCTTTATTGCTTATGTTTTTATCATACCAGCAATAGGCAGGTTCTGATGTATTACTCCATGCCGTTTGTTCAGTTATATAGGATATTGCGGTTCCATCATTAAGTTTGGTCGTTTTCAGGTTTTCCACGAGCCAAACCTGTGTCCCAATGGTTACGGACGTATAAATATTACCATCCGCATCCATTATTGTTTTGTCGTCTTCATTTTTCTTACAACTGCTTATTATTAAGAGAATTGAAGCTATAAAAAGCATGTAAACCCTGAGTGATGATTTCCCTTTCATTTTTCTAAAGTTTATGAGAGTTAATTTAGAAATTTTTTCCCACTTGCTGAAGAATTTGTTTATCGTATTATAAACCATAAAAAGACAGTAATATTATCTGTAAGTCAATTTATTAGCACAATGAAGATTTATAGTATCGCAATAAGTTTTAGCCAACATGCCTGTCAAGATCACATCAGCCTTAAATATTGGTCGGGCTTCTCCCGAGTTAACCGGCCACTTACCGGCAGATGCATATCTCTGTTGTCATTCAGATTGAATTTTCTACTTCTGACCAACCTGATGTGTTATCCGATTCAGGATCCTGCAAAATAAACCTCTTCAGGGATCAAAGTGTAATAAGTACAATGGCGTAGAGAAGATTTTAACCGTATGCCGTTCAAATCAAATTCAGATACCTGCTCCCCTCTGTACCTCCTCCCATACCCTCAGGAAGTTTGCAGATAGTATTTTTACTATATCATCCTCGGAATAACCCCTTTTAAGCAATTCAAAAACAACAACCGGATATGCTGAAACATCCGGTACCTCTGAAGGCTTTAAAGGTCCGACCCCGTCAAAATCAGAACCCAGGCCCACGTAATCAATTCCTGCCACCTTTATGACATGCTCTATATGGTCGACAAGCTGTCTGGAATCGCATACCAGCCTGTGGGTTTTGGCAAATTCCAGGATCAGCTCATTGCCTTCCTTTGAATCATATCTCAGGTTTCTTGATTCAAGTATTTGCTGTATTTCTTCCGTATTCTTTAAACAGACTGAATCAAGAAACTGAGTACAGAAGTTCACCATGACCACACCTTTCTTTTCAGCAATGGCCCTTATAAGATCATCCGGAAGGTTCCTTTCGAATCCGGGGACAAAATGCCTGCATGATGAATGAGATGCTATCACGGGAGCTTCCGATATTCTCAAAGCCTGTATTACCGTACTGTCGGATGAATGTGAAATATCGACCATTATACCAAGCCTGTTCATTTCCCTGATCAGATCAGATCCCAGAGGGCTTAATCCGTTCCATTTCCGATCGGGATCAAAATTTGAATCACATATAAGATTAGCTTTGCTGTGGCAAAGGGTGATATAGGCGATCCCCTGATCCTTAAGGTATTCCAGGTATTGAAGATCCTCTCCGGCCGGTGACCCGTTTTCAAGGCAGGGAACTAAAGAAACCAGTCCTTTGCTGAAGTTGCTTCTGACTTCTTCAGGTGTTCTTGAAAGAGCAAATTTTTCAGGATATGTTTCAGGATAATGCCGGATGATCTTCAGCATTGAATCTGCCATCAGGCGTCCTTTTTCTGTATCAAGGTCAGGACTGATATAAGCAACTGACAATACGGCATTAAGTCCGCCTTTAATGGCTCTTGGCAAATCAAAATCCCCGGTGGAGGTCTGAACCGAAATATCTTTGGAATGTGTCAGGGCAACGTCGGGCCAGTCGATATGCGAATCAAGGATCAGGTTTGTCCGGCAGATCCTCTCTGCCTCCTCTCTTAGTTTTATTTCAGGATCTTTCCCGGAAGAATTTATGCAGGATGATGCCATTGTTATAAGAGTAACAAGGCTGCAAATAACAACAACTTTAGCTGAAACAGAAGAATTTTTATAAGTATTTCCAAATGCATCCATTATAGTTTGATTTTAATCAAAATTACTCCATATGCATTGTTAAGTCAATATTATTTGACTTTAAAAATCCATTGCAAAAGACGTCGACAATGACCACCTCTTCGCCGGAGATAATTGACCACCTAAAGCCTGTTGTATATTTTTGTTATCATGCAGCAAATATCATTGAAAAAAGACCGGCTATAAGTGGTCATCACTTCCGGCTTTTAAACTAAATGGGGATTCCTGTCAAAAAACCTGATATTTTCTGTTATCGAAATAATCATTGCAATCATATCATTATATAGCATACTAAAAATTCCAGGACCTGATAAAACCTGAATCAACAAAATGGAGCAGGTGAATTTTTCCGGAGGTGGAGTAATAATGCTTCCTTTCCTGGTAAACATCTATAATCTTCTTAAATCCAGAAGTCAGAAAAAAAGCTTAAGAATGGAGTGAGAACGAGTAAAAAGAACCAGAGGGCTTCAATTCATTTGACTTTAACTATTTTTGAAATGATAATCGTAACTGCATGTATAATTCTGCAAAAGCCGGTGATCCTGACCACCTGACGCCGTTGTAAATTGACCACGCAAAGATGAGTTTAATATCATGATTTACAGTATATTATAAAAATATCGATTCCCCCGCCTGAGGCGGGTCAGGCATCAGATCTCTGAAATAAAAACAATACACTGATGAAAAAGATACTATTCTTTACCCTTCTGCTCTCGTCGCAGCTTCTGTACGGCCAGCACATATTCAAAACGGCTGCCTTCAGGATGGATATAAATTCGAAGGGACAGGTTATTGGTCTGACGGATTTAAAAAGCAACATGAATTATGTTCCGTCGTCAAATCCGGGATATCTTGCAAGAATTAAAAGCTCCGGTGCCGAAATGGCTCCCAAAAGCTTTCAGGTGAAAAGCGGCATTATCGTTCTTGCTTTCGACGGGGGAATGGAGATTCACGTCAAAGCAGAGCAGAAAAAGGATTATATCAGGTTCGGAGTGGTCAGGACTGTTCATCCGGAGAAGATACAGGCTGTTCTCTGGGGACCTTTCAATACAACAATAAGCGACACGATAGGAGAGGTTGTGGCTGTCGTAAGAAACCGCGATTTTGCTATTGGTATGCGTGCCCTTAACGCAAAAACGATAGGTGGTAAGCTAACAAATGAGGAAGGGATCACAACCGGCTCTGCTTCCATAGGCGGCTCAGCGGCAAGCCCGGAGGCCTTCGGATCCGCCATGCAGGCTTTCTGCCTTAACCAGTCGGTCGACAGGGTTATTAAGGTGTGGCATCATCATAACAATGTGCCGGTGCACGGGCTGAAGGATTACAAAATGGAAGGCACTGCCGTAGCTTTGTTCGGGACAACACCCGGCAAAGCACTTAAGACAATAGGGGTCATCAACCAGGCTGAAGGGCTTCCTTATCAGGTGATAGACGGCAATTGGACAAGGATATCAAAAATAACAGGCAAGCCATATCTGATATCATCCTTCAGCGAGGAGAACTTCGATGAGATGCTCGGGTATACGGAGAGACTTGGATTTTATTCAATTTACCACAGCCATCCTTTCGATACATGGGGCCATTTCGACCTGCTGAAGAACCTCTTTCCCAACGGAAGGGAAGGCATGAGGAGTTGCGTGGAAAAAGCAAAAGCAAAGAATATCCGGGTGGGTGTTCATACGCTTACAAACTTCATCACCACAAACGATCCGTTTGTAACCACCGAAGCCAATAGCGGCCTTATGGCAGCAGGGATATCGATCCTCCAGGCAGATATCGATGACAAGGCAACAGAGATAATCGTTGACAACTACGAGTACTTTGCACAGGTCTCAACGCTCAACAGCGTGCTGATCGGCAACGAGATAATCCGTTACCGGGAAGTCACCAAAGACAAACCCCACAAGCTGATGTACTGCATACGAGGAGCATATGACACAAAAGCTGTTCCTCACAAAAAGGGAGACCAGGTCAAAAAGCTTATGGATTTCCTGTACAAAACATTGTTCCCTGACTGGGAGATGCAGAATGAGCTTATTCAGAACTTGGCTGACTTTTTCAATGATACAGGGGTGTCGCATATGGATTTCGACGGCCATGAGGGAACATGCTATACAGGGCGGGGTGAATATGCGACAAACTACTTTGCAGAGGAATTCATAAAAAAGGTTGATCACCTTGTCGTAAATGGTTCCAGCAATATAAATCATTATTACTGGAACATCAACAGCTACATAAACTGGGGTGAACCCTGGTATGCCAGCTTCAGGGAAAGCCAGTCGGAGCACAGGTTCAGCCTGCAGCCTTTCTTTGAACGAAACTACATGCCCAACATGCTTGGGTGGTTCCTAATGACACCATCCACTTTCGTGGAAGACATCGAATGGATGATGGCAAGGGCAGCAGGATATAATGCGGGATATGCCTTTGTAGCTGATTACAAATCTTTTAAGGAAAACCCAAATACAGATATCATAATAAATACCATTACAACCTGGGAAGAAGCGAAAAAGCTCAAAATATTCTCTCCTGAACAGGTAAAAGGACTTAAGGATACCGGAAGGGATTTTCATTTGGAAAAAACAGGGGATAAGCAGTGGCTGCTGCAGAATTTTGAAAAGTACAAATTCGACCATTCCAAAAAGCTTCTTCAGCCGGGAGAACCCACACATACTAAATGGGAGTTTACCAACGAATGGGACCCCCAGCCCATGCAACTTCAATTACTGGTTACTGGCGGAGAGGGTGCAATGGTCGGAAATATAAAGCTTGAAATAGACAACTTCTTCAGCATAAGCATTCCTGTTTCAATGAAAAAAGGACAGACCCTGGTATGGGACAGCTCGAATCAGATGAAGCTTTACAATGAACTGGGACAATTCCTCAGAAATGTCGACATCGGCAGGAATCTCCCGGAACTTGTCGGGGGAAAACATGTAATTACAATAGACGCTTCATCGTTGGAAGGCGAAGATCCGGTTATAAAAGGCATTGTGAAACTGAAAGCGGGAATTGAAACCATAATGCTATAAGGACAGGAAATCGTCAGATTATCCATCACCTGACCAGTTCCTCCCCGGTCCTGCATTAAAAGTCCCTGAGTCTCCCTTGAGCAAAGGGATATTATTATAGTCTACCCGCAGCTCAGCTATTTTTTTTCTCCTTCGAGAGGAAAGGAGAAATTATATCAAGCGGAACAGGAAAAATTATTGTGGAACTGTGCTCTGATGCCACTTCGGTGAGAGTCTGAAGGAATCGCAGCTGCAATGTTGCCGGATTTGTGCTTATTATATTTGCCGCGTCAGCCAGGCGCTGGCTTGCCTGGTACTCACCTTCGGCATGGATGACTTTTGCACGCCGCTCCCTTTCGGCTTCAGCCTGCTTGGCCATGGCACGCTGCATTTCCTGCGGCAGGTCGATGTGCTTTACTTCAACATTCGATACCTTTATTCCCCACGGTTCAGTCTGATTATCAATAATTACAGCAAGCTCTCGATTTATCTTCTCACGCTGCGACAACAGTTCATCCAGCTCCGATTGTCCCAGAATACTCCGCAATGTTGTCTGGGATAATTGAGATGTTGCAAACAGGTAGTTTTCGACTTCAACGATAGCCTTTGTGGGTTGCATGACACGGAAATAAACCACGGCATTTACTTTTATCGAAACGTTGTCTTTGGTAATTACATCCTGTGTCGGAACATCCATCACAACGGTCCTGAGGCTTACTTTCACCATCCTGTCTATCACCGGGATGAGGAATATCAGTCCCGGACCCTTGGCTCCAATGAGCCTTCCCAGACGGAAAATAACGCCACGGTCATACTCACGCAAGACACGTATGGCACTTGCCAGTATGATCAACAGGAATATAATTCCCGTTATTATTAAAATTTGGTTTGTTTGTTCCATTATGCTCTCCTTTTTATTTGGTTTATTTCAATTTGCTGACTGTTAATTTAAGATTTGAAATCCCGGTGACAATAACTTTTGTTCCCTGGCTGAGAAAGCCATCAGGACTTTCTGCATGCCAGAGCTCACCATGTACCCTGACCTGTCCTTCGGGATCGAGGTTGCTTATCGCCTCACCTGTCTCACCTATTATACCCTCAGCTCCGGTTGTTGGTTTCCGTGTTTGTGCCCTGATCCCGAAACCTATTGCAAACACAAAGAAGGCAACAGTGAATATGACGATCACTAAAATGACCTTCCAGGAAATTCTCATCACTTCCAGGGTTGAATCCGCATCTATTAACATAATTGATCCAAGGATTAATGAAATAACTCCGCCAATGGTTAAAAGTCCGTGGCTGACTACTTTGATTTCTGCAATGAACAATATTATTGAAAATATTATTAAAGCCAGACCTGCATAGTTTACCGGGAGTGTATGCAAGGAGTAGAAGGCGACTATTAAACTGATTGCCCCGATCACACCCGGGAATATCGCACCGGGACTATAAAGCTCAAACATTATACCATATAGCCCTATCATCAGAAAGATGTATGCGATATTCGGGTCGCTGAGCAGCCCAAGCAGCTTCTGCTTGAAATTCGGTTCAACATCAATTAACTCTGCATTTCTGGTTTCAAGAACTTTTTCGCCCGAGGGCAGGCTGATCTTCCTCCCGTCTATCTTATCGAGCAGATCGTCAACTGAAATCGAGATCAGGTCGATGACTCCTTCCCTGAGTGCTTCTGTTTCAGTAATTGAAAGGCTTTTCCTTACTGCATCTTCAGCCCACTTTACGTTTCTTGCCCGCTTCTCACTGATTGTCCGGATAAACGCAGCAGCATCGTTTGTGGCTTTTTCATTCATAATGGAATCCTGTTCACCCTGCATGGTCACCGGATGAGCCGCTCCGATGTTGGTGCCTGGTGCCATTGCGGCAATATGTCCGGCCAGGGTTATAAAAACGCCTGCTGATGCGGCCTGCGCCCCGCCCGGGTATACAAACACAAGCACCGGAACTTCCGAGTTAAGCATTTCAGTTACGATTACCCGGGTAGATTTTAATAATCCGCCTGGTGTGTTAAGCTTGATTATAAGACACTCTGCCTTCTCTTCAAGTGCCTGTTTTATCCCTGAGCTTATATATTCGGCAGTCGACGGATTGATGGATGCATCGACCGAGATAACCACTGCTTTTGTTGAGAGTTGATCATCACCCGTTTGCGACGATACGCCCTGGCTAAAGGCCACCAGGCCTGTTATTGCAATATGCAGCGCCAGGTTCTTCATTACATGCATTTTTCCTGTTGCCGTCAATTAATGTTCGCGTCAGGAGGGGAAATTTCACCGGCAACAAGTTTTTATAAGTTAAAGTTACGAAAGAAATGACCAGGGGTCAAATTAAAAACTGACTTCCTGTTCTCCGGTCACCCCTGAATGCATAAGCCGGTGATCCTGACTACTTCACGCCGGTATAAACTGACCACCAGAAGCCGGAGATATCTCATTGATTTACAAATAAATATAACCATATACAAATTGCTGGCGGGATGTGGTCAAGGCGACCGGCTAATTCATTTCAGGTACTCAGGTATGCTATATCTGGAAAATTCATCAAATATGCATTTACCAAAAATAAGTCTGGATAAAGCTTCCATCTCATATTTTGCACCATTTAATGCCCTGTGCGGTCTGGGTTCAGCTGGTATTCCGACATAATTCATAATCAGATCGCCATTAAGATCAGACACTCCATCTTTTAACGGAGGTCTGAGGTTACGCCGTAGCAAATGTGCATAGACAATTGAATGCTGATCTACTTTTCTCTTTCCACAGACACTGGATATGTGTGACCTTTTGCAACTCTCATTCAGGAAGTTTATATCAAAGTCTACGTTCTGGCCTGCAAAAGTCCTGTCCTCAATGGAACTTATCCACTCATTAAATCTTACAAGTAATTCTTTCTGGGTTAGAATGTCGGGGTTGGTAATTTCGTCAAGTTTAAAGCCATTAACTTCCAGTGCCCCTGGATCTATTTCAGCACCAGGCCATATTTGGCACCTTTCGTTGAAAATGTTTAGAGGATTATCAAATTCTATAGCTCCGACTTCTATAATAGAATGTTTTATTGGATCAAGACCCGTCGTTTCAATATCTAAAACTATCATAAACAAAACATTTACATGATTTTATGAAACTTTGCAGTAAGCTCTCTTTCCGTTAAAATTGACAAGTCAGAAATTAATACATTCTTGAATCGCGCCACTGACTGCAAAAGCCTTTACTGCTTCAGGATAAAGATATACCTCATGGTCATAAACAGGTTTTAATGCCCGGCTTTTATACAATTTTCAGGCGGAATTTGGTCAGGACTTCCGGCTTTAGCAGTAAGTCATGAACAATATTATTTCAAAGTAACCGCAACTTCCCGTAAATGAGCAGTAGCACGGTTTTTTGAAGCAAAATCATTATATGATCTTTCAACTGCATCCTCGGAAAGAGCCAGTACTTTTGCTGCCTCACTTTTTGGAACCTCATGCTCCCATGCATAAAGGAGATGATCCAGCTTGTCAAATGAAATCCTGAAAAAAAACTCCTGATCGCTGACAGGAAGACTAAATGTATCCGGACTGGGTTGACGATCAATAATTTCCGGAATTACTTTGAGATGGTCGGAAAGCTGATATATCTGATTTTTGTATAGATGGGTAATTGGTTCAATATCCGTACCGCCATCACCATATTTACAAAAATCCCCCAGTAAGTATTCAGTACGGTTTGTAGTTCCGATAACAAGGAGACCACGTCTTTCTGCTTCTGCATAAAGATGCAACATCCGAGCCCTGATTTTAATATTTGCAAATGATGTTATGGCGAGTAATTCATCCAGATTCAACCGTTTGCTTTTCAATTCGCCATCAGGCATTTGAACCTGAAGGCGGTAAAAGCTGTAGCTGGCCCGCTCCAGAAGGTCTGTAGGAAGGGTTATATTATATTTATATCCAGGCTTATATTCAGGAATCAGATTTTGAAGATATTCATCCCGCCAGTTATACTTAACGACACTGTCAACCGTGGAAGTAATATCGATCTGGCGATGTTCAATTCCCAATGCCTGAGCATGTTTTATTGCATACTCACTACTGATCGGATTAGATTCTGTTTCAGGAAGGACCAGTCCTGTTACTTTTTCCTTTCCCAGAGCATGAACTGCAACAGCTGCTATGCAGGCAGAATCGATACCGCCGCTCAATCCAACAATCACGCCTCTTTTACGACGTGCATTCACTTGACCCACAATAAACTCTGAAAGTTTATCTAATTCCTGGACCGGGTCTATTTTTAATACATCAAGATTGAAATTCATCAGATATCTCCTTTCAATGTTTTTATTTTGTTAAAGAAACCGAATTATCATGAATCACTGGTTCGTCCCATAAGTTGCCAACTGCTAAACAGGTTGTTAAAATTGTAGACTGTCACCCGCCTGACTTTTATTAAAAATGTTAATTATTAAATAGTTATGGAATAATTGATATGAGTAAATACCGCAAAGCAAAAATCTATAACTTAATGATTAAAGTAACGTTTTAAAATTACAAAACCAAAAAATTATTGAACAGGTCCATTAATGGAAAATACCGCCTTTGTGAGCACTCAATTCCGGTTTAAAGTAGGCAGTTCATAGATAAAGAAATCTTAGTCATGTCTTTTACTTCCAAATCCCGGCTCCAAATGCTGACGCTTAAGGTCAGCATCCTGACCTGACTGCTTTTGCAGTCTGCGTCAGGACTGGCACATAAAAAATTGTGAGAGTGAGAGCGGGAGCGAGAGTGAGAAAGAAAAGCCAAATGCATTGCAGAATGCGCATGATAATAATCAGTAAAGTGATTTGGAGTATAGAAGACTCTCCTAATCAAGATTTAGGATTCTCATATTGTTTTCTTAAATTTGCTTATTATCCAACCAATAAATGACCGGGTTACATTACATACCTTTATTAGTTGAGAAGCTCAAACTTACTGATCCTGAAAAGATAATTCTTTTTGGCTCATACGCCTACGGTGAGCCTTCTTCAGGAAGTGATCTGGATATTCTTGTCGTTACAGGAGATGATATTATTCCATCGAGCTTTTCAGAAAAAAGCCTGATCTACCTGAGGATTTCGAAAGCAATTGCTGAACTTAAAAAGGAATTCCCCATTGATCTTATTGTCCACACTAAAGCGATGCATAGAAAATTCATCGAAAAAGACAGTCTTTTCGCCAGGGAGTTATTGTCAAAAGGGAAAGTGATATATGAAAAAAACGACTGAAGAATGGTTTGATAGTGCCGAAAGTGATCTTCTTCTGATCCGGGAAATTTCTTCAAGCCGCAATTGATTATTCTACTTTTAGGTAACAATTCCTGACTTGCGACGCTTCACAAAAGTAGTGCGGTTTCATTTTTTAACACACTGAATATGATTGATAAAAGAATAAAGAACATTTTTTAACTCTTCCAACACCTTTTTGTGTCCTTTACTCACGATCTTTTTCTGTGCCATGCTCAGGATCAGTAGCCCGTAGGGCTTCAGGTATTGTAGCATACAGTTATCATCAGATTCTTTTACCTCGTAGAGGTTAAACCTTATGTTTAAACAGAATATTCCCAGAAAAATATGTTTATCCTCTACGAGGAAAAAACAAATTCTGTCTTCAATCTTCTACAATACCTTATCGCCAACGGCGAAAGGAAGAGATGAGTTTTTCTGCACCAACGCCTGATTTTAAAACATTCTTAGGATCCGAAATGTCAAGACAAAATCCGGCCTGCATTTACATTGGTGAGCTGATGGTAACTTCTACCGCACTAATTGTCACAAGTCAGGACCTGAATTTGACTTGTGTCATTTAGTGTCGTACTTTTATTAAACAGGTACCGAATGCTCAACTGGTTAGTATAAGTAATGCTGGTCATTGTATGAATATGGATAATCCAGAAGAGTTTAATAGAATCCTTTTTGACTTCATCGCAAATTTATAGTATCAAAAGCGCCTTACAATGTATAAATAACAGCTATTTACTGCCGGCAGGCCTTGGCTTCTTCCTTCATTTCATCCCGGCGTGCCATAGAAAACTTCGGCTAGCGATGCAGAGAGGTGTTCAGTTAACTCCGGCGGAGAATGGTCATGTACACCGGTTCATGCTCTAACCTCCAAACTAAATTATTACCTTTATGTATTGTAGTTCAACCATTTTTGTGAATTAGTCTGACGACTATGAGCCATAGCGGGAGCGACCTGTACTTTACCAGATAACAGTGTTATAAAATAAATACCTCCGGAAAATGAAAAAACAATTTTCACTTGTTTTACTGATTAGTGCTTTACTCCTGAATTTTTCCTGTTCAGGAAACAAAACTGCGGTTGCACCAAAAGAAGTACAGTCGAATAATATCCGTGATTACCTCGTAAAAGTTGCGAAGGACATAACGGATAATTCAGGTAATGACATTATTTCTGCAGAAGAGTGGGAAAGGATGAGGCCGGAAAGATATGCTGAATTCATCGAAATGATCAGTATGCAGGACATGCCTCTGAGCGGTAAGCGTTCACCTTTGAATGTCAGGATTACCGGAACAATTCAGAGAGATGGTTACAGAATAGAAAAGCTTTATTATGAATCACTGCCCGGTCTGTATGTACCTGCCAATCTTTATATTCCTGATAATATAAATGGAATGGCTCCTGCAATAATCTACCTGTGCGGCCACTCATTAACACAGAAAGTTCATTATCAGGCACACCCGGCAAAATTCGCAAAACTTGGATTTGTTTGCCTTATCGTGGAAACTATCCAGTATGGGGAGGTTCGCGGTCAGCACCACGGATGTTATGCCAGGGGCTGGTTCAACTGGTACAGCCGGGGCTATACTCCTGCCGGAGTGGAAGTCTGGAATGCGATCCGGGGACTCGACCTGCTCACTGAAAGACCCGAAGTAGACATTCAGAATATTGGAGCCACGGGAATTTCAGGTGGTGGTGCAATAAGCTGGTTCCTTGCCGCAGCTGACCCGAGGGTTAAAGCTGTCGCACCAGTATGCGGGGCCAGTACAATGGAAGCACAGATATCAACACGTACCATTGACGGTCACTGCGACTGTATGATGGCTATTAACACTTACCTTATTGATTTTCAGGATATAGGGGCCCTGATAGCTCCACGGCCCTTGCTGATAGGCCAGGCAGACCGTGATGGTTTGAACCAGATCGAATCGGTTAAAAGGATCTATAATGACCTCCGGAGGATCTATCAGTTACACAATGCTCCCGCTAATATTGAGTATATTGATACTCCCGGAGGTCATTCATATCATAAGGATTCCAGGGAAAAAATATTCTCCTTTTTCTCCGGACATCTTATGGGAAAATCAATTTCACCGGAAGAAGCGGGTGATATTGATACCTCACCGGGAAATATGCTGTCAGAAGAAGAATTAAAGGTGTACACAGAAGGGCCTCCTTCAGATGACAGAACGACCACTATTCAGGATTCTTTCGTTAAACTGGCTTTAAATCCCCTAATAACAACAGAAAGTGAACTGAATGAATTTCGTAATACAGTTAAAGATTTTCTTAAAAAGAGAAGTTTTGGGGCTTTCCCTGAGAATCCTCCTTCATTTGATTCGGTAAAAGTGTTCAGGACTCTTGACAGGGCAAAATACGGAAGCGATATCTACAGTTTTGTTTCGGAGGCGGGATGGAGACTTAAGGTTGACATAAGGTGGAGAAATGACTCGTCACAGAAAAAACCACTGATGATCGTTCTGCGCAATCCGAATGAATCGCGGTGGGAATCGGAAGGATTTATTGAAGATCTTGATAATAAATGGAATATTGCCTATTTGGAGGTAAGGGGTGTCGGGGAATTCGGCTGGGATCCGAACCTGCAATGGCATATACGTCGTTCATCAGCATGGCTGGGAAGAACACTTGCTTCAATGCAGGTCTATGACCTTACCAGATGCATTGAATTCTGCAGAACAATTGATGGCGTAAATGCCGATTCAATAGGTATTGCCGCCAGGGAAGCCATGGGTGTTGTTGCACTTTATGGCGGCCTTCTCGACGGAAAATGTAAAACAGTTATACTGAAAAATCCTCCGGCCACCCAGGATATGGCCAGCAGTCCCGATGGCAGGGGAGCTGCAATCGAGATATTGAATTGCTTAAGGATCACTGATATTTATCAGCTGCCGGCATTGCTTGCTCCTGCAGAGATAGTATTCATTGGTGACATGCCCGAAACATATAAGTGGGCAGAAGAGGTGCTTACCAAACTGGGAAAGAAACCATTTACAAAAATCAATACTTTATAGGATGCTGCTCATATAGCTTATATTTTTGCACTTCAGTCCGGCCTGAAATGGTCAAGGTGACCGGCTTATGCAACTGGCACCAGAAATAACAATTTTTTGCGGGATTTTTATTCGGAAAGTATGCGATATAATTCAAGGTTCAGATAATAATGGCGACCTTCAATTTCTTTTTTCTCAACGACATGTATATCGCATAATCTGTTTAAATAATCCCTGGCAGTATTTTCAGCATATATTCCTGAATCCACCAGATGTTTTACTTTAGTAAATGGCTGAGTAAACAGTGCATTTATTAGGTCTTCAGGATTTCTGATTTTCCTGGAATCCTTTTTAATAAACTCTAAAATTGAGTCTTTTGCTGATACAATTTCATTAATTTTTTGGAAAGTAATCATGGATGTATATTCAATAGCTTTAAGTATGAACAATAGCCAATCCTTCCAATTACCTCTTTGAGAAACTCCGGATAATCCCGAATAATAATCTTCTTTATGATCTAAAATATATCGGCTTAAAAACAGTACTGGGACATCAAGTAAGCCTTTTTTTGTCAGATAATTGATATTAAAGACCCGACCTGTTCTGCCGTTACCATCACGAAACGGATGAATAGCTTCAAATTGATAATGAGCAATTGCAATTTTTAATAAAAAATCCATTTTGAAATTTTCATCATCATTCAGGAAAGTTACCAGGTTGTCCATCTTTTCTTTAATTATAAGCTGACCCTTTGGCGGAGTATAAATAACCTGACCAGCATTTGGCCCTGTGCTACTTTGTTTTATTGTCGTATTTACAAAATCAGGCCGTATCTCATCTTTTGTCTGTTTTATTTCCTGAAATACTTTAATAAAATACTGTATGTCAAAATAATCCTGATTTATTAAGTAATTGTAACCAGACCAAAGTGCTTCCTTATATCTTAACACCTCCTTTGCAGCCCCCTCAATTTCATTAGTTTGATCACTATATGCTTTATAAAGTTCATCATCCGTTATAAAAATGTTTTCAATGGCACTTGAGGTTTTTGCTTCCTGCAAACTGATAGTGTTGATTAATAAACCCTGATTGGGAATCACAACACTACGACCCTGCAGCCTTGCTAATGCGGCTTTAGCATCTCCCAGTTTCTCCAATAACTCTACTGTCTGATAAAGTTCTTTTCTTATTGGCAACAGGGGAAGATTGTTCCATGGAACATTTCTGTCGGGATTGATTTGATACAGTAATTCAGGCATTAATTACTATTTTATTTAATGTTTACTCAATTTATGACATCAAATATAATTTAAATATAACAGCCAAACATTAAAATATTACTTTTTTAATGTTCCAAGGAAACTAATGGCTTAAATGCAGGAAGTACAATCAAAGCTGCTCGTAATATAATCCAATATTAATGTTGTCTCCTCGAGTAGAGGAGTATGATATCCTCATCATCAGCCAATAACTAAAAATTTTTTAAAAGATAATTAAATGAGGTCATATTCGTTTTTAATGCATATACTTGTAATATATTTACAATAATAGGCCTTAAAATGGTTTTAGAAATACGTATAGGTAATCTTTTCTCCACTAAAGACGAGATTACACTTGACTTCCGGGCGGCAACCATTAAATCAGCAAACGCTAAAGCTCTTGCTGATAATATTTTTACTGAAAATGACACAAGCATTTTAAAGACTATTGCAATCTACGGGGCAAACGCCTCGGGGAAAAGTAACATTATTAAGGCAATCAGATTTTGTAATGCGATGGTATTCGAATCTCATAAGCATAATGAAAATACTGTTTACAATTTTCAACCTTTTAAATTTAATGGGTACGATAATAAACCCAGCAATTATTTTATACGCTTTATCAGTGCCGGCATCGAATATGAGTACTCATTTTCATTTACCCGATTTAAGATTTTAACTGAAAGCTTGTATTATTATCCCAAGGGCAGAATAACTAAAGTATTTACCCGTGATGAACGAACAGGCAAAACCAAGAAAGAAAAATATTCCTTTGGGGACCAGATAAAAAGACCCTTGGATGTGGCTGAGAATACATCGGAAAAAACCCTGTATATTTCCAGGGCAAGCCAGATGGACAGGGAAATTGCCAAAGAGATTTTTACTTATTTTCATAGCAGGTTCATATTGCAGTATGTTGGTTTTGGTGTTTCGACGATAGAATCACTTTCGAATCAAAATAAGCAGCAGCTTATTGAAGCATTAAAAATTGCTTACAGTGATATTGTAGATGTAAGGATCAAGGTCCTTAAAAAACCCGGTAAAAACATTAGTGCTGACCTTACAAGTATGACTCTTAAAGTTGAAGATGTCGTGCAGGACCATTTACAAATAAAGACTTATCACAAAGCCTCTCCCGATATTGCATTCGATTTTATAACGGAGGAATCCCAGGGTACGATTAAGTTGTTTTTTATCTTGCTGACCATACTTGATGTTGTGAAGAATAACAAAGTGCTTTTAATTGATGAAATTGAAGATAGTCTGCACCCTAAGATCATCGAATATATTTTTAACATTTTCAGGAGTGGAGAAAAGGCTCAACTTATATGTACAACTCATAACACAAAGTTGTTAGACTTAAAGAAGTTCAGAAAAGACCAGATTTTCTTCACAAATAAAAAAGAGGATGGTTCTACAGACTTATATTCACTTTATGACTATAGTGATTTTCGGGATACTATGGATTTGGAAAAAGCCTATTTGCAGGGACGTTTTGATGCCGTGCCATTAATAAATTACTCACAGGAGAAATTAAAAACTTTATTCGGTTTGAGAAATATCTCAGATATAGGGTAAGTGAAACATAAATCCACTCACTCTCTCTTTAGTAAGCAATATATAATTGATATACAATGCATTTCGCAAAGCATGATTGTTTCACTATTTACAAAAGTGAAACTAATGAACAGTGGTTTATTTTTGAATGTTTGAAAATATTTCACTGAGATATTTCTTATTGTTTTCTATGAACAATATTCTGTTCTCAGAAAAATTCTCCCTTTTTGCCCCTCCGTCACTCCATATTTTCGTCACTTTCTCGAAGGGAGTAATTGACAAGATATAAGCGGAGATATTTACCATGATACCAGAATTATTATTTGCTAAATCCGCATGGATCTTTTGTTCCAGCTCTTTCACATCATTCCTGCACCATAATACTTTGGGGTTATTGAAGTTCGTTTCTCCAAGCATAATACCCTTGGGATCAAGAAAATAAATATATTGGGTAACACCATCAACTACCCAGATAATAAAATCAGGATAAAATGAAGAGCTTTCCATGAAAAATCCAAAACCTTTCAATGAAAGATTTCTGAGAATAAATACTTCCCTGCTGTTAAAGATTCCGGATTCAGTGACGAATTCGCGTAAGTGTTTTATAAAAGTTGTTTCCCCTTCGTTAAGTCTTGGGGGTACTATTTTTATTTCCCGATATTTTTTCCCCTCTGCAATTACCGCAATGGGGGAATATAAATGTTTATCAAAATGAAGTGAAGGCAGAACCTTGTTATCCTTATTATAAACCTCACAAATATTGTCTTTCAGCTCCTTTATGACTGATTCATGCCTTTTGGGAACCCTTACGATCATCTTATGGTTCGCAGGAAATAATTCATTATGCGTGTCAGAGTCCAGCATATCATAGGTCAGAAATTCTGAAAGGAACCTCTTTTCTTTGTCTGCGTAAAATTTATGGATGTATTCCTTTATTATGTTTAATGCAACTCCTTGAATTCTACCAGAAATGGCATCTTCTAATCCGAACTGCCCTTTATGACTGTAAAGTGTAACATTTCCTTCCCGTATTATTTGTTTTAGTGTTTCCTTAAAGATCAACAGGTTACTATAGCCTTTCAGAAGTTTATACCTGTTAGCTTCAAGTAGAATATTTTCAAAGTCAATGAAGCCTGAATAGGTATGAAGGAAATTTTCTGAGTAGCTCTCTGTATCTTCTGTCAGCTGATTATTAAATCCACTTTCTGCAACCATGATTCTGTTACGGAGATCAACCGTAATTCTCTTAGCTATTTCAGGACTATAAGAAAGAGCAATTAAACATGATTTAAATTCATTCTCCCGGTCCTTTTTGAAGGAAAGTAATTTACCGTTCCATTTTTCTTCATTATTCATCCGGATCTCGATCGGAAAATCGGAATAGTCAGGCACTTCCTTCTCAATTTCTGATAAAAACCGGTTCATATAGGAAGCATTAAGCCCCATTATAAAAATTGTTTGTAAGGCCCTTATATAATAATCAGTTTTCTTTTCTTCTCTTTTCAGGGATAATTCTTTCCCTTTTAGTCTTACACCACGGCCGAAAAGCTGAATGATCTGTGCCCCTTCACTTTTCCCCATATTCATCAGACCCATGCTGGAAACCCTCCAGGAATTCCAACCTTCGATAAACTTCTTCGACCCGATGAGAATTTTAATTGAGGAGTCAGATTCTGAAATTGTCTGAAAGAGAGACCTTGTAAATGCATCATCCTGAATAGCTAAATCGCCGCCTGTATCAGCTTCAAGAGTTTTGGCATATTTTGGTACATCTCCAATATTAATCACTGCAAAATAATTCTCACTTGTCCTGGTTTTTAAGCCGATTTCTCCTTCCGCCTGTTTTATCTGCCATGCTTCAATATTTCCGATTCCGCTAAATACTTTTCCGAGAACAATTTCAGCCCGTGGCTTTTCACTTCGCAGGTATTCAAACCTGTGTTTAAAAATATCATCTCCGTTAGTGTCTCTGAATCCTGTGTTTTCAGCAAGAATATCATCAATAGTAAGTTGGAGCCGTGCAGGTTCGGTTAATACTTTTTTGAAAAACCTGATAACCCTGGTTACGTCTGAGATGCTTAATTTGTCATCTGCAGTAAGTGAGTTAGACCCTGAACTGATAACACGACTTCCAACAAAAACCCATAGTGGTTTCTCAATATTGTATTCTCTCAGTTTATCATGATATCTGTCAAATAATTCAAGCTGTTCGTAATATCCCAGAAGACTTGCTGACAATAACAACCAGTTCTGATCTTCACTGTATTCATTCTTAACGTCAATATTCAGAACAGAAAAATCTTTGCCGTAGCCGTCAGTATAAAAATGCCGGTACGAATAATCAAATATTATAGATTTTGCGTATTCATTTAGCAGGAACTTATTTTTTCCTGTTATAACCTGACCGAAAGTAGCAGAATACTCAAATGTAAAAGAATCTTTTCCTCTTGTAAGGTATTCCCGCAGAGATTTCCAGGTCTGTTCTTCCGACTTACTGCCTTTATGCCCTTCATCTATAAAAACGAGATTTCGCGATTCCGAGAAATAATCAACATCTACACTTATGCCTTCACCTTCTTTATTCTTAACAAGTTTTGTTATTTCAAGAATAAGAATTTCACCCTCCTTTGTTTTAAGGCTTTCCTCGCTACCGGAGTACAGTTTTGCCGGGATTCCGCTTTCAGTAAGGCTTTCATAATGCTGTCGGCTCAATCCTTCATTAGGTGTTATAAGTATTATGTTCTCCCAGTCCTTGTTGTATCGCGTTATTTGCCAGTAATTACAGTGCATCAGTAACGTTTTACCACTCCCGGTAGCCATCCAGTATGCTAGTTTTTTAAGATCAATTTCAGTAAATTTTTCAACTTCTCTGAAATTACTGTCAGCTTCCAGATATTCATTCAGGGCATTAATCAGCAGATCTTTGTTATTGTGATATATGTCAAAGAAATATTCAGTAAACAAAAGTGCAAACCACTGATAGTATTTGAAAGAAAAGAATGGTTCTGCCCGGTTTTCCCTGAGTCTCTTTTCATATAACTGAACAGCTTCATCATACCCCTGTATTGCCCGGTCATCAATAAGTTTATCGGAATTGCTCATCATCAGGCTGGCAAAATAAGTATATCCTGTTGCACTTACTCCCTGCTCTTTGTTATTGAACTCCTCCCTCAGAACTTCAAATTCATCATAACCGAACTGCCTTAGGATAAACCGGAATAATATCAGTTGCTTACTTAGTTCCATCTATTTCCCCAACATTTTACTTCCTGATTCTGTGGTAACATATTTTTGATTCCTGTGTTTCGGGTTTTCTGCAATAGTCATTTTTAACCATTGTTTTTCAAGTAATGGTACAATATGTCTTTTATAATTAGTAGTATGATTTACCAGTCCGATTCTGGCAAGTATTTCTTTTCGGGATTTAGATGATTTGCAATATGTTAAAACTACTTTTACTTCATCACTTACTTGGTCACTTTCTTGGTCACTTTCTTGGTCACTTTCTTGGTCACTTTCTTTGACACTTACTCTGGCACTTGTTTCGCCACTTTCCTGGTCACTAACATAGTTACCTTCCTGGTTACTTTCTTGGTTACTTTTCTGGTTGGGATCAATCTGTCTTATAAAATCAGTATTAACCTTAAGGGCCGTAAGGAAATAGGTACATTGTTCGTCTGTTTCCATAACTGGAGGTGGAGAAGCATTGTCTTCCAGTGCTTTATAAATAGTTGGAAATCCGGTACCACGACCTTCAGTCAAATGAAGCTCTTTCAAAAAATCTCCTACTCTCCTGTTCCTGTAATCACGTGCCACAATTCTCCTGTTTTCAGCCAGGATTTTTGCAGTAACAGGTGGAACAGGGCCGGGGAAACTTAATATTTCAATACGGTCCGGCCATATCTGAACCTCAATTGGCTTACCAATTTCATAACTTTTATGAAATACAGCATTTGCCAATGATTCTTCAATAGCGTCATAGGGGAAATTATAAAAACGCTGAGATTCAGCACGACCTGAGATCTTTTTTACTTTTTCGGTAATAATATTGTTCCTTATGTAATCCAATGCATCGCGCAACTGAATATGTAAAGGTCCTTTAAAATATTTCTCGGAAAAAGCCTTCCCCGCCTCATCTTTCCTTAGTACCAGTTCAATCCAGGCTCTTTCAAAAAAACGGTGAGGCTCTTTTGAGAAAAACATAAGACCTGCATTTACCGGACGAAATGCTTCATCAGGACCTCGTGCAATGTTCATATGTTTGCACAAATCGGTGAAAGGCATCGTGGTGCTCTCTTCGGCAAGATCACTTTTGATTTCGTGCAGAAAATTACGTATAAGGCCAAGGTCAAGATCGTCGATACGGGCATTCTGATTAATTCGATCATCGAAGGGGACACGGGCAGTAAGTTCCTGCAACCTTCTTAGTTCTTCACCCTGTGCCCTGATACTTCTTGAACCGCTCCTGATAAAGAAAAATCTGTTTTGTATTCCACGTTCACCAAGACTTTCGGGAGCTGAATATGGTCGCATATCCCCTGCAGGTGCATATATGACCAGTATATGTTTTTCCTGAAACAAATATGGTTGTATTACAGGCATATAATTGGGCTGAAGCTTATGGCAAAGGCCTGTTATTTCGCCCTGAATCCTGTCTATCTGGTCCGGATTTAAACCGGCGGGCGGTAATACAGGCCGTCCGTTATTTTCTTCAATGCCCAGAACAATATATCCTCCACCCCAGTTATTTATATCATTAGCAAAAGCGCTGAGCGAATGGATAACATCTTCAGGATTCCAGCCACGTTTAAATTCGAGACGTTCCCATTCAATCACCCTTCCGTGAATAAGTTCATTTATGTTAATAGCGAGAGCCATTAATTAAGCATTTTATTTTTAAATACTTCTTCAATCGGCTGATAGCCATCAATATGCGCCTGATCATTAATATAAAGCAGGTCATATTTGTAATTTGCCAGCTCCTTTTTCACTGCCAGGCTATCAGCAGTGTAATCATCCGGTGTCCAGCCTTTCACATTTCGCCAAATAACCAGAATTTGCTTATTCGCATTATTGTTACCGTAAATGAATTGATACATCCTGCCATTGATCTCTTTGGTTATACATTTTTGCATATGAAGCCCAATAAGGTAGTTAAATGTTTCAACCAGGTCAACAGCCATTTCAGGAGACTTTTCGGCAAGCATGAAAAAATTGGGTTCATCAGCCTTTACAGTTAAATCATGATACACTCTGAACTTGTCCGGGTATAATTTTTCAAGAGTTGCTTTATCTGAATCTGCTGCTGCCAGCCAGCCTTTTATGACATCATCTTTTTCAAGCTGCTTTAATTGCAGACCAATGCTTTTTGTCTCATCATCAGAAATTGTCTTAAGTTGTTCCGTCACCTTTTCAACTAAAAGCTTGTCGATGAAGTTACGGATCTCCTTTCTTTTGTAATGCATGATCTTGTATATGCCAAAATCGAGATCCTGTGTATCAAACTGAAATATCTCATTAAGAAATGATTTCAGCTGGTCAAGAGGAGTAATAGTACCTGCCATTATTTTTTCCCGGAATTTAGTTCAACCAATAAATCCTTTACTTCAACGTCAAGGATTTTAGCAATTTCATAAAGTACTTCAAGCCTGGGTTGCTGCCTGTTTTGAACATAACCATTCACCATATTATAGCTTTTCCCCAGCTTTTCAGCAAGCCACTTTTGTTTGATCCCCTTTTCTTCGAGGACTTGCTTTATACGATTCATCGTAAAAAGTTTAATGCAGCAAGTTAGTCAAAATGTCAAATATCTCGTTTTTCGGTATAAAAAATGTCAGGCAGAATTGATGGCCTTTATTCAGGAAAATATCACTTACAGCTACCTTGGAAGATTCTGAAAATATCGAAAAATCAGTTCAGGCAGTTAATCTGTCAAAGTAAAATTACATTGAGTTATTGCTGAATCAGTGACGTTTTTTCCATAAGGCTTCGTTTATCCGGTACAGATTATGAAATGCAGCAGATCCCTTACGCAGCAAATCCTCCCAAGCAGTATTGTATTTCCAGCGAATAATGATCATACCAAGGTCTTCTGTACTACCATCCTCCTTTTCACAGGCTACCGCACTCCTTATCAGATGAAAAATCCGGCTCTTCGATTTCCGGTGGAACCATGGCTCCTGCCTTACCCTGGATTCCGGAAAGACTCTGTTCTCCCAGAGATCCAATTTCCCGAAACGTGTAAGCTCTGCCATTAGAAACCAGAATTGGTCGTCCATTTTCCTGATGTTTTCAGACCAGATCATATCAGTACTCAAAAAGAAGCCATTTTCGTCAGTACCGAAATGGAAGGGGCATTCAAGTTTGTCGGATCGATAGAAGACTTCAAGACCTGCATCGACGGCCAGAGGCAAGAATTCGGGTCCTTCCCACTTATCCCTTATCCCGCTCAAACTGATCATTGATTCTAAAACAGTGGCATAGATGTTCTCCATTGATTTCCATATCTTTTGCTCATCTGTTTCAGGAATCAGGATATCCTGATAGAACAATCCCAGGAATTTCCTGAAATCCCGGTTCCATTCATGAAATTTCGGGTAGAGTTCTTTTATTATTTTTTGTGCTCCTCTGTTCATGAGGTAAAAGTATTAATTTTAGAATGAATCTGAATTTTAAATAAACCGCAAATGAAGGAAACATATGGAGAATACCTCTTTGATGCAGTCACAGAATCAATTATAGAATGCCTGGCAGGAATTACTGAAGAAGATGTGCGGGACTTCAGTGATTTTAAAATTTTCAACAGAGGTCAGGAATATTATGAGGAAGGCATGGTGGAAGAACTCATGTATAATAAAGCCAACAACACAGTTATTGCCACTGTAAAAGGCACAAGAGAATACCAGATCGAATTCAGGCTTGAAGAGGGAGGCATTTACAGCACCTGCAACTGTCCATACGATGGGGTATGTAAACATACAGTTGCAGTACTTCTTAATCTTATACATGAAGGTACTGATAATATTGCCACATATACTCTCAATTGCCCCACAACTGCTGAATCTCTGGATTTCCTGAAGAAATACCTGGAAACACTGTCCAAAAAAGATCTGGTACTTCTTACAATGAAGTTTGCTCCTGCGAATTTTATTAAGGAAGTTCGGAACCGGGAAATGCCTGCAAATGATGCTGAAGCAATATTCAGAAAGAGTGAAAAAAAGATAAAGAAGTTTTTTGAAGATACTGACCTCCTGTATGATCCCGGTGGTATGGAGAGCGCCCTGATTTCACAACTGAACAACCTGAAAGGCCTTGAAAACCAGCAAAGAGATGGTATTGGAGAATTGATCTTATTTATTATCCGAAGCGTTGAAACTGCATTCAATGAAGGATACCTGTATATTGACGATTATTACGGGGATGAATATTTTGAATCAGATGACTTTTGCGAATATGTGATTGCTTATGTAAAACAACTTCCATTTGAGGTAAAGACGAACTACCTGAAGAAACTGGATCAGGCTCTGAATGAGATGTCATACGATACATTTTCCACTATACAGGAATCATACCACCGTTTCTTTTCGGAACATGAACGTAAAGACCTGAAATCGTTCGTTAAATTGGATGGAGAAATTCCTCAGACAATGTTCTCACGGTTGTATAAATTCCTGGAACCTGAGCTTTCCTCTGATGAAAAGGAAGCTATCCTCAGGGTAATCAGCCGGTCAGATACAGATCATTTTTTATCCTTTTGCCGGCAGTTATCAGACCAGAACCGTTACCCTGAAGTTATAGACCTGATCAAAGACGACTCAGACGGATTTAAACCCCTGCATGACTTCAGGATAGCAGAAATTTATCTGGAAGCAGCACATAAGCTTAATATGAATATGGATGAGATTTCTGAAGAGGTTGTGAAGCATTGCCCGGAGGTCTCAATCCTCCGAAAGATCAAAGCTCTGAAAGGCACCCTCGGTTCAAATTGTGAAGCAATAGCCAAACAAAAAAATCCTGAGAATCTGTTGAGTTTTTATGAAGAGGAAGAGCGTATGAAAGATGCCCTTGATCTGATAAGGGAACCAAAACTCTTTTATGATGATGTAATTTTCGAATTTTACAGGAAGAACCATAAACGGTTCCCTGAAGAAGCTGAAACTTTCCTGAAGAGAAGGATTGAAGAAGATCTTGCCTACACAGGTAAGAAATACTATGAGAGGATCGCTGAATCACTCGATCTGATGAAACGGATAAATCCCGGACGATCACAACGAATAGCTGATGAGATACGTGCAAATTTTAAAAAACGGAGTAGTCTCATACAGATTATCCGGGGATTCTGATCCGGGTGTGAATTCTGGAATCCTTTGCTGAAACTACAGTGCAAAGGCCGGCGACACATCCGGTTTTTACAGAAATCTTTAAATTATTTAAAGCTATCCATAAAATGTCCTCAAGAAATATTATATTTGCCTGTAAATGAGGCATATATAATATAAATGAGTCTCGCAAAATCTAAAACGGTTTGTTCAGGTATAGAATGGAATTCTATGCTCGGATTGTTGGTCCGCTTAAAAAAGGATAATAAAATAATGCCCTATCTTCTGATCGGTACCGGGGCATACCTTGGCCTCAGGGCTAAAGACTTATTGAATATCCATTGGATCGATGTTCTCCGGAAGGATGAAATTACCATCACAGAAAGCAAGACCGACAAAGTCAGAACCATTACGATCAATGAATCTCTGAAAGAAATTCTGAAGTATGCTTCAAACCAGATAGCATTGTCAGGCCGGTTTAAAATTGACAACTACCTTTTTGCCAACAGAAAAGGTCAGAAATTTACAATCCAGTATGCAAACAGGCTTTTAAAAAGCACCTTGAAAACATATGGGATAAAAACTCAAAATGCTTCAACCCACACTTTGCGTAAAACATTTGGCAAACGGGTGTGGGAAATGGACGGCCAGAGTGAAAGGAGCCTGGTATATCTGTCTCAGATTTTCAACCACTCAAATGTGGGAATAACAAGAAGATACATCGGCATTGTTCAGGAAGACATAAGGAACATTTATTTAAATCTGTAGGCCATAAAAATTCATAACCAATCACATTTCATTAGACTAACACATTGAAAAACAAAGTCACAAAAGTTGCAGAGGTTAGCCTTAAATACAAGACCAGGATAAAACCCTCTGAAAGGATTCAGATCAAGTCGTCTGCTGATGCCTATAATATTTTCATCCAGGGGTGGAACGAGGACACCCTTGAGCATGTTGAGGAATTTAAGATATTACTACTTAACAGGTCAAACAAAGCCCTTGGAACTGCCCAGATCTCCCTTGGAGGGACAGCAGGAACAGTTACGGATGTGAAACTGATATTTCAATATGCGCTTAAAACCAATGCACAGGGATTAATAATCTGCCACAATCATCCTTCAGGAAATAACCAGCCATCCGAGGCTGACAAGAAGATCACCCAAAAGATCAGGGAAGCTGCCGAACTACTCGATATGCATCTCATGGATCATATCATAATAACACCGGATGACGGTTATTATTCATTTGCAGACGATGGATTATTGTGACCTTGCGAAGTAATGACAGGAACAGAAATGCTAACAAAAACAAACAAAATGATGATTTTATTTGACGGAAAGTTTATTCAATTGTTTCTCCCATTAAAACACAAACCAGTTGGAAAAATCTCCAACTGGTTGAGTATCAATTGTGGGCCCAGCTGGGATCGAACCAGCGACCCCCTGATTATGAGCGTCAAATGAGGGTTTCCACATATTTACACAGATTTGTATCTGTTTGTACCAGTTTATTTTGTAACAGAATAATTGTAAAAGATTCCATGGATTTATACCTATATGGTGGAAATACTGGCACCAAAACTGGCACCAGATTTTGGTCATTCAGTCTAAATGTGTAAGCATTTGTATTTGTTTCAACAAAGAGAATGTTATCCTTATAATCAACTAACAATATCGGAGTATTTAAATTTATAGAACCTTGATTAACACCATACACTAAAACGCTTGACAGTATGGTTAGTTGCCGATTTCGAAGCATTTATATATCAAGATTAAAAGGATTTTTATAAGAATTTAAAACTTGAAACCAGCACTGCAACGGCAATTAATTATACCGACTTATTAGGCAACCTTAATTATTCTTTTTCTCTTGTTTAAAATTGTAAATATTATCATTAGTATGGTAGCAATTAATGCCATTACAGAACCAAAATAAAACGGAGCATTTGAATTGACCCTATCATACAGTAATCCTGCAATTAAACTCGCAGGTAATAAGGTAATTCCAAGTACAGCATGATAAACTCCAAACCCCGTCCCTTTCAAATCTTTGCTAACAATATCTGAAATCATTGCTTTCTGGCTGCCATCAGTCAATGCACTGTAAAATCCATACAGTATAAACAAGAGAATAAAAACATTTATACTATTGAATCTGCCAAAAAAATAATAAACAATCCCATATACTAGAAAACCCAAAATAATCAATTTTTCACGACCAATTCTATCCGATAATTTTCCAATCGGTATGGCAAGCAATACCGATACTGTATTAAATATCATATACACAAAAGGAATGTATGATTTATCTATACCTGTTTCGCTTGTTTTTACAAGCAACAATGCATCTGCTGAATTGCCTAATGTAAACACGAAAATTATGATAAGAAAAAAATAGAATTTTTTAGGTAATTGTTTTAAGGAAATCTTATTAGTGGATTCTTTTTTTTCTGTTTTTACTTCTTTTATGAAAATAATAATTGTTAATACGCCAAGAATTGCAGGAATGGTTGCCAATAAAAATATGTGAGAATAATTTAATGGGAAAATAGATAACAATAAGAAAGCAATCAAAGGGCCAACAACAGCCCCACTATTATCCATTGCTTTCTGAAACCCAAAAGTTTTACCAGCTTCATTTTTTTTAATTGAGCCACTTATAAGGCTATCTCGCGGCGCTGCTCTTAAACCTTTTCCTATGCGTTCGAAAAACCGAAAAAATAAAATCTGAATTGGTATTCTTGCTAATGCATATAAGGGAGTTATAATGGCTGTAATGCCATATCCAATAATCATGAATGGTTTGTTTTTACCAATCTTATCACTCCAGTATCCCGAAATTGCCTTTAATAAAGATGCTGTACTCTCTGCAATACCTTCAATTAATGAAATCGTTGTTTTTGATGCTCCTATTGATAATAAAAATAGAGGCATAACACTATATACCATTTTGGTAGATGTGTCAGTGAAAAAACTTGTTAGTCCTGTAAAAAAGGCGTTCTTTTCTAATCCAAATATTTTTTTCTTTTTATCAATTATATCGCTCGGAGGTGTCATTTTTTAATGTTGCCATACTGGTTATATATGTACTTTTAGTAAACATAAACTCCAATTGTTGTAGTTATTATTTACCTTTAAGCGTTTTAAATTAAGTCCATTCTCACACCCTAAAGTTAATTTTTTTGTTGTTGATTATGAAAATGTGAAGCGACTTACTGGATCCCTAAAGGATATGCATATTGATATCATGTGTCTTTTCAATATCCAGGCTGGCCAGATAATGCTCCGTAACAATTGAATTGGAATGCCCCAGCATCTCTCCGATATTATCCTTTGACACCCCTGCCCGTTTCAGTGTTGTTGCATAACAATCCCTGGCCGTTTTCAATTTCAGAGTTACTGACAGGTTGCAAAAGCCGAAGGTCCTGACCATCTCTCGCCGGCACAAATTGATCACCTATCGCCGGCACAAATTGATCACCTATCGCCGGCGTTAATCTCATGATCTATAGAAAAATATATAAATGTCAGTTTTACCGGCGGAATGTGGTCAAGGTGATCGGCTTTTGCAATACTGCTTCTAAATTCAATACTGTTTTCCATAAATGTCCCTTTTTTAGGTTGTAACTTCTTGATTTTGAGTAGAACAACCAGTCACAAACAAAAAAGACACCCTCAATTGGTCTTGTAAGTGTCTTCTGATTTTTCTTCGAAATCCGTCCTTCTTTGACCACTTCAAAAGAAGGTCTGGAAACACAAAACATATATTTGGGTACAAAGAGGATTCAAATTTGGATTTGGATGAACACTATTATCCAACCGGTTGTGTTCTGGGTCGCTGGCTTTTCTGTTGATTCATTGAATGAATAAATTACTTCTCAAAGCATCAAGAGTTGCCCTTTCTCCTTCTATAATAATCTCTTTTGCTTTATAAAAGTCGTATGTGCCAAATGCCTCCTTTGAAATGTTTATCAATAAATCTGGTTTTTGTTGTTCTAAGGTGAGATCTGATATCTTGCGCATCATGGTGCCAATACTGTTATTTGTAAGATTGAAAATCCCAATATCGTCAGTCTTTTTCGTCGGAATTAAATTGTTGAGTTTTTCTTTTATGAGTTTTATCTGTTCTGAGTATCTGTTGTCAGAAAGTTTTTCGGTTTCTATTGATTTCTTTTCATAAGAGATAGGTGAACTGACATTGACTACAATCAGCAGATCACCTTTATATCGCTTAACCCGGTTAACAGGTATCGGATTAGTAAGACCACCATCAACAAAATACCTGTCACCGATCTTAACAGGTTGAAAAACCGTTGGTATTGAAATGGAGGCTCTTATGGCTTTAAATAAATTACCTTCAGTAAAAACAGCTTCAGTTTCCCCAATAATATCTGTTGCCACAGCACAAAATGGTATAGATAAATCTTCGATATTCCGTTCAGGTACAATTTGTCTTATTTTGTCAATGATCTTTTTCCCCTTCACCAATCCTTTTTTACTAATTGAAAAATCGATCAACCTCAATACTTCCAATATATCAAGCGAACTAATCCATTCTTCGAATTGTTGAAGCTGTCCCGTGGCATAAATTCCTCCAACCAGGGCACCCATTGAAGTGCCGGCTACAGAAGTTATTTTATATCCATTCTTTTCTAACATATTAATTGCCCCGATGTGCGCACAACCACGAGATCCTCCACTGGATAATACCAGTGCTACATTTTTCTTCATTATTCCTATAATTGTGGTTTAAACCTGCAAAGTAATAAACAATTAAGCTAGTAAATGAATAGCCATGGGAAATTCGAAGATTTAGTATCATTATAATTTTAAGGTAAGCAAAAATCTGTTCTTATTTGACCACTTCAGAGGGAGGTCTGAAAACCTTTAAATGCTTCAGGAAAATTAGCAGTAATGGCTTCTTTAATTTAAAAGGATATCTGCTTCCCACAACAGACTCATTCTATTTTTTGAAGATAGGCTGTACAATAAACCCGATTGCACTTAGACAGATCTTTTCTTTTATGTAATTTTACCCATGTTATACTCCATTATGTTGAAAACCAAAATACAAAATCGTGGGGTACCTATGGGATTAACCCTCTTTTAGTTATTTAAGTTGGATAATACTGATTTTCTTAATAAACATGGCCAAAACTGATCTTAACAATACTTCCTATTTACTTGATGGATTTACTGCCCAGGACTTACCCAAAGAAATCATAGAAGCAATAAATTCTTTCCGTATTACTGAGAATCTGTATTCATCAGCAACCAGAGAAATCACAACAAAGCTTGAAAACCTTAATGATGAATTTAAGCATGTGAAAGATCGCAATCCGATACATATCATAGCAGCCAGGGTTAAATCGCCAAGAAGCATTATTAAAAAGCTTTTACGACGGGGCTTTGAACTTAGCGTTGAATCTGCCAGAGAAAATCTTACTGATATAGCCGGTGTTCGGGTAATATGTTCTTATATCGACGATGTCTATCTCATTGCCGACCTGCTTACTTCACAGGACGATATTAAAGTTATTAGAAGATCTGATTATATAAAGGAACCAAAACCAAACGGTTACAGGAGCCTCCACCTTATTGTAACTGTGCCTGTGTTTTTATCAGAAAGCACTGAACTTGTGAAAGTTGAGATTCAGATTCGAACGATTGCAATGGATTTATGGGCGTCACTTGAACATGAGCTATCATATAAACTGGCGAACGGGAGGACGGAAAATGTTACAAAAGAACTGAAAGACTGTGCTGATATTATTTCAAATATTGATTCACTAGTGTCCGGTTAAAAATCCCATAATGATAATTGATTTTCATCGGACAGGTTAGTGATTAAGTTTTTATTGTTAAAGAGTTCTTTGATAGGGGTCTTTTCAAACAGAGTAAGACCCAATGTTTGAGCGAATGTGTATAGAGTTATCGCCAGGTCGAGTTTTTTCTTTGCGATTGCAATCAGTAGATACGTACAAGTTGCAATCCATATCTGACATGAAACGGCGTTTTGGCTTGTTCCATAGAATGCCTTTATATGCAAGTGTTGTTTGATCCATTTAAAGAAGAGTTCGATTTTCCAACGTTCCCGGTAAAGCTCTGCGATGGACAGAGCGGGGAGTTCAAAATCGTTGGTCATAAAGGGGTAAACGGTATTTGTGGCATAGTCTTCGTAAATGACCAACCGGAATTTATCGGGATAAGATTTAGAGGATTTATACCCGGTCAATTTCACCAACTGGTCACTGATCAAGCCTGTATCTTTGTCAACCTCTGCCGAGGAAATTACTTCACATCTGAGATTATCCTTAGCTCTCATAACAAAGAAAGCATGAGCCTGATGAAAAAGGGAATACAACCGTTGAAAATCAATGTATCCCTTATCCATGACATAATAAGACCCAGGCTCTATAGGCATCACATCCAGCAGGTTGACGTCATGAACAGAGCCTTCGGTAATGTCAATGAATACAGGAATGGATCCACGGAGATCCAACAAGGTATGCATCTTTACTGCACCCTTTTGATGATGGAATTTTGCCCATGGATACAGACTAAGACACAGGTCAATGGTTGTGCTGTCAAATGCATATACCATATTATCCAGATCGACCCTGAAGTCGTTATCATCAATGTAAAGGGGCCTTGCCTGTTTGATCAGGATTTGAGCAAAGTCAGCATAAATGCGCCAGTTCCTTTTTTCATTGGCATCAGCGAGAGTAGATCTGGAAACAGGTTTGCTGAAACCGGAGTGATACAGTTTTCCAGAGAAAGCTGTCAGACAGTTCTCAATATCACGAAGGCTTTCCCGACCAGTGAGTTGGGCAAAACTCATTATCAGGAAATGCTCCCGGCAAGTAAGTTTTCTTACTCGATAGTCGCCCTGATAATGATCAACACACTTTTGGAACTCATATTCTGGCATAAATGTCATCAATTGCGCAAAGACTGTTTTACCGATATGCATTTTCGCTCAAATAAAGAAAGAAGCGAAAATATAATTTCAAATCGTCAAATTTTAAAAACGCTGCAATATGCAGTATATTAATATATTAAATGACCTTAATCAAATCTTAACCGGACACTAGTGATATTGATTTGAGAATGCAGAACCTGTACAATATTACGATAGCTTAAAAGAAAATTCCTCATTTTCTCCCAAATCCTGGCACCAAACTGGCACCAAAAAAAAAGTTACAACTTTTGGGGTTGTAACTTCTTGATTTTCTGTGGGCCCAGCTGGGATCGAACCAGCGACCCCCTGATTATGAGTAATATTTTTACGGTAGTCATTATCTGCCAGAACTAACCATTATTCTCCATATGGTTGGTAATCAATGGCTATCGGTTCCGATACTTTTCCGGTTTTTGCCGTTATTCACCGGAAATGTTTATCCTTTTGTTTATCATCTGAAAAAATATTTTCGGAAAACGACAACCGCCGGCCTTGTGCTTCATACAATAATAAAATTTTGGGAGGGGTATATTGTATGATCAACAGGTATAAGGCAACTGCAAAGATCGTTCTCGCTCACAGCAGCAGGAAAAGCAAAATTGATGGCAGGAGACCAATCCAGCTAAGAATAATTTATAACAGGAGGCCAAAATACTACACGCTTCCGTACGCTGCACACGAAGAAGAATTCGTAAAGATTTTCAACGGTCAGGCACGAGGAGATCTTCATGAGCTGAGAATTAAGCTGCTCGATATCGAAGGCAAGGCCAGTGATATAATTAACAGCCTTGATCCCTTCTCATTTACTCAGTTTGAAACCCGGCTTTTCAGACCGAGATCAGATCAGAACAATGTTTACAGATACCTTCAGGTTGAGATAGACAGGGCAAAGGATACTGCGAGGATCAGTTCAAAAGGCATGACAGAATGCAGTCTGAATTCATTCAGGGCATTTAACAGGAGACAGAATTTCTCTTTTAATGATATAACAGTTGAATGGCTTCAGTCCTATGAAAGACATATGTCCCGAAATAACAGCCCATCAACAATCGGCATGTATCTGAGATGTCTCCGTGCCGTTTTTAATAAGGCTATAAAAGATGGGATAGTGACAAGAGATCAATATCCTTTTGGAAAGGGCAAGTATGAAATACCTACATGCAGAAATGTTAAAAAGGCACTTGACAAGGACGAGATCAGACGAATCAGGGAATATAAACCTGAACCAGGTACCAGGGAAGAATGGGCCAGGGATATGTGGTTGTTCAGCTACCTGTGCAACGGCATAAACACAAAGGACATTGCCAACCTGAAATTTAAGGATATAGATACAGAGACAATTACTTTCATCCGTTCAAAAACAAGCTCTACCAGGAAACAGCAGAGGCCTGTTGTGGTTCCATTGACTGAGCCCGTAAAGCAAATCATTAAGAAATGGGGAAATGATCCTTCAAGGCCTTACAACTATGTATTTAAAATTCTTAAACCAGGTTTGAGTCCCGAACAGATGCATGGCCGGATTCATGACTTTTATTCTGATATAAATGCGGGCATGAAAGCGATAGCAGAAAAAGCAGGGATCAACAAACCTGTCACAACCTACACAGCCAGGCACAGCTTTGCAACTGTTATGAAAAGAAACGGGGCATCACTCGAATTCATTTCCGAAAGTCTTGGTCATTCAGATATACGTACCACTGAAAGCTATCTGGCCTCATTTGACTTCAGCACAAAGAAGGAATGGGCTGAAAAATTATATGATCTGTAACCGGGGCTGAATTTTGGCAGCTGGTTTATGTTAAACTAAATAAACACATTATGAAAGCAAAAATGTTTAAAACAATTGAGGAATGGACTTCATCCAAACCGGACACCGAGACTATTCAGAGAGTATTAACGATTGTAAACCGGGGTGTAGTGTATCAGATGAAGCGTGAGCTTAACGGCAAGAAGGCCGAATTACGTAAGGTGGAAAGAACTGTCGAATCAATGAAAGCGATAGGGCTGCCGGTAGGAGATGCCGTTGAGAAAAAGATCACCGAGCTTAAGAAGGAACTTGCTGAGCTGCAAAAGGTGTTACCCACACCGCCGATCAGAAAAAAGTCAACTGAGTAAATGACTTTTGTAATACCTGAAAGTCCGTCATGACCCTGCGGACTTTTTTAATGCCTCAGACCAGCATTCTGAGGCCCTTGGAAGCACTTTCGGACATTGGAAAGATAAATTATCATCATGATAAATATGCTTGCCCTGAACGCCTCAGAATAGCTCTGCATGATTTTTTGATGTACCAAAAAGGAAGCCTGCCGAAATCTGGTTCAGGCAGGCTTTCCAAAACATGTTTAAAGAAAATCACACGAAAAAGTAAACACAAAAAAAATTACATCCTTACATCCTCTTACAACCATCAATAAACATCGCAAATCCTTATTTTATATGTTCTATAACAATATTACAACGTTATTTTAAAAACACTGATTTTTTATCTGACCGCATGATCATTATTATCATAAATTATATACTTCTGCAAATACTGTAATGATGTTATACCTGATAAAGCTCAGCAGACCTTTGACCTTCCTCATCATCCAGCTCTTCCAGGTCCTTTTTCCGAAGCTTCTTGACCGTAATGCGGGTTTTCTCCTTCAGCTCCTCAAATTCCTTTTTTGTCGATTTCGGCAACAGTAGGATATTTGTATAGAGACGGGCAGCTTTATTTTCTCTCCATTTTAATTCGGACTCATACCCGGCTTTTTTCAAATAAACACCCAGCTGTCTTGCATTAACAGCATTGTTATCCAGCTCCGAATTTATGAATTCACATATTTCGGTAGCTGTATAACAATCTTTTCCTCTGGTTATGAACCGGTTAATATACTCTTCGTACGGATGTATTTTGGTAAACCGTACGTTATACAGGCTTAGCTCTGCCTGCTCTTCGGCCGATAACCAGTGTTTTTCTCCATCCTTCCAGAGTTTGTAGGTCTGTGCCCAGAGCTGTTCCATATCGATCGAATGACAATAATTTGCAGCAACGATCTCAATAGGCCAGAACCGCCTGGAGCCAGTGGGATCAGTTATAATTTCACTTTGATTAGAGGTCCCGATAAAGGAAGCAATTTTATAAAATACAGAGTTGAATCTGCCATAAGCGACTCTGGTATTAAATGTTTTCTGGCTCAGAAATCCCTTAAGTTGCTCATTCGAAGCTTTGTCATGAAGAATAGGAGATAGTTCATCCATAGCAATAATTGCCTTTTCACAAGTGAGCAATTCGTCATCTTTGTTTGAGAAATCGAAACTTAACTTTTCTGCAAACAAGGTATTATACCACTTTTCAGGAACAAGCTTTCTCATCCACCTGGTTTTACCAATTCCCTGCATGCCAATTATTATTAGCAGGTTCTCATTTGGTGATATTGCCTGATTCTCGTAGTTCTCAGGACGGTTATGTAAGCCATTTATTACTCCTATGAGCCACTTCCTTAACAGAGTTTTTACCATATTAGCATCATTTCTGGTCTTAAGGGTTAGCGTATTGACCAGATCTGGGAAACGATCCTGTCCGTCCCAGATTGGTAAAGAACTTAAGAAATCTTTAACCGGATTGTATTTGGGAGGGATATAGTTAATGAAATAAAAAAGGTCATCTTTCTTTAATGCACTCCCAGCACGGCCAGACTTATCTTGCCTGCCATGTAATCATCACCAAGGGCCCAAGCTTCCGAGTCCGCGGACTCGGAATAATACAATTGGTGTGTGAGCTCATTGTACTTAAGCCTTATATTACTTTCCTCCATTGCCGTAATAAGTGAATTGAGTTTTGAGTTAGGGCCAACATATAGGTTTTTTGGAGGCCGCC
Organism: Bacteroidales bacterium; assembly: GCA_040772125.1. Taxonomy (GTDB): domain Bacteria; phylum Bacteroidota; class Bacteroidia; order Bacteroidales; family VadinHA17; genus LD21. Next base: position 372,716 of record JAXGYS010000004.1, read on the forward strand.
AGCCATTTTGCCTGGCCATATAAATCAAAGTTCCCAGAGTTGCTTTATTACTACTGGCCAAAACATGGTTCCCTGCCATTTCTTTATGCATTCTTCCTGCCTGAATTTTGAAGAAGTTGAACTTAACTGCAGGAATAATTCTAAACCGGTATTGGAGTAGCTAAAGGAGTTTTTCAGTACAAACATCGCCTTTATCCAGTCATTATAGTGTTCCAGGAGAGATATATTCTCAGAGACACACCACTTTATAATATTCTGGACCACGCTATAACTTGAATGCTCATCGTCATTATTAAACCGAAGATAATAACCCTCAATTCTGGAATTCAGGTTTGGTTCTGTAGAAATGCTTTTCCGGTTATAGACAAAAGCCCAGCCTTTTGCATCAGGATTATAGTACGCTTTATCGTCATATGAGTAGTAGCAAAGTCGGCATAAATCTGATCCTGAAAGATCTATTTCTGTGACCCTGTATTTGCTCTTATACAGGTTTATTAATGAAACGAATGCTTGTTTATGAAAATCTACGGTTTCCTCTATGGATTTTAACTCAGGGTACTCAAGCTGGTGAATTACTTTGAGTCCTGTTCCTGATGGGGACAGAAATGCCATAATCACAGATGGTTCATGGTTTGATTTAATCATAGCCCTGAGACGTTCCGGATCTTTAATATGATCAATATCCATTACAATTCTACCCCAGTATTTCGTGAGTGAGTGTGTTTTGCGGTGAGAAAATTCCCCGGCTGGTACAAATGCCGGTAATTTTGTCTTTTGTGCTTCTTTCTCATTTCGATCTGCAAGATCGTTTGATTGCTCATACCTTTTTGTAAGGCGCCGGATTTCGGATACTTCAGTTTTTAATTCCTCATCTCCGGTAATTCTTCTGATGATCTCATCCTGTGAAATTATGCTGACCTGGTCAGGTTTATTTTTATCTGCTAAATATGTATACATAATCACTGTTATCCGATTAATAATTTAGATTCTTGATTTGGTTTCATAAGTAGCTGATTATCAAGTATCATATTTTACATTTTAAAACTGACCCCCTGCATATTCAATGATAATTGTAACCCTGGAGGGATCGATTTGCTTTTAAAACTTCTTTTTGTACTCCGCAGCAGCTCATTTACATCCAGATTGCTTATCAGATGTATCCGGACCAACGAGGCTACAACCGAGAAGGCTTTCTTCGCCTGTGCGATCTTCTGGGTCACAGTTAATAAGAGTTGGGCTATTAGTGTGCACCAGACCTGTGTATAGATGGCATTTTCATTCTCTCCGTAGAAGTAATGTAACTGGAAGTTTTGTTTCATTTTCTTGAACAGGATCTCAATACCCCATCTTTTCTTGTAGAGGAATGCGACATCTTCAGCTGATATATCAAAATTATTCGTAAGAAAATCGTAGTAGCGGTTCTGTTCATCCTGATAACTGACCTTTCTGAGTGTCATTTTGAGTTTGGTCTTAAGATCTTTTGTGCCGTCTTCTCTCTCGGGATGATATTCCATTTCAATAATTTCATCCCGTAAAACCTTTGCCTTACCCTTCTTACGATAATGTTCCCTTTTAACCTCTATAATCGTATAAACAGCATTCTTTTTCATCCGGGTGACAAAATATACCTTTTGTGTGGTCCAAAGAGCAAACTGATGGTAATAGTTATAGGCCTTATCAAAGACTATCATGCTGTCAGATATTAGTTCGAGGCTCTTTAAAAACTTCTGATCATTGACCTTTGCTGCTGTCATTTTGATAAACCGTCCAACCGATTGAACTGCATCAATAAGCATATGGACTTTCATTCCGCCTTTCTTCTTTCCGTCTCCTTGGGATTACGGCCAACACCCTTTAAAATATCACTGAATAACCGTATGGTCGTGGAATCGATTATAAGAACCTCCTTAAAAGTCAGTCCAAAAGTCCGGCTGTCCGACAAAAAACTATGATAATGTTTTACCAGTGTAAAATATAACTCTTCAAAAAACTTGTGATTCCTGTTACGCAGTCCGTCACATGCAGTACTCTTAGCAGGTGCCTGATCCATTCCAAGATGATTAAGCTTGCCGCCCATGGCACGAAGCCCTTCGCATACTTCGGTCATCGAATCGCACCGGCTTAATATACCGAACAGCATAGTGAAAAGGTGTGTGCGGGTTTTGAATGATTTGTAGTAGTAATCACTTTCGTGTTTGCGGATTAACCCATTTATGTCAACTTTATCTACCAAATTCATTATCTGTCTGAAGATCGGCTGTCCGACTAATTTTATTTCCGTAATTTTACCCATGTTGTATTTAGTTTGTGGTAAAACCAAATTACAACATTGGGGGAAACCTTAGGGGAGTACCCCTCTTATTTATTTTTTAATCGGACCTAAATACGTATACATAATTTTATTTTTTGCTGATTTGTGAAAAATCCTGACCGAGAAAGTCAAAGGATTGTTTACTCCTTTTTACTACGGCCTGGACAATAATTATTTGGGACTTGTAGCTTCTAATATTTTTTCAGCAAGTCTTTTCGCTCTTGATATTGATGAATGTAGGCACGTCATTCCCCAATAATCGTAAGTGGTAGACTCATAAATAATTGGAATATTATTTCTAAGTCCCTTGTTTTTATGTTCTCCGATCGTATGATTGAGTAAATCATCCATCAACAACATTGTTTCCTCTGGTGTCCTTTCTTTTTTGTTAATAATTGAAATTGAGAAGTTCATTCCCAACCATTCTGCTGCCATGACAGTCATATCTAAATTCTCGGCATGACTCATGAATTCTTCCATTGTATCAAGTGCCTGAAGACCTGATATTGCCTTGTTTTTTTCTTTATTATTTTTCATTATATTGTAAGTTAATTGTTTATATGTGATCAAAATGCCCGCTTACTAGGATAGAAGGGTTGATTTCTAACTTAATTTTGGCTTTATTAATAATTTCAAGAGCGTCGCAATAAAGGATCCAGCTTGTTTCATAAAATCCGCTACTGTCCCAACAATCTGAAAAGCAGACATAGTTTTTGAATCCGTTGCGATATATAGGAGTAAACCTTATAAATCCGTGTTCTTCAACAATATCTATGCATGGGATTAAATCACTGGCCCTAGAATCAAAATTGAATTGACGAATGAATGATTTCCTAAACTCCACATGCAAGCAAAATAGAGCCTCGGGGTTCGTTAGTTCACTGCACAACCTTGTAAATCCATCTGTTTCAGCCTTTAGGTGTATTTCTTCTGTAAATTTTGTATTTTCCATAGTTGTAAAATTTATAATTATCAGAATTGAAAACGTTTTGGAACTAGCGCCTGTCCGTTCACCTTTCTCCTAAGAGTACGCAAATCCCCTAGAAAATAGACCATGGAATAATTGTTGCTTATAAAAGCAGTGGGGCCAAAACTTATTCCTGTTGCATCGAGAATCTCAATGATTTTTTTTATAGCAGGAGGATGCTTAAAAGTCAAGATTCCCATTCGAGAGGAAAGTTTTAAATCCGGAAAGAAAATTTTGTGTTCATCATCAATTACTATGGCAGGTAGTTCTACCATTTCCGAGTTTGTAGTCTTTTTTTTCATTTTTAAAGTGTTTTTGATTATTTGATTTGATTAAATGACCTGAATGAGCTTGGCTGCACCGAAACACCATTAATCTTACTCTTAAGTGTCCGGATATCACCAAGAAAATAAACAAGTGTAGAATAACGAGACGTAAAGCCAGTCAGAACAAAACTCGTTCCTGTACTGTCTAGAATATTCATAAAACCCTCAATTGTCGATTCTTTGCTAAAAGTTAAGATACCTACCCGAGGTGTTTCCTCAAGTGAGGGAAAGAAAATCTTGTGATCGTCATCGATTACAATGGCAGGAAACCTTACCACATCTGTTTTTTTCATTTTTCTGTTCATTTTGACATGTTTTAAATTAATATTTGTTTATTTGGTTTTATTATATTTCACGTGCGGACATAAAAATTCCATATAAGTGCAAGTATATTTAAATGTTATTAGGTTGAAAATGCTGTCAGCAACTTTGGGACCTCTTCTTTAATTTCGTTTTCAGATAGTCCTAATTTATTCAGACGCAGAGTGATGCTTATAATAGCATCAATACGTGTTTTCTCACTTAAAATATTTATTTTTTTCTCGTTTTCAGGCATATTGGATTTCTGTAACTTATGATCGATAACACATATAGCTAGTTCCTCATAATCTGGATTATCACCGCCTGTCCATTGATATCTGGCGGTCTTTTTACTGGTCCCAATAGTGGTGAGAATACCCATTTCGATCAACTTGCGCAGATATCCGTAAGAGAGAATATTCTGACCATCATATGACCTTAGACTATCAACAATGCCGTTTTGCTTATAATCAGAGTGGATTCTCTTAAGAGCAGAGGTGATATTTTTTATTAATGCGAGATATGTCTTCTGTTCCATCTTTATAAAATTTTACCTTGCAAAGATAACAAAGATTTTATAATATCCAAACAAATAAACAATTAATTTTATTCTTTTGGGAATATTTTATAAGAAGTAGCGATTTTAATATAAAAATTTCCCCTGAACAGTAGATATATACAAAAAGGTAGAAGTTTAAATAAATGTATTTTAAAGACCCATTGGATCACTTTTATCTTTTCCGGCAGGTCTGTTTTTTTTAAAAGACCAGGACTTCAGGCTAGGAAAAGCCTGAATTAAAATGCCTGGAGGTTCTTTAATTATGATAAACCCGAAAGGGATTACCAAGTAGAAAGTGGAAAACAGCTTTGATATGTCGGAGGAGGATTTCTGCCTTTGCACACCATACTCTGAAAGAAATGAAAAGTGTCGCCCACGATTGAAAAGTAGTCATTCATAACAAAGAATCCGGTAGGGACCATCCGTCTTTCAAAAAACCCTGCTCTGAGTGTAGCTCTTCTCAACAGGTGACCGGAATCCTCGAAAGAGTAGCTGAGAGACGATAAAGAATGGAGAGAAGAAACGGGACTCCTGATGGTGAAATGCTCGGCTTATCCTCCTTAAAATAGATAAGCATCCTGGAATCAAGATGATAAGCAAAAAGACAAGAATATTAAAGCTTATCAGCAGGATTCCGGGATAAAAAGAGCTCTGTGTATAAGTGATTCAACGAGGGGATGCAATAATACAGGCTATGCCCTTTTCCTGTTTTTAACCAGAGAGTGGAGATCGTGATCGATCTCCACACGGATGTCCGAGAGTGTACTTTTGGCACCGGAATTAAGCCAGGCAAAAACTTCTTTCTTGTTAAACAGTACCCTCCTGCCATTTTTGATATGAGGGATCTGTTTATTCGAGACATATTTGTAAACTGTAGATGTGGATTTTTTAATCCATCTGGAACAATCATCCAGATCACCGATTACTTCTTCGTCAGGCCGTTCAAGACCATCCAGTCTGGCAAGTACAGTATTTAACAACTCCTCAATTCCTGCCAGCCTTTCTTCCATGATAGCAAATACATTTTCCATATAATTTTTATTATTATATGAGGGAACAGGCTTCTGGGTCTGATTTTTTAAAAATATTTTTCATAATGTTTTCATAACTGAAAGGGGATCTATTAGTCATACCATTTTTTACGAAGGGCAGTTTCGATTACCTTATTGATCCACTCTTCCCTTTTTGGTCCTTTCTGACCTTCGATATATCTAGTCAAAAGAATTCCCAGAAAGCAGATGAATCTTTTGTCCGGCTCGCTGATGGATCTTATTCGACCATCTGTCATATCATTTTCAAGCATGTAGTTTATTACAAGAGTCAGGAGTATGTCCAGAAGTCTTGCGCTGTCAACAATTCCATTACTTCCCTTGAGGATATGATATAGCATAAGATCAGCATCATGATAACTCTCTTTCAGCTCTTCAAGCGATGCCTGATTTTTCTTGTTCAGGGCGATGAATGAGTTCATGAATTCACCTACCCTTACCTTTAATTCTTCATCAGATAGTGGTTTTAATATTGATTGTGCCATAGGAAAATGAGTTTAGCAAAGAGCTAATATATTCATTTTCACTGAGATAATAAAACAATTGATGATCCGAATGGAGCATTATTAATTTTCCCAATCTAAAACCTGAAAAAAGTAAGCGAAGCTGTTAAAGACAAAATGATATGGATAATTAAGATTTCCCTTTAGTGATGTGCAAATTAAAGTATATCCTTGTGTAATTACTAACCCAGGAGCCCGCAATGAAAGGGAGCAATTAAAAACAAAGCTAAATACAATGACGGGAACAATTCGTTTTTATGAGAAAGATAAAGGTAATTAACGTAAAAGCTGATAACCCTGGCCACTCTCCGCCAGAATTAAAGGACAATCTCCCAGTGGTTAAAAATATATGCTATCATGTAGATAAAATTTTGAACTTCTGAATTGCCGAAAGTGATTAACTCTTACAGCTTATGCAATGGAAGTATCTTTCCTGTAAGGTTTTATCTTTTCAAACTGTTTACCGACAGGTTTCCATATCCTTCTTTTTGATAATGTTTCCACCCTTTTTTTTTAAGAATTCGAATTAATTCCCTGTTGATTACTCCATGGGCTACGACAATAGCCTCACCATTTCTTTCTGCATAAGCGATCAGTTCAGATGAATATTTTTCAAGATTTTGTTTCCGCTCCCGGTAACTTGGCAACGAGTCAGTGTTGTTCCCGTCCATCCAGAAAATCATTGAAGCTGTCAGCCATGCCCTGGCCGGCATCCTTATTACCGGCCATTTTATAACCGGGTACTGTAACTCCCTCAGATTGTCATTAATGCTAAGGATTGCATTATCATCAAACAGAGCGAATGCAGTTTGGAGGGCCCGCTTTTGGGGACTGCAAAAAACAGTGTCAACTTTTTCGGGGTCATTAATCTTTTTCAGGACCGGGCCGGGATCAAATTCCCGTATATCTGCATTGTTATATATCATCCTGAATTTGAATGCTTCAGCGGAACTGCACCAACCGTGACTCTCCGCATCTACTTCAGCGTGCCTTATAATGTGGATCACAGGGCCCTCCAAACCATTGATGTACTCAGGGATAAGGAAGAATACCAGGATACAGGATATTTTATACGTCAAATGCATCATGAGATAATTTCAGTTTATCTGCTTCGGCAAGCCTGGGAAGTACCGTCTCTTTTTTCTTCTGGAAATATTGCATCCTTTTTAGAATCTTATCAAGCATCTTTACAGTCTCGTTTATATACATTCCTTTGTTTAACATTACGCATTCAGCCCTTTGGGCTAGTGCAGCATCTGTAATCTCTGATCTTGTTGGCACCCCGCTTCTTGCCAGGGTCTCAAGTACTTGCGTGGCCCAGATATCAGGGACATGAGCCGCTTCGCATATACGCAGTATTTCCTCCTGAATGGAGGCAAAATTTTTCCAGCCCGTTTCTATGGCCAGATCTCCCCTTGCTATCATAACTCCGACAGGATAGGATTGCATCGCACTTAAAAGGATCAGCGGTAGATTTCCAAAGCCTTTTTGTGTCTCGATTTTTAATATAATGCCTAAATGTGTCCCATTTTTGTCCAGCTCATGTAGTAACTCCTGCACATCACTTTCATCATTGACAAATGATAAATTTACCGCATCGGCATTCATTGCCACGAATTCCAGGTCTTTCCTGTCTTTGTCCGTAAGCCCGCTCACCGTAAGGTTACTCTTTGGCAGATTGATCCCTTTGTTGGCTCTCAGCCTGCTTCCTGTTTCTCCCGCATTCACTATATTAACAAGTACCGCCCTTTCCATAATTTCCTCAATTACACCTTCAATCTTTCCATCATCAAAAAAAACAGGATCATTCTTTTTAACTGAATCGAATACTTCAGGCAGGGTACAGGATATATGGGCCGGTAATGTCAATTTCCCCCTATCATCATACCGGCCGGGCTCACCAGGTACCGGATCCCTGGTCAGAATTAGCTTATCTCCCTTGAAGAGAGTGATATACTGCTCAGCCGGTAATAATTCGCCAACATAGGATTTCTCTTTTCCAGACTCCTTCACCGTATCAACTTTAAGCTCCGTTCCTGAGCTTATATAAGCTGAATCACTGCATATTCCCCATCTGCCTTTACCTTGCTTTCTTTCGATACTGATCTTACATTTTTTGTTTCGGGAATCAGAAAACCAAATAGTGCTTCCTCTCCTGATTTTGTTAATAAGAGATTCGCTTACAGGAAGGACCGCATCAAAGGTATTGTCTGGTGCCGGTGTTTCGGGCGTAGCAATCCACAGCTTTGAAGGTCTTATCACATTTCCTGTCAAATCGCGTTCGGGCTTGATATGTATTACCTTTGGTCCTGAAAGGACCGGACCTGTTCTTATCTTCGGACCGGCAAGATCCATCATCACTCTGCAGTTCTTATGCAAGGTCTTGTTTGCCCTGTCTATGTTGGATATCATTTTCCCCCAGGCTTCCGGGTTGTCGTGAGCACAATTAATCCTTGCACTGTTCATCCCAAGTTTGATCAGATTTTTTACCACTTTATAATCATTGGCGGCCGAAGCGGGCATAGTTACCATAATACGGGTACGTCTTTTTTTGGATTTGAATCCAAACATCTGCCGGGTGTTTTTATAAAGCAGCTTCTCACTTTTCTTAATCGAAATAATACCCTTCTGTTTTTCGACTTTAGGATTTCCGGTCAAATGGTTTATTATTGTTTTTAGCCCCAGCAGGCTTTTCATTACATGACCTTCTATATGGGCCAGGTCGGGCAATCCCGATAACCGAAGTTTATCCTGGAGTTCGTCGATGTCGAATCGCCTGAATGCAAGATAATGTATCAGATTTAATGCATTCTCGCGATATAGAGGGTGTACCTTTTCTATCCGGCTGGAATATTCGGCCGATAGTGTATTTGCTGCCCTTATAATCTCTTCTATACGATTATTGATTTCGGCTAATTTCTGTTTATTTCTCAATGTTATTCCTCCTATTTTGGGCAGGACACTTGTAATCCGGCTCGAATTAGTTACTATTCACTAACAATTATTGTGAAGGTTTTGTTCAGGAAGCAAATATATTTAAATATTGTTGAGTTATGTTATATCTCAGATAAAGAGGTCTATAAATAGATATATTATCTTTACACAAATAAACCCGATTCAAAGAAAATGATTAAAGTCAAAAATAAATTAAAATAAATGTTAGTTAACATGAACTAACTTTGTTTAGTTTTGTTTATGTATAAAACAGCAGACAGATGATAAAGGAGATTAAATCAGAAAAGGAACAGAAAGGAGGTTTTGAGGAATTGTTTTTTCAGGAGCTGGAAACCAGTGAACGTTTCAGAACATTAGTATTGATCGGTTTACTTGGTCTGGAAGGAATCACGCTCCTTGTCATTTATTTGTTTTATCAGGATGAGTATTTCAGATTGTTTTCAACGCATATCGCCTTGTATGCTGTTCTGATCTTTATGGCCATAATAGTGGTTTACGAGCTCATGCTTCATTTTTACAGGAATCAATTCAGAAAGAAAACAGTTATCCCATATGCTCTTAAGGGGTATATTAATGCCTTCTTTGAGGTCAGTCTGCTGAGTATGCTTCTCGTATTTATTATAAGGTATTCACAGCAGGTAATTATTCTTCATACACCAGCGGCACTTACCTATTTTGTATTTATCATATTATCAACCCTTCGGCTTGATTTTAAGCTTTCCCTCTTCACCGGAGTATTATCTGCACTTGAGTATGTATTAATCTCGGTATTTTTCAGGGACTATACGATCCAGTCTGAAACATCAGGATTATTGCATACCAACATTCAAATTTTCGGATATGGATTATTGTTTGTCATATCGGGAACAGCTTCAGGATTTGTAGCGGGCCTCATAAAAAAGAAGATGCTGGCCTCCTTTTTTTCTGTTAAAGAGAAAAATGAGGTTATTGACCTTTTTGGCCAGCAGATATCTCACCAGATAGCACATGAAATATTGAAGGACAAGCAGGGGCATACCGGGAGAAGAAAGAATGTATGCATAATGTTCCTGGATATCAGAGATTTTACTCCATTTTCCGAATCCCGAGAACCAGAGGAGGTGGTCAGCTACCTGAATAGCCTGTTCGGTTTTATGATTGAAATTGTTCAGAAGCACAATGGAATTATCAACCAGTTTCTGGGGGATGGTTTCATGGCCACATTCGGGGCACCCGTTTCGGATCCTGAAAGTGTTATTCATTCAGTTGAAGCAGCGCGGGAAATTGTAATCAGGAAAACTGAGGAAACGCTGAAAGGGAACATTCCCCCTACAAGGATAGGAATCGGTCTTCATTATGGAGAAGCAGTAACCGGGAACATCGGTTCTGCAATGCGCAAACAATACTCAATTACCGGTAGTGTTGTCAACATTGCATCCAGAATAGAGAAGCTTACCAGGCAGTATAAAACTGAAGTTCTAGTATCGGAAGAAGTTGTTTCAGTCGTGGATGAAAAGATCCGGAATGAATTCAGTTCCGTCGGAATGGTAAAGGTAAAGGGTAGTGAAAGGATGATATCGCTGTTCAGATTAAGAGAACCTGTTCAAAAAAGAAAATGATGAAAATGAAAAAGTTAAACCAGTTATTGCCCGATGTGGAAGAATATGTAACCGTGCTTTTCACCAGGGAATGGCCCGATAGCCTTGTCTATCATAATATTGACCACACACTCAGGGTTGTAAAAAATGCGGAGCTTATCGGCACTCATGAAAACCTGAATGAAGAGGAGATGGATATAGTGAAAATTGCAGCCTGGTTTCATGATGTGGGATACCTGAAACAATATAGGGATCATGAGGAGGTCAGCATTCATATTGCAGAAGGATTCCTGAACGGCAAAGGAGTTGAAAGGAAGCATGTGGAGCGAATAACCGAATGTATAAGATCTACTGTTATTCCCCAACATCCGGCCGATAAGGTATCTGCCGTGCTATGTGATGCAGATATGATGCATCTGGGGATGGAACAGTATCCCGGTATAATCGGGAAGCTAAGGTATGAGTGGGAAAATATGGGTGTCAGATCCTTGTCAGAAAAAAAGTTCACAAAGAAATCTATAAAAATCCTGATGAACCACAAATTCCATACTGCTTATTGCCGGAAAGAATTGTCGGGGATTAAAGAGCAAAATCTTAAAAATCTGGCGTCTTCCCTTTCATCAGGCAGCCCTTTGACCGGAAAGAAGCTGAAAGCCAGTAGGAAGGCTAAAACCGGGCAATATTCACGCGGTGCAGATTCGATGCTTCGGCTTACCGCCCGCAACCAGATTAGCCTGAGTTCAATTGCAGATAACAAATCCAATATCCTGATTTCTCTGAATGGCATTATTATTTCCCTGGGGCTGGCCTTGCTGGTGAGGAAATTTGAAGAAAGACCCGAATTCATAATCCCGACTTTGATTTTTCTCATTTTCAGCCTGGCGACCATTGTCCTCGCCATACTTTCGACCCGTCCCGACATATCATCCGGAAAATCCGGCAGTCATAATGTCAGGTCAAAAAAGGTCAATCTCCTGTTTTTCGGTAATTTTTATAAGATGAATATCGAAGAGTATGAAAGGGGAGTGGAGGAATTGTTCAATGATGATCCCTACCTCTATTCGGCAATGATCAGGGATCAGTATTACCTTGGAAGGGTACTGGCAAGAAAGTACAGGCTTCTGAGACTTACATATGGTGTTTTTATGATAGGGCTGATAATTTCAGTCGGCTCTTTCATTCTTGTTTATCTGCCAATCTAAAGAAGATTATGAACAGATTGTCATCCATAATAAGCATTTTGATACTGTCAGTTTCCATTGCAATGATTTCATGTTCCAGTTCTGGTGACGAAGCTGAAGCTGAAATGGAAAGCTATGGATTTGCATATGATTTGACTGCTCCGGATGCTGATTATGAATTACATGACGACCTGGATGAGATTTCAGGAATATCATGGTACAGCCATAATAAACTTGCATGCATACAGGATGAGAAGGGAATAATTTACCTCTTCGATGAGGTGACAGGGGAAATAACGGGTTCATATCCCTTTGCCAGGCACGGCGACTATGAAGATATTGCTATTTATCATGATACTGCCTGGGTCCTCAAAAGCAACGGGACAATATATAAAGTTACAAATTTTGCCGGATCCGGCCGCGAAACATTCATAATTCCAACTGCTCTTTCCACGAGAAACGATACGGAAGGAATGGCTTATGATATCATTGAAAAAGTTCTCCTGATAGCCTGTAAAAATGTTCCCTCCATCGACGAAAAGGAAAAATTTGATGGTTTCAGGGCTATTTATCATTTTGGGGCAAATGACAACAAACTGGAAGAAAAGCCGGAATATCTGATTGACACCGAATGGTTTAATAATTCAACTGCAAACACATACTTTAAAAGGGTATCATTGAGCCTGGCAAGGAAGCTTCAACTGGCAAAGAATAATGTTTTTAATCCCTCGGGACTTGCGATTCATCCCCTGAAGGGCGACCTGTATGTTATTTCAGCCTTTCCCGGAAGGCTGATAGTAATGAAACGCGATGGCAGTGTCAGCCATATTAAAACACTTGACAAACGAATCTTTCGGCAACCCGAAGGGATAAGCTTCTCCTCCGGAGGCGACTTGTACATATCAAATGAAGGCGATAATGGCAGAGGCAATATTTTGAAATTTAAATATCAACCAGAATGATGAACAGATTAACCATAGTGGCTTTGTTATCATTAATCAGCTTGTTTGATCCGGCTTTAGGCCAGATAAATAAGAATAAAGCGGTTCCTGAGGATGCCGTGGAACATTTTGACAAGCCTGACAGTACTGTCGTGGCATATCCCAATGGAGATATTTACCGGGCCGGAAAATTCAAAAGATTCTGGTTTGGAAACAATTATCGCGAAGAATGGGTTACCCCGATCGAAATACCTCTTTTTGATTTCAGGAATGAAAAAGGGGAAATGAAAATAATAAAGGAGGGAGGCAGTTTTCAAACATCAGCTCTGAGGCTCGAAGATGAGGAAGGAAAGGAGTGGGTACTTCGCTCGCTCGACAAAAATGCGTCAGCTGTGATCCCTGAAAATATACGGACCGGTATGGCTGAGGATATTGTTCAGGATCAGATGTCGGCCTCGAATCCCTATGGAGCATTTGCAGTTCCAGGGATAGCAGAAGCGGCAGGAATACTTCACACTAATCCAAGACTGGTTTACCTTGACATAATATACCTTCCTGCCGGATTTTCTGATAAATGGGAAGGTATTTATCTCTTTGAGGAAAGACCTGACGGCAACAGGAGCGACGTTGCCAGTTTTGGACATTCTGAAAAGATAGTCAGCACATCAACAATGATTGAAAAGGTTACCGGTAAAATTGATTTACGGGTGGACCAGAAATTATTTTTGAAATCAAGACTGGTAGATATGCTAATCAGTGACTGGGACAGACATGAGGACCAGTGGAGGTGGGCATTTTTTGAAGAGAACGGAAGCAAAGTGTACAAGCCCGTTCCCCGTGATCGTGACATGGCTTTTTTTGTAAGTGAAGGCGTACTTCCATGGTTGTCGACAAGGAAGTTCCTTTTGCGCAAAATACAGGGACTTGACTACGACATAAAAGATATTCGCGGATTGAATTCCCAGGCACAACATCTTGACAGAAGGTTCCTGAACGAACTCACCAGGGACGACTGGAATTCGGCTGCGGGAAATCTCAGAGAATCAATCACCGATGAAGTTATTGACAGTGCTGTGAATGATATGCCTCAACAAATTGCTGCCATCAACGGCAATGCGATAGCGTCAAAACTAAGGGCACGGCGCGATAGCCTTGAAAAATATGCCGATGAGTACTATTCAATCCTGGCTGTCAGGGTAGATATTGCAGGTTCGGATCAGGATGAATTCTTCAGTGTCGAAAGACTGAACGACACTGAAACAAGAGTAAGAATTTATAATAAGGATGATAAAGGAGACCCTGATAAAATTTATTATGAGAGGACTTTTATCTATCCTGAAACAAAAGAAATCATGTTATATGGTCTGGGCGGTAATGATTTTTTCAAAGTCAGCGGCAAGGTAAACAAAGGAATCAAAATACGTATAGTCGGAGGCAGGGATAAGGATGAAATCAGGGATGAGTCGAAAGTCAACGGGATTGAAAGAAAAACCATTGTTTATGAAGACACTGTAAAAACAAAAATTGTTACTTCAGGAGAAACACGAAAGGTGATTTCCACTTCCCCCGGGAAATACTCCTATAATTATCATGCTTTTAATTACAATAAGTTCATTCCCATTTTATATACCGGCTACAGCTATGATGATGGAGTATACCTTGGCAGCGGATTTACTTACACAACTTATGATTTTACACGGAAGCCTTTCGCGGCCAGGCATACCCTTTTGTTCAAATATTCAATGGCTACGGATGCAAAAGAGCTGACATACAAAGGTATATATACTGATTTTTTAAATATTGCCGATGTTCAGCTTAAGTTTCATGTCCGGGATCCTAAATTCACTCAGAATTATTTCGGGTCAGGTAATGAGACAATAAAGTCAGACACAGCAAGGGATTATTACAGGGTAAGGATAGGAGAATTTTTCATCAATCCGGAACTTAGTTTTCCTTTTAATTCACGAACTAACTTTTATGCAGGCATTTTTTATCAGAACAGCCGCGTCGAAACTACTAAGGGTAGGTTCATTTCGGATCTGAATTCCAACGGACTGAGTTCCGATGTTTTTTTGAGAAAGGAATTTATCGGAGTCAGCGCAGGGATTAATCACGACAGCCGGGACAATGCAATTTTTCCCTCAAGCGGTTTTTATTGGGAAGCCAGGAACCAGTTCCATTATGGATTGTCAGGATCGGACAACATATTTGACAGGGTAAGCGGTGAAATCAGATATTATGCACATCCCTGGAAATCAGCCGGTCATGTAATCGCCTTCAGAGCCGGGGGAGCTGTCAATGCCGGCACCTATGACTTTTTCCAGGCCAATACTATCGGGAGCCTGTCGGAACTGCGGGGATTTGCCTATAACCGTTATTCAGGTTACGCCTCATTCTATCAGAACAGTGACCTGAGGATCAAGCTTTCCAGGGTCAGAAGTTACGTCACAAGAGGATATTTTGGACTTATCCTTTTTAACGACCTGGGAAGAGTCTGGGAAAAAAATGAGGACTCACATAAATGGCATCATGGTTATGGAGGTGGCTTATGGGTATCGCCTTATGAAATGGCAATTATTACGGCCATGTATGAGTTTTCTCAGGATGAAAAGGAGGGGATGTTTTCATTGCGGCTTGGTTTCCTGTTCTGAAATTCATTTATGGAAAGATATTTTTATGGCATTGATTGGTAATTTATAATTCAAAAAAAAAATTCTTGGAGTTTTGGATATTATTAATAATAAGTTTTATTTTGCGAGCGAATACTAACAAACAAATATACTCTTATGTTCAGCGACAGACAACAACAGATAATCGACGAATCGATAAAACTGATAGATACCAGGGGTATACAGGGTTTTACAATAAAAAACCTTTCTAAAAAGGTCGGGATTTCCGAACCGGGCATCTACAGGCATTTCGAAAGCAAATTTGCTATTCTTTCTGCCATCCTCGATTCATTCAAAAGGGATATATTTGAAAATCAGGCTTTGTCACTGAATAATGCAAATGATCCGCTGGTGAAGCTGAAGTCGTTCGGGGATAAGATATTTGAGATTTTCGTTCATAACCCTGCCCTGATTACCGTCATCTTCTCTGAAGAGATCTATATGAATGAGAAACAGCTTTCTTACAGGATAAAAGAGATCCAGACTTTCAATGAAAACCTTATTGAATCTTTACTCATCGGATTAAGGCGCGACAAAAAACTTCCGGATCATGTCAATATAGGCGCCTTTATTTTAATGTTTTTCGGTTCGATCCGGCTTCTTGCAAAGAAATGGAAGATGTCGGATTATTCGTTCGACATTAAAACCAGGGGGGACGAATTGTTATCTTCTCTTCTGGATATTATTAAGTAAGTCTTCACAGATATAATTGCAAAATATCTGAAGGAGCACGGAAAATCAAAATCATGAAATTTAAAACAAGACCTTCGATGGAAAAAAAAAATTTATTTTATAAGTTAGTGAACATAAACTAACATTTAAATGTTTTATGCATGACAGGATGTAATTATTAATAAAACGATGGGAATGATGTTTAAAAAATGGAAAAACGGAATAAGAAAGACTCTCCTGGGAATATTCGTTGTTGCAACACTGATGACGGCGGAAGTTGCAGCCCAGGCCCAGTCATTGACTCTGGAGCAGTGCATCGACACAGCCCTGCAATATAACCGGAGTTACAGGATGTCGCAACAGGACGCGGGCATGGCCGAAGAAAAATTAAAAGAGGTAAAATCAAGCCTGATCCCCAAGTTAAATGCTATGGCTGACTACCGTTATTACACAGATCTGCCTTATCAGCTGATGCCTGCATCTGCTTTCGGAGGACCTGCAGGTACCTACAAAGAGGTGCAGTTTGGTGTTCCAAAGAATCTGAACGCCAATATCCAGTTGATGGTACCTCTTTACAACCCGGTTGCTCTGAATGCAGTAAAGACAGTGGGTATCGCCGGTGAGCTTTCTAATATCCAAAAGGATAAATCAGAAGAAGAAGTTGTGCTTGAAGTATCAAATGCCTACTACAACGCTCAGATCCTGTTAAATCAACTGGATTTCCTGGATGGGAACATAATTAATACCGGAAAGCTTGTTCAAACCACCAGCCTGCTGCATCAGGAGCAGGTAGCCAGAGGAACCGACGTGGACAGGCTTCAGCTGCAGCTGGAACAGTTAATGACACAAAGGAGTACCCTTGCCTCGAGGTATCAGCAGGTGTTGAATGCCCTTAAGTTTTTAATGGGTAAACCAATTTCAGATTCCATCACAGTATCAATGAACGATATGACGTCTGGTGAACCGGAATTCAAAATAAATCCAACCGTTGATATCCTGCTGATCGACAAAAAAATAGAATTTGTAAGATCAGAACTTAAAGGTTTGAAAAATTCAAGATTGCCGTCATTGAGCGCCTACGGGGTTTATGGTACCACCGGTTTTGGCAATACCGGCGCAGACAGTTTCTTCAACTTCCATCCGATTGGGTATGTGGGCACCCAGTTGTCAATCCCGTTGTTTACCGGCACGGCTACACGTCATAAGATCAGCCAGAAGAAGATAGAATTGAATAAGGCCAATATTCAAAAGGAACTGGTCTCTGAAAGGTCCGCACTTGATATTAATAATGCAGCAATGCAATACTCGCTTGCGAAGAGAACCACCGGTACCGCCTGGTCACAGATACAATTAGCCACAAGGATATATGAAAACACTGTGCTTCAAAACAAACAGGGGACAGCCAGTATCACCGATTTACTTATGGCTGACAATGCACTTCGCGAAGCGCAGCAGAACTATATAGTTGCGCTGATAGAGCTTCGCAAGGCAGAACTGGAATACAAACGCGTTACCGGAAATCTTATTAATCCCAAAAACAAATAGTCATGAAACCCACATGTATCAAATACACAAAAAGGTATTTATATAATTTTCAACCATGTGGGTTCCATCATACCATTAAATTTAAAACTATATTATGATGAAAAAGAAGATAATTTACATTGTATTGACTCTTGCGATAATTGCCATCGCTGCAGTTCGCCTTAAGAGCAATAAGGAAACCACCGCCGAAAGAGTGTATCATTTTGATAAGGAGCAGGCCATAAATGTCCAGGCCATCCACCTGAAACTTGAAACTGCTGATAATGATATTTCCTACACGGGAACTTTTGAACCCAACAGGGAAACCAGGCTCAGCGCTGATATCCAGGGTAAGGTAAACTCTGTACTGGTCGATGTAGGAAACTATGTCAGAAAGGGCCAGGCATTAATTCAACTGGACAATTCCCTTCTGAAACTGCAATTGCAGGCTGTTGAAATACAAATAGAAGCGCTGGAAGCCGATGTAAAACGATATACCGTTCTTACAAATGCCGATGCAATTCAGGGTGTGCAGCTTGAGAAAGCAGTGTCGGGTCTGAAATCTGCCAGGGTGCAGCAGGCGACTTTAACCGAGCAGATCAATAAAACAACCATTGGTGCCCCTTTCAGCGGGGTTGTTACCGCCAAACTTACTGAAGCAGGGGCTTTTGCGGCGCCTGGGATGCCCCTGCTTCAGATTACGGATATTTCGCTTTTGAAGTTTACTGTAAATGTACCCGAGCATGAACTAAGTCAGTTTGAAATCAATGAGGTATATCCCGTCAGCGCAGATGTCTGGCCTGAAGCCTCATTGCAGGGGAGAGTCATCATGACGGGCAGTAAGGCCAACATGGGGAACAGTTACCCGGTACAGTTTTCTGTAAATAATACTCCCGATCTGAAGATCAAATCCGGGATGTTTGGAAAGGTACAGGTGAAAAGTGCTGCGGAAGAACAACACATTATAATTCCGGCTTCTGCAATTATCGGAACGAATATCCGGCCTCAGGTTTACACCGTAGAAGATGGCAAAGCCAGTCTCAGGGACATAACCATTTCAGCCAGGTATCAGAACAAGGTTCTGGTTTCAGATGGATTGTCCCAGGGTGAAATGATAATTACGAACGGATTTATTAATCTGTTTGACGGAGCTAATGTAACAATCAGTAATTAAGGAACCAATCATGAATATTACAAAAATATCGATCGATCGCCCCTCACTTATCATAGTACTTTTCAGCGTATTCACCCTTTTGGGGATCATAGGCTATAAAAACCTGGGGTATGAACTGTTACCCGACTTTAACCAGCCGGTAATTGTAATAAAGACAATGTATCCCGGCGCCGAACCGGGTGAGGTTGAAACTTCTGTTTCAAGAAAAATCGAGGATGCCCTGTCTAATCTCGAAGGAGTGGATTATCTCGAGACCAAGTCTATGCCCAATGCCTCGGTTATTATTGCCAACTTGAAATACGGTACAAATCTGAATAATGCCATGCAGGATGCTCAGCGCTACATCGACAACATCCGTAAAGATCTTCCGGCCGATATTCTGAGTCCCGTCATGAGTAAGGTTTCTCCCAATGACCTGCCAATCATGTCTCTCAGTGCGACCAGTAATTTGCCGGCAACCGAATTTTATCAAAAGATGACTGATAATTATCTTCCGCGGATACAGCAGTTGAAAGGAGTGGCTGAGATTACCCTCCTCGGTGGGGAAGAAAGGGAAATTCAGGTGAAAGTGGACCAGGACAAGCTGAAACTTTATGGAATATCGCTTTACCAGGTTGCAGAGGCTGTCAACAGGTCGGGAATTGACCTGCCGGCAGGAAAGGCTCAGACCGATAAGGAGAGCAATTCAGTAAGGTTAACCGGCAAATTTTCAAGTGTCGGCGATATCATGGATGTCCAGGTGGCAATGCCTGCCCCCGGAACTCCGGTTTATGTCAGGGATGTTGCCACGGTTACTGACGGTGTGAAGGAAATAAGTTCCGTCAGCCGTTACAACGGAGTTAACGGGATAGGTCTTCTTTTAAAGAAACAAGGTGACGCCAATGCTGTCGAAGTATCAAAACTGGTTCGTGAGGAACTTGCCCTGATTGAAAGTTCGGAATCAGAAAGCGGAGTGAAATTTACCGTGGCCGACGACTCGACTGAAATGACGATTGCGGCGGTAGATTCAGTGATTGAAGATCTGATCCTGGCTGTAATCCTGGTATCACTTGTCATGTTCCTGTTTTTGAGAAGTTACCGGAACTCACTGATTGTCCTGATATCAATTCCCACTTCACTGGTCACGGCCTTTGCTGTGATGTGGCTGATGGGGTTCACACTGAACCTTATGACCCTGCTTGCCATGTCGTTGATCATCGGGATCCTGGTCGATGACGCTATTGTTGTAATTGAAAACATTCAACGACATCTTGAAATGGGAAAGGAAAAGCGGACGGCATCAATTGATGGCCGGATGGAAATCGGTATGTCAGCAATTTCAATTACCCTGGTTATTGTGGTTGTTTTTCTGCCTATTTTGTTCCTTCAGGTTTTCGTTGCAGACATGTTGAAACAGTTTTCGATCGTGGTAATAACTTCAACACTTACCAGCCTTCTTGTCTGTTTCACGTTAACTCCCTGGCTTTCATCGAGGATCGGGAAAAAGGAGGAATTGCAGCCAACCAACTTCATGAACCGCTTCCTGCTCTGGTTTGAAAAGCAGTTGAATACATTCATTGAATGGTACGGCCATCAGCTGGAATGGGTGTTCAGGCATAAACTGCTCTTTACAGGGATAGTTATTTTACTTGCCGTCTTGACTATCGGGATAATGAAACAAGGCATTATCGGGAAAGAAATGATGTCGACAGGTGATCAGGGGAAGTTCCGTTTGAACCTTGAATATGACAAAACAACAACGGTTCAGGAAAATAATATCAGGACTCAGAGAATAGAAAACTTTATCCTTCAGCAGCCGGAAGTTGCAACCCTTTTCAGCAATGTTGCCGGTCCATCCACAGGTATCGGCAGTCTGGGGGTAGGCTCGGCGAATCTGTCTGAATTCACCATTCAGTTAAAGCCCGAAAAAGAAAGGAAGGTCAAGACTGAAGAGTATATGATATCGCTGCGTGAAGAACTGAAAAGACAGTTTCCGGGAGTTAGTTTTTCGATGGCCGTTCTTGGTCTTTTGCCCAAACAGGCGCCAATTAAAATCACCCTTACCGGAAGTGATCCGGATCTGATATTGGCAACTGCGGAGGATCTGAAGCTGGCTATTGAGGAAATACCCGGCGCCGACAATGTCCGGCTCTCCGTAGAAGCAGGCAATCCTGAATACAAAGTGATTCCGGATAAAGACAGGATGCAGCGGCTGGGATTAACCACAGCTTATGTTGGAATGAATCTCAGAACCGCTTTTACCGGAAATGAAGATGCCACACTGACTGAAAATGGAACAGAATATCCGGTAAGGGTATGGCTGGATGATTTTGACAGGAAGAATTATGAAGATGTGCAGCGGCTCTCCATTGTGAACCCCATGAACATCCCGGTTGAGGTATCGCAATTTGCGCAGGTCAGGCAGGATAATTCACCTTCGTTGCTCGAAAGGCTCGACAGGCAGCCATCGGTAACCCTTACTTCTGAATCGCTGGGCCGGCCCTCAGGCACTCTGGCTGATGACGTAATAAGCTATCTGAAAACCCGACCTCTGCCTGATGGTATTGAACTGGTATGGGGGGCTGATATAAAAACCCAGAATGAAAGTTTCAGGGCTCTGGCTTCGGTTCTGCTGATATCCTTCATACTCATTTACCTGATCATGGTAGCCCTTTATGATAATTATATCTATCCGTTCGTGGCTCTTTTCGCGATACCGATGGCTGCCATAGGCGCATTTCTGGCATTGAACCTTTCGTTAAACCATATAACACTGTTTGCACAGCTCGGATTAATCATGCTGATGGGCCTGGTAACAAAGAATTCCATTCTTATCGTTGATTTTACCAATCAGTTAAAAG
The DNA here is from genome assembly GCA_040772125.1 of Bacteroidales bacterium. Classification (GTDB taxonomy): domain Bacteria; phylum Bacteroidota; class Bacteroidia; order Bacteroidales; family VadinHA17; genus LD21. The sequence goes on from JAXGYS010000004.1 coordinate 394,264, forward strand.
CCCGCGGAAAGCCTTACAGGGAAGCTTTGATCATTGCAGGAAAGGAACGTATGCGTCCCATTCTGATGACAACAGTAGCAATGGCCGTCGGGATGCTTCCCATCGCTCTGGCCAAAGGCACTGCAAGTGAGTGGAAAAACGGGCTGGCCTGGGTTATTATCGGTGGTTTAATATCGTCAATGATCCTGACAGTTTACATAGTTCCCATGGTATATTATGTGGTTGATTCTATCGGAGAAAAAAAACATAACAGGAAAAAAAAATGAAACTCATAATCACCTCCGTTGCATTCCTGTTTGTGATTTCAGGCTTTGTCAGAGGACAGGAAGTGACAAAAAATGATCCGGTAAATCTTCATCTGATCTCAGACATATCAGGAGGCAACAGCTATATTACCTTCCCGACTGACATCGGTAATATAGAACCACTGTGGTTCGAGGCCGGTCTCAAGCCTGCATTCCGGCTGAGAAAAAGCCGTGACTCAAGGCTGATGGGGGTGCTGAATCCAAATGTGATTCTGAGAATGTACAGGGAAAGATCATACCCGGTGAGGACACCCAGTTACATGCCACAGGTGACAGTCTATTATTTGCTGGACAGAGGATCAGATGGAAGAACCTTAACACTTTTTGGCAGGTATGCCCATCACTCAAATGGGCAGGACAGCAGTTTCTACCTGGGAAACGGTGAGATAAATCTGTTGTCAGGCGATTTCGCCACGAACTATGCTGAAGGCGGAATGATACTCTCCCGGAAGATGACAAGTCTCAATGCTTACCGGTTCTTCAGCAGTTCTCTGGAAGTACATCCTGAATCAATGGTGGCCAATGAGTTGATCGGTCATTACAGCAGGTTCAGATGGCACAATTTAATAACAATTATGAAATTACCCGATTCGGTTGGCAATGAGACAGAAAAAAGGCCGCTATTTTCAGTCAGAGGGGAGGTGATCTGGCAGGCAGGAGCTTATAATGATCTGACAGCATTCTCGCCTGAAAGAATCAACCTGTCTGCTACAATATTCTATCATCCTGCCTTCCTGGAGGATCTGGGACTTTTTGTATCCTATTACCATGGGAACGACTATTATAATATCTATTTTAATCACCGTCTCGATGTATTGAGATTTGGACTAATGACCCAGAATCTGAAATTTTAAAAGTAACCGTCCATTTCAAAAAAGATGCTATGAGACAAATTCTTAAAAATATCTACTCCCCTTCAATTAACAAATCCCGGGAGATGGTTATCCTGATATCTGCAAGTGAGATTTTCCTTAAATACGGATACCATGGAACTACCCTCAGCCTTATTGCCAGGGAGGCTGGAGTTAATAAAACAAGCATTCATTATTATTTCAGATCAAAAGATAATCTTTATAAGAAAATACTGGAACTTATTATTGATCTGCTTGTAAAGACTTCATTTGAGATAAGTTCAGAGAGCAAAGGATTTGGCCGCTTTAGATGGTTTCTGATGACCGAACAGTACAATAATAAATCGCACTTTGAAAAAACTCTAAGGGAAATTTTTGCGACAGATTATGAGCAAAAGTTGGATCAAATCAATGAATGGCTTAATTGTCCCTCAAATATTAACCTTTTAAGAAGGTAGTTTAAGTTTATAGAAATCAGAATTCTGCGCAAAAGCCTGTTACCCTGATCACTTCTGGCCGGTTAAAATTGGCCCCCGGTGCCGGATTTAATCTAATGACCTATAGATAAATATAAAAATGTCCTATTTACCAGCGGAATATGGCCAAGGTGACCGGTATGTGCACCTGGATTCCTGAAAAATTCTTTAAAAAATAATAATTAAATGGCTCGACATTCGTTTTTAATGCATATATTTGTAAATTACTTACAAATACAGGCCTTAAAATGGTTTTAGAAATACGTATAGGTAATCTTTTCTCCATTAAGGACGAAATTACACTTGACTTCCGGGCAGCAACCATTAAATCAGCAAATGCTAAAGCTCTTGCTGATAATATTTTTACTGAAAATGACACAAGCATTTTAAAGACTATTGCAATCTACGGGGCAAACGCCTCGGGGAAAAGCAACATTATTAAGGCAATCAGATTTTGTAATGCTATGGTATTCGAATCTCATAAGCATAATGAAAATACTGTTTACAATTTTCAACCTTTTAAATTTAATGGGTACGATAATAAACCCAGCAATTATTTTATACGCTTTATCAGTGCCGGCATCGAATATGAGTACTCATTTTCATTTACCCGATTTAAGATTTTAACTGAAAGCTTGTATTATTATCCCAAGGGCAGAATAACTAAAGTATTTACCCGTGATGAACGAAGAGGTAAAACCAAGAAAGAAAAATACTCCTTTGGAAGTCGGATAAAAAGACCCATGGATGTGGCTGAAAATACTTCAGAAAAAACTCTTTATATTTCCAGGGCAAGTCAAATGGACAGGGAAATTGCCAAAGAGGTTTTTACATATTTTCATAGCAGGTTTATATTGCAGTATGTTGGTTTTGGTGTTTCGGCTATTGAGACTCTTTCAAATCAAAACAAGCAGCAACTTATTGAAGCACTAAAAATTGCTGACAGTGATATTGTAGATGTAAAGATCAAGGTTCTAAAAAAACCAGCTAAAAATATTAGTGCCAACCTTACAAGTATGACTCTTACAGTTGAAGATGTCGTTCAGGACCATTTACAAATAAAGACTTATCACAAAGCCTCTCCCGATATTGCATTCGATTTTATAACGGAAGAATCCCAGGGTACGATTAAGTTGTTTTTTATCATGCTGACCATACTTGATGTTGTTAAGAATAACAAAGTGCTTTTAATTGATGAAATTGAAGATAGCTTGCACCCTAAGATCATTGAATATATTTTTAACATTTTCAGGAGTGGAGAAAAGGCTCAACTTATCTGTACAACTCATAACACAAAGTTTTTAGACTTAAAGAAGTTCAGAAAAGACCAGATTTTTTTCGCAAATAAAAAAGAGGATGGTTCTACAGACTTATATTCACTTTATGACTATAGTGATTTTCGGGATACTATGGATTTGGAAAAAGCCTATTTGCAGGGACGTTTTGATGCTGTGCCATTAATAAATGACTCACAGGAGAAATTAAAAACTTTATTTAATGGCTAGGAAACGATCAGCATCAAAAGGCAAAAAAATAAATCCTCATTTCTGGGTTTTTTGTGAAGGAAAGACTGAAGAAGCCTATATATCCTGTTTAAGGTCAAAGTACCGCATACACATTGATATTGTTTCAAAGATAGTAGGTAATAGAATTACAGATCGCTTCATCAGAGAATACAAGAGAGGTAAGCCAATCCATGAAAAGGATAAGGATTTTTTAATATACGACGCCGATGTTCCGGAAATTCTTGACCGGTTAAGAGGGATTAATACTGCAATGTTGATTGCGTCAAATCCTTGCATGGAGTTATGGTTTTTATTACATTATAAAAACCAGACAGCATCTATCAACTCACAGGACTGCATCAGAGAATTAAGTAAAAGGAACAGAAATTCATATCAAAAAGGAGTTATTGATAAGAACCTTGAGGTCAAACTGACAGAAAATCTTACAAAAGCCTGTGAACGAGCTTCTCACCTGATATTATTTAATAATCCTTCTTCAAATATGAATGTTTTTATAAACGAACTCGAACAGGCAAAAAGAAATAAATCCTGAAAAGAATCCCTGGAACGTTAATAATATCCCTTCCTCAGGATTTAAATAAAAGCTCTATTCGGTTTCAGAAATATCTCAGATATAGGGTAAGTGAAACAAAAATCTGCTCACCCTCCCTTTAGTTAGCAATATATTATTGATATACAATACATTACGTAAAGAATGGTTGTTTCACTATTTACAAAAGTGAAACTAACCCCTTTTGATTCTTTCTCGGATCAGATTGGCAATTTCAGCTCGGTTTTCATCCTCGGCTACTTCTAAAGCTATTCTGAGTTCACACTCTTTAAGTTTTACCCTTTCCAGCATCATGTTAAACAAATCCATTCTTTCAAATGCCCCGATCAGGGAAATATCACACACAGATGCATCTCTGTCAAGAAGGTATTTAACTACATGAAATTGTCCCTCTTCAGATGCAGTGGCAAGGGCTGTCCTTCCACAGAAATCAATAAAGTAATCAATATCCGCTCCTTTTTTTAGTGCTTTTTCTACGCCTGGTATAAATCCAGCTCTTGCCGAGGCAAATAGCAATAAATTTTTGGATAACCTGGCCAAGGCATCCCAGATTTCGTTTTCCGTTTTCGGTTTAAGAATGTCATTACTTTTCATAAGCATTAATTTTTATTGTGCTTCTCATTCTAGAGCCTTCTGATTGAAAAGTTTCAGATTTTGAAATATTTTTTTAATAGCCAATGGTTTGAGCCGATAATTCCGGCTTTTATTATGAAGGATACCTTTTGCAGTGACGCTTTTAATTCACTATCTTGTAGAGCCAAAAAGAAGATTATGAACCGATGGCACCAGATAACCATAAATGGACCAACCTGATAAGGCAAATCCGGGAAGATGTATCAACTAAACCGGAATTTATTACAGCAAGGGAATCTGCAGAAAAAAGTGCCAAAACATTACTTGAAAACAAGGCCGGATCTTTCAGTACATCTGATCTCGCACATTTTCTTGATTTATGTAATACAGAAATTGTTCCGCCTGATCGTAACACTACAAAGCTTAGGGACAAGGAAACACTTACACGATTTCAGCTTTCTTTCATCGGACAGAACAGAAAGATGATAATAAATTCCCTTGAATCGTGTAATTTTTGGATAAAACGGCTTTGGACAGAAAAAGTAGATAATTATCATGTTTTATCACAATTCTGGTCCGAAAACCAAGTACCCGGAGCTGGTGTCGGTCTGCCAACGATGATATTATATCTTAAAGACCCAGATCATTTTAACGTATGGCTGCCATTTTTGAATAATGCAATTTCATTTTTTTCTAACCAGGAAATTTCAATGACCAGAAATGCCGAGAACTATCATAAATTTAATGATACAGTAAATAAGAACTTACGACAATCATTTAATCTTAAACCTCAGGAAATTGATTATATTTTATATCGCATAAACGCAGAATTTTCAAAGCCACGGTGAAAAAAAATATTGAAGCAATCGGTATTATTAATAAGGTCAACAATCCTTTTTCAAGAACTGAATGGATAAAACAGGGGTTCCCCTTTACTGCCAAAAGACAGGAACAGTATTCAGTTTTAATTGGCAAGGATTTAAAGGCTATTGCAAATATTAAGCCTGAGAATTACGGGAAATATGTTGCATTTGTATCAATCAGATTGGGCTATGCAACAATCAAAGACAATAAATTGATCCCAACTGAAAAATGGCTAAATCGTTATAATTATGACAAATATGGGCATTTGAAAAGTAAGATTGTTAAAAAGTCATCATCCCTATAATTATAGATCAATTATTTCAATAATGAAAAACTACAATCCAAATCTCGAAGACTTCCTTAAAATATACTCTCAAAGTTTACTAAGCACCGGTTTAACAAGAGGGCTGGACGAGAAAACCTATATTCAAACAAAACTTGATACTGCTTTAAAGCAAGATGTTTTAAACGGTAAAAAGAAACTTGTGGTTTTGACAGGTAATGCCGGTGATGGCAAAACAGCTTTTATCCAGTTAATTGAAGGAGAAGCAAAACGAGATGGTGCAAAATTCAGCCAGGAAACAGATAATGGAAGCAAATTTGAATATACCGGATTTGATTTTGAAACACTTTATGATGGAAGTCAGGATTACGACGGGAAGAAGAATGATGAACTTTTAAAAACATTTTTCAGACCTTTCGAAGGCACCACAGAGCCCAACGGAAATTTTGTTAAAATAATTGCTATTAATGAAGGGAAACTCCGGGACTTTATTTTGAAAAAAAGAGAATATGTCTGGTTGGGGAAAATGGTACATCATTACCTGGAATTTAATAATTATAAACTACCTGAAATTCTTGCCTTTATTAATCTCAACAATCGGTCCATTGTTGAAATTGATGATGAAGGATCTATTCTTGACAAACTTCTTGATATAATATTAGATAAAAACAATTTAAAAGGATTTTGGCACCCATGTGAGCCAGGGAACTGTGAATATGCAGAAAAGTGTTATGTAAAAAGGAATATTGATACATTTAATGATAATGACTTAGGGCCAGTTGTCAGAAAAAGGTTTAAGGAAATTATTCTTGCCCTTTATCTCAAAAAAGAAAAACATATTACAATGCGAGATATCAGATCACTGATATCATTCGTCTTGTTCAATAAATACACTTGTAAACAGTTACAAAAGGATATAGATAACGGAAAGAATCTTCTAGAAAGGCTCTATTATAATAACATTTTTAATGCGGTAGAAGAAGACAGGATAGTCAGAATTGCTGCAAAGATTGATGTGGCTGATATGCCCTTGCCAAAAACAGAAAACCACTTATATTTCCTTAATCCTAAATCAGAATCTGTAAATCAGATATTTCATAAAAACAATTTTACATCGAAACTTGACTTGGATTATCTTCAGGAGTATTTCAATGGGAAACCCCAAGGAACCAGCGATGAAGATCTGGTAAGAAGGGACAATGCTGAGATGTACCTCAATTCAATCAAACGTAAAGTCTTTTTTGAAGGCAACGACTCTTTTTTACAAGAACAATATGATGTCAATCATTACTCCTTTTTACCCTATAAATACTTTAAAAGATTTGTTGAATTTCTTAAAACTGGTCAGGATGACTCGTACGAACTAAGAAATGACATAGTTCTTGCAATAAGTAAGTCCGAAAAGATTTATAATGAAATTATTGGCAGAGAGAATGTATGTATAAGTAGTAACAGTTCAAAGAAGATACAAACAAAAGCATTTTACGGTTTTAAGGCTGCCGACTTTGAAGTAGTTCAACCTGAAGTAGGTAACCAGACTCGCCACATAGAGTTTTTCCCGGATCATATTGTATTCAGGCATGTGGATAAATCCGCCTCTCTTGAGATAAACATTGATTTGTTTGAGATTTTGATGCGCATTAAAGAAGGTTATGTGCCGACATCTATAGAAATTCAGACATTCTTTTTAAATCTAGAAATGTTTAAACGAAGAATATTGGCAAAACGATCTATGAAGGTATTTCTTACTGAAGATGATACTAACCTATTTTCTTTTGAAAAATCAGTTGTAGGCAAGCTTGTATTAACCAAAATTTAAATCAAACCATGGCCCTTGATAGAAAACAAAAATCATTCAGGTTTTTCCCTGCGATGCCTTTCGATGCAAATAATATAAACTTTGAACAAGCTGTTGTAAGGCTTTTGGTGCTGCTTCATACTAAGGGCAAAGTCATTACCTCTACCAATAAAGATACACTTTACCCATCCAGCCTTGTTGAAATTATTAAGGAAGATAAGGCAAATTTTGAAGGAGTTGATGATTCAATACGAGAAAGGTTGATGCAAAACTGGATCATTTCTGATTTTGCAACAACCGTTATTGAGGGTCGGGGAAGAGTGGGTCAGGCTAGAATTTCAAATTTAAAACCTCTACACTTAAGCACGATAAAACTCTTGGATCCAAGAATAAGAAGTCAGGACAGAGATGTAAGTATTTTCCTATATAATGTGTTTAAAGGAACTGCTATTGCCAGCGACAGTGACTTTTTAATGGCATATCTGCTGGAGGGAACAAAAAGGCATGGTGAATACAATCTATTAGTGGATGAAGAAAAGTTCAATGACCTGGATATTGAAACCCAGTTTTTGCTAAGACTGCTAGACAATTTTAGTGTTGATAGACCTGCAGTAAATGTAAGACTGGTACCTGAGTATAAATTCATATGTGAAGCACATCAGAAGCAATTTCTGTTTGATACCTTGAAAATTTTGGTTTACAAAGAATCAGTTCCCAGAAGAGAACTGTTTAGTTATCTGACGATATTATTCAATTTTCATACTGCCCTTTTTGCATTAAAGACTTTTAGTCAGATCAATTCACTTGTAGAAAAGCAAAAATTGAGATGCACTAATTGCAAAACCATTCAAAGTGAGTCTGATTTTTCAAAATTATGCAAATGTGATTTTCAGCCTCGGATTTTTGTTGATTTAACTCTTGGGCAAGATAAGTTATGTGATATTCTCTCAAAGAAATCCTTGGATGCGCATTATAATGAGATGTATAGCTATTTCAAGTCACATTATAAACTGGCAAAATTAAGTGAATTTGCAAAAATACAAGGTAACAATAATCCTACCTTAGAACAGCTTGGAGGATACTTGTCAAGCCCACATCTTGAAGGTTTTTTCGGATATAAATTAGCTGACATTATTAATGATGAAGATTTAAAAGAAAACCCTGACGTTCAGGAAATCATGAAGATGGATATTCCTGCAATAGATAAATATGTTGAGATCCTTTGCAACGACAAATCAAATTGGAAGAATCTTGTTGCCAGACATAAAAAATTAATGGCAGGGTTGACAAATATGAACCGTGAAGATGGGTTTATGCAGGGAGGCAGAGGCAAACAAAGAAAATATGTACTGGGGAATCTTCTTTTAGAAGTCCTAGTTCAATTAGCAGTTGTTAGTGCTGACCCCAGGGGTTTTAAAACACAACCTATCACAATAGTTGATTTTGTCGAGTGGTTAAAGAACAGGTACGGTATTTACATTAATGAATTACCTGAAGGATCTGACAGTCATGAGACCGCAAAATCATTGAACAACAACTTCGTGGCATTGAAAGACAGGCTTAGACAATTAGGATTCTATACTGACCTTTCTGATGCTTCAAATTCACAAGTTATTAAACCTCGTTTTAAAGTTGAACCGGAAATAGCAAAATAATTCTATAATCCTATGAGTAATAATAAACCTAATACTGAAGATCCCGGCTATGACTATTCGACTCAGCAGGAAATTCCTGACGGGAAAATTGTTGATTACATAACCGGGAACTGGGTAAAGGAATCTGAAGTAGAACAAGTGCGTCAGAATTTCGAACGCACATTAGTTGAAGAATATAATTACACTGTTTCTGAAATAAGAGTTGATTTTAAAATAAAAGTTTGGGAAGGTGACAAACAAAAAGTTAAGAAAGCGCCCTTAGTAGTTGTCAAAGAAAGTACGGAAGATCCTTATGTCTTAATATTAATTGCGAATCCGAAATCAAATCCAACAGATAAATCTGGTGGGACAACAGAATTAGAACAATGGATGGTGGATATTTCTTCTGCTGAATTTGGTTGTTGGACAAATGGCATTGAAACTCTATTTTTCCAAAAGAAGAAATCAAAATTTGAAACGGATGTTTTTCCTTCTAATGATTTTCCCCGCAAGGGGGAGGATGCATCATCCGTTTATACAACTGACAGGCGCAGGCTTCGTGTAGCCACAGGTAATAACCTCTTATATGCCTTTAAGCGTTGTCACGATTATATTCATGCTAATCAAGGAGGAAGTAAAGAACAAATTTTTTGGGAGTTTTTAAAATTGTTGTTTGCAAAAATTGAAGATGAAACTTATGGTGGCAGGCCAAGATTTGCAATAAGAAGTCCTGAAGAGAGGAATGACCCTGATGGCAGAAAAGAAGTTAAAGACCGAGTTGAAAAATTGTTTAAAGAAGTTAAAAATCGTTCGGAATTTAAGGGTCTATTTGATTCACAAGCAGAAGGGATTTTATTTAATGATGAAACTGTTTCATATATCGTAGCCCAACTTGAAAAATACGATTTCATTCACTCATCCGTAGATGTTAAAGGCGTAGCGTATGAAACAATTGTTGGTCCGACTTTGGAAGGAACTAAAGGTGAATTTTTTACCCCACGGAATGTGGTTAAAATGACGGTAAAGATGCTTAATCCCAATCCTGGAGATCGAATTTGCGACCCTGCTTGTGGAACAGGTGGATTTCTAGTAATTGCCTTCAATTATATAAGTGAAAAATTAAGACAAAAACATAGAAATACTTGGGCTAATCCAAGACAACCAACTGAAGTGGAAGAAAAAGCATTATTTGATGAAATTCACGAAGCAGGCAAACACATTTTTGGTGTAGATTTTAACAGCAATCTGGTGAAAGCTGCTCAAATGAATATGATCATGAACAATGACGGACGTGGTGGACTTTTCTCTGTTAATTCACTCAAAGAACCTACTCAATGGCCAAAGGCTGTGCAGGAAAAAATCCAGCTCGGATCAATGGATTTTGTGATGGCCAATCCCCCATTTGGAGCAAAAATTAAAATTGACAGCAGCGAAGTTCTTGAACAATATGATTTAGCTCATAGTTGGAGTAAAACTGAAGAAGGCCATTGGCAAATGGAAGCTAACCTCCGCAATGCAATGGAGCCGGAAGTTTTGTTTGTAGAGCGTTGTATTAAACTTTTAAAACCGGGAACCGGTAAATGTGGAATAGTACTTCCGGACAGTATTCTTAGTAATCCAGGGTATGCATATATCCGTTATTGGATTTTACTAAACTGTCAGGTATTGGCAAGCGTAGATTTGCCTGTTGAAACATTCCTCCCACGTACCGGAACTCAAACTAGCGTACTGATACTCCGTAGAAAGAATGATCAGGAGAAACTAATGGAAAGCATGAGTGGACAGATGGCTCCCTATGAAATATTTATGGCAAATGTCAAAAAAGTAGGTAAAGATCGTAGGGGGAATGTTATTTATAAAAAGGATGAAAAAGGGAGAGAAATCGTTGATAGATCCCTCTATAAGCCATTTGTTGAATCAAACATTTTAGACTTTTTACCCTTTGTCGAAACTACTGGAAGAATTGTAGATGATGAGTTACCAATTGTTGCTGAAAGCTTTTTAAAATCTAAGTGATATTATGACTAAATCAGTCTCAGAATATTTTATTTTGGAATCATTTCAAGTAAAATCAGTCAATTTATTTAATGGCGTTTACAGGCTCAATGCTGATTATTATCAACCAAATTCTGAGATTAATGTATCGGAAAATATCGAGTTTAAACCACTGTCAGAATTTGCCACAGTACTATTCCCAGGAATCTTCAAGCGCATTTTAGTTGATAATATTAATAACGGTATTGGGTTCTTGACTACTTCTGATATGATGCTTCTTGAGCCAATGCCAGAGAAATTCTTATCAATTGATTTAACCCAGAATCTCGATATCTACAAGGTCACTGATAATACTTTACTAGTTAGTCGCTCAGGCACTATAGGAAATACCACCTATGTAAATGATGACTTAATTAAGTTTGCAATATCTGAAGATGCTTTAAGAGTAATACCTTTAGATTCAACTATCATTGGGTTGCTATATTTTTATTTTATAAGTGATTATGGAAATGGGTTAATAACAGGGAAAAAATCTGGAGCAGTTATAGATCACATTTATGAAGATGACCTTCTTAGCATGCCAATACCTATTCTAGAATATAATAAAATTGAATTTTTCTTACAACAGTTTCAAATCGTAAAAAGAAAAAGGGAGTTAGCAAACGATTTAATTAGAAAAGCTCGTACCCTTATCCTCCAATACAATAACCTCCCCCCTCTTTTTGAAACTCAAATAGAGACCTTTGATCCTAATAAATCAGTCGAGATTAGACTTGTTAGCTCTAATGAATTTACTTATGATTTTAGACTAGATGCACATTTTTATAATCCTTGGGCTAAGAAAGCTGAAGATAACATAATTCAGTTTTGCTCTAATTACAGGAGAATATTCGAAGTTACTGAAGATATAAGAATGTCTCCTTTATTTGTCAGAAATTTCGTTGAAAATGAGTATGGTGTAAAGTACATCGCAGGCAAACATATAGCTCAAATTAGAAAATCTTTCAAGTATATTTCCAAAACTGAAACAGCAGATATTGAGGAACATATACTTTCTAAGGGATGGACATTAATGACATGTGCAGGGACTTTAGGAAAAATTGGATATGTAAATGATGAATTGGATGGTGCTACTGCTCAAGATTTAATGAGAATAGTGCCTAATAATAATGAAATTGACGGTGGATACTTAAATGCATGGCTTTCTACCGCATATGGGAAAGCACTAATAGTCCGTCAAAAATATGGAGCTGTTGTTGATAGAATTTCACCCGAACAAACAGGAGAAATCTTAATTCCAATAACTGAAAGTTATAAACAAAGAGAAATTGGAGACCTTGTTCGCCAGGCGTACGACCTTAGGGCAGAAGCAATCCGGCTTGAGGATGAAGCACAAAAAATATTAAACGAAACTTTAATCGGAAAATAGAAATAGTATCATGATAGCTATTACCCAGGAAATGTTTTTTGAAGAAATTGCACAGGCAGTTTTTAATGATCTAAAAATTAAATTACTAGAGAAGCAGCGTAATCATTGTATGCGTGTTGATTATCTCCCTGCTTCGGTAATGAGATTTGCATGTGAAAAGATAAATTCAGATTCTGAATTAAGATCGAAAGAAATTGAAGCTTATGTACTATCATCGGTTGCATCAAACAAATATGAAATAGAAAGTGGAAGACTTATTGAATTGCGTAACAGATTTAAGTTTGGGGTGTTGGTAATATTTATTCCTCAGGGATTCAGGGGCGCCGCAGAGGACAGTTATGATATTCATACTTTTGAGGCTTATGATCTTGCCGGCGTATTAAATGACCACAAAAAATCACTAATTCTCTCATTCCCAGAAAATGAACAAAGTATAATAGAATCAGTATTTTCTTCTAATCCTATAAGAAAACAAAGAATCGAAAATCAATTAAAATATTTACTCGCACTAAAAAAAGATGGTTGTACATGGGAAACTGCTGGAGCTTACTTACATTATCTCAACATAATTCCTGATCTTAAACTCAAAGAGGATGATGTTCAGCAAAGAATTCAAAGAAACAGTGATTGTGTTGATAACCTGGCTGACTCTGATAAAACCCTCTTTATAGCAATCGATTCAATGGTAAATAAGGGTCTTGATCCCAACTTCAATAACATTAAGACACATCTCCTTGAATTTTTCAGAAATAGGAATCAGGTAAAAGTCACTGAATGGACAGAGACCATTTTAATTGATGAAGACTGGCGTAGCAAGATAAGTTTTGATAAGTGGAAGTTCAAAGATCTGGCTGGTGAAGATATTGAACTCTATTTAGAGTCATACCGGGATAAGGATGGCAAGCCACTTCTGCATACAGGCTTGTTCTTGGATGGTGATAATCTGGTGACGACTAATAACTCGAAAATGAGAGTTAAATGGAAGACTAATCCACGTAAGACACCCAAGGTTTCACAATTTATCGTAATTCTGGAGAGAGACGAAGAAACAGACAGCAGTAGCGAACTCCATAGGAAAACTGCCAAGGGATCCAGTGAACAGGCTAATTTCCCATTTAAAGATGTTGATCTGGAACCAGGAGAAGAATGGCTGGTGCATATTCGTATTGTGGCATTGGATGAAAATAAATCCATCATGTTTCGAACTATGGCAGATGGAAAAACTGAGCCAATACATGATATCAGTGAACCATTCTATCTAAGAGGTGAGGAAAGTGATACCATTGGTGGAGAGACAAAACGATATAATAAAATTAGAAATACCGCAGAAGCCACATTTAAAGCATCATATAGATTTCGCACGGAAGTAGAAATTGATAGTCAAGGCTGGGAATCAGGCAGAAAACTTCTTTATCGTATTAAGACCAGACCGCGTGAAACATATCAGATTGCATTAAACAATCTTCTCTATGATTTAGAATTAAAGACCTTACAGGATCCATTTAGTTGCGGTGTTTGGGATGTGAATATCTTAAACCGGGGATTTTTAGAAACTGATGATTTCAAACCTGGGAAAATTCAGTTAACAGTATTTAAAAGTGAATTCAATGCGTTTCTTGAAACTAGAAGAGAACTTTTTCATGCCATAACTTCATATGATGCATCAGCTGTTATTGAAATTTTGGACCTGCGCCAGTTTAAGGAATTAATTATATCCTATGCATCAGCCTTTTCAACCTTATTATCAAAAATTTCAGATGCTATTTCAAAAGCCCATGACGCAGAAGTAAATAATCTTCTTTCTAACACACGCTTAATCAATCGTCTGGACACTATCTACATAAAACTGGGTTCAAGTGAAGACCCTGAAGAACTACTGCTCCTGGCACCCACACATCCCATGAAACTTCTATGGTTACTGCAGTATCAATTACTTCTGTTTAATTGGAGCGATCAGATGGTAGGCATGTCCGATGATGAAGTTCGACAAGCCATAGATATTGAAGGAATTGAAAAGATATTGTCACTCAATTTGCCAAACGCAATTTCCTTTGAGAAAGATAGCTTTTTTGTCAATACAGATGTTTTGGATCTGTATTGGAGCATCTTTCCGAGGAGTACCACTACTGATATCAGAAAAGTTATTGCCATCTTATCCAAAGCACTTGGCTATAAAGATGATTTAGGTAACATATCATCAGTAACCCCTTCCCAGATCGCAGACAGATTGTGGCGATATTTAAAACATCATCCATACATTAAAACACTTAAACTCAATGTTATTAATCCGGGAGATGGATTACTTTTCTTAAACACAATTAGAGAGCTGCAAAAACTTCCTGATTTCAAAACCCTTAGATATGATATTGCTTTCTATGGCTCATTGGGTTATGAACTAATGGGTAATGCATTTGACAACTTGATGAACGATAGCAGTTCAACGGAAACCAGACCTGAAATTGATGAAGAATTGTTGGAGCCAAGCCACAACCCATTATTCCCCAAACTCTTCTTTTCAAAAGTTAAAGTAAATCCGGATAAATGGACTGAAGTAGATTTCCGTGAAGCTAATGTAACCGTAATCATTGATCAATTTGTAACCTCAACCATTTCCAGACCTGCTGGCAATGTCCCTGGTAGTTATTTTTTACATGGTTTATTATCTGAATACCGTTCAGAGTTTAATGTATTGGATCAGGCAGTTACATGGTCAAGGAAAGTCGTTCCGTGTGAAATTTCAGAGGTTACTGATGGCGAAGGAGTTTCAGCATTGATTTATCAGATTGGCAAAAACTTTCTTGGCTTATGCTGTTCCTTTAATACTTGGGGTAGATCGTCGGATCATGTTCCAACAATCCAGCTGGAGTTAAATCAGCAGGATCGTTACATTTTATCAAGAATACATGAACAGTCTGACTGGGTATTCACGATTGATCGAAATTTTGGTATTGAGTATTTTGATAATCCCGAAGATGCTAATCCCAACCTGAAAAGTTATCTGATAGACTATACTCCGGAATTTATGGATGGTATAGGTCACAGACTAATTGTATCTACAGGATGGCTAAATGAAATTGAAAAACTCATTCAGGATGGGCTTCAAAAAATCAATATTCCTACATCTTCTTTTAGAGCAGTAAAAATATTAGATATTATACGTTCTATATCAGGGAAATTAGCTCTAAAATTGATTAATAATCCTAATAATGCAAGGGAGATCATTGGTCTTGCCATTACTCGTTTGGCCCTTGAAAAAGAAGGGCTACTTCAAAATGCAGTACTTATTCCTGTTGACACTCATATAGATATCTTCTCACAGAACAAGAAAAGAAATCTTGAAGAAGAAGTCACCGTCAAAAGGAGTGATTTGATATTGGTTTATACTAAAAATGGGAAACTAATACTTAATTTGATAGAGGTAAAGTTCCGTTCTGGTGAGGGCAGTATTACTGAGAGCCTGACGCTGAAAGAAGAAATTTGTAAGAAAAACGAAAACTCTGAAAGAGCTTTTAGAACTAAATTCATTTCGGATGATGAAAACATAAAAATTGACATTCAAATAGCGAATAAATCATTGTCAACTTTAATTGGTTTTTATCTTGAAAGATCCATACGAAATGGTTTTTGTACCTGTAATTCAGATCTATATAAGTTAGTTGAGAAAATTAACAGGGGCGATTTTAAAATTGAATTTGAGAAAACTGGTTATATCATTCATTGGGGTGGTATTACTAAACCAATAGACATTTACAATGGTAATAAGATTTATGAACTTGGGAAAGATTTAATTAAAGAACTATTGGAGATTCGGGAAACAGAAATTGAAGAGGAAATGGAATCGAAAACCGATGACCTCTCACATAAAAAACCAACAATAAATGAACCAGACATAAAAGTTGACGAAACAAACGAACAGCCCGCTCCTGAAATTGAAATCCCTGTAAAAGAAATGGCCGGTCCAGAAAAAAAGAATGAAATTCCTGTAATAACTTCAGAAGAGGTACCATCAATAATTCTTGGTAAAAATGTGGATAATTCACATGATGTTATTTTTAACCCCAAAACTCAGAAACCCAAGAAACTAGCAAATCAACATGTTTTAATTGTTGGCACAACCGGTGCAGGGAAATCTCAAACGACAAGTGGATTTTTATATGAGCTTAATTTGCAGAATATTCCATTTCTAATTTTAGATTTTCAAGGGGAATATACTTCAGAAACACTGACAAAAAATGATGGAACTACTTTCTATGAGGCAACTGGTTCAAACGAATTTGATCCATCATGTGGGATGAATATTAATCCTTTAGAGTTATCAACCAATAGCACCACAAGAGAAAAGGTTAGTTACATGAATAATGTATACCAAGTATCTGGGATCTTAAAACAGATATTTGGATTAGGTGATATTCAACATCCACTGCTCAAAGATGCAATCAAAAGAGCATATCAAGAAAAAGGATTTTCTGTTACCGATAAGAATACTTGGAATAATGATCCGCCTCTTTTTCAAGATATTTGGACTATTCTTGAATTTATGGAACAGAATGAAGGAAGAAATGTCAAAAATCTTAAATATCGTATCGAACCTTTGTTCGAAAATAACATTTTCACATCAGAAGCGGCAGGCTTTTCCATCTCTGAAATCCTAAATCAAAATTCAATCATAAACTTATCAAACCTTCCTACTCCAGAATTAATGAAATCTGTGGCACGGTTTGTCCTCCAATCCGTTTATAACAGAATGCTTTCAGAAGGGCCGAGTAGAGATATTAAGTTATATGTTATTATTGATGAAGCCCACAAACTATCGTATGACCAGACATTAACAGAATTAATACGAGAAGCAAGAAAATATGGGGTGGGTTTCATTTTAGCTTCTCAAAGTGTAAAAGATTTTGATACAGTCGTTTTCGAGAATATGGGGACAAAGATTGCTTTACAACTTGAAGGAGAAACAGCAAAATTTATGGCTGAGAATTTTGGTGTAACTGATAGATTGTTGAAAGAAAGTGTAATGAGAATGCTTCCAGTTCAGAAAAATATGAGGGCTTTAATCAGGAATAATCATTATGAGCCATTTGCTCAAGTTGATATAATCCCTTTTTACAAAAAGTAAGTTAATTCAACTTAAGGTTAATCCATAAAGCAGTTAGTGGCAAACTTATTACCCTGTAAAACAATATATTATGGAGAAATTAAAAGGAGAACAATTCATCCAAACTGTTCTGATTAGCAATGTAAAGAGCCTTATCGAAAAAGGATTCGACTATCTTGCTTTTGTAATAATCAGTCAAGGTATCGAAACCCTTGGAAGCTTCTTTGACGATAAAGATTTTGATTTCTTTGAACCTGGCCTTCCTAAAAAACGATTTTTAAAAGGCTTATCATTAATGGACCCTAAGTATCAACCAGTGGGAGAAATGTTATGGGAAAACCTTCGCTGTGGTCTTGCACATCAATTAAAGCCAAAGAAAGATGTATCCCTATCTTCATATCAAAGCAAGCTAACTGACCAACAACATTTATTTAAAGGCGATAAGACAGGAACCACATATTTGGTAGTTGATACCTTATTCAAGGATTTTGAAGTAGCATGCAATAACGTAATTGAAAAATTAAAAGATTCTACTAACTCTGAGATTCCTGCAAATAAAAAAGATACTATTCATTTAACGGTGAGTGCTATAGGGTTCAAAACTAACCCAGAGAACGGACTAATGGAAGAAGTAATTCAAAGCTAGCCACTAACAGGGCGGTAAATACAATTGGCTTCTTTGCCGCGAAAACTTCGCGGCCACCACGAGAAATTTGTAATGGCGGCACAGGCTGGCCCCGCTGACGCGGGGCTCTCGCATTTGGTGTCACGGTTTTTGCATATCCCGACAAACCTGTAATGAAAAGAATAATTCAACACACCATCACGAGTGCAAATACAGCGCCACCGCGATGCTGAGCCAACAGCACTTACCACAAAGCGTTAGGCATTTAAATTGCCAATCAAAGAGGAAGTGGTTGAAATATATCAAGAAAAATATTATATTTGCCTGTAAATGAGGCATATATAATATAAATGAGTCTCGCAAAATCTAAAACAGTTTGTTCAGGTATAGAATGGAATTCTATGCTCGGATTATTGGTCCGCTTAAAAAAGGATAACAGAACCATACCTTATCTCCTTATTGGTACCGGTTCATATCTTGGCCTCAGGGCAAAAGACTTATTGAATATCCGTTGGATGGATGTTCTCGGGAAGGAAGAAATTACTGTCACAGAAAGCAAGACCGGCAAAGTCAGAACCATTACGATCAATGAATCTCTGAAAGAAATTCTGAAGTATGCTTCAAACCAGATCGCATCATCAGGCAGGTTTAAAATTGATAACTACCTTTTTGCAAACAGAAAGGGGCAGAAATTTTCTATCCAGTATGCAAACAGGCTTTTAAAAAGCACCTTGAAAACATATGGGATAAAAACTCAAAATGCTTCAACCCACACTTTGCGTAAAACATTTGGCAAACGGGTGTGGGAAATGGACGGCCAGAGTGAACGGAGCCTGGTTTATCTGTCTCAGATCTTTAACCATTCAAATGTTGGAATAACAAGAAGATACATAGGTATCGTACAGGAAGATATAAGAAACATTTATTTAAATCTGTAGGCAATACATGTTAATTACGAAACACACTTCATAAGACCAATACATTGAAAAACAAAGTCACAAAAGTTGCAGAAGTAAGTCTTAAGTATAAGACCAGAATCAAACCATCGGAGAGGGTAATAATCAAGTCCTCTGCTGATGCTTATAATATTTTCATTCAGGGGTGGAATGAGGACACCCTTGAGCATGTTGAAGAGTTCAAAATATTACTTCTTAACAGGGCAAATAAGGCCCTTGGAACTGCCCAGATCTCCCTTGGAGGAACGGCCGGAACGGTAATAGACCTGAAGCTGATATTTCAATATGCACTCAAAACCAATGCCCAGGGATTAATAATCTGCCACAATCACCCTTCAGGAAATAGCCAGCCATCGGATGCTGACAAAAAGATAACACAAAAGATCAGAGAAGCTGCCGAACTGCTCGATATGCATCTGATGGACCATATCATAATAACACCGCATGACGGTTATTATTCATTTGCAGACGATGGATTATTGTGACTTTGCGAAGTAATGACAGGAACAGAAATGCTAACAAAAACAAACAAAATGATGATTTTATTTGACGGAAAGTTTATTCAATTGTTTCTCCCATTAAAACACAAACCAGTTGGGAAAATCTCCAACTGGTTGAGTGTCAATGGTGGGCCCAGCTGGGATCGAACCAGCGACCCCCTGATTATGAGCGTCTTATAGGGATTTCCACAGATTTACACAGATTTGTATCTGTTTGTACCAGTTTATTTTGTAACAGAATAATTGTAAAAGATTTCATGGATTTATACCGATATGGTGGAAATACTGGCACTGAAACTGGCACCTAAATATGAAATAAAAGTATATTCCTTCTTTAGTATTTCTGAGAAAATAACCGTTATGCATAAAAAAGTTCTTTGATATCTCTGGTTGATTCACTACTTTTAAAAATCTGATAATGCAAATCTTTAAATATTAATTTATGTATTTCAAAATGAAATGATTACGACATCATTATATATACCTAAGAGAATATAACTAGTTCATTAAAACTTGACTGTTTGACTTATGAGCAAAGATATTTTTAAAGTACCCATGTAAAAATAAAAGAGATTTATACTGGATATCAAGGATTGATGGTGTGGTAGAAGTGAGACTAAAACAATTATAATCAATTGATTGTAGATGAAACAATTTCAAGCTGGTTTTATATTAGACACTATAATTGATGAATTTGAAAAGAAATCAGCTCAATATATTGCATTTAAAAAGCTTATTCATTGGGCGTCTGTAAACGGCAAATAACAATGTACGTTTTTTCGCAAATAAGAATGTACTACAATTAGCAAATAGCGATGTACGCATTTTAGCAAATAAGGATGTACATCTTTCCTGGTGAAGGTGTGTTTTTCTCAGCAGGATCACTTCCATTTCTTCATGACAGTGTTGTTTTCCGGGAGGAGTTTGCAAACTCCTCCCGGAAAAAGTGGATTATTCTGTTCTTTGGATTAATAATCAGTTCATTAATCCAAATCAGGAGGATCCTCTATGAGAAAGAAACATCTAAATCAGTGGATAATGTATCACGAAGTTCACAAACAGCACCGCGATGGGTTAAAACCGGCGCAGATAGCCAGGGAACTGGTTATCGACAGAAGAACAGTAAAGAAGTACCTTAAGATGAGCGAGGATGAATATTTGGAATTTATAGATAATCAGACTCACAGGCAGCGATTGTTATCCTCCTATGAAGGATTTGTTCGTACCAGACTGGAGCTTTGCCCTGAGGCATCAGCGGCTCAGGTTCATGACTGGCTCAAGGAGAACTATGATGACTTCACAGAAGTTGATGCCAAGACGGTTTTTAATTTTGTCCTTCACGTCAGAAGCAAATATGGTATCCCAAAGTCTTTTGACCACCGGGATTTTGAGAAGGTTGCGGAGAT
The DNA here is from genome assembly GCA_040772125.1 of Bacteroidales bacterium. GTDB lineage: Bacteria > Bacteroidota > Bacteroidia > Bacteroidales > VadinHA17 > LD21. Next base: position 415,133 of record JAXGYS010000004.1, read on the forward strand.
GGCTTATGGTAGGCAAACGCAGGTCGACCTGGGAGAATATCACATGACTACCGATGAAGGCAAGCGCAAGAAGGTCTATTTCATTTGCTTTGTGTTATCCCGTTCGCGGTTTAAATACAGTTATTACTCAGAACGACCCTTTACCACCCGGCAGGTTATCCTTGCCCACGAAGAAGCTATAGAGTATTTTGGCGGGCTTACAGAAGTGTTTGTATATGATCAGGACACCCTGCTTCTTATCGATGAGAACAAAGGGGATCTGGTTATGACCGAAGCGTTCCGCAGTTACACCGAATACAGAGGATTTAAGGTACACTTTTGCCGTAAGTCCGATCCGCAGAGTAAAGGGAAGGTTGAAAACGTTGTAAAGTATCATAAATTCAATTTTTTACGTGGCCGAACCTTCATAGACATCTTCATACTTCAGGCAGAGAATCTAGCCTGGCTTCAACGTACGGCCAATGCCAAGGTTCATTCTACAACCAAAAATGTTCCGTATGAAGAATGGCTGACTGAGAAAGCATACCTGAAGCCTGTCAGAGGCTTGTATGAGGCAAAAAGTGTAACCGATCAGCGTGATGTAAGCAAGGATAACGTAATATCTCATAAAGGGAATTTTTACCGGGTTCCCAGGGGAACTTATCATCCGCCAAAAACGACAGTTCGTATCGAAGAAAATGAGGATAATCACTTGATTATCTATAATACGGACAACGCGATTATTGCTACTCATACAATCTATCCGGGCAAGGGAAAAACTATCGGAGGGACCCATTACCAAAGAGATTTAACTGAGAGTATTGACAGGCTGATAAGTGAGATAACGGACCGGTTTACAGATCCCAAATCGGCCAGGCAGTACTGTCAGCAAATACGAAAGGATAAGCCCCGGTACATCAGGGACCAAATGCTTATCATAAGAAAGCTTGTCAATAACTATCCGGTGCAGATCGTTCAACAGGCCGTGACGTTCTGTATGGAGAACAAGATCTACCGGGCAACCGATCTGGAAAGTGTTGTAAAACGATACCACTCTCAACAATCCCAAAAAGATACCATTGAGCAGCCTATCATCATTAAGACCATCAATCAAACAGCACATAAAATCATACCTGACAAAAGCAATATATCGGATTACCAATCACTAATGATTTAAGCCTATGGATACAAAAACACAGACCATTAAGCAATATGCCGCTCAACTCCGGCTTGGTGGCATACAGGACCAGTTAGATCAACTGATCCAGAAAGCATCGGAGGAACAATGCAGTTATCTGGATTTTTCCTTATATCTCCTTCAGACTGAAATTACACAAAGATCCCTCCGTGACCTGGAACGCCGGACCAAAGCTGCTAAATTGCCACCCAATCATGATCTTGATCAATATGATTATGCCTTTCAGAGTGGGATAGGAAAACAACAACTTATGCAGCTTCGGGAATGTCAGTGGCTGGAACAGAACTACAATATAGTTCTGATGGGTCCTTCAGGCATCGGGAAGACCATGATAGCTGCAGGCCTATGCTTTGATGCTCTGAAAATGGGATATAAAGCATACTTCAGAACAATGGAACAGCTCAATGAGATCCTTACTATGAAAGACATTACCCGTTCAGCTCTTATTGAGTACAACAAGCTTCTGACAGCCAATCTGCTTGTCATTGATGACATTATGATGTTTGCCCTGGAAAAGAAACAGGCAGTGCAGCTTTTTAACTTTATAAACCACCTTCACGAAAGAGCTTCATTTATCGTAACAACTAATAAAAGTCCACAGGAATGGGTGAAAATGCTTGATGATGAAGTCATTGCTACCGCTTTGCTTGACAGAATACTCTTCCATTGTGAGGTGGTAAGACTATCCGGTTATGGCAACAATCTAATTATGCAAAGCCCAATTTAAAACATATTGATTATCGGCATATTACATACATACTTTACATTTGGGCTTTGCATAATATTCATTTCTTACCGAGTCCCTTGAGCCATGAGATCAAGTCTTTATTATCAACCCATTCTCCAATAACATCAGAAGGAGTAAGGTTTTCAGAAGCCTTTTCAATAGCCTCTCTTTTCTGTTTTGAGTCGGCTCTTGCATATATCTCAGTTGTCTGTATTGAGGAGTGTCCCAATAAGTCTCTTATCCATACAAGGTTGACCCCTGCTTGAAGAAGATGCATTGCCCGACTATGTCGCAGTTGATGACAACTGGTGATCTCGGGAATGAGATTCGGATTGCTCATTCGAGCCATTACAGCATATTTATTTAATATATACGTTATACCTGCCCTTGTGAGTTTGTTCTTTGAGCTATTACAAAAGAGTGGATTCTTTTTACCGATATCCGTGTCAATGTGATAACAGTCAATGTATTTGATCAGTATATCAACCACATGTTCAGATAAAGGTACTATCCTTGTTTTTCGCCCCTTTCCATAGATTTTGATTGAGTATGGTTTACATTGTATTCTCAATGATTCTATAGTCAAGTCGGCGAGCTCCTGAACTCGGCAACCGGTATCATACATCAAGGCAAGTATTGCAAGATGCCTTAATTCTCTTGGATCGGTCATGTCCATCTGTTCAAACAGTAGTTTAATCCCTTCCTTGTTGAAGTGAGATGGAGTTGTGTGTTCCTTTTTCAGTCCCCTGATCGCTAATATTCTATGCCACTGATCCATATGCTCTAAACTGTCGTACTGAAGATACGACACGAAGGATCTGACAGCAGCCAGTCTGTTGTTTCGAGTTGCAATACTGCAGCCTTGCTTATCAATCAACCAATGCAGATATCCGATGATATTATCCCTGTTTATATCATCAAGTATAGCCTTGTCTGCTTTGATATGCTTTTCGTCTCTCAAGTAAACAAGCAAGGAAATAAAAGCATCTCGATAAGCAGAAACTGTATTAGAACTAACATTCCTTTCGTGGGGCAAATATACACTGAGGAACCTCGAGAGTTGTTTTGCAAAGTCATTCGATGCCATCTTCTTTGCTGTATATAAAATTGTTCAACGATGAGCACTGCTGCAATAAGTCTGGATATTCACTACATGTAAGGCGCACATATCTTTCTGTTGCAGTTAAAGCCTTATGCCCAAGGCACGCAGCCAACAACGGTAGTGCAGCATAAACATCCATCTCTTCCCGTATCATTTTTACAAGTGAATGAGATGCCATTGTATGTCTTAGGTCATGAACTCGTGGCCCGAAGTTTTGCCCTCGATACGCGATGCCACAACGCGTATATACTTTTTTGAACCAGTGATAGACGTTTGCAGAAGAGACGGCGTCTCCATTTAGTTTCACGAAGAAGGCATGTTCAGCGTCAGTTAAGCCTTTAATTGGCAACAAACTCCTATAATGCAGGTATTTCAAAATGTTATCCTTGAGCGAAGTACATATTGGCACCAAACGTTCTTCCCCATTCTTCGTATTGCCCCATGTTCCCACTCGCAGTATGTTCCTCTTTAAATCCACATCCTTGTTTCTCAAAGAGACGGCTTCCGTGATTCTCAAACCGGTACTGTAAAGAAGACGAAGTAGGCAAGGTATAGATATGATCGGGTCATCCTTCCTGTGACTTTCTCGTAATAAAAGGTCAGTCTCCCTGAAAATATCCTGCATTTGCTTTTCCGTGAAGATAAACGGTATAAACGCACGGTCATTATCGCATTTTGGCAATGGCATTATATAAGACTTGATACCATGCTCATTCATGTATTTTGCTAACTGAACTATCCGCGAGCATTTTCCATAGAATGTCCGGCTACAGTCATTGAGCCTCGTCGCTGCCCACGCGTCTGTAAGCTCCTTGGTGATAATTGGCTCTGTAAGACCATATTGCATTGTGAACTCGTCGAACTCCTTATATGTCCATTTCGTCGATATGATTGTTTGGCCACAGGCTTCTTTCATGCGGATTATGGCCTTCATATATAGGGCCAATACTCCCTTGTAATTAAATGGATCAGTCATAGAACCATCCTCCTCTCTGTGTGTAAAAGACATCACTAGTATCCGGTACATCTAATACGCACCGCATCATGTGCGTAAGGTCTATTTTAACATATGACCTTGTTGTATCCACCTCCGTATGTCCCAATGTTTCAGATATAATTGGTATTGGTGTGGATTTGTTGAGCATCCTCTGAGCTAGGCTGAACCTCAGCGCATGACCACCGTGATGACGATCACCGAAATCAACTCCTGATTTTCTGAAAGCAACAGCGATTGCAGAATGGACTGAACCTGGATTCATTTCGCTATATGGTGGACGGCAACTCAGAAAGATTTTGTTTGATATAGACTTTGGACGTCCATTCTTGAGATAGTCGATTATAGCATTGCCTACGATGGGCAACAGAGGGAGGGTCAGAGGATTTCCAGTTTTGTACTGTATGATATTGATGCTGTTGTTCTCCCAGTTAATGTCTTTGAAGCAGAGATTTGCAACATCAGATACCCGAAGTCCAAGCCTGGAGCATAATGTAACCATTCCGTAGTCTCGTTTCCCGACATCGCTGGTTCTTGATATCGATTCTTCCAATTGCCGAATTTCATCTGGGTTATAGAATGATGGCGTTTTTATATGCTTGACATTCTTGCCAATAGACCGCAGAACATAAGAATAGTCCTTAGCTATAAGCTGCTCTTTGTAAAGATAATTCAGGAAGCGGCGTATCGTTCCTATATACTCCTTCTGGCGGTACTGGCGACTTTCTATAAACTTTACAATACAGTCTTCGATTATCCCGGATATATGGCTGACTCCGTTCTCAAACAAATACTCAACGAAGTTGCTGACTATTCTTTTGTAGCTCTGTATTGTCTTCTTCTCGCTTATACCACGGGCTTTCAAAGATTCAAAATAATCTTCGGCTGCAGATCCGATTTTCCCTCTAAAGGGGTACTCCACAGGAGTGCGCATCCTCTTGCCCAGATTATCGTTCAAGAATACATTGACCAAGACATCAACGCTTTTGATCAAATCACGATGGAAGAATGTGACGGTACCTCCATCATGGAAGATAAGGATACAATCTTTGCCTACCTTCTCGTCAAAATCAACCAAACTTCTGGCATTCATGTACGAGAGGATTCCATTCTTCCACAACCAGTTATAGGTGTAGATTCGGGTGTTCGAATACCGAGCCCCTTTAAGCAACTGGTTTGCACGTTCAATTACTTTTTCGATTTCCATAACTTTTGTTTTTAATGTTGTTTTTGTAATATGCCACATCAAAATTATGGAAAGTGATTATGGAAAGTTTACAGGGTAAATGCTCTGTTCTAAAAAGGTTATACAAAGAATGTGTAGCACGCTTCACATAATTTGATTATTGTCATAACCGGATTTATGGAAAGCTTTCCATAAATCCGGTAATAGCTACAGACTGGAAAACCGGAAAACCATATTTAACTGAGTCTGTTGTTCTTTGTTTTTTTGTATGTTTATCATGAAGAAATGGACATCCTTAATTGCTATTTCTCGTACATCCTTATTTGCCAGTTTTTGTACATTGTAAGTTCCCGCTTACACCTGACTGTTTCGGGCTGAAAGGAATAAGACGGCATCAAGGGAAGGGACATCAACACCCTCGCTTAAGCACTTAACATTTGTCAGAACACGACATTCATTTTCATTTATGTCTTCCTTTAACCAACCTAAAAGTTCATCCCGTTGCGGGGCTGACATAGTACCATCAATATGTTTTGAATCCAGCACAACCATGCTTGATTTCTTTTCTTCAGGCAGAGAGGTGATATAGGCCGAAGTTGCAGTATTGAATGTGGCTGTTATCTTTTTAGATACTGCAATACTCTGACAGAAGCCAACTGCTCTCTTCATTGGTTCAGGATCACTGTCCTTTATGATACCTTCATCACCGAGTATTTGCTTTGAAAGGGCATTGATACAACCTATCAGCTTACTTGCATCATCCGTATTTATCTCACTTTCCTTGTCTGCTATCATTTTCTGAACGGCAGGAGGGACATCCTTATCACTTAGCGTAAGTATCAATACCTTATAATCGGTCAGCAAGTCTTTTTCAACAGCTTCACCGAATCCGATTCTATATATCTCCTCCCCATACATCGCCAAATCATCCATAGAACAAAGAACAGCATCAGCCTGTGCCGCTTTACTTTTAATATCGTCGCTGTAAAGACGAGGAGTGGCTGTCATATACAACCTTTTCTTTGCTTTTATGAAATCATTGTCATGCACTTTAATAAATGCTGATTCATCGTCTCCTTTCAGGGTTACTCCTGTGGTTCTATGGGCTTCATCACATATAATCAAGTCGAATTCCTCAATTTCGGGTAGTTCTTTACGAAGTTTCTTTTGAGTTGATGATATTACCTCAATAGACTGGTACGTTGAAAATACCACTGTCATTCCTTTATTTCCGTTCAGTTTATAGTGCCGAAACTGACGGATTATGTCATGCACATCTGTGGAAGCAGGTAATGCTAAATCAACGACACTAAAGCTATCTGTGTCTTCGTTCTTTAATTTGCTTAAAGACACTTCAGGGTCTGAACAAATGCATATTGAGTTAATAGGTTCCTGGGCATAAGTTGTCCATTCCCGTAAAATCTGTCCCATTAATGAAATTGAGGGCACAAGGTAAAGTATGGTGCCTTTACCATTTGTCTCATTTTCAGCAATCCGAAGAACATTAAAGGTTTTTCCCGTTCCACAGGCCATTATCAACTTCCCGCGGTCATTTGTTTTATAGTATTCGTGAGCCTTCTCTAAAGCTTCCTTCTGATGTGGTTTTATCTGGCGATCAGTAATTCTCGATTTCTCGCCATGAATTCCACTCTCAAGCTTAGCCCAATCGACTGGTGCTTCCTGCAGTTCATAAAGGTTTATTCTTGTGACGGGCGGATTTTGGTTCTTTATGGCACCAGTGGCGTTCGGACCCCATTTATTAGTCGTGGAAATCCATAACCTGACTGCAAATCCGACTGTCCTGAGTTGCTCATCCTTAAATTTACGGCTTGAGGTAGCAAGGAAGGAATCAACGGCAGGTTTGTCAATTACAGTGGACTCTTGATAACATTTACATTGTATAGCCCAATAATCGCCTTCGTGTGTCAGAGCAACAAGGTCAATTCCCGTGTCACTGCCGCCGAGGTCATTTTTTGCAGGGAATTCTTCCCAGAGCCACACATTCTTAAACTTAAACGCATATTTCGGATCCGTTTTAAGGTAGGCTTGCATTAACCTTTCGAAACGGGTGCCCTTGTCTTTTTCTGTAAAGGATATTTTACGGTACTTTTCGAGTATCTTCTGAAAGCTCATTATACTAAGAATAACTGTTCAATAAAGGTAGACATAAAACTTAAAAACATTTACTTCACAACCATTTTATCCTCAATCCTGTCATAATGACAGCATTAATGCTTTCTTCCTTTTATGGGATATTTTAAGGTATAAAATGCTAAATTTGTAATGTGAGGACTGAAATAAACGTTAATGCTGATATTCTAACATGGGCTATTGCCCGTGCAGGATTTGACTTGCATGAGTTTACTGATAAGCTCCCTAATGTTCAAAAATGGATTGAAGGGGAAAAGAACCCAACAGTCAAGCAATTAGAAAATTTTTCCAAAAAAGTATATATTCCTTTCGGATATCTTTTTTTACCTGCTCCACCAAAAGAGAATTTACCAATTCCCTTTTACAGAACTGAAGGTGCAAAAACAACCACTGTCAACATTAACATATATGACACTGTCCTGACTATGCAGCAAAGGCAGGATTGGCTGAAAGATTATCTAAGGGATCTAGCTTATAAACCTTTACCATACGTAGGCAGGTTCGAAAACCGTCTTAATGTTGCAGATATTGTGGAGGACATTCGAAGGACCTTAGAACTGAATGAGAATTGGGCAAGCGAATTCAGAACATGGCAGGAAACACTTGATTTTATCACTCACAAAATTGAAAACGAAGGAATAATCATTGCTTTCAATGGAGTAGTTGAAAATAATGTGTATAGAAAAATCCCTGTCGAGGAATGCAGGGGATTTGTATTGGTTGATCACATTGCTCCACTTATGTTCGTAAATAATGCTGACAGTAAATCGGCACAGCTGTTTACGATTATACATGAGCTTGCACATATTTGGACAGGCCACAGTGCTGGATTTGATTTTCGCAGGCTTCAGCCTGCAAATGAGCCCATAGAAATTATTTGCGATAAAGTAGCAGCAGAATTTTTAGTGCCCGAAAGGACTTTTAATTTCGTTTGGAGTAAAAATCCAACCATTAGATATGCTTCCAGATTCTTTAAAGTAAGTGAGATTGTAATTGCACGGAGGGCTCTGGATACAGGAAAGATTTCCAGAAAAGATTTTTTCGAGTTCTACGAGGATTATATCAGCAGAGATTTTTCCAAAAAGGAAAATCAGAAACCTGGCGGTGATTTCTATGCCACAACAAAGAAGAGACTCAGCATTGTATTTGCAACCCATGTAAATAATGCTGTCAAATCGGGTAAATTACTGTATCGTGATGCCTGTAAGCTAACCAGCTTGAAAGGAGACACATTTCAGAAGTTTTTTACTGAACATTTTTAATTGCTGCCATGAGTGTCTTCATCGTGGATAGCAATTTCTTTATTCAAGCTCACAGGGTAAGTTATCCCCTGGACGTCGCATACAGCTTTTGGAATAAGGTAAAGCAGTTAGCGGACTCAGGGTTCATAATAAGTATTGATAAGGTAAAGGATGAGATTTTTGATAATCACGACCTCCTTTCTGATTGGTGTGAAGCCAACCTCCCAAATGACTTTTTTAAGGATACTGCATCGAGTATTGATAGCTATAGGCTAGTCACCTCTTGGGTTATATCAAGAAATACACACTATCTACCTAATTCAATAAATGAATTCCTGTCAGCAGAGGAGGCAGATGCATTTATAGTAGCTTTCGCTCTTGATGATCCGTCGAACAATATTATTGTTACACAGGAAGTAAGTGAACCTTTTCGTAGGAATAAGGTAAAAATACCTGATGCGTGTGATGCTCTTGGAGTAAGGTATGTAAATATGATGGATATGTTTCGGTTGCTTGGCGAGACCTTTTAAAAATAGGGCTTCTAAGATGATAATTTCAATATGATGTTTGACTTCTCGCCTTACTAAAATAAAAAGCCGAGATAACTCGGCTTGAAAATATGAAGCATGAATACTTTTGGCGGGTGGAACGTATGCTCCTCATTAGGGTTCTCTTTGTTCTATCCAGTGTGTCTTTTTTAATCCACCCACGTTCCACACCAGCTTAGTTTTAGAAATCAAATTTGAAATTCTTGTCTTCATATTTTTCACATTTTTTTTAAGGTTTGTTAAAAATTTACCGACGCTTTTTATGGCGTTAACTATCGAAACTAATATTTCTACTAATCTCGCCCAAGGTGGAAGAACATTCAGACTCACTAAAAGAACAAAGATAGATAGCAATCAATTTTTCTCATACTAAGATAATCGGAAAATACAAGATATGCAAGACTTTTTGCTCGATGGAAAAGTTTGTTCAGATAATATAGCCTTAGAAGACGTATTATCCTACTATCTATCCGCTATTATACTGTCAAGATTGGCTATCGCCATAATGTCCCTAATCAAATTTCGGTTCGATATTTCAAACCTCTTGTCTGCAAAGCATGATAATTGAAAGTATCATAAACCCAAACCTGAATCTTCAATAATCATCAATGAAGTGGGTAATAACACCTGTTAACCTTAGACATCTTTGTCGATTGCGTTTTGTATATTAGTCCATCACGTTAATAAGGCTGGCTCATTTGAATTACAACCAAATTCACAATGAAAAAAATTGGTAAAAAGAGATTAAAGGAAAATATTGATCAAACATTGGTTATGTGTAACTCCTATGACCGATTTGCTGGGTTCCTTGAGCTATACTGGAAATATAACCTTAAAGGGGAAATGTATTGGTATGCATTAAAAGAAGCATATTCTCTTTGTGATAATCTATATGGATTCAAAGATTACATAAAACAAACATTTAGCAGTGAGGAACCCTACAGAGAAAAATTAATGTCGAAAAAAGAACAAAAATATCTCTCCACCTTGCCAGAAGATTTAACCATTTACAGAGGAATGACAGTTCAGGAATTTGAATCAGGTGATTTCGGAGTTTCATGGACTCTAAGAAAGGATGTCGCTGAGTTCTTCGCATATAAGTATGACAGGAACCATTCAACTGCACATCTACCCAAATTGGTTCATGAACTTCAAATAAAAAAGTCAGACATAATTGCTTATTTTGGTGAAAGGAAAGAATTTGAGGTGATTTATATACAACCAACCCACAAGAAATAATTTCAATCCTTGGTGGCACAGACTATTTGATAGTCCATTCTATAAGTGGCTGACTTAATAACAATTCTATTGGTTCTTTTCTACCTGCATTTTTTCAAATCAAACAGCAATCTTCTTGATAATTTCATTCTTTCCCGAATGTGTGAAGTATAACCTTTCGTGGTTAAACTCAGCTATTGAATTGGTCCTGGCTAGTAGGCCGTATTCATATAATAATTTTCTGTGCAATATTTCAATCGGCTGATTTATAGACCTTGATATAATCCAAGAGAATCTTTCATTTGATAGGGCTATCAAATTCTCATCAATATCTTCAAATCCCCAGTAATCAGCCTCTCCAGCTTCTGAGATGAACATCCCTGTACAAAGTCCTGAAAGTCCATGCCTTCGGACGAACTGATCAGCATAACACCAGATGAATATGCTGTTTGACTTGTTCTTTAGTGAAGTAACCATGGATTCATCAATGACGTATAGTCCTGCCTCAAAGAATTGACCTCGGTTCAATAGTCCGTATGGTGAACCATGCCCGAGCATTATGACCCTGTCGTGGGATTCTATCAGTTTCTGGAAGTCTGATTTATTTATCCCTCCTCTAATGACTGTTTTATCTTTGAGACGGGCATATATTCTGGAAAGGAATGTTGTGGTGGGATCTTTGGGATGAATGACTAGTGTTTTCATATAATAGCTAAAGTACGGCTATTATGTTGATAATGCGCATTTTACACTACATTTTTCTGTTTTAGGTTAATAACAAACACAACAAATGTTGATAAAATATTTACAACATTTGCATGAAAAATATTTATTTACTATCTTTGTAAAAGGGAAAACCCCGTAAGAAACGGTTACGGGGTTAATTTGATGTTTAATTAAATTCGTTTTTAAAGATGCTCAAAAGTAATTATTTATTTTCAAAAAATCAAATCTTTGATCGAAAGCATGCTGATCAAAAGAGATTTGAGATTGCATTTAGTGAGGAGATACCACTATTTGTTTCAAGTATTGATAATGCGTTTGAAAGGATGAAGTCACACAGATCAGAAATCCAGCCTTACTGTAGGGATAGGAATCTAAGTGCTGTGTTGATGAGCGGATTCTTGAGAGGGGAGTTGTATGACTGTTTTGGCTTAAAAATATTGAGGGATGCAACAGGTCGGTATTACTTTTCTAAAGATAAGGAGTGGATCCTTTATTTTAAAAAGCTGAATTCAAAGACTTATTTACCTGAAAATATCGAAACCAAACATGTCGTTGGACTTAATCAACAATTGTCCATTGATTTTGAAGATCGGTCGTCAGTAATTTATATCGGGTTTACAGTTACCAAGGAGTATGATTACATTACAGGGTATCATGCAGTATATTCACGAAATGGTGAAGTTATTTGGAGAAGCAGTCTTGATGGACTCAGTTCACAAGTTTTCTCCATTGGTACACCAAGTGTTACTATTCCTGATATAACGATAACTGGTCAAGATAAAGAAATTCAGATTCGAAGGAAGTCAAGTTAATTTGTTTTTTGAAGGACACCTGCCGTTTCCAGGTGTCTATCCAAAACCTCAATTATGAATGCACGCCCAAACCCCCAGATGGTAGTCCTTGCCAGAGAAATGCGAGGTATTACTCAGAAAGAACTTTGCTTGAAAGTACCAAATCTAACACAGGGAAACTTGTCAAGAATGGAAAAAGGTCTTTTAAATATTACGTCCGAAACCTTAACTATTCTTGCCGAAGAACTCGAATTCCCAGTGAAGTTTTTCTTCCAAGAAACTCCAGTAAATCGTATTTCGAACTTTTATTACAGAAAGAGACTTTCAATGTCAAAGAAAGTTCTTCAAATTACAGATGCAAAGATGCACGTAATATCAAGCTGTGTTGATGATTTGCTTGATTCTGTTGAACTTGTTTCTATAGATATCCCTAAAATAAAGGTTGATAATACTTCAAACACTCCTGAGGATATTGCAAGAATAGCAAGGAAGTTTTTTGATGTACCCACAGGCCCTATTAAAGACTTAGTAGAGATATTAGAGCGGAAGGGGATTATTATTAAGGAACTCGAATTCAATACTGACAAGTTTGATGGAATAACCTTGATTACAAAAAAGGGACAACCTATTATATTCATCAATATAAGCATTCCCAACGATAGGAAGCGGTTCACCCTTTCCCATGAGTTAGGGCATTTAATAATGCACATAACCTTTGAACTTGATTTGGAAGTCTCTGAAAAGGAAATAGAAAGAGAAGCAAATGTATTTGCTGCAGAATTTTTAATGCCTGAACTGGAGATTAGAAAGGATTTAATCTATATCACATATTCTAAACTGTCTCCACTTAAAGAATACTGGATGACATCCAAGAGTTCCCTTATTTATCGGGCTCATCAGTTGGGTTGTATTGGGGAGGATAAATATAAAAACCTCCTCATTGAGCTAAGTAGACAGGGAGAGAGAAGACATGAAAAAGTTGAAGTTAAATTTCAGAATCCCAATCTACTTCATAGGATCATTGATTTTTTCAGATCGGAATTAAACTACAATACAACAGAATTATGTGACTATCTGTCTATTTCCCTCAAGGATTTTCAGGACTTTTTTGTTCCATCAACCGAGGTAAAATTAAAAATTGTCAGGTAGAGACTCACGTAAAGTACCCCAATATTCACCATACTAAAAATAATACAATGAGTAAAACATCAACCAGAGTTAGGGATGCAAAAACAGGTAAATTCGTTCCTAAAAAGGAAGCAGCTAAGCATCCATCAAAAACAGTTACCGAGAAAATAAAAGTTGGGCCTGTAAAGAAAAGAAAATAGTCGAAAAAGCTGGCCGAAATCTTATTTGAGCGAGATCTTGCAGACGCAATCTCTCAATTTTACCGATCAATTTGTTCAAATGATCTGGGTAAAAGGGTTGCTTCATTGTTCAATTCTTGGCGCCAAATATTTAAATTATGGATATGATCGTTAAGACAAAGGAATTTTTTGAATCTGAGCTTGAAAGAATTCTAAATATCCACTTCGATGCTAAATATTACTTTAAAGATGTCCAATACCTGAATAATCCCGAAACAACAGAAGAGAGAATTGCGGCAGTAGATAATTTTATAATAAGACGGATAAGAGTCGCCTTCTGGAGAATTGGTATTATTGAAATAGCTAAGCTTTTTCAAAGATCTAAAAATCAACATTATAACCTAATAGACTATATTGGCAACCTCAATGAAAATTATAATCAATATTCATGGCTCGCGGATTTACCTCAAACCAAGCTTAATGGATGGTTAGTATCTTTGAATTCTGGTAGTATTAAGTCAATCAGAGACAGGGTTTGTGTTCAGAGAGATAACTATTTTGCTCATACAGATAAGAGTCCAAGCGTAGAATTAACTGAAGTTCAAATTAGTTTTGAAGAGATTAATTCTCTTATTGATTTCACGGAATCAATAATGTTTGATATTAAAGCTTATTGTTTTAGCACTCACTCAGATTTTGAAGTAACTGGACTGGAACGAGCAGGAGAGCTACTTTTGGCTTTTGCGTCATTGAAAGAAAAACGGGAAAGAAATATTAAACAGGAGATGGATGAGTGGATCAAAGAGCGAGATTCAATAGGAAAAAGAAAAACTCGATGTAGGATCTTCAACCTGTTAAAACAGGTTTTGATTACCAAATAATATTATTCAAACGGAACAAAATCCTTAAAATCCTGGCACCAAACTGGCACCAAAAAAAAAGTTACAATTTTTGAGGTTGTAACTTCTTGATTTTGAGTGGGCCCAGCTGGGATCGAACCAGCGACCCCCTGATTATGAGTCAGGTGCTCTAACCGTCTGAGCTATGGGCCCTAAAAACCATTATCCTTATAGAACCAACGACCCTCAAGACATCAGACAGGTGCTCTAATCCCGATCCCGCCCCGCGGGATCGAGGATCCTCGAAAAACAAAGCAAACAGTATTTGCTTTGTTTTTCGGGACCGTCTGAGCTATGGGCCCGGTTTGGTTGCTTGTTGCTGGATGCTAGTTTCTTGTGGCTTGTCACCAGCTGCAAGCATAATAATTTGCCGCATTTAACAAGTAACCAGTAGCCAGCAACCAGAAAAACCGGACTGCAATATTAATAATTTACTGGCAATTTTCAAATACAGTAAAAAATCCATAAAACCTTACATCCCATAAATCATGATATCATGAACAAATATGTGGTAGCTGTCATACATTCTGTGCTTTAACATGAACATAATTTGACCGGTACCATTTTCTTCATCATGTGTCAGATTATTTTCACTGGCTCCCGGTTCTGCATCAACTATTTTCTTTTATAAATGAAACTGCTGGCTGAAGCAATGCCGTCCAAATAATTTTCTTAGTAATTTTGGTACCGCAGAAGGATAATCACTGTATTTATCCGTAGAAAACTGACAAGACCACCATGATGAGAACCGATATCCATATTGGTATTCCAGATGTATTTATTTTTCTTGGAGTTTTCCAGGCGCTTTTTTTATCATGGTTTTTCATAAAGAACGGAACTAACTCAAGAAAGGCAAATCTTTTTCAGGGACTGCTGCTTCTTTCTCTTTCACTGGCAATATCCGAAGAATGGCTCAATAATACCGGGTACATCGTCAAAGTACTGTGGCTGACAAACTTCAGTGAATCACTTAACTTTGTTTTTGGTCCGCTACTTTATCTCTATGTCATATCCAGTCTGAATCCTGAAGAAAAAAGAAGAACAATCCTTCATTTTATACCTTTCTTTTTCTGGTTTCTCTATATGTTTCTTGCATTCATCCAGCCGGATGAATATAAATACAACTCCTATGTTGAAACAAAACACCCTGACTGGGAATTACTTGAGGTCAGGTTTCTGGTACCTGACGATCCGCTTGGAATAAGGCAATATGTCAATCAGCTGATGGTACTGCAGATGCTGACATATTTTATAGTCACGATAATCATATTGAAAAGAAAATTCAGGTTACTGAAACAGTCTTTGTTCAGAACAGATAATGAATTACTTATTACACTACGAAACACTTTGATACATTTCCTGTTAATCATTGCCATCCTCCTTATTACCAAATTATACTTCGGAATGACAAGTGATGTGGGAAACAATATAGTAGCTTCCTACATATCCTTTATGATCTATGCAACAAGTTATCAGATACTAAACAGGTCAGATTTCTTTGAAAGACCCGGTTCTGTATTTTCATTTCCCCAGATGAAATATCAGAAATCCTCTCTTTCCGAAGAGAACAAGGAAATGATCCTGGAAAAGATCCTTAAGGAAATGGAAGACAAACGCTATTTTACAAATAACCTCGCATCCCTGTCGGGGCTTTCAAGACAGATAAACGAATCCTCCCATCATGTCTCCCAGGTAATTAATGAGAAACTGAACAGAAATTTCTTTGAACTGCTGGCTTTCTACAGGGTGGAACATGCAAAGAAACTCATAACAGAGGATAAATATGCAAAAATTACTGTTGAAGAACTTGCAGAGCTGGTTGGTTATAATTCCAAATCGTCATTTAATATAGCTTTTAAAAAATATACAGGTAAAACTCCATCCGGGTTCAGAAAATCCCTGACAGATCATTAACATCCTTTTTATCTGATATATAGCAGCATACTCGCTGAAAAAATTTGTCTTATCCGATAGGCTCATCCATCGTTCCGATAAGCTGATTCGTCCTGCCATCATTCCGGCTTTTATGTTTGCAGGAAAAAGCCATTATGGATCTTACTGACACAAAAACATTTCAGAAACCGGAACGACAGTATTACATTGACTGGTTAAGGATCATTCTAATAATCAGTGTATACTTCTATCATATCGGGATGATTTTCGTTATCTGGCCCTGGCATATAAAAAATGACCAGCTGTACGAAGGAGGCCTCAGACAGATAATGTCCTTCCTCCACCTGTGGAGAATGCCCCTGCTCTTCATGCTGGCCGGGGCAGGTACATATTATGCTCTGGGGAAAAGAACCCCTGGTCAATACCTGTCCGAACGGTTCAGAAGACTGGTAATTCCACTTGTGGCAGGAATTTTCATACTGGTGCCTGTTCAGGTTTATATCGAAAAAATTAACCAGTATGACTCCCTGTTGAGCTATTATCCTCATATGTTTGATGGAATTTATCCTGCAGGTAATTTCAGCTGGCACCACCTTTGGTTCATTACTTACCTCTTCGTTATATCTCTTTTCATTTCACCCTTTCTGAACCTCCTCCGCGGTAAAAGATTCCGGAAATTTTTATCACAGCTCGAAAGAATAGTAACAAAACCTCTGGCCCTGAATATATTTCTTATCCCTTTGATTCTATCCCAGATCCTTCTTCGTCCATTTTTCGAGGTCGACACTCATGATCTTGTAAATGACTGGGCATCTATAACTTACTATGTTATTTTCTTTCTTTCCGGTTATATTTTGCTCTCATCCTATAGAATTTCCGGTGCAATACGCAAATACAGGTTCCTGTACCTTGCAGAGACCATTGCAGCCTATATTTCAATGATATTAGTGACCAGAATTATCCAGCCAGACAACCTTGCCGATTCCCTCAGGGAGGCCTTCTCCATTATCGTTGCCTGGTCCTGCGCCCTGACAGCCCTGGGATTTGCAAAACAGCACCTGAATAAGAACAATCACTTCAGAAAAATTGCCAATGAAGCAATTTATCCTTTCTACCTGCTTCATCAGCCGTCTATTGTTGTTACCGGTTATTTTGCCGTTCAGCTCGAGACAGAGGTGGTCTGGAAAGTGATTATTGTTTTTCTTTCTTCTTTTAGCCTTGCAATAATAATATACTGGTTCATTGTAAGACCTTATAACTTTTTCCGTGTCCTGTTTGGAATGAAAAATCTCGAAAAAAGCGATGCTGCCACGGTCACCCGCCGTATCGGAGATAATGTGAATGTTCACGATAAATTACAACTTCCGGCCTGACCAAAGATTCAGTCCGAAACATGCCTTGTTGTTCCCCTGGTTAACATTTCTTCCCTGCCAGATATTTGAAAGACTTGCATCCAGAATCAGCAATTCTTTTCTTAACTTTATTGGGAACACCGCCACACTCCGGTATATCCAATATCTTCAGAATATGATTTCTGTACCATCCTGAAAATACGCTCCGATGTTAAAACTGATGCTCCGCCTTTCGCTTGGACTGATACTGGTTCAATCATGCACGGACAAAACAGCCGACATGTCTGTCTTCCGTATAGCCTCATCAAACGGCAGCCTTGTAAACGAGGGATACAACCGGTGCATACGCTATGTAAATGACTGGATGAATTACGCCGACACGATAACGGGCCTGATACCGAGAAACATAAACGAAAGCCGCAACTACTGGAACGCCTGGGATGCCGCAGCAGACAACTATCCTTTCATGGTGCTTA
Organism: Bacteroidales bacterium; assembly: GCA_040772125.1. Lineage (GTDB taxonomy): Bacteria > Bacteroidota > Bacteroidia > Bacteroidales > VadinHA17 > LD21. The sequence continues at coordinate 432,921 of JAXGYS010000004.1, forward strand.
CCTCATCGCTGACAATGCCTGAATTTTTCAGAACATATGCCGCTGAGATGCTACATACTGAGGAAAGACTTACTTCAAGGATCGGGAAACTGCCGGATACTTATTCATTCTCTGAAAAGGGCTTCAGAAATGACATCGCTGATACCAGCCAGATAATCTTCGGTTCCGCCGAATATATGAAAGACGGCCTCATCCCTTTAACCGAATGGCTCGGAGAAAGCCCCTGGAGCGAGAGAATGCTCGGTATCCTCGATGATCTTACATCCCTGACCAGGGTGGTAAAGGAATTACCGGGATCATTTTACGGAGGAAGCGCAGTGGCTGAAGTTAACGGGGATCTCCTTCAGGTCCTGTCGCGCATGTACTGGTTCACGGGAAAGAGGGAATACCTTGAATGGGCCGCTGAAATAGCGGACCATTATCTCAATGAGACCAATCTTCCGACAAACCTCAACGGGAAACTAAGGATACGCGATCATGGCTGTGAGATCATTTCCGGATTATGCGAAGCCTACCTTGCCGCTTCGTATTCATGGCCCGAGAAAAGAGAAGAATGGAAGCCTTACATTCATTCGATGCTCGACAGAATTCTAGAGAAGGGACAAAATTCAGACGGACTCTTTTACAATGAGATAAATCCTGTGACGGGTGAAATTATTTCAGATGGTGTTGCTGATACTTTCGGATATACGCTGAATGCTTATTACTTTGTATATCAACTCGATTCCGTTGCTGCTTACAGGGAAGCCGTGCTGAAAGGTCTAGGAGCCCTGAATAATAACTATGTCAGTTACGACTGGGAAAGAGGAAGCGCCGACGGTTATGCCGATGCGATTGAGGGAGCCCTAAACCTCTATAACCGCGAACAAATGACTTCAGTAAAAGATTGGATCGACTCCCAGATTAAGGTCATGTGGGATATGCAAAAACCTTCTGGAATTATTGAAGGCTGGCATGGTGACGGGAACTTCGCCCGTACAACAATTATGTACTGCCTGTGGAAATCGCAGGGACTTACAGCGGAGAACTGGCATCAGGACCTGAAAATCGGGGCTGAATGCAAAGACGGAGTGCTTTATGCTTCGATAAGCTGTGAGCCGGGCTGGTCGGGGAAAATCAAATTCGACATACCCCGCTGGCGTGATAAAATGCATATGCCGGCAGATTATCCGCGGATAAACCAATTTCAGCAGTGGTTCACGGTTGAAGCCGGGAAAAGCTACGATGTCACATTCTACCCATCAGGGAAGAGAAAGAACTATTCGGGTCAGCAGCTAATTGATGGGCTTACGTTAAAGATAAAACAACAAGATGAAGTTTTTCTTACTGTAAAAGAGCAGTGACCATGCCCCCATAAACCCTTTTAACATAACAATTTAATTTGCAAGAATATTCAGGGACAGATACTCAACATATCCTGGTCCTGCACCCCTGACCTTATTCCATATAAGGATATTTGAAATCCGTCGCCGGAATAAGCGTCTCCTTTATCGTCCTCGGACTCACCCACCTCAGAAGATTCAGATGACTTCCGGCCTTGTCGTTGGTCCCCGAAGCCCTTGAGCCTCCGAAAGGCTGCTGCCCGACCATAGCCCCTGTTGGTTTGTCGTTGTAGTAAAAATTGCCTGCAGCATACCTCAATAGCCTGCAAGCCCTGACCATTGCATACCTGTCGCGGCTGAAGATAGCACCGGTAAGACCATAGGGCGATGTCTCGTCGCACAGCTTTAGAGTCTCCTCAAACTGGTCATCCTCATAAACATACACAGTCATAACCGGACCAAAGATCTCCTCCTCCATCGTGATGAAGTGCGGATCCTTTGCGACTATAACCGTGGGTTCAATGAAATATCCCTGCGACTTGTCTCCCTTTCCGCCTGCTATGATCTCAGCTTTGTCCGACTCCTCCGCCTTTTTTATATAAGACATTATCCTGTCAAAGGAGGGTTCATCGATCACTGCATTCACGAAATTGTTCAGATCGGTGACATTGCCAACCCTTATCTGTGAGATCATCCTGAGTACATGATCCTTTGTTGCTTCCCACACCGATTCTGGGATATAAGCCCGTGAAGCAGCTGAACACTTCTGTCCCTGGTACTCGAAGGCGCCTCTTACAATTGCCGTAGCAAGTGCAAGCGGATCGGCTGAGTTATGAGCAAAGATGAAATCCTTTCCTCCCGTCTCTCCTACGATTTTCGGGTAGCTTTTGTAAACCGAAAGGTTATCCGAAACCTGCTTCCACAGGGTATTGAAGGTGGCATTCGAACCGGTAAAATGGACTCCGGCCAGATCGCGGTGTTGAAGCACCACGCTGCTGATGAGAGAGCCTGAACCCGGCACAAAATTTATTACTCCTGCCGGCAGACCTGCTTCTTCATAGATCTTCATTAAGTAATAGTTTGACAGAACCGCGGTGCTTGCAGGCTTCCAGACCGTTGTGTTTCCCATCAGCGTCACGCTTGCATTAAGGTTGGTGGCGATAGCAGTGAAATTAAAGGGTGTTATAGCATATATGAAACCCTCAAGAGGGCGGTATTCGAGGCGGTTGATGCTCCCGTTGCCGGACAGGGGCTGATCCATATAGATCATGGACGCGAAGTAGTTATTGAACCTCAGATAGTCGACCACCTCACATACAGCATCTATCTCCGACTGAAAAAGGTTTTTTCCCTGTCCCAGCATTGTAGCAGCATTGATTCTGTTCCTGTATTTAGAAGAAATAAGATCTGCAGCCTTAGCCATTATTGCAGCCCTTTCCATCCATGCAAGGTTCGTCCAGCATTCCTTCGCTGCAAGTGCTGCATCGATGGCCATCCTGACCTCCTTCTCTGTTGCCATGTGATAGGTTGCCAGCACATGATTATGGTCAGCGGGATTTACAACCTTTCCCATCTTTCCTGTCCTGATCTCCTTCCCTCCTATTATCAGCGGGATCTCGACAACCTTGCTGCCCTGCTCCCTGAGCTCCCTTTCAATAAGTTCCCTCTCCCTGCTTCCCGGCAGATATTCAAACACCGGCTCATTGACCGGTTCTGCAAAATTGAAAATAGCGTTGTTCATATTGTTAATAATGTTTACCGTTTGTCGTTGCTGGTTCCTGGTTACTGGTTGCTCGTTCCTGACCAGGCTCGGTCAGGCTTCACGTTTCCAGTTGTCTTTAAAAATTACGCAGGAAATCCCATCAGACCTAACAATCAGATCTGCCATATTGTTCCCTATGATCACAGTGATCACGGAAACTCCTGCAACATACGATCAGAAAAGAAGAAGTAAAATGATAAAAATCCTGTTAATTCAGGCTTTTCAGGTTTGAAAGTGCGTCGGGTACGGCCTGAAGGATCCCGGCCACAATGGAACAGGATTCAAGCTCCGGACAGTCGGCGCAGGTGTTAAAACCTTTTGCAATAACACAGTTTCTGATTTCACACATATGGCAGTGACTGAATTTGGGACCCTCCTCCCTGCATCCGGTACAGTTTATCATCTCAGCCGTTATGCCGGGAGCATTGAATTCATCCCTCCATTTTGCAGCAGTTGCCACCCTGAGTTCATCATTATTGCTGATTGTGGCTTTCCTGGCGTCGCATCCGGCGCAGTTGATTCCGCAACATCCGATAATCTTTTCCATATTCTTTTGTTTTGGCCGAACCGGCGTTAAGGATCCGGTTGACGGGTTTTTAATCAATTACTGCTAATCAATTTACGAAAAATTTATTCCCGTGAACAAAAAAATAAAATTCTTTCATACATGAAAAAAACTGTCAAGCTGTTTACCCTTTTTCATCCTGTAGTGAAAGAAGGCGAAGATCATTGCAACAGGGAAAATCGAGGTTGCTGCAATAAGCGACCATCTGAGATCAGCAGCCCCGTCTATGTACCTGTCGAGTGCAATCTCCATAAGCATGCACAGTCCGGCAACTATAACAAGTGCGGCAGCTATAATATTGAAACCCCTGTAACGGGAGATTTTGCACAGAAAAGCTACAAGGCCGGCAGCAGCAAATATCCCTGCTGTCATGGGAAGTCCCACGGGGAAGAACCATTCAAGACCTGATTCAACGAGGTCATAGGCCAGCAGGGCTGCCAGTATTGTCAGTATGATCCCTGTCAGCATGATTGGAACATTCCTTCGCGATATCATTATCACGGTGGCTATTATCCATGTTTCGAGTATCGAAATGGCTGCATAAAGCGACCATTTCATGCCTCTGCTTATCAGAAGGTCAACCACAATACATATAGCAATTGCCGAAAAAGCTATTATTCCGCTTAGCTCCCACAGATATTTTCTGCTCTCCTCTTTCTGAAGCCTTATTATGCCTGAGGGGTAATTATCCGAAATAATCCCCTTTTCATCCTTCTTCTCCTGATCCATCCCGCACAGAGGACAAGCCACAAGTCCATCCTCAAGTTCCACTCCGCAATTGACACAAATCATCTCTTCCTGTTGTTTAAATTGTTGTTCAGAATTCTTACATGTACGCCATCGCTTGCCAGGCGTTTTAAAACAAGTCTTTCAAGCTCTCGTGTACGGGTTATGTTTGAGAAGCATATCATCAGTCTGTCGCCGAAGGAGATCATCCCGGCGCTCACTTTTACCCACCTGTTGGGAGGAGGAGGAACCAGGCTGAAATGATCAATATGTTCATGCATCCAACCCGGGATATTGACCGCTCCGGGATTTGTAAAGATACCCGTCATCCTTTTTGAAGCCAGCCCCCTATATATTGCAGTTATTGCCATCTTCTTGATGAACAGGGGCAGGACCCTTATAAGCATCAGCTTTTCATAACTGACGTTTGATGACAGGAACCTTGAGAGCTGCTTTACATCGGTGCTTAGCTGAAGCTGGTAATGTACCGACCTCAGGATCTCTTCAAAGCTGTATGAACCGAGGCGGATGTCTGTTTCGGGCATGACAAAAAGCGAAAAGTTGCGAAGTGTCCTGCAGGGAAATTTTGTCCTCATGTTAACCGGCACCTGCACCCTCAGCACCCTTGATACAGGCCTTTTCCTGTTTTTGTTTTCTGTGTGGAAGATCTCCTGAAGAGAATAAAGGTAAACCGACACGAAATATTCAGTAAGTGATGCTTTGTATCTCCTCGAGACTTCAAGGACTTCCCTGACGCTGACCTCGGCTTCGACAGTGCTCAGGCGGGGTTTTTCACTGAGACGGAAAGGAAGATGCCAGGCCTTTACGATCTTTGCGGGGGGAGGGACCTTCCGGAAGTATTTGTTGTATCCGTCTTCATATTCTTCTTCGGATGGAGGTGTTTCCGGAAGTACTATATCCCCCGGATCCCCGACCGGTTTTCCTGCAAGCTGAAGATATGTGTAAAGAAGGGATTTCAGATATTCAAGGGCTCCGCTTCCGTCTGTGAGGATATGCATAAACTCAACGGAGATCCTCCGTCCCCGGGCCAGGATCCGGTATAGGGTCTCGCTTTTCCTGCTTACGGCAAAGGCTGTACAGGGAATCTCTTCTTCAGCCTGAATCCTCGGAAGTTTTTCATTCATTTCCAGGTAGTTCCAGAAAAGACCGCTTCCAAGCGATACGCTGAAATAAGGGAATCTTCGTGAGGTTAGCTCAACGGCTTTGCTGAGTACCGAATATTTTACGGGTTCCTTAAGTGTAACCGTAAGTCTGAAAACAAGGGTCAGGTCCTCCGACATTATTGCCGGGAACAGCTTTGCCGCATTATCGAGTTTCAGCCAGCCTTTTTCCCTGACGGGACTACCGGAGGTACCTTCCCCGCTCTTTTTTCCTGATAACTGCAATTAATCTTTCTGTGTTACATAAATTCAATATCCGGATAAGCCGGACATCATTGTCACACCACCTTCATTGCGACCGGATCCCAGCTTATTATCTTCTTCTGGAAATAGCTGTCGTTACATGCCAGGGTCGGTGCTGCTGCCCTGAATCCGAATTCCGGACCCTCAACGAGCTGCCTGGTTCCCCTCATACCGTCGAAGAAGTTCCTGAAATGTTCGAGATGCTCATCGAACCCTTCGGGAGCAATATAGTTTAATTCGGGTTTGACCGGCCGCTTTTTCTCTTCTGCGGTGTATTTCTGGTTATACTGTCTCATCAGTTCCTCCTGCATTGCTTTTGGATAGGTGTCGAAAGAATCCCAGCCTCCTATCCCGGGAGCCTTCGCCATTATGCTATGAGTGAGTTTGAAGCCGTTGTCGAGCATTTCCATTACACCTTCGCTGCCTATGAAGCGTGTTATTCCCTTGTCGCCCTGTCCGCTCACGAAGTTTACCCTTAGCATCACCTGGAACTCGGGATGCCGGGCAGTTTCAGGATAGTGCATGATTGCGGTCATTACATCGGGAACATCCCTTTCGTCTTTCCAGTAACAGAGCTGGCCCGAGGCAAAAATGGTATCCGGTCCGTATGAATCTGTCATGAGGTGTATCCCCGAGAGAAGATGAACGAAAAGGTCGCCTGCGACACCGGTTCCGAAATCCCTGTAGTTTCTCCACCAGAAGAATTTTTTCGGGTCCCAGGTCATCTTATTCATTCCCTCAACATAGCGGTCCCAGTCGACAGTCTGTGGTGAACCGTCGGTTGGCATTGTGTACTGCCAGGCGCCCAGGGCATCCTGCCTGTCGAATGAAGCTTCAATACAGTTGAGCTGTCCTATCGCTCCCGACTTATAGAGTTCCTTTGCCTTCGCGTAAACAATGCTGCTGACTCTCTGGCTTCCGACCTGCATTGCTTTTCCGGTCTTCTTCTGAGCCTCAATAACCTCCAGTCCCTGGCTTATTTTGTGAACAACAGGCTTTTCGCAATAAACAGCCTTGCCTGCGTTAAGGGCATCAATGGTAATCCTTGAATGCCAGTTGTCGCTTGTTGCTATTATTACCGCATCGATGTCGTTCCTGTTTATCAGTTCACGGTAATCGCGTGTTGTTACAAAATTGTTGCCGTATTTTTCTTTTGCCCTTGCGAGTCTTCCATTATAAAGATCGCAAACTGCTGCCAGTTCAACTCCGGGTACACGGAGAGCAGAGTCAGTGTCTGCATGCCCCATTATTCCCATTCCTATTGTGGCGACTCTTATCCTGTCGTTGGGACTTACAGGCGGTTCCCACCCTATTATCCGTTTTTCAGCGGTATCATTGCCGATAACCCTTGCCGGGCCGGCTGCAAGCAGAAGGGAAGCTCCTCCCATCTGTCTTAAGAATTTCCTGCGTGAAGCTTTTGATGTCATTTTTATTTCGTTTTAAAGGTTAGAGTACTTGTTGCTCGTTGCTTGTTGCTTGTTGCTGGGTGCTTGTTGCTTGTTCTGGTTGCTTGTTCTGGGTGCTTGTATTAACCTCCTGTTCCACCTCTGGTTTTCCATGCGTCCTGCTTCGTGGGTCATGTGTCTTCTTAACCCACCCCTAACCCCTCCTCCACCTTCGCTTAGCAGCTTCGGTGGACAAGGCAGGAGGGGAACCTCTCAGATATGCCTTCAGTACTCCTTCATCACTGCGTCTTCCTCCTTTGCTCTCCCCTGCAACTTCTTCAACTTCTTCAACTTCTTCAACCTCTTCAACCCCTTCTCCCCCTACGGTTTTCAAATTCCCCGTGCTCACAACTTCTCATATTACTTATTACCGGTTACCGTCCTAAACACTCTGTACGAATGAGGTTTAACAGAGATTTCAAAGCTCCTCTGGGGAGGCTGTTTAACCCTCATGAAGGGAACTGCCGGAACCTGGGTTCCCTGGTCAGTACCTCCCGTAATAAGATCCTCAATGGCGTTCACGGGCTGATCAGCCACCAGTTTTACCGTGACCGGCTCGTCGAGGAAAGATTCCACTATAAATGTTCCGTTGTCGTAGCAGAAGAGGCTTACCTTTGCCGGACCCTCAAGCCTTATATTGAAATCGGGCGTTGCTATCGCACGAATCCTGTTAAGGATCTCCACAGGAAGCTGGTACAGGTCGGAAAAGTTTTCGGGAATGGTAAGCACGTAAAGATTTGCCTTTGAATACTGCGCCCTGTGAACAATCGGCCATCCTGAAGCGCCTTTTATCGCTGAAACTTCCTCCCACGAATCATTTGTAAGATAGGTTACCTGGGGTATAAGTATTTCCTGATCTGACTTCACTATTCTCCCCCATCCTGCCTTAAAATCGCTCACAAGTGCTTTTCTGTCCGAGTATTTCAGTTCCGCGATATCCCCAATTCCCTTATCCTGCAATTCCCGCAGCAAGCCTGAAGTTATCATTACATGCTTTCCCGACTGAAGGCGTTCCTTTATTTTCCTGACTATGTCAGGGTCATATTTAGCCGATTCGGTAAGAATGATCATTTTCCCGTCTGCCGGGAATTCCGGGACAATATCCATTGGGATACCTATCATCCCGAGGTAGTTCTGGAGAAAGTCCTCACCAATGGAATGATAAGGCTTATAGCTCTTTACACCCATAGGATTGCCCAGACTGCCAAGAAAAGAATCGACCTGCCGGAATGTCATTCCCGGAACCCTTGCAATGGTTGATGGATAAACGGTTAAGCCTCCTTCGGCCGTGTAGGGTTTCATCATCTCGTCAAAATCGAAACTTGTGCGGTTTCCCTGCCATACACCTCTTGCTCCCAGTCTGATGGGAGTAAGAAGCTGGCGGTAATCGAACATTGTAATTTCGCGTGCTTTGGCGAAAAGTGTGATCCAGAACTGTTCGGCATAACGGTCATAATAGAATGCCCCTCCCGAATCGACCCATCCTCCTCCGTTTCGTCCGGGTGCAAGGTTCTCAAAATATCTCATGATCAGGTAACTTTCATACTGCTGAAGATGCTGGTCGGAGCTTACCGCATCGCGTGTCTCGGTACCAGTATAGATACCGTCGAAGATCTGCGGACCGGCCTCAAGGTTAAAACCTAGACCCTGAAAATGCTCGTACCAGTTCGGATACTTGATTATAACCTTTACATCAGGATTGACTGCTTTTGCAGGATTTATTATCAGTTCGTTTGCAGCATCGGTCATAAGCCTGAGCCTGAAATCAGTCCAGCTCAAATCTCCCTTTGCCTTTATGCACAGATCGCATTTGCAGCTTGTATAAAAGAAGTCGTCAAGAATGAACTCGTCAAAATGCTTTGCGGTATATTCAGCTATCTCCCTGGCTTTCTGCCTGTGCTCAGGATTCGTATAACAATAAGTTTCAAAATTGTTGCTCTCGTTGATAGTATAGGTTATCCCTCCTGCAACCTTAAGCCCTTTCGATTTGAAGAACTTTATTGCCGATTCAAGGGTTTTCTCATCAACAACAAGCAGATCGCGGTGAGTTTCAAGGTAGATTTTATCGACGTTCACCTGACTGCTGATGATTTCCCAGTTCTCCCGGAGTTTCTTTTCGTCGGCCATATCGCGTACTTCATAAGCCCTGACATAAACCGATACAGTGAAATTTTTGTAGAAAGGAGGCTTTTGTGCCCCCAGACCTGACATAAGGGAAAGCAAAACCAATAAAACACAGATCTTTTTCATTACGATAGACAATTTTTTAAAAAGGATTTGATGAATAAAGTTAGAAATATTAGCTGAGATATGATGTTGCCTTTTTATCAGGATTATGTATTCTTTTTGACGAGTATCTTGTCGATCCTGTTGCCGTCGATATCAACGATCTCTATGAGATAGTCCCTGAAAATGAACTTATCCCCTATCTGAGGCACCTTGTTTATGTTATCGAGAACAAAGCCTGCCACAGTTGCATAGTCGATATTATCGAGATCGGTGATGTAGTTTTCAAAAACCCCGTCGAGGATCTCCACAGGGGCATCACCGCTTATAAGGAAAGACTTGTCATCGCGGATAAAGATATCCGGTTCCATGATTTCTCCCTCTTCGGGAAGGCTTCCTATAAGATTCTCGAGAATATCATGAAGCGTAATAATCCCTTCAAGGATTCCGTATTCATTAACAACAACACAGAAGTTGATTTTTTCCTTTTTAAAAAGATTAAGTACTCTTGTTGCATCAGCACTTTCGGGAACAAAAACCGGTTGCACAATGAGGGATGAGATATTGAACCTGGGAGTGTTCCCGCATGTTGCGAGAAAATCCTTCACCCTGAGTATTCCATGGAAATTATCGAGGCTCTCCCTGCAGCATAAGATCCTGCTGTGCCTCGAGTTAAGCACGGCCTGCCGGATCTTCTCTGCCGGCTGGCTTATATCAATCCATTCCACTTCCCTCCTGTGGGTCATAATATGCTTGGCTCTTTTGTCGGAGAAATAGAAAAGCTTCTGATGGATGAGGCTCTGTTCGTTATGGATTATCCCCTCAACCGAGGCTGCCTTAAGTATAAACCTCAGGTCGGCTTCGGTAAGCCTGTGGTCTTCTTTCTTTATTCCAAGCGCCCTGCTCAAAAGGGAGGTTGAAAATGAAAGGAATCTTACAACGGGAAAGAAAAGCAGGCTGAGAAAGGATATTACCGGAGCAACCTTCACTGCAAACTTTTCGGGATTGCTTATAGCAATAGTTTTCGGGACAAGCTCGCCTATCACTATCGAAAAGTATGTTATAAGAACAACAGTCAGGGTAAGGGATATCTCATTAGCTGAACTGCGTGTGACGCTGAACTTCTCGAAAAAGGGAGTTATGTCGTCGGCAATGCTGAGCCCTCCGTAAACCCCTGTTACGATCCCGATAAGTGTGATCCCCACCTGAATGGCTGAAAGGAACCTTTCTGAGTTGCCGAGCAGCCGGAGAGCCGTGGCTGCTCCACTGCTTCCTTCGTTATGAAGTTTTTCGAGACGCGGCCTGCTGCTCGAAACGAGGGCTATCTCCGAAAGGGAGAAAAAACCATTCAGAAGTATTAGCAGGCTTATTACAAATATTTCCATGGAACCTTCCTCATCAGTTTAAAATAACGCTGATGATCATTCTATTAAAATGTAAATATAGTGTAAATGGTCCGAAGCTCATCAAGCCTCCCGGATACGGATATTGATATAAATGTTACTTTTGCCACCTCATACAGACTTTTTGGAAAAGTTCAGCAGGAATCCGATGTACCGCTACCTCCTTATCCTGGGAGTATGCGCCAGTGCAGGTTTGCAGGGCTGGACAGCCCTTTTCACCAACTACGCCAAGGAGGTGGTGGATGTCAACGGCTTTCAGATTGGTCTGTCGCAGGCTGTCCGTGAGATTCCAGGGTTTCTTTCCTTTGCTGCAGTTTATCTGCTTCTTTTCCTGAGGGAGCACCGCCTTTCAGCATGGTCGGTTGTACTTCTCGGCGCTGGGATAACCGTCACGGGAATCTTCACCTCCTTTGCGGGACTGTTGATGACAACTTTCATAATGTCGGTCGGATTCCACTTCTTTGAAACAACGAACAAGTCGCTTACCGTCCAGTACTTCAATACGAGCGAATCGCCGGTGGTCTTTGCGAGGTTAAGGGGCTACGGAGCCCTTGCAAACATTATAATCGGTTTTGTTATCTGGGTGCTTTCGTTCATTACAACCTACAGAAACACGTTTTTCATTCTGGGATTTTTTGTAATAGTTTCAGGTGTTTACATGCTCAGTATCAATCCCGTGAACAGCGAAATGCCCCGTCAGAACAAAAAGCTTGTTTTCAGAAAGAAATACTGGCTTTTCTATGTGCTTAATTTCCTTGCCGGAACGCGCAGGCAGATCTTCACGGTTTTCGCGATATTCCTTCTCGTTGAACAATACGGTCTGGGCTTGAGGATAGTTACCGGTATCTATGTTATCAACTATGCCCTTACCTATCTTCTTAATCCGCAGATATCCAGGGCTCTTAACAAATATGGGGAACGCATTGTCCTGTCGCTCGAAAGCGCCAGCCTGATAGTTCTTTTCCTGGGATATGCCTTCATCAACAATGTCTGGGTGGTTGTGGGACTGTTCATTCTCGACAGCATATTCTTTAACTTTTCAATAGGTCTGAACACGTACCTTCAGAAAACAGCCGATCCGAAAGATCTTGGATCTTCAACGGCAGTTGGTTTTACCATCAACCACATTTCGGCTGTTATCATTCCTCTTTTCGGAGGCATGCTCTGGATGCTTAACTGGCGCCTGCCCTTCCTTGTCGGAACAGGTTTCAGCATTCTTTCGCTTGTTTTCACACAGATGATCTCAACTGGTTATCATCACCGCTCCGACAGTTATTCCTTTCTCGCCGGAGCAGGAAGGCTCATTACCGGCAAAGGAATCAAAGCGACAGGGGTGGTCAATAAAGTCCCGGCCGGGGAAAAAAAATTACGTAATAAATTACGTAATTAAATACGTAAATTATTACGTAATTCATTAATTTACAGTCGTATAAAACTGTCAGGACGTTCACATGATAATACCGATCTGCTTCAGCCAGCTCATGCACAAACCAGGCCAGGATGATTCAGTGCCCCCTTCAGGGGCCAGACCGTAACCATGGCCTCCCTTCTGAAAAATGTGCAACTCGCAAGGGATGTTATTATTCTTAAGGCCATTGAAATATCCTGTACTGTTCATAACGGGAACCGCATTGTCGTCGGCCGAATGAACAAGAAATGCCGGAGGTGTATCGCCGGTAATCCGGAGTTCATTTGAAAAATGCCTTATCTTTTCCTCTGAAGGGTCCGGGCCGATAAGGTTGTTTCTTGAACCCATATGGGTTACCTGTTCGTCGAACGACACAACGGGATAAATAAGAAGCGAAAAGTCGGGTCTGGCGCTTATGTTGTCTTTCGGCTGGTAAACTTTTTCATCATAATGTGTCGACAATGTCGATGCAAGGTGTCCGCCTGCAGAGAATCCGATAACGCCAGTTCTTCCCGGATCTATTTTCCATGCAGAGGCGTTCCTTCGTATCACCCTCATGGCTTCCTGGGCATCCTGAAGCGGGCCGGTGGATTTATCTTCCATAATACGGTCGGACGGCAGACGGTATTTAAGAATTATTCCTGCCACTCCGTGATCGTTAAGCCACCTGGCTATTGCATGTCCTTCGTGATCGAAGGCAAGAACCCCGTACCCTCCCCCGGGACAGATAAGAACAGCAGCACCGCCGGCCTTTTCAGGTTCGGGAAGGTAAACAGTAAGGTCGGGGGTTATCACCCTTTCACAACGCACAATCCTTCCTTCTGACATAGTGATCTTCTCAGTATAGGAGGAATCGCTTTTTGCACCCGGTATGCCATCGGGCCACAGCTTTACAACCTTTGGCTGCGAGAGTAGGTTAACGGTCAGAAGTCCGGCCAGGATCATTGCCACGCCTCTTCTGGAGTTTATTTTGATTCCTGCCATGGCACTCTGGGTGATTTGTAATAGTTAATGTCCATCTCTTCGAAGAACCTCCCGTGTAATGCCAGGCGCAGTTTGTATTCATCCCAGTTTCTCAGTGCGGCCGGGGTCCATCCTATTTCAGCGATACCCGGGAGCCTCGGGAACATCATAAATTCAATATCATCGAGCTTTGTAAGTGTTTCTGTCCACATGGGAGCCTCAACGCCGATAATATTTTCCTTTGCCACACCGGGAATGTAGGTAACCGGATCCCAGTTATAGCTGTCGTCAACTTCTATATAAGCTGCCCAGTGAAGGCCCAGGGGTGTTGATTTGTCATACTGCATATCTATATAGGCTTTTTTGGCAGGCGACATCAGGATCTTCGCACCCTGTGCGATAGCCTTTAAGGCATTTTCCTCGCTTGCCCAGCACTGTGCAACCGAATTCGGCTTAAGCGTGGCAAGGGCAATCTCATCCCAGCCTATAACCTGCTTACCGTATTTCTCCACAATATCCTGGACCCTGTTAATGAACGGAATGTAATCTTCGACTTTAGTTGCATGCGACTCATCGCCTCCTATATGAAAGAAAGGTCCGGGTGTCAGTGCAGATATCTCCCTCACAACATCATCAATGAATTTATAGGTGATCTCCTTTCCGGTGCAGAGTGAGCTGAATCCCACCTCGGTGCCTGTGTACAGTTCCGGAGCCTTGCCGTTGCAGTTAAGCTCGGGATAGGATGCAAGCGCAGCGTTTGTATGTCCGGGCATATCTATCTCCGGAACTATGGTAATGTAATGGTCAGCGGCATACTTTACTATATCCGAATACTGTTCCTGGGTATAGAATCCCCCTTCTCCCCCTCCTACCTGAGTCGATCCTCCGTGGACAGTAAGGTTGGGCCAGGATTTTATCTCTATCCTCCAGCCCTGGTCGTCGGAAAGGTGGAGATGAAGAGTATTGATCTTGTAAAAGGCAAGGTATTCAATAACCTTTTTGACATCCTCTACACCGAAAAAATGGCGGGAGACGTCGAGCATCATTCCCCTGTATGAATATTCAGGCTGATCTGTTATAGTACCTGAGGCTATCATGAAGGAACCCGGTTCTCCGGAAGAAGCATCTTTTTCCACCAGCTGCCTTATCGTCTGGATGCCCCTGAAAAGTCCGGCTGGTTTTTCAGCAGCCAGCTTTACCTGATTTCTGGTTACGGTAAGTGTGTATCCCTCCTCTCCCAGGTTATTACCGGCATCTGATAAGGTAAGCAGTATGCTGCCCTTGCCAGGTTCTGCCTGGGCTTCCTGAACGGCAATATCAAGTCCGGCTGAAGCATTCAGCCTGTCAGCCAGGTATTGGCCAATTTTTAAAATCTCATCCGATCCGGCATCGACATAAACAGTCGTCCGTGAATTCAGAGCAAAGGCTTCGCCTGTCGATGTAACTGTAACTGGTCTGGGTATGATAACAGCCTTTGTCAGGTCGGTAGGCTCTTTGGGCTTACATGAAGCAGGTATGATCATGGCTGCTGCAATAATCACAACAATAAGTCTGAAGTTTTTCATTTTTTCTTTACGTTAGTTCATTTAGTTTTTCACCGGATTATCAGCTCTTTTATTAAACTCCTCCTGAAGTTCCTCAACCGTATTATTTTCCTTGAGGTACCTGATAAGGGTTGCGAGCTGGCCTGCTTCGCTGTCGAGAAGGAGTTCCCCCAGTCTTTCACTGGGTACGGCAACGTCGCTGGCATAATGATTGGGGTAGTCGGCATACCACCATATTCCAGTGTATCCGAAAGGTAATTTGCCGAGCCTGCCCTGAGTCAGGCCTGATTGTGTCTTTATGGCATCCTGATCAACAAGGTCAGGTCTGATCACATACATCATTGAAGTCTCTTCCTCACCTGCATGACCATCGATCTTTGCTTTTTTCAAAGACTTCAACTCCGGTCCGGCTACAGGATCATTGCCCTCCCTGAATAGCACGACAATATAATCCTTCCGGCTTGCAAGCTGCGACTGGCAGAAATACTGAAGAAAACTTGTGTTACCTCCGTGTCCGTTCTTTAATATTATCTTTTTCAAGCCATTCCTTGAGAGTTCTTCACAGGTTTCCTCAAGCATTTTCCACAAAAGCTCATTGCTGTATGCAATTGTTCCGGCCTGGTGCCTTGCTTCAAAAATCTGCCCTGCAAAATAGGGTGGAAAAACAATTGCATATTCCTTCCGGGCAGCCCTGAATGCCGTTTCCCTCGATTCAAACATATCCGTTCCGAGAGGAAGGTGGGGCCCGTGTTTTTCAATGACACCCATTGGTATCACGCACACGCCTCCTGCAAGGGCAACTGCTTCGCTGAAACGGGGTGATGTAATCTCCTCCCATTTATATGGAAGTGAAGTCTGGCCTGCCTGTTGTGACATGACAACGGAAGCAGGAATCAATAGCATGAAGAGGATGAATAATCTTTTCATAAAATGAGGGTTTAATTTGAAAAAAAATTATCAGGTATTTATGTGTGCAAGCCTGTATGGCCTTATATCGATCTTCTGCCATACACCGCCTGTAATATATGGTTCCTCCTTAAGGCTTTCGTCAAGAGCTTTCCTGTCGGGAAACTCGTAAACAATCATCGATCCGATCATTGTCTGGTTATCATCGAGGATTGCCCCGCCCAGAAGAAAGTTACCCTTCTTTTTAAGGACAGCAATCTTATCGAGGTGTTCCGGACGTACTTTCATTCTTCTTTCAAGGGCTCCGGGATCGGAACCGTCGAAGGCAACAAGCAGAAACTGCATAACTTAAGCTTTTGTAGTTGGTTAAGGTTCAAAAATAATCAAATTAGATATATGCCGCAGGCAGATCCGGAACATAAAAACGAAAATTCAGTTAAGTCTTTCCTGCAGCCCGGATATGGGACAAAAGAAGTTCCCTTTCATTAACAAATTAGGATGCGGCAACTATCAGCAATCGTCAATCATTCTTATATTTGTCGGGATAACAAAACAGATGGAAAACGTTAAATACAGGACGGGTCTTGTTCTCAGCGGCGGTGGCGCGAGAGGCTTTGCACATCTCGGAGTGCTGAAGGCGCTTAACGACGCCGGAATATTTCCCGAGGTTATTGCAGGAACAAGCGCCGGAGCACTGGTTGGGGCGCTGTATGCCGACGGCCACAGCCCCGAAAGCATTCTCCAGATGATGAATGCCTCCAGCTCGCTGCATTACGTAAGGCCTACCGTTCCCCGCGAAGGGCTTCTCCAGATATCCGGAATAGAAAAGATATTAAGGGATCATCTCAGGGCAAAGGATTTTGAAGATCTTAAAATTCCTCTTTACGTCACCGCCACCGATCTGAACAACGGAAAGGCCGTCTATTTTTCTTCGGGAGAGCTGATCCAGCCCGTCATTGCATCAGCGAGCATACCGGTTTTGTTCAAGCCGGTTATTATAGGGAACATTCACTACGTCGACGGCGGTGTTATGGATAACATGCCCCTGAAGCCTATCGACGGTCTCTGCGAGCTTAAGATAGGGTCATTTGTGAATCCCATCGGTTATGAAGAGACGGTAACCAGCCTCGTCCAGATCGCGGAGCGCACTTTCATGCTGAACCTGGCAAGAGAAGTTGAAAGCAGCAGGAGCAGGTTCGACATTTTCATTGCACCCGAGGAACTGAAGCGTTACAAAATACTTGATCCCGAAAAGGCTGTTGAAGTTTTTGAGATAGGATACAAGGCCACCAGGGAACAGCTTGATGAACCGTCGGTAAAGGAGATCCTCACACAGAAAAATAAAACCTCAGGCAGGGACAGCTCCACGCGGATTTCGTGACAGAGGTCTCAGGCTGTGATTATTTGTACTGGCCTGTTCCGTCCCAGCAATGGGTGCATAGTTTTTCCTTGGGAAGGCCTATTGCCTCAACAAGGTCGTCGAGCCTCTGATAGACAAGGGTGTCGAGATTCAGGTTTTCAGCTATCTTGTCTACCATCTGCCTGTATTTTTCAGAGTCTGGGTCGGAATATTCCGCCAAATCTCCATGGTCGTCACCAACAAGCTGATGGATGGCCTTCCTGCCTGCAAGTTCCATGGGAGTCCTCGACTGCGAGAAATTGAGGAACTCGCAGGGATAAAGCAGGGGCGGGCAGGCTATTCTCATATGGACCTCGGCAGCTCCCGATTTGCGCAGGTCGATGGTATTGTCCTTGAGTTGTGTCCCGCGAACGATGCTGTCGTCGAGAAAAACCATCTTCTTCCCGCCTATAACAGCCTTGTTGGGTATCAGCTTCATCTTCGCGACAAGATCCCTCAGCTCCTGGTTCTGGGGCATGAAGCTGCGCGGCCATGTCGGTGTATATTTTGTATATGCCCTCTTGTAGGGTATGCCTTTCTGGTTGCTGTAACCTATTGCATGTCCGACACCGGAATCGGGTATTCCGCACACGAGGTCGGCTTCCACGTTATCGCGGCGGGCAAGTGCAGCTCCGCAGCGGTAACGGCACTCATCAACATTTATTCCCTCATAGTACGAAGGCGGGTAACCGTAATAAACCCAGAGGAAAGCACATATCTGCATCTTTTCGCCGGGCTCGCGGAGCCTGGTAAAGCCATCGGCTTTCATATGGACAATTTCGCCCGGTCCAAGAAAATATTCAGTCTCATACCCTATGTTGGGAAAGGAACAGGTGTCGACAGCCACGGCATGCGCCCCGTTTTTTTTTCCGATAACAACAGGAGTGCGGCCAAGATTATCCCTGGCAGCGATAATTCCGTCCTCGGTAAGAATGAGAAGGGAGCACGAACCACTGATATTCGCGAACACATTCTCGATACCCGATACGAAATCATCTTTTTCGGTTATGAGGTTTGCAACCACCTCGGTCGGGTTTATGTTCCCTTCGAAGTTCTCGGTGAAGTGAGACTTTTTGGAAAGGAACCTTTTTTCAAGTTCCCCGAGGTTAAGAAGGCGGCTTACAGTAACGATCGCAAACCGCCCCAGATGCGAGCTGAAGAGTATCGGCTGGGGATCGGTATCGCTTATTATTCCCATTCCCGAATTACCCCTGAACTCCGACAGTTCATCCTCAAACTTATTCCTGAAATAGGCATTTTCAAGGTTATGTATCGATCTCCTGAAACCTTTCTGAGGCACAATAAAGACCATACCCGCCCGTTTTGTCCCCAAATGTGAATGGTAATCAGTTCCATAAAACACATCTTCAACACAACCGGTTTTTGAAACCACACCGAAAAACCCGCTCATAGTATTGAATATTAACTACTTAATAAATTGAATCACGCGAGTAAAAATAATCATTGAAACGGATATATATTATAATTTCAATGATATTATTATTTTTGCATTATTATTTATTTTAAATACAGGCAAATAAATGACAGACACAAACACATTCACCCCGGTAGAACAGCCAAAGAAAAAGAGTGCCCCGATCGCAATGATCTTTACCACTGTAATTCTGGCTGCAGCCCTGATCTTTCTGGTTGTAATGTATTTCGATCAGAAGAGTAAGATGGTAGAAATGGAAACGGTGCTGACGCAGGAAAAGGATTCTCTTGCCAACGAACTGAGGCTCATGGTACACGGTTATGATACTCTTAAGACCGACAACGACACGCTGATGGCAAACCTGCAGAGGGAGAAGAAAAGGATTGTTGAGCTTCTGTCAATAAATGCATCCAATGTTCAGCTTATAAGGAAGTACAGGGCAGAGATCGGAACCATGAGAGATATCATGAAGGGATATATTGTTCAGATCGATTCTCTTAATACGATAAACCAGCAGCTTGTTGCGGAAAACATCGATATAAAGCAGCAGATGACACAGGTTCAGACCACCAATGTGGAACTTGAAAAAGCCAGGGAGGAGCTTACATCGAAAGTAACCGTTGCATCGGTCATTCAGGCAAAGGATATCAACGCCGTGACGCTAAACAAGAAAAGAAAGGAGACATCGAGGATAAATGCCATCGACAAGCTGAGGATCTGTTTCACGCTGCGCGAGAATCCTATAGCCTCTGCCGGTGAAAAAGAAGTTTTCATGAGGGTGATAAGACCTGATTCGCTTGTCATTACAACAAGTCCCGACAATCTTTTCGACTTCAACGGTGACAAGCTTGTATACTCGGCAAGCCGTCTGGTCGATTACATGAATCAGGATATTGAAATGTGCATATTCCTTGACAATACCGGGGATTTCATTGAAGGCACATACAGTGTTGAGCTGTACCTCGAGAACAACATAATAGGAAGGACAACATTTGCCCTGGCGAAAAGATGATCATTCGTCGCCTGGAAGCATAAGTTCACTTATGATGTTGTCAGATATCATTTTGCCCTGGTTCGTAAGGACCAGGGTATTTTTTTCCTGCTTCATAAGGCCATAGTCAACAAGTTTTCCTGAGAGGTTAACAATATAGTCATATCCTTCCTTATCAAAGACCTCTTCCACGTATTCGAGATTGATTCCCCATACCGTTCTCAGTGAGGTCATTATGTATTCATTGAATCTGGTTCTCCTGTCGAGTTCCTCACTTTCGAAGTTCAGAATACCCGATTTTACCGTTTTTATATATCGCTTTACGTCGCGCTCATTCCACTGGCGCGAGTACCCGTTGAAAGAATGTGCCGACGGGCCCAGTCCAAGATATTTCACCTGGCGCCAGTAATTGGAATTGTGGATCGAAAAAAATCCCGGCAGTGCGAAGTTTGATATTTCATACTGGATGAAGCCGGCCGATCCCGTTTTCTCAACAAGGATATTGAACTGGTTGTTGCTGTCCTCTTCATCCATTTCGTTAAAAGCACCTCTTTCCTTCATTTTTGACAGCAGGGTTCCCGGTTCAACGGTAAGATGATAAGCTGAAAGATGCTGGATTCCGTATGCCAGCGTTCTGTCGAGGTTAGCTGCCCAGGCTTCAGCATCGAGTCCGGGTATTCCATAAATAAGGTCGACGGATACATTTGCAAAGCCCGCATTGAGGGCCGATTCGATTGCAACGGAAGCTTGTTTTGCCGTGTGGCGCCTGTTGAGAAGCCTGAGATCACTATCGCGCCACGACTGGACACCAATGCTTATTCTGTTGAATCCGCTGTCGAGGAGAGCTTTCAAATAATCAGTGTCGGTATCGTCGGGATTTATCTCAATGGTAATCTCGCTTCCGCTTACAACCGCAAAAAGCTTCCTTATGCTATCAAGAAGAAAAGCTGTCCGTCCTGCTGGCAGAACAGAAGGAGTGCCTCCACCGACATAGATTGTAGAAACAGTTTCTCCTGCCAGGTATCCTCTCCGAAGCGAGGCCTCGTTTACCAGGGAATCGATAAGAGGTTCTGTATCTTCAGGAAGAAGAACATGGTAAAAATCGCAGTAGGAACAGAAACTCTTGCAGTACGGTATATGTATGTAAATGCCTGCCATCAGGATCGCATGAAACCTTTAAAATTATAAAGAAAATATCATTCTAATGCCTAAATTTGGCCCAAACTGAAAAAATGATAGGAAAGAACAAATTTTCAATTTTAACATCACTGCTTATTCTCTATTTAAGCCTGGCAAATGCTGAGGTTTTCGAGAAAGCAGGTTTTTTTGACATTCGCTATCTCGACAAATTCGTTCATTTCGGTTTGTATTTTATGTTTATGGGAGTTATAATACTCGAGCACAGGCATCTTTTTACAAACACAAGGCAGATAATCATAGTAGCACTTATACCTGTATTTTTCGGAGGGCTCATGGAGCTTTTCCAGTCGGGATTCACCGACAACCGTAAGGCCGACGTTATTGATATAATGTTCAATACAGCAGGTACTGCCTCTGCGGTTTGCCTGTGGCTCTTTTTTGAACCCTACTACAAGAAACAGGTCAGATAAAAATATTCTCAGTATCAGAGGCTCTTCCTGCCAGTTCTGCAATAGAGGTGTTCCTGAACAAAGTGTTGATTTCCTTCCTGATCACAGAATATTCTTCATGAACAGTGCATACCTTTTTCGACCTTTTCACATCTCCGCATGATCCGTCGTGAATAAGGCAGTTTCTGAAAACAGCATCTCCGTCTATTATCTTCACTACATCGTAAAGAGTTATTGATTCAGGCTTGCGATGCATTGAGAAACCTCCGTTGGGTCCTTTGACGGAGTTAAGCATTTTGTTCTTCGCCAGCTGCTGAAGTATTTTTGACATATAAGGTGCCGGCAGGCCTAGTGCTGAAGATATTTCCCTGATTCCGATGCTGCCTTTTGATTTGTCGCGGCCTGCAAGGTAAAGAATGGCTCTTATCGCATACCTGCTCGAATTTGAAAGCATATCAGTATAGTTTCAAAGGTATCTTATCAATCCGTCTTTTATGACGTCCTCCATCGAATTCTGTTTCAAGAAAAGCCCTTACAATGAGAAAGGCTTCAGATTCATTTATGAACCTCGCCGGGAGCGCACATATGTTTGCATCGTTATGGGCCCTGGCAAAACGGCTTATATCCTCATTCCAGCATAAAGCGCTCCTTATACCCTGATGCTTGTTAACAGTCATGTTTATTCCGTTACCTGTGCCGCATATTGATATACCAAGATCAAACCCGCCTCCCGCCACCGCCTCTGCAAGAGGATGTCCGAAATCGGGATAGTCATCGGCAGGTTCATAACTGTGGGAACCCAGATCCTTTACGGAAACCTTGTTATCAATAAGATATCTTATAATTTTCTCCTTCAAATAATAACCGGCGTGGTCCGAAGCTATGGCAACTTTTTTCTGCATGTAATAAATGCTTTTTTTCTGTTTCCTGTGAATCTGCAAATTAACATATTTGATCGGTCAAAATAAAATAATGTTGATTTATAAAGTCTTTTGCTCACAACTAATCAACAATTGCTATAAGAAAACTGTGCATAAACTATCCTTAAACAGTTAAAATTTCTGCTTTATTAACTTTTTCAGCCATTTCTGACTCTTATCTCAATTATTTGAAAAAGTTTTTATCGCCTGATTACCGGATTTTAACCTTAAATAAACATCAGGCAGGGTATTTTTGTTTCTTTTGATGTATTGGTAACCTGAATTCAACAATTGTTAATTATTCTGCTAAATGTTTGATTACCAAAAATGGTATATTTTTTGAGCTGTTGATAACATGTTAACCGGATAATAATTGGTAAAAGTGAAAGATAAATCTGCTTTTTGTTTCAACACTATTAACAGGATATATTAAACAACATCTATAAATTAAAATTTAATTAGTTGATAATAATGAAAACTTAATGGTTGTTGATAAGGCTTTTTTGTGCCAGGGATTAGTATTTTTGAAGTCGGTGTTATTATCATTTATGATTTAACGCGGATAATAAAATTGACGGAAGTTGAAATTCCTTAAAAAACTCCAATGAAGTTCTTTAATTACAAAGGGAATAGAGTTCAGGAAATGAAACAGCAGGCTTCAGCAACAATTTGAAAGTTGGCAAACAAAGTACACTGGCTATTCTTGTAAAGTTAATTGTCAGATGATTATTACAGGAAGTTTTTATGAAAGAAAACAGAGATATTGATTATTTTAAGGAAATACTTCGTCTGAAAAAGGAGAAGAATGCGATCATTCTTGCTCATTACTATCAGACAGGAGACATTCAGGATCTGGCAGATTTTGTCGGTGACAGTCTTGCTCTTTCGCAGAAGGCTGCATCAAATGATGCTGATATTATTCTTTTTGCAGGTGTTAAATTCATGGCTGAAACGGCAAAGATACTTTCTCCCGGAAAGAAGGTCCTTCTGCCCGATCTGAATGCCGGATGTTCGCTTGCCGATTCCTGCAGGGCAGAGGATTTTAAAAAGTTCATTGATGAAAATCCGGGAAGAACAGTTGTAACTTATGTCAATACAAACATTGACGTTAAGGTGCTTTCAGATATAATATGCACTTCTTCAAATGCTGTTCAGATAATTGAATCGCTTCCGCCAGAGGAGAAGTTCATTTTCGGACCTGACAGGAACCTTGGCAATTATATTGTAAACAAAACAGGGCGCGATATCAAAGTATGGAATGGTGCATGTCATGTACATGAGGAATTCTCACTTGAGGCAATAATTCGTCTTAAGGAGGAATTTCCGGATGCAAAAATTATCGTTCATCCTGAATGTGAACTTCCGGTAAGAATGATCGCCGATTTTACCGGATCAACATCAGCCCTTCTTAATTTCACGAAAAAGGATGATTCAAAAACATATATTGTTGCCACTGAGCCGGGTATTATTCATCAGATGACAAAATCAAACCCTTCAAAAAATTTCATTCCGGCTCCTCCGAAAGATTCAACGTGCGGGTGCAGCGAATGCAACTTTATGAAGCTTATAACACCATGGAAGATCTATAAGTGTCTTCTCAATGAAGAACCTGAGATAATGATTGAAGAGGAAATTCTTGAGAAAGCCAGGAAACCTATAATAAGAATGATGGAAATATCTGAAAAACTGGGTCTCTGAATCATGAAAAGAATAATATATCTTATTGTTTTTCTTTTTGCAGGATACATTCTTTCTGCACAGACATCCGATGAAATAAAGGACGGATACCAGGTTTTCAGGTATCCCAACGGCTCCATATCAAGCGAAGGCCTGTTTAAAAACGGAAAGCCCGAGGGTTTCTGGCTTAGCTATTATGTAACAGGGGTAAAGAAATCGGAAGGACGCTATACGAATTTTCAGCTCGACAGCATCTGGGTCTTCTTTGACCAGACAGGCGATACGCTTGAAAAGATAAGTTATCTTTTCGGAAAAAGGAACGGATACTCATATAAGTACAGGAAAGATCCGGCTGAGGGATTATATGTGTATTCAAGGGAACTGTATGTTGCTGATAAAAAGGAAGGAACTGAAACATTCTTCTTTCCCGGCGGAAAGATAAGGCAAACAATCACATATAATAACGGTAAAAAGGAGGGACTGTCGAAGGAGTTCGACATAAATGGCACTGTGATTACCTTCCTTGAATACAACAATGATTTTCTTATAAGCCGTGAGAGGATCAACAGGGTCGACGACAAGGGCCTGAAACAGGGTGAGTGGAAGGAGTTCTATCCCGGAGGAGGGATAAAATCGGAAATGAACTACCGGGATGATCAGCTTCACGGGTATTACAAGGAGTACGATAACAGGGGAATACTTGTTCTTACAATGTTGTACGACAACGGAGCTGTAGTAAAGTCGGAAGTAGAGGATGCACCGGATATTGAAATTGAAAACAGGTATGATCAGAACAACCGGCTTGTTTACAGCGGACCGTTCCGGAACAAAATACCTGTTGGGGTTCATCGTGAATTCGGGTCCGACGGAAAAGTTACAAATTCAAAGGTCTATAACGATAACGGATTGCTGATTTCGGAAGGGATTGTTGATGAAGCGGGAAGATATAACGGAAGGTGGAAGGATTTCTATCCCGACGGGAAAACCGCAGCAGAAGGACAGTACACCGACAGCAGGAGGACCGGAATATGGAGGTTCTACAACAATGCCGGAAAGCTTGAGCAGACAGGTTCATACAACAACGGACGGCCTGACGGTCTGTGGACATGGTATTATGAGACAGGAGAAGTACTGAGGGAGGAGGAATACTTTCAGGGACAGCGCGACGGTATTTTCACCGAATATTCCAGGACAGGCGAAATAATAGCAAGAGGGCAGTTCACCGATGGTGAAAAGAACGGACAATGGAAATACAAATCGGGCGACAATACAGAAGAAGGAAATTACATCATCGGACTTAGAGACGGCTTGTGGAAATCTTATTATCCCGACGGGAGTATCAGGTTCAGGGGAACATATATCCAGGGCAATCCCGACGGCCAGCTGACATATTATCATGAAAACGGCAGGCCTAGGGAAGAGCAGTATTACAGGATGGGAATACGTCAGAAGACATGGAAGAAATATGATGAGG
The DNA here is from genome assembly GCA_040772125.1 of Bacteroidales bacterium. Classification (GTDB taxonomy): domain Bacteria; phylum Bacteroidota; class Bacteroidia; order Bacteroidales; family VadinHA17; genus LD21. Next base: position 458,100 of record JAXGYS010000004.1, read on the forward strand.
AAGGAATACAGATCCTTGCCATAACATACAAGGACGATATCGAAACCAGCATAAACGGAGTTAAAATCAATCTTCCCGAAAGCGACGTCAGACTGATAAAGTAAAATATTTTGCACCTTTGCAGGAAATACTTCTGATAGTTAAGATTTAAGGGAAATATTCCGGGAATTTGTTTGAACTACCGTAAAGAACTGATGGACGAACATTTCAATATAAGGAAAGAATCCATTACCGAAACCGACAGGGAATTTGAAAGACAGCTCAGACCTGTTACCTTCAGCGATTTCAGGGGTCAGAAGCAGGTAATAGATAATCTTTCTGTTTTCGTAACAGCTGCACGCAGGAGAGGGGAATCGCTTGACCATGTTCTGCTTCATGGTCCGCCCGGACTTGGAAAGACAACCCTTGCGGCAATAATATCCAATGAGCTCCAGGTGAACCTGCGGGTTACATCGGGTCCGGTTCTTGACAAACCCGGCGATCTGGCAGGTCTTCTGACCAACCTTCAGGAAGGGGATGTGCTTTTCATTGATGAGATACACCGGCTGAGCCCGGTTGTAGAGGAGTATCTATACTCGGCAATGGAGGATTTCCAGATTGACATAATGCTCGACAAGGGGCCCAGTGCAAGGTCGGTTCAGCTTTCACTGAACAGTTTTACGCTTATCGGAGCAACAACCCGTTCAGGTCTGCTTACAAGTCCGCTAAGGGCACGTTTCGGGATTACTTTCCACCTTGAATACTACGATCACGATATACTTTCGGGAATAGTAAAGAGATCGGCAGGAATACTCAATATTGAGATAAGCGATGATGCAGCCGCTGAGATCGCAATGCGCAGCAGGGGAACGCCGAGAATAGCAAATGCCCTGCTGAGGAGGATAAGGGATTTTGCTCAGGTGAGAGGATCGGGTAAGATCGACCTTGAAATAACCCGTTACGGACTTACAGCGCTAAATATCGACCAGCACGGACTTGACGAAATGGATAACAGGATCCTTTCTGCAATTATTGACAAGTTCGGGGGAGGACCCGTAGGATTGAATACGATATCAACTGCAGTAGGCGAGGAAAGCGGGACTATAGAAGAGGTGTACGAGCCATTTCTTATAAAGGAAGGTTTTCTGAAACGCACACCGCGTGGCCGTGAAGCAACTGAGCACGCCTACAGGCACCTTGGAAAGGTGTACGGCCGCGATCTGAACGGAAGCCTGTTTTGAAAGATCATGCGATGTATGCCTCAGGACCTTGTTAGAACATTGCTTATCTTTTCCAGTCCTTTTTTATTGATTATCTTTATTTTACGTCCGTTAAGCTCGACAAGTTTGTCGGCTTTGAATTCTGAAAGGAGTCTTATTACAGACTCTGTTGCCGTTCCAACGATATTTGCCAGCTCTTCCCTGGTAAGCATGATCTTGAGATGATTCTGATCGTCGAGTCCGAAGTCGTTGACGAGAAGGAGAAGAATTTCAGCAAGGCGTTCCCTTACAGTTTTCTGGGCTATGTCAGTTATAAAGGAATTCGCTTCTCCCAGTTCATGGCATGCCAGCTTGAGAAGATCCAGGGCAAAAGCTGAATTCGTCCTGATGAGGGATACCAGAATCTCTGACGGGATGAAACACACCTCACAATCTTCTATCACCCGGGCCGAAGTACAGGCTACCTCATTGCTTAGAACGCTTCTGTAGGCTATAATTTCACCTGGTCTGGCAAAGCGGATTATCTGTTCCTTTCCGTCAAAACCGGTTTTATAGACTTTTATTATGCCTCTGTGAATGCAATAGAAACCGCTTATCCTGTTTCCTTCCTGGTAAAGCACCTCACCTCTTTTATATTGCCTGTAGTCCTTCTCGAAGTTAAGCATCTCAATTTCATCGGGAGTAAGGTTCCTGAAGATTGATCCGTTTTCAGGAGCGCATTTCCCGCAGAGGGGCAGATAGACATCTTGTTGTTTCATGTTCCTGCTGTGTTATTCATTTAACAATAACAATACCCTTCAAATAAAGTTCGCCCTTCCTAGATGGCCGTTCTGAACTGTTCAAGAAATCTCAGATCATTCTCAAAGTAGAGACGCAGGTCATTAACCTGATACTTTAGCATTGCAGCGCGTTCTATGCCCATGCCAAAAGCGAAGCCCGTATACTTCCTGCTGTCGATGTGGCATGCTTCAAGAACATTGGGATGTACCATACCGCAGCCCAGAACTTCCAGCCAGCCGGTGTACTTGCATACATTGCAGCCTTTCCCTCCGCAGAGGTTGCAGCTTACATCCATTTCAGCCGAAGGCTCAGTAAAAGGGAAATAAGATGGCCTGAGCCTTATTCTGATATCTTTTCCGTAGAGCTCTCTGGCAAAATAGAGAAGAGTCTGCTTCAGGTCGGCAAACGAAACATTCTCATCAATGTAGAGCCCTTCAATCTGGTGGAAGATACAATGTGCCCTGGCAGATATGGCTTCATTTCTGAAAACCCTGCCCGGAGAAATAGTCCTTATCGGAGGTTTCCGGTTCTCCATAACCCTGACCTGAACCGATGAGGTGTGAGTTCTAAGAAGGATATCACCGGGATCTGAATCCTCCGATGAATTCCTGAAAATATAGAATGTATCCTGCATATCACGCGCAGGATGTTCAGGTGCAAAGTTCAGTTTTGTGAATACATGATTATCATCTTCAATCTCAGGACCTTCGGAAACAAAAAATCCCAGCCTGGAAAAGATGCTTATAATCTCCCTTCTTACTACTGAAATGGGATGACGTGACCCGGAAGGAAAGGGGAAAGCTGGTCGGGTAAGGTCATTTTCAAGCTTCTGTCCGCCTGATGATCCCAGGCTGCCCCTGAGAAGGTTGTATTTTTCCTGTGCAGTGGTCTTCAGACTGTTAAGCTTCTGGCCTACTTCCTTCTTGCTTTCGGCGGGTACATTCCTGAATTCATCAAAAAGTGCTGTTATAATACCTTTCTTAGCAAGATACTTTATTCGGTACTCTTCAAGTTCTGAAGATGATGTGATCTTCAGCGAGCCTATCTCGGCAGAAAGCTGGTTTATTTTTTCGAGCATTATAATATATTTAAAATCAGAATATTAATTATTTACGGACAATTTTCATTTCGATTATCCTGACATCTTTCACAGGCCTGTCTGTCTGGTCAGTTTGTACATATGCAATTTTATCAATAATTTCGATACCATCGGTCACCTCTCCAAAAACTGTGTAAGTAGCATCAAGACGGGGGACACCTCCTGTGGTTTCGTATACGGCGATCTGTTCTTCCGAAAACTTGTAATCCCCTTGCGTGGTAAGATATTCGAACATTTTCATGGAGGCAATTTCTTGTATTTCAGAATCCTGTAAGGGATTTCCGGATAGTCGGGCGCTGTCGGCTGCTTCCCGGAGGAGGCGGCTGAAAAGAGCCTGAAGTATATTGCTGTTTATCCTTTCTTCTGTTGCTTTAAGCTCAGCTGCGGAGTATTTTTTACCCTGGACAATATAGAACTGTGTTCCCGATGACCGCATTTCAGGATTAACATCATTTCCCATACGGGCGGCTGCAAGAGCTCCTTTCCTGTGAAAATACTCCTTACGGAATTCGGCTGGGATTGTATAATCTGAAAGGCTGTCAAGCTGAATCTTTGTAAGCCCTGTCCTTGTCGACGGGTCTCCTGCCTGGATCATGAAATCCTTTATCACACGGTGAAAGGATACTCCTTCATAAAACCGCATTTCGACAAGCTTTATGAAGTTATCGCGGTGGACCGGTGTGTTGTCGTAAAGCCTGACAGTCATATCACCTTCAGTTGTTTTTATAATGACATGAGTGTTTTCGTTTCCTCCGGGCGAGTTGCATGAGAAAAGAAGAAAGAGACTCAAAAGGGAAAAGATACGTCTTTGCTGGGTGTTCATGAAATATATATTTTGGTTAATAACGTTCTGCTAATCTGAGGGCAAAGATATTTAACTTTGGGCGATACTTGTAAAATTCAGGATCAAATTGAGCAATTTCCTGTCAAACAATATGAAACAGTGTCATATTGCAAGGGGAGAGCTATATTTGCATTCAATTAGCAGACATGAAGGAAGTCAGAAAGCTGGCAGGGCAGACGCTTGTTTACGGTCTGGGTACCATAATACCCAGATTTCTGAATTATGCCGTGATGACTCCTTTTTATACAAGGGTTTTCAGCAGGGAATTAAGCGAGTATGGTGTTATTACCGAGCTTTATGCCTGGATGGCAATACTCCTGGTGCTTCTTACATACGGAATGGAAACCGGCTTTTTTCGTTTCACACAGAAAAGCGATGAAAGTGAAAAGGTTTTCAGCACGGCCCTTATAAGCCTTTTCATAACATCCGTGGTTTTTGTTATCCTGGTAAATGTATTCATAAGACCTGTAGCTGCTTTTATGGACTATAGCGGGCATCACGATTATATAAGGATGTTCGCGGGAATAGTGGCTATAGATGCTTTCGCTGCAATACCCTTTGCCAGGCTCAGAAAGGAAAACAGGCCGCTTGCTTTCAGTATTATCAAGATCATTAACGTAGTTGTCACAATTGTTCTTGTGGTTTTCCTGCTAAAGATAGCTCCGGGAATCTGGGAGAGAAGCACGGGATGGTTCAGGGATTTCTACAATCCTGATTATAAAGTCGGTTATGTTTTTCTTGCCAATCTTGTTGCAAGCGGATTTACACTGGTATTGCTGCTGCCATGGATTGCAGACATTAAATGGGTTTTTGCAGGAGGATTATGGTACAGGATGATCGCTTATTCTTTTCCCCTGCTTCTGGCCGGGCTGAGCGGAACGCTTAACGACGTTCTTGACAAGGTGATACTGAGGAGAATGATAGGAGATCCTGAGGGTCTCGCCATCCTCGGGAAATACGGGGCAGGATATAAGGTAGGGGTGCTAATGGCACTATTTATTCAGATGTTCAGGTTTGCGGCAGAGCCTTTTTTCTTCGAAAGGGCAAAAAGAGCAGATGCAAAATCAACCTATTCGGAGGTAATGAAGTACTTTATAGTAGCCATGCTGATCGTTTTCCTTTTCATTAATCTGTACATATCGGTCTTTAAACACCTTATTGACGTGAACTACAGGGATGCGCTTAACGTTGTTCCCGTTATAAGCATGGCATACCTGCTTTACGGCATATATGTGAACCACAGCATTTGGTACAAGCTCAATGATATGACTATTTTTGCGGTTTATATTACTTTTGCAGGAGCTTTGGTAACTGTGGCGGTAAATGTATTGTTCATACCTTACTTTGGCTATATGGCCTCCGCATGGGCTCATATCGCCTCTTACACGGCAATGATAATACTATCTTTCATTTTTGCTGAAAAGAGGTACAGGGTTGATTACAACATGAAACAATTCATTCCGTATTTTGCGCTGGCGACAGGAATGGTAATTCTGGCAGGTCTGATCAGGTTTCCCAATATGCTGACGGAGATGATCGTCAATACGGGATTGCTGATAATCTTCATTGCATACGCTCAGTACAGGGACGGAATAATAACAATACTAACAGGACGGCGGGCAGATTGAAGTTAACGGGCATAGAAAAGGGGAATCAGTATACTGAACTGTCCTGGCACGATTGATGCAGGTCAGGAGATTGATTTATATAACATTCTGTTAAGCTGGCAGTACGGCAAATTGCTTATGAAGGACGATGTAAATCTATATCAGATGGAAGGTATAGGGAATGAAAAGACATTGCAGTGGGAGCTTAAAGAGCCTTCAGGGATGGAAACAGGTGATGAAGGATTTCAAAATAATGGAAAATAGCGGGAATGAGGAAAATAGCGGTAATTATACTATTTGCGCAGATAATTCTGGGTGCCTGCAGTAAAAAGATAGTTCCCGGACTGAAGGCAGGAAGGGAATATAACACGGCAGGCTTTGATTATCTCTATGTTGAAGCTATAAGACAGAAGCTGACAGGTAATCCGGGAAATGCACTTAAGCTGTTTGAGCAGTGTGTTGCGATGAATCCGGAAAGTGACGGATCATATTATCAAATGGCTCAGATCGTTCTTTCCAACGGAGATATGGAAAATGGAAAGAAATATCTTCGCAAGGCAGGCGAACTTCAGCCTGGAAATCTGTGGTACAGCATGACCCTTGCAGGTATATACCATCAGGAGAACAAGCCTGACAGCGCTCTGTTATGGTATGAGAAAGCTGTTGCAGCTAACCAGGATAATGATGAACTGCTGGTTGCTCTGGCGCGATTATATTCAAAAAACAGAGATTACGATAAGGCACGGAATATTCTTAGCCGGCTTGACGAAAAATACGGGGTAAACGAAGAAACAACATTGCCGCTGATAGAGACCTTCCTGGCTGAGAAAAAGTTCAGGGAAGCTCATCTCAAAATTGAACAGCTTCTTGAAGGGGACAGGGATAATATTGTTTTTAACGGATACCTGGCTGAGATTTACAAAAGTGAGGGTGATAATCAAAAGGCCAGGGGAGTATACAGGGAACTTATTGAGAGAAATCCTGGAAATCCTGCAATTCAGTTGGCGCTTAGCGATTTCCTGCTTGAAGAGAAGAGCTATGAAGAATTATTTGATCTTCTTAACGTGATAATCGTAAATGAAAGAATAGGAAGGGAGGATAAATTAGCACTATTTTCTGAGCTTATTGAAGATCAGGAGATTATTAAAACATACGGCAGGCAGATGGAGCTGGCGCTTATGGTTCTGGAGTCAGAGAACAAAAATGACGACATAATAATGCTTCTAAGGCCTGGCTTCCTTCAAAACCAGAAAAGATATGCTGACGCCGCCGGGAGACTGGAGGAGATTATAAGATTAAGACCGGAAAACTACTTTGCTGCCGAAAGGCTTCTTCTTGTTCTGTATGAGATGAAGGACTTTAAATCCCTTGAACAAAGGGCTGATGTGTTTGCAACCAGGTTTAACAGATCTTTTATTGCTAAGATACTTTATGCAGGCGGAGCAATGGAAAATGGCAACTTTGATCTTGCCCTAGGGGAATTAAGAAAGGCTGAGATACTTGCAGGGTCAAATAATGAGCTGAAGATGCAGGTAATTACAATGCGGGCCGACGTTTACTACAGAATGAAGGATTTCGGTGAAGCTTTCAGGACCTACGATGAAGCCATGAAAATCAGCAACTCAGATCTCACGGTTATGAACAATTATGCCTATTATCTGGCAGAGCAGGATATGAGGCTGAAGGAGGCTGAAAAGATGGCAAGGACGGTTATAGAAAAGGAAAAAAAGAACAATACCTTCCTCGACACTTATGCCTGGGTCCTCTATAAAAGGGGAAAGGTAAGGGAGGCAGCGAGGATAATGGAAAGGATTATAGCGTCGGACGATAATGATGATGCAGAGTATTATGAACATTACGGCTTTATTTTGAAGAAAATGGGGAAATGCAGGGAAGCTGCAGTAAACTGGGAGATTGCAATAGCTAAGGATGAAACAAAGTCAGAATTGAGAAAGGAGATAGAAAATTGCAAAAGATAAAAGTATTGGCGGCAATTATTTTGCTGATAGTATCAGGGTGTGGATCTTCAAGGAGGGCCGCGGACAGAACAGCGGGAAGAACCGGGGAAACAGGAACTGAGTACAGCGTTGCTGAAGTAGTGCGAAATAACATTACTAATGAGAATTTTTACATTTCAAAAGCTGATTTGAGAATTGAACAGGAGAATATTGCTGTTAGATTAAGTGCGTCATTTCGTTTCAGGAAGCCTGATTCCCTCTTGGTTATTGTGAGGTCGCGGGCAGGAATAGAAGCCGGAAGGGGCCTTGTTACACGCGATACAATACTCATAAATGACAGGATAAACCGGAACCTGATGATCGGAAGTGCTGAAAGCCTGGGTTCAAAGTACGGGATCGATGCAGGATTGATATATGCATTGTTTGGTGATGTAATCATCGGAAATGAAGACTTTAAAAGAAAGCTTAATTGCAGGGACAGAAATGCTACAGATGTTTTCAGGTACGGAGGCCGGAGAATTGAATATACATTCGATTGTTCACGGAACAAAGTCCTTAAAACATATTTTGAGGGAGATGTAAGAAGTGGAAATATAACACTGGAATACAGTGATTTCGCTGATGCCGGCCGTGCTCGTATCCCGCAGCGGATAGAACTGAATGACGATCTGAAATCGCTGAAGGTAAGTATTGAAATTAAGAATATTGAAAGTCCGTGGAATGGGAGCCTAAGATTCGTTCCGGGATCAGGATACAGAGTAGTAAAGATCAGATGAGAAAGTGGCTCGTTTTATTGATTCTGCTTGGCTCCCTGGTATATAATGCGGATGCCCAGAGCAGAAAGGAGCTCGAGGATGAGAGAAGGAAAACCCTCGAGGAGATTGCCTATATGGACAATCTGCTGAAGACTACTTCAAGAGAGAAAAGCGAAAGTCTTAACGAGCTCAAGATAATAGGAAGGAAACTTAATCTGAGGGAGTCTGTACTGAAAGGTCTGCAGGATGAAATAGGGCTTCTTACTGAAAGGATAGAGCTTAATAATCTTGCGGTCGAGATGATGGAATCGGATCTGATCCTGCTTAAGAAGGATTATGAGAAGGCTGTCATGAGTACTTACAGGTCATCAAAAGGCAACAGGGAAATAGGATTTGTTCTTTCGGCAAGCGATTTCAATCAGGGATACAAAAGACTTAAATATTTGCAGCAGGTCACGAAGTACAGAAGAGCGCAGTCGGAAATTATAATGGAGCTCAAGAGTGAGATTGAGATTTCGAGGAAAAAAATGGAGGAGGATCTTGTCAGGATGTCCGAGCTTAAAACTCGGGAAGAGCAGCAGAAATACCTTCTTCAAAGCGAGCAGAACAACCAGCAAAAAGTTGTTAAAAGTCTGAGCAACAAAGAAAAACAGTTGCAAAGAGAACTGGACGAAAAGAGAAGGGTTGCCAGAAAGATTGAATCCGAGCTGTCGAAGCTTATGGCTGAAGAGAAGAGAAAGTCGGGGACAAGCGACATGACACCTGAGATGAAGCTTATCGGGGATAATTTTCAGGAGAACAAGGGGCGTCTTCCCTGGCCGGTCGGAAGAGGTATTATAACAAGTCATTTCGGTGTTCATAACCATCCAGTGCTCAAGTACGTCAAGGAGAACAACAGCGACATAGAAATCACAAGTGCGGGTCCGGAACCGGTAATGGCGGTATTCAAGGGTACAGTAGCAAGGATTTTTTCTATACCTGGGGCTAACATGTCAATTATTGTAAAGCATGGCCGTTTCTATACGGTTTATTCAAATCTGGTTAACGTACTGGTGAAACAGGGAGACAATGTTGATACAAAACAGGTTCTCGGTACCGTTTTCAGTGATTCGTCAAAAGGAAATGAAGCTGTATTGAAGTTTATGATTACGGAGGAAACAGTAAATTTAGATCCGGAATTGTGGATATCGAAAAAAAATTAGAAATTGCATAACTTTTCCAGATGTAATTGAAAAATAGGGAATGACTAAAATGTACAAGAGACTTAAAATTGAGTCCAGACTTTCAAATCTAAGACTGATAGAAAACGCCATTGATGAGATTACCGGCGCGATCGGCGTTAAGCAGGATAACTACGGTAAGATAATGGTAGCTGCCCTGGAGGCTGTGAATAACGCCGTGACACACGGAAACAGGTCAGATCCAAATAAGATAGTTGATGTGGAGATTGCTTTTGAGGATAATGGAATTAATATAACAGTGACGGATGAGGGAGAAGGGTTCAATCCCAAGTCGATCCCGGATCCGACTATGCCTGAGAATATTGAAGAGTTGAGCGGGAGAGGAGTTTTTCTTATGACGAAGCTTGCCGATTCGATAAAGTTCAATGAAAAGGGGAACAGTGTAACAATGAGTTTTAAGGAGGTTACTAATTGAGCATAAGGGTCCATTATGACAATGTAAAATTCAGGCTGAAAAGATCAGGGGAAGTCAGAAGATTTCTGGAAAAGGTCATCGGGGAGGAGAACAGAATCCTGGGTGACCTTGTTTTTATTTTTACAGAAGATGAGGAAATGATTAAGATAAACCGGAAATTTCTGGAACATGATTATTATACAGATGTTATATCGTTCGATTACGGGGAAGGAAATCGTATTTCAGGAGAGATCTATATCGGCTGCGGTACTGTAAAAGAAAATGCAGCATTGTACAGGGTAAGTTACACCGAAGAGGTTATAAGGGTGATGATACATGGTTTGCTTCATCTTTGCGGATACAGGGATAGTAATGGCAAAGACAGGAAGAAAATGATAGACCGTCAGGAAAAATGGCTTGAAAAGTACAAAGAAGGAAAGTGGTGAATTTCGTTTACGACATAATTGTTGTTGGAGGAGGGCATGCCGGCTGTGAAGCTGCTCATGCTGCCGCAAGGATGGGCGCCAGAACACTGCTGATTACCATGGATATGACCAAGCTTGCTCAGATGTCATGTAATCCTGCCATGGGAGGCATTGCTAAGGGTCAGATAATCAGAGAAATAGACGCCTTGGGCGGAATGAGCGGTATCGTGACTGACCGCAGTATGATACAGTTCAGGATGCTTAACAGGTCAAAGGGCCCGGCGATGTGGAGTCCGAGGGCTCAGTGCGACCGGCAACGCTTCAGCGTGGAATGGAGAAAGGTACTTGAGAGCACGGATAACCTGCATATCTGGCAGGACGAGGCGCGTAAGCTTATAATTGAGGATGGTTCAGTAGCGGGAGTGGAGACCTCCTTTGGAACAAAGTTTCTGGGGAAGGCTGTTGTTCTTACTAACGGAACCTTCCTTAACGGACTGATGCATGTAGGGTTTGTGAACCAGACAGGAGGAAGATCCGGTGACAGGGCATCGTTCGGGCTAAGTGAGCAGCTTGCCGGACTTGGCTTCGCCGTTGAGAGGTTAAAGACGGGGACAAGTGCAAGGATTGACGGAAGGTCAATCGATTTTACGGTAATGACCGAACAAAAAGGTGACACGGAGGGAAGGTGCTTTTCATATCTGGAAAGAGGAGGGAACATTGCCGGACCAATGAGTTGTTTTATTACTCATACAAACGAAGAGGTACATGAAGAGCTGAGGAAAGGTCTTGAGTTCAGTCCGCTCTTTACAGGAAAGATAAAAGGAAGAGGTCCGAGATATTGTCCGAGTATAGAGGATAAGATTGTCACATTTAAGGAAAAGGAAGCTCACCAGCTTTTCATCGAACCGGAAGGAAGGGAGACAATAGAATATTACATAAACGGATTTGCAAGCAGTCTGCCCCTGGAAGTCCAGCTAAAGGCTCTGAGAAAGGTAAGAGGTCTTGAGAGAGTAGAGATTTTCAGACCAGGATACGCGATAGAGTATGATTTCTTCCAGCCTACTCAGTTAAAGCCGACCCTTGAAACGAAAAGAATAAAAGGACTGTATTTTGCCGGACAGATAAATGGAACTACAGGATACGAAGAAGCGGGGGCACAGGGGATAATGGCAGGTATAAATGCCGTACTAAGGATAAAGAATCAAGATCCCTTCGTTCTTGGAAGGGATGAATCCTATATAGGGGTTTTGATAGATGATCTTGTAACGAAGGGTGTCGACGAACCATACAGGATGTTTACGGCAAGGGCGGAGTACAGAATTTTGCTGAGGCAGGATAATGCGGACGAAAGGCTTACAGAAAAGGCCTATGCGATAGGACTGGCAACATTGGAAAGACTTAAAGAACTTGAGCGTAAGAAAGCCCTGGTAAATAATATTGTGACATATCTCGGGCAAACCAGTATTGAACCGGAAAGAGTAAATGGATTTCTAGAGAGTTCGGGGACCTCTCATTTAAGCCAGAAGCAAAAGGCAGTGGGTATAGCCCTCCGGCCTCAGGTATCCCTTAAGGCATTATTGACTGAGCTTTCGATTTCCTATCCCGATAAGAGATTGACGGAGGTTTTGGAACAGGACGATGAAAAAGCTGAAGAGATAATCGAATCTGCAGAGATACGAATTAAATATGAGGGATATATTCAGCGGGAGAGGGTCATTGCTGAAAAGATAAAGAGACTAGAGAAAGTTAAGATCCCGGAAGACATAGAGTATTCGGAACTGCTTTCAATTTCAACTGAAGGACGGCAAAAACTGTCAAGGATACGTCCCGTGAACATTGGCCAGGCAGGAAGGATCAGCGGTGTTTCTCCTTCAGATATTAATATCCTCCTAATGTACTTAGGAAGGTAAGGTGTTCCACGTGGAACATTGGAAATTCAAATTGCTCATATTTTGCATTAAATTTTCATTTTGTGAAGTTTAGAATTACTTTCAATTGCTAAAGTTGTATAGCAGAAGTGCTGATTTTTCACGTTTACTATAAAAGATACCCATCGTAGAAATGGGGTTTTATTAAGGGATATGGTACCATATGAGCTCAGGATTGGCGCTGTTAAGACACATCAAATCCTGGATTGCACCAGCCAGCATCACTTTACGTTAATCCATTGGTTATATCAGAATCACATATTTACCACGGATTCCACAGATCTCACGGATAAAGTCACGAATTTTATTATTTGAGACAGTCCGTGTACAAGCCTTGTAATCCGTGTTATCAGTAGTTAATTAACACATAGCAAATAAGGTTTTTACCTGTTAGAGCTGATCTTTCCAACACAGGATAAAGAAAAAGAGGCGTTAGTGCTGTAAATGATGAAATTTTTTGTCTGAAAGATGTGTTTAAAGGATTGCTGTAAGGCCGCATCTACCCCAGTTACAACCCTTCAGTCCGTAATTTTAAAAGTACACTAGTGTCATGTCAATTATGAATTGACGGATATAATCTGTGTAATTTCACTCTGGCATCTGTGGTTGTAAACTGCCATTTTATTCTTGAGTCCTTATTATTCCGGTTACTTTGCCAGGCTTTGACCTCAGTCTTAATCGTTTGTAAATCCTCAATTCTTCTGTTCAGGCATTGCTTTGTTAGTACATTGAGCTCAATCTCAGCCATATTCAGCCAGCTACCATGTTTAGGTGTAAAAATAAACTCAAGGCGATCCCATATCCTCTTTGCCTCCTCGGGTTCAAACGTCTCATATAATGCGGCAGCACTGTGTGATGACAGATTATCCATAACCAGTGTGATAACCTCTGCGTCAGGGTATAACTTATCGCATATGTATTTTACCAATAATGCCCAATCTTTCTTGGTCCTTTGGTTGGTGACCTTTGTGAAGCGCTTTCCTGCCAGTGGTTCATTTATCATGAAAACATTGCATACACCACAACGTGAATATTCATAATCAACCCTTTCTTCAAAGCCTGGCTTGGGAGGCAATGCTCTGCGAACCTCTTTTATCAGCTGTTTTGGCGTTTCATCCATACACACTACCGGCCTTGATTTGTTGTATGGGCGTTTGTAAACATCCAGAACCTGCTCCATCGCTGCCACAAAGTGACTGTTTTCTTGGGGAGGAATCACCCATCCCTTCACTCTCCAAGGCTTAAGTTCGTTTTTTTTAGAACCTTTCTTACAGTCTCATGCGAAATGACATCAACATATTCCAACTCTACCATACGGTCTGCAAGTAATCTTAATGACCATCGGGCATAACCCTTTGGTGGTTTACCGCAAGCAATCGCTATTAAATGAGCCTCAGCTTCTCCGTCTACTCTCTTTCGATATACCCTGCTTGTTGGGGCAATGTCCAGTGCGGCATCAAGTCCTTCAAGAACAAACCGCTTCTTTACCCGGTCTATCGTTCTCATGCCGATCTTGAGAACTTTGCAGATCTCTTCATTGGTTTGCTGATCTTCAGAGTACTTACCTTCATCAACATTAAGCAGGATTAGTGAATGAATAACTTTCTTGGCAGTATGACTGCCTTTTCTGGTTATCTCTTTCAATTGTTCTCTCTCTTCCTGGGTAAGGGTTACTTTGTACTTTATCATGGCTTTTATTTTTGATAAAGATACAAAATATTTAATTACGTCATACTATAGTTGACATGACACTAGTCGGGGATTGACCTGAAATGCGGGTTTCAAATGCCGGGTCTGAATATCTTATATTGTTATCTGTTTTTGCATTACGAAACGTCAGGGAATAATTCCCAACACCAGAAATGCCGGCATAAAGTAACAGGAGTTTAGTTCCAGTGAATATATCGGCCAGATAATTCACTTCTCTTGTTTGGTTGACTTTTCATTAATTATTCTGATAAAGATGTTGCTTTTGCATATCCCGGGACAGGTAATGGCGTTAAGCTGGAATTTAACCATGCTTTGCATAACCTGAATCAGAATGATTCTTATTATTGATTAACTTTCGGAATGGATATACAAACCTGACTTCACATTGAAAATAATCCAAAAACAAGGGCAATTATGAAAATATCAGGACAACTGGCAGATGTGCATCAAAGAAGAATATATCCGGCAGAAATTGAGGTTGTGAAGGGATTAGTCGCAGGAATACGTGAGACCGCCTCAGCGCCTCAGCACTATATTCTGCCCGGATTGATTGATTCACATATACATATAGAGAGCTCTATGGTAACTCCACGCTCATTCGCTGTTGCGGCTGTTTCACGTGGAACAACATCTGTTGTCTCCGACCCTCATGAAATTGCCAACGTTATGGGTACGGAAGGTGTAAAATTCATGATCGAAGATGCTTCGTGCGTTCCCCTCAAGTTTTATTTCGGTGCGCCTTCCTGTGTTCCGGCCACGGCTTTTGAATCGGCCGGAGCAGAAATAGGTCCTGCTGATGCTGAAGAGTTGCTTAAAATGCCCCAGGTAAAATACCTGGCGGAGATGATGAATTATCCGGGGGTTATTTATGATGATCCCGGTGTGCTCAAAAAAATCTCTGCGGCCAGAAAGTCCGGGAAACCGGTCGATGGTCATGCTCCCGGACTTACAGGGAGCCAGCTAGAGAAGTATGTTTCAGCAGGGATTTCTACCGATCATGAATGCACTTCAATTGCTGAGGCCAGGGAAAAAATATCCCTCGGGATGAAGATTCTGATAAGGGAGGGGAGCGCGGCCAGGAACCTTGACGAGCTGAAACCTCTTTTCAAAACCGATCCCGCCATGCTTATGCTGTGCAGCGATGACCTTCATCCTGAAATGCTTGTGAAACAGCATATCAACAAGCTTGTCTCCCGCCTTGTCTCGGAAGGATATGATCTTTTTGACGTGTTAAGAAGCTGTACCGTTAATCCGATCCGTCACTATTCGCTGGAAAGCGGCGTTCTCGCCATCGGAGATCCGGCCGACTTCATATTAGTCGATGACCCGCGAAGCATGAATGTATTTGAGACCTGGATAGACGGGAAGAAAGTCTTTGACAGGGGAGAAATTCTTTTCTCACCTGGAAAATCGGTTCGTATAAACAATTTCAACTGTACCGGAATAATTCCAGACTCGCTGGAACTAAGACCTGAAAAGGAGAAAATGCGGGTGATAGAGGCATTTGACGGAAGCCTTGTGACTAAAGAGCTGATAATTAACCATAGAGGAATGTTTCCGCTTACCGCCGACACCCAGGCTGATCTGCTGAAGGTCGTCGTTAAGGATCGTTATGGAGACCGTCCGCCGGCTGCAGGATTTATAAAGGGATTCGGTCTCACATCAGGCGCTTTTGCAGGTTCGGTTTCACACGACAGTCACAATATAATCTGTATAGGTACAAAGGATGAGGATATAATCAATGCAGTGAACCGTGTCATCTCGATGAGGGGAGGGCTGGCTGTTTCGGATGGCAGCTATATCGACTCAATGCCTTTACCTGTTGGGGGAATAATGTCGGATGATACGGTTGTGAATACCGCATCTTCCTATGAAAGACTTTCTTCAGCGGTTAAATCGATGGGATGTTCCATGTCGGCACCATTCATGACGCTTTCCTTTATGGCTCTTCTTGTCATCCCCGAACTCAAGCTCAGCGACAGAGGCTTGTTCAACGGAAACATTTTCAGCAATGTACCGCTGTTCTGCGACTGAATAAAATCCCCGCCGCAACAGGACGGTTCACTTATAAGGTGCAGATGTCCCGGCGGGAGAGGCTGTTTTCAATTTTATTATCTTTGCGGTGTTCGAGTCACCATGACGCTGATAAAGGACCATAAGGCAATAACCACATCACTCCCCGACAAGCCCGGCGTTTACCAGTTCATTGATTCCGGCGGAAAAGTTATCTATATCGGCAAGGCAAAGAACCTTCGCAAGCGCGTCTCTTCATACTTCGCAAAGAACCAGACGGGAAAGACAACCGTTATGCTGAGAAAAGCCGCTTCTGTCCGGCATATAATCGTTGATAATGAATCAGATGCGCTTCTGCTGGAGAATAATCTTATCAAAAAGCATCAGCCGCGTTATAACATTCTTCTGAAGGATGACAAGACCTTTCCATGGATATGCATTAAAAATGAGCCTTTTCCAAGAGTCTTCAGCACGCGGAACGTTGTAAGGGACGGTTCTCTCTATTTCGGACCTTACACCTCGGGGCTGATGGTGAAAACACTTCTTACTCTGGTCAGGCAGCTATATAAACTCAGAACCTGCAATTACAGCCTTACAGCGGAAAACATCAGTTCGGGACGTCTCAAAGCCTGTCTCGAGTTTCATATAGGCAACTGCAAAGCTCCGTGCATCGGACTTCAGGCCGAAGAAGAATATAACGAAACCATCCTTCAGATAAAGGATATCCTCAAGGGAAATATTCTTGCAGTTACGGCCAGGCTTAAGGAAAAAATGGTAAGTTATTCTGAAGAACTGTGCTTTGAAGAAGCCCAGATCCTGAAAGAGAAGATTGAAACCCTAAACAAATACAGGAGCCATTCAGCCCTTGTAAGCAGCACCATTAAAAACGTTGATGTTTTTGCATTCAGCCAGGATGGCAACAGATGTTATATAAACTATCTTAAAGTGGTTGAGGGAGCTGTTGTCCAGGCATTTACACTGGAGATGAGATCGAGGCTGGACGAAGAGAAGGAATCCCTTCTGGGATTTGCCGTGGCGGAAATACGCCAGCGCTATTCCAGCGATTCACCCGAGATTATTGTACCCTTCAAGCCTGATATTCAATTGGATAAGCTAAAGTACACTATACCCAGGCAGGGCGACAAACTGAAACTTCTTGAACTCGCCGCAAGGAATGCTGTATATTATAAGCTTGAGCAGAAGAAGAAACTTCTTGAACATAGTCCGGAATCGAGGTCAGGAAGAAATATGGAAAAGATGAAGAATGACCTGCATATGCCTGCACTTCCTGTACATATAGAGTGTTTTGACAATTCAAACATAATGGGCAGCGATCCGGTTGCAGCCTGCGTTGTGTTCAGGAACGGAAAGCCAAGCAGGAAAGAGTACAGGCATTTCAATATCAGGACCGTTACGGGACCTGACGACTTCTCTTCGATGGAGGAAGTTATAGGCAGAAGATACAGCAGGATGCTTTCCGAAAACCAGAAACTGCCGCAGCTTGTAATAATCGACGGAGGCAAGGGTCAGTTATCATCTGCCATGAAAAGTATCGATAAGCTGAATCTGCGCGACAGCATAACGGTGATAGGAATTGCCAAGAAACTCGAGGAGATCTATTTTCCGGGAGACTCGGTCCCGATTTACCTGGATAAAAATACCTACACCCTGAAACTGATACAACAGCTTCGAAACGAGGCCCACCGTTTCGGGATAAATTTCCACAGGCAGAAACGTTCATCCGGAATGATAAAATCTGAATTGGATTCAATAAAGGGAATAGGACCCAAAACAAAAGAAATACTTCTTAAAAACTTCGAATCGGTTTCACAAATAAGGGAAACACCTTTTTCCGAACTGGAAAATCTGATCGGAACCGACAAAGCCTCAAAACTGAGAAATCATTATCAGAATATGGCATAAACCATAACTGATGCATTACTATAAAACAGGATGGCTAAAACACAGAAATACAGGTCATTAACTATTGAGATGCTTTCTGATATCCCCGTCAGGATTTAATATTTCCTCAGGCAAGGTTAAGGGTACATGATTTTTCCAATGGCAGGATGTTGTTGCCGGTGCCCTGTTCAGGTTTTTTCAAACAAGTTTTATTTCCAGCTTCCTTTCAATTTCAGAAACTATTTTCTGTGAACCTCCGGTAAATAATCCTGTCATTCCTGCTTTTTCTGCTCCAACGACATTTTCCCCTGTATCGTCAATAAAAAGGCATTCGTCAGCTTTAAGCGAATACTTTTCCAGCAGGAGGCTATAGATTTCCGGATCGGGTTTTGAGAGTTTTACCTCTGAAGAGATCACTCCTCCGTCGAAGTATCTGAAGAAGTAATAGTCATTCTTTACCAATTCGTAAGTATCAAGGTGAAAGTTGGAAAGGAAGAAAAGCTTAAATCCCCTTTTTTTAAGCTCAGGAAGAAGCCTTACATTGTCGTCAATGGGAAACATTATTTCAGTCCTGAAACTGAAAACAAGGGCTATTTCCTCGCGTTTAAGGGTCGATTTGGCAGCGATTGCTTCAGTTGCTTCCTTTACGGTTATGTCGCCATTGTCGAGCATTTTCCATTCGTCGCTCGCGAATATGTCTGTCAGGATGGTATTCCGGATCGTCGAAGGATAGTTTTTCTTTAGAAGATAGTCGGAGGGAAGGAAACTTATCAGCACATTTCCCAGATCAAAAACCACGTTACGGATCATATCAGCGGTTTTTCATACTGATAGGCTGGCCTGTTGCCTCGAGCACGTTCCACCACAGTTCTCCTTCGACATCGATTTTCTTTCTCTTTGCAACCGCCATTGGTATCGGAACCAGTGTGAACTCATAGTTCCAGTAGCCCACAACGAAGTCAGTCTTGCCGGCAAGGGCAGCATGAACTGCATTCTGGGCCAACAGGTTGCAGAACTTACTGTCGTTGGCGTTGGCCGGTGCACTCCTGATAATATAGCTCGGGTCGATATATTTTATTGAATGGGGGAATTCCTTGGCTTTGAATTCCTCACTTATCTTTTCCTTCAGGTATATCCCAATATCTTTGTGTTTTATGTTTCCAGAAGCATCCCTCTCGGCATTTTCAGAGTCAAAGAAATCCTGTCCGGCCCCTTCAGCCACAACAATAACGGCATGGTGCCTTTCTTCAAGCCTCTTACGGAGAAGTTTGAGGAAGCCTCTCGGACCATAGAGGTCGAAGGGAACTTCGGGTATAAGGACGAAGTTCACCTCCTGTATTGCAAGGGCGGCGCTTGCTGCTATGAATCCGGAATCGCGGCCCATCAGCTTCACAAGCGCTATTCCGTTATAGGCTCCGTGAGCTTCATTGTGGGCGTTCATAATGATATCGTTTGCAATAGAGAAAGCGGTTTCAAATCCGAACGATTTATGCATCAGATCGATGTCATTATCAATGGTTTTCGGAATTCCCGCAACTGAAATTCTGAGTTTACGCTTTTCTATTTCCTTATAAATGGCGTGTGCTCCCCTTAGTGTACCGTCGCCTCCGATGCAGAAAAGAACGTTTATATTGAGAATTTCAAGTGTGTCGACCATTTGCTCGACATCCTGGTTACCCCTGGAGGTTCCGAGGAAGGTTCCTCCCGACTGGTAGATATCGCTTACCATCGGAGCTGTCAGCTCAATTACCGGATGGTTATATTTCGGAATAAGACCCTCATAGCCATACTGAATACCGAGAATCCGGGTTATCCCGTATCTGTAGACAAGCTGGTTAACCAGAGCCCTTATCACGTTGTTCAGTCCCGGGCAGATACCACCGCAAGTTACTATTGCAACCTTTGTTTTGGCCGGCTCGAAGAAGATGGTTTCCTTTGGTCCTGCCTTTTCAAATGAAGCTGGTATCTCTCCGGTTTCCCTGTAATGGTTGAAGTTTTCAAGCATAATCTCATAAAGGATCCTTTCGTCGTCCTTTACGAACTTATAAACAGGGCTGTCCTCATGCTGTGAGGTTTTCAAAGGTGAAACAACACTACATTTACCTAATGTGGTTACTATTAAATCCTCGTATTTCATTTTTTCAGGAATATATTAAAGAAATAAGCCGGTGCAGGATATCCGGATTCCTGCGGCTCAAATTTAGTTAAAATAATCATTGGCATGCAACAACGGACTGCACAAATCTCTGTCTTAATTGCAAAGCATCGGTGAGGTACCGGTACCCGTAAACCGGCAGCGTAAATTTGAAACAAATAATATCAGTTTGACTGAATGATCTGTTTGATTCTTCCGATAAGTCCGTTTTCGAGTTTTACCTTGATTCCGTGCGGATGTACAGGGGCGGTGGTAAGAATTTCCTTCACTTTTCCCCCTGTCAGTCTTCCTGTCCTCTTATCTTCGATAAGTTCAACCATTACTTCAAGACCCGGCTTTACATCTGCCCTGCGTGTTCCTTCCATTTCAAGCTGTATTTGAAGAATATAGAAATAACTTGTCTGATACCTTACTACAAATCAGGGTACAATAATAAAGATTTTTATTGCAGGATTGACATAAAAGCCAAAAGATTTGGTTTAATCCTTCCGCAAACAGTCAGAAAGCTCCCTTGACTTTTGTATTTATGGCATAAAGGCCTTTGCTTGCCGTTATAAAAAGCTGTTTCCTGTTTTTGCCCCCGAAGCAAACGTTGGCTGTCCAGTTCTCAGGCACCGGGATATTCCCGATTTTTGTTCCGGTCCTGTCAAAGACGGTGACTCCTTTTCCAGTAAGATAGATATTGCCCTTCACGTCAATTGTCATTCCGTCAGAGCCCATTTCGCAGAAAAGAGTCCTGTCTGAAAGAGATCCGTCGGAATTTATTGAATATCTGTATGTTTTGCCGGCTCCGATATCGGCTACATAAAGAGTTTTTCCGTCGGGGCTTCCTATTATTCCGTTAGGCTGCACAAGATCAGAGGCAACCATTTTAAGTGTTCCCCGGTCGGGGCTCAGATAGTATACCCCCTGAATTTCCTGTGGTTTTTCGGTGTGCTTCCACCAAGACCTCCTGTAAAACGGATCGGTGAAAAAGACAGCACCGCCAGGTGCGATCCAGAGATCGTTGGGGCCGTTCAGCAGTTTCCCGTTGAAGCTGCTTACAAGCACTTCAAATTTTTTATCAGGATAAATGCAGCGGAGTTCATTTTTCTCATCCGCACACGACCAGAGGTTTCCGCCGGCATCGAAGAAAAGGCCGTTGGATCTTCCTGAAGGTTGCATGAATGTCGAAAGTTTTCCGTCGGTCGACCAGATCATTATCCTGTCGTTTGGCTGATCAGTAAAGAATACGTTTCCGGCCCTGTCGGCTGCCGGTCCCTCAGTGAAGGCAAAGCCTTCTGCCAGCTTAACAGGCACCTCTCCGCTTTTTATAACATAAGGAAGTACATCGTTCTGTGAAAAGGAAAACTGAAGGAAGATGGTCAGAAAAAAACCACCCAGAGTTATACCCCTGATTTTCATAGCCCGGCAATTTATTGTTACTAAGAAATAATAAGTGATCAGGATTTCTGAACGCCCCTGATACGGGTAATATAATCATCAATCTGTTCCGGCTTCTCAAATCCGATGATGATCATATCGACGGTTCCGAGTCCAAGAACAAATTTAAGCGATTCATCAATCCTTGACGGATCGTCCTTTAGTCTTCCCCCTCCTATCAGTTTCATTGCGATCACTCCTTTACCTGCTTTATGGAATTTCTCAATAACCGGAACAACAAGAGAAGCATCCTTTTTATCCATGTTTTCACCGAAAGGATTTATCCTGACATGTATAACATCGACCCATGGCGAGGATGCAGCAGCTTCGAGAGCTTCAAACGAGTGAACGGAGACACCATGAGCCCTGATAATTTTTTTCGCTTTGAGATCCTCCAGCTCATCCATGTGCCGCCGGTATTTTTCAGTCCAGTCGCCCTCAGTCATGCAGTGAAGCTGTACCAGGTCGATGTAATCCGTATTAAGTTCCCTGCGGAATCTTTCGACCACCGTTAGGGGATAACCCTTATCGCTGTCGGGTATTCCTCCCTGTGTTATCCACATTTTTGTTCCGATAACATAGCTTTCGCGGTCCAGTCCCTTAAGCGCCTCTCTGGTAAAGGGGTGTGTACCATAACTGTCGGCGCAGTCGAAATACCTCATTCCTTTTTCGTATGCTGTCTTTATCAGCGACTCTGCAACTCCGGCTCTTGTTATGTTCGATGAACGGTTATATCCGCTGTAGCCGGTGCCCATTCCGAGCAGGGTGGTTTTTATACCGGTCCGGCCAAGTGTAACTGTTGCGAAGGGATCAACTGCAGCCTTTTTATCGTTCAGGGTCAGGGCAGCTGCATTTTTTCCAATAATCACACTGCCGGCTCCGGCTGCCATTGTTGCCATGAACTGGCGGCGGCTAAGATTCATTTTTGCCATATCCGAGTATTAATTTGTTTGAGAAGTAAGCATCCGGTCTGGTGCATATTGGCATAGGTTAAGCCAACGACTATCTTGAGGCTGTTAGTTTTCAGTGCAACTTTCCTGGAGTTCTTTGAAAATCTTTATAAAAACAGATGGGTGTTTAACTTTTTCCAACGATCTCCAATAATCATTGGATCTCAGTTGGAGCTTTCCGGAGTTCCCGGGCAGCCTTCCAGTTATGAGGCAGGAGCTCTGCCAGATCAAGGCTGTAATCGTTATTGTAATAAGGGATCCTTGTCAGCACGTCTGTCAGCCACTCCCTGGGATTAACTTCCGTTGCAGCACAGCATCCGAGAAGTGAGTACATTATTGCAGCATTCTCTGCAGCATCATGATTGCCACAGAACATATAATTTTTTCTTCCGATCGCTAAGGGGCGAATAGTATTCTCAACGAGGTTATTATCTATCCGGTACCGGCCATCAAGGTGATACCTGGACAAGCGGTGGAAGAGCAGATAGGTATAGGATAACGCTTTACTCATTCTCCCTCCCTCTAATGCTTTGGGCATATAGTTTAAAATCCACTTTTCAAAAGCACACATTATTGGATAAGCAAGCCTTGACCGAAGCTCTGCACGTGCTTCATAATCCAGATCCTGATCATCTGCCATGCTTTCCACTCCATAGATCAGCCCGATTTGTTCCAGGGCATACTCAGCTCCGGCTTTGTCCTCTTTCAGGGCCTCATTAAATTTTCGCCTGGCATGTGCCCAGCAACCAAGAAGCAATACCCCTTTCTTGTTCTCGTAGATGGAATAAACATCATAACCGTCTGTCTGTACTGCGCCTTTGTAATTATGGAGAAGTTCTATTACCACTTTTTGTGCACGTGAACCTTTGTCATAA
Organism: Bacteroidales bacterium; assembly: GCA_040772125.1. Lineage (GTDB taxonomy): Bacteria > Bacteroidota > Bacteroidia > Bacteroidales > VadinHA17 > LD21. The sequence goes on from JAXGYS010000004.1 coordinate 481,357, forward strand.
TGAAAAAACACCAGATTCTTCATTACAGACCGAACCACCCACAGATAAGCCTTCACTGCCCGGTGTTTTTCACTGTTGATTACCGGGACTGTACTCTCGTCGATCTGTATATAGTCAGATTGAAGCACCATCTCCCTTAACCTGTAATACAATGCTCTGAGCAGATCACTGCATCCGGAGAACCAGTCATTTATTGTGGATGCCGGTATTCTTACTCCTTCAAGCTTAAACATTGATATCTGCCTGTGGAAAGGAAGATGATACATGTACTTGCCCATTAGAAGTTCAGCCAGCAGACTGGCCCCGGCATTGCTCCTGGGCAGCGGTAACAGAGGAAGAGGGGCGATCTTTACAACTTTATTCAGGCTCTCATCTGTACCCGTTTCCTGCTGCAGCTGTAAATCTTTTTTCAATGCATATTTCGGGCGGATGATACGCCGGACAAACACCTCACCGGGCTTATTTTCCAGCTGCTCTGTTATCTCTTCGCCGATACGTATCCAGTTATCGTCTATTCCTTCAGGTTCGATGACTTCTACCTCACGGCGAAGATCCTCCGGAAGAGGTAAACGTAAAGGCTGCTTTTTGTCATTTTCCGGATTTTTGCGCTTGTAAGTGATTATTTCACGGGATGCCTCGCTGATTACTGCTTCTTCTTCCGGTAGTATCTCCAACCCATCAAAATCTATCTTTCGCTGTGCCGGGTCAGCAGGTATATACTTTTCACTTGATGATTTCCAGAACTTCCGCCTGAACCATGCCAGCTGGTCGGTCAACTTCTTGATTAAACGGTCTTTCTCCTCTACAACTTCTTTATAATGTGCAATCTCCTTTTCAGCTTTGGCAAGTGCCCCTTTATCAAGCTGGCGTAATTTGGAAAGCTCCTGATAAAGCTCATCACGCTCAAGAAGAAGGTCCTCCAGTAATGTATCTTTATCAGCTTTATTCTCCACAGTTCTCTTTCCGTTTTTGTCTTGTCAAAGATAACAAAACGAAACGTGTCAACAAACTGATGTAATGTTAATAACTAACTGAATAACAGTTTTTTATTAACAATTTTATACGGTTTTAAACTTCTCATTTTTACACTTTGAACCATAGTCATCAGATCCTGCCAGTTTATGTCTATCGAGGTGGTATTTTCATCAAAAGCCGGCAGCTTAAACCGGCCTGATTCTAATCTCTTATGATAGATTACAAGCCCGGCATATTCCATATGCAGGATTTTCATCACATTCTGGTGGCGGTTCATGAAGATAAATACCCCTCCGTCGCGAACATTCTGATTCATCAGCGAGTTGACAACACCACTCAGGGTGTAAAAACTTTTGCGCATATCTACCGGAAGTGGATACAGGTAATACCGCAGTGAAGCGTGAAGATGGAACATAAACTCAGTCTAACAGGGATACAAGGGAACGCAGCCCTGCCAGATCCAGGGTTTGTCTTATTCTTAGGGTTGTTCCGTTTGGATAGGCGATTTCCAGAGGTGTATTTTCCATGTCAGGCACAGGTTGATGAACTGAGGCCGGGCAGGAGGCTGATCCCGCAGCCCTGACAAGTAGTGGTATAAACCGCCCGCTGCCGGTATCCTTACGGAGCTTCTTCTGCCAGTAATAGAATGTAGATGGTGCTATACCTTCGTTAGAACAAAAGCTTTTGACGCTTAATCCAGACTCCTTCTTCCGTTCCAGAAGAACTGTCATCTTTGAACTGTTTAACATCGCTTTTTTGCGACGAAAGTTAATCCACCCCCGGAGTCAACAAAATATGCCCTTCCCCGGATGCTTACTTTGAGAACTGTTCCGGGTAACAAAATAAATCAAATTAATGTTCAATACGGAAAAATATGATATTTATTGAAGTATTGTCACTTTCAGGTGAGATGGATACCTGCTGTCGTGGTATATTCGCTGGGTTGCCTTGATGAAATCCTCTTCAGAACATTCGTAGATATTTACGAACTTCTGGGGGTTTCTGTCGACAAGTGGGAACCATGAGTTCTGGACCTGGATCATTATCCGGTGTCCTTTTCTGAAGGTATGGGCTACGTCAGGGAGGTCGAACTTTACTTCGCTTATACTGCCCGGAACAAAAGGTTCCGGTTTTTCGAAGCTGTTGCGGTATTTGCCCCTGAAGACCTCTCCCCTTACAAGCATCTGGTATCCTCCCATGGGATATGTTCTGTCGGGATTTCCTTCACTTGCACCGGGAGGAAAGACGTCGATCAGTTTAACAACAAAATCCGCATCTGTTCCTGTCGTTGAAACAAAAAGGCTGGCGCTGACCGGACCTGTAAGGGTCAGGTCAGATTCAAGGACATCAGTCTGGTAAACCATCACATCCGGTCGGCGCGAGGCAAACCTCTGGTCATCAGTCATATACTCTGCAGTTCTTGACGCATGCACGTCTTCTGTATAGGGAACGGGATTCATCGGATCAGAAACATATTCATCGTAACTTTCAGCAGATAATGGTTTTGTGAATGAAGCAACTTCTCCGCTGTGGAAATAAAGTTCCTCTACGCTTATATCTGCCGGGGGCCACTTTTCGAAATTCTTCCATTCATTTGAGCCTGTAATGAATATCAATGCTTCAGGTATTTCATTCTGCCCGTCTTCCCTGAGGTAATGCCCGAAGAATTTTTCTTCCTGTTCAATGAACCTTTCATTTGCATCGAGGCCCCAATATATGTTTCCAAGTGCTGTGGCTTTACCTGATGACCACTGGCCATGTGACCAGGGCCCCATTACGAGATGGTTCCTGGCAGCGGGGCTGTTCTGTTTTTCTATGGCTTCGTAAGTTTTGAGTGCTCCGTACAGGTCCTCTGCGTCAAACCATCCGCCGACCGTCATTACCGCAGGTTTTACGTTTTTCAGATGCTGCCTCGGGTCGCGTGCTTTCCAGAAATCATCATAATCGGGATGACTGAAGAGGTCGTTCCAGAATTTCACGGAGTCACCGAAAAATGCAGGGGCAAGGTTTTTAATGGGACCCATCGAAAGGAAGAACTCATAGTTATCAGGAACGGGCCATTTAAACTGGGGTTTTCCAATACGTGAAGGTTCGCTCCTTGGCTGTCCGAAACTATAGTAAAAAGGAAAGCAGTCGAGAAGGAAAAAGGCTCCGTTATGGTGGAAGTCATCACCCAGGAACCAGGCAGTTACAGGCGCCTGAGGTGAAACTGCCTTTACTGCAGGATGTGCATTGATTATTCCCATTGTAGAATAAAATCCCGGATATGAAATCCCGAAGATTCCAACGTTTCCGTTGTTGTTTTCCACATTTTTAACAAGCCACTCCACGGTATCCCATGTATCTGTCGTTTCGTCGGTGTCCTTCCTGCCTTTTTTCACCGGGATAACAGGACGTATATCCTCAAAGGTCCCCTCGCTCATATAACGACCCCTGACATCCTGAAATACCATTATGTAATCCTTTTCGGCGTATCTTGAATAGATTTGCATGAAATAATTATAATGGTCAGGACCTCCGGGTTCAATGTTGTAGGGAGTCCGGTTAAGAAGGACAGGATTGGGTCCTTTGCTGTTACGGGGTGTATATATTGAAGTGAAAAGCCTGATGCCGTCGCGCATTTCAATATAAACTTCCTTTTTGGAATACTTTTTTTTCAGTTCCTCAGGACTGTTTCGGGCCGCTTTGATCTCCCCGCGGCCGAACACAATTTCAATTTTCCGGCCTCCCTGTTCCAGAAAACCTCCGATACTGGTGTATGAGGGATTAACCTGGCCGGTGTAGGCGAATCCTGCTCCGGAATGTGTAAAGGAGAATTCCGGATAGCTGAACCGTGTTGTTGTGGAGGGAATACCAAAGGCTCCCTGGTCGGGGCTGTCCCAGGTTGAGGAGTATGCCTGTCCGTCAGTTTTTACATGGACGGTCAGGCGCAGAACGATTCCGTCTATTTCTGCCTTGCCATACCAGTCGCCTTCGATCGATTGCGGGAATACCTGTCCCAGTACAATGAAAAGAAGGGCGAAACTGTTAATGCACAGTTTCATAAAGGATCTGTTTTCCATTTAAGCTGTATTTAAGAATTTAACCGAGGCCCATTTCCGTTATTAGTCCGGCAGGAAAGAAAGGTTTTCCTTTCCTTATGGCAGCCGTTGTTATTTTTGCCTTTACTATCAGTTTTTCATCGGGTATCCTGAATATTTCCTGATAGAAGGCTATTCTCACATTTCCTTCCCTGGCCATTTTCACTGTCACGACAAAACGGTCGTTGCTTCTGAGCGGGAACTTGTATTCAATCTCCACCTTTGTAACAATAAGGTCAATCCCCTCATCATGCAGGCGTGAAAAGCTGATTCCTTTTGAAACAAGGAACTCATGGCGGGCATGTTCAAGATAATGCTGGTAATTTGCATTGTTTACAACACCCTGCAAGTCGCATTCATAGTCTCTTACTTTGAATTCAAGACTATAAAGGTTTTCCTGCCCTTTAGTCATAATTTTACGATCGTGGGTTTTTTATCTGGGGTATCTTCTGAAGAGTTTTTTGAGCGCAGCGTGAAATTTATGGACGCTATGGGGTTTATAATACATGAGGATGCACTCCTTTGTAATCAGGTTCGTTCCTGATCCCTCGAGCAAGTCTGCTTCCTTTCCCGTATCAGCCATCTGCTGTATCCAGATGTTTTTTATGCCTTTTTCCCTTGCTTCATTTATAACCGACGCAGTCTGGTCCTTGCCGGTCATGACAATCAAACCCTTTACATTGTCGGGAAGGCTTTTAATATCTGGATAGACTTTTGATCCGTGTATTTCAGTGGCATGAGGATTCACGGGGATAATGTCCATTCCTTTTTCCTTCAGTTCCCTGAATGCGGCGAATCCGAATTTCTTAGGATTGCGCGATACTCCGGCCATTGCAATCGGCTGAGAAGCAATAAAATCCTGAATCTGCTGTAATTTAACCATTTGTAGAGTTATTTAATGTTAAAGAAACAGTAATTCTCCTGAAATGAAAACAGGATGAATAAGTATAAAGACTTAAAATTACTACAAAAATGGACAATGGAGAATATTTTTTATTTACTTGGTAAGAAGTTAACCTAGCATTTCCTCAATGAAAACTCCTGACGAAAACAAAGGATATCTCTTTTCGAAGAGGTATTCAAATTACGTGTTTGTCCTGCTTTTTCTTCTTTACATGTTCGATTACATCGACAGGACGATAATCACCTCGATGTTCACATCCATTGAAAGAGACTGGGGTATAACGCATACCCAGAGCGGGATGCTTGTTTCGGCGGTGTACTGGGCAATAGTGGTGCTTACCTTTCCGGTTTCGCTTCTGGTCGACCGCTGGAGCAGGACAAAGATGATAGGCATCATGGCTATTGTCTGGAGCCTTGCCACAGCTCTCTGCGCCATCACGGGCAATTATGTCCAGCTTTTCATGGCCCGTCTTCTCATTGGGGTTGGTGAGGCAGGATATGCACCGGGAGGAAGCGCCATGATCTCGGGATTGTATCCCATTGAGAAGCGGTCGAAGATGATGGGGATATGGAATGCCTCAATACCTCTGGGAACGGCAATCGGAGTACTGCTCGGGGGAATAATTGCAACCAGCTGGGGCTGGAAGCACGCTTTCGGACTTGTTGCTTTCCCTGGGCTCATCGTTGCAATACTGTTTCTTTTTGTAAAGGATTACAAGACTGTTGACCTCTCATTCATAAGCAGGTCGGAGCAGAAAGTAAAAATGGAGAGGAAGGATATCATAAGGGAATTTCTCTCAAGGCCCTCAATTATTTACACTTATTTTGGGATAACGGCGGTTGTATTTGTTACGACCTCGCTGATTACATGGCTGTCGACATATTTCGAGGCGGTGAGGGGTCTGCCTCAGGAAAAGGCAGGATCCATGGCCAGTTCGGTGATGGTTCTCGCCCTGGTGGGAGCCCCCCTGGGAGGGATACTGACCGACAGGTGGAGAAAGACAAGGCTTAACGCAAGATTGTTCCTTCCGGCACTCACAACCCTTACATCGGCTGTATTGCTGTTCCTCGCCCTTTTCGTTTTCAAGGGTACCCTTCAGTATATTGTTTTCCTTCTTCTGGGAATAGCAGTGATGATGTTCATTTCAGGGGCGGCATCGGTAACCCAGGACGTTATCCATCCCGGACTGAGGGCAACTTCCTACGCTATTGCTGTAGTGGTCCAGAATCTTCTAGGTTCCTCGATGGCCCCGCTTGTCCTGGGCAGGATCTACGATAAATCGGATATAGTGACCGCAATGTCGATCACCCCGTTTATACTTGTTATAGGGGCCCTGTTGTTCTACCTGGGATCAAAATACTATGAAAGGGATATGGAAAAGGTAACAAAGGTGAAGCTTGAAGCTGCCTGATGCTTATTTTTCCCTCTGAACAGTATAGTTTACAAAATCGACAAGTGATTTCCTGACATCGGATTGAGGGTATGTATCCAGTATTGCAAGAGCTTTGTCGCGGTACTGGTTCATTTTAAGAGTTGCGTAATCGATACCGCCGCTCGTTGTAACAAAATCTATTACTTCCTTTACATCGGCACCTGATTTCTTTCTGTTGCCGACAATACCCAGAATATGTCTTTTTCTGGCAAGGGAGGCTTTTTCAAGGGCATAGATAAGAGGCAGGGTGATCTTTTTCTCCTTAATATCGTTACCCTGGGCTTTCCCTGTCAGTCCGTTACCCTCATAGTCGAGGATATCATCCCTTATCTGGAAAGCGATCCCTATGGATTCCCCGAGTTCCTTCATAACCCTTACCGTGTCGGGATCGTCTGTTGCAGCTCTTGCGCCGCATGCCGTACATGCAGAAAGAAGGGCTGCGGTTTTTCCCCTCACGATGTTGAAATAATCTTCTTCCTTTATGTTGAGCTTTCTAGATTTCTGCAGCTGAAGAAGTTCTCCTTCAGTCATCGACTGAACGGCTTCGGAGACTATTTCAAGCATATCGATGCTGTTTTTCTCTATGCTCACGAGAAGGCCTTTTGAAAGCATGTAATCACCGACCAGAACAGCGATTTTTGAATTCCAGAGAGCATTTACCGATAGTCCTCCACGCCTCTCCCGGGCATCGTCAACAACATCATCGTGTACAAGGGAAGCCGTGTGGAGAAGCTCTATCATTGCAGCCGCAACATAAGCCTGTTCCCCAATCTCTCCGTTGAGTTTTGCGCTCAGGAAGACCAGCATGGGTCTCATCTGTTTTCCCTTGCGTCTGAAAATATAGTTCAGGATTATTTTCAGAAGAGGTATCCGGCTTTGCATTATATGGCCGAAGTAAGCTTCAAAACGAGCCATTTCCTCCCTTACGGGCTTTCTTATATTTCCAAGCTCAGCCATAACGTTAACAGGTCAAATATAGTATTTCCTGAATATTTGTACTACCTGTTGCATAATTAAACTGCCTTCAGGGTTCCTGTTTCAACGAGCACCCAGCAACAAGCACCCAGCATCTCAGATTTAAAATAAAAAACATAAAGTCATTTAGCTCCAGCATAAAATATGTAATATATTTGTTGATTGAATCGAAATTCTTGGAAAGTCAATGGAAATTAAGAGTCTTAAGCCAGAAAATCTTGAAAAAGCATCAGGAATGTTAAAAGCGATTGCCCACCCAGTAAGAATTTCAATAATCGGTTGCCTCGAGAACGGAAAAAGCAAGAGTGTCACGGAAATCCATAATCAGGTGGGGATCGAACAATCAGCGGCATCGCATCATCTTGGAATACTTAAGGACAAAGGGGTCCTGGGATCAAGAAGGGATGGGAAGAACACATATTATCATCTCAGGAATGAAAATATTGTTCCCCTGCTGAACTGTATCGGGGCTTGCTGCAGGGATTAACTTGAAACGGATCGGGAGGTTTAGTCTGCCTCGCTGAACATCCTCTTCTGAAAGAGTATTATAGCAAATACTCCGCAGGTAATAGCCGAATCGGCAATATTGAACACCGGCCTGAAAAAGACCAGTGACTCCCCTGGTCTTATTGGCGACCAGTCGGGCCAGGTAGTATTAAGAACCGGAAAATAAAACATGTCCACAACTCTTCCCATCAGGAAGGAAGAATAGCCCCCTTCAGGAGGAAAAAGAACGGCAGGGCTTGTGAAACTTTCGCTGAATATCATTCCGTAAAATGCACTGTCGATTATGTTTCCGGTTGCTCCTGCCAGGATAGCGCTTACGGAAAGAATGAGCCCGATATATGCCTGCTTGCGAATAATGGAAACAAGAAACCAGCTGATACCGGCTATTGCTGCTATTCTGAACAGGCTAAGGAAAATCTTGCCGGTTTTTCCTCCCATTTCCATGCCGAAGGCCATCCCGTTATTCTCGATGAAATAAATGAGGCCCCAGTCTCCGAAAAGACGGATCTCCTGACCTATTACCATATTGGTCTTCACCCAGAATTTCAGTATCTGGTCGGCTATAAGGATCACAATAATCAGTAAAGCGGCTTTTTTACCAGCTGACATCCTTTCTGCAGTTTGATTAAGGGCGGCAAAATAATAAAAATTGCTGAATAAAAACCAGCCGGAATAGTGTTTAGAAAAAAACCCCCCGGAATGCTCCGGAGGGTCGGTCAAAACATCTTAAGCCTTTCCTTATGGTTTCCTTTTATCTTTCAGGGGCATTCAATATTGGCAAAGTTGGAATCCCAGCAATACCAGTCATCGTTCTCAAAATGAGCAGGACATCTTACCCTGCCGTTATGCTGTGAGGTGCTCCATTCAACTTCAAGCTCAAAAACCTGCTGGAATGAAGTATTATAATATGAAATCTCATAATAGGCATTCAGGGTATTGGAAGTTAGTCCGTAGGTTATGTAACTATCTTTCAGGGGATTTCCGTTTTTGGTAAAGGTGTAGGTCACCGAACCTATTTCCGAAGCGGTTTTACTCCAGTCGATCCTGAGAATTTCAACAGGATTTTGATTGCTTTCATAAAGTACCCATTCACCCGAGGTCCCGTTCAAATCAGATGTCCCGCTGAACCAGAGGAAATCGGTGAAACTTCCGGATCCCTCCTTCGAGATATACATTTTCCATTGGACCGTTGATTCCATTATTTGTCCTGTAAGCCTTGCCTTATAGGTAGTATTCAGTATTGTGGCGGTGGTATTCCATTCCCAGGTATTGTCGTCAACATAAACCGGCGATTTTTCCGTGATCTGGTCGAATGAATATACAGGAACTGCCAGGGTGGTCCAGATTATTGCCTTCCAGAGCATGGCAGCTCCGGCTGCAAATTCCCAGTTGCTTATCTGTGATCCCTTAGGGAAAGAATCATCATTTGCCCCTTTCGTTTTCGGTTCGAAATTACTGAAATCTATTATCATGGAATTGGCCGGGGGAAGAACCGGGGGAGTTCCCTTGTCTTTCTTGCAGCCGGCAGGAACATTCAGTAAAAGGGCAGAAACCAGAAGCAGTGATAAAATTCTTTTCATATCCTTTAAGTATTGGTTATTCAGTAAACGCTAAACTCTTTTCAAAATTATTAAATAAACGGAATCTGTACGGGGCTTATCCTGACAAATACTTATAAAGCTCTGATTCAAAAGCATAATTGGTAACTTTGAACAATAGATAATTTTTGTTGTTTAATGGTTAAAACAATTAAGATCATGAAAATCAAAAACAGCTTAAAGAAAATTGGTACCACGGCACTTGTTTTATTCCTGGCGCTTAGTTCATATGCCGGAGGACCTGAAAACCTAAAAAACACAGATATGGAAAAATTTGATACTCACGAATTCCCGGCTCTACCCTATGGATATGATGCTCTTGAGCCTTATATTGATGCGAGAACAATGGAAATTCACTATGACAAGCATCATCGTGCTTATTTCAACAATTTTGTCGGAGCAATAAAGGATACGAAATACGACAACTCAAGCATCTATGAGATCTTTTCAAAGGTTTCGGAAGCCGGTGATGTAATCAGGAACAACGGAGGAGGTTTCTACAACCACGTATTCTTCTGGAACATTCTCTCGGCAAAGTCTTCAGGACCTTCGGCAGAGCTTACCGAAGCCCTCGTGAAAGAATTCGGGTCGCTTGATAAGTTCAGGGAAGTGTTCAGCAATGCCGCAAAGACAAGATTCGGAAGCGGATGGGCCTGGCTGGTTGTGACAGCCGAAGGGAAGCTTGCTGTTGGCAGTACTCCCAATCAGGACAATCCCCTTATGGATGTATCACCGGTGAAAGGGACTCCCCTTCTCGCCCTTGATGTATGGGAACATGCTTATTACCTGAAGTATCAGAACAGAAGGCCTGAATATGTAGAAGCTTTCTGGAAAGTGGTAAACTGGGAAGAAGTAAGCCGCAGGTATAAAGAAGCAAAGAAATAAGAACAGCTGTTTTTGGTTGTTTTTATCGGGGGGCCCTGCCCCCTTTTTTTGTTTTCTGTTCTCGCTGATCCGCCGGCATTTACGATCCCAGTTAATCCGGGAACCGGAAGTTAATCAGCAGGTATGCCTTCAGGTATAAAGGAACCTCTTTATCTTCATTGTGGCTGTTTTCTGAAAAGGCACAGGCTGAAGGATAACCTTGTTAATCTGGCTGTATTTGCTCACCTTGGAGTTTACATAGGCAAGAAGCTCGTCGAGAAGCTCGTTTTTCTTTTCTTCAATAAGGTTCGACATATCCTGTTTCTGCCTTGCCACGTCCATTTTCAGTGTCTGGTATTTCTTTTCAAGCTCTTCCATGTTCAGGTGCACAAGGGCAACCAGCTTTCCTTTCTGCTGAACCACGAGCGATTCAACCACGAACCTGAAGTTATTTATAACGGATTCAATCTCTTCGGGATAGATGTTCTCGCCGCTTGCTCCCAGAATCATGTTTTTCAGCCTTCCGCGGATATACAGGTTGTTATCTTTGTCGAGCCTGCCAAGATCACTGGTTTTGAACCAGCCGTCGGGAGTAAGGACCTGGCTTGTCATTTCGGGATCCTTGTAGTATCCTTTCATTACGTTTGGCCCCCGTGCCCATATTTCTCCTTCACCGGTCTTCTTGTCGGGATCGTTTATCCTGAGTTCTATTCCTTCAATTGCAGGTCCTGTTGAGTCGAATACCGACCTGGAAGGATTGGCGCCTGCCGGCAGCGGCGATGTTTCGGTAAGACCATATCCGATCGCGTATGGGAACTTTGCTTCAATAAGGAATCTTTCAACCTCCCTGTTAAGCTTTGCTCCTCCTATTCCGTAGAATTTAAGATTTCCTCCGAAAGTATTGTAAAGCTTCTTCCCGGCCACTGCATTAAGCTTCTTTCTAATAGAGGGTATCCGGTACAATGTCCTGAGAAGGAATTTCTCCCTGAAAGTAGGAAGGATCTTGTTAAAATAGATCTTTTCCATAATGAGGGGCACTGTCAGCATCATTGTCGGCTTCACCGTTTCCAGCGCAGGTAGCAAAACCGACGGGGTGGGGGCTTTCCGGAGATAATAAACACTGGCTCCCGATGTTATCGGAAGTATCAGCCCAAGCGTATTCTCATATGTATGTGAAAGGGGGAGAACCGAAAGGAACCTGTCATTTTCACTGATCGGCTGGATTACCCTTCCCTTATAGGCATTAAATGATATGTTTTTGTGCGTCAGCATGACCCCTTTTGACCTGCCGGTTGTTCCCGAGGTATAGATTATTGAGGCAAGATCATCTTCCTGAACGTCATAGCTCAAAGCCGGGACTGCTTCAGGATCGAAGTAAGGTGCTGTGCCTGTTGTGCGTATAACGGAGTAATCCTCAATGGAGATTACCGTTGCCAGTTCGCCGGAACTGAAATCCTCAATTTTCGGCATCAGGGACGGTGATACAAAAATAGCCCTGGCCCCTGAATGTTCGAGCACATTAGCCACTTCGGTAGAAGAGAAATCAGGAAGTATGGGCACAGCCACTGCTCCCATAAAGGTTATTGAAAAATAAGCCGAGCCCCAGTTCGGCTGGTTGCTGCTTAGTATTGAGACCTTGTCTCCCGGCTTTATTCCAAGTTTTTCAAGGAAGGCTGTAAGAGCATTAACTTCCTTTCTTACCTCCTCATATGTTTTGGGTTTCTCACCAACAAATGCAAAAGCATTGTTCTTTCCGAATCTTTTCGCCGTTTCATTGAAGATGGCAGGAAATGTGAGCTTCTTAATATTTTCTTCCATCCTGATGTCGTGTATTAATTGTAAGGGACTGCAAAGATGCACATTAATCTGTTAAGATGATAATAACATGATAAATATTGTATTATTGCACGAACAGTTTAACATTATTTTAAACTTTTCAGGGTGAAGTTGGTTAAATTTGTATAAGCTTAAAAGAACCTGAAATGACAGCAATTATAAGAGTTACCAAAGAGTTTTCCTTTGAAATGGCGCATGCGCTGTGGAATTACGATGGTCCGTGCAAAAATGTTCATGGACATTCATACAGGCTTTTCGTCACGCTATCAGGATCCCCTTCCGATGATGCCTCAGATCCCAAAAACGGTATGGTGATTGATTTTTCAGACCTTAAGCGGATCGTAAGCGATGAGATAGTAAGGATTTTCGATCATGCTGTTACGGTATCCGGCAATTATGATCCTGAAAAGCTTGGCCTTCTGAAAAAGATGTTCGGCAACTGTGTTATCGTGGATTATCAGCCGACATGCGAGAACCTGGTTGCCGACTTTGCGGAAAGGATAATGAGAAAGCTTCCCGACAGGGTAAGACTCCACAATCTCAGGCTTTACGAGACTGCAACTTCCTATGCTGAATGGTTTGCATCAGACAATGAATAATTACCATATGACCGAAAACAATTCCAAAACGCTGTTCCTGCTCGATGCCTACGCTCTCATCTTCCGCTCGTACTATGCTTTTATAAAAAATCCGAGAGTAACATCAAAGGGACTAAACACGTCGGCTGTGTTCGGATTCCTGCTCACACTCAGGGAAGTCCTGCAGAAACAGAAACCAACACACATAGCCGTAGTTTTTGACACACCTGCCCCGACTTTCCGGCATCTTATGTACGATGCCTACAAGGCAACCCGTGATGAAACCCCCGAGGACATCAAAATTGCCGTGCCCTACATCAAAAGGCTTCTTGAGGCATACAGGATCCCCATTATAGAATATCCGGGATTTGAGGCTGATGACATTATAGGAACCCTTGCAATGAAAGCCTCCTCTAAAGGTTTCGTGACATACATGATGACTCCTGACAAGGATTTTGCCCAGCTTGTGACCCCTGATGTCTTCATGTTCAAACCTTCCAGAAGCGGTGCCGACTCCCTAAAATGGGGTGTAGATGAAGTGAAACAGGAATTTTCCGTCGACTATCCAAAACAGGTGATCGACATACTGGCACTTATGGGCGACACAGCTGACAATATTCCGGGAGCACCCGGTGTGGGCCCCAAAACGGCGATGAAACTTATATCCGAATACGGGTCTGTTGAGGAACTGTTCAATAATACATGGCAGCTGAAAGGAAAGCTAAAGGATATTATTGAGGAAAACAGGGACAAGATCGAACTTTCAAAGAAACTGGCCACCATTGAACTTAATGTGCCCGTGGAATTAAAGGAAGAGGAATTGATCCTTGAAAATCCTGATTATGAAAAACTGAAGCTTCTCTTCAACGAACTTGAATTCCGCACTATTGCCTCTGAGATCCTGCCGGGCAGGGAAGACAGGGAGATTGTAAAGGAACGGGATACCCAGACGCAGCCGTCTGATTCGATCCAGGGTCTTCTTTTCGGAGAGGAGCAGCTCGCAGCAGCTTCCGGCAAGTCGACCATCGAAACAGTGCCTCACGAATATCTTCTTCTCGCGACTGAACAGGAGATAAAAGACTTTACCCGGCTTGCCCTGAAGCAGAATGAGATATGTTTTGACACCGAGACAACAAGTATAAACGCACTCGATTCGGAGCTTGTTGCCATCGCTTTCTCGTGGGAAAAGGGGAAAGGATATCTCATCCATTTCCCTGGTCCTGTTCAGGATAGCATGAGGAAGCTTGAAATCATCAGGCCGGTTTTCGAAGATCCCTCGATTATCAAGATAGGGCAGAATATGAAATTCGACATCCAGGTTCTTTCAAATTACGGCATTGAGGTAAAAGGCCCTCTTTTTGATACCATGATAGCCCATTACCTTCTCGAGCCGGATATGAGGCATAATATGAACCTTCTTTCGGAGACCTATCTTTCCTATTCCCCGGTTCACATTGAGACGCTTATCGGTGAAAAGGGGGCAGGCCAGAAGAATATGAGGTCGGTTCCGGTTGAGCAGATAAGGGAATATGCCGTTGAGGACGCTGATGTAACCTTTCAGCTGAAACAGGTCTTTGAACCGAAGCTGGAGGCCGAGGGACTGAAGGACCTTTCGGCCGGAATCGAGATGCCTCTTATAAAGGTTCTTGCCGATATGGAACGGGCAGGTATAAAACTGAACACTGACGACCTGAAGGTTATTTCAGCCGGTCTGCGGGACGAGATAATAACTCTTGAAAAGGAGATATTTTCACTTGCGGGAACAGAGTTCAATATCTCCTCGCCCAGGCAGCTCGGGGACATTCTTTTCCTGCGCCTTAAGCTCGACGATAATGCAAAAATGACCAAAACGAAACAGTTCATCACCAATGAGGAGATACTTCAGAGGCTGTCAGGCAAACATCCGATCATTAACAAAGTTTTGGAGTACAGGGGATTAAGGAAGCTTCTTTCAACATATCTTGAGCCCCTTCCGCAGATGGTCAGTAAAAAAACCGGAAGAGTACATACATCATTCAGACAGGCTGTTGCTTCGACCGGCAGGCTCAGCTCCGACAATCCCAACCTTCAGAACATCCCTGTCAGGGATGAGAGGGGCCGCGAGATAAGAAAAGCTTTTGTCCCGGAAGAAGGGAACATATTCCTTTCGGCCGACTATTCACAGATAGAGCTCAGGCTGATGGCCCATCTGAGCAAGGATAAAGGCATGATCGGGGATTTTCTTTCGGGAAGCGATATACATGCCGCCACTGCATCAAAGATTTTCGGCGTTGATATAAAGGATGTGACAAGGGAGATGAGAAGCAGGGCCAAAACAGCCAATTTCGGCATTATTTACGGCATTTCTTCCTACGGATTGTCGGAAAGGCTCACCATAGGACGGAAGGAAGCAAAAGAGCTTATTGACGGGTATTTCAGCTCCTATCCCGGAGTGAAATCCTACATGGATGAGAGCATCAGGAGGGCAAGGGAAAAAGGCTATGTTACAACAATGTTCGGACGCAGAAGATACCTCAGGGATATTCATTCCAGGAACCAGGTGGTGAGGGGAAATGCTGAAAGGAACGCAATAAACGCACCTATACAGGGATCAGCTGCCGATATTATCAAGATTGCGATGGTCAGGATCCACGACAGGCTGACCGGAGGCAAATTCAGGTCCAGAATGATACTTCAGGTACATGACGAACTTATCTTCGAAGTCGTTCCGGATGAGCTTGACTTACTGAAAGACATTGTTATCAATGAGATGACCGGAGCCGCCAGGCTCGACATCCCGCTGAAGGTCGACTGGGGTACCGGAAAAAACTGGCTGGAGGCACATTGATATGGAAATAAGCGTTTTATTCTTTGGAGTACTGGCCGAGGTGGCGGGAACACACCGAAAGCATTACAGTGGTGTAAGCTCTTATGCAGATCTGAGGCACAGGGTTGAGGATGAATTTCCCGGCATTTCGGGTTACAATTTCAGGATAGCGGTCAATAACAGGCTGGAAAGTGATGAGCCTGTTCTCAGCGACGGCGATGAGGTAGCATATCTGCCCCCGTTTGCCGGAGGATAGTCTGAATAGAATTATGTTAAATAATCACAACATGCGTTTAATTGAAGGACCAGTTACTCCCGAAATCATCTCAGGGATCATCTCGAAAGGACAGCAAAAGACCGAATGCGGGGCTCACGCCATCTTCCTTGGCCAGGTAAGGAACGACATTGTCGAAGGCAGGGAGGTGAAGGCGATCGACTACTCGGCTTACGAAGAAATGGTAATTATGGAAGCCGATAAGATCAGCAAGACCCTTCTTTCCGAGTTTGACGATGTTGCCTGGATTGAAATCCTGCATTCAAAAGGCGAAGTACCGGCAGGGAGGATCTCACTCATGGTCTTTGTTTCGGCAGGTCACAGAGGACAGGCCTCGAAGGCTTGTGCCAGGGCTGTGGAGCTCATAAAGGAAAAACTTCCCATCTGGAAAAAGGAGATCTTCTCTGACGACTCATCCAGGTGGAGGGAGAATGAGTAGGATTTAAATGTGATCTTGTTTCCCGGAACCGGCAGCCGTCATTTTGTATCCGGAACTGACAGGCAGCTTTTCCGTGATAAGCACTGAACCTTTCTTTCCCTGGAGTATGGACTTGTAATCGTCGCTCCTGTTAAGTATATCAAGGGCCTTCAGGATCTGTTCATCCCTGTTTATTGCCCATGCAATTGACCCTTCCTCATAAAAATACCTGCTCCGTATCTCTTCTTCAAGCAGTCCGGTAATCTCGTTGCTGAAAGTTGTAAGATCCTTTTCGAGCGAGTGGCTCAGTTCTTTTTCCAGACCGTCAAACAGCTCCCGGTTGGCGTCATAGTATTTTTCCCTTTTTGCATTACTTATAAGTTCAGCAAGAGACTCTTCAGTAATGGTTCTGTAACTGAACCCGCGGTTAAGGATATATTCCCTGAAATCAGTATAGTCATCAGCCGAAAAGGAAAACATTTCCTGACTGTTTATATCAGGATTTGCCCAGTAGAATTTTGTTGCATAATCGAAGATATAATTCCGGAAGTACAATTCTGTTGAGAGCTGACTCATCTGAGCCGGAAGAACTTCAACGTCGGGGGTGATTCCTCCGCCGTCCCTGACGATCCTTCCGTTCCTTGTCCTGAATTCGGAGATAAGGGAATCGGGGATAATACCGACACTTCCGTCCTCGTTGGGATGAGAGAAATCGAGTGCCTGAATACATCTTCCGCTGGGGATATAGTATTTTGCAGTGGTTACCTTAAGCTGGGAATTGTAGCTTAGGGGCCGGGTTATCTGAACAAGGCCTTTCCCGTAGGATCTTTGTCCAACCACCACTCCGCGGTCAAGATCCTGTATTGCACCGGCAACGATCTCCGAAGCCGAAGCGGAAGCCCTGTTTATGATCACGGCGAGAGGTATCTTTTCGTCAACGGCCGGCTTTGTGGTTTTGAACTGCTCGTCGAACTGCTTTACCTTACCTTTTGTGGATACTATTTCATTTCCTGGACCTACGAAGAGGTTTACAATATCAACAGCTTCCGAAAGCAGGCCCCCGGGATTGCCCCTGAGATCGAGGATTATCTGCCTGGGATTGGAGGCCTTAAGCGAAACAAGAGCGTTTTTTACTTCCTCGGCGCAGTTCTGGGTGAAGTTGGTGAATCTTATATAGCCGGTTCCTGAATCTATCATTCCGAAGTAGGGGACAGAGGGGACAGCTATTTTTTCTCTTTTCACAGGGAACTCCAGGTCTTTTCCGTTTCTCTCAATGGTAAGGTTAAGAACCGTTCCGGGATTTCCCTTCAGCTTTTCACTCACCTGTTCGGTCGTGAATCCCTTCATTGATACCCCGTCAGCTTTCTTTAGCAGGTCGCCCGCCTTGATTCCGGCAATATCTGCAGGAAATCCCCTGTAAACCTGGGAAACTACAATATAATCTCCCGCATCTCTTACAAGCGAACCTATCCCTCCGTATTTACCGGTTGTCATAAAGGAAACCTCATCTCCTTCCGATTCGGGATAAAAAACTGTATACGGATCGAGTGTCTTCAGCATATTATCAATTCCTGTCTTAACGAGTTTGTCAGGATTGATATCATCGACATAAAAAGTATTGAGTTCCCTGAAAAGAGTAAAAAAGATGTCGAGGTTTTTCGCTATTCTGAAATCCTTTGTCTCCTGTACCGTCAGAAAGGCAAAGCTGACTCCTGCTGTTATCAGGATTGCAGCTAAAAGAGCAATTCTTGAACTCCTTATCTTTCTCATGATTTTTAATTTCGATTAACCCGAGGTGCGAAAATAGCAAGAAAATACTTCCGGAAGGCTGGCATTGAAATATTTAAAACAAGTTTAACATTTTTCATTTTCAGGTATCCAGATAAACACGGAGTTTATCAATAGCCTCCCCGACAGATCTGTAAACACTGCCATAGTCAGGCACATCGGTCTTTCTGTATATCAAAACAAATGCCAGGCTGATTTGTTTTTCTTCGAGAAAGTGATACAGGATCTGTTTCTGGACCCTGTATGCTTCCCTCATCCTTCGCCTGATGAGATTACGTGTCACGGCATTCCTGAAGATTTTTTTCGGGACCATGAAGGCTATCTGAGCCCGGGCCGGGATGGCTGTTTCAGGAATTATCCAAATTACTTTAAAAAGGGAGGTATGGAATATCTTTCCTTTATCAAAGATCCCTTCTATGATCCGGGTGCTGCAAAGCCTTTCATTCTTACCGAATGTCTGCCTTTCGCCTTGATTCATCAGATGAATGGTTATTTCCTGCAACCGTCAGGAAACTGTTTCCGGATCATTTCCTTTCCGGTATTGCTGTCTGAGAGTTATCTGCAGTTCTTGTTGTGTTCCTTAAGATAATCGTCGAGCGCCATTGTCATTGAAGGAGCTTTTGGATTAGGCGCATTAATGTCGAGCCTTAATCCTTCCTGTTCAACGGCAGTGGCTGTTGTTGGTCCGAATGCAGCTATTTTTACTTCTCCCTGAACAAACTCGGGGAAATTTTCCTTGAGCGACTTTATTCCTGAAGGGCTGTAGAATACAATGATATCATAGTCAAAATCGCCATTGTTCTTAAAATTGCTGCTAATGGTTTTGTACAGCGTTCCGATAGTGTATTTAATACCGTGTTTTCCAAGGAGGTCCGGTATTTCAGCATTATGGGGTTCTGAAAGCGGAACGAAGAAATTATCTTCCCGGTGTTTGATTATCATATCGATCAGATCCTGGAATTTGGCTTTTCCATGGAAGATCTTCCTTTTCCTGTAGACAATGTATTTCTGCAGGTAAAATGCCACGTTTTCAGTTATGCAGAAGTATTTCATCGTATCAGGAACGCATATTCTGAGTTCGTTGCAGATCCTGAAAAAATGGTCAATGGCAGTTTTGCTCGTGAATATCACCGCATTGAAATCAAGAATATTGATTTTCTGCTGCCTGAAGTCTTTTGCGGATACTCCCTCCACTTCGATGAAAGGTTTGAAATCAATCTTGAGATTGTATTTTTTTGCCAGATCAAAATAGGGAGACTTCGGGTTGTTAGGCTCTGGTTGCGAAACTAAGATCTTCTTTATTTTCAATTTTATGCTGATTTAGTTTTACTTACTAGGTAACACCTTCATGTTAATCTGAAGCCTGCAAATACTTAATAATTATCAGAACAGGTAAAATTTCCAGGGCACAAAGGTACAAAATCAAATATAAAACTGAAACATTCCTTTTGAGAAAAATGAGCATGAGGCGTGTTACGCGGTAAAAGTAAAGCAGGGAAAGGAAAACCACTCCGGCGACAAAACACAGACCCTGCGGGAGAATGGCGGTATATGAAAGGATCACAATAAGCACGAACAATGGTACCGCACTGAAACGGTACGACTGGTACACTGTCATCAGATATTCATTGAAAATTTCCGTTTGTCCGCTCAGATTTCCTGCAGCAAGGCATAAAAAGTGGCGCATTGTAACGGCAGCGATCACAAAAACAAGTGAAGCCATCATAATCAGGAACGGTGCAGTCCCTTGCGGAATAAGACCGTGATATGCTATAGCGGAATATGCGAAAAGTGCTAAGACAAGAAAGGAAACAAAATTCAGAACTGTCGACTGCCAGTAAAAAAGTGAAGGGGTATCCCTTGAAGATGATTCATTGATTCCGCGGAAAAGAAAAAACCTTGTCAGTTCGGGGAAGATCTTTCTGGTTGTTATCTTCACTACCAGCCACAGAAGAGCGGCCAGGAACATAAATGCAGTAATCCAGTCGTGACGGAGAGGATTTTCAGGCATCCTTATACCTTCCATCAGGGGTTCAGCAATAATAACTGCCTGCTTCTGATGCACCTCCGTCTGTTTTCCGAGAAGCATAAACGGAAACTGCCCCTGAGGGTAGATCAACGGATTGGAAAACAGTGAATTACTGTCATAAAAGGTAAAATCGCCTATGCTGTTTCTTGAACTTACCGAGGTTGAATCGGTAACGATGAATTCAGGTAAGGGTTCCCTGATCCTCTTTCCTGATGTCACCGAATCCGCACTTCTGATATGAGCCGGGACTTCGTCAAGTTTCCGGAAAACGGAATCCGGAAGAAGATTATCCGTATTTATCCGGATAATAAGCTTTGGTTTTAGTGTGTCCTGGGTATTATAGCCCGTCAGCATCATCTTTTTGCGGATCAGACCACAAAAGTAATTAATATTGGGAATACCAGAAGTCCCTGTTTACAGGAGAATGATCAGAAATAGTCCTTGGAAGTCCCTGAAATATCGGCAAGAATGTTGTTTGCAAGCCTGCTTGCCCCTATCCTGAACAGGTCGTTTCCGAGCCAGCGTTCTCCAAGGCAGTATTTCGTAATGTTGTAGTATGTCAGGGCGTCTGATGTTCCTGTAATTCCGCCGGCAGCCTTGAACCCCACTTTTATTCCGGTCTCGTTGTAGAAGCTCAGAATAGCCTGGCACATAACATATGCAGCTTCAGGAGTAGCGGAGACAGTTGTCTTTCCGGTTGAAGTCTTTATAAAATCAGCGCCTGCATCCATTGCTATCATCGAAGCCTTGAATATCTGTTCATAATCGCTGAAAAGCCCCGATTCAACTATCACTTTAAGCCGCCTTTCGCCAATAGCTTCCTTGATTTCTGCTATCTCCTCCGCCACCTCAGCAAAATCATTACCGAGAAAGGAACCCACTGGCATTACAACATCAATTTCTTCGGCGCCTTCTTCGACTGCCATTTTACATTCGGCGATCTTTATTTCCCTGTAGGTCTGTGATGAAGGAAATCCCCCGGCTACAGAAGCTATTTTTACATTTTTGACTGTAAGCTTCTCCTTTACAAACGAAACGAAATTAGGGTAAACACATATCGCGGCAACATTGGGAATATTGGAGAAACGGCCTGAAAAGCTGTTGACCCTTCCGGTCAGATGCAGTATTGTGCTTTTATTGTCAGTTACATTGAGAGATGTAAGGTCGATCGAATTGAGGATATTCATAAGGAGGCGCTTGTCGGCGGCTTCTTTTGTCATCTGGGATACAGCTTTCAGTCCCTTCCTTATTTCGTTTTCCGAAGGGGCTTTCTTAATAAGCTTTTCATATAGTTTTGTCATACACCTTTACCATTTGGTTTTGTCCTGACTGCCTTTCCGCAAAAAGAACGGGATCAATATAATGTTTTTTGTTATCATAAATATTGGAAATATTCATTTTTGTAATGATACTGAAACTATTTTTAGGCCTGCGGAAGATTACCTGAAATACTTTGAATTATCTTTATGCCGTTTTAGAAACAAAAGTCTTTATGTCGCGACGGTTTTTACTCATCCTTTCTGTTTTAACGGTTTTTTCTGCACTCCTTATCTCTTCCTGTGAATTTGAGACAAATAAGGTCTGGGACAGGCCGGTTGATCCCGATCCAGGTCCGCCCGTTGTAACTCCGGTATATCTCGACCTGGAAGAAGACACTGTCTGGCTCCTTTATGAAAGGGAGGTTTCGTTCCGGTTTATAAGCAGTATGCAGGATATCAGGGGAGTCGAATTTCTTATTGACGGAACAGTAAGCAACTCCTACCTCTCGGATGAAGGGGTTTACATTCTTGATCACGCAAGCCTGCAGGAGGGAATTCACTCTCTTCAGATAAATCTGGTAACAAGCTCGGGTACGGGAAGCCTGGCAGACATAACAGGAGCGGAGGGATATCTCTTTACAAGGTCCTGGGTGCTATATGTGATAAAAGATTACAATGTTCGTCTCGATGCCGCCGTGAATGAGGGCTGTCTTAGTTTCTCATGGAAGGACTACCCGGCTTCAGACTTCGTTGAATTCATTATCTACAGGGAACTGGGATACAACAACCGCGTTGAGGCAGGCCGGAGTAAAACCGCCGGATTCACCGATTGTTCGTATGTGGGCGAAGGAGCTCAGTATTATATTGAGATGACGAGAAAAGATGCTGATCCGGTACCCTGGGGCAATGTATCGCTCGAAAGGGAACTGCCTGCTTTAAGGTTCTCGGCCAACAGGCAGAATGAGTATACGGTCAGCTGGTCACGAAGCAGGTATTATGGTGCCGTCGCTTCGTTCATAATTTCGATGAGTTCAATTCCGGGATGGGAATACGTTATTGTAAAAGTGACAGATGATCCTGATGATAATTCATTGGCCCTTCCTTCATCTGTTCTCTTCGCCGACAGGATGAACTACAAGCTTCTGGTCGTGCCGGAGAACAGGAAATTTTATAATTTGCTCGACCGGTCAAGGTTCGAAACGGATCTCTATGATACCGAAACAGGATTCCGTTTCAGACCCGATGGATTTAATGCTTTCCAGCCGGAACAGACGGGGCCGGATGAGTTTCTCTATATTTCCGGTTGCGACTCTCTTGTCAGGTATTCTGTTACCCTGGAGAAAGTCACCGAAAAGCTCGGATATACGCCGATGGGATGCAGCATGTGCAATTTTGGCAGCTATGAAATATCTCCGTCAGGACGGACTATATCCTCCCGTTTTGATTGTGATTTTGACCTGATGGTAACAGGATCAGGCAACCTTAAGGATTACAGCAGATATGATCTTCAGTCGCTTTCAGGCCCGTGGAGCAATACGAAAGTTCCTGTTTCCGATGCCGGGACAGGCCTGGTAAGCACCGCAAACAATGGGTTCTACATATATGATTTCAATTCTTCGTCGCCAGCTGGTTATTATGGTAACGAGAATTCAGGCACGGCAGGCTTATCAATTTCATCCGACGGGAGATACCTTTTTGTCGATGATGCCGGATTACGTCTTGTCAGATTTGATGATCCGGGCTTTACTACGATTTGGAGCAAGCCGGATTATGGACTTCCTGACTATTTTGAGTTTCATGGGACGGATCCGGACGGACTTGTCATGTGGGATGGCACAAGGTTCGCAAAAATCAATTGCTCTGATTTTTCTGAGGAATATGGCTTCCTGCTGACCGATGATGCAATCCTTCATATCGATTACTGCAATGGAAGGATGCTCTCGTTTACCGAAGGACATCTTTTTGTGAGAAACCTTTCCGACGGATCCCTGATAGAAGACATTCACATCAATATCGATCCTACAAACTGGTTTTACCGCTGCATCCTGGTAAACAATGCAGTGATCTGTATCACGGGAGTCATTTATTTTATTAACTGACAGAGCGATGAGACCTTTATTTCTGATACTGATGGTTTTGGCCATAACCCTTTCGGTAACAACGCTGCCGGCACAGGATCTTTCCTTTACCCTTGGTGCCGGCTCCGGAAATTATGGCATGAAGGAACTAAAGGAACTCAACAAGGTATTTCAGGAGGCTGTGCCTTTTGAAACCAGGTTAGTTTCAGACTTTCCGCCTTATCTTAACTATTCGGCCTCACTAAGGGTTCGGGATAACAATGCTTTTTACGGTATTTTCTACTCGTTTCAAACCACCGGATCGAGGATATCGGCAAGGGATTATTCAGGCGAGTATCTTTTGGATATGATTCTGACCGGAAATGCCTTGGGAGTATCAGCCGGATTTATAATCCCTTCAGAAGGCAGGCTGGATTATTCGTTTTCAGCTGTTTACGGAGTGATCTTAACCCGTTTGAAGCTGAGCGAGAATTTTAGTATTACAGGTACAGAGATAGTGAATACCAGGTTCAGGGCCAGCGTACAGAATCCTTTTGCAGGGCCGGTCTTTGCAGTCTCTTGTCCGGTGAGGAATTTCGACTTTGGGCTCAGCACGGGATACCTTTTCCAGATAACAGGCGGAAGGCTTACAGGGTCCGGCGACTACGCGGGCATTCTCACAAATCCTTCAACCGGAAGAGACGTGGGTGCCGGATGGAGCGGATTCAGGGCCGAGTTAACGGCAGGAGTGAGATTCGGGAAGAAAGAGAACAGAAATTATCCTGTTTCATCTTCTGTTCCGGGCCAGTGAGGCAAAAATTCCAAGGAATGAAAGCACGGCAAAGATCACGAATCCTGTTTTCATACCTGAAATGAAACCCGGAAAGGTTACAGGATTGATGGTCTGGTTTCCTATAAAAAGAGATATTAGCATCATCGCTATTCCCATCGAAAACATCTGTCCCACCATTCTCATTGTTCCCACCACTCCTGAGGCAACACCGAGATAGCGTTTTTCGACTGAACTCATTATTGCATTCGAGTTGGGTGATGAAAAGAATCCGAATCCGATACCAAGTACCGTAAGCAGGATTGTTATTGTACTGGCCGGCGTCGCAGGGGTAAGGAAGCACAGGGCAACCAGTCCGGCAGCAGTGAATCCCATTCCGGCCGACGCTATTTTCCCCGGGTCATACTTGTCCGAGAGTCTTCCGGCAATGGGAGAAAGCAGGGTCATGGCTATAGGTTGGGAAATCATTATAAGACCGGCCTCCCTGGCGTCGAAGCCCTTCAGATACTGAAGGTACAGGCTTACGAAAAAACCGACTGCACTCGTAGCGGAATAATTTATCAGTGCCGCCATCCCTGAGAAGGCAAATATCCTGTTACGGAAAAGCAGTCTTACATCAAAAACCGGATTTTTTATCTTCCTTTCAAAAAGGAGAAAAACAAATCCCAGAACCGTACCGGAGATAAGGAATATCCATCCTGCAGTTGCCGGCAGTTTTGAGAAACCGTACATTACACTGAAAAGGGCAACTCCGTAAATAAGGGAACCGGTAAGGTCAAACCTCTCATCTTTCGAGTCGGCCCACTCATCCTTTATCTTGGTATTTATCAGTATAATGGCGGCAATGCCAAAGGGTACAAGGAATGCAAAAAGGCTTCTCCATCCGAAATATTCCGTTAGCAGTCCGCCTATTATCGGGCCGGTTGAGAGACCGAGATAAACAGCGGTGACATTTATTCCCATTGCCCTGCCTCTTTCGCCTGCCGGAAAGACCGAAGTGATTATGGCCATGCTTGTTCCGAAGATCATCGCCCCGGCTATTCCCTGAATAATCCTGAATACTATTAGTGATGCTATGTTCCAGGCAAAAACGATAAGAAGTGCAGAAAGAGTGAACAGGGCCAGTCCGGCCGTGAAGATTCTTTTTCTTCCGGCAATATCGGCAAGGCGGCCCAGGGGAAGGAGGAAAACCGCTGACGAAAGAATAAAGCTGCTTGTTATCCAGCCCAGTGCCAGGGCGCTGGCGCCGAGATCCTCTCCGATGGAGGGCAGTGCCAGGTTTACCGCCGAACCGAGAAATGGGGTGAGAAAAGCCGCAAAAGCTGTCACAACAAGAACCGATCTCTTGAATGAATTTTCTGTTACGGGATCATTATTATCCTTCATAAAATGCAACTGACTGTGAGAGTCTGTCTATTCTTTCTCCTTTGTGTCAATTATAATGGTTACGGGTCCGTCGTTGATGAGTTCGACCTGCATCATGGCGCCAAAATCGCCCGTTGCCACCTTCTTCCCGAGTAATTCCGAGAGCCGGTACACGAAATTGTCATAGAGGGGAATTGCGGTTTCGGGACGGGCAGCCTTAATGTATGACGGCCTGTTCCCCTTGCGTGTCTTCGCATGAAGGGTAAACTGGCTTATTACCATTATGCTGCCGCCGACAGCCGTGACAGGCAGGTTCATTACGCCATCGCTGTCGTCGAATATCCTGAGCTGCACTATCTTATTGCACAACCACCCGATGTCGGCATCGCTGTCTGACTCTTCAATACCGAGAAGAACAAGCATTCCCTGTCCTATCTCTGATTTAAGCCTTCCTTCGATTGAAACCGAGGCCCGTGAAACTCTCTGTATAACGGTTCTCATCACCAAAATAATTGCGAATGCCAAATATATGGAATCAAATTATAAAAGCGAAGGAGGCTGTTTTATATTATCTTTGCCTGCATTATCGGACTTACATGGAGTTTTTCACTATTCTTGCCGTTGCTCTTGGTTTGTCGTTCGACACTTTTGCTGTTTCCCTGTCGTATGGTGTAATAAGGAACGGGATCCTTTTCTGGCAGGCAGTCAGAATAGCCCTGGTTCTTGCCTTTTTCCAGGCAGGTCTGCTTGCAGCCGGATCTTTTCTTGGGACGGTTATCAGCGATATTGTGAAAGCCGCCGATCACTGGATTGCTCTTTTCCTGCTTTCGGCACTGGGCATAAGGATGATTGTTGAGGGGTGCGGAAGAAAAGAAAAAGATGAAGTAAAAAACTTCGATAAGCCTGTTGAACTTCTTGCAGCTGCCATAGGCACGAGTATTGATGCCTTTGCCGTTGGTGTCAGCTTCGCCCTTCTGGGGATCAGAATCTGGTACCCGGCCCTTATCACGGGAACCGTCACCTTTATTGCGTCGATGACAGCCATCAGGATAGGAAAGTCGGCCGGAGAAAGACTTGGCAGCAAGGTGGAGATAATTGGCGGACTAATACTTATAGCAATTGGTGTCAAGATCTTTCTTGAACATTTTCTGGGCTGATGCCGGCTGTTTAAGCCCGGAGAACAAAATCAGATGACCTTTGTCCGTATTAAAGCCTGAATTCAGCCTTCCTTTACGACTCTGCCTGAAGGTATAACTTACTGCAGCCAGTTATGAAACCATCGTCAGAAAGGGATCATAAACCTTTCCCTTTTATTGAAAACGGCCATCTCTGTGTATCCCGCGTCCTTCAGAAGCTGGTATGCCTCGTCGAAATACTGTCCTACCCTCGATGGCATGTGCCCGTCGGAGTTAACGCATACAGGAACGTTTTCCTCGCAGAAGATCCTGAGGAACCTCCTGTCGGGATAAAAGTCGCCCACAGGCCTGTTCCTGCCGTTGGTGTTTATTTCAAAGGCAACGTCATATCTTCTGAAACTTATGGCCAGCTTTCTGTAAAGTTCATCGAGGCCGAATGACGGCATTAATCCGTATATCTTTACGAGGTCACAGTGCCCTATTATATCGAAAAGTCCTGAAGCAGCAGAGGCCTCAACAAGCGAAAAATACGACATGTAAATATCATCGACGTTCTTTCCCTCGTAAAACTCCGGACCATTGTCAACCGGCATATCACCTATGAAATGCACCGATCCGATAACATAATCGAGGTCAAGAGGCTCCAGGAATGAAAATAACTCCTTCTCTTTTCCCGGGAAGTACTCCACCTCCATTCCCTTTTTTACCCTTATTCTTTTTTCCTTCCTCGCAAGAGCAGATATATATCCGAGGTACCTTCCGGCATCATCTTCCCCGAGGCTCCAGTCGAAAGGACCCCTGAAAAGGGTCATGTGTTCCGAGAATCCTATTTCGCTCAATCCTGCCGAAACAGCAGGGGCGATATATTCCCCGGGGGCTTCCTTTCCGTCGCTGAACGTTGTATGAATATGATAATCTGTCTTATATGTCATATAAGTTGAGGGATGACCTGTTATTGTTGGAACGCATCAAAGTAGTGTCATTTTTCTTAATAAACAAATACGGGATTAATAAAGTAAAACGGAAAATAATAACTTTGTGAAAAACACACTTAGTGGACAAAAAAAGAAAACCCTGTGATTGCGAAAACTGTGAATTCAGGGAGGTTATTTTTTCAACCCTTGATGAACAGAATATAAAGAAGTTATGCGATTTCAAGGAAGAGCGTTCCTTCCGCAAGGGGGAGATTATTAATCATGAGGGAGAGAAGATTTCCGATTTTAAATATCTCAAGACAGGGCTGGTAAAACTTTACAGGCGTTCCACGACAGGGGAGGAGCAGGTTATAACCATTACCCGGCCTTTTGAATTCGTAAGCAACCTGAGCATTTTCTCAGAGGATAGGTACAGGTATTCGGTTTCTGCTCTCGAAGATTCGGTAGTTTGTTCGGTGAGGCTCGATTTTGTAAAGGAGCTTTTCCGGGTAAACGGCGAGTTTGCAGTAGGGCTCATTACCAGGATATCCAAAATCAACGACAAGATAATCAGCCAGACCCTTGACATAAGGCAGAAGAACCTTGCCGGAAGAGTAGCCTATGTTCTTCTGTATTTCATGGAGGAGATCTATAAATCAAGAGTTTTTGACCTTCCGGTATCGCGCAAGGAAATTGCGGATTATATCGGGATGAGTTCCGCAAACGTGATAAGGACCCTTTCTGATTTCAAAAGGGACGGGATAATAAAGGTGTTTGGAAAGACTATTGAAATAGACGATATTCAGAAGCTTGAGATAATCTCAAAAAGAGGATGAAACATTTTCCCTGCGACGGTTTCTGCAGGAAATCCCCGGGGAGCTTATTTTTTTATTAAAACTATACCTCCGGCAATGCCGGGGAAAGGATTATTTATGAAAAGGAACCTTCTGTCAGCATTGATTTATCTTTTGCCGGCATTACTCGCCGCACAGCCGGCTGATACTGGAAATCAGAATGAAAGAGAGTCCCGGACCAGACAATACACTTTATCCGGTTTCAGGCACGGGATAAGTTACTTCCCAAAAATTGAGATTCCGGGAGTCCGGTACAAAGCCGGTGACAGGCTTTCTTTCGAAACATATCACTCTCTTGGTGTTATTAATGAATGGCTTGAAAGGTGGGAAGAGCAATATCCCGGTCTGGTCGATCTTTACGAAGCCGGGCGGAGCTTTGAAGGCAGACCCATTTTTCAGATCACGCTTACAAACCTTAAGACCGGGAAGGATACGGATAAGCCCGCGGCTTTTTTTGAAGGCGGAAGGCACAGCGGAGAGGTTACCAGTTCGGAATGCGTAATGTGGATGGCACAGTATTTTCTTGAGAACTACGGCAAGGACGAGCTTGTAACTTACCTTCTCGATACGAAAAGCATTTATCTGAGGCCTGTAAACAACCCCGACGGCCATGATCTTTATATGAACACGGCACAGAGCAACAGAAGCACTGTAAGGCCTGAAGATAATGACGGAGACGATCTTCTCGATGAGGATCCCCCCGAAGACCTTGATAACGATGGCATTATCCTTACCATGCGCTGGAAGGACGACAAAAAAGGCAATCTTGTTCCCGATCCTGCTGATCCGACAGGAAGGATCATGAAAAGAGTTCCGGCAGGGACCGGGATTTATCTTTCAGCCACTGAGGGGATCGACAATGACGGAGACGGCCGTATCAATGAAGACGGAATAGGAGGCCTTGACCTTCACAGGAATTATCCTGAGAACTGGAGACCCCAGACTGAAAAGACCGGACGCGGATTCACACAGGGAGGAGCCGGAGCTTATCCATTGAGCGAATCAGAGACAAGAACCGTGGTTGACTTCCTTCTTTCCCATCCCAATATTTCAGTTGTTAATTCCATGGATACAAGCGTCCCGATGCATCTGAGGCCACCCTCAACCTCGGGCTCGGCGGAACGGATGTTTCCTGAGGATCTGAAGTGGTACGAACTGTTCGATGAGATAGGAAGCAACCTTACCGGTTACAAAAGGGCAGGGGATGTCTATAACGACTATGGAAGAGGGAATCCGCTCTTTGGTCACGGGCCCGATTTCGGTTACTGGTATTACGGAGCTATCTGGTACGGCGATGAGCTCTGGAACGGAGGGAGGTTCAGGGATTACAACAACGACGGGGACACGAACCAGATCGATATGCTACTCTGGGATGATGCCGAGAACAACGGAGAAGGCTTTATCGAATGGAAACCATCGAAGCATCCTGTTTACGGTGATATTGAGACAGGAGGCTTTAATCCGAAGTTTTTTTCCCAAAATCCCCCTGCAAAGCATCTTGAACCATGGATAAGAAACCAGGGTCTTTTCAATATCGAGATGGTGAAGCATCTTCCAGAACTTGAATGGTCACATGTAAGGGTCAAAAAGCTTAAGGCCTATAAATCTGATTCAACAGACTATCAGCTCACCATTGGGATCAGGAACAAAGGGAAA
Source organism: Bacteroidales bacterium (assembly GCA_040772125.1). Lineage (GTDB taxonomy): Bacteria > Bacteroidota > Bacteroidia > Bacteroidales > VadinHA17 > LD21. The sequence continues at coordinate 511,452 of JAXGYS010000004.1, forward strand.
CTACCGACAGCTCTTAAACAGGCCGACCTTGTTAAAATTGTAAGGAAAGACAGGATCATTCTTACCTTTGATACGACAGGAACGTCGGGAGGCAAGGCGGACTTTAAAGTTATTGAAGATAAGGGCAGCCAGCCGGCAAGGACGGGAAGGGGAATGGCTGAAGACAGGGACAGGACCCAGGGGCCGGTTACGGCATCGAGGGATATTCCCTTTACCCAGGGAGGCTCTGTAACGGAGGCACTGTTTGCTATACGCCTCTACAAAAAGGGTGAGTTAAAGGGAAAAGCGACAATGCTTTCGACCCGTGGAGGGGTTCTCGAAGGGAAGGAATTTGTAATAAAGCATCCGTCGGATTAATGCATTTTTATTAATTCACAGCAAGGAAAATTTAATAATTAACCAGAATAATAAGATCAGGATGAACATGGAAAATAACAGAGTAAGGGATATACCGCGAAGGAAATTCCTTGAAATGAGTCTGAAGGGTGGCATTTTCATTGCTGCCACGCCTGCGCTGATGACACAGCTGGTGTCCTGCCGGAACAAGGCCGGAGCATCTTCGCTCTATATTGACAGGGAGACGCTGACAAAGGTTATTACCAGGGCTCTCTCCAAAGGCGGCGATTTTGCCGATGTATATCTTGAGAACAGGATCTCGAGACAGATATTGATGGAGGAGTCAGCATTCAAGGGAGGGCTTTACGGTATCAGCCAGGGTGCCGGGGTAAGGGTTATTGCCGGCAATAAGACAGGCTACGCCTATACCGATGAGATCACTGAAGAGAAACTTCTGAGGGCAGCGGAGGTGGCTTCGTATGTCGCTGCGGGAGGCAGCGCCATAGTTCCCCCTTCGGTAGCTGTGGCTGAAAGGCCCTCTTATATCACGGTAGGTCAGCCCCTGGGCGAGATAGCCGACGAAAAGAGAATTGAGATAATCCGGCGGGCTGATCAGGCTGCAAAAGATTATGACAAAAGGATAAGGATGACCAGCATTGAATACAATGATGAGGTGAGGAGCCGGGTTATTGCAAACAGCGAAGGCCTGTACCTGAGGGATGAGCTTCCCCTTCTGTTCTTCATTGTACAGGCAATGAGCGATGACGGGAATTCGCGTCATATGGCAAGGGAGAGGCTCAGCGAACATGCTGGCTTCGAGATGTTTGAAAGGACCACTCCCGAGGCAGTTGCGCAGAACGCTGCAAGGGAAGCCATAGCCATGCTGGGTGCCGGTGATGCACCTGCAGGAATAATGGATGTCGTGATGCAGAATGGCTGGGGAGGTGTCCTCGTTCACGAGGCTGTCGGACACCCGCTTGAAGCTGATAATATCTCAAAGGGTGTCGGGGCTTTTACCGGAAAACTCGGTAAAAAGGTTGCGGCGGATTGCTTTACAATGGTCGACGACGGCACAATTCAGAACTTCAGGGGAACGATTAACTTTGACGATGAAGGAACAGCGGCAAGGCGAAATGTCCTTATAGAAAACGGTTACCTCAGGGGTTACATGACAGATATCCTGAGTGCAAAACAGCTTTCGATGGAGCGGACGGGAAACGGCAGAAGAGAATCATTTCGCTACATACCCATTCCCAGGATGACAAACACCTATATCGCCAGGGGAGAATCAAATCCCGGCGATATCCTGGCCTCAACGAAGAAGGGAATCTATGTCCAGAGCCTCAGCGGCGGAAGCGTTAACCCGGTTACGGGAGTGTTTAATTTCACCTGCCGTGAAGCCTATCTTATTGAAAACGGAAAGAAAACAACTCCGGTTAAAGGAGCTACTCTTATCGGATCGTGCATGGATGTCATCTCCAACATTGATGCTGTTGGCGATGACCTCGATTTTGGCCCCGGGATCTGCGGCAAGGGCCAGTCGGCTGAAGTGACGGCAGGAATGCCTACCGTCAGGATAAGGGGAATTAATGTCGGAGGCAGCAGAGCTTAACAGGATGACAAAAGGTAATGATATGAATTATACAGATTTAACTGAAAAACTAGTAAGGAAATGCTTAAGCCTTGGAGCTGATGCTGCTGAGGTTTATATTGAATCCAGCAGGAACCTTTCCATTAATGTCCTTAACCAGGAAATTGAGACAATTGAGGAAGCCTCAGGTCATGGCGCCGGTTTCAGGGTATTCAGGGAAGGCAGGATGGGTTTCAGCCACTGCAATGATCTGAACAGTAAATCACTGGAAGAAACAATCTCGAAAGCCCTTGCTTTTGCAAAGCTTTCGACAGCTGACATGAATAATGTACTTCCTGAGGATATGCCGTCAACACCCGTTACTGATCTTTATGATGAGAGCATAGCAGGAGTGCCGATGGAAAAAAAGATCAGTCTGGCTCTTGAGCTTGAGAAGCTTGCTTTGAACAGACCCGGAATTACAAAAAGCTCCGGTGCAGGATTTGGAGAAGGAGAAACCGAGGTCTTTATCGCCAATTCGAACGGGATCCTTAAGAGCTACCGTTCATCAGCCTGTTCCCTGGGTGTTTCTCTTGTTGCAGAGAAAGGTGAGCAGAAAAATACAGGAGGAGAATACTGTACCCGTGTTTTCTTCAGTGATCTTGCAGTACCGGAGGAAATAGCCGAAAAGGCTGCTTCAAAGGCTGTTTTGCTGCTTGATCCCGTTATGGTAACCACACAAAGGGCAGCAGTTATTTTTGATGCTGATGTGGTTCGTTCATTATTCGGAGGAGTTCTTGGTGCCATCGACGGTGAAAGGGTTCTTCAGGGAGCGAGCTTTCTGAAAGACTTCCTTAACCGGAAGTTCGCATCTGAGCTTATCACTATTATTGACGACGGGACCCTTCCACGTAATCCTTCAAGTTCCCCTTTCGACGGAGAGGGAGTCCCGACAAGGAAGCTTGTTCTTGCCGAGAATGGTGTCCTTAAGAGCTATATTTACAACACAAAGGCTGCAAAACGCGCTGGTGTTCAAGGCACAGGGAATGCCTCCAGAAGAGGGTTTTCAAGCCTTCCGGGAATAGGGACACATAAAGTATACATCCAGCCAGGGACGAGTACTCCGGAAGAAATAATAAAAAATACCGCGAAGGGACTGTATCTGAAAGAGGTAACAGGATACGGCGTCGATCCGGTGACCGGGAATTTCAGCGGCGGTGCCGGAGGCTTGTGGATAGTAAACGGCGAAATAGCCCATCCGGTCAAAGGCCTGACCATTGCCGGAAAAGCTTCCGATATTTTCAACGCAATCGATATGGCCGGAAACGATACCGACATGAACAAATCATTCGCGGCACCCACACTCCGTGTTGCCGAGATGCAGATCGGAGGTAAATAATCTTTTTTGAATTCATCAAAAAAGTATACTTTAGTGCACTAAAAATTAAGACAATGGTTTCAAATAAAAAGCAGAAAAACATGGCAAATATTAAAAGCAACAAGGGAGTTATTGCGATCCTGACCGGCGGAGGAGATGTTCCTGGTCTTAATCCTGCAATAAGGGCTGTGACGATAAGGGCAAACAGGGAAGGCTATAAGGTGATAGGACTGCGCAGGGGATGGGCAGGGATAACAGAAATTATAAGAGACAGCAAGGCAGACAACAGCAATTGCTATCAGATCCTTACTGACGACATCGTTAATAAGGCAGGCCGCACAGGGGGAACCTTTCTGCACACATCACGCACCAGACCCAGTCACATGTCGAAGAAGAGTGTTCCCGAACATCTTCAGGACACTTACAATGCAGAGATGAACGACCTTACTCCGGAAGTGATAAAGAACCTCGAATGGCTTGGTGTTGATTACCTGATTCCAATTGGTGGCGACGACACTCTGAGCTATGGGGTTCATCTGTACCGTAAGGGTGTAAAGGTTATAGCAATACCGAAAACAATGGATAACGATGTTCCCGGCACCGATTATTGTATTGGTTTCAGTACCTGCATTTCACGCACAATCCAGATGATCAATACCCTGAGAACCTCCGCAGGTTCGCATGAGAGGCTTATGATACTTGAGGTTTTCGGGAGATATGCAGGCTTTACCGCCATGCTACCGACGATGGCAGGAGCTGCCAACAGGTGCGTTATTCCGGAATACGAATTTGAAATTGAGAAACTTGCCCAGCTGATGGTTGAGGACAGGAACAGCAACCCCAGTAAATACTCCATTGTTCTGGTATCTGAAGGAGCCATGTTCAAAGGTGGTGAGATGATATTCTCAGGCATGGAAAAAGATGCTTACGGACATGCAAAACTCGGAGGTATCGGTGACCTTGTTTCAGACCAGCTCAAGGAGCTTTCACCCAAGTTCAACCATGGAAAGACCATCAATACCATTACTCAGAAACTCGGTTATATGGTTCGCGGAGGAGATCCCGATGCTCTCGATTCCATTGTCCCGATGGCATACGGAAACCTTGCCCTGGATCTCATTCTGAAAGGCGTTCATGGGAGGATCGTTGTTCTGAAGAACGGCAGGTATGACAATGTCCCGATCGATGTCGTAACTTCATCCAAGAAGATCGTCAAGGTTTCGGAGCACTATAACACCGACAGGCTAAGGCCGTACTACCATAGCTTCGAGATGAAACCTTTCCTTCTGATGGCATCCGACAACTAAGGGGAACCGGAAATATTTTCATTAAATGCAGAGACGCCCGCGACAGGCGTCTCTGTTTATTTTGTTTATTTTTACTCCGTTTAAGTGTTCTATCCTCATAAATCTTTTTTCTGTTGGAATCCGGTATTGTAATTAAATCAGTTGGAAGCCGATACAGGGTGCTGACCGGTGATGGTTCTGTAATCGACTGTGTCCTAAGAGGAAAAATGAGGGTCAGGGGAGTGGTAACCACCAATCCGGTTGCAGTGGGTGACCATGTGCTTTACGATCGCGGCAACGATAAGGATACCGGGGTAATTACAGAAGTCCTCGACAGAAAGAACTACCTGCTGAGAAAAGCATCAAACCTTTCAAGACAATCGCAGATAATAGCCGCAAACCTCGATCAGGTTTTGCTGATGGTAACCATAGTGATGCCAAAGACCCCGGTTGAATTCATCGACAGGCTGCTTGTTAGCGCCGAAGCATACAGGATACCTGCCAGGATAATATTCAACAAGACCGACCTTTATGGCGAAACAGACATGGAAAGGATGGAGTATCTGATATCAGTCTATTCGAAAACAGGCTACGACTGCTACAGGTTATCCCTCAGGGAAGGAAAGGGCCTCGAGGCAATACGGGACCTTTTAAAGGATAAAACTAGCCTTATTTCAGGCAATTCGGGTACTGGCAAAACTACCCTTCTCAATACCCTCGATCCCTCCCTTGACCTTAAGACTGAAGAAATATCCGAATACCACAAACAGGGTAAACACATTACCACCTTTCCCGAAATGCACCGTATGCCCTTCGGGGGCTTTGTAATCGATACTCCAGGAATACGGGGCTTTGGTGTTGTCGACATGGAGAGAAATGAAATATATCATTTTTTTCCTGAGATATTCAGAATATCGAAGAATTGCCGCTTTTACAACTGCCTTCATGAGGAAGAACCTGGCTGCGCCGTCAGAGAGGCTGTCGAATCGGGAGAAATTGATTTTCTCAGATACCGGAGTTATCTGAGTATTTTAAATGATGATAATACTAAATACAGGTGAAATTGAGTTAACTACAATATCATTTGTATAAGTTGGCTTATTCCGGTATCGATAAAAAGCAGAGAACTCTTCTTGTTGTTGTTGTGGCCCTTGCCATGATAATAATAGGCAATGTAATCTATTACAAGGGATTATATAACAAGCAGATTGAATATATAACTACTCTGCTCGACCGTCAGGTAAAGATTTCGGGCACAACGGTTGACAATACCGATGACGGTTTCATAAAAGACCTGCATCAGATAATCAGTCCGGATGATCTGGAACAATTCACATCCGACCCGGTTCAAAGATCCAATACCATCGACAAGATGAAACTCTTTTTCTCGAAGTATGAGGATCTGATAACAGGAATGAAGCTTTATGATAACAGGAAGAATGAGTTTACACTGAAAAAGGACGAGACAGGAACCAGCTGGCTTGAACAGATCTTTGTCCTGCACATGCAGGGGGAGATTATTCCTGAGGAGGTAGTTATCAGCAATGCAAAGTTTTATGATTACTATCTCCCTGTGAAGAAAGACAATGTACTGACAGGCAATATAGTTGTAACCGTCGATTTCCAGAGATACTTTACCGGATTATTCAAGGCCTTCAGCCTGAAGGATTACCAGTGGCAATGGGTTATGAACGATATCGGAGAGATCGTTTACAGCAACCACGGTGAAAATCTGAAATATACGCAGCTTCAGAGAATTTCGGAAAGCCTTGCGTCAGGTGTGTCGGCCAGCATCATTCACCGGGCCGGAGGCGACAACATCGAAACCGGAGAGATCATTTCATCGTATTATTCAACTCATTTGCTTCAGAGGAATTTCGGAATAATATTTTCATCACCAACCGACGAGATACAGAAATATATAATAAGGAATTCGCTTCTGATGGGTCTTGGCACCCTGCTGTTTTTTGTCATGTTATCACTCTATATCCTGGGATATCTGAGGAAGCATAAAGCCGAGATGGAAAGTCTGAAAAACTCAGAGAAGTTACTTGAAAACATAATGGACAGCATACAGGCAGGAGTTGTCATTTATAGCCCAGAAAGGGTCATTATCAGGGCAAACGGGACAGCTGCAGGATATTTATCGGATTCGCAGGATAAAGACCTTGCAGGAGTGCAATATCCCGAGACTCTGATCACTGATGAGAATAATTATTATACCAGATACCAGGGACCTGATTTTTCTTCTGAAAACCTGTTCGTCTTTAAAAGAAATTCCGAAGAAAAAATAATTCTCAGATCAACAGTTCCGCTCAGCTACTCGGGTGAGAAGGCCTTAATGGATCTTCTTGTCGATGTCAGCACACTTGAAAATGCATGGAAGAAGGAATCAGTTGCAAATAATGCGAAGTCTGATTTTATTGCAAGGATGAGCTATGAGATAAGGACCCCGCTGAACGGAATAATCGGCATGACCGACATCCTCGAAAAGAAAAACCTGTCGTCGGAGGCAGGCATGGTTGTTTCGCTCCTGAAGCGGTCATCGGAGGTGTTGCTGAACATCATCAACAATATTCTTGATTTTTCTAAAATTGAGACCGGAAAGCTTTTTCTTGATGAAGTGCCTTTCAGCCTGCGTGAAGAGGTCGGATACAGTCATGATCTGGCAAGGGCTTTTGTCGACAACTCCCAGGTTGCCATCGATTTTTCGGTTGATGACAATGTGCCGGACAATGTTATAGGTGATCCATTCAGGCTCCGTCAGATACTTACGAATCTACTCAATCATTCGGTTGAAAACACGGCTTCAGGTAAGATATCGCTAAGGTGTTCGCTTGCAGAAAAAAAGGAAGACCTTCTGGTACTGGGCTTTGAAATATGCGACACAGGCAAGTCGTACAATCCGGAAACCCTGAGCAGGATCTTTGAAGGATCTTCCGGCTCATCGGCTGTTACAATAAGTGCAGATGACGAAACAGGCTTCGGGACCGTCCTTGCCCGCCAGATCATAAACCTGGCAGGAGGAGGGTTTTCGGCCGTAAGTCCATCGGGTCTTGATGAAGGTAAGGGCACCAGAGTATCTTTCACCCTTAATCTTCATTCCAATGAAAAACCACAGAAGGACCTCGGTTTTAGTACAATCAAGAACTTCCGCCAGGTAAGGGCCCTGGTTATTACCGGCAGCCAGAACCGCGATGAGGAGTTGCTTGGTGAACTGCATAAACTGGAAATCGGTTTTACGGTTACGACATATCAGAAAACAACCGTAAAGCAGATAAGGACAGCGATGCAGGACGAAGAGCACAGATACCACCTTGTCATAATTACTGACGACAGGGAATTCAACGGCTTTGAAGCACTGGAGGAATTAGGCAGGGAAGGACTTACATCGCATTTCAGACTGATAGTGATAAGTTCTAACGACAGGAAAGGCAACCTTGTCAAATGCAATTCAACCGGAGTCGATCATTATCTTGTAAAGCCTTTTGAAGCCAGGGAGCTTTACGAGGTGATCAGGGATTGTTTCCCGGTTATCGGCAGCGGAACGCCGGAAAGCGATAAGGAAAAGGCAATGAAGGATCTGAGGATTCTTGTCGTTGAGGATAACAAGATGAACCAGAAGGTTATTGGCACGATGCTGAAAAACCTCGGGTGTCAGTTTGAACTGGCCGATGACGGATTTGAAGGCCTTATGAAAGCCAAGACGCATAAATACGATATTATCTTCATGGACCTTATCATGCCTGAAATGGATGGTTTCGAGGCATCACGGAAGATACTTGAGTTTGACAGCAGTCTGATGATCGTCGCATTTACTGCTGATAATCTGCCCGAATCAAAGCGCAGGGCGGAACTGTCGGGGATAAGGGATTTCATCTCCAAGCCCGTCAGAATAGATGACCTGAAAAAATTCTTTTCAAGGTATTTCATAAGGGACTGACATTTGTAATAAATTCGTGGCCTGGGCGGAATTCCTTCCGCTCCCCTGATGAATTACAACAGCTAAAATGACCAGGCATTCAGCAGATATAACAACCTTTCTCCGGATGGCCGGAGAGTATCCTGTTGCGGACGTGCGTTCTCCCTCAGAATACAGTGCAGGACATATCCCGGGAGCGGTCAACATTCCACTTTTCAATGACAGGGAGAGAGAAATTGTGGGTACGAAATACAAGAAGGAAGGCCGGATGCAGTCAATACTCAGCGGTCTCGAGTTATCGGGGCCCTCTCTCCGGACAAAGCTCGAAACGGCCCTGCGGGCGGCCGGGAATGGTAAGCTTCTTGTTTATTGCTGGAGGGGAGGCATGAGATCTGAAGCAATGTCATGGCTTTTTTCTCTGGGCGGCATCGAGACCATTGTTCTTGAAGGCGGCTACAAGGCTTACAGGCGTTATGTTCTTGGTGAACTGGCAGCTGACAGAAAGATGATAATTCTGGGTGGTCTTACCGGGAGCGGCAAGACACGTATTTTAAAACATCTGGGGGAGAATGGCCATCAGGTTATCGATCTTGAGGGGCTGGCAAACCATAAAGGATCAGCATTCGGCTCGCTTGGCCAGCCATCGCAGCCTTCTTCAGAACAATTTGCAAATCTCCTGTGCGGGAAACTCCTGAAATGTGATCCTTACAAGCCATTATGGATTGAGGATGAGAGCAGGAATATAGGCTCGGTGTTTATGCCGGGGGAGTTTTACCTAAGCATGCAGAGGAATATGACTATTGTGCTTCTCATGGATGTCAGGACACGCCTTCCGCGGCTGCTTGAGGAATATTCGTGTTACCCTGCTGACGAATTATCCGCCTCGGTTGAAAGAATAAGCCGGCGGATGGGGGGAGAAAGGGCAAAGGAAGCCCTGGAAGCTATCAAAAACGGTGATTTTGCAAAAGCAATCACGGTAACGCTTGATTATTATGACAGGACCTATCTTTATGGCCTGAAGCGCAAGGATGAAAACAGGGTTGTACTGATAAATACCGACACGGATGATGTCGTAATCAATGCAGCCAGGGTTGCAGATGCCGCAAGGGAAATGGATCTCCTGTAAGTATTATTTGTTCTGCTCTCCGCTGATATCTTTCCATTTGTAGACCTTGTCGGACCTTCTCAGGACGGAAGGCACCTTTAGCGAGCAAAACTCACCCTTCAGGGCTTTTTCAGTCACTTTCATATCGACATGTATCTCCCCGGTCATGTATTCCACAACTCCTGTTGTTGGCCCTGTAATAAGAAGCAGGTCGCCTTTCTCCAGATCCCCGTTCTCCAGTTTTATTTCAGCCACGCTTAATTTCGAGAAGAAGTTGGTGACTTTTCCGAGGTAGGTCTTTCTGCGCGTTGCTGCTGAACCGTACCTGTTGTTCCATTCCCCCAGTTTCTGCCCGAGATAGTAGCCATCCCAGAAACCGCGGTTGAAGACTTCCGATAACCTGCGTGTCCATTCAGCGATTTTTTCTTCGTTGTACGATCCGTCCAGAACTGAATTAACAGCCTCATTGTAGCAGGATGAAACCGTTTTGACATATTCGGGCGACCGGGCCCTGCCTTCTATTTTAAGAACGCGGACTCCGGCATCGAGAATCCTGTCGGTAAAACCTATTGTACAAAGGTCTTTTGGCGACATTATATACTCGTTATCGATCTCAAGTTCATATCCTGATTCCTTTTCGGTCACGATGTACGATTTACGGCAGGTCTGGTAGCACTGACCCCTGTTGGCCGACTTGTTGTTCTCATGCAGGCTAAGGTAACACTTGCCTGAAACCGCCATGCAGAGAGCCCCGTGAACAAACATCTCTATCCTTACAAGATCTCCCCCGGGGCCCCTGATATCCTGTTCAATGATATTATCATAGATCTTCCGCACCTGGCCGAGATTGAGCTCTCTGGCAAGCACTGCCACATCTGCCCACTGGGCGAAGAACCTCAGGGCTTCGGTGTTGGTTATGTTGCACTGGGTCGAAAGATGAACCTCCATTCCCTTTCCGAAGGCATATTTTATCACTGAAAGGTCAGAAGCAATGATGGCGCTTATTCCTGCCGACATTGCCGTGTCGACCATAACTTTCATTTTTTCTGTCTCGTTGTCGAAAACAACGACATTGAGAGTCAGATAACTTTTCAGGCCGTTATCCCTGCATATTCCGGCAATTTTCCGAAGGTCGTCGGGACTGAAATTCACAGACGAGGCTGCCCGCATATTAAGCTCACCGGCGCCGAAATAAACCGAATCGGCCCCACCCTGAACTGCAGCCATCAGCGATTCATACGAACCCGCAGGTGCCATTATTTCAATATCTTTCCGGTTCATACGGGTCGGGTAAGAAGTTTAAATCGTGAAAGAGGTCAGACGATACTGTTTTTCATCAATATCCTTATGCAGGTACCTTTTCCTATTTCCGACGACTTAACGAAGATCTTTCCGCTGTGATACTCCTCGATTATCCTTTTGGCCAGGGAGAGACCAAGTCCCCAGCCTCTCTTCTTAGTGGTGTAACCGGGAAGAAATATTTTCTTCCACGACGATTTCGGGAGTCCCTTGCCGGTATCATAAAAATCGATCACAGCATGTTTTTCCGATTTCTCAACCCTTATCGTAATCGATCCGTCGCCTTCCATGGCGTCAATGGCGTTTTTGCACACATTCTCGATGACCCATTCAAAAAGGGCAGGATTGACAGGAATGTTTATTTCTTCGTCAGCCGAAAAAGGAAGGACAAAAAGAACCTTGGAAGATGATCTCGTCTTCAGATAATTTACCGAATTCTGGATAAGGCTCAGTATATTTTCCTGGGTGAGAGTGGGCTTTGAGCCTATCCCTGAAAACCTTTCGGTAACTTTTTCAAGTCGTTTCACATCAAGCGCCAGTTCCTTTGTTACAGGCAGGTCGGGATAATTGTTCTGGAGTATCTCAATCCATCCCGACATTGATGTTGTCGGAGTTCCAAGCTGATGGGCAGTTTCCTTCGACATTCCCACCCAGACCCGGTTTTGTTCAGCCTTGCGCGATGAACTCAATGCCAGGTATGAGGCAAGAATGAAAAGTACTATGAATCCCAGCTGGATATAGGGATAGTAAATAAGCTTGCTTAGTATAATGCTGTCCTTGTAGAATATCTTGTTTGTAAAACCGTTGGCGAGCTCAATAATGATCGGTTCATTTGCTTCCCTGATCTTTTTCAGTCTGAGTGCCAGGTAGGCAGGATCTTCTGATTTGTCGGGACCCAGGTTCCTGGCTCCGAGGATACTGTCATTTCCGTCGGTAAGAATTACCGGAACGGTATTGTTGTTTTCAATTATATCAGCAAGAAAATCGAGGTTCTGGGTTGAATCAGCCGAGTTTATAAGCCGGGTTGCCTCTGCCCAGATCTCAACCTTCTTCCGCTCCTCTTCCTTCAGGCTGCGAACCAGTAACTGCGTATAGATGAGGGAGCTCACTCCTATAAGAATGGCAAAAAGGAATAAGAAGATCTGCCAGTTGCTTCTGTTTCGGAACATATTCAAAGTCTTGTCAATTTTGGGTGAAAAAGTACTAATTCTTTTTAAAAAGCCTGTTCAGAAAGTTTTCTTTTGTTTCTTCCTCTTTAACCGGCACAACCGTTGTTGTGTCAGTTGATCCGTCCCAGCTTATCCTGAATCTCCTTTTTGGTGTTCTGACGGCAGGTTCGGTATCTCTATACAACCCATACTCTTCGTTTATTATTGTTTTGAGGGTCTGTTTTTCTTTTTTCAGATTTTCGCGAATCTGGGTTCCCTGGGCTTTCATGTCATAGCTGACATCCACTTTTTCTCCCTTTCCCTGGATAAGGAGAAAAACTGATGTTCTGCCAAGACCGTCATCCTCAATCTCCCCGAATTCATCACTCAGCTTTTTGTTGCTTCTTGCCTTTTTGCTCAGTATCTCCGACAGAAGCATCCTGACGTGATACTCGTAATCATTGTCGAAACTATGCTGTCCGTTTACAGAAAGGTCAGCGGCAGAGGACCTGATATCCATCTGGGGGATGTAAAAAACATTGTTCCTTATGAAGAAGTCGTTCTCCAGTTTCTGGAACTTAATGTTTTCGAGTTCAGTGAGGGAAATAAAACGCGACAGGGCCTTGACGGGATCAAAACTGACCAGCGCTCCGTCGGATATACTGTAGCGGCCTTCCGCCGTGATCGATCTGATATCCGGATTCATAAGGGAATCGGCAGGCAGCAGCAGGCTTATTGATCCTGAAAGAGACCCTGCCAGATTTTCGGCTTTGATAAAATCCTGTCCGAAATTGTTAAATGTTGTAAACGCCTCGTTAACGTCTATATTCTCAACCACGAAGTTACCTTTACCAATGAATGACTTGTTGCTGTTTTGAGCAACAACGCCATTCCCCGATATCTTTCCTTTCTGTGAATTTAACTTTAAATCAGTGAAATTCAACGATCTGGGAGCAATACTGAGGTTTCCGGAAAGGTTATCCGCGTGGAATTTCTTGTATTCAAGGGTATCGACCCTGAAACCGATACCGATCATCACATCGGCCGGAAGTCTGATTGCCCTGACGTCTTTCCCGGCGGTTTCCACATCCTTTTCACCGTCTGACATGAAGCTTTCCGGTTTTAGCGCTCCGGCTTCCACGGTAGCGCTGCCTTTAAGGATAACAGGATTGCCTGCGAGCCAGCCCGGGAGATTGTCAAGTGTGCCTGACATGCTTATTTTCTGATTGTTAAGCAGAAGGCTAAGGTTTCCGGTTGAGGAAGTTTCTTTCAGAACGATAGTTCCGTTTGCTTCCTTTACTTCCGCATTTCTGTTTTTTATTTCAAAACCTACTGCATTGAAAGCTAATTTTGACTGAGAATTCAGGTTAAAGACGTCTCTGAACTGAAACGACTTTTTCTTTCCCGGATATCCCCTGAAATTCAGATCGACATCAATTGATCCTGATGCCCTTCCGATATTTTTGAGGTTCAGGAATTCAACGATCTCTGCCGGAAGCACCTTTCCCCTGAATTCCAGTTCGGCCCTCGGATTTGTAAAATCCGTCAGTAAAAATGAGCCCGAATAATCGGTAGAGCCGAACCTGGCAGAAAAACCTCCGATATCCAGAGTGCTTGTCGCCCGGCTGTTCCCTGATCCGTTTGAGTATGAAGCGCCGAAGGATATCCTTTCGACTTTCAGATCAGATCTTTTGCTGGCGATCCGGGCGTTATCGAGAGAAGCTTTTATATCATAATGCGGATCTTCGGTCCGGCTTGATTTCCCCTTTACAGAGCTTTCAAACTTAAGCGTACCGGAAGGAATGAAATCGGCTGCAGCTTTTTTATACTGTTCGGGAAGGAGCTCAGGTATTCCTGAGATATCAATATTTTCACCGGCTACGGTAAGGTCAATATAATTGTCGGATGCGACGAATCCGTTCATGATGAATTTCCAGTCTCCGATTCCGAATGTGGTTTTCCTGAAGAAAGTGCCTTTGATGTTTTTGTTGAGGCCTATATCGATATTCATCGGAACGGTATGGCTGATATTGATCCCCTTCAGTCTGAAAAGATCTATTTCTGTCCCGGAAACGCCACTGAAATCTATATTCTCATTTCTTATCCTGCTTTTGAACCTGGCGTCTGTGAATTTTCCCTTTATAAGCAGCCCTGCTCTCAGGTCGTTGTAAAGGAAGCGGACATTGTGGAGCATTATCCTGTTCAGGTTGATGTTTGTTCCTCCGCTGCCGGCCGTATCCCTCCCGGCGGAAAGATCATAATTTGTTATCCCTTTTTCGTCGGTGTACAGGTTCAGGCTGCCGTTCCTTACGCTTATGCTCGTGAAGGTATATACCCCTCTGACAAGGTCTGACATTCTGAGATCAATCGAAGCCGATTCCGCCTTCAGAAGCGTATCGGTACTGGTTCCCCTGAAGGCAGCCGGAGAAATTCCGGGCGACGAACGGACAAAAACATCTTTCAGTTCCACCGAAGCCCGGGGAAATTTTTTTATCAGAGACAGACGGTAAGAACCGGTTTCTATTTTAGTTGCGAGACTGTTGTTGACGGTATGAAGTACTATAGTGCCTACCCTGTTCTGGATCAAAAGGGATATGATAAACAGTATAGTGAGTAAAATAAAAAGAACTATGGAAATTATTTTCAGGATCCTTGCCACCAGTTTCATTTACATGTACAGTAAATACCCTTCAACCAAGATAATTAACGGTAAGCAAAGTTATATTATTTGAATGAATTGCATTTTATTCAAGAAGGAAGCTGAAATCGTCCTTTTCTCCCAGCTCGGCAGGACTTCTGTCCTTCCTGAATATCCGTGCATTGCGCGGACCGACAAGCCTTATTTTTTTGTTTTCAACAAGAAACATTGTTCCCTCCCTGAGGCCGGCCACCCATAGGTTGTGATTGGCCTCTATGAACTCTTCTATTCTCTGTTCGCGTGTTTCTCCGGCGTGCCCTTCGGGATTGGCGTCAAGATAGTGAGGATTTATCTGGAAGGGTATCAGGTTAAATGCCTTGAAGGATGAGGGCTGAACGACAGGCATATCATTTGTTGTTCTTATTGTTGGGCAGGCCACATTTGACCCTGCACTCCAGCCTATGTAGGGTGTTCCTGAAAGAATTTTCTTTCTAACCGGACCGATCAGTTTGTTATCCCTAATTAGTTTCAGAAGCATCCAGGTATTGCCCCCGCCCACAACAATAGCCTGGGCTTTTTCGACTGCAGCAACAGGATCTGAGTATTTGTGAATGGAAATGATATCGTGGCCGATTTCCCTGAACCTTTCCCTTACCTTAAGTTCATAGTCGTCCCACGAAAATGTAACTGCAGCATAGGGGATAAAAAGTGCCTTTATGTGTTTCTCACCCAGGAATTTCTTCATCTCTGCCCTGGGGTAAGCGAGATACTCTTCCCCGGCATTTGTTGAATTGCTTATTAGTAATAACCTCATTTCATTATGTATTTGGTTCTCCCTTTGCAGGCGATCCCTGCTCAGGGGAAGCTGTTAATAGTTTTCTTTCAGTAAAGTTATTTTGTGATTTTCAGGGTTGCATGCGATTTCAACCAGCCTGAATGAGTAGTCATATATGTTGAATACAAGCATCTTGCCCGAAAGCACTTCTCCGGAACCAGTGATGATCTTGATAACCTCGCTGGTCATTATGGTCCCGGTTATTCCCGGCAGTACACCCAGAAGGCCTGAGGATGAGGGTTCAGGGTTAAGGAATCGGCCTTCCTCCGAGGGATTGAAACAGCGGTAGGTAGCTCCACCCCTGTAGTTGAAAACAGCGACCTGTCCCTCGTACTTGTATATGGCACCGTGCACCATAGGCTTGTTTAAGATCACGCATGAATCGTTTATTACATAGCGTGTCCTGAGATTGTCGGTGGCATCGACTATGATGTCATAGTTTTTAAGTATGCCCAACGAATTTGAGGCGTCTATCCGCAGGTTTATCCTTTCGGTCTCTATCAGATTATTGAGCTGTTCAATCCTTTTCGTTGCAATTATTGATTTCAGTTTTCCTATATCCTCTGAACCGTACAGCACCTGTCGCTGAAGATTTGTCTCGCTGACAGTGTCAAACTCAGCTACAGCAAGTTTTCCGACGCCAGCAGCAGCAAGATACTGCAGAACGGGGCAGCCCAGTCCGCCGGCACCCACAACAAGGACCGAGGCCTTTCTGAGTTTTTCCTGCCCGGCTATTCCAATCTCAGGCAGCATTATCTGCCTTGAATAACGGCGTAATTCGCGGTCTGAGAGAATCGGTCCGGGCATTTCAGTGGCTAGGGTATGATTTTCACAAATATACACATAATAAAAAGCAACGGCGCTTATAACAGCGCCGTTGCAAGATAATACAAGGAATGAAAAACTGCTTTCTAGTCGTTGAATGTGAAAGCCAGTCCGATCTCAAAAGGTTCGAGATTATGGCCATCGGGCCCTTTCAGGTCTTCAAACCATGGTGTAAGAAAATAAGTCCCGAAGATGGTGAGGTTGCTGAATCCGATCCTTCCGGTGACTCCGCCGCGAAGCATATTAAGGTTATAATCACCTTCGCTTCTGAATTTTTCATCGTTCTCATAAAGCACTTTTGTCCAGGACTTGAGTCTCAGTCCGCCTATTACCCCTGCGGCGATGCTGAGCCTGTTGCTGTAACCGGCCGGGATCTGGAACTCGAGGAGAACAGGCACATTAAGGTAGAGAACATTGAATTTGGATTTCTTCACAGGGAAGCTGAAATCAGGAATTACCTCTGCAACAGTTCCTTCAGTTCCGATACCAATTGAATTGTCGTATTCGAACCGGTAGGTGTTGTAGTTAAGTCCTATACCGCTTACCAGGCCTGCAAATCTTGAGAAGCCTATATTTACCTGGGAGAAATTAAAATTGAAGCAGTTGGAATTGCTGGCGTCAAGGTCCATGTATGAAATATTTGAAGGAAGAGATACAGAGCGTGTGTGCATATAATTGTTGAAACCAATCTCGAATCCGGCCCAGTGCCCCCTGAAATTTCTTCCACTTCTGTTGCGGAGCTCCCTTTCCTCGTAATTGTAAAAGTGCCAGTCTCCGTCTGTTTCATTCCTGTAATCTTCAAGCTCTTCAGTTTCAGAAGGATCGTATTTTTCGATATCGAACTTCTTCTTCCCCTCCGGCGATTCGGTTATCTGGAGCCCCCTGTTTCCCATTTTAATTATTACAATTGAATCGCTGTCGTCGAACCGGAACAGGTCGTTACCAATAATCACTGTAACGGTGCTGGCGGAATCGGCTTCCGCCGGCATGCTTTTTCCGACAACGGTAATTTCTGGCGACTGCATTGCGAATCCCTGGCAGAGAACCGCAGTTACAAGTACCATCAGCATCAAACTCTTTTTCATGGCTTTTCCTTTGTTAATTTTTTACATTGATCTGACGGATCAATACACTAAAAAGTTACAGGGTATCATCCTGCTTTTTTGCAGGGGCTTTGAATTTTAAAAGCTTAGAGGAGAAATAATAGGATCTTACTTCGCCATTCCCGTCAAGATTCTTCCCGAGAGCCATTTCCCACCCCAGAAGCTTATTCAGCCCGTTAATCCCGGCATGAGCCAGGTCATATCTTTCAACCGGCCTGACAGGCATTATGGTATCCTTCATGATCTTTTCGTGGAATATTCTTGCAAGGAACCTGTCGACATTGCTTCTGTTATCGCCGACCAGGGGCGGCAGGTAACCCGGGTTGAAATCAATGAGCGATTGCGGCGAAGGCTTCTGGTATGCCAGCATTTCCTCAGGTATATACACAGTCATTGATGAAGGAGGACTTATCCTGGCAGGTTCCGGAAGCAGATCAGCAACTGCCATGTCAGATGCTAAATCCTCTTCTTTAAAAGTGGCCGCAGGAGGATCTGCCTTTTGCTGGCGGCTTTTACCGGCGGCCGGTTTGTGGACGGTGATTTTACCGGGCCTGTCTATTACAATTGTATCATATACTGCAATGCGTGCGGGAATGAAATCCGGCTGTCCCTTATCTGCCGGAACGGGAAAGGGATTTAATATCAAAAGAATAACTGCCGCGGCGGCGCTCAGTCCGATAAGTGTGATTCTGAGTATCTTTTCTCCGGCGGTAAGCCTTTTCAGCTTTCCTTTTCCTGCGAAAGCAATTGAGGGAGGCTTCAGCCTTGTCAACTGAAACAGATCATGCAGCCTTCTTTTATCTTCATTCTCCCCTGTTATTTTATTAAGTTCCTTTTTCTGATCAGGAGTAATGTCATTTTCAAGGTCTGCAATGCAAAGATATTCAAACTGCTGGTCGGTCAGGTCTTCAGGTCGTTTGTAAAGGTTGTCTTTTTTCAGGTATCCTTTTTCCTGAGGCACTTTAAGCATCACCGGTGCAAGGCCTTCGAGCTCTTCCCTGAGGTCGGGATTTTCACCGAGAAATATCATCAGGGCGATGGTCTTATCCTCATCAAGGGTTCCATCGAGCCAATCCGTAAACCATATTTCGTAATCTGACCTGTCGGGTTTTGTTTTCATATTACTGTTTCTATTTTCCCGATATAATTCTTCAGGGCCACCCGGCCACGATATATGTTTATTTTTACCTGCGCTTCTGTCATTCCTGTTATCTCTCCTATCTCCCTGTAGCTGTATCCTTCATAGTCGCGCAAAAGAACAAGCGACTTCTGGTTTTCAGGAAGTCTTTCGAGCGCAAGATGAAGTATCTCATTCAGGTCGCTGTATTGTGTTTCCGACATAAAGGAGCTGCAGTCGGTATTTTCCAGGCTTGTCATCCTGGTTTCCCTTCTTATTATGTCGATCATTGTCCGGTATGCAGTGGTGAAAAGCCACGACTTCACTACCGGAAATTCAATTTCCGCAACATTTCTCCACAGCTTCTCCCAGGTATCCTGCACAATATCATCGGCCCGTTCCTCGTCCTTCAGGTTGGCCCTGATGAACCGGTAAACGGAATCTGAATATTCTTCAACCGATCTGTTAAATTCCTTTACAGTCATAAAACACAGTACACCCTAAAGACGGGTGAAAACAGAAATAGTTACGAAACAGGTTGTAAGAAATTAAGAAGTGAAGGATTTTTTTGCCTTTATTAAGCCAGGTCATCGGTTTCCCCCGGGATGGAAAGATCAGGACTAACATGGAAAAACCTTATCTGTTTTGTGTTATTTAACCATTGAGAACACGGAGAACACGGGTTATACACGGATTGTTTCCAATAATAAAATCCGTGGCTTTATCCGTGAGATCCGTGAAATCCGTGGTTAATCAACTCGTGCAGATCATTATTCTTAATAAGAATGTAATGAAATCTGCAATTTAACTCTCCGGACTCAGACATGCATGATTTTCAGTGCTATAAATATTGTTACAACAACACCCGCATGAACATTGAATACGAAAAATGATATTGTGTCAGGTAAAATATTTATTGTACTACAATAAGTTTTTATTGTAACACAATAGAAATTCGTAAATTTTCGTAAATACCCGGCTAATCACAAGACTGCCAACTGCCCCTGCCAACTGCCCCTGTCAACTGCCCCTGTCAACTGCCCCTGCCAACTGCCCCTGCCAACTGCCCCTGCCAACTGCCCCTGTCAACTGCCTCTGCCAACTGCCCCTGCCAACTGCCAACTGCCTCTTCTCACTTAAACTGATACACCTTCACCCAGTCGACCTCCATTGTTGTCATTCCGCTTACCGGAGTTTCAACGCCTCCTGCCAGCAGGACATACATTGGTTCCTGCGGGACATTGGATGTCTGTCGGGCAATTTCCTGGCCGTTGATTTTCCAAACGAGCGAATCGCGGGTCCATTCAAGTGTATAGATGAAGAAGTCGTTTGCATATTTCGGGCCTATCGAAGATTTCGAGAAACGTCCGGGATCAGCCACGAAATCAGTCCATACCTTGTTGTTCGACGTACGGCAGATATCTATATGAGGGGTTATCTTTTCGGAAAGCATCCAGAAATTATTCCTTGCAGCAGGGTTTCCAAGCTTTATCTTGGCTGAGAAGATGCCGTATTTCTGTCTGAAGCTTTTTCCGGTTGTTACAATTCCCGAGGTATAGGCGAATTCCTTCATCCTGAAGCCTGTGGTTACCGACCAGACCTTTCCTGTTGTCCTTTCCGGTTTTGTATGTATTTTAAGAAGGCTGTTCCTTACCTCAACATTTTTCGGGGAATAGGCATGAAGGTCGTTTTCTACCGAATAATTGTCGTTCAGGAGCTTGTCGCCCCAGTAAAAATTGGTTATCCATTTTCCGGTATCGAGTGAATCGCCGTTGAAATCGTCGGCAAAAGTAAGGTCAAATTTCCTGAGCTCATCGAATTTTTTGGAGTCCTTTACCTTGAAATACCAGATGATATCCTCATTCTTCTGAAGTTTCTGGTATTCCTGGAGGTCCTTGAATCCCTGCGTTTTTTCAAAACGCTTTTTATCGAGCAGGTATTCCTTCCTTTCCCTGAATCCGGGAGTTGCCAGGTAGTCTTTCAGTTCGTTGTACCTTGCCAGGCGTGCCGAACCGTCGACATTCAGGAAATTGGCATATTCCTTCGAGGCTTTGAATTTGTAATATTCACTGATGTCCGGACTTTCCTTCAGGCGTTTATATTCGAGGAGCTTTTTGTACTCCTCCATATCCTTGAAAGTGATCGGCTTCATGTTCTTTTTGGCCAGGAATTCCTGACTCTTCAGGAAGGCGCTCAGCTCCTGGTATTTTTCCACAACCTTCGACTTCACTTCAGAAGCATTGCCTTTGGCCAGTGCCTTTAAATAAGCTTTTATTTCAGGATCGGATTTCAGCGATTTAAACTCAAGGTATTTACGATATTCATCCGTATCCTTGAATGTGATTGGCTTCATTTTCTGCTTCTGACGGAATGCGTTTGATTTTATGAAGCTTTCGAGCTCCTCGTAATTCCTTATTTTTTCCGATCCGTCAAGTTCCCTGAACCTTTTCAGAACATTTCCCGAAACGGTCTTGAAATACATGACGATATCCTTCGCCTTCTGCATCGAGAGGAATTCCTTCTCCCTGGAATACTCTTCCGAGTTTTTATAATGAAGTGAATCAATCTCCTTTTTCTTCTGGATAAAAGCTGTCGAATTGACCAGTTCGTGTAATCTGGTGTACTTGTCCAGAAGTTCCGACACGGCAAATGACTTCAGTTTTTCAAATTCATCATTCAGGGCTTTTGAGGCCTGTTCTATTTTTAAAGTGGAGGGTATCAATCCAAGTAGTAGCCTGAGACTTGACATTGCAGATTATTTTTATCAGTTGGTTAAAGATAAATAAACTTGTATAATAACGTTCCCTGGTCATAATTATTTGATCAGGAAGGAGAAATCGGGGAGGGGCGTTTTCTGAAAGCTGAAAGTCTGATATATTATGCTGGCACGTGCTATTCCTATCAGCATGAGCCCCCGCAAGAGGATCGCAGATAAACTACCTGTACGACTTTCATGGTATTCAAAAGCTTAATATTAATCCTTTATACATCTTACTGAAACTCCGGCATTCCTGTCCGGGGTTCCGTGTATCACACTGGATGAATTGTACGTTACTCTCATTGCATCCGAGGTGTTCGAATGCCAGAACATCGCCGAGCCCCTGAAGCCCTGGTAATCCTTGTAATAAGCATTACGGCTTCCTCCCGGCAAAGCTTTGAACCCCGATTCGTTTGTTGCTCCGGTGTTGGGCTGCAGCCAGTCGCGGGTTCCGGTCGCTTTCATCTTTCCTCCTGCATTCTCATTCCCCAGGTAGTTTATCAGAGTATACCATTCATCAGTATCGGGAACATGCCAGCCGGCCGGGCAAAGCTTCCGGGTTGCGACTGCTTGGAAATTATACAGGGCCCCGTAATGATTCAGCTTGAAGAATGCTTTATAATCGCCATACCAGCAGTAACCGGGAGTTTTCAGATTAGCCCATGCAGTATCGGATTCTACAAGCGGGATCTCCGTTCCGTCGTTCAGATGTGTGGTTCTGAGATTTTCTGCCATCCATACCTGAGTACCAATCACAACAGTTTCGTAAACATTGCCTTCGATATCGGCGAGACCGGCTTTTTCAGAACTCTTTTCGCAGGCAGGCAGAAATAAGAGAATGATTAAAGCATAAAATAAACATGGACTTTTTAAATGGTCGGGATTATATTCAGGTTTTCCGGACATCGGTGGCTTATTTGCTGCAATCAGTTGTATAAAAATAGTTCGGGCTTCCCGTGGTATATGCTGTTACAGGGAAAGGCATCACCCATACGCAAACACGGGTAAGCGACGGCATATGATCAATGGAAAGCTGATATATAAGGGTATTTTTGGAAAGATCCAGGCTGGTGATCTGATTATTTCCGCAGTACAGCAGCCAGAGTTCAGTATTATTTGAAGTATTGAGGCTAGTCAGCCGGTTTGCGGAACATTCCAGAAGACCCAGAGCAATACAATTAGTGACATCAAGACTTGTGAGTTGATTTTCAGAACATGAAAGATTCTGAATCAATGTGGCAGCGTGCAGATCCAGCAATTCAAGCTGATTCCTCTCACATGTCAGGTTTTTCAGAAAGGCTTTGTCTGAAACATCCAGAACAGTGAGTTTATTGTATCCGCAGTAGAGAGATTCAAGGCGGTCACAACCGGCGATATTGACAGATGTCAGTTCATTATCGGTGCAGAACAATCCTGTCAGCAGGATATTCCCGGAAAGATCAAGTTCTTTCAGATCGTTGTATTCGCACTGGAGGGTTTTCAACGCGGGATTATGTGAAAGATCAAGCGACGTCAGATTATTTGCGCTGCATTTGAGTCTCTCCAGAGCAGTGTTTTTTGAAATATCCAGAGAGGACAGGCCATTCCCCAGACAATTTATCTCCTGAAGTTGTATGTTATTGGAAATATCAAGGTCTTTGACTGGATTTGACTCATTGTTAAGGTATTTCAGTGAAGTGTTTTCTGAAAGGTCCAGGGAAGTAATGAGATTGTACATTGTTATCAGACTCTCAAGATTGATGTTTTTTGATACATCAAGATTTGAAATTTTATTATGTCCGATATCGAGATATTTCAGAGCCGTATTTTGGGAAATGTCAATCTCGGTAAAATCATTATTTCCGCATCGCAATGTTTCAAGGTTCACAAACCACTCGATCCCGGTCAGATCAAAAATGTCACAATAGTAGATATTCAGCTCTTTTACTCCGGCAGCTTCTCTGAAACTGATGGTTCCATCGCCGTCGGTATCTACTCCCCGTTCGATCAGGGCCTGAAGGAAGTTTCCGTCAATTATCCTTACCGAACTGTATTTTTCACACCGGGCGAATGACAATGAGACAACGATAATCAACAATATTTTAAATTTCAAACGCATATTCATTTCTCCGGAACGACTGTATGGTTTAATTTATCATCAACGCTCCCGGTTTTTCCAGTCCGGTTCCAAATGTAGCTTATACCTATTCTCATTGCACCCATGAACAGTCTCTGCTGGTTATCTTCATGTGTGAACGGCACTACAGAATGAAGTTCCGCAAAAGGAGAAACGTCAATTACGAGATTCCTGATATGGAACTCTTTTCCTGCACTGAGCGAAAGTCCGAATCCCGATTGGGGATCAATCCATTCAGGTGTCCCCCGGAATGAAAAATCCACGATCGTCCCTGTGCTTATGAAGAAAAAGTTATCAAGATATCTTTTGAATGTAAGTGGTATCGTAATCAGTTCAAAGGTTTCGGTGTAAATGGTCTTTTCATCATAAATCGGGGGAGACAGTTCGAAACCTGTTTTATGCCATGAGTAACGGGGGGCAATTTCTATCCTGTATTGTCCGGAGACGATCCAGGAAAGACAGATACCCTCCGCCCAGGTCTGATTACCATACCAGGGACCTGTTTCCTCAGTTATGTATTTTGTGGTCACCCTGACAGGCAGATTCCAGCCTCCGTATGCAATTAACCCTGCCCTGAATCCCCTGCCGGAATCCTTTTCCTGAGCAAACACGGAACCAAAGATCAGAAAACAAAGCAGAATGAGAAAACCTTTTTTCAAGTTTAATGAAGGTTTGGACTGCAAATTCAAGTTCTCTTAAACGATAAGCTAAGATAGGGAAATTTCAATACCGAATAACTTCTTCGTCTTTCACTGGTTATTCGCTTCGCTCCTCCCTTCGGTCTTCAGTCTTCGGTCATCCGTTTTTTTTAAAAAAATTTGCATTTCTCAAAAATCCGTTTTATATTTGCCTGACCGTTCAGTCAAAAATTATACCGATTAGGGTTTAACAGAAATTCTGAACGTTAATACAGGCAGCCATGTCACCAAGGACGACCCGGCAATTTGAAGAGATCAGGGAGGAAAAGAGAACCCTGATAATGGACAGCGCTCTTGAGCACTTTGCAAAAGAAGGCTATCACGCGACCACAATAACCCATATCGCAAAACACGCCGGTATTTCAAAGGGATTGATGTACAATTACTTCGAAAGCAAGGAGGCTCTTCTGAGGGCAATAATAGAAAGATCGGTAAAGGAAGTTCTGAACTATTTCGACACAAACCGCGACGGGTATCTTTTTGAGGATGAGTTTGAATTCTTTGTAAGGAAGATAGGCATCCTGCTGAGGCAAAAGAGGGTTTTCTGGAGTCTTCTTTTCCAGATCCTTATGCAGAGCGAGGTCAGGGAGCATTTCCTGAGTTCGTTCGTGGGAGCAGGTTCGCTCGAGCGCTCAGGATTTAATCCTGCACCTGATATGCCTGCAGCCCAGATAATGAAGGTTATCACCGATTATTTCGTCCGCAAGGGCGAGCGGATGGGTCCGGATTATGATCCAGCAGCCGAAACGAAAATGTTCATGCTGATCGTAAAGGGTTATGCGATTACCAGCATTTATGGAGGTGAAGATGATGAAGAAGAGAATGAGAAGATAATAAACAGGATAATTGGAATGTTCAAATGACACACAAAGTTAGTAAATCACCTTACGGAGCTGCATTTCTGATCGCCCTGCCATTGTTGTTCCCGTCTGTTGCCTGGGCTCAGGGGATGAGCGCCGAAGAAATTGTAAGGCGGGCCGATGAGAAATTCAGGGGAGAAAAGAGCAGCTACAGTGTGATGTCGATGCAAATCGTCAGGCCCGAATGGAAAAGGACAATCGGGTTCAAAAGCTGGAGCCTGGGTGACGATTACGCCATGGCCCTTATCACTTCACCTGCCAGGGAAGCGGGACAGAGTTTCCTTAAGCGCGAGAACGAAATGTGGAGCTGGAATCCTTCAATAAACAGGCTCATAAAGCTTCCTCCCTCGATGATGTCGCAGGGCTGGATGGGTTCCGACTACACCAACGACGACATCCTGAGGGAATCGTCGGTTGTGGAGGACTATAATCATGAGATCCTTGGGGAAGAGACCGTTGACGGCCGTCTCTGTTACAAAATCGGGATGAAAGCCAGGGAGGATGCTTCAATAGTGTGGGGCAGGCAGGTGAGATGGATCGACAAGAAGGATTTCCTTGTACTCAAGGCTGAGCTTTATGACGAGGATGGTTACCTTGTGCGGACTGAAACAGCATCGGCAATAAGAGTAATGGACGGGCGAACCATTACTACAAGGATAGAACTTATTCCTGCAGAGGAACCTGAGAACAGGACCGTAGTGGAGATAAGTGAAATAAAGTTTAACATTCCTGTCGAAGAGAGCTTTTTTTCGCAGCAGAACATGAAAAGGATACGATGAATTCAGATAACTGCAGTCATGAAAGAAGAATTCATAATAGCATGGCGCAATCTGTGGCGTAACAGGCGCCGCACACTTATAACGGCAGCCTCGGTTTTCTTCGCCGTATTCTTTGCGGTGATAATGAGGTCAGTTCAGCTTGGTTCTTATGACCGGATGATCAACAATCTCATAGAATCATTTACCGGTCATCTTCAGGTGCAGCATATTGATTATCACGATGACCCTCTTATCGACAATTCATTTGAAGTCAGCGATTCGCTGATTGCCGCCATTTCGGGAACAGAGAATGTCGTCTCGGTAACGCCGCATCTCGAATCTTTTGCCCTCGCATCCAGCGGAACACAGACAAAAGGTGTTGCAGTTATCGCTATTGATCCGCTGAAGGAAAAGGATTTTTCTGATCCCGAAACAAGGCTAGTGAGGTACAGGATCACTGATGACGTTATCCGGAGAATGGAGGAATCAGGACAGATCCCAGGCAGCATTATGGATAAGGCAAGGGCCTCCGCTGGCAGGTCGTGGACCTCGGAGGCCGGCCTCAGGATGGAATTTGAACTTGATGAGAGCGATGACAAAGAAATTCTGAATACCATCCTCGGTTTATCGGGGTTCTCAAACTCCTTTCTTTCCCCGGATGACGATGGAGTATTGGTTTCCGACAGGCTTGCGGGTTTTCTCAAGGTTGGGATTGGCGATTCGGTCATTCTGATGGGTCAGGGATATCATGGTGTTTCAGCAGCAGGTTTGTTCCCCGTAAGGGGCATTATTAAAATGCCTTCTCCCGAAATCGACAACAAACTAATTGTAATGACAATCCCCGCTGCCAGGCAGTTTTATGATGCAGAGGGACGGATCACGGCTCTGGCCGTGAATCTTACCGACAGGTCAAACCGTACCATAAAGGCGGTGAAAAGGGATATCATTTCAATCCTTGGCGAAGGCAGCACAACAGCAAGGACATGGTATGAACTGAATCCTGTTCTTTTTCAGCAGATACAGGGTGACAGCCAGACCGGTCAGATGATGCTGGGGATACTCTATTTTATTATCTTCTTCGGTATTTTCGGAACTGTCCTTATGATGGTCTCCGAGAGGAAAAGGGAATTCGGAGTTCTTGTATCGATAGGCATGCAGAAAAGGAAGCTTCAGAGAATTGTTGTCCAGGAGATGATCCTCCTCGGGATCTTTGGCCTTGTTGCCGGGCTGCTTGCCAGCGTGCCGCTGATAACATGGTTTTACGTTCATCCTTACATACTAAGGGGAGATCTGGGAAAGATGATGGAGGACTGGGGATGGGAAGCCGTTATGCCCACAGCACCTGTGGGACCTTATTTTTTCTGGCAGGCTCTGATAGTACTGAGCATGGTGCTGCTTGCAGTGGTTTATCCATTGAGAAAGATAGCCAGACTGAAGGAAATTGAAGCTTTAAGAAGTTAAAAAGTCTTAGTTATGATCTGGTCAATCGCCTGGAAGAATATATGGCGCAATAAGAAACGAAGCCTGGTAGTTATCGTTGCCGTTACGCTCGGGATCATTGCCGGAGTCTTCATTATCGGTTTTGTGGAAGGCTGGTCGAAACAGCGGCTCGATGATGCAGTGTACAACGAGGTATCCCATATTCAGATCCACAACAATGAGTATCTGAAGAATGAAGAAACCAACCTTACGATAATCGATCCGGGGATGATCTGCGGGATCATCGACACGCTGGGAGAAGTAAAAAGTTATGTCGTAAGAACGAAGATCATTGCCCTGGCCGGAACTTCGTGGGCAAATACCGGGGTAATCATCTATGGGGTTGATCCTGACAGGGAAAAGCAGCTTACAAGGATCCATGAAAAGATCGTAAGCGGAGGGGGCAGGTATCTTGATCCGGAGGGAGGCAACGAAATCCTTATCAGCGACAAGACTGCCGAACTCCTGAAGCTTAAGCAGTACTCGGTAACCGACAGCGTCATTGAAAAACTCAGAAGGGAAGATGTGCCCGCTCAGGTCCTGGAAAAGCTTGAAGTTCTGAAAGGAACTCGGTTCCGTTCCCCGGGTGATTTCAGGGAGGCACTGGGCAATGAACTTACCAGGAAGGAAAATGAAGAATTTGGCAATGCCATAAGCAGTAAAGTCCTTGATTACAGGCTCAGGAATAAGATCCAGCTTACCCTTTCCGACAGGGAAGGGAATCCTGTCCATGCCATATTCAGGGTTTGCGGTATTTATAAGACAACAAACACAGGTTTTGACCAGATGACGGTTTTCGTCAATGCAGGGGAACTTGCAAAGCTTTACGGAGACGAGGAAGTCCTTATCCATGAAGCGGCCATCCTTCTTGAAAATATTGATGATGCAGGTAAGGTACGAGACAGGCTGATACCCTTTGCAGCGGGCAATTCAGTCAGGACCTGGAAAGAACTTGCACCGGATGCAGCCCTTATGAATGATTTCATGTTTATCTATTATTTCATTTTCATCGGGATCATCATGCTGGCACTTGCTTTTGGTATCATAAACACCATGCTGATGTCGGTTCTTGAAAGGACAAAGGAACTGGGGATGCTGATGGCGATCGGAATGAACCGGAGAAGGGTTTTCTCCATGATTATGCTGGAAACCGTATTCCTGACCTCAGTTGGAGCAGGGGCAGGCATCCTCCTGGGATGGGCTGTTACCGGATTCTTTGGCAGGACAGGGATCCACATGGCCGGATGGGGCGAGGGATTTGAGGCTATTGGGTTCGCCGCTACGGTTTATCCGATAGTCACTCCGGGTTTTATTGCCTTCACTGCGGTAATGGTGATCGCGACAGCAATGCTTTCATCCCTGTGGCCGGCCCGCAAGGCACTGAAGCTTGTTCCCGTTGAGGCGCTCAGAACGGAATGAATAGAGAATCAGGCAAGGATGCCTGCAGAAAGACTGAATATGGATAGAAAAGACTATTCATTCAGGGAGAGGGCAGACTTAAATGTTGAAAATACAGATTGAAACATATATTTTAAAACAGAGGTGTCATGAAAGTACTTGAATTACAAAGCGTGAATAAGATCTATAATTCAACTGAAGTCAAGGTTCATGCTGTCAACGATGTGACCCTCGACTTCGAAGAGGCTGAATTTGCGGCTATTGTTGGTCCTTCGGGTTCGGGAAAGACGACACTGCTCAATCTTATCGGAGGACTTGATATGCCCACTTCAGGGAGAATTATAATTGGAGGAACGGATCTGTCGGGAATGAAATCATCGCAGCTCATTGATTTCAGGCTGAACAATATAGGCTTCGTATTCCAGTCGTATAACCTGATTCCGGTTCTTACGGCAAAAGAAAATGTAGAGTTCATCATGACCCTTCAGAAGTGGCCTCAGCAGGAAAGGGATGAACGCACTCTGGAGCTGCTTCAGGCTGTCGGTCTGGGCGACAGGTTAAACAGCCGGCCCTCAAAGCTTTCGGGCGGACAACAGCAGAGAGTTGCAGTGGCAAGGGCTCTTGCATCAAGGCCCAAGTTTGTTCTTGCCGACGAGCCCACCGCAAACCTCGATTCAAAGTCGGCATCCACCCTGCTTGAAATTATGGAGGAGCTGAACAAAAATGAAAAGATCACCTTCATTTTCTCAACTCACGATCCGCGAGTCGTCAGGATGGCCCGCAGGGTGATAACTCTCGAGGACGGCAAGGTGGTGTCGGATGAAAGACGTGTGTCATGAAAAAGATCCTTTTATACCTTCTGATTACCTTTTCTGGTTCCTGGATTTACCCGCAGGAAAAAACATCTCCTTTTGAACTGACCGGTTACATCAACACCCTTCAGAGTTCGATGTTCAACACACTTTCCGGACCTTTCATGAATGAGAACATTCTTCACAACAGGCTCAATTTCAAAGTATATCCGAGCGTAAAAATAACGTTCGCCGCTGAATTCAGGAACCGTCTTTTCACGGGTGATTATGTAAGGCTTGGAAGCTATTATTCAGATCTTATAGGGGATGATACGGGTGTTGCCGACATGTCGTGGAACATAGTAAGCAAAAATTCATTTCTTCTTAACACAACGGCCGACAGGTTATGGGTTGATTTCAGCTTCGGAAATTTTCAGGTAACTGCCGGAAGGCAGAGGATAAACTGGGGCCAGACTCTGGTCTGGAATCCAAACGACATTTTCAACGCATATTCCTTTTTCGATTTTGACTACGTGGAACGGCCGGGAAGCGATGCAGTAAGACTTCAGTATTTCACCTCCTCATCATCCTCGGCTGAGCTTGCCGTAAAAGTCGACAGTGATAATGACGTAACGGCAGCGGGTCTATACAGGTTCAGCAGGTGGGGTTACGACATCCAGTTTCTTGCAGGATTCTCCAACGGGGAGGATGTGGTTCTTGGTGCGGGTTGGTCGGGGGCTTTGGGCGATGTTTCATTCAGGGGAGAAGCTTCATGGTTTGATCCATATGAGGATTTTCCGGGAGGAGACGGGTCACTGATGGTTACAGCAGGTTTCGACAGGATATTCAGGAACAATTCAATGGCGCAGGTTCAGTTCATGTATTGCACCAATCCACCCGACCCCGGAAGTTTTGAGGCTTTCTATTCCACTAATCTTTCCGCCAGGGACCTTGCCTTCTCAGAATTTTCGGCTTTCGGTCAGTTCACATGGGCAGTAACTCCGCTTATTAATCTTTCCTTTTCAACTATAGTGTTTCCTGATCTCGATGGTTATTTTGCCGGCCCGGCGTTCGACTGGTCGATGGCAGAAAATATTGATCTTTCGGTTTTGTGGCAGCATTTTGACGCTGTTTTGGGCGGAGAGAGACTGAAGATCAACATAGGTTTTCTCAGGCTTAAATACAGCTTTTAAATCCTTCCCCTTCCTTTTCTAATAGGTTTCAGGCTTTTGTCTGCAGGTTTATAAAGCAATGACCGGCTTTCACTCAGGATCTTTATGAAAGCCGGTCGTTTCTTATCTTCAGCCCTGACCGTGGGCGAATTCTCTTTTCCGGGCCAGCCCGGGATTATTCAGAGGAGATCAGTCCCTGCTGGCTCCTGTAAATATCATTATGTAATAGATCAGTGTTGCGAGCGAGCCAAGAGCGGCCACAACATATGTAAGGGCAGCCCATTTCAGAGCGTCCTGTGCCTTGTCGTGATTCATTGATGAAGTAATACCCGCGTTTGTCAGCCATGCCAGTGCGCGCTGGCTTGCATTTATCTCAACGGGAAGGGTGACAAAGCTGAAAAGGGTGGTCAGGGCAAACAGGATTATTCCTGCCAGGAGAAGCCCCGGGAAGGTGTTAACAAGGACGATCCCTGCAAGCAGCACCCATTGTACCCATTTCGAGGCAAAGCTTACCGGAGGCACCAGTTTTGACCTGAACCCGAGCCAGGCGTATGCGGTTGCATGCTGTATTGCATGTCCGGTTTCGTGAGCTGCAACAGCGGCAGCAGCAATGCTTCTGTTGTTATAAACCTCCTGGCTGAGGTTGATAGTCTTTTTTTCAGGATTATAGTGATCGCTTAGTGTTCCGGGCACACTTTGTACCGTTACATCATAGATCCCGTTATCCCTGAGCATCTTCTGAGCAACCTCGCGGCCCGTGAGACCTCCGTCAACAGGTATTTTCGAATACTTTCTGAATTTCGATTTCAGCGTAGCGCTGACGATCCAGCTTAAGGCCATGAATACAATGAAAATGATCCAGATATTCATGTTTACCATATTTAAGTTCTGTGGTTCCATTTTTTTTCTTTTTTTTATTTCGTTTCAAAACTCCTGCCAAACCTTCAGATACAAGAACTTCAGGTCATAATGTCAGTTTTTGCAAAAGTAATCATTATATCAAGCATATAACATTTGAAGGGCTCAGATTGTTATCTTTGCCTTATGGCAAAAAAGCAGAATACCGTTATTATAAGGTTGTTATCGCTGCCTGTTCATTTTTACAGGTATGCTGTTTCTCCGCTTCTGAGGCCTTCATGCCGTCATGTCCCTTCCTGTTCTCTATATGCTCTTGATGCTTTGAAACTTCATGGTCCTCTGACAGGCTCTTTTATGGCATTCAGCCGTATTCTGCGCTGCCGTCCCGGAGGCACCCACGGATATGATCCGGTCCCGCTTTACCGTTTCAGGAAGTACAAGCCCTGGAGGTTCCATAAAACATGCAACCGGCTTAAGGATCATTAACCAAAAACATTCTTTGTGTGGCAAAGAATCCACGTATATGGCGGAAGAGGTAAGTTCTGCAGGATCTCTGCCGGAAATACCATGAAAAATTATAAAACATGAGTTGCCGGGAGTGGCCGGTTCAGAAATCAAGTTCCTCTTTAAGCAGTTTGTATCCCGCCCTGCTAACCGGAAGCTTGTCGCCTGAAGTCAGAAAAGCTATATGGTTATCCTTGCCATAAGGCTCTATCCTCTTGATTTCCTGCACGCGCACTATATATGACCTGTGGATCCTGACAAAGTCCTTTTTCGGAAGGTTGTCCTCGTAGTATTTCATCGTCTGCTGCTTAAGGGCCTTTCCGTTTCCATGATGGATCATCACGTAATCATCCTGAGCTTCGACATATCTTATCTCCTCAACCGGGATAAGGTTAATGGCATTTCCCTTACGGACTACTATCCTGTTTACGGGTGAGTCAGGATCAGGCTTCTTTTCAAGAAGCTGGTTTGCCGGGGTAAGGTTGCCTGCGCCGGAGTTGATCTTATCAACAGCTTTTTTTACCGCTTCGAGGAAGCGCCTCTTGGCGAAAGGTTTGAGAAGATAATCCACTGCATTCAGTTCGAAAGCCTTCAGGGCGAACTGATCATAGGCTGTTGTGAATATTATCTCGGGTTTTTCGGTAAGGACCTCTACGAGTTCGATCCCTGTCAGCCTCGGCATCTGAATGTCGAGAAAAACAAGGTCGGGTTTCATTGCGGAAATGGTTTTAAGACCCGAGAATCCGTCGGAACATTCAGCAATAACTTCTATGTTTTCGAGCTCCTGGAGATAGAACTTTATTATATCCCTTGCAGGGGCTTCATCTTCGATAATTACAGTTCTGATCTTTTGCATCCGGTAATTCTGTAACAAATTTTACAATTAATTCATCAGGGCCGTAACTGTAGGTGCTTTCTAAGGATCATGCAAAGGCAGTACCCGTTTATTCTGCACTGACAGCCGGCTGCAACAACATCTGCCTTCTGATGTAAAAAAAATAAAAAGCATTAAAACACATGCTGTTTCTGAAACAAATTTATCGCATTTTCCCGGTTTTACTTCTCGGCCGGGATAAAAAGTGATACGGTAAACACCCCGTCTTCTTTTTTTGTCCTAATTGAAGCCCTTTTGCCGTAAAAGAGATCGAGCCGTCTGGAAACATTCTGAAGTCCGGTACCGGTACCTTTGACAGGAGAAGGTGTGAGTTCGTAGTTATTGCTTATCACGATTTCGAGGATCCCGTTGACGCATTTCACCGAGGTTATTATTTTGACTCTTTCCGTGCTTTCATATACTCCGTGCTTTATTGCGTTTTCATAAAGGGGTTGAAGCAGCATTACCGGCATCTTGATCTCAAGGCATTTCTCTTCTATGAATTCCTCGGTAGAGAGCCTGTCGCCGAAGCGTACCTCTTCAATTTCGAGATAAAGTCTGAGGTTCTCCAGTTCACTTTTGAGACTGACCGGTTGTTCGTCTTTTTTTGAAAGGGCATATCTCATGAACTCTGATAGTTTTATAACCATATCCCTTGCTTTTTCAGGATTGGTTATAGTAAGTGAGCTTACCGAGTTGAGGCTGTTGAAGAGGAAGTGAGGGTTTATCTGCGATCGCAGCATTTTGAGTTCGGTTTCCTTCACCAGGCTTTCAAGTTTGGATTCCCTTGCTTTTTTCTCGGAGAGGTTAAAAAGGCTCATGAACAGATAATAGGCAAGGATCAGCAGGCCGTAGATAAAGAGCCCTGTTCCGGCCCTGTAGGGTAATGTGGCATGCCAGTAATCGGCAAAATCGTTTTCCTTTGGAAGGAGCAGAGGGGTGGCATATCTTGTCAGGAGAAGCCATAATGAAACGCAGGCAAGGCCTGCTATTATGTTATTTGTGAATTCGCCCGCTGTGCTCTTGCTTATTGTGATGATATATTTGAAGGGATACCATAGCGACAGGCCAAATCCGGAAAAGACAACCATGGAAACAATTCCGTCGGGTATTGCAGAGGGAGTATAGCGTCCGTATGCGAAATAATAAAGTGAAAGCTGACCGAATGTGGTGAAAAGCCAAACGATCCACCATACGATCAGCCTGACCCTGTCTGTAAGGACGGGATGCTTCATCTTCGGCTTCTTTTAATAGCTTTTGACCTCACCTCCTCCGAATATTACGACTCCCTTTACAACAAGGTGTTTTGACGAATCGACCGCTCTTCCCGGTGTCAGTTTTCTCGAGTCGCTGAAGCCTCCGAGTATCGGGGTCACTTCTATTGAGACCCACCAGTCTTCGGGAACGATCAATGTTACTCCTCCGAAGACGCATGCAACCTCCAGTTCCGAGACGCCGGCAGCCAGTCCGGCCTTTGTCATGTCAATTTCACCCCCGCCGAAAATAGCTGTAACCTTTCCTCCCTGGAAATTCTGGGAAACTATCTGGCGGTCGCCCCCTCCGAAAATGTTCACAAAGTCGATATAATCATCGCCTGCTGCATCTTTCCGGCGGGCAGTGGGGCCCCATCCCCTGCGGTGCGAAACAATAAATATCACGCCGACAATTATGAATATTGACGGCCAGAACATGTTATACATGTGAAAAGTCTCCCGGAAGATCTGTGGTATCATAAAGAAGCCGCCGACGGCCAGGACTATTACTCCGGCTGTTTTTTCAGAGGAGCTGAGAGTCATCACCAGGCCGATGGCAATCAGAAGCATTGGCCAGCTGAAGATCACGTCGTCGATGAAATCAGGAAAGAATCCTGTATTTCTTATTACAAGGAACAATCCGGCCAGGACCAGGACTACTCCGATTATTGGTTTGTTCCCCGGGGAATGGTAGCGTTTGCCCTTTATCCCTTCTTCATCGCCTTCCAGACGATATTGATCTTTTCCGAATTCGCTATTTGTTTCCATGGTATTATTTGTTTGAAGTTAATTGTTTTTCCTGATTCTCTTAATAAAGGATGATAGAATAAAGCCCAGCCCGATGAGTATAATAAGGGAGGGCCAGTAGATAGTTTTTACCAGTTCGGGTAATTCATAGTCATGGTCATCAATGAAGAACCAGGCACCGATGGCGATCATTATCAGTCCCCCTGTAAACTCAAGATTGAATAACAGCAGAAAGCCGATAAATACGAGGGCTGTTTCCCAGGTGAAATACTCCCTTACGCTTCCAAGACCCAGAAGGTCATTTGTTGCGATAAGGAGGGCAATTCCGAGTGTTATCAGGAAGATACCCACCCCGATCTGAGGCGGGTGTTCTCTCCTTTCTTTCCGGTGACTTAATTTGTTTTTCATTGTTATACGAATTATGCTACCCCAAAGCTATATAATAAAACATGCACGTATTAATATAAATCGGTCAATTGCGGAAAATTACCGGCAGAGGCTCTTTTTAGGGGCTTTCTGTTACTTTTTTGTTGATAATTTTTTAATTTGAATAAGGATTTATATTTTTGCAGACCAAAATTTACAGATGATGACCGGAATATACTCCATACCAGTAACCGGGATAAGACCCGGTCATCATGTGTTTCATTACAAGATTGATAAAGCGTTTTTTGAACTCTTTGAAGAGTCGGAGATAGAGGAAGGTTCACTTGAGGTGGTTGCTGAGCTTGATAAGGGATCATCGCATATTGACCTGCTAATTAAGATCTCGGGTACAGTAAACATATGCTGCGACCGTTGTCTGGCGATGTTTGATCATCCCCTGGTCTGTGAAAACAGGCTTCTTGTAAAGTACGGGCAGGAAATGGACGACAGTGATCCTGAAATTATTACTTTGCCCCGTGATGAGCATAATCTTGATCTGAGCCAGTATCTTTACGAATTCATACATCTGGCACTTCCGATTCAGAAGATACATCCTGACGATGAATCAGGCATAAGCGGGTGTGACCCTTTGATGATAGAAAAGCTGCGGCAGCATCTTGTTGATAAAGAAAGCGGTTCTGATACGCGATGGGAAGAATTAAGGAAACTAATGGAAGATAATTAAAGGAAGATAATTAAAGGAAGAAAAAATGGCACATCCCAAACACAAACATTCGAAAACGAGGAGAGACAAGCGCAGAACTCATTACAAAGCTACTCCTCCGACAGTAGGAACATGTTCAAACTGCGGATCATCGGTACAGTATCACAGGGTATGTCCTGAGTGCGGATTTTACAGAGGAAGGCTGGCAGTTGAGAAAAAAGCGACAGCCTGATTACAATAATCAGATTGTTTTTCTATGAAAATCGGCGTTGATGTCATGGGAGGTGACTTTGCACCTCTCGCAATAATTGAGGGCGCGGTTGATGCTTTGGACCGCATTTCACCTGATGATAAAATTGTCCTGATTGGTGATGAAGCAATAATCACTGCCAAATTGAAGGAGATGGAGGTTGATCCCTCATTGTTTACTATTGTTCCCACTACTCAGGTTATTGAGATGGGAGATCATCCCGCCCGGGCTTTTTCGCAGAAAAGGGATTCAAGCATTGCTGTTGGTTACGGAATGCTCAAGAACAATAAGCTTGACGGGTTTTGCAGTGCCGGAAATACAGGCGCCATGCTGGTCGGAGCCAGTTATACGGTAAATGTCATTCCGGGTGTTTTCAGGCCGGCTCTTGCAACAATACTTCCCTGCATCGACGGGCGCGATTCTGTAATACTTGATGTGGGGCTTAACCCTGATTCCAAGCCAGACGTCCTTCTTCAGTACGGGATACTTGGAAGCCTCTATTCGAAATTTGTCCACGGAGTGGATAATCCCACAGTCGGTCTTCTGAACATTGGGGAGGAAGAGACCAAGGGAACTCCTGCCGTTAAGGCTGCCTTCGAGATAATGAAAGAACATCCGGGGCTCAATTTTGCAGGCAACATAGAAGGACATGCACTCTTCCAGGAAGACATGACCGATGTTGTGGTCTGCGACGGATTTGTTGGTAATATAGTCCTTAAGCAGGCTGAGTCGATATATGCTCTGACAAGAAAGATAAACGTTACCCACCCGTTTTTTGAGCGTCTCAATTTTGAAAACATTGGCGGGACCCCGATAGTCGGCATAAATGCAAACGTCGTTATAGGGCACGGAATATCAAAAAGGAAAGCTATCATGAACATGATACTTCAGACAGAAGCTGTAGTGAGAGCAAATCTTGCCCAAAGAATTATTGAATCTATTTAACTTATGGGGAAAAAAAGAGCTGCCATAACCGGAATCCATGCCTGGGTACCGGAATACCGGCTCACAAATTACGAACTGGCCGGAATGGTTGATACTTCCGACGAATGGATCATGCAGCGTGTCGGAATAAAGGAGCGGAGGATACTTAAAGGGGAAGGACTCGGGACTTCCGACCTGGGAGCAAATGCTGTTGACGGGCTTTTGAAAAAAACCGGCACCTCTCCCGATGAAGTTGAACTTCTGATCTGCGCGACAATAACTCCCGATATGGCATTCCCTGCCACTGCAAACATCATCTCGGAAAAGGCCGGAATAAAAAATGCATTCAGCTTTGATCTTGGTGCTGCCTGCTCAGGTTTTCTTTTTGCACTCCAGACAGCTGCCGCGTACATCGAAAGCGGTAATTATAAGAAAGTTATAGTCGTTGGAGCAGATAAGATGTCGTCGATAACCGATTACACCGACCGGACAACCTGTGCGCTTTTCGGCGATGCTGCAGGTGCAGTGCTACTTGAACCCGTGGAAGAGGAAACGGGGATAATGGACTATATCTTCCATGTTGACGGTTCAGGAAGCAAGTTCCTTCATATGAAGGCGGGAGGATCCGTACGTCCGGCTTCTCACGAAACCGTTGACGCACGAGAGCATTACGTGTTTCAGGAGGGGCAGAGCGTATTTAAGTTCGCTGTTGTAAAAATGGCTGAAGTAGCAGTTGAGGTAATGGAAAGGAATAACCTTAAAGCCGAAGATATTGCCTGGCTCGTTCCACATCAGGCAAACCTCAGGATTATTGATGCCACGGGAAAAAGGATGGGCCTTCCGCCCGAGAAGGTGATGGTAAACATCGAAAACTACGGAAATACAACTGCAGCTACGATACCATTGTGTCTCTGGGAATATGAAAAGCAGCTTAAGAAAGGCGACAAGCTCATTCTTGCAGCATTCGGAGGCGGGTTTACCTGGGGTTCAATCTACCTTAAATGGGCATACGACCCGGCCTGAATGCCCTACACGATTTAATTGCTTTTATTTCCTGCTGTGCTCATCTAAATTGCCCGTTTGGCGATGGCAGCCGGTTATTTTTTGGAAAGGCATACCTGATAATCTTCCGGCATGTTTTGCCATTCTGTTTTTTGTCTTCAATAGTATTAGAAGTTGCAATAGTTTTTATATTTGTGAGTTATTATGTTTGTAAGTATAATTCTGGTGAAACATGGGAAAATACAATGAAACTGACAACACCACAATCAATCTGGTTAGTAACGGGACGGAAATAACTGGCGATATCAGGTCGAACGGCGATATACGGATTGATGGTTTACTGACCGGCAATCTTTCAACCAAGGGGAAGGTTGTTATTGGTCCCACCGGGAAAGTTAAAGGCGAAGTCTATTGCAAAAATTCGGAGGTCTCCGGCAATGTCGACGGAAAGATCTGTGTCAGCCAGCTTCTTACTCTAAAAGCTGATTCTAAAATATCGGGAGATATTGTGACCTTCAAGCTGTCGATCGAGCCTGGTGCAAAATTCACCGGAAACTGCAAAATGAGCGACACTGAAAACAATGAAGGAGCAAACTTCGGAAAACAACAAAGAGAAGCAGAAAAAGAGTCGGAAAAATCAGGGAAGTAAGGCGCTTCAGGACTTTGGGAAATATTCAGGGCTGGCCTTTCAGATGATGGTTATAATAGCTGTTATGACTTTTCTGGGGGTTAAGCTCGATAAATGGCTCAGTTTTGAAAAGCCTGTCTTTACAGTTGTACTTTCGCTTTTCGGTGTGTTTGCAGGTATTTACACTGCAGTAAAGGATTTCCTCAAATGACATTTTCTCATAGTGATTTTTAGAAAATTCTTAACCGGAATTCTGCTAATCGGTTTGACAGTCATTGTCTCGGCATACCTGGCCGGGAGATTCACAGCACTTGACGTAAATATCACTGATCTGGCGATACTTACCTTGTGCTTCACTTTAATCAGCCTGGTGATGATAGTGATTTTTATCAAGGGACTGTCAAAAGAACCGGAAAATCAGACTATATACAGCCTTGCAGCACTTGGAGTAAAGATTTTTCTTGAGATGGCCCTCGCCCTTGTTTGGTTAATTATTGCTAAAAAAACCGGGGTTGTCTCGGTCGTATTATTTTTTGTACTATATTTAGCGATCTCTCTGTATTCGATATTTTTTATATTGAAAACACTGAAAAAGAAATCATTATAAATACTTACTTTTTATAGAAATGCGATTTGTCAAAGGTATTCTGTTCATCCTGCTTGTTATGATGTTCTCATTTCCGGTTTACGCTGCCGACGAACATTCATCACATGAAACAGAGGAGGAATTCAATGCAAGCTCATTCATAATGGATCACATTGCTGATTCTCACGAATGGCACATTCTGACAAAAAAGAACGGGGAGCATGTTGCTATCTATCTTCCGGTAATATTGTACTCGGGTGAAAAAGGCCTTGACATCTTCTCCTCCAAAAAACTGGCTCATGGTCATGTTCATGAAGGCTACAGGCTTGAGGAGGAAGGAGAATACAAGGGAAGGATAGTCAATGTAAACGAAGACGGGACCATAAAAGAAGGGAAGCATCCCCTCGATTTTTCGATAACCAAGACAGTTGTCGGTCTTCTGGCTTCAGTTATAATAGGGCTGTGGCTTTTCCTGGCACTCGCAAGATCTTATAAAAAGACAGGGATCAGTCATCCCAGGGGGATTCAGAGCTTTCTTGAGCCTATAATACTTTTTGTCAGGGATGAGATCGCGATAACGAATATCGGGGAACATAAGTATGAAAAATACATGCCCTATCTTTTAACGGTTTTCTTTTTCATACTTCTTAACAACATAATGGGTCTTATACCCTTTCCTCCTCCTTTCGGGGCCAATGTTACAGGTAACATTGCCATCACAATGGTTCTGGCTCTTTTCACTTTTTTTATTACTCAGCTCAACGCCAACAAAAACCACTGGAAGCATGTTTTTGCCACTCCCGGCGTACCGCTGTGGCTTCTCCCGGTGATGATACCCGTTGAGATAATCGGTCTAATCTCCAAGCCCTTTGCTCTTATGGTCCGTCTCTTTGCCAACATAACGGCCGGACACATCATAGTACTCAGCCTTGTCTGCCTGATCTTCATTTTCAAGTCGCTGGCAGTAGCCCCCGTTTCAATATTATTCGTGATATTTATGGATTGTCTCGAGCTTCTTGTGGCATTCCTTCAGGCATATGTCTTCACCCTGTTATCGGCACTCTTCATCAGTCTCGCCATACAGGAGGAGCATCATTAATCTTTATTGTTTAATTAAAACCAGTTAAATTATTATGACAGGTACATTGGCAGCAGTCGGAGCAGGTCTTGCAGCTATTGCAGCGGGCCTCGGAATCGGAAGGATCGGCGGATCAGCAATGGACGCAATTGCACGTCAGCCCGAAGCCAGTTCAAAGATTCAGACTAACATGATTGTATCTGCAGCACTTATTGAAGGAGCTGCTCTTTTCGCAATCGTTGTTGCTCTTATTGCTTAGTAAAGGAACCGGGGCCCTGCAACGGTTGGTTGCAGCGCCTCTTTTGAAACTATTGAAAACAACATAAATATGGTACTATTGGCAAATAGTCTTATCAGTCCTGCAATAGGTCTGGTATTCTGGACAACCCTGATCTTTGTCCTATTCTTTCTTGTTCTGAAAAAGTTTGCATGGAAGCCGGTTCTTGGCGCTATCAAGGCCCGTGATGAGATGATAAAGGGATCTCTTGCCTCGGCAGAAAAAGCCAGGAAGGAAATGGCAAGACTTCAGAGTGACAATGAAGCCATCCTGAAAAAAGCAAGGGAGGAGCGCGAGACCATTCTCAAGGAAGCACGCGACGTGCGCGACAAGCTTATTGCCGAAGCAAAAGGCAGGGCCACCGAAGAGGCTGAAAAGCTTGTTGAGAAGGCCAGGGCAGGTATTGAAAGGGAAAAAGCAGCCGCGCTTGCCGATATACGCGAACAGGTGGCTTCCATTTCAATTGAGATAGCATCAAGGCTGGTGGGAGAAAAGCTTCAGAAGTCGGGCGAACAGGAAAAACTTATTGACAACTACCTGAAAGAAATCGATTTCAGCAAGAACTAACACTGTTCAACGATGAATGAAAGCAGGATATCAGTAAGATATGCAAGAGCTCTTTTCCAGTCGGCTCTCGACAGGAATATCCTCGATACAGTAAACCAGGACATACTCCTTGTGAAAGAGTTGTGCAGCTCACCTGAAATAAGGGAACTGCTTGCAAACCCCGTTATTCCTCCATCAAAAAAGAGTCTGATATTTCACGATCTCATCGGCAGCGAGGTGAACGGTCTCACCATGTCGCTTATTGATCTGGTTATCAGGAACGGAAGGGAGAGATATCTTCCGGCAATTGCCAGGGTCTTTATCCACGACACCAGGGAATATAAGGGTATTACCGAATCAGTTCTGACAACAGCCGTGAAGGTTGATGACGGAGTCCGCCGGCAGGTCTCTGAACTGATTGAAAAACTGTTCAGCACGAAGGTTGACCTCAGGGAGAATATTGATGAATCGATTATAGGAGGATTCGTCCTGAAGATCGAGGACAAGTACATTGATGCAAGTGTGAGGAACAAGTTGCGCAAGATCAGGAAAGAGCTTTGCTCAGGATCATTTCAAAAGGGGTTTTAATCAAGAAACGATTTTATAAGTACACGGAATATGGCAAATATCAAACCAGCAGAAGTATCGAAAATTCTCAGGCAGCAGCTTGAAGGCATCCAGACCGGTGTGGAACTTGAAGAAGTGGGCACCGTGCTTGAAGTAGGTGACGGCATTGCGCGCATTTACGGGCTTT
This sequence comes from Bacteroidales bacterium, assembly GCA_040772125.1. Lineage (GTDB taxonomy): Bacteria > Bacteroidota > Bacteroidia > Bacteroidales > VadinHA17 > LD21. Next base: position 553,415 of record JAXGYS010000004.1, read on the forward strand.
CAAATGCAGAATCAAATGAGCTTATAGAATTTGAGAACGGGATCGAAGCAATTGTTCTCAACCTTGAGGAGGACAATATCGGGGCAGTGCTGCTCGGCCCCACTGAAGAGATTAATGAGGGCGACATTGTAAAACGCACAGGAAGGATAGCTTCAATAGCTGTCGGAGAGGGATTGCTCGGAAGGGTTATCACTCCCACCGGCCAGCCTCTCGACGGTAAAGGTCCGATTGAGGGTGAGCTTTACGAGATGCCTTTCGAAAGAAAGGCGCCCGGGGTTATCTTCAGGCAGCCTGTTAAGCAGCCCTTGCAGACAGGTATCAAGGCTATCGATGCCATGATCCCGATAGGCAGGGGACAGCGTGAGCTTATTATCGGCGACCGCCAGACAGGCAAGACAGCTATTGCAATCGATACAATTATTAACCAGAGAAGCAACTTCGAAAAGGGGAAACCGGTGTATTGCATTTATGTTGCAGTAGGTCAGAAAGGTTCGACGGTTGCCAATATCGCGAAGACGCTTGAGGAACACGGAGCGCTCGAATATACGGTCATTGTTCTTGCAACAGCGTCCGACCCTGCAGCCTCCCAGTTCTATGCTCCCTTTGCAGGGGCAGCCATAGGCGAGTTCTTCCGTGACACAGGACGCGATGCTCTTATTATTTACGACGACCTGTCGAAACAGGCGGTATCCTACAGGGAAGTCTCCCTTCTGCTCCGCCGACCACCGGGACGTGAAGCCTATCCGGGAGATGTTTTCTATCTTCACTCGAGGCTTCTTGAAAGAGCTGCGAAAGTTATTGAATCGGACGAGGTGGCCAGGAAGATGAACGACCTTCCGGAATCAATCCGCCACATGGTTAAAGGCGGGGGTTCGCTTACAGCTCTTCCCATAATTGAGACTCAGGCCGGAGACGTTTCGGCATATATACCCACAAACGTTATCTCGATCACCGACGGCCAGATATTCCTCGAATCAAACCTTTTCAACTCAGGCGTTCGCCCGGCAATCAACGTAGGTATTTCGGTATCGAGAGTCGGAGGGAACGCGCAGGTCAAGGCAATGAAGAAAATTGCAGGGACGCTCAAAGTTGACCAGGCTCAGTACCGTGAACTTGAAGCTTTCTCAAAATTCGGTTCCGACCTCGATGCGTCAACACTTGCAATTCTGAATAAGGGTGCAAAGAACGTTGAGATCCTGAAACAGGGTCAGTATGCTCCGGTGCCGGTTGAAAAGCAGATAGCAATAATCTTCTGCGGTACGCAGGGTTTACTCAGGGATGTTCCGGTAACAAAAGTGAAGGAGTTTGAAACTGAATACATCGAATATCTTGACCTTAAGCACAGGGATGTACTTGATAAGTTAAGCCAGGGAATTCTTGATAACGACATCACCGATGTCCTTGAAAAGACCGCTGCCGAACTTACAGCCAAATACAAATCACAGGCATAAGAGGGAGAAAACAGATAAATTGGTTCTTTAATGGCGAATTTAAAAGCTATAAGATTAAGGATTACCTCCGTTAAATCGACAAGGCAGATCACCTCGGCCATGAAAATGGTAGCGGCAGCCAAGCTGAGGAAGGCGCAGGACAAGATTGTCAGGCTCAGGCCATATGCAAATAAGCTGCACGAAATTCTGGTGAATCTTTCTCAGAGCCTTGCCGATGCGGAAGTTGAAAATATTTATAACCGAACTTCAGCTCCTGAAAAGATACTCATTGTGGTAATTACCTCAAACAGGGGCCTCTGCGGAGCCTTCAATTCAAATGTGATCAAAGAGGTGAGGAGGATTGTTGCCGACAAGTATTTTGAACAGTATAAAAAGGGGAATGTGACTTTCCTGACCATCGGGAAAAAAGGTTACGACACTCTTCGAAAACTCAAATTCAAAATCGCACAGGAGAAAAACGAACTTCTTAACGATCTCACATTCGAGAATGTTATGGAGGTGGCTGAAGGAGTGATGCAAGGCTTTGTCGAAGGAGAATACGACAGGGTTGAACTTGTTTATAACCATTTCAAGAATGCAGCGGTACAGCTGCTTACAACAGAAAGATTCCTTCCTGTTGAATCTGCTTCTTCACAGGAGAAAAAGAAGCTTCCTGCTGATTACATTTATGAACCTGACAAGGAGTCAATTATCAGGGAACTGATTCCGAAATCGCTGAAAATACAGTTTTACAAGGCGGTTCTGGATTCTTTCGTTGCAGAGAACGGAGCAAGGATGACAGCTATGCACAAGGCGACAGACAATGCATCCGATATGATAAGAGAGCTTACCCTGCAATACAACAAGGCAAGGCAGGCATCGATCACGGGGCAGATTCTCGAAGTTGTCAGCGGAGCCGAAGCTTTGAAATAAAAAGTAGAGAAGCCGGGTCATTATACCAGAAAAAAGAACATGTACAGTCAATCGGGATTAAAGGATATTGTAAACACCGCTCTGGTAAACCTCTCGTACAACGAGGAGTCGGAACGGCTTATAGCCCCGGTGAAATATGTTCTTTCCATGGGAGGAAAGAGGCTCAGACCAGTACTGGCGCTGCTTTCATGCAATCTTTTCAGCGATAAGATTGATGAAGCTGTTATCCCCTCTGCCGGCCTAGAGGTGTTTCATAACTTCACCCTCATCCATGATGATATTATGGACAATGCCCGGATCAGAAGGGGTTTTATCACGGTTCACAATAAATGGAATCACAACCAGGCAATACTTTCGGGCGACGTGATGGCTTTTATTACAAACGAATGTTTCCTTCAGTCGCCTCCGGGTATACTTCCGCGTGTCCTCAGGATCTTCAATAAAGCTGCCATAGAGGTATGCGTGGGGCAGCAGCTTGACATGGATTTTGAAAAGGCCGCCATCGTATCGAGAGAGGAATATCTCAGGATGATAGAGTTGAAGACTGCGGTCCTTCTTGCCGCATCGGCAAAGATAGGATCAGTATTCGGTGGAGCCGACGAGAGGGATGCAGATCTGCTTTATGAGTTCGGGAAAAACCTTGGCCTGGCTTTTCAGATACAGGATGACATACTTGACACCTACGGTGATACAAGGGTTTTCGGAAAGGCTTCGGGAGGCGACATAATGGCAGGAAAGAAGACCTTCCTTTACGTTAAGGCCTCTGAGCTTGCTTCCACTGAACAGAGAAAAAAGCTTCACGATGTTTACACTTCCGGAACCATGGAACCGGAACCAAAGATAAAAGCCGTTACCGCATTGTTCGATCAGCTGGGAGTAAAACCGGCTGCAGAGAGTCTGGCAGGGGAATATCTCCGGAACGCCCTCGGATGCCTCGAGAAAGCAGGGGCACCTCAGGAAAGGAAGGAGGAGCTCATAGCCCTTACCGGAGCTCTGACAAGGCGGGAATCTTAAAAATGAACATTAGGAATAGAAAAGATAAAAAGAGTAAAAAAATTAACTTAAACCTCTATAAATAATTCGGATTTATGGCAAAGAATACAGGGAAAATCAGCCAGATCATCGGACCAGTGGTTGACGTAACATTTGCACGGCAGGGTTCTGAAATGCCTGATATTTATGATGCTCTTGAAATAAAGAGAAATGATGGCTCGACACTGGTTGTTGAATGCCAGCAGCATATAGGCGAGAATACGGTAAGAGCCATAGCAATGGATTCAACTGACGGTTTGCGCAGAGGGATGGAAGTAGTGGCAACCGGGATGCCGATAACAATGCCTATCGGTGACCAGATAAAGGGGCGCCTTATGAATGTTACCGGCGAGGCCATTGACGGTATCGGCACGCTCGACAAGAAGGGAGGATATCCCATCCACCGCAAACCTCCTAAATTTGATGATCTGTCAACTGAAAAAGAGGTTCTCTACACAGGAATAAAGGTTATCGACCTTATCGAGCCTTATTCGAAGGGAGGAAAGATCGGACTCTTCGGCGGTGCCGGAGTTGGGAAAACGGTTGTGATACTTGAGCTGATAAACAATATTGCAAAAGCCTATTCAGGTCTTTCTGTCTTTGCCGGAGTTGGCGAACGTACCAGAGAAGGGAATGACCTCCTGAGGGAGATGCTCGAAGCAGGGGTTATCAACTATGGCAAGGATTTTCTTGAAAACATGGAATCAGGAGGATGGGACCTCTCCAAAGTGGATCATGCAGCCCTGAAGGAATCGAAACTCGCGCTTGTCTTCGGGCAGATGAACGAACCTCCCGGAGCAAGGGCAAGGGTAGCCCTTTCGGGTCTTTCGGTTGCCGAACATTTCAGGGATGGCGACGGCAAGAGCGGAGGAAGGGATATACTCTTCTTTATGGATAATGTCTTCCGTTTCACCCAGGCGGGTTCTGAAGTATCGGCTCTTCTCGGAAGGATGCCCTCGGCGGTTGGCTATCAGCCTACTCTTGCAACCGAGATGGGTATTATGCAGGAGCGTATCACATCCACACGCCAGGGCTCAATTACATCAGTCCAGGCTGTATATGTGCCGGCTGACGACCTTACCGACCCTGCCCCTGCAACAACATTTGCACACCTCGATGCAACCACGGTTCTCAGCCGTAAGATTTCGGAGCTTGGAATTTATCCTGCTGTCGATCCTCTCGATTCAACATCCAGGATCCTTACAGCCGATATCGTAGGGGAAGCACATTACAACTGCGCACAGCGCGTAAAAGAGCTTCTGCAGAGATACAATGAGCTCCAGGATATAATCGCCATCCTTGGTATGGATGAGCTTTCAGAGGAGGACAAACTTGTTGTACACAGGGCAAGAAGGGTTCAGAGGTTCCTTTCCCAGCCCTTCCATGTGGCAGAACAGTTTACAGGCATCAAGGGTGCGCTTGTGTCAATCGAAGATACCATAAAGGGATTCAATATGATCCTTGAAGGCAAGGTAGATCAGTATCCTGAATCGGCATTCATGCTGGTCGGTACTATCGAAGATGCAATAGAAAAAGGAGAAAAGATCCTGGCTCAGTCGAAATAATTCAGTTGCTTGTTACTGGTTGCTGGTTTTTCTTACGCGCAGGCAACCAGCAACCAGCAACCAGCAACCAGCAACTTATCTAAAATGAAGATAGAAATCATTACTCCTGACAAAAAAGTTTATGACGGGGAGATAAAATCAGTAAGAGTCCCCGGCAGGAAAGGCTCTTTCCAGGTTTTGAAAGACCACGCACCTATAATCTCCACCCTTGACAGCGGAATGGTTTATATTGTCGATCACGACAACAAAGAGGTGTTGTTTGATATCAGGGGAGGAGTGATTGAAGTCAGGGCCAATAAAATAATCCTTCTGGCTGAATCGGTCAGATAACATCCTGTAAATGACTGTTGAGGAATTCCGGAAACATGCCCATGAACTGGTTGACTGGATGGCCGCATACATGGAGAATGTGGAAAAGTATCCGGTTAAATCCCAGGCAAAACCGGGAGAAATAATAAGCAGACTTCCAGATAAGCCTCCTTGCGGGCCGGAGAACTTCTCCGTCTTCATGCGTGACCTCGACGAAATCATAATGCCGGGTATCAGCCACTGGCAGAGCCCATCGTTCTTTGCGTACTTTCCTGCCAATACAAGCCCCCCGTCAATACTTGCCGAGATGATCACAGCCACCCTTGGTGCCCAGTGCATGATATGGGAAACTTCTCCTGCTGCAGCTGAGCTTGAGGAGAAAATGATGATCTGGCTGAGGGATCTTATCGGTCTTCCTTCGCAGTTTGAAGGAGTTATCCAGGACAGTGCTTCAACTTCAACGCTTGCAGCCATACTCACTGCGAGGGAGAAGGCTGTGAACTTCAGTATTAATGATGAGGGATTTTCAAATTCCGGAATTCTAAGGGTCTATTGTTCGGAGCAGGCTCATTCCTCGGTCGAAAAGGCTGTGAAGATAAGCGGAATAGGGCGCAGAAACATTGTCAGGATACCAGTAAGGGATGACTTCTCAATGGATCCGGAGAAACTCAGGGAGGCCGTCGAGAACGACATTGCAAAAGGTTATATTCCATGTTGTGTTATTGCCACCCTGGCTACAACAGGCACGGCTTCTGTCGATCCCCTGAGGGAAACAGGGATTATTTGCACGGAACATGATATCTGGCTGCATGTTGACGCCGCTATGGGCGGCACCGCACTTATTCTTCCTGAATATCAATGGATGCTTGACGGAAGGGAATACATCGATTCGCTGGTATTCAATCCTCATAAATGGATGTTCACCAATTTCGACTGCTCTGCATTCTTTACAAGGCATCCCGGACTTCTGATACGGACCTTTGAAATACTTCCGGAATACCTTAAAACACGCACCAGAGGCATCGTAAACGACTACCGCGATTGGGGCATACCTCTCGGAAGGAGGTTCAGGGCTCTTAAATTATGGAGTGTTATCAGAATGTACGGAGTGGAGGGATTGCAGGAAAAGATCAGGGCGCACATAGGATTTGCCTCGGTTCTTGCCGGAAACATTAGGAACGAAGACGACTTTGAGCTTCTGGCACCCGTTCTGATCAATGTAGTTTGTTTCCGTTACAGGCCGGCCGGAAAGGGTGAACAGGAGTTGAACGAATTAAATGAAACCCTCAACCACCGGCTCAACGATACGGGCAGGGTTTACCTTTCACATACCGTACTTAAGGGGAAATACACCCTCAGAATGGTTACAGGACAGACAAATGTAACTGCTGAGCATGTGGAAAAGGCCTGGGAACTGATCAGGGATACAGCACGTTCGCTTTAGAACCGTGACCTCTCGCGTCCGATACTCATACCGAAAAGATCAACGCTCATAAGGAAAGACAGGTCGGGAATATCTCCCAGCTGCTTCCATGATGCCTGCACTCCGGCCGAGATCATGAACGGAATCCGGAAAAGATAAAAATCGGATACCAGTTCGGCGCCAAAGGAGCTGAATGTCTTCCTGCCGTCGACGAATTCAGTAACGGTTCCCGCCGGAGTGGAAGTAAAGGCGTAATAGCTGTTTGCAACAGCATAATCATAAAAGATATCCCCTCTTATCCTGGTAAGGAAGAGAAGTCCCGGAATATTAAGATCGGGATAAAGAAGCGGCATAAAATAATCAGCGGATGCGAATTTAAGGTCGGGCGACAGAATCTCCTCATAGCCCCTGGGAATGGCGATCCTGTTCCTGAGTATGAAAAGTTCAGGATTCTGGCGTTCTGCCTCCAGCCTGACCTTCAGGCCGTTGTTTTTAAATAATCCGGGGAAGTAGAAGGCTGTCCTTGCTGAAAGAATATCGCCGTATATTTCCTTGTCGAAGGGATGGAATGAATAGTTAATATCAAAGGTTTGCGCCCATCCCGGATAGATATCCCTGAAAGCAGACCTGCTGTAGTTTGAAAAGTATAATCTTCCCGTCAGCTGGTTCTGATAGGTGTCGTAGGCCCCTTTGCTTTTAAGAAAGATGTGGTTGTTCGACAGGTTCGACGAAGCCTCAAGATAGAGATATTTTGTAAAGCTTCCGCCTCTGAATATCAGGGGAAGGGTGGCACTGTTGACTAACTGGTAAGCGTTAATGACGTTGGGAGGATCTGCAACATTTTCCCCGAACCGCTCGATATACGGAATATCACCGAAATCGAAACCGCTTTCAAACTGTATGTACCTGCCCGACCATTTGACTCCCGAATGGAATTTGTGCCTGTTATCGCTGTATTCATATCCGAATGTCGTTATGAGGGTGCTCAGGTTGTTCTGCGACAATATGGTAAAACCCGGACTGATTGCAAGCGGATCATCCTGTATGGCGTCGAGATCGGCGTAGAAAGGCATCCAGCTGTGAAATCTGAAAAGATGTTTCCATTTCCGGTAGCTGACAGGTGTGTAATCAGCCGGCTCATCTGATTTTACCTTTACCTTTTCGGGCTCATCAAGCCTGTTTATGAGGAAAGACCCTGTTTCTGCGGGGATTTCCTCTGCTGCCTTTCCGGATGAAACCAGGGACTGACAGATGTTGCTTCCTGAAGAGGAGTAATCTGAGAAGAGGATCCTGTCGCCGTTTATCTCAGGATCATTTATCCCGAATCGTGAGTTTGTAAGTGGTACTACAGATTTATCGGGTTTTTGAAGATACAGGTTATCTGTTCCGGACAGGGAGCTGACGAAAAAAAGTGAATCGCCGCGTATATCTGCCGACTGAATGTCGATATTTCCCTCCGGTATGAGCTTTTCCCATTTCTTTTCCATGCGATCATAAGCCATAACTCCCTCTCCGTCAGCTGTTAGCGTAATAACAGCAATTTTTGTTCCGGCCGGATCCCAACGCGGCCTCTGCAGATAGGCATTGCCGGGGACAGGAATCGTTTCGAGCATGTCGCCGTTCCAGGCGTCAATGATCACCAGGCTGTTCCTGTTATCAGGGCTGTTCTCTGATGCCGCAATAAAATTACCATCGTTCGATACAGAAGCCGACATGTACCTCGATCTGAAGGAAAGCTGTTTTACCTTGCGGTTTCTAATATCCATTACCTTGATAATCCTCCATTCCCTGTTCTGCCAGCGCGGATCGGAATATGTCTCCACCCAGCACAGCTTGCCGCTTCCGAAAGTTATTGACCATGGGTAGCCATCGCCGGGGACATGTATCTTCTTTTCCGATTTCAGCGAGGGCCGTATCAGTACAAAAGCAGGAGGGTCGGTGAGGCTTGTCTTTATGGCGATAATGCTGTCGGCTCCGGCGGATAAGGGTGAGTAATAATTTATAAACCGTCCTTTCTTAAGGGGATTTAGTTTCCCGTAAAGTTCTCGTTCTGAATCAGAGTCATCCGACTTCCAGATTGTGGCAAGTGAGTCAAAAGTCTCCCTGAAAAGCCTAGCCTTGGTCAATGATGCACTTCTGCGCAGACTTAAGTTGACAGGGTTTATGGTGAAGGGAACAGAACCGGTAAGACTGACAGCCTTTTTCCACATGCCGGGATCGTACTTAAGATATGACCATGCCATCATCTGGTATCCATACTGGTAGTGATCGGGAACATAATCCCTGAAAGAGCCGTTAACAGATTTATCATAGCTGTATACGGTGCCCTTTTCAAGCATAAGTGCTTTCAGCTGTTTCTGGAACGAAGGTGTTCTGCCGCGGCCTGATTCCGTCAGGACCGATTCGGCAAATACGGCATCGCCTTCAAGGAACCATAGAGGGAGAAGGGATGATACAGCCCCGTTGAACTGTTCTCCGGTGAGTAGCGACATTGCCCTGGTGAGGCCTGTGTTAAGTGATTTCAACTGCATTACATGCGTAAGCTCATGTATTGCAAGCTGTGTGTTAGGATCGAGGGGAATGGAGTTCTGTTCGGGAGTCGGAAAGATCTCCATCCTGCTGGGAGCCCATGCCACGTACCCGTTCGACTTTGTTGTATGGTTGTGGATCACTACCGGGATCCTCATTTTCCGGTCGGGATAGAGCTGAGTCATTCCTGACCAGGAATTTTCGAGCGATTGGGCAAACTCCGCGCCTCCTTTTCCGTAAGTCTCCGGGTATATCACATCGAATCTTTCCGTCCGGATCAGTTTCCATTTCAGCGAAGCCGGATCCTGGCCCGTATTGTAGTACTGAGCCTGAAGGGAAAATGGCAGCAGGAGGAACAGGAATAATAACTGCTGGAGGGATGATCTCATGGACTTACATTTGCTCAAAAATAGTAAAATATAACAGAGTGAATCAAATAAGAGCCATAAAGGGAAAATTTTGTATTTTCACCGGGCATTCAAACGTTCCTTTTCGGGGATGATATCAAAACGTCGCGCATGAAGAATTACAGGCTTATTAACAATATTACAGGCTGGGGGGTGTTTGCTGTTGCAGCATTCACTTTCCTGTCTACCATTGAACCCACTGCCAGCCTTTGGGACTGCGGGGAGTTCATTGCCTCGGGATTCAAGCTTGAGGTGGGGCATCCTCCCGGAAATCCCGTTTTCATGATAATGGCAAGGTTTTTCACTCTTTTTGCCGGAGGGAACACATCGCTTGTTGCCGCCACGGTAAATGCCATGTCGGCGCTTGCAAGTGCATTTACGATACTTTTTCTTTTCTGGACGATAACTCATCTGGCCAGGAAAATAATCCTCAGCGATGAGAGCAGGTACACTCCTTCGCGCATCATTGCAGTAATGGCTGCAGGCGTTACGGGCGCCCTTGCTTTTACTTTCTCCGACTCGTTCTGGTTTTCAGCCGTTGAGGGAGAGGTTTATGCGACATCATCGCTTTTCACTGCCGTTGTCTTCTGGGCTATACTGAAATGGGAAGATGTTGCAGGAGAAGAATATGCCGACAGATGGCTTATCCTTATTGCTTTTCTGATGGGTCTTTCGATCGGAGTGCATCTTCTTAACCTTCTCACACTTCCGGCGATAGTCCTTGTTTACTATTTCAGGAAGTATGATTTCTCATGGAAAGGATTCATTGTGTCCATCGGCCTTTCATTCGTAATGCTGGCGCTTCTTATGTACGGAATAATGCCAGGTATAGTTACCATATCCTCAAAGCTCGAACTTTTCTTTGTAAACACGGCGGGTCTGCCTCCCAACAGCGGAATGGTCTTTCATTTCATTCTTCTGATACTCTTCTTTGTCCTGGCAGTAAGGGCATCCCTTCAGACCAGCGACAGGATGAAGAACGGCGTCCTGGCTGCTGCCGCGATGCTTTTGTCGGGGATATGGGTAATATCGGGATCTGCCTTGCTTAATTTTGCGGCAATGGCTGCCGTTACTGGATTTATCTGGTATCTGGCCGGAAAGAACCGTTATGTGCTGAACACAATACTTACCTCGGTTATGGTTATTCTGATCGGATATTCCTCGGTTGCCATTATCGTGATAAGAGCCTCGGCGAACCCTCCGCTTAACGAAAACCAGCCGGAACATCCTTTCAGCCTGCTTTACTTTCTTAACAGGGAGCAATATGGGCAGAGGCCTCTTTTCAAGGGACATTATTTCAATGCCCCGGTAATCGATTATGCAAACGGCAAACCGAAGTATGTTCTTGAAGATGGTCGTTATATCGTAAGCGCCTATGATCTTGAGCGCATCTATGATCCCAGGTTCATTACTCTTTTTCCAAGGATGTGGAGTGAACAGGACGACCATGCTGCAGTGTACAATGAATGGGGTGGGATAACAGGGACACCGGTTACGGTCACAAATGCTGCGGGAGAGAAAGAAATCATCAGAAAGCCCAAATACAGTGAGAACCTGAAGTTCATGTTTTCTTATCAGTTCGGGTACATGTATTTCCGGTATTTCATGTGGAACTTTGCAGGAAAGCAGAACGACACACAGGGAACAGGAGGTGCTGTAAACGGGAACTGGATATCGGGGATTAAGTTCATTGATGAGCCCAGGGTGGGCACTTCTGATCTCCCTCCCGGACTTGCTCAGGATACCTCAAGGAACGCCTATTTCCTTCTTCCGCTTATTCTTGGACTTGCCGGATTGTTTTATCATCTTAACCGCGATTACAAAAACTGGTGGATCATTATGGTGCCTTTTATAATGACAGGCATTGCCATTGTATTCTATCTGAACCAGTATCCCAACCAGCCGCGTGAAAGGGATTATGCCTATACCGGATCATTTTATTTCTTTGCTGTCTGGATCGGACTGGGTGTTCTGGCTCTTTACGAAGCTCTTTCCAGGGCCACAGGAGAGAAAATCGCTGCACCCGCTGCAGGCTTACTGACCCTTCTTGCAGTTCCTGTTATGATGGGATCGCAGAACTGGGATGACCACGACCGCTCCGGGCGTTATCTTACCAGGGATGTAGCATTCAATTACCTCAATTCATGTGCTGAGAACGCCATTCTCTTTACCAACGGGGACAATGATACTTTCCCTCTCTGGTATGCCCAGGAAGTTGAAGGGGCACGAACTGACGTCAGGGTATGCAACCTTATGCTTCTTAATACCGACTGGTATATTAACCAGATGAAGAGGAGGACTTACGAATCGGCCCCCCTTCCGGTTTCACTGCCTGCCAGCAAGTATTATGACGGGATAAACAACCAGGTTTTTATTGTTGAAAAGACAAAGGATCCGGTCAATATATCCACTGTTATCGACTGGGTAAAAAGTGAAAACAAGGCCACAAAGGTACAGATCTCTGCTACCGAGATACTCGATGTCATTCCATCGCGCACCATAAGGATCCCGGTCGATTCGGCAAAGGTTATTGCGAGCGGGACCGTCAGGCCTGAGGATGCGGATAAGATCGTTCCGTATATTGATATTACGCTGAAGGGTGGTTCCATCCTGAAGAGCCAGCTTATCATTCTCGACATTCTTGCCAACAACAACTGGGAACGGCCTCTGTATTTTGTAACCGGTAATCACGACGATGCCCTTGGACTGGAAGAATATTTCCAGCTTGAAGGACTTGCCTACAGGCTTGTTCCCATAAAGTCAGAAAACAAAAGCTGGACCGAATACGGAAGGATCGACACCGATATACTTTACGGGAATGTGGTTAATAAATTTGCCTGGGGCGGGGCAAATGATCCTGAGGTAAATCTTGATTATAACCATATCAGGACATTGATAGTAATAAGATCGAGGCTGGTCTATGCAAGGCTGGCAAAAGCCCTTGCTTCTGAAGGCAAAAAGGATAAGGCCATCCAGGTTCTCGACAGCTGCATGGAGCTTCTTCCTCCGGACCGCTTTCTTCCTGATCCCTATTATACCGACCTTATCGATGCATATTTTTCTGCCGGAGCACCTGAAAAAGCAACGGAGATGACCCGTGAACTTACTGATTATTATTACAAAAGGCTCGACTACTATCTCCGCCAGAATCCCTATGTTCTGAGCTCGGCAGAATATGAGATACAGTCAGCATTTCAATATGCCTCAAAGGCTGCATTGTATTGCGAATCGAACGGGATCAGCGATCTTTCAGAGGAGATTAATGCGAAACTTGAAGAATACTATGCCGACTACGTCGGGAAGAGGCAAGTTGTAAGATAAGGGGAAGAGCAAGCTGATAAGAAGTTTACCTGGGTTGAGCGTGAGTGCTCGGGACTTCCTGTTTAAGGTATTTTTCGAGCAGCGCATACACGTTCTCGGGATACACGGGTTTGAGAATGTACTCACTGCAACCGGCAATATATGCCTCAGCCTTCGACTGTTCCGATGAATATGCAGTCAACATGAGGACAGGAACATTCTTTCTCTCTTTCCTGAAAATCCTTGTACAGTCGATGCCGTTTACCAGAGGGATAAGGAAATCCATTATCACCAGGTCAATTTTTGAGTCTTTTTTCTTAATATGTTCAATGAAATCCTTTCCTGTACGGAATTTTACAACATCGGCCCCTGAACTCTTTACGAGAGTTTCATAATACCTCATTGATGGAACATCGTCCTCAACAATGACAATTGTCTTGTTTGTTAGCTCCAAGCTGCTGAAATTCAGGGACATTATGTAATTGATTTTGACCTCTATAAAAATACGACAACCTACAGATGTCAGAATCTTTATCAGTCACAATTATTAACAACTTATAAACAAAATTAATGCCGGGAATTGAATTTTCAAAGCATTTGGAAGGGAATAAATTAAAATAAACGGAAATAGTAAATACCTCTTCAGGGAACATTAAGACAGGAGGGGAATGGATAAACCTGTGAAGTATTATGCTTTTTTACCTGCACTCCCAGGCTATCCTTGTATTGCCTACTATTACATCCTGTTTTGCCTCGATTGCAATGAGGGCAGCATCGCAATACTCAGCTTCCGGTTCCTCAGAGATAACACCTCCTCCTATACTGTAAGTCACCTGCCTGCAGACCTTGCAGGTACCTATCGATTCACATGAATTGAAGGAGACTGTCATAGCTATGAAAGCCAGGGCAATAATTACTTTACGTTTCATCAGGGACACATTGATTGCTTTACGCAAATATAAATTTTACAATCTTTGTGAAAACGCGGATATGTAAAAAAAATTAGGTATTTTGATGCAACAATTTTCTTTGCGGGAAGTCATTAGAGAGGAATGAAGAAAAGAAAAGGCTGATTTAAAATTTATTGTCATGGAAGATACAAGGATGAAAAAGCATGTGACCGTAGTCGGAGCCATACACATAGGCTTTGGCTTTTTTGGTCTTATAGGGGCTTTGGCTGTGTTCTTTGCCCTTAATTTTGCACGGGGCTTTGTTGAGGGTGATGAGATACCGTCAATGGTTCTAGGTTTCCTCTCAGTGAGTCTCCCGCTTCTGGTCGGATTTATGTCGTCGCTGGGGCTTGCAGGGGGTATCGGGCTTCTGTCGTTCCAGCCCTGGGCGCGTTATCTGGTTATTGTTGTTGCAGCACTGGGCTGCCTCAACATCCCTATCGGAACATTAAAGGGTGTATACTCACTCTGGGTTCTCTTGCAGGATGACACCATTAAGCTGTTTACAGCACCGAAGCAGCTATAGTCTGATTTTCGGGAGATAAAGTATGAAGCGGAGACCGGGATCTCTGCAATTTACATCCTCCCGGCAGGCTGATAATGCAAATAAGGGTCAGGCCAAATTCTTAAAAATTCTGAACGGGGACCAGAGGTCCCTGTTTTTTTTCTAAATTGTCGCAAAAAGCAAATCATGAGCGACGACAAGAAGATAATATTCTCGATGTACCGTGTGGGAAAGACATTTCCTCCTCACCGTCAGGTACTTAAGGATATCTCCCTTTCATTTTTTCTTGGGGCCAAGATAGGCATCATTGGCCTCAACGGATCGGGTAAGTCGACACTTCTAAAGATTATTGCAGGGGTTGAGAAAGAGTACCAGGGGGAGGTGACCTTCCTGCCGGGATATTCAGTGGGTTACCTGCCTCAGGATCCTTTGCTGGATGATACAAGAAGTGTCCGTGAAGTTGTGGAGGAAGGAGTTAAGGAAACAGTTGATCTGATTAAGGAGTACGAAGCCATAAACGAACAGTTCGCTGATCCTGAAGTATACGAGAATGCCGGCAGGATGCAGCAGCTGATGGACCGTCAGGCTGTTCTCCAGGAGAAGATAGAATATCACGATGGGTGGAACATCGATCATAAGCTTGAGAGAGCCATGGACGCGCTGAGGTGCCCTGAAAGTGATGCCAGCGTCGGCATCTTATCAGGAGGCGAGCGAAGAAGGGTTGCCCTGTGCAGGCTTCTCCTCAGACAGCCCGATATTCTGCTTCTCGATGAACCAACAAACCACCTCGATGCCGAATCGGTCAACTGGCTTGAAACGACATTGAAGCAATACAACGGAACCGTAATCTGCATCACTCACGACAGGTATTTCCTCGACAATGTTGCAGGGTGGATTCTTGAGCTTGACAGGGGCGAAGGGATACCCTGGAAAGGTAACTATTCATCATGGCTGGAACAGAAGGCAAAACGCCTGGAAATTGAAGAAAAGGGCAATGTAAAAAGGAGGAAGATACTTGAAAGGGAGCTTGAGTGGGTAAGGATGTCTCCCAAAGCACGCCATGCCAAGTCAAAGGCACGTCTCGGGGCCTATGAAAACCTTCTCAACCAGGATGTGAAAGCCAAGGAGGAAAGACTTGAGATCTTCATTCCCAACGGACCACGACTGGGTGACAAGGTAATCAGAGCAAAAGGGGTGGCCAAATCATTCGGGGAGAAGCTTCTTTTCGAAGAACTTGAATTCAACCTCCCCCCGAACGGCATTGTGGGAATTATCGGACCCAACGGAGCCGGAAAGACGACACTCTTCAGGATGATAATGGGTCAGGAGAAACCCTCGCGTGGCACCTTTGAGATCGGAGAAACAGTTGTCCTGGGTTATGTTGATCAGGCTCATTCGGCAATCGATCCGATGAAAACGGTCTATGAGGTTATCTCGGGAGGTCAGAATGATGTAATGGTAGGTAACAGGCTGGTAAATGCCCGGGCCTACGTATCGCGGTTTAATTTCACGGGAGCAGACCAGGAGAAGAAGTGCGGGGTCCTTTCGGGGGGAGAAAGGAACAGGCTCCATCTTGCTCTGACATTGAAATCAGGGGCTAACGTACTTCTTCTCGACGAACCCACCAACGATATTGACGTTAATACATTGCGGGCGCTTGAGGAAGGGCTTGAAAGCTTCGCCGGCTGTGCGGTTATCATCTCGCACGACCGGTGGTTCCTCGACCGTGTCACAACGCACATGCTTGCTTTTGAGGGAGACTCAAAGGTGGTCTGGTTTGAAGGGAACTATTCGGAATATGAGGAGAATTACAAAAAACGTGTAGCCGACACAACTCCGGTCAGGATAAAGTACAAAAAGCTTGCATAGGGGAATCCTTCATTCAGGGATATTCAAGGTCTGGCCGGTTCTGCTGCAGGTTTAAAAGCAATGATAACAAACCTGTGCTTTATGTATAAAGTCTACATTTGGTTTCTGAATTCCTGGCTGTTTATTTTTGTTTTTTTTCTGACAGCACCGGCTGCAGAATCCCAGATCGGAAAGCGCTTTCCTCCGGAGAAGAGGGTTATTACTGATACCGTAACCGGGGCAAGGCTTACCTTTCTCACTAGCTCATTGATAAACGATTACCTTACCCCGGATAATCCCAGGCAATGGACAGCAGACGGCAAATGGCTGATCTTCCGTTCCCTAAGGCTTCCCGGAGAAACTCTTGCCGTAAATGAAAATACGGGAGATATAGTTCAGGTCACCGATGGAGGATATATGCCGGTAATGTGCCTGTCGGTAAAATCGATGAAGATGTACTACATGCGGATGGTCCTTCGTCAGCCCGGTCAGACCAGCGGGGGGCCTGTCCAGGTCGTTGAGGTGGACCTTGAAAGGTTGTTTTCCGACAGCGGGGCAGGAACCCTGAAAGCTGAAAAAGAATACCAGAAAGTATGCGGCATCATTCCTGCCGGGATGAGTTTCGGGAACGTGATGGCACTTGATGCAGATGATGAATGGGTTTATTTCATATTGTCGGAGGAAGAGGCCGCAAAGCATAATCCTGTTGACCCGGCAGCTCAGTCTCGTTCAGGCATTGGGATGGCTTTAAAAGGTGAAGCAGGGATAGGGCGCATCAGCCTGACAACCCGTGAGACAGAAATAGTGGTTGTGGTTCCCTTCGGGATTGCCGGCCTTCAATCAGATCCGAGGAACCCGGGAGAGATTATCTTCAGTTGCGAAACAGGAGAAGGAGCTCCTCAGGAGACCTGGACGGTAAGGTCTGACGGTTCCTGTCTGAAACCTCTGTCTACCCCTCAGGAAAATGTATCAGCCGTTCAGGGAGCACCTGAAGCCGGTCTCCGTCATTTCAGCCGCCCGGCCGATGGCCACTGGTCAGTTGCGGATGACCTTGCAGGGAACATCTACCTTATCAACACGCAATCGAATGAAATGCTGCTTCTTTCTTCAGGGCATCTTACGTCTGTTGCAGTTAATCCACACCCTTCCTTCAGCCCCGACGGGACCCGAATCGTGATCCGGTCAGGGATGCTTTCCGGGAACAACCGTTCGACGGATATCTGCCTTATCCCCCTGACTGAAAAAGAGTGAGAGTGAGGGCGAGAGCGAGGAAGAACGCATGACCCATCTTTCGGGGCTCACGTCATCAGTAATCTGTTTTAAGAATCTCACGCTTAAAGCTGAAACTCCAGCGCCTTCCTTGTAATTTCAGGTGTTGTCAGGCCCCTGTCTCCCAGGGCAACCCATTTTCGCTCCTCAAACCTGGCCACTATCCTGTCTATCGTGTCATTTTTCACGTTGTAGGCGCCAAGCCGGGTGGGAACACCCAGCGACTCAAAGAACCCGGCCGTTCTTTCAATTGCTGCATCAATTCGTTCCTCTTCAGTTCCTTCAGTTATCTTCCATACTCTTTCCCCATACTGCAAAAGTTTCTCCTTCTTTTCTTCCCTCAGGGCCTTCCATAAGCCTGGAAGAACAATGGCAAGAGTCCTTGCATGATCAATGCCGTGGAGAGCGGTAAGCTCATGTCCGATGCTGTGTACAGACCAGTCGCCGGGTACACCCCGTCCGATCAGTCCGTTCAAAGCCATCGTTGCCGACCACATCAGATTCGACATTGCCTCATAATCGGCAGGATTGGCATATACAAGAGGACCCTGTTCTATCAGTGTCACCAGTATGGCCTCGGCAAAGCGGTCCTGAACCGGTGCATTAACCGGAAAGGTGAGGTATTGCTCGATCACGTGGACAAAAGCATCCACTATCCCGTTTGCAACCTGTTTCTTTGGCAGGCTTCCTGCAGCTTCGGGAAGAAGAAATGAAAACTTTGGAAAGACCATGGGTGATCCGAAAGCAAGTTTCTCTTCGGTCGATTTCCTGCTTATTACAGAGTTGGAGTTCATTTCCGATCCTGTTGCAGGGAGGGTAAGTACGGTTCCCAGCGGGACGGCATCAACTACCGGCATGTTTTTGGCAAGTATGTTCCAGGGATCCCCGAAACGGTACCTGGATGCTGCTGCAATGAACTTTGTTGCATCGATTACAGAGCCTCCTCCTACGGCAAGAAGGAATCCGATATTGTTTTCCCTGATTATCTCCACCGCTTTCATACAGGTCTCGTATGTCGGGTTTGGTTCTATTCCTCCGAAATCGGTAACATCGAACCTTTCCAGGGCGTTTTTCACCTTCTGATATACTCCGTTCCTTTGAATGCTTCCTCCTCCGTAGAGAAGCATAACTTTGTTTCCGGCGGGTATCTGGGCTGCAATCTTGGGAAGAAGGTCTTTTCCGAAAAAGACCCTTACAGGATTGTAAAATTCGAAATCAGTCATTGTTTAAGGTTTAGATGGGGAAAAGATTATATGTTGCTGGTTGCTTGGTGCTCGTTTCGTTGCTGGTTGCTGGTTGCTGGTTGCTTCGGCCACCGTAACATGATGGAGAGAGAAGCAGAGGCGTATCAATTGTTGTGAAGGCGCTAACCTCTTTAACATGGAACCTTGAATCTGCAACTTTTATTTAAACAGTTTCGGAACAAATTCCGACAGATATACCCTCCAGTTGGTCCATGTATGTCCTCCTTCGCTTTCGCGGTATTCGTAGGGCATTTTAATATCATCCAGTTTCTTCCTGAATTCCTGGTTGTATTTGTAGAGGAAATCAGTTTTGCCGATGCCTATCCAGTACAGTTTGTAACCGTTTGTCATCTGTAAGTTCAGTGTTTCATCGAAATTTTCATAGACCTTTGATGTAACCTTTTCGTCAGCCAGTATTGCAGCTGAAAAGAGCCCTATGTAACCGAAGGTCTGGGGATAGAACCTCGAGATATGCAGGGAATGGAATCCTCCCATCGATAAACCGGCTATTGCCCTTGCCGATTTTTCCGGGACGACCCTGTAGCTGCTTTCAACGAACTGAATAATATCTTTGAATGTCTCTTCATATTTTCCATCCATTGTGTTTGGAAGCTGCATGGCAGGTTTGTAGAATCCCAGGCTTGATTCACCGGGTGCAGCCTCCTGTGCGACATTTCCGTTAGGCATAACGACGATCATTGGTTTTGCCCTGCCCTGTGCGATAAGGTTATCAAGAATCTGGCTGGTTCTTCCGAGGTTTATCCAGGCTTCCTCATCGCCGCCCATTCCATGGAGGAGATACAGCACCGGATAGCTTTCAGAGCTTTTTTCATAGCCCGGAGGTGTATAAATGGTGATACGCCTGTCCTGGCCCAGAGAAGGGGAATTATACCAGCGGCGCGTCACAGATCCGTGAGGTACGCTGTTTACCTTGTACAGATCGCCTTTCCCTCCTCCTGTAATAAACACATTTGCAACCGATGCTACATCCCTTATCATATAGACGTTGTTGGGATCGTTGCATCTTGCTCCGTCGACCGTAAAGGAATAACTGTAGAGATCTGAAGGAAGGGCGGCTGTAGTATAGGTCCAGAGTCCTTTTTCTTCCTTCTTCATCAGTTCAGATCCCGGGGTCCACCCCTGTGCAGGCATCCAGTCGCCTGAGATCCTTACTTCTCCTGCATCGGGTGCCATGAAACGGAAAGTCACGGTATTGTCGGCATTTACCTCGGGAGAGGTGATATTTGTCCCTCCGAAAAGAGCCTGCTGCGACCAGGTGCAGGAATAGTTCATGAGCACAGCCAGCAGGATAAGCGATAAGTGTTTCTTCATGTTTTATGTTTGCTAAATTGAAAATATAGTCAAATAAGATTGACAAATGTAGTCAATGATTTAATTTTCTCACAACAACCTCTGCTTATGTGTGAGCGGTTAAATTTACTATATTTGAATTAATGAATTAAATCCCGGACGTCTCGCTGGATTTTATTCAATTGGAAATCTCTATCTGTCTTTAATCAATGAATAATGCGCCGGGAACGCAAAAAGACCCGGTTAAAGAATTTTGATTATCGTAGTGCATCATCGCATTTATGACGATCCTGTTATGCATCATGCCACATGTGTCCGGAATTTTTTACCGTCTTTACGGCAAATGGTTTTGAACAGCCTTCTTGCTGACATCACGCCGGTGGGAAGCCCCCCTCCCGGTTCAACCCACTGGCCGCACATGTAGAAGTCATCGAGTCCGGGCAAAGTCTGCGAAAGCGGTTTCATTATGGTATTGGCGTTATCGGGAGTTATCAGCCATCCCTCAAAACTGCCTTTCCAGTTGCCAGTATATCTTTCGAATGTGACCGGTGTTGCGACGTCGACCATTTCAACCTGTGAAGAGATCCCGGGGAAACGCTGTTCAAGAAGACTTATCACAGTCTTTGACACTTCTTCTTTCTTGTTTTCGTATTCCTTTTTGTCGGCGTGGAGATTTTTCCAGTAATCATAGCTGGTATCAAGCATTATGGTAAGAGTCGTACGACCTTCGGGAGCCAGCGACGGATCATGATGGTAAAGATGCACAGGAAGCCGGCTGCGGGTTTTGTCGCCAATAACGACTTCTTCCCTCAGGGGGAAGGAGAATCCAGAGACTGAAATGGGAATCTCGTCGAAACGGCGGTTTACACCCAGGCCGATAAAGAGAAGGGGATGAAAGGGTATCCAGTTATCATAAATATGCTTTATTTTATCATCAGCGTATTTTCCTTCGAGCATTTTAAAAATTGTATTATATCCGTCAGCCGCCGATATAACAATATCGCTTCTGTACTCCTGTCCGTCATCAAGACAAACTCCGGCAGCCTTTCCTTTATCTGTAAGGATTTTCGTGACTCGTTTCCTGTATATCAGGTTGCCTCCGAGCTTTTTATATTGCTCTTCAAGTGCTTCCGACATAGGCATTGAGCCGCCCAGGGGATATCCCGCATTCTTTCTGTGCAGGTAAGCGAAAGCGAAGAACATAAAAAATATCGAAAACTCAGGGATCCATATCTCATCAAAGGCGGTCCTTAGTTCGGGATCCTTGAATCCCGCAGCAAATTCTTTTCCGGTAACCTTCATCCAGGTCTGCATTTCACGGCCCTTTGTAAGGAAAGTTGAATAAAGTCTCAGTTTTCTGAAAAGCTTTTCGGTAAAGGATGAATTTTTTGACGGCATGTCAAATCTCATGGAAAGCGTTATACCTCTAATGAATTTCCTTATCTGGTCTTCATCTCCGGGTGAAAAACGGATCAGCTCCTTTTCCAGCCTGTTTATGTCGCAGTAGAATGTCAGGACCCTCCCGTCGGAACATTCGTAATGAATGTATTGATCCATGTCGATGCATTTTCTTCCCTGGATAAGTCCCACCTCCTCCCAGAAATCGTGCATGGCGCTGCGAGGATTTGTTCCCACCAGCCAGTGGATGCAACCATCGATAGTATAACCCTTTCTTTTCCATGAGGTGCACAATCCTCCTGGCTTGTCGTGCATTTCGATGATGGTTGTTTTATAGCCGTTTATCTGACCATAGATACCTGCTGCCAGTCCGGCAAATCCGGCACCGATAATTATTACCGACCTGTCTTTTGTATTTTCTGCCATTTTGTTAATCTCTTATGTGTTAGTGATTTCAATCTTTTTGATTATAAACCGTCGTTCTTTCTCTGTCGTTTTCCCTTCTATTTCATTGCCGCTTTTCTGTTATTGACATCCACCTGTCCTCCCTTTCCGTTAATGATGCTTTTTACCACACTTTCCTTATTCCCGTTCAACCAGAATATTACCTTGTTATGGATCCTCTCCTCGAGATGGGAAGGTGTTTCAATGGCATTATCGACAATTACCGGAGCATCGTAGAAGACATTGTAGATACCGACACCCCAGGCTTCGTGTGTCTTTACATGATCAGCCACCTTGTAGGATGCATAGCCCCAGGTTCCGTTATGTTTCCAGTTTTCAGCAGATGGTGGATCGTAAGGCATCTCGCTCTGGTAGAAATAAACCCTTCCGTTTTCGCCGTTCCACAGGGTTTGGTACTCCTGGAAATGCTCGTTGAAAAGTCCGTATATTGTTACATTGTTTCCGTTTACAATCAGGCCGTTGGCGCACTTGTTCCTGTCCCATCCCACTCCATTGCCGTGGTCGGCCCTCCAGAGCCATACATGATCGATGCAGACATCATTGCTGTTTATAACAAGGCATGCCGATGCTGATCCTTCTGAAGGACCTCCCACCCTGAAAAAGATGTCATAAAGGAACACCGGATTTGCTGCGTTCGACCTTCCGGAACCGGGTTTTCCGACTATGAAAAGTTCCTTCGATGGAATTTCTCCAGCATCAACAGTAAGTCCGCATACAGTCACTCCCTTAATATCTTTTATCTCTACTGCTGCATTACCTTTTACGGGGATGAGCGTTGCAAGTCCCGTTCCCATCACCACTGTTCCCGGTTTTACAATCTTCAGGCTGCTGTCTAGGAAATATCTTCCCGGTGTCAGAAGAAGATGTTTTCCCTTCCTCAGGGCTGAGTTCAGCGTTTCTGAATTATCAGTTCCAGGACGGGCAACATGGAATTTGTCGAGGCTGATTCGCTTTGCTCCTCTAAGATCGTCAGTCCAGCCTGTTCCGGAACTGTTTTTCCTGACCGGTGGCACAATAACAAAGAATCCATCTCCTTCAGAGGCCAGGTATGGTTTTTCACGTATTAACGGAGTTTCTGCCAGGGTTGTGTATGGAAGAGCCGGGTAGTCTTCAGCCGGAGCCCCCTTCACCCCGAGGAAAGTCATGTTCCAGACGCCTCCTTCCCATCTGTTCATTTCAGAATTTCTTGTGAACCATTGCTGTTGCGGTCCGGAGCTTATCCATCCGTCAACTTTTGAATCAGCCAGGAAGCCTCCGCTTGCATATCCCTTGTCGAACAGCTGAAGGTTGCCCTTTACATGAACCCTTCTCAGTGGGGAGGCCTGCGAAACACCCCAGACCATGGCTGAGTCGGAGGGCGGGACTACTGTCAGGTTTTCAGCCGATCTCCAGAAATTCACCAGAACGCTTTTACGGTGGAGTGTATTTGACCTTACAGCACCGTTTATGACAACGTCCCCAGGCAGAAGTCCAAGTCCGAGTACCTGGGTGTAATAATCTACCCTAATATCCAGATCGTACTTACCTGGCATGAAGAATAATGAATATCTGTTGGTTGTAAACTCGCTGCCCCTGGCCGACTGCCGGAAAAATACAGTGTCAATCACCTCCTGTATCTCCTTCATTTCCATATTATCATGAAAAACAAAGACATTGCTGCCGAAAACCGGGTCATTGAATTTGCTGAACCTTTCAGGCATTGGCGCTGTCGTGCCCTGATTTTCCTGTGAAAAGCCGTTTCCGGACAGGGTTGAAATTATCAGCATGATTACCGTCAGCAGAAAGATTGTGGTAATTCTCATCGGGTTCTTTTTAGATTTTTATGAAAAGACGGTTCCTGTACAGCCAGTAGCAGAGGTACCACAATCCGCTCCATACAGCCAGGCTTGATATTATCCCTGTAAGTGTTTCTCCTCCCCACGAGAAAAGTAGTTCACTGAAAGGTTTCGCTATTCTTTCGAGAAGGCCGGCTCCGCGGAGGGAAAAGAACATATAGATGAAGATACTGTTCATGCCGACAACAATAAAGAACCATGCTCCTCTGGTGAATTTTTTCCTGACATCAATGAGCCAGAATGAAAAGGCAAGGGCAAGTATCGACCATCCGCCGCTGGCGAGGACGAATGAAGAGGTAGCTATTTTCTTTATTATTGGAGTAATTCCGGATAAATCAAGGGCATATCCCGCTGCAAGAGCCGCAGCTCCTGCAATGACAAGTGTTTTTATCTTCACTGACGAGCTTTTGCCGCTCATAAGGACCTTTCCGCAAAGAACCCCCCAAACGGTATGGGCTGTTGTGGAAACAAAGTTAAGAGTTGCCCACTCACTTGCTTTTTCGACGCCTTCTATTTTATTATTGAACCAAGCACCGAGGTTCTCGAAGTTCACCCATGGGTTGTTAAATCCCTCAACAGGGAAAAACCGGTATGCAAGATCGATAAGAAGCAGTATTATCAGTGTAAAGACAATCTGGAACCTGAAGCTTTTATTACGCAGCAAAAAGGCAACCAGATAGGTTACGGACAGTTGTGCAAGGACATTCTGAAACCTGAATACAAGGCGTCCGGCATCGACGAAGTACAGACCCCATCCGAAAAAAAGAAGCAGGGCGGCTCTTTTCAGGGCATGTCTTGTGATCAAGTTGATGCTCTCTCCCTTTTTAAGCCTGTTTGCCACAGCAAAAGGGATTGCTACGCCTACAATGAACATGAAGAATGGCTGGATGAGGTCCCAGAAATGCAGACCGTGCCATTCATGATGATGAAGCTGATTCCCGAGGAAATGAAGGAATCCGTTGTCTGAATCAAGGAGGATTGAGAACAGTTCCGTTGCCTCAC
The DNA here is from genome assembly GCA_040772125.1 of Bacteroidales bacterium. GTDB lineage: Bacteria > Bacteroidota > Bacteroidia > Bacteroidales > VadinHA17 > LD21. The sequence continues at coordinate 578,170 of JAXGYS010000004.1, forward strand.
CGGCAAGGAGGAACATTGTAAAACCGCGAAAAAAATCCACCGATGTAACTCTTCCCGGTACAGGAGGAGAAATGGTTGTTGAATCTGAAGCCATTTGACAGGATATTAAAAGTTTTGAAAGGGTAACCCAAATTTATGAAAAATGTGAATAGGAATACCTCGCGGCATGAAGCTGTGAAATAATTCACAGAGCCAGTCACAGGAAACGGTGCAGGGGCAGTATAAAGGAACCTATGTCCGGATCAACCGCTTTCTCAGGATCCCCTCAGTTTCCTGAATATCTCAAGGTGCTCAGCGGTAAGATTTAGCATATTCTGCACTTCAAGGCCATGTTTCAGATCGGGAACGAAAGTCTCGGCTGAGGCCCCTTTGAGAAAGATATAATGAGCATGCATCATTGACCTGTGCCAGCCGGGTGGAACATGTCCGGAAGGGAAGCTGGTAATGGGGCGGTAATTGCTTCCGGAAGTCTGCCTCGACCAGTGCCCGTCGCTTTCAAGAAAATAATCGAAGATATCGGGTGTGGAGGAAACGTATTTAAGGGCTCCCTTTTCAGCATAGATCACGAAGCTAAGGTAGTCGCCGGTGCCTGAACTTATCCGGCTTGATGAAAGAGTTCCAGCGGCATGCGTTGTTTTGTCGTAGATAGTGATCTGACTGAAAAGGTCTGAACCTTCAGGGACATCATCAAATTGTCCTGCCTGGACAGCCCCGGTGATCTTCAGGTCATCGCCCATGAAGGCCAGGATAAGGCTAAGCACATGTGATCCAAGGTCAGCCATAGCCCCTCCGTCAGGAGCAGGGGTAAGCCGTGTTACGCGTTTTCTGCGGTATTCAGGTTTAAGGTAGTCGCTGTGGTAGTATTGAAAATCGAAGTGGACAGGCTTCCCCATTATTCCCGACTTCCAAAGGGCAAGTGCTTCTCTTACTGCAGAAGTAAAAAGATACTGAAAGCCGACCTGTATTGTTATGTCCGGATAAGCCTTTGCAAGCTCCGGCATTTGTTTCATTTCACCGGGGGAGGAGCATACTGGTTTTTCGAGGTAAATCCTTTTCAGCGACTTCATGGAAAGAACCGCTTTGAAATGCTCAAAATGAACGTTGTTTGGTCCCAGAATAAATACTGTATCAATCCTTTCATCCTCAAGAAACTCATCAAGGTTAAGCGCTTTACTGAAACCAAAGCGGGCTGCGAATTTTTTGCGGCTTTCCTCTTTTGCCGACGATACTGCTGCCAGTTCAATTTCCGGGGCATCGTCGTAGAAATACTTCAGGGATGACAATGAATAAACGTGTGAGCGGGCAATTCCGCCCGCTCCGATAAAACCAACGACAGTCTTTTTATTATCCATGGTATGCTATAATACGGATTTAAGCAATTCCTCAACTGCTCTTTCTAGCTGCTGATCGCGTCCTTTGCTTATCACTCCGGGTTCATTCTTAACCACAATGTCGGGTACGGTCTCCACGTTTTCCAGCCAAACACCGTTAATATCCTTAGTGCTTACGGGCACTGCACCCCAGCGCGTTATTCCATCCTGCAGCAGTTCCCAGCCGGCATAGCTGCAGGTTCCGGGAACCGGCATTCCGATGGTTTTCCCTATCCCGAGTTCCTTGTAGCCGCATGCAAAACAATGGCCGTCGCTGTAGTTCGCCTCGTTGAACATAGCCACTGTCGGTTTGTTCCATCTGAAGTTTGGTTCAAAACCGACGGGTCTGCTTTCCGTCGCATACTCAAGGTATTTTTTCCCTGTGAAGAACATTGTCAGGTCTGAAACAAGGTCGCCTCCTCCGTTGAAGCGGGTATCGACAATTACTCCCTTGCGGTCGGCGTATTTACCCATCATCTCCTCATAAACGGTACGGTAGGGACCGTCGGACATCCCCGGAACGTGCACATAGCCCAGCTGCCCGTTGCCAAGCTTTTCGACCTCTTCCTGGTTCTTCCTGACCCATCTTTTATAGAGGAGGGTGTTTTCTTCATTTCTGGTGATGGGTTTCATCGTGATACTGCTTCGTTTTTTTGCTGCAGGGTCATAAACGGTCAGAAGCGTGAATTTCCCGGCTTTGCGGTTCAGATATGAGGCAATGTCGCGGTCTGAAGCTACTGTATCGCCGTCGATCTGCTCGATTATCATTCCCGGTTTTATATTGAAAGAAGCTTTATCCATCGGGCCATCCTTAATGATCTCCTCTATTTTAATACCATCGCCTGTATGACTGTAATCGATGAATATTCCCAGTGAAGCCGTATTGTCAGCGCCCTGCGAAGTAGCATTGTAACGTGAACCTGAATGTGAGACGTTAAGCTCGCCCAGCATTTCGGAGAGGAGCTCTGAAAATTCATAGCCGGTTCCTATATGGGGGAGGAATTTCCTGTATTCGGTATAGAGTCTGTCCCAGTCGGCACCGTGGAAGGTCGAAATATAAAACATGGCTTTTGTACGGTGCCAGACATGATTGAACATCACAGCCCTTTCGGCATCGACGTCGAGAGTCATTTCTCCCCTGAATGAAACAGACTCTTTTTTCCAGCCCTCAGGATTGATTTTTGAGATTTTTCCGTCGGCGAGGAGAAACAGGTTCTTCATCTCCTTGTCCCACATGATATTTGCCCTTTCAGCATCAAGACTGAGTTCCATCTTTGTTTCCTTTGTCCTCAGGTTGGTACTCCACAGGTTTAGGCCTTTTTCGAAGCTGGCAAGGTAGTAGAGTTTTTCATTGTCCTTCGACAGCACGGCATCTCCAAGAGATGATGAATGTATTGTAAGTCTTGCTTTGCGGTCGTTTAATGCTTCGAAATCGATCACAACCGAGCTGTCCTTTTTCACTTCCGGGGTCTTTTTCTTCTTGTCGGCACTTTCCTTCTCCTTTTTCTCCTTCTCCTTTGCCTTTTCCTCCATTTCCTTCAGAAGAGCATAGTCTTCCTTGCTCATTCTGAAGCGGTCCCACGAATCGCGTGTAAAGAACATGCTGTAAACATCTGCCTGCCTGTCCCCGCTGTTAGCGTAGCTGCGGAGTCCGTCGCGGTCGCTGAACCAGAGCATCTGTTTTCCTCCGTTAACCCATACCGGCCGTGAATCGTTATAGCCGCTCCTGGTGAGGTTCGTCATTGGGCTGTTTCCATCAGAACGTATCAGAGCCACTTCCGAGTTTGAAAGTACCGGGGAGTATTCGGCAAGTATCCATTTGCTGTCGGGGCTCCACTGGAAATACTGGTCACCTTCCGACATGTAAATCATATTGTCGGGAGTTATCAGTGTGCGGGATTGCTTTGTTTTTATATTGAAAACTTTAAGCGACCTGCGGTCTTCGATGTAAGCCACTTCTTTTCCGTCGGGAGATATTTTCGGCTGATAGCAATTGTGCCCGTTACTGATAAGCGCTTCCTCCTTCAGAAGTGTTGAGGCATAGAAGTAGGGTTCCTCCTGACGCACTATTCTTGTCAGGAAGATCTTCCAACTGTTGTCGCGCTCGCTTGCATATATCAGGGAGTCGCCTGTCGGGGAAAAACCAACGAATCTTTCTTCTTCGGGTGTGTTTGTAATTCTCTTTGTTATGCCGCCGTCGGCAGAAGAGACAAAGATCTCACCCCGTACAATGAATGCAACCTCTTTTCCGTCGGGAGAGACTGCCATTTCACGGACATTACCGTTGACTTCCATAACTTTTTCGGTGTTTCCCTTGCCCGCCGTTGTTATGTTCACCGATAGCTTTCGCGCCTCCTCTCCGGGTTTCATTGTGTAGAGCAGTCCGTCGTGGCTGAAGCAGAGCAGACCCGATGAAGATGAGCTGAGAAAGCGCACGGGATTTCCTTTAAATGAAGTAAGCTGCTTTTTCTGAGCGGGATCGGATAAAACCATGCTGTGAACATTGAATGTTCCGCTTTCCTCGCTCAGGTAACAGATTGATTTTTCGTCAGGAGAGAAAACCGGATTCCTGTCCTCTCCCCTGAACGATGATACCATTGTATGTTTATCGGCGTTGCGGTCCCAGATCCAGATATCGCGCGTTATTGATGAGGTGTGGTGTTTTCTCCAGTTGTTTTCTCCCCCTTTCTTGTCGTGATACAGATAGAGGTTGCCGTCCCTGCTTATTTTTATATCCTCGGCGGGGGTTGTCCAGACCTGACTGATCCTTCCTCCGGTGGACGGAACACTGTAAACCTCAGGCTGCGATTCCGTGGGGTACTGCCTGTGCGAGGCAGCATCCTGGCGCGTTCCGCCGAAGATCACTTTCAAATTATCGGGAGTGAAGGCATAGGGAAATTCGTCAGCCGAGTGGAAAGTAAGTCTTTCCGGCTCTCCGCCTTCAGCAGGAACTGTATATATGTCAAAATTGCCATACCTGTCGGAGGCAAAGGCAATTTTTTTCCCGTCGTTGCTCCATACCGGCATAAAGTCGTGCGCCTCATGGAAGGTAAGCGGCACTGCAGAGCCGCCGGCCGAGGAGACGGTATACAGATCGCCTTTGTAGGTGAATACTATCTTTTCTCCGTCGGGGGATATTGAAGGATAGCGGAGCCAGAGAGCATCTGACTGTGAAAAAGATACCAGTGAAAGCAAAACAAGGGATAGCAGCAAAATGGATTTTTTCATGGCTTTGGATTTAATTGCGCAATTTACAAAAAAGTAAAAAGCAGGTTGAATAACACGGGAATAATGACTATCGAAAGGGATTATTTTACTTCGGAATTTTAGTGATATTTGCTTAAGGAATGGTATACCCCGGCAGAATGCTGAAAAATCAGGGACAGATCTCCGGATTTTCCGGAATTCATCAGAACCGGCAGAACTGAATTAACAGGATCATCTTTGTATTTGACAATAACCTTAAAAACGGACATCATGAACAAAAGGACATTCATCAAATCAGGATTTGCGGCACTGGGTGCCCTTATGCTACCCGGTAGGGGATCGTCACTTGAATATTATCCGAGGCCTTCGGACAAGAAGTGGGCCGTACTTTATGCCACATGGTGCGGAACAGCAAGGGATGCAGGGGTATGGATCTCAGAAGGCATGGACGGAATTGCCAATGTGTTCGATGTAAGGGAAAAACCCGATCTGTCGGGTTATGATCATATTATAATCGGGAGTGCGATCCGCAGCGGTAAGACATCGCAGGAAATGCTTGATTACATTGAAGCCTACGGGGATATCCTCAAGCCAAGGATCAGAGGGTATTATGCAGTTTGCGGAAATATGATGAAGCCCGTGGGGCCCGAAACAGTTAAAACCCTTATAGATGATCATCTGGCAGCCATCTGCGGTGTGGCAGATGTTCCCTCAAGGGTTTTCCTGGGAAGGATAACGTATGGATTGATGGAGCCCGATGTCCGCAAGCAGATGGAAGGTTACAAGATGCCTGAATACGATAATCTTAAACGTTCCGAATGCATGACCTTCGGGAAGGAGATACTTGCAGGTCAGGCGTGAGATACTGAAATAACCCAAAAGTCAGGTTGTTGGCAGAAGCAGTGGTTATCTTCAGGTTAAAATGTACACCACTAGATCTTGATTACCTTGAATGCATTCTTTTTTTCCATTCCTATCTTCAGTATGTAAGTTCCCGGACTTAACCCTGAGATATTGATCATTGCTTCTTCCGAATCGAGAACTCCTTCCATTACAATGCTTCCGTTCAGGTTTATCAGGCTGAAGTCTGACGGTAAAAGCGAGGGAAGGCTTTTTACCGTTACCATATCCCGTGCCGGCACCGGGGAAATAATGAAATTGTTTTCGGCTCCTGGAATGGGTATCGGAAGTCCAAGATAGTTGCCGAGGAAGGAACTGAGGTTAAGCATGTGGATCTTCTGAGGCACATTGATAAGTGGTTGAAAAGCGAAGCGTTCATTTGAAAGATAGAACCTTATTCCGTCGGAGCTTGTTATTCCCTCCGTCTGGTGCGAGGGAAGCAACACATCAATTTTTCTCTTGTTGCCCCCGAAATAATCATCACCGGTAAAATCGTAGAGGAGGTAGAGGAAGGGATCAAGAGTCTTGTTGTAGCCCGACAAAACAATGACCCTGAGGTCCTCAAGAAAAACAGACCCTGTTATAAGACCGCCAACATTGAGTGATGATTTTCTCTGTGCGACGTGGTTCCCGGGAGTTTTCGGAAGGGAGTAGATTGTTGTCTCTCTTGAGACCCATTCCTTTGTGAACAGATAAACCGAATCGCGTGAGATGATAAAGGCCTCACAGTCGAAGTCTGTTTTATTAATGTCGTCAGGATCAAAATCAGTCTGATCCGAATATGAAAATTCTATTATTTCTGTTTGCGGGGAGCCTTCAAGCAGGGAATTCTTTCCTATCCTGATGATTCTCAGATCTGTCCGGTTGCCTGCATTATTACCAAAATCCCCGATATAAATGAAGTTTTCATCCTGTGATATCTCCTCCCAGTCGGTATTCACTACTCCGGTAAGGGCTATTATTTCTGAAATGCTTCCGTTTGCGGTATCCAGGCCGTAAAGGTTTGTGTCGGTATTGTCGTTATGGGTCCAGATATAATTGTTCCAGAGTATGAGACCTGATGTTTCATTAACGGCTGAGGGAAGTTCGAGGGTGGCAACAGGCTTAACATTGGCCGGATTGTAAAGGCAGGAGCCGTTGTTGACGGTTGCCGACGGATTGTAATTAATTGCAAGTCTGTCGGGGCAGCCCGCTATCTGGCCCTCGGAAGTGACAATTCCCGAAAAGAAGGTCAATACCGTTATTATGTATCTGATCTTCATTGTTAATCTGCCTTATTCTCAACTGCACCCAACGGTAATGGCATTGACTGCAGACTCTTACCCTTGGTTCACGCGGGCTCTTTCAGGGAGCCTGTCGTTCTCCGGTCATCGCCGGATTCAGAAATCCTGATTCTCGATATCCCTGAAATACTTTACCGTTTCAATGTGCAGCTCCAATGTTGAAGGCTCGTCGCAGACAATAATCCCTTTCTGATGCATCTGCAGAATTGATGCTGTCCACATATGGGTAATGCCTCCTTCGATTACCTGTTTAAGGGCACGTGCTTTGTTGTAACCCGTTATTATAAGCAAGACCTCCCTGGCATCCATAACTGTGCCGACTCCCACAGTAAGGGCATTCCTGGGCACCTTGCTGACATCGCCGCCAAAGAACCTTGAATTGGCCAGCATGGTATCATAGCGGAGAGTCTTGATCCTTGTCCTGGATGTCAGGGATGAACCCGGCTCATTGAAAGCTATGTGACCGTCAGGACCTATACCGCCCAGGAAGAGGTCGATTCCTCCTGCAGACTTTATCCTTGCTTCATAATCAGCGCATTCCTTCTCAAGATCCGGTGCGTTCCCGTTTAATATGTTAATATTGTCGCGGGGAACATCAATGTGATTGAAAAGGTTTTCAAACATGAAATAGTGATAGCTTTCAGTATGGTTCTCGTCGAGACCAACATATTCGTCCATGTTGAAGGTAATAACATTGCTGAAAGATATTTCACCGGCTTTGTGACTCCGGATCAGTTCCCTGTAAACCGGAAGAGGAGAGGATCCTGTCGGTAAACCAAGAACAAATTTCTCTTTGCCGGCTTTTTGTGAGTCTCTGATTTTCTCAATAATATATGAGGCTGTCCATCTGCCTGCCTCACTCTGGTCTTTTTTTATTATGACTCTCATGGTAGTTAGTATTATCTGTTCTAACTTTTTACTGTGATCATCTGCCGCGACAGGTGAATTCAATGATCAGTGTTTACTTCAAATAACACGGTAAACTAAATAACAGAATGACATTGATTTTATTATCAGTAAATTTCAATCAAATATATTAATAATAGTGAAATTCTGCTGTGTTTTGGCGGTTCCTTTATCTGTTTAAATTAGTTTAAGGATGTTTTAAAAGTAATGTTTATCCTCTACGAGGAAAAAAAGCATTTTCTGTATTCAATCTTCTACAATTCCTTATCGCCTACAGCGAAAGGAAGAGATGAGTTTAAGGTTTGTCTAAACAGGTCATCGCTGTTCAGAACGTTAAAACCGGAGCTCAGATAATATTGGAAAAGGGGTAGAAACTGTCAGAAATACTTCTGCTGCGGGCTTAACCGATCAGCCAATAACCATAATGCACATCACATACTGTTAAGGTAGCCTGACCTGCAAAATAAACGGAAACAGGCAAACGTTAAAACCTACGGTACGATGAACCGTTTAAAAGCTTCATTCATTAAATCACGGATGATTCCTGATATGGTTTTACTGAATGATAAGGGATATATTTGTTCATCTTAAAAATTTTGTTTGAATGCCGCCTGAGGGGAGATATCACAGGGTAAATAGCGAAATAAGCTGGCTGGTTAAACAGTTTGAGGCGATTCATTACAGTCATGATGAATGCATCATTGATAAATTCATCCCCAGACAGGATGCTTCAATAGTATTTCATTTCAAGGGCAGGCCGAAGCTCATGGATCCAGTGAAATCAGAGATGCCGGCATGCTTTGTCGTTCCTCCCCGTCAGAAGGCTGGCGTGATCTGTCTTGATGAGCCATTTGAAACTTTTATTGCCACCTGTCAGCCTACTGTTCTCTCCTCGGTTTTTGGACTGGATCTGGCAAAAGCCGGCAGATCTCATATTACCCTGACCGATTGTTTATTCAGATCATTATGGGAAAGGCTTTCGGAATGCAGATCGGCAGAAGGCCGCATAGCCTGCTTTACTGATTTTGTTCTGGAAATGACAGGTGGCGAATATAAGCCTGATGATACCGATTTTTACTACGAGACCATTGTGAAAAGATGTTTAACAACACCTCTTCGCCAAATAATTGAAGATTTCCATGTGAGTGAAAGAACCATTCAGCGAAGGTTTCGTCACAGGGTGGGTATCAGTCCCAAGACGCTTGTTAGGCTTGTTAGGATAAATTATTTATGGGGACTTATAAACGCCAAGGGATCAATTGACTATCAGGACATTGTTTTTGAAGGAAGCTACTTTGACCAGACTCACTTCATAAAGGACTTCAAGGACATCACTGGTGAAACGCCCGGTTACTTTTTTAACCGCAACCTTAGCACGGTAAAGGTATTGTCAGGGAATAACTGATCTCCGGGCTTTTCCTGTCGCTTTTTTACTATCATTTTTTGTATTAATGCCATTGTTTTACAATGTTGATAATTACCTAACCAAAACCTTATGAAACTGACAAAACTGTTCTCAATTGTAATCGCGGTATTTATTATTATGATTGGTTCCATTGCCGGGGCGCAGATATCCAAGCCAGGTGAAGTTATAAAGGACCAGGGAACAAACAGGGTCAATAACCGCATCGAGCAGGGTATTGATGCAGGTTTTAACAAGATCGAGGAGGGGGTGGGCGGATTTTTCAAAAAGAATAAGGAGAATGGCGGCGCAGAAGAGGAAGCAGATGAAGAGAGCCCTTCTGGATCAGAATCCGGATACGATGAATCAGATAATGACGATACAGAGGCTGTTCCGGCGCCTCAAAAGCAGAAGCTTGAGAGCGCCACGCAATACGACTTCGTTCCCGGCGATAAGATTCTCTATTTTGAGGATTTCAGCCAGGATGCTGTTGGTGATTTCCCTGCACTATGGACCTCAAACGGTGGAGGAGAGGTAAAGACAGTTAATATTGCTCCCGGAAAGTGGTTCCATCTGAATGGGGAGGATGCGGTTTACTGCTATTCCAGAACGACAGGTTTTCCAGATAATTTTATTATCGAATTTGACATTATTCCTGATGAGGAATATGGTCACGGTATAACATTTACTCTTTATGAGGAAGATCCCGAAGAACCCAGGGAGATAAATGATGACCTGTATCCCGGCAAAAGCGGCCTTCATATCAAAGTTAAAAAAGATGGATGGGAAACGAAGGGTTATACCAATAATCCGGAAGGCGATTGGATCAGCGGACAGGCTTCAAAGAGCCCTGTCGGCACTGAAGAGGTCAATCATGTTATTATCTGGATACAGAAAAGAAGGGTAAGGATTTACCATCAGGGGACCAAGACTCTCGATGTGCCCACCAACATCTATGCCCACACGAAATTCAACAGGTTTCTCTTCTCAGGGTGGGATTCGAATTCATGGCCGTTGATATCCAACCTTAAGATCACCACGGCAGCCCCTGACACAAGAAGCAAGCTTATCACCGAGGGAAGGCTGACCACCTACGGAATCACCTTCGATGTAAGCAAGGCCGACATCAAGCCTGAATCATACGGCACTCTTAATGATATTGCCACTGTGCTTAAGGAAAATCCGGGAGTGAATGTGAAAATCGTTGGCCATACCGATAGCGACGGTGATGATGCACTCAATCTCGACCTTTCGAAGCGCAGGACCGAGTCGGTAAAGAACGAACTGGTTTCAAAATTCGGGCTTGATGCCTCGAGAATGCAAACCGAAGGCGCCGGCGAGAGCAAACCTGTTGCTCCCAACGACAGTCCTGCCAACAAAGCAATGAACCGCAGGGTTGAGTTTATTAAACTGTAGGGTCAGGAAGATCTCCGGAAAAACCGGATCCTTTATTTTACTATCTCAAGAAGTTCAACCTCAAAAATGAGGGTTGAGAAGGGTTTTATTACATTCCCTGCTCCCTGGGCTCCGTAGCCAAGTTTTTCAGGGATGTAAAAAATGAATTTTGCTCCCGGCTGCATCAGCTGGAGACCTTCTGTCCATCCGGCAATTACGCCCGAAAGGGGAAATTCTGCAGGTGTGTTCCTTTTAATTGAGGAATCGAATTCCGTACCGTCAATTAATTTTCCTGAATAATGTACTTTAACAGTGCTTTCCCTGACAGGATAGGCCCCTGATCCCGGCTTTACTATCTCAAACTGCAATCCGCTAGCTGTTGTCTTCACCTCAGGTCTAAGGCCGTTCTTTACAAGAAAAGCTTCGTTAGCTGCAATATATTCACTGTTTTTTTCCCTTTCCAGTTCAGCCTGACGGGCCTGCATCTCATTTACATAGGCAAAGACGAACTCCCTTGCCTTTATGTCTGTCATGAGCTGTTTTCCTTCCCTGTAGTCTTTCATTGCCCTTGCAAAGATATCAGGATCGGGATCGATATTCTGCCGGATAAGTGAACCGTAGTTCAGTATTGAAAGTGCATATGATAATGAATCCTCCTTTGTAACGAGTTTGCCAGCTGTTGTTGTGCCTGCATCGGCAGAAGATTCCTGGGCTGATATGCTGCCCGCCAGAGTGACGGTAATGATAGCCGTGAATAATGAGTGAAATATTTTCATTATGAAATTTTTTGCAAAAATAGAAAAAAGAAGGTTCCCTCGCGAATAACTCGTTACCCGGAACCAGCTTTATAAATCAATCTTTACAGATACTAAGTCCTGATCCTTTTAACAGGATTGTCCCTTTGAACCCGAAGAACACAGGATCTCGGATACTATCCGGCCTTAACGTTCAGGTCACAGGTATATACTTATCCCTCCGCTTATTTGAACAGCAGCGGTGCGAAGGTATTGAGGTAGATCCTCCAGTTAACCCATGTATGGCCTCCCGAATTCACATAGAATGTATGTTTCATTCCAAGCCGGGTAAGTGTGGCATCAAGTGTCCGGGCCGATTCGATAAGGAAATCGGAGTCGCCGCATGCGATCCAGTATAGTTTGTATCCTGCTTTTTTCACAGCCCTGAACTCAGCGTCGTATCTAGCCCTGTTCTCATCGTTAACGCGGATTCCCATGCTCAGGGGGCAGATATACTGGAAAAAGCCGGGATAGAGATTTGTGCAGCTGATAGTATGACCTCCTCCCATCGAAAGTCCCGCGATAGCCCTTGATGAAGGTTTTGCTATTACCCTGAAGTTTTTCTCGATATAGGGTACAATATCCTTTACAATGCTGTTTACATAGGCATTTGCCATATTGGGATCGGAGCGGTCGAGAGGTTTTTCGGGGATCATTGCTGTTCTTGCTGCCTGCTGCCCGGGATTGCCGTTTGGCATTACCACCAGCATAGGTTTTGCAAGCTTCTTTTCAATAAGGTTATCCATTATCTGGCAGGTCCTGCCCATTGTGCTCCATGCGTCTTCATCGCCACCTGCGCCGTGAAGGAGGTAGAGGACGGGATACTTAGTTGTGCCTGTCTCGTATCCGTAGGGAGTATAGACGAACATTCTGCGGTTCAGGCCAAGGGTGGGGGAGTCGTACCATACCTGGAGGAGATTGCCGCGTTTCCCTGCTTCAAAATAATTTGCAGTAAGTTCGCCCGGAACGAGAAGAACGCTAAGGTAGCGTGTACCATCCCTTTGCATCAGAACGTTAGCGGGGTCGGTGGTCGAAAGACCGTCGACTATGAAATTGTAGGTATAAAGTTCAGGTGCAGGTGCCGGAATGGTTACAGACCAGAGGCCTTCATCATTCATCTTCATTTCGGCAGAAGAGCCGAAACCGGGCATCCATGAGCCGTACAGTTTCACAGTGTCAGCATAGGGTGCCGAAATCCTGAAAGTGACTTCCCCTCCGTTAATTTCCGGCGAGATCACGGGACGGCGCCCTGCAAAATTTGCCAGTTCCTGGCTGAAAAGGCCTGCAAAGGCCATCAGGGATATAATTGATAGAAACAGTCTCTTTTTCATAATTCTTTGCTTGAAAATATTAATTGATTTAATAAGCTTCCTGCTGTTAATCTACCTGAAAAGAAGTTTTGCAAAGGTGTTGAGGTAGATTCTCCAGTTCGACCAGGTATGTCCACCTCCTGAAACGAAAAATGTGTGGTCCATTCCGTTGCGGGTAAGGGCCTCGTCAAGTTTTTTGGCACCCTCGAATGTAAAATCCTCGTCTCCGCATCCTATCCAGTAAAGTTTGTATCCTGCCTTTTTAATTCCCTGAAGCTTTGAATCGATGTCGGTCTGGTCGTCGCGTATTCCCATGCTGAGGGGAAGGATCCATCCGAATGTTCCGGGATACTCATTTGTGACGCTCAGGGTGTGTCCGCCGCCCATCGAGAGACCGGATACGGCTCTTGCATCGGGACTGGCAATAACGCGGTAGTTCTTTTCGACATAGGGTATAATATCTTTTACAATGCTGTGGATATAGAGATTGGCGAACTTCGGATCCCTTCTGTCGTAAGTAGCCTCGGGAAGGAGGGAAGTCTTTGCAGCCTCCTGTCCGGGATTCCCGTTAGGCATTACACATATCATAGGCACTGCCAGTTTTTTCTCAATAAGGTTGTCAAGTATCTGGCAGGCTCTTCCCATGTTCACCCACGCATCCTCGTCACCTCCTCCACCGTGAAGCAGATAAAGGACAGGATATTTTTGAGTGCCGGAATCATAACCGTAGGGGGTATAGATAAACATCCGGCGTGTTTTCCCGATAACCGGCGAATCGTACCAGACCTTGTTCAGATTACCCCTCTGACCTGCCTCGAAATAGTTTTCGGTGAGCTCACCCGGGACAAGCAGAACGCTAAGGTACCTGGTTCCGTCCCTCTGGAGGAAGATATTGTTCACGTCATTTACGGCAAACCCGTCGACAATGAAATTGTAAGTGTAGAGTTCGGGTTCGGGTTTGGGAATGGTCAGGACCCAGAGGCCGGCAGTGTCCTTGTTCATGTTAAGTGAGGAGTCGAAACTTCTCAGCCACGAACCGTATATCCTTACAAGCTTGGCCTGAGGGGCACGGATCCTGAAAGTGACTGTCTTCTCTCCGATCTCCGGAGAAACGATGGGTGTACGTCTGAAATTTGCAAGCTCCTGTGAGAAAGAACTTACCAAAAATGACATGCAGATGACTGAAAGGAGCAGTTTCTTTTTCATTTAGTGTTTTTCTTGTGTTCTACATGAAGAAATTACGCAATCTCCTAAAATTAGGACATTTTTATCTTACCCTGCAATATTTAACATTATTTATGAGAAGACATTGCAGCCAGGCCAGCTGGCCGCGACGAGCCTTTTGCTTTCGTTCAGAGCCTTGCGGCAACCTTTTTAAACGGGGCAAGAAGAGTGTTCCATGGGATCTCAGAGAGGACCATAAGCACCAGGATTTCGGGAGAGAAATACGAAACGGCCAGAACGATGGCTAATCCGTTGTTCATATAAGCTGCGCCGATTGCCACGGCGATCCTGTTCTCCTTACCCTTCACCGGGCATATTACGTAACCGATTATATGGAGGAGGATAAAAACCACGTAAAGAACCGCGAGCTTCCATATCACACCTGCCGGGTTTCCCAGGATAACTTCCCTCTGTGAGGAAATTGTAATGTAAACGAATGAAAAAAGGATCAGGACATTCAGGGAGGTGAAAAGATGCTGTGTTTTTTCAACTGTCCGCGGCAGAATTCTCTTTACAAACTGTGAAATTATCATCGGGACAAAGACCAGAATGGCAATATCCCTGAGTATAAGGAGCTTGTCGATTGAGACCGTCCCTGCATCAACAAGCCAGAAGAGCATTGGAACGGTAAAGGGAGCAAGAAGCTGGGTCGCTATGACAAGGCTCATTGAAAGGGAGATGTTTCCCTTTGCGATATCTGTCAGGACCGGAGAAGATACTCCTGCAGGCATTGCCGTGAGGAGCAGGATGGCCATTGCAAGTTCGGTATCGATCAGGCGGAAAGGGAAGTAGAAGAGAAGAGGGATGGCAATCATGAAGACGAAGCTTATCCAGGCCATCATCTTGAAATTCTTCATGTTTTCAATAATCTCAAGAGCATCGATCTTCAGGTATGCTAGAAACAACATCATCCCGAGGAGCAGCTTGGGAACAATGGGGGAGGCATCTATATCTGCCATGGGCCACAGACCCAGGAGGATGCCTGCAACAAGAACGGCCCAGAAATGTTTTTCTATAAACCCTGTTATGATCTTCATATATAAGCCTCAGCGTGGGTAAAAACAGGAACAAGTCCGCCGGCAAATATCATTAATTTTGTGTTTCGGGGCTCAATAATGAAGAATTTTTTCCCGTGAGACAATCAGGAGATCCTTGCCATGCCCCGGCATCAGTTTTCATTTGATCATTATAAGGCTTAAATTTGATCCGTTCCGGCATGGAACAAATAAAGAGATAATTGCATTAACAATTAAAATCAGGAACCAGAATGAAGATAGTCGTACTTGACGGATATACACTTAATCCGGGTGATCTGAGCTGGGATGAGATAGCCGGTCTTGGCGAGCTTAGGGTCTATGACAGGACACCGCCCGAACTCGTTGCCGAACGTACAGAAGGCGCCGCAATAGTTCTTACTAACAAGGTAATTCTTGACGGCCCGCTTCTCAGGTCGCTTCCGGAGTTAAGGTATATAGGAGTTATGGCAACGGGTTACAATGTTATTGATACCGCTGAAGCTGACCGTCTGGGAATTATTGTTACAAACATACCTGCTTACGGTACAAACTCGGTTGCCCAGCTGACCTTTGCCCTTATCCTGAGCCTGTGCAACAATGTGATGAGGCATAGCGATGAGGTCATGAAGGGCAGGTGGTCAGAATCGAAAGACTTTACCTTCCGCGATTATCCGCTTACAGAGCTTTCGGGAAAAACACTGGGGATAATAGGTTTCGGAAGCATAGGCAAAAAGGTTTGTGAAATAGCAATGGCCTTCGGGATGAATGTTATAGCGACATCAAGATCGCGGACCGGAGGGCCCCCCCTGCCGGGTTTTGAATGGGCGGGGCTTCAGGAACTTCTCTCACGTTCGGATATTGTTACGATACATTGCCCGCTGACGCCTGAGAATGCCGGAATGATAAATATCGATAATCTCAGGCTTATGAAAAGGAGTTCTTTCCTTATAAATACGGCAAGGGGGCCGCTGATTGCAGAGAAGGATCTCGCCGATGCCCTTAACCAGGGAATTATTGCCGGAGCGGGTCTGGATGTGCTGTCGGTTGAACCTCCGCCTCCGGATAATCCACTGCTCAGGGCAAAGAATTGCATAATTACCCCTCATATTGCCTGGGCTACACTTGAATCGAGGAAAAGGCTGATGCATATTGCCGCGGGCAACATAAGTGCATTTCTTGATGGCAAAGCGATCAATGTGGTAAACAAACCCCTCTCCTGATTTAATTTATGTCTACCTTTAATACCGGTAAGATCAGGGCACATTTGCCGGAAAACTGTAAAACAGACATGCAATGGTAATAGGAATCGACATAGGAAGCACTACCACCAAAGTGGCAGCAGTAGGCGAAGGTACATCCATAATAAAGGTCAGGACAAAGGCAGTTGATGCCATCACATCGGCGACAGGAGCTTTCGGGAAACTTCTCGTGGAAAACCATCTTTCGTTGTCGGGCATTGATAAGATTAATATCACCGGAGCAGGTTCATCGAAGATCACCGACAATCTTTTCGGGATCAGTACCAGAAGGATAGATGAGATGATTGCCATTGGCACAGGGGGAAGATATCTTTCGGGAAAGGACAGGATAATAATTTCGAATATCGGAACGGGAACAGCCATTATCGAGGTGAGCGGCGACAGGATAACCCATCTGGGAGGAACCGGTGTCGGCGGCGGCACAATGACCGGACTGGCCAGGGAACTGCTGAAGACTTCGGAGTTCGACACGATAATGAACTATGCTTCAAAGGGAGATGTCCGGAATGTCGACCTTCATATCGGCGACATTGCGGAAACCAACATAGGATTCCTCAACAGGGAGTATACGGCATCAAATTTCGGCAAGATGCTAGACACTGCAACAAGGGAGGATATTGCTGCAGGGATTGTAAACCTTACTTATCAGGTGATCGGTATGGTGTCGGTTTTTGCGGCAAAGAGCAAGAACAACGGAACCGTTGTCGTTACCGGCAACGGGAGCAACAATCCTCTCGGCCAGAAAATCCTTGAAGAGATAAGCAGAATGTACAATATTGCCTTTGAATTTCCGGAGGACGCGGAATATGCCACGGCTATCGGAGCCGCCCTGTCGTCCTAATCAGTTGCAGCAGGAACGGAAGATCCCTGGCTGAGAGGCCTGGTTCCATCCCTGAAGAACACCTCAATTTCAGCATTGCATTTTGCGATATCTATCTTTTTGATCCTTACTTTCTCGACATTGAGCCCTGTGCTTGCAGCAAGATCGGCCAGGAGCTCTTCTTTTAACTCCGGATTCAGAAGGTTGAGCTTGTTATAAATGATCGTAACAGGTGTAAGAAAATTCTTTTTCAGGAATATCTCAAGAAGCATTGCAGAGATGATTATTACTGAGTTCACTATCAAAGCTCCTATAACCGGGGGTGGAAGGTTTGCCTGAGAGTTGATGACGGAGATCCCGATAACGGTAAAGATATAGGTCATATCCTTTGCCGTGTAGTTTACAGTACGGAAACGAAGTATTGCAAAAACCGCGAAAAGTCCGAGAGCCATTCCGAGCTGTATGTTTACATTCATCAGAAGGGAACAGAGAAGGAAAATAATTATTCCCATAAGGAAGAAGGAGAAGACATATTCCTCCTTTCGTTCAAATCTGTAATAAATAAGCCTTATCAGAACAAATTGAACGACAAGGTTGAATGCGAACCTGAACAGGATACCGGTTGAGGTATCGGTCGCCGAAATAGCTTCTAATGACATACAATACTATGTTAATTGTTAAAATTTGACCAGAACGAAGTTATAAACAATCAGCTTGCCGCCACAATACTTTGAATATTTTTTTCAGTTCTGTAAAAAGACAAATTATTTGGAAGCGGACTTTCAATAATACCTCAAATCTTTCTGCGATAACTTCAAATTTGCAAATACAAGCCATACTTACTTACCTGGAATGTTTTGATGAGGGAAATTCTATGAAATATGGTGGAAATACATTGAAACACGGTAGAAATTTGTTGCGGCACAGAAAGATATATAACTGGCATAGAAAACATTAGAATATATATTGTAATACGATAAATATTTATTGTAACACAATAAAAAATTTACCCGGCACAATAATAAAAATGTAATTATTCTTACGATAATGGATCTCTGTCAGTGCCGGCAGATGTACCTTACGCATGTCTGCTTTTTTGTTTTTGGAATAAAAATCCGGATCTGCCCTCATGCTTTTGTCCGATATTCTTAAATTTAGGCCTTAAGGAAACTTATCAGATCCCCTGACGGGTATGGCGATACGGAGCAAAATGAAAGGATTACCGGATTTCTTTTATTTAGCCGGGTTCAGTATGAGTCAGGGAATCATATCAGGTTGTATTAGACTTAAATAACAGGATAAATGAAAGTAACAGTGAATGACATTCTTCTTGAGCTTTATGAGGGAGCGAAAGTAAAAGATGCCGTACTGAAGTACTATACTCATACAGGAAAGAGGCTTCGGGGAAGGTTCCCTCATGTTGAGGATGGTTACGGGAACACAGTGTCGCCCGACGGCGAACTTACAGGCGGCAATGTTCTTTTCACCGGCAGGAGGCAAAGGAAGAGGTCTTTTCCGGGGAAGGCGTCTGTTATTCTGGCGGCAGTGATTCTTCTCGCTTCATGCAGCACGGGAAGGAAAGCAGTCACAGGCACTTCGGGCGAAAGGCAGGCAGTGATCTTCGCGGTGAACGACATTCATGCCACGATCGACAATTTTCCAAAGCTCGCGTGGATCGTCGACAGTCTGGAAACCCTTTATCCCGATATGCTTCTTGTTGCCGCGGGAGACAATCAGACCGGCAATCCGGTCAATGACCAGTATCCCGAGAAAGGATTGCCTGTCATTGAACTCATGAATGCCACGGGTTTCGATCTGAGCGCAACCGGGAACCACGAATTCGACACGCGTCCCGCGGGATTCAGCAATCTTGCACGTAAGGCGGATTTCAGCTTTATCTGTGCGAATGTTAAGGCGGATGACTCTCTTGACATTAACATCGAACCATACAAGATAATCACTATGCCCAATGGGTTGAAAATTGCTTTTCTCGGGCTTCTGCACATTAATCTGAACGGTATTCCCGATTCTCATCCCGACAATGTAAAAGGCTTTACCTTCCGTTCTCCCTTTGAGGCAGCTCCTGAATACATGTGGCTGAAGGATCAGAGCGACATTTTCATTGCCCTCACGCACCTTGGTTTCGAGAACGACGTGAAGCTGGCTGAAACAATGCCTCCGGGAATTGACCTTATAATCGGGGGGCATTCCCATACCAGGGTGGAAAAAGAACAGATCCATAACGGAATCCTCATTACCCAGGCCGAAAACAAACTCAAATACGGCACTCTTATCTTTCTTACAGTTAAAAGTGACGGGACACTTGAAAGGAGCATGAAGCTAATCGATATAAGGAATTCAGCCAAAGAGAAGCCTGCCATACGGGCCATGGTCGACAAGTACAACGACAATCAGGCCCTGAAGGAAGTTATTTCGACAGCAGCCAGTGACTTTTCTTCATATGAGGAGCTGGGATACCTGATGGCTGACGCGCAGCGCGATGCTGCCGGGGCAGATATTGCCCTGGTGAATCCCGGCGGTGTACGTCTGGATCGTTTGAGTAAAGGTCCGGTCACTATCATGAATGTCTATCAGCTTGATCCCTTCGGCAATGAGCTTGTTGTCACGAGGCTCAGCGGCAGGGAGATCAGGTCGCTGATGTTCGCGGCTTTTCCCGTTGACGACAGGGCTCCGGTCTATCCTTCAGGACTAAAGACGGAGCTGAGGCTTGATGCAGAAGGCAACCTTTCTGACATTGTACTTCTCACCGAAAGCGGAGAACCTGTCGATCCTGAAAAGGTTTACACGGTTGCCATGAACAATTACATGACACAGGTTTACAAATACGAGCACACCGATCCGGGCCAGTCGCTTTTCTTCGAAACGGCTGTCGCGCTGATCAACTACCTGAAGAAGAATCCTGACTTAAGAAGCTACAGGGGCGAAAAACGAGTTAAGGTCACAGGGGCTGAATGACTTTAAGCAGTTCCCTTATTCTGAAATAAATTTGACTTCCCCTCCGGCAGGATGTAAATTTATATCAGTAATCCTTAATTCAAACAAAATGAAAAAATTAGCGTTTTTTCTGGTTCCTCTGGCAGCTTTAATCATAAGCTACAGATCCTACGGGCAGGTTCCGACAGTAAAGGATGAACTCGCCAAAGCTCAGGCCCTGGCAAAACAGGGAAATACAGTAGAGGCATCAGCCGTCTACACGGATATAATGGGAAAATATCCGAATAACAGGGATGCAGTACAAGGCTGGCTGATATTAAACATGAAGAGGAGTCCCACAGGAGAAGAGGAAGCCATAAAACACCTTGAAGAACTTGAAAAAACATATCCGGACAATACAGGGATCATGTTTTTTAAAGCATTCATACAGGCTGAATACAATCATTCTGATGAGGCGCTGGCCACTATTGATAAGCTGATAAGCATCCAGCCCGACACGGCTCTGAACTATATACTTAAGGGGCAGCTTCTGGAATCCGTTAACAGAGATGAGGAAGCGTTGGAAGCCCTGAACAGGTCAACGATGCTTGATCCAAAGAATTCGGATGCCTGGCAGATCCGGGCAGGTCTTCTTCTTAAGGCAAAAAGATATGATGATGCCATACTTTCATATGACAGGGCAATTCAGCTTGTTCCGGGCCAGCCCGTATTTCTCTACAACAGAGGTTGTGCATATTGTCTGAAGGGGGATTTTGAAAATGCGCTTGCTGATCTCGGGAAAGCGATATCAATCAATCCCCGTTTCAAATCAAGTGCGGTCAGTGATGAAGATTACAAAAGTCTTTGGGAAAATGAGGATTTTAAGAAGCTGACATCACAGTAAGCCGAAAAGAACCAGATAGGTTTTTTCTTTCACTTTTATTCAACGTAACCTATGATGCTAATTTTTATTTATGAAGGTGGTTGGTGAAAGGATAGGTGAATACTCAGGAGCTGCTTATCAGCAGGAGACTACACAGGATGGAATTCTGGTTACCATTTCAAGGAAGTAGGACGGATGGATTAACTGCATTTACAAGTAACGAAGTAGTACCGGACTTTTCACTGATCCGGGTCCCTGCTGCCGAGAAGGCGCTTCTCCTTTTCCAGCAGCTGCTCGTGACTTTCTGCATAATCAGGATTGGGGATTATGACTTCGAGCGGACAGACTCTGACACATTGAGGTTCGTCAAAAGCACCCACGCATTCAGTACACAGGTCAGGATCAATAACATAGACGGGAGTGCTTTCAAGAATTGCATTATTGGGGCACTCCTCGATGCATATGCCGCATGCCATGCATTCGGCGCCAATCATTAAAGCCATTATTCACCTCCTTTTTATGATTTTAATGCCATAAGGATTCATTTGCGAACAACCCAACCAACCCTATCTGATAATCAATCTTAATATAAGCACTTTTCGCAACATATACAATTAATTTCCTGACTTCTGATGGTCACTATATTTAGTCTGTATGAAATTTTATATTACTGGCTATGAGTATTATATAATATTAATTTTTAATATTTACCGTGCTAACGCCTCTTTTTGCTTTATCCCGGGTTGGAAAAATCAGGACTACAGGGAAAAACCTTATCTGCTTTGGGTTATTTAACCACGGGTAACACGGAGCACACGGGTTATTCGCGGATTGTCTCAAAAAAACCCGTGTTCTTATCTGTGAAATCCGTGGAATCCGTGGTTAATCTAGCCCTCCGATGCGGAGAAAATTTTACTAATCACCGCACGATACGCGGAGAATATTTTTAATTGCGGAGATTAATTTATATATTTACCGCAAATATTGCGGAGGATGAAAAGTTATATTTACCAGCAATCTGACTGGCCGAAGTTTAAATGGGACAGCGAGTCCATTTTATTGCCACATTCTAATGTCAGACACTTGCAGGGGAAGCTGGTAGGAAAGATGGAAGCTTTGGGATTTAGGCTTAGAAATGAGGCTGTTTTGGAAACCCTGACAACTGAAGTAATTAAAACATCAGAAATTGAAGGTCAGATTCTGGACCTTAACCAGGTTCGATCCTCAATAGCCAGAAGGTTAGGAATTGAGGCATCCGGACTTGTACCATCTGATCAGAATGTAGACGGAGTAGTGGAAATGATGTTAGACGCCACCCAGAACTATAAAAAGACATTAACAACAGATAGATTATTTGGATGGCATTCAGCGTTGTTTCCTTCAGGTCGAAGTGGTATGTATAAAATAATTGCTGGCAAGAGGAGAGATGATTCAACTGGTCCTATGCAGGTTGTTTCAGGTGCTTTGGGAAAAGAGAAAGTACATTTTGAAGCTCCACCTGCAGGAGAGATCAGAAAAGAAATGAAATCATTTATTTCATGGTTTAATAAAGAAACTGACCAGGATTTAATAATAAAATCTGCTATATCTCATCTGTGGTTTATTACAATACATCCCTTTGAAGATGGCAACGGCAGAATTGCACGTGCCTTATCAGAAATGTTACTTACCAGATCAGACGAAACCCCTCAGCGGTTTTATAGTATGTCTTCACAGATAAGAGCCGGGAGAAAAGACTATTATAACATTCTTGAGAAAACTCAGAAAGGGACTCTTGATATAACTGAATGGTTAGTATGGTATTTAAAATGCCTGACAGATGCTCTTAATTCGTCGGAAAAGATTCTTTCAAAAGTTCTCTGTAAGCACAAGTTTTGGATGAAACATTCTTCCGAAACTCTTAACAGCAGACAAATCCTGCTGATAAACAAATTATTAGACAACTTTATTGGTCAACTGACAACTTCAAAGTGGGCAAAAATTGCGAAATGTTCTCAGGATACTGCACTCAGAGATATTCAAGACCTCATAAGTAAGAACATTGTCCAAAAAAATCCTTCGGGTGGACGAAGCACAAGCTATAATCTTGTTACCATAAAACTAAAACAGCCCGGCAGCTAACATGGACAATGCCAGGGGTAAGTTGTTTGACACGTTTTTTGCTTTCCTGACTGCCGCAGGCAGTCAGGCAGGTGCTCCTGCTGTGGTGATGGGATACATTAAAGTATAAATTTTCAAATGAGGTCATTCAATACCCCCGCTTACTTTGCCGAAAATTGTCTGCTGCTCGCGGGCGGCTCGCGCCAGACGATAAATTAATGATGTTGTTATTTTATTCCTTTGACAATATTCTGTTTTTAAAAATAGACAGAATCAGGTCATTATTTAACTTAAATAATTGATATAAAAGACATTAAAATTGAGAATATTAGGTATAATTCAGTATATCAATATGATACGTGCTGTAAAATGCCAAATAAGGCCATTTCTAGCCCTTCTGAGACACGATCTCCCATTCAGTGGCATCTTACTATTACTTCGACCTGGAAAGTCGTAATTCGTTTTATATCAATAAAATATAGCACATTAGAATTTTACAGCATTAAACAACGCATCGACTATCTGTATTATATACTCCTCTTTACAACTTTTTTAAGTATTTCCGACAAATCCTCTTCCCATTATCCCGGATATTGCTTAATTTTCGTAGGATAAATGATTAGTGAGGTCAGACAACAAAGGAACAAAGAGGGATCTTGGGAACGAGGATTGCATATTTCTTGTGACTGACGGGGCTTTGCAATTTATTGACGGAACATAGAAGTTCTCATACTTAATTCTATTTATCAGATTTTGGTTTACACGTTAATTTTCCTAGCACTAAAAACAAGTTAGGCCCAATATTGAATTATTTTATGCATTGTTCAAATATTAGGGGACCTTAATTAACCATTCGATAAAAAATTATCTTCCTTGTACCCTCTATTTTCTATTAATCTTAAAAAATTCAAAACCTTTCTTAATTACAATTTTTATCATGAAGAATTTGATTTCCATATTATTATTAGTCTGCTTTTATTTTCCTTTGAAAGGTCAGCTTCCGAGTTCATTTTCTTGGCGGACCAGACACGGAGATAAATATGATTATATTTCTAATGCAAAGGATCAATTAGTTCAAGGTCCTTGTGGCACTTTTGCAGCAGTGGCTGCAGTAGAAGCAATGTGCCAAATTTATTTTAATAATTACCAAATAGGATTATTTGATTTCTCTGAAGCTTATGTTTATAATCACGGTGATAATGGTTGTCCAGGTTTAGGATGTGAATCAGCAAATGCCTCTTCTGTTTTAGATTTCGCTAAAAGCTCTGGCACCACCGGATTGATTAACGATAATGCTTTTACATTTACATGGAGTAAAATTGGTCAAGAAAATTGTATATGGGATTGTAGTAGTTTAGGAACTCCAAACCAGCGTATTTTTGTCCCTAATATGAGTAGTTGGCAAATACCTCCTGATAGTATAAATACTGCGGATAAATTAAAAAAAGCTATTCTGGATTACGGCCCTATAATTATGCAAAATGGCTCCGGCTACAATAATGGATGTGCACTACATTCTACAGATCCGGACTGTAATCACGCCCATACAGTTCTATTTACAGGATGGGATGGTTCACAATGGGAAATAAAAGATAGCTGGCCTGATTCTGCATATATTGGGTTAAGAACATATGATGTATTCGAGTATCATCCAACATTTTATCGTGTTTATCCTGTAAATCCAAATAATAGTAATGATGTTTTGAGCTGTACAGGTAGTCAATCCGAATATTTCAGTAGAAAAGGATGGGACAAAGACGGTGATGGTTTTTACTCATGGGGATTAGAGTCCTATGGGAGACCTCCTAATTGTCCAGGACCAAATTTAATGGACTGGAATGATGGAGATTCAACAGTAATATTTAGGTCTGGAAATACAATATATGATACTCCAACAATTTCTGGTACTTCAGGTAAAGTATGTCTATCAGGGGGTAGTCAGTTTACTTTAAATGATGTTCCAGACGATTTTACTCCTAACTGGTATATTTCAAAGAACGCATATTGTTTTAACACATCTTCAGGCAGTGGTAGTTCTGTAACGTTGATTCCAAATTCCTCATGCGCTGGAAAAGAAAGTGAAATTACCTTTAGAATTACAGATGATAATGATGAGGAGGACGGATATGCAGAATATAAGAAAAGTTTTTATGTAAATTGCCCAAAGGAAAATTTAATGTCTTATTATGTGCTAGACTCTTATGGCAGTTCTCCACCAAAATATGGAGACACTTATTATCTTTGCCCATATACATACTATACTATTTACTTTAATGAAAACGATCCTGACTGTACAGTGACGGGATTAACTTGGGATCTTCCATCCGGATGGGCCAAAAATTATGAGTATAGTAACTATGTTTCAATATACACGAATGATACACCTGATGGATTTATGGAGATAAAAGGATATACAACGTGTTCACCATCAGTAAAAGCGATTCTCTTGAGTCCATATTTTGGTGCCGCTGAATGTGGCGGATACTTCCTTGCTTATCCTAACCCGGCCGGAAATTATGTAGACATTGATGTAGATAAAGCTAAATTAAATAATGAAAATATTGTTATTGATGATGAATGCCTCTTGTCAGTAATTGACCAGTCAGGAACAATAAAACTTAAAACCGAATTCAAAGGATTTCCTTACAGGATTGATACTACCAATCTTCCTAATGGATTGTATTATGTTAATATTGTTTATAAAGGTAAGACCTCCACGATCAGGTTAGTTATAAAACACTGACAGCTGATATTGAGATTATCCTTTTAAAGTCTTGGGTCGGTATGAAGAATCAGAATCTAAGTCACCTTAAATTTTTCAAATCATAGTTTACCGACAATAATACCATACCGGCCTTATAATAAGTTAGTTTAATATATGCATACTCTTATAAAATAGATAATTATGAATAGGACGATCGAATCCAGAGCAATATTAATGATCGCGATATCATCTTTGTTACTTGCAGGATGTGAGAAACACAGCGGCCTGCCTGTAGACGGTGACGGCAATGAATATGATACAGTTGTTATTGGGACACAAGTCTGGCTCGCTGAGGACCTGAAAACCACTAAATATAACAATGGAATATCTATTCCATTGGTAACCGACAATACTCAATGGGCTTCACTTTCATCTGCTGCATTTTGCTGGTATGATAATAATAAAAACTATAAAGAAAATTATGGCGCACTTTACAACCAATGGGCTGTAAATGTTAACTTTCTTTGCCCGTTAGGCTACCATGTTCCTGATGATGAAGAATGGAACACATTAATTGACTATCTGGGTGGGGAGGAAATTGCTGGTGCTAAATTAAAAGCAACAGGAACTCAGTTCTGGATAGATAATAATAGTCAAACAACAAATGAATCAGGATTTACTGCAATGCCTGGTGGTTCACGTAGTTCAAACGATGGTACATTTGCATCAATAGGATTGTGGGGTTCTTGGTGGAGTGCAACATCAGGGCATTTCATAAATATGTTCTGTGGTGCTAATTATGCAAACTTACATGGTTTGAGCCCTCGCTCAGGCTTTTCAGTAAGGTGTGTTAAAGATAATTGATCTAAGAATAAAACAATATAACCAATTAAAAATACTGTGCCTGATACGGACGGTTAATGAGCTTTTTATACTTTTTGCTTTTTCAACCCCCAAATTCCCTTTAACTTACAAAATACTATATATTTGTATATCAATCATATAAATTACCATTTAGATCACAACAGAGCCTTTATTTAGCGATTCTCAGACACTTTCTCAATACCAGTAATGCTTTCTATCTAAACAAAGCCAGAATGTCCTAAATCGCTCAAAAACAGACAAATATGGCATTTTAATAATATCTTATATATGTTATATAATTAGTAGTCAATAGATTAACCAATAATTATCATAAGCCTGGGACTTTGGGACCGGGCTTTTTTATTTCTGTTCATTAATAACCAATATCATATGAAAACACACGAACCAATAATCTCAGAAGTAAGCCTGATTTACAGCACGAAAGTTAAAGCATCGGAACGAGCTCAGATAAAATGCTCAAAAGATGCATTTGAAATCTTTATGAATAGCTGGAGCCTTGACACAATTGAACATGTTGAGGAATTCAAGCTATTACTGCTTAACAGATCCAAAAAAGTCCTTGGTATATCTTCACTATCCAAAGGAGGTACGGCAGGGACTGTTGTTGATGTAAAGTTGCTGTTGCAGTATTTTGTTAAGTGTAATGCAAATGCAATTATTATCTGCCTCAATCACCCAAGTGGCTATCTTCAACCAAGTGAATCAGACCTTAAGCTCACACAGAAAGTGAAGGAAGCTGCAATCCTGATGGATGTAAGCTTGCTGGACCACCTAATTTTAATTTCTAAGAATAGTTCTGTGATTTCCCGTACCCCCCAACGAAGAAAATAACGTTAGACTAAAAGAGCCATAAAGATTACAACCTCTTGATTTTTCAGCAGGTGGCAGGGTTATCTGCGATAAGTTTTATCATTGTGAGTGTGAGTGCGGGTGTGAGAAACAGAAAGAGTGAGGCCTTCGCTCTCACTCTCACTCTCACTCTTTTTTGTTGACCCACCTGGGCTCGAACCAGGACTCTGCGGAACCAAAATCCGACGTGTTACCAATTACACCATGGGTCAGTGTCCGGAAAAATTGTTCTGCAAAATTAGGAAAATTTTATTAATGGGATAACTCCCTGTCAGATTGTGTTGAAAACAAGGGTCTCATCCGGCATGCGGTCCATTCCTTTGGTTTCGACCACAAAGAAGGGACATTCGACAAGCGATTTGAGTATAAACCCTAGTTCGCACATGTCATCATCGCCGTGATCGTAGTACCAGATTATTTTGACGCTTTTAGCCAGGTTCTTCATCCCGGCAATAAGCTTAATTATGTTATAGATCCATTTTGTGGAACTTGTATTTATATATTCGAACCCCAGCTCTATTGTTGTCTTGCTGCCGTTAACGGCAGCATAGTTGCTGATCCAGTTGTAAACCGGACGATAAAACTCACCCGGATTCTCCGGGATCGAACGTCCGAGAATAAATATCCTTCCGGGTTCAAGCACAATTCTAGGGGTCCTTTTTGTAGGATCCGCTGTATATCGATTCAACTCTTCCATCTGCATTATTAACGCAGACAAGGGTTTTTTATTCTGTGGGAGATGTCAGAAAGCGGGATGCTAAGGTTTATCTGTTTCCGGCATTGCGGGAAAAGAGGGTGGGTTCCGGCTCTTCCCAGAGGGATGGATGCTCCTCGTCAAACCTTTTAAGGATGGCCTTCATAAGGGTTTCCCTCAGGAATTCCGACTTGCTTTTTACACGGTATCTGGTGCAGTAGATGCCGAGAGCCCTGGCTTCCCTGTTGTTAAGCATGACTGAGATCCTGTTCTCTCTCTTCAGTTGTTTTTCCTTATTTGGGATCCTCTTCAAAACCGCCCCTGATGAATTTGACCGCTAATTTAATCAAAGCCTCATCCCTTCAACTTTCAGATTTTTCAAGTTTTTAACACAAAGCAAAAAGCCAGCCTGTTAATGGCTGGCTTTCAGTTATATGCTATATTAAAAACTTTTATCCTGTTTTAAATCCCCATCCCTGTCACTATCTGCTGCGAAGCTTAGGTCCTGAAGTTAAGGAAACACTCCCGGATTACATTTATCCTAATTACAGCTAAAGTGCCAGGTCACTGAGAAGGCCTATGCTTTTCCTGCGCTGCCAAGCACATTGACTATCTTGTGCTTGTAAAGCTCCTTCAGTTTGTCGCGTGCCGGTCCGAGGTAGTTACGCGGGTCGAATTCACCCGGTTTTTCAACGAACACCTTGCGGATCGCTGCTGTCATTGCAAGACGGCCGTCGCTGTCGATATTGATCTTGCAGACAGCTGAAGCTGCTGCCCTGCGAAGCTGTTCCTCGGATACTCCCGCTGCATTTTCCATCTTTCCGCCGTACTGGTTGATCTCGGCAACAATGTCCTGAGGCACTGAAGATGCTCCATGAAGCACTATCGGGAAGCCGGGGATCCTTCTTTCACATTCTTCGAGGATGTCGAATCGCAGCGGAGGAGGAAGTTCGCCGGGTTTTACCTTGAACTTGAAAGCTCCGTGGGATGTTCCTATGGAGATTGCCAGTGAATCGACTCCTGTCTTTTTTACAAAGTCTTCCACCTCTTCAGGCCTTGTGTATGATGTGTGGTCTGACGATACCTCATCCTCGATTCCTGCCAGCACTCCAAGTTCACCCTCGACTGTCACATCGTACTGGTGGGCTAATTCCACAACCTGGCGTGTAAGCCTTACATTTTCCTCGTAAGGGAAATGGGAACCGTCTATCATCACCGACGAGAAGCCGGTCTCGATGCACGACTTGCAGGTCTCGAACGAATCGCCGTGGTCGAGATGCAAAACGATCGGTATGGCATAGCCAAGTTCTTTGGCATATTCCACTGCTCCTTTTGCCAGGTACTGCAGGAGGGTCTGGTTGGCATATTTCCGGGCTCCCTTGGAAACCTGAAGGATTACCGGTGATTTTGTTTCAACACAGGCGCTTATGATGGCCTGGAGCTGCTCAAGGTTGTTGAAGTTGAATGCAGGAATGGCATATCCGCCTTTTACTGCTTCTTTGAATAATTCTCTTGAATTTACTAATCCTAATTCTTTATAGTGAAGCATAACTAATTGATTTTATTACCGGCGGTGAAGTTAATTATTTTACCCGGAGAGAAAAAAATAATCCCGAAAAAATACGGATTGTCAAATTTCACTGATCTGAACATGTCATTTAAACCTAATTGCTTATCTTCGTAACCTTAATTAAAAAAGCCTGATCCCGGGTGCAGGCATGGGCTTTGCAAGACCCCGGGAAAATCAGGATCTGTAATATATATGTCGAATTATCCCTTATTAATAACCACCAGGACCGCGATGAAAAAAATCCTTCCTTTCATTTTCGCATCGATTTTTCTATTCCCGCTTGGGGCAGCTGCACAGCAGAAGGTATGGTCGCTGGAAGAATGCATCATCTATGCAATTGACCACAACATCCAGGTCAAACAGCAGACAATCCAGACAAAGGTGCAGAAGAATGCCCTCAACCAGTCGAAGCTCGATCTTCTTCCTGCGCTTAACGGACAGGTTTCGCACGATTATTCTTTCGGGCGGGCCCTCGACCAGAACACGTACACTTTCTATAACCAGACTGTACAGCAGGACTATTTCTATTTCGGGGGACGGACAAATGTGTTCAGCGGAATGCAGAACATCAACACCATTCAGAAGTACAAATATGAGCTTCTTGCAGGAGAGCAGGATCTGAGGCGCATCCGCGACAATGTTTCGCTGAGCGTGGCCATGGCATATCTTCAGATCCTTCTCAACAGGGAACTTGTTACCGCGAACGAGAACCAGCTCAACATAACCCTTCAACAGATAGAGAAGACCCGCAAGCTTGTTGATGCGGGAAGCGTGGCGAGAGGGAACCTTCTTCAGATCGAAGCACAGGCAGCACAGGAAGAGCTTAGCCTCATCACGATGAAGAACCAGCTCGAAATATCATATCTTAACCTGACGCAGCTTCTGGAGCTGGAGACACCTGCCGGTTTTGAAATAGAGGTTCCTGAGATAACTGTTGAGCAGAATTCGGTGATCACCGGAAATGTTGAGGAGATTTTCAGTCTGGCGCTTCAGACCAGGCCCGAGATAAAAAGTTCGGAACTTAAGCTCACCGCAAGCGAATATGATCTTAGGATAGCGAAAGGAGGAAGGTTTCCGAGCATTTCCCTGAGCCATACCTTCGGCACCCGTTACTCCTACATAAAGGACATGCCGGGTTTGCAGCCCTTTGATGAACAGCTGAAAAACAACAAGAACTACGGGCTGGGACTCTCGCTCAGTATCCCTGTCCTTAACGGCTGGCAGGTCAACAGGAACATCTCCAATTCGAAACTTGCAGTGGAGAACAATCAATATTCGCTTGAGGGTACAAAAAAGGAACTCTACAAGGATATCCAGCAGGCCTACACCGACGCCGTTGCCGCCCTCAAGAAATACAATGCTAGTCTCAAAGCCGTCAGTTCGTCGGAAGAGTCTTTCAGATACACCGAGCAGAAGTTCAACGTGGGGATGATCACCCCTGTCGATTACAATGCATCGAAAACGCAGCTGCTGAATGCACAATCCGACATGTCGCAGGCCAAGTATGAATTTATCTTCAAGACAAAAGTTCTTGATTTTTATAAGGGATTACCCATAAATCTTAATGCAATAACTTCAAAATAAGGCACATAGTCATGAAAAACAATAAAATTCTGAAAATACTTGTTCTTGTTGTAATAGTCCTTGTGATTTTTGCCGTAATAGGAAAGAAGGCCGGATGGATAGGAAAGGCTGTCACAGTAAAGGTAGCTGTTGAAAACGCGGAGATCCGCACGATAGTTGAAACCATTACTGCCAACGGCAAGATCCAGCCCGAGAAAGAAGTGAAGATAACTCCCGATGTTTCGGGGGAGATAGTTGAGCTTACTGTTAAGGAAGGTGATCAGGTTGAAAAGGGACAGCTTCTCATCAGGATAAAGCCTGATGTTTATATTTCACAGAAGGACAGGTCGACAGCAGCAATAAGTTCGGCCCGTGCGAGGCTTGCACAGGCTGAAGCACAATTCATCCAGGCAGAACTCTCCTACAAAAGGACCCAGCAGCTTTTCAGTGAACAGACCATTTCACAGTCGGAATTTGAGCAGGCCGAGGCTTCCTACTCTGTTGCAAAAGCCGAGGTTGATGCTGCCCGTTATTCTGTAATAAGCGCCGAAGCATCACTGAAGGAGGCTAATGAGAATCTTATAAAGACATCCATTTATTCTCCCATGTCGGGAACAGTCTCGATGCTGCTTGTGGAGCTAGGGGAGAGGGTTGCAGGAACAGGCATGATGGCCGGTACTGAGATGCTCAGGGTTGCTGACCTGTCGAGGATGGAAGCCCAGGTTGAGGTTAATGAAAATGATATACCGCGTGTTAAGCTCGGCGATACGGCGCTTATTGAAGTTGATGCCTATGTCGATTACAAGTTCAGGGGAGTTGTTACAGAAATAGCCAACTCAGCAAAGACAACCGGGGTCTCGGCCGATCAGGTTACCAATTTTGATGTTAAGATACTTGTTCTTCCCGAATCCTATAAGGATCTTGCCAGGGAAGGAGCGCCCCATCCCCTCAGACCGGGAATGTCGGCAACCGTTGAGATCCAGACTGTCACAAAGCCGGGCATAATCGCTGTTCCGATACAGGCAGTTACCACGAGGAACGACACTACCAAAGTGGTTACCAGGCCTTCTGATGAGGTGGTAAGGACTCTGGTATTCATCACCGACGGAGAAAGGGCCCTGGCCAGGGATGTAAAAACCGGTATCCAGGATAACAGTTACATTGAGATCCTGTCAGGAGTAGATGCAGGAGAAAGGGTTATTTCGGCCCCTTTCAGCGCTATCAGCAAGAAACTTTCCGACAGTACCCTGGTAGAGATTGTCGGGAAGGATGAACTATTTTCCGTAAAATAAACCGGAATATTCTTCAAAAGCATGATTATCTGCCTTGAGACCTCTGGCCCAGTATGTTCAGTTGCCCTTTGCAGTCGTGACGGAGTTGTGGGATTAAGGGAAAGCAACGATGAAAGGTCGCATGCCGCAAGACTGACTGTTTATGTGAAGGAGCTGCTCGCGGAAGCAGGCATTAAGGCAGCTGATCTTAGCGCTGTTGCCGTCAGCAAGGGCCCTGGTTCATATACGGGCCTCCGCATAGGCGTTTCGGCTGCAAAAGGCATTGCCTACGGAGCATCAATACCGCTTATCGGGATCGGAACCACCCTGTCGATGTATAACGGAATCAGTGATGAGGAAATACAGAGATTCGGCCTCGGGCACGACTCGCTTCTGATCCCTGCCATCGATGCAAGACGGATGGAAGTTTACTATTCGGTTTTATCCCGAGACGGAAAGATCATAAAGGATGTTTCTGCTGATATAATAGGAGAGGAATCATTTCTTGACATACCGGAAGAGATCAGGATACTTATTTTCGGTGATGGTGCATTCAAATGCAGTCAGGTAATGAAAAGATCCAACACAGTATTTTTCGGGGGATTCAGGGTTTCGGCAGCGCATATGCATAAACCTTCATACGAAGCACTTAAGGCACACAGATTCGAGGATACAGCATATTTTGAGCCCTTTTATCTTAAAGATTTCATAACTTCCCAGCCTAAAAAAAATATCCTTGGCAAGTAATTTGTCTGATATTGTTCAGATACAAAAAAAGAAAACCAGAATGAGGATTTCAGGATATTTGCTGACAGCATTTCTTTTTCCGGCCCTGCTTGCCGGACAGGCATCAACATATCAGCCCGGGGAAAAGGTAAATTACGAAGTTAGGTATGGAGTGCTCCAGGGCGGAGTGGCAAGTTTTGAACTTAAGACCGACACCTTCCGCGGAAGGGAGGTATGGCATTCAATCCTTATCGGAAGGACAACGGGGATGGTAGATGCAATTTTCAAGGTAAAGGATGTTTACGAAAGCTATATTGAGCCGGAAACTGAACTTTGTGTGTTCTCGGTAAGGAATATTCGCGAGGGCAGGTACAGGAAATACAATGAAGTTGAATTTGATCATTATACAAGGCCCGATTCGACAATTCTTACAAGCGACCTTACCGGAATTCATGTTGTTGAGAAGGGAATACACGACATTCTCTCATGCTTTTACTATTTCAGGAATAATCACCTGCCCGGTTATCAGAATTTCAGGCAGGGCGACATGATCACGATAAATACATGGTTTACTGATGAGTTCTATCCTATTACGATGAGATATTTCGGTACGGAAGAGATAAGGACCAAGGTCGGAAAGATAAAATGTCTTAAGTTCAATCCGGTTACCGAGGTTGGACGATTGTTCAAAACGCAGGACGATGTTACTTTCTGGTTCACGGCGGATAAAAATTTTTTACCGGTTAAAATCCGTTTTGATATATTTGTCGGCGGATTTGTTGCGGAGATAGTCAGTTACGAAGGGCTGAAATATCCGCTTGAGATTATAAAATAAAGAAGGATTGAGATAATTTAAATGTAACTTAGGATTTATGGCAAGTACTGCAGATTTCAGAAACGGATTGGTGATTGAGTTCAATGATGATCTTTATACAATTGTACAGTTTCAGCATGTAAAACCAGGGAAAGGTCCTGCATTTGTAAGGACAAAACTAAAGAACATCCGGACGGGGAGGGTGCTTGATAATACTTTTTCGTCGGGGACGAAGGTTAATCTGGCAAGAGTTGAAAGAAGGCCTTATCAGTATCTTTATCAGGATGAGCTGGGGTATTATTTTATGCATCTCGAGACGTATGAACAGATACACGTTAATGAGGATCTGATCGAAAGTCACGAATTCCTGAAGGAGGGGCAGAATGTAGAAGTTGTTGTTCATGCCGATACAGAGACTGTACTTTCCGTTGATCTTCCGCAGTTCGTTGTTATGGAGGTTGTTTATACCGAGCCCGGGCTCAGGGGCGACACCGCCACCAACACCATGAAGCAGGCGAAGATTGAAACAGGAAGTACTATAATGGTCCCCCTTTTCATCAATGTGGGTGATAAGATCAGGATCGACACAGCTAACAGGTCCTACATTGAAAGGGCCAAGTCTTAACCTGCAATGAGTCTGAAAAGAGAAAACCCCGACAGATTAAGCATATCCAGGTTCAAGCTGGATGCACTTCTCGACATAACGCTGTCGATCAATGCGAATCTGCCGACAGGGGAGCTTCTCTTGAAATACGACTCCATACTGCGCAACAACCTGGGGATTGGAAAGATCCTTATCTTCAAGCATTCCGGCAGTTGGGAATGTCTGTTTAACGCGGGTTTCCCTGAAAAACTTGAAAAAGAGACGGACGTTGAGACCCAGCTGTTGAAATTCACTGATACCACTTTTCCCAATGAAGAGATCGGCATCGAGGGGGCTGATATAATCATTCCGGTACATAACAACAACATCCCTCTTGCTTTCATTCTCATAGGCGACATTGAGGAGGAGGGAAGGGGAGTAAGCCCCGTTATAAAACATCTTCATTTTATTCAGACCATCTCGAGCATAATAATTGTTGCTATAGAGAACATAAGGCTTTCAAAGGAAAGATTTCGTCAGGAAGCACTGAAGAAAGAGCTGGAGCTGGCAGCCAGGATGCAGCAGAAGCTTATTCCCGAGAACAGAATGATGCCGCACACTGACAACCTCGTGGTTTACGGATTCTATTATCCTCATTATGAGGTTGGAGGTGATTATTATGATTGCATAAAGCTTTCCGCGGCAAAAACTGGGATATGCATAGCCGATGTCTCAGGAAAGGGTATATCAGCTGCCCTTTTGATGTCGAACTTTCAGGCCGCCCTGAGGGCGCTCTTTTCTCACGATATCGGGCTGGAAGAGCTTATACACCGTCTTAATGACCTTATTAATTCGAACGCTGCAGGGGAGAAGTTCATTACCTTCTTTGTGGCCCGCTACGATGAGGAATCGGGGCTTCTTGAGTATATAAATGCCGGGCATAACCCGCCTGTTTTATACGATACTATGACGGGAAGTGTATTGCATCTTGATTCGATATGCGTGGGCATAGGAATGATTGATGAGATACCCCCGGTCACTCAGCGGAACATTCAGATCGGGAACACATCCAAGATCGTATGCTACACTGATGGTCTCTCCGATCTTAAGGGGGACGACGGCAAGGAAATACTAACCAGGGAGATAATTAACCATATAAAGAACAAGGGGCCGGTTGAGGAAAATATAAAGGCAATGCTTGAGAAACTGGGCATTCCTGATAACAATCCCGGACTTTTTGACGATGTGTCGATAATAGCAGCCGACCTGTTGCGGTGACTAAGCGGTAACTCTCACAAGGAAATAGCTTTTTTTCCCTTTCTGGACAAGCAGGTATTTATTATTAAGAAGCTGATCATCACCGATTATCAGCTCAGGGTCATCGATCCTTATCTTGTTTATGCTCAGTCCGCCGCCCTGGACTATCCTTCTCAGTTCTCCCTTTGAGGGGAATATCCCGGTATGAGCTGTACAGAGGTCCGTTACTGTAACTCCGGCCTTAATCATATCATGAGCCACATCCGAGACCGGAACTCCCTCAAAAACCGAAAGAAATGTGTTCTCACTCATTTTCCTGAGCGATTCGGTGGTTCCTTTGCCAAACAGTATCTGAGAGGCTTCCACGGCAGATTCAAAATCTTCCCTTGAATGCAACATCACGGTAACCTCTTCGGCGAGTCTTTTCTGGAGTATTCTTTCGTGGGGGGCCTGCTTATGTGATTCGATGAGAGAGTCGATTTCGCTTTTGCCGAGAAGGGTAAAGATCTTTATATAGCGTGCCGCATCCTCGTCAGAGACGTTGAGCCAGAACTGGTAGAACTGGTAAGGGGATGTCTTTTCAGGATCGAGCCATACGTTTCCCGATTCCGTCTTTCCGAATTTCGTACCATCCGATTTAGTTATCAGCGGGCTTGTCATGGCGTAAGCTTCTCCGCCTGTTTTCCGGCGTATAAGTTCTGTCCCTGTTACAATATTGCCCCACTGGTCGGAACCTCCCATCTGAAGCCTGCAGCCGTATTCGTTGTAAAGGTGAAGGAAGTCGGTTCCCTGGACAAGCTGATATGAGAATTCTGTGAATGACATACCCTCGCGGGCATCGGCTCCCAGTCTCTTTTTAACGGAGTCCTTCGACATCATGTAATTCACCGTGATGTGCTTTCCAATGTCCCTTATAAATCCAAGGAAAGAGTACTCCTTCATCCAGTCGTAGTTATTTACCATTAATGCCCTGTTGGAGCTGGCGGCTGAGAAGTCGAGGAAACGCGACAGTTGTTTTTTTATCCCTTCCTCATTTCTGCGAAGAGTGGTTTCGTCGAGCAGGTTTCTTTCTTCCGATCTGCCGGAAGGATCGCCTATCATTCCTGTTGCGCCTCCCACCAGTGCAATCGGAACATGTCCCGCCCTCTGGAAATGGACCAGCAGCATCACCTGTACCATATGACCGAGGTGAAGCGAATCGGCTGTGGGATCGAATCCTATATAGCCCTTTGCGCCGCCCTTTGAGAGAAATTCCTCAGTACCCGGCATGATATCATGTATCATGCCTCTCCATTTCAGTTCTTCAACAAAATTCATAAAGCATGGTTAAAATCAGAAGTGCAAAGATAGCAAAGTGGCTTAAATGGTAACCTCATCAGGTTTCTTTTTAAACCTGTCGAAGCTTTTGTCGAAGTTACCTTCCCCGATTATTGGGAATATGGCGGGGGCAAGGTCGGCAATAGGGTTATAGAATTTTGAGCTCTCGATCTTTTCGTGGGGAAGGAAGTGGTGTTTGGCATCGATGGCGTTAAGGACAACGAAGATTATGCTAAGGAAGAGAGCCGATTTGAATACTCCGAAAACCATTCCGACCAGTGAATTCAGGAATCCGAGCGAAAGCTTGTCGGTAAGTTTGTCGATTACCAGGCCGATGAAATGTATTATAATGACTATTACAATAAAAGTCACAAGGAATGCTATTATCCCGACATATTTTCCTGTCATGTCGAAGTAGTCGTAGAGGCGGGCTGCTGTCCATGTGGAGAATTTTATTGCACCCCAGATGCCGAGTATGAGTGCAAGCAATGAAGCTAGTTCTTTTACGAAGCCGTTTATGTACCCGCGTGCCAGTCCGAACACCAGCAGAATAATGATTACGAAATCTATCCAGTTCATGGTCAGGAGAATTAGTGCATGAAGTTATGAAAGTTTAGGAATTTGACAAAACAGGGGGATGAATTTGCTGGAAGCTAGTTGCTAGGTGCTAGTTGCTGGGTGCTGGGCTTGTTGCTGGGTGCAGGGAGAGGCTGTAATGAGGAAAATTGTGAGCGGTTTGTAATCCCAAAATAAGATATAATTTACACCCTGTAAATCTGGTACCATAGTTCAATGGATGCCTGTCTGACTGAATGCGTCAGCAGTCAGGCAGGCCTGTCCCGCCTTCAAGCGGGATAACGGAGGTTTCGTAAACCTTGAATGTAATTATCAAAATACCATCTGTTTTGTAATCCCCAAAAAAAGATATAATTTTACACCCTGAAAATCTGGTCCCATAGTTCAATGGATAGAACGGAGGTTTCCTAAACCTTAAATTCAGGTTCGATTCCTGGTGGGACTACAAGTAAAAAAGCGCATTCAGCCATTAATAGGCCGTTTGCGCTTCTTTTTATACTTGATAACTGAAACTATACTGAAACAATTTAATTCAATAACATTACCATCATCAAGTTTTACGGCTATATGTGCAAATTAATATTAAAATTGTCCCAATTGGCTATACAGTCGTAATGCATAGAATAATAGTGGATAACATTCAATAGCATTTAAAATTTACTGATTTATTTCTATTTACCCCGATTAATGATTTCGTCTTTGAGAATTTCGAATTCTTCTTTTGTAAGTCCTCCTGAATTATATAAATTATTTAATTTTTCAAGGCTATCAACCTTTGAAGAATTTTTGTAAACAGAAGGTTTAATTCTATTAATTTTTTCGATAGACACTTTAGAAAGTTTTTTTAATCCTTTTGAACTTGCTTTTACGATTGTTGGGAAAGTATCTGGTGTTATTGTATCACCACTTCGCGTTCTAATATTAGTTTTTGTGGCCCATGAGAAAATACTTACCAAAATTACAGCAATAAATACAAATGCAATAAAGCCTAAGATACCTCCTATTATTTCCATAATTACCTTTTTTAATTTTGTTTTTTGGTTTCCAGTTTATTCATTTTTCGAAGAGATACTATATTATTGATAAAGTTAGGAACTTTAATGATGAATCTTATAATCATTTTATCCCATTTTTACTCTTGTAACCAATAATGTTATCCTTTAATTTTTAATGAACTTTTTTAAAAATACCAATTAGAAAAATGTTTTTGCTGCTGTCTACAAAAAACCAAAACCGCGTCATTCACAACAACCTCCAATTACCGACTCCAAATTCCCAACTTCTTTTATTAGTGTCTGACCTCACTTACCTTTAAGTATACGAAAATTCCAAAGTGAAAAACTCTGCACCATTGTTACTGAAAACTCTGTATTCTTATTTACCGAAAGTTCTGTACTGTTATTTACCGATTACACTAAGTTCTTTAAGGTTTAAAAAATTATAAAATTATTATTTAAAAGACTAAATTTGGTTTGCTGTAATGAAAGTGTAATTATAAGAAATACTCCCAGGCGACATCTCGGTATTGCTGAGGCAATATTTCAACCACACCCTCAATTGTATTGCAACTATTGACTGTTAAGAGATGTCGCCTCTTTTTTCATTTACACAGCCTTTTGAAATTATGTTGATTGCAAGGAAGATCATAGCTTCTTCTCAGCAGTTCTAATTTTGCGTTTGAAGGTCATTCTCCTTTCTTCACCTTTCGTTATTATGAACCCATAAGAATTTCCATAATCCATCAGATATTTGTTAAGGAACCATCTTCCAATTTGCTCATCGTTGTACTTATCTGCCATTGTTTTTGGTAACCATATTCCGGGATCATCATAACCTGACATTGGCCAGATTGTCTCCATCATATCAAAGTCAAATATTTCAACCTTGATATTTACTCCTATTGCTTCATATTCTTCTGTATTCATGTTAGATGTAGATTAATTTGAAAAGTTTTATAGTATCCATGATTCTTAAATAATGCCATCGTCAGCCATACTGGTGTATTTGCCTTCCGGAATAATTATGATATGGTCCAGTAGTTGAATATCCATGACAGTTGCAGAGCTTTTCACTTTGTGTGTGATATTTTTATCTGCATCACTTGGCTGTAGATTTCCGCTTGGGTGATTGTGGCATATTATGATTGCATATGCATTACTCTTTATAGCATACTGCAACAGCAACCTGACATCAACAACAGTTCCGGTTGTACCTCCTTTGGATAATGAAGATATTCCAAGGACTTTATTAGACCTGTTCAGTAGCATGAGCTTAAATTCTTCAGTATGCTCAATTGCATCCTGGTCCCAGCTTTCCATGAATAGCTCAAAAGCATCATTTGAGTTTCTAATATGGGGCCTCTCTGACGCTTTTACCTTTGTTCGATAGATCAGTTTCACTTCTGAAATTGTTTGCATAGTTGATTTCATATTTTAAATGGTTATGGTTAAACAGAAATAAAAAAGCCCAGGACCAAAGTCCCAGGCTGATAGAAAAATGATGTAAAATATTGACTACTAAATAAATATCATATTAAAGAATTGATTGAAATACCATATTTGCCTGTTGTTAAGCGTTTTAAGAGGTTTTACTTCTAAATGGAGGGTAGATATTACTAACATGGGGAAAGTGGCTCTATGGGGCTAGAAATGGCCTCCATGGCGATTCATATAGTTTTGTAACTAATTAGCATACAGGCTTATGGCATAAATTATGAATAAGGGGTTTTGGGGACTGGAATTGTAAAAACCGTGATAAGCCTATTAAACATACCGTCCGTGTTATATGCTGTTTATTTTTTTAAAATTTGAAGTAGTCATTATCATTGTTGAAAAGGATTCAACTAGAAGTCGATGAAGTAATTTGTCATCAGTTATGATTTTTTTTGTAACATTATCCAGATAAATTAAATGTCCCAAATCAAAGAAGTCATTTAATCCTGGCGAATGACCAAATGAAATATGTTGATCTGTATAAACTGCAGACATCACAATAAAGGTGTCTATGGAATGATCATAAGATTTTTTAATTTCTTCTTTTGTTCTCCCATCTTTTACTAATGAATTATTTGAAAGATTTTCTGAAAAGTAATCAATCAAACTATCATATAATTCTTGGGCTTTTGCAGAATCGTTACTTGACCATCTATTCTTGTACAATTCAATTAGTTTGCTGAATCTAGATTTGTTTCTCGCTGATTCTATATACTTGAATATTAAATCTTTAAAGATCAATGAAGCATTCTGATCATATTTTTTTATTAATTGGTAATATTCTGAATGCATTGAACAATTAATTGTCTTTTGAAAATCATTATATGAGTTTGATTTCGTGATTAATTTAAAAACTATACCTATTTTATTAACAATTTCTTTATCATCATGTTGGAAACCGAATGCTTTTAAATAAAGTGTCTCAGGCATGTTAAGACAAATGAGCAGCTTACTTCTAAGGAACTTATCTATTATCGTTCTTCTAATTATAAAAGTTTTTTCATCTTCAATACCGGATGCGATTTCGATCAGGGCTAGTATTGAAGTAAATGAATTATCTATTAAAAAGGGATTATCAAGTTTTGAACTTAACTGGCGTAAAGAATTTGTCTCAAGGTAGTATTTCATTAATTTGTATCAAAGTTTAAAATTCGAACTTGGATCTAAGTCTCTATCATGTAGGCAAATAGCATATAGCGGATCGGCAATATGGGGAGGTTGTGTCACCCGACACAGCATTCGGGCAGGGTCCTGGTACCTTAGCTGAGAGGTTGTCATAGTGCAAGGAGGGGATGACGCACTTTTGCAAATCCCGCTGAACTTCATGAGGTTAATTGGTTACTCGAGTTTTTTACTATTCCCTCCATTTATTAGCTGTAATAATTCAAGCGGATTATTTTTTAACTCCGGATTCTTTTCAAGTAAAATCACTTGATCGGTTGTTAAACTCTGAATTGCTAATTGGGGTGTATTATCAACGGTTACTTTAGCGATTATCAAAGAACCCATTACCACAGCAACATTTGGAATTTCTTTCACAGAATTAAGAAATGCTGCAACTGCTTCCATATTGTTGCGATTTACTTCTGATTGATGCTTCTCAATTTGTTGAAGTTCAATTGCTCTTTTTGTCTTTTCAAAAAGTTCTAGTGCTTCTTTGCTTCTAAAAACATTCCTTATTTTGTAAACAACTTTTTCTTTGAACCAAGAACCTTGTTTTATTTTTCCTTCTTCTGAAATTTCAAAACCGAATGTTTCAAATAATTCTTTTGTGGTTTCAAATAGTTTTTCTGCTTTGGATAAATCATCAGTATCAGCATAAACGTGTCCGCTATAACTAATAGCTGAGTTTTGTAAAATAGGACCAAGGTCGTTTGGGTCAAATGATACCGCCCAACTCCATTTACCAAAACCACCATGCTGATTTATCGCTCTACACCATTCGTCAAGATAGGCCCGTTTTGTTCTATTTTGCTCGTTATCTTGTCCTTTCGTTTCAATGATTAAATTTTCACCTGTTTTTAATTTGATAATAAAGTCAGGAAAAAATCTTCTTACAACGCCTTGAAAATTGTAATAGATAACGAGGTTTAAATGGTCATTTTTTACAAACGATTTAACTACTTCTGAATCATTTATTGTTTTTGCTTCGAGATATTCCCATTTACTATCACATACAACAAAGTTAATATGTGTCCTCTCAAATGCTTCGCATGGTTTGCTTGTCCACCAAGTTCTTAAATCAGATGTTGAACGAATGGGATTTTCTTTGTCAAATATTGGCGTTAAAGCGGTTGTATTTATTGCTCTTAACTCATTCCAGATATGCTGAACAACTTTATTCATGTTCAGCATTATTAAAATTCGTTTTCGGGATTCCTCTTGATTAAACAATGGATTTTTAATAATAATTTTATTTGAGTAAATGAATTTCTCAATGATTCCGATTAGTTGTATTAAAAATGTTTCCTTGCTTCCTTTCCATTCAGGTTTTTTTTCTGAATTGTAGATTGATGAAGCTATTTTAAAAATGATAGTTTGTAATCTTAACCGCCCTGCAATTTCCTTTAAGTCAATTTCAGAAAGGGCTGCAGGATTTGGCTTACCTGCTATTATTGCAGCTAGTTCTGCTTCGGTAATTGAATCATATGGGTCGAGTTCAAGAGGCTTAACTTTCGCTATGTTTAAAGTTAGTTGTGGCTTATAAACATGGTCAATTCTTAAAACATTCGGGAATGATATTTCATGCTCAATTTTTTCTTTATCAGGTTTAATTTCTGTTTTAGGTTTTGGTGGTGGAGGTGGTGGCCCATCTTCGCCTCCTTCATGTGGTAAAAACGTAAATGGTACTCCAAAAATATTTACATATTCCGGTTCAAACAATCCATCTTCTGCCACATCATAAGAGGTTCTTCGCAAACCACGACCAACAACTTGTTCACAAAGTAACTGACTGCTAAAAGCACGTAAGCCCATAATGTGAGTTACTGTTTTTGCATCCCAACCCTCACTAAGCATTCCAACAGAAATAACATTCTGAATTTGTTCTCCGGGTTCCCCAATTTTTCCGACAGTATCAACTGTTTTTCTTAATAATTCCGCTTGTTGTTTCTTTGTTAACTTTTTTTCTTTTGGCGCATCATCAGAATCATCTTCGGTTTCTTCAACTTCTACAATTTCAACTTCTTCTGTTTCTGCTTCTGCTTTTTGCAAAATACTGCTGTCAATTTGAAGTGTTCTTTCAGTATTACATAAATCACCTAAACCAGCAATAGTAAGCATAAAAGCATCTTTATCAAAAGAATATTTTATTCTGGCAGAAGTGTATGTCGTATTTGCAACCGTAATCATTACGGGCGGAATTTTATATCCCACTTTTTCCCAATCATCCTTTGTAGCTTTCCAGTCTTTTCCTAAAAGTAAGTAAGCATTTTTAATAAGGTCTGGTAAAGGAACAGTTTCATCTACTTTTTGGTTAATATCATCTTTTACGGTTTCGTCCATGTAAATATGATAAAGTCTTGAACGTAGCTCTTTATCTACATTTCCATCATCACGAATTACAACTCTTGGTGTTTTTACTAAGCCTGCTTCAATAGCATCATTCAGTCCAAAATCTGATACTATCCAAGGGAATAATGCTTCTTCACTTGCTTTTTTTCCACTTGGTGCAAACGGAGTTGCTGATAAATCAAAACAACGTAAAATTCCTCTTGCACTGTGAATACGGTCTAATCCACCAACCCATACTGTACTTTCTTCAATGTCTTCCTTTTTTACGCCTTTGATTTTACTTTCAGGAGCAACACGCCAAGCATGGTGAGCTTCATCATTGATTACAATAATATTTGTTGCATTTGATAAATCGCCCAAAACTTCTTTTACATAAGCTTCATCACTCTTTGCGCCTCTTTTGTCAACTGACTTTTTCTTGGCAATCTTTTCATCCGTTTGCCATGCTAATGCATGCCAATTTATAATTTTTATTTTCCCTTGCCTTAATGAATCCATTAAGCCAGATGGTACAATATTAAACTCCTCATAATAATTTCCTTTGTCGGTTGGGTTTAAAACTGACAAACGATTTCGCACAGTTAAAC
The DNA here is from genome assembly GCA_040772125.1 of Bacteroidales bacterium. Lineage (GTDB taxonomy): Bacteria > Bacteroidota > Bacteroidia > Bacteroidales > VadinHA17 > LD21. The sequence continues at coordinate 622,374 of JAXGYS010000004.1, forward strand.
CCGGTGCAACAATTAATACAGTTTTAGAAAATCTTGTATCCTTGCCATTTGCAGTTTTGTTAAGCACATTCCAAGCAATAAGCTGTGCCATTACAATGGTTTTCCCTGAACCAGTAGCCATTTTATTACACCAACGGCTAAAATCTCCTCCATCACTTGGAATCTCAATGCCAGTTTTATCTGCTTCGGGTGCTTCGGTTAACCATATCAGCGTTTCGATTGCTTCCAGTTGGCAAAAGAAAAACCTGCGGTCTTTTCGCTCTTCAGGGTCTTGCCAATGTTGCAAAAGCCGTTTAGTAATGCCTGTTACACCCGGATATCCTGCCTCACGCCATTTTTTTATTCGTGGGCGAATTGTATTTACTAAATCAATTTCTATAAATGTTCCGGGGTCATCAAATGATTTTGAACTTTCTGATGCAACAACATAACCAGCAGGTCTGCGACCTGTTCGTAAAATAAACTCTCTTGTATCACGAAGATACTCCCAGTATTGTTGTGGTTCAACATAAGGAGAATTAATTATCAGTTTATCTATTTTCTTCATAACTATAATCTGATAATTTTTAATGACTCAATACCTCTTGAATCAATAATTTTAACTGCAATCTCTTGTCCGGGCATAAATGGAAGAGAATCAGTGCCACCAAATAATTCGATTTTATCTTGGTCTATTTCTGCTTTCAAGTTTTTTGCTAAAGTAGCCCATCCTTCTTTGGCTCCTGCCATTGGGAAAAATACTTGTGAAGGGAATAAACTTCTTCCGTCATAATCATGGTCAAGCATCCACATCGCAATATCACCTTTTCCTCCACTTTCAACAGTGCCAGTTTTCGGGTTATAATAATCAAAACCGTGTACCTCTACATTGTATTTTCCTTTATCATCGCCAGTTTTAATTTCTTTTAATTCTACATCAGGCTGTCCTATCAACCAAAAACTTTCATTGCTGCTTCGTTTCTTCTTTAAATCATCTGTTAAAAGGTCAGTATTCATTTGTGCTTCTAGTAGTGTAATACCCGGCCAATTTGTTTCTTCAATATCTTTTCGTGCTTCAGGGTCGAAGTGAAAAGCACAAAACAATACTATTTCAGGTTTAGGTCTTAGTGTTCTTGCTTCCTCTAATGCTAATTCCACCATCCGTTGTTCTAATGGGGCATGTTCAGGGCCAAAACAAACTACAACACGTTTAGGATTATCTTCTTTTGTTTCTGCCTCTGCTTGTAAAAATCGTGTGCCGTTTAAAGGTTCAACTCTTGTAAATTCAATTAATTTACCTCCTTTGGCTCTTACACCAGAACGGAGTAATTCATTTCTCCATTCGTCTTGCCGCAATGTTTCCCCGCTTCTTGAAACTGAATTATCAGCATCAATTTGTGTATCTGCTTCAACTTCCTCAAATGATTTAGCAATTGGGGCAGGAACTGCTTCAAATGTGAAAGGTCCGGTTACTCGTGTTTTTGAATTATCCTGTTTTGGTCTGTCATATAATGTCTCTTGAGAAGCACTTTTTTCAATACTTTCATTTATCTCAGTTGCTCTTTTTAATTTAAGAGTCCAATAATGGGTATGCTTTTCGATTATTCTTTCATTCCATGTATTAATTGGTTGCGTAGGAACTTCCCAATCTTCAAGCCCACTATGATGAGATTGTTCTAATAATTGGTTTAATTCTCGCAAGGAAGCTTCTAATCTACTCTCGTACTTTAAATTAATAGTATCAATTGATTCATTGTTTGCTATTGAACCTGATGTTACATGAGGGACAGTCTCATAAACAAAACCGCTACCTACACCCTCATTTGGATAAGCCAACTTAAAGTAGTCATATTTTCTTGTGATCAAGTTTTGTTTTGCAATTGTTAGGGCAATTCTTGATGTATCACAGGTTATCCATCTTCGTCCTAAACGTTCTGATTCTAATGCAGTTGCACCACTACCGCATGTAATATCCAGAACAATATCTCCTGGGTCAGTAGCCATAAGAATACATCTCATTATAACTTTGGGGCTAGTTTCAACAACATATTTCATATTAGTTGCAGGTGCAGTGTCATTCCAATTTGCTGTTAGCCTTGTCACAGGGTAATCTTCATGATATAATATATACCTTAAATAATTTCCAGAAACCTCTAAACGATTAGCCAATTTTATCCTTGTTAATCCCTCTTTAGTTGTAGACCAGCAATGAACACCGTCTGGTGTTTTATTAACATCACCACCCATAGGTGGATATTCTTTGCCATTAAATTCAATAATAAAATCCTGATTTGGTCTATACTCTCTTGGTTTTAAGGGCATAGTTTGATATACTTTACAATTCGGTGGTACTAAAGAAGGATTAGTTTTTTCTTCTTCAGTCAAAGGTCTTCTGTCGAATGGAGTAACTTCTAGAGAATCCATCGAGTTATTATCTTCTGTCTTTTGCTGTATAAATAGTTGCTTGATTTTCGAATATGCTTTTTCTTTATCTTTTACGTACCACAATAGGTAATCATTCATGCTTTCACAACCAGGCTTTTTGCTTAATGGCATCATTTTTTTTCGAAATGATATTTGCGAGTAGAAGTTTTCAGGTCCAAAAACTTCATCTAGAATATTTCGAATTAGGTGAACATTCTCCGTTCCAATTTGAATGAATATACTTCCTGAATTATCTAGTAAGTCCTTAGCAAGTTTAACCCTATCTCTTATATAGGCAAGATAAGAGTGAATCCCTAATTCCCAGGTATCTCTGAATGCTTTTAGCATCTCAGGCTCAACAGTCAAATCCTCATCCTTGTCTGTATCTTTTACATCTCGTTTATTTACAAACGGTTGAAAATTGCTTCTATAACTAATTCCATAAGGCGGATCGAAATACACCATTTGCACTTTGCCGCCCATGCCTTCTTTTTCTAATAGGCTGTTCATTACCAATAAGCTGTCACCTGCAATCAGTCGGTTACTCCAGTTTTCTTTGTGCTTGTAAAACTCAATGGCTTCACGTAATGGTTTCTTTTCGGTTTCAAACAAACTCATTTGAGCCGGAACTTCCTTTTCTTCTTTTCTTACCGTTTCAATAATACGTCTTGGGTCAATGCGTTCGTGCACATGTAAACTTACTGTTGGCACGTCAAAACTTGTATGCTCTGCCTTTCCTGCCCATTGTAATTGTGGGTTAAGGTGCGGGTCGTATTGATAAGTTTGTTTTTTATAACCTCCATTGTCAGTATGAGCATCCACAAGTCCAACAGGTGGATTATTAACTCTTTCCTTGTCTTTATGTTCGTATTGCTCAATGGGCTTTTGATTAGTTACGCCATTTGCAATTTTTCGTCCTTTTGCCATTATTGTTTCTTTAAAATATTTATCTGCTATTCATTCAATTTATCTGTAAACTTGTTCTGTCGAGCGTTGGGAAGAATGCACTCTTTGACAAAGCTTTGGTTGTCGCGTTGGCTTGTGGGGCTTTGGCAATGTGTGCAATGTGAGCTGGCTATCATTTCCTTGCGAGTCGGCAAAACAAAAATCCCATAAAGTTTGCACTGTCGTTCGTTTTCCCAGCCTTGCAGCTAACGGTTTTGTGTATGGCTCGTTGCGGATTAGACAGCGAGTTTTTTCGGTTAAGCAGTAAGGTTAGTAAAAAAGCAATAACTTTGAGTTATACACTTCAGCCGCAATGAGCTATACACGTTGTTACCTGCTGGTTTTCAATCATCAATCCTTAAAAATTCTCCTGCCATATCAAAGACAAGCACAAGATTATTGTTAAGTTGAACCTCTTGATTTCCTGATTGAAGTTCCCATCCTATAATGAAATTTGTAGAGTAGTTTGAGTTTACATAGGTAAGAATATTAGTCGGAATAACGCTGTCAGGCAGCTTTGTATTCCAATCAATATCTATGATTTCCTTTTGCTTGTTAAATTCTAATTTAATACCACAGGATAAAGTAATCTCATACATTTCCTCATTTTCGTCATTCTCTTTAATTGCCTTTGAAATGGAACAATTTGGAAAGTGGGTTGAAACGTAGTTATTGATTTCAGTCGGAACATTTTGTTCGGGGATAACGGTCTCTTTGTCACACCCAGCCACAAAGATTAGTGACAAAACTACTGTTGTAATCATTATTAAGTTTTTCATTTTTATTAATTTTAAAATTTTGCTACTCTTTTCAGGATTTTCGCAATCTCCTTTTCAAATTTACTAATATTTCTTGTGTAGTGTCCTCTTAGCTTGCAGGTAACAGTTTATATATTTCCTTTTGGTAAACATATACTCCATTTGTTGAAGTAATTATTTACCTTTTAAATATGCTATATCCGATAATATCTGAACTAGTGTTGAATTTTAACAAAACACTGCCCCGTCAGTCACAATAAATATTCAATCTTCGATCCCAAATTCCCTCCTTACTGATATTATTGTCTGACCTCACTAATCCTATATCCAACGAAAATTAAACATTATGTTTGATATACGGCAAAAAATTATTTGAAAAATATGAACTCCTTCATTTTGATATAAACTCAAGCCGGGTCATGCCTACTAGCTAAACTATGTATAATCATCACATAGATAATCAATGTGTTATCTTAGGTCAAGATATTATGTTATGCCTTATGGTATTGATATAAAGCGTTTTAGGACATTTTGTATCAAAGTGATAGGTAGATACTACTGCAGCAGTAAAAGTGTCTTAAATGGGCTATATGAGGCCTTAAATGGCATTTGACGATTCTGTATAACATTGACATACAGTAATATGCCTAATTTGAGTCAACCTAAAGCTTTTTCTATCAATTACATAAGCCAAGGACTATCAACGGAATGCTCAAGCACAACTGTTTATTACAGTCTAGATAGTATCAAAAAGCAACAATGATTTGAAGTCTAGCGCGAGCCGGCCGCGAGTAGCAGACAATTTTCGGCAAAGAAAGTGGGGGTATTTCATGACAAAAGCAAGACTTATAAAATAACCCGAAGGGCTTGGCCTTGCTGTGTCATGAAATATTGCTATCAAGCAAACCCACGTTTTGCCGTATAAAATTGGATGCCAGCAGGCGAGCACTAATCAAATAGTGAAGGTTGCGATTTATGTTGTATACCCACAGTCTCTATATATTTCCGCATGCAACATAAAGAGAGCAACCTGAACACCTATTTACCTGGTTAATAATACATCTTATTAGTAAATCTTTTATCAAGATTTATATTCTACAAAAAGGAGTATTCTATTTTGAATTCCTTTCAGAGATGATTGTCATTAACTCATCCACAAAATTATCATCGATAATGGGACCTATGACTTTATCAAAAAACCCAGTATTTCCAACCAAATAGTCCCAATTCCATTTGTCATAATATTCATTTATTAAATCCAAACTCCATGGGATAGCACGGCTTATGGAAAGTTCATTCCAGAACCACTTGTCAGAATATTTTTTAATTAATTCCTTGCTCCAAGGGAGTCCTTCATTGCCAGATAAACCAGGTTCATGTAGATATCTGTCTCCATCTGGAACTAAAGAACCCCAATTCCACTTTTCAACGTATTTATCTATTAATAGTTCGGACCATGGTAAACTGGTGTTGCAGCTCAAATATTTCCAGTCCCAATCATCTTTAAAATAATCAATTAAACCTAATGACCATGGAACATACTTATCTCTACTCATAGTTTTCCAATCTGGATTTTCCAGAATTTCTTCAAATTCCTTTTTTGTGTATGGAGTGGACCTAATCTCATTGTGTTTAAGATCTGAATCGATTCTGTTTGAACGTGAAAGTAAATCAAACCAGTTTTCATCATTACCTTCAAGATACTTTTCCATACAAAACCTTGTCTTGTATTTATTTTGCAGATGTTTTGTCCAGTTTATTCCCCTATTTCCGCTTAGAACCTCCCAATCCCAGAAATTCTCAAACTGATTAATAAATTCATCTGTCCAGGTTAGTTTTTCATTTCCACTTATATAATACCAGTCAAGTCTATCCTTTTCCTCCTCCATTATCTCCGGATATTTCAATTGAAGTTCGGTTTGCTGAGAATACCAGTCCCAATTTATTTTGTTTTTGCAAGTGTGAATTAGTTCAATCGAGCAGGGTAATTTTGGGTTAGAAAAGATAAATTCAGAAAAGCCTATGAAATTCTCGTCTGTTTGCCAATAATCTATGTACTTTTTTATGAAATCAAGTGACCAAGGGAGAGCTTTATTAGATCCCAGACTCCACCAATTCCATTTGTCGATGAATTTATCAATTAATATTTCCGATAAAGGGTAACAGTAAGAGACATGACCTATAAAGAACTTAGATTGTTTTATGCAAAGCTCTTTTATCTCCTCTCTATAGCCAATATGTAAATTATTTGGCATTTTCTCCGATTGATCTTTGTCTATTTGAATCCTAACCAATTAATTTGCTATTAGATAGGGGTTTAATTATAAAGGAAATTTAACCTATTTATTTCTAAAAGATTATTTTGTTCAATTTACTAATAGGCAATAGTCCGTTAAATGATAATATAATTGTTTGAAAATCAATAAAATAGTTAATAAATAGTGATGAAATAATTTGGTTAAGTCCCTGATAATCAATAACTTAACAGATTAACCACAACCTGTAAAAGTTATGACCATCAGGGAGCATAAACCTTATAGAGTAATCATTTCAAACATGATAGACAAGTTACCAAATATTAACCAATGGAGAAGGTCGTTTTTAATTGAGACCCTGATCCTGTTTATGTCTATCCGTGGACGAATAAATTTCTTACAGCTTGCAAGATATGGAAAATATAAAGAACAACGATATCGTCAGCAGTTTGAAAAACGCTTTGATTTTCTGGCCTTCAACAAAGAGCTTACCTTGTCACAGGGGAGCGGAAGATATGCAATTGCCTTTGATCCAAGCTATGTGTCAAAATCCGGGAAGGAGACTCCCGGTGTCGGCTGGTATTGGTCGGGTTGTGCCAACAGAGCCAAATGGGGTCTGGAAATAGGTGGCTTAGCTGCCATTGATATTGATAATCATACCGCTTTCCACCTTGAAGCTGTCCAAACACTTAACTCCGATGATCAAAACCTTTCTGATTGGTATGCAGGGGTAATATCCGAAAGAAAAGATACCTTAAAATCCATATCAAAATACCTGGTTGCCGATGCATGGTTTTCCAAAAAGTCTTTTACGGATCAGGTCATCTCATCAGGCATGCATCTGGTCAGCAGGCTCAGAGATGATGCTGACCTGAGATATCTTTGCACTGAAATCCCGACCGGGAAAAGAGGCAGGCCAAGAAAATACACCGGAAAGATCAACATTGACAACATTGACAAAGACTATTTCACTTATATATCACTGGATGAAGAGTCAACAATATTCGCAGCAAAAGTCTATTCCAAAGCTCTCAGGCGTAATATCATGCTGGTTCATGTCACATACTCCAAAACAAACGGGAAAGATGCCCGAAAGCTCTATTTCTCTACCGACATTTCAATGGATCCAAATGATGTGTTGCTTTATTATCATAGCCGTTTCCAGATCGAATTCCTTTACCGCGATGGAAAACAACATACCGGACTGGGTGACTCACAAGCCAGAAGTGAAAACAAACTCCACTTCCAGTTCAATGCTTCTCTAACCTCGATTAACATTGCTAAGACAATACATTGGTTAAGCATACCCAAAAATGAAAGAGGGGCATTCTCTATGGCAGACATTAAAACAATGAATCACAATATTTTAATGTTAAACCGATTTTTTGACGTGTTCGGTGTTTCCCCATACTCTGCAAAAAATCAGAAATATTTCAAAGAACTTATATTATACGGCACTATGGCCGCTTAAAACTTTAACGAACTATTGTAATAGGACTAACACTATCCAAATAAAAACCACCCACCTAAGAACTCCTAGATGGATGGCTTCAGCACGGTTCGTTTTCAGGGGTTCTTGAGATTTTAAAGTTGAGATGAACCGTCTCAAAAGAACCGAGAACATAATGCAGCGTGACTCAACTGATAACCGGGGTTCGGAGCTATACGACCTAATGACCGGTATTCCTCTATTTGCGTCCTAATACTCTGAAATTAAAGAAGTAATAGGCTTTAGTACCAACGATATAAACATCAATTAACTGCAAATCCATTTTGACAGCAGTTACGAGGCATTTCAGACCTTTTTTAAGCTCCCCGACATTTTGTATTACCACAGCTTCAAACGGGCATTCCAGGCGTTCCAGTGAACCCGTTTCATTTATAACCAGAATGCTGTCGATTTTGCAGTATTTGAAAATATCTTCGATATACTTCAATTTCTCTTCATCACTCATAGGCTAGTATTCCGATGGTAAAAGCGCAACCTTATCAATTAACCACAACTTGATGTAATCCAACGGGAAGTCTGAAAATTCAATAGACTGATTAATAAGTGTCCTTTTCCCCTTATCCTCTCTGCAAGTCAATTGCCAGGTAAGATCTTTCTTCTGTTGTCGTAGTTCCCATATTTGGAAATTAATACCATCCAGCCGATGGTCACCTTGATAACTGAGAATCGCATCAAAAAGCCAATAAGCTTTGCATTGGTCCCGGATAAATTTGCAACCGTCTGTGAGTATAATAGGCGATTTTCCAGGAAAAAGGTGTTTATGATACTCTGAAGTACCATGAAATGTTTCTAGTTCTTCTCGAATGTCATTATCTGTCATATACTGATTTATTTAAAAGTGTAATAAATAAAAGGGGTCAGCATTTACTGCCAACCCCATAAACCCTGATCAAACAGCAGGAATCACTATCCAACCACTTCCATTATTGTGGCAGGCGTCTTCGAATACTGATACGTATGACTGAGCTTGATTTTCTTCCCAGTCGATGGGACCACAAACTCATAAGGTTTTGATTCAACCCTTTCAATCCCACCAGGCAGCTTATGACCGATGAGGGTTTTTGCAGTATTTTCATCGAAGGTGCAAGGGATAGATGTTTTCCGGGCTGTCAGGTAGGGCTTCCCCGTTTCTTTACTGACTGCAATTTCAATCTCACCCTGCAGAACCATGACAAGGAAATCATCCCCATCCTTGGTTTGTCTCTTTTCTGTACCGATAATTGTAACCATGGTTATATGTGTTGATTTGACATACGGGGTTCTTTTCCCCCATTCTGCACCGGGGGGACACAATTGAGGGTAGAAGTTGTATGTCTATTTCCATTAATAAAAAATATTTGAAAGATTGTGGCTTCAGTCTGGAAAAAGTTACTGATATGGGAAGACACCGGGGGGCTTATATTTTCAAGTACCTTATTACGGGGGACTACGCATTAAAGTACACGTTATACTATGTGGTTGCTCTATGATATACTGCTGACTTTAATATAAAAACTGCATCAAAAAAGTGCCATAAAAATCTTTTTAACAAGAGAGAAGAGGAAAGCCACCAGTATATTAAGTTTGTTAGGTAAAATCCTCAGCGTTAATAAGATGTTATTTGACTGTACCTTTTAGACTTACTTTGAATGTAATTGTTTCATTATAATCATCCATTGATCTAATAGATGAAGATTATGCAACCTTCATGGAAAGTATTAAAATCCACAAAGACATTAAGTTAAAAGCATGGTGCCAAAGATTTTAATAAAGTTGCAAGTTGTATTAAAACTACCTAAAACATATCTGCAAAATAGTATTTAATATTTACAGGGCTTTTATCCGGTTATGAAGAAATAAGTCCTCGGCTTATTTGCTGAATAACCAATGGTGCCTTTTATTTTCAGATATATGGTACTGTATTGTACTTTTCCAGACAAGCTATTATTATTGAAATGGAAAGTCTTTATTTGAAATGGGGTATTATAGAAATGCTTGATTATAGCTGTAGCATGCTTGTTTTATCCTCAACAACTACAGCGTCTATTCAGTCTTTCATTCATTATTGTTTCTATTTATCTACCGTTTATATTTTAATAAATATAAACATGAAACGCAACAACGTATGTTGTTGCATTTCTTATATATATAAGATATATGGAGGACTGCAACGCAACTGCAACAGAATAAAATAATTGATGAAAAAAGAAGGGTGCCATTTTTATGACACCCCCCTTTTTCTCGGCTACCAGTTCAAACAGCCACTGATAAATCATACTCAGCGGGAGGATCTTTAAGCCATCGACTTACTGTTGATTTATCCCTACCTAGTTTCTGACCAATATCCTCGAGGGTTCGTCCTTCCTTCTGCAATTTTACAGCCTGAAGTTTCAAGGCAAGTAGCTTACTTCCTCTTCTGACAGGACGTTCAACATGAGTTTGCAGTTGTGTTGTGATTTCCTCCTTAAGAGTTTTGTCAGCAACCACTTTATGCAACAGCGTTTCAGGGTCGAACTCAAGTATCATCTCCTGAGCCTTTACTTCCTCGGAAACGTAATTACCCTTGACGATCTTCAAAGACTTGAGCTTGGTATTGAACTTAAGCTTCTTTAGCATTAAAACACTTCGAGGCAGTCCGTGTATAGCTACGCTACCAAGTAGGCTATCTTTGTTGTGACCCTGGGCATCCTTCCCTTTACCAATATGATGAACAAATAAGATTGTGCAGTTAAATTTCCTGATGATATCCAAAAAGTTGTTCATGAATGTTCTGGTGTCAATATCTGAGTTCGTATTTCCTGGAAAAACATCTGAATATGCATCGATCACAACAAGGTCAACCGGGTTTGTCGCTAGAAAAGCCATGACCTTTTGCTCGACTTCCCGGTTCAACGTCATAAAAGTTAATCTTTTTGCTTCATCATCAGTGATTTGAGCTTTTGCCAGCTGTTTAACGAGTCTGACCTTTATGCTTACCGGACCATCTTCAGTATTTATTATTAGGGCACGATGGTACTTAATCTTCAGCTTAAGACCAAGAAATTCTGTTTTCCCCTGAATGATGGCCAAAGCAAGCTGCTGATAAAGTGAAGTCTTTCCACCATCGCTATCACCTGATAGTATCGTGATACAACTCTCAGGGATAAGATTCTCGACCTGGAACGGCATTTCCGTTTGCGGCATTTGCAGCAGTTCATAAAAAGTGAAGGTGTCCTTATCCAGATCAAATTGGTTTTCAACCTCAATTATTTCAACCGGTTTATCAGGAGTCACAGCATGCTGATCTTCTCCTTCGATTTTGGTTGGCACCTGGGATGTTGTAGTCATCCTGGTCAAAAAGTCTTTCTGAATGGTTCTTATTTCAGAATCCAAATTAACCGAATCCTTATGCACTGGGACTTTACGAAATTCCCTCATAGCTAGAGCATGCTCAAGGCTATTTGTACTATAAGCAAATTCAGTATTGTTCATTAAAGGACTATCTGATGGGATCCTTTTATGCTCAGGATAAGTCTGTACCAGAGCCCACTCCTTTCCACTTAACATGGCTAAATGGCTTTAAGATTTGAAGCCTTTATGTGGTGAGCCTCAAGAAATGCCAGGATGTCTTGTTCGGTGTACAGGATTTTCCTGCCGCACTGGATAAAGGTAATTGTACCTCTATCACGGTAATTCTGAAGGGTTCTTCTGGAGACCTTTAGCAAACCACACACTTGGTCTGTCGTAAGGATTTTTGAAAGATTTACATTTAGCATTAATTTAAAATTTATGATTAATGCCTCAAATCTCCTCCAAATATAGAGGACTGAAGTCCCCAACAGGTACCAGAATGGTCCCCAGGGATTACATGGGAGTGTAGCGTATTGTTACACCTTTAGTAAAAGGAGGTCTTTTATCAATTTTAGAGGGCTTAAGAATAGTCTGAACTGTTGCAATATTGATTGGCTTTCCATTTTCGTCAAAGAAATTAACAGCTATAAATTTTGCTAGATTCGCCGGCGATGTTTCTATTAAGGGCCTCTTTTCTCCATTCTTTAACTCAACAGAAAGCTGATAGAATATATCTACCAATTTATTAATTGACTCATTCCACCTGATTGGTATCACATCCTTTTCATTGGTCGAAGATTTTTTGTTTGATTTGGGATTTGGGTAGATTTTAAAATGCTCGTTTAGTAGATAAGTAATAGTGTTTACGAGTCTATCCGATAGTTCTTGAGTACTCTGATTTATTTCATCAGTGAATTTTAACACCTCATAGTCTTTTGACTCAAGCCTATCAATCCAAGATTGATGAAGACTCTTTAACTCATTGATTATTTTAGGATTAATCCTTTGTCCTGTTGACTCCTTGACCTTCTTTGAGATTTTGCTTAGGTTCCTATCAAGTTTTTTTACGAATTCATTGAATGTTAAGTCATTAAATAAAACTACTTTTTGTTCAATCTCTACTTCATCTTGACCATCAAGTAATGTTGAATCTAGGTTTGATTCCCAAGTTTCAGTTATTTTAATTTCTTTCAGGAAATCTTCAACTGGTCTATACATTTTTAGCAACTCATCCATGATTTAATTTTTAAATACACTATTCAAAGTATCATCTACAGCTTTCTCATCAAAGGATGCCAGGTATGCTTCTGTCACCTTTATACTGGAATGCCCTAATGTCTTGCTCAAGTTATAAATATTATCTGTCTTTTGACGTGCAATATCAGCAAATGAATGTCTTGCTGTGTGGGTAGTGATCTTCTTTGATATTTCAGCCTTTTTCCCAATTATTTTCAGATACTTGTTTATAAGTGCGGTTTTTGCAACAATTTGATTATGTAAAAACATCGGGTCGGAATAATCGTATCTATCAGATAGAAACGGGAAGACAAAAGAATCTCTTTTGCCTCTATATTTCTCAAGAATCGCAAGTGGCTTTTCTTTAAGAATCAATGAATGAGATTTGGTTGTCTTGTACATTTTGTAAATTAGTCTACCATCTTGAATCAAATCCCATTTCAACTGAAGGATATCACTAATTCTGATTCCAGCATTGTAGAAAGAAAAAAGGAAAGCATTTTTTACATGCCAAGCAAGACTATTCTCCTCTAAATCCAGTCTTTCAATCTTAACTATTTCATCTTCTGTCAATCTCTCTTTTGTAACAATACCCTGGGAAATCCTATAGTTCATAAATGGAGTACTCCCGGGTTCAAGATTTCCACGCTGAATTGCTTTATTAAACAATGAACGGATCCTTCCTAAATATGCATGAATTGTATTTTGCTCAATTTCAGCTTCTTTTAAAAAAGTCTCGTATCTGAATAAAAAATCTTTGTCAATTTCATCAAAATAGAGCTCGTCTTTCTCGACAAATTCTTTAAGCGAATTAAGAATTGTTCTATACTTTTTATACGTACCAGCATTACCTCTCTTGAGAAGCTCGTCTTTGATCTTTTCTCCAAAAACAAAAAGCTCAATCGTTTTGGGTCTTAGAATCTTCGATTTGATAATCTCAGGTGTTATTGCCTTTCCTTCTCTTTCAAGATTGGAAACAACATCTTTTGCTATTGAAATTTTATTCGCCAAGTAGTCATTTATCTTTTTGTGATCAGGATGAGAAGGTCTGATATAATTGAAATTCGCTTTCCCATTCTTGTTAAATTGGCTTTCTGTTGCGGAATACATAAGATTAATCCTTATATGCTTACGGTTTACAGTTATTCGCAACATAAGATCACGTGCATTACTGTCTTTGATTTTATTGCTATTCAATTCAATATTAAATGTTGCCATAGTTGGGTAAATTTACATAATATTACTGAAACATTGCTGAAACATTTTTTACTTTTTGATGCTTTTTACTACATCACAAGTAATCGATCAAAATTCTATAAATTTGATTTACTTGATCTTATAAAGCACTAGAAAGAAACAGGGAGAACATGTTCGATTCCTGGTGGGACTACAAATTGACCCTGTAAGCAAATGACTTACAGGGTTTTTTATTATTAACAACCAAAGATGAGGCAAAATTAACAAGTAAAATTAGCAACCAAAAATGTTTTATTGGATTTGGAAATGAGAATATTAAGAAAGACGGATATTCGCCTACTCTACTCAAGGTTATCCCACCTCGTCCCCTCCGAATAGCTAAGCACCCTCTTATTTGCGCAATCAGAGCAGCACCAATATATTTCACCTTCCATTGATTTTATTGCTGAATTGACCACACCATAATATCTTTTCTGAAAGCATCGATTTTCTGTTGAAGTATGTGTAGCAGGCATTGTTCTGGTTGTAGCATCAACGACCAATGCGAGGAAATTAGCCATTTTTCTGGCTTCCTTTAGCATCTGTATGGGGATATTTCCTCGGTCATCAAGGAAATGAGTTAGGTTGGATTAATTAATGTTTTTCTTGACATGAAAAAGGGAATGCATTGTATATTCAACAATTCAATATACTTACCATGGAAAATGGCAAAGAGCATCCTGTTGCCAGGATGCTGGTGCAGATGCTGAGCATAAACATATGGATCTTAACGCACAACATCATTTTTGGCTGCTATTATTTATCGAAGATCAATTTATACTGCTTTTCAATCTGATCAATTTCTTCGGATCTTAAATCCCTAAACTCCTTATCCTGTGCTCTCTTTGATAAGGAGCCATTGTTTTGCTCAAGAAATCGTATCAACATAGCTACCATTTTGTCAGGCATTTCAAAATTATTATCGAGCCAGGTTTTCATTTCATCATACTTCTTAAGATATTCAACCTCATTTGGTATAATACTTTCAATAGTTCTCTCTACACATTCAAATATGAATTCAGATTGAAACGTTGCATCGAAATATCTATAATAATCAATAGTCTCATTCAATATTTCAACATTATGGTTTTCGGTTTCTTTCCAGTCAATAAACTCCATAATTGGTTGAGAATAGGCTTCAAGAACTTTTCGATAATCATCTATTCTTTCAAGAATGGCAGCAGATATCGGAAAAATGATGCCTTGTGGAGTAAAACCAAGCTTTGCAAGAAGATGGTGAAGCAAGTAGCGATGTATTCTGCCATTCCCGTCCACAAACGGATGTATAAAAACAAATCCAAAGGCTATAATGGTTGCAGAGAGAACAGGATTGAATTTAGACTTTTCCAGTAATGTTGAGGTTGCCAGCAATCCGCTGATTAATTTTTTTAAATCATTCCATCTGGCTGACAGATGTTCAGGTATAGGTTCCCCGGTACTCCGATCATGTTCACCGACAAACCCGCCCTCTGTTCTCAACCCCATTTTAACAAACCTATTGTTTTCAATAACGATTTGCTGAAGTCTGACCAATTCCTGAATTGATAGCTCTTTTTTTCCAGCCTGGCCGATTACTTTACTCCACCGGCTTGCCCTTAAATAAGTAGGATTCTCTCCCTCAATACTGAACGAAGCTTTTGAGTCTTTGAGTAATAAAAATGCCGAGGTCCTTAGCAGGATGTCTCTATGCACATCGCTGATTACCCTGGTTGTTTTTCCAGAAAGATCTTCTTTAATAAAATTCTCAAGTTTAGGCGTCCTGGATATCAATGGACAGAAATCTATTGTTCCTGGAAGATTATTTAGAATTCGATGACGGTTAGAGTTTAAACCTTTGCCTGTGGCATACTGCAGCTTCTCATCAATTAATGGCACATAGTTTCCCTTTTTTAAATCCGGAATATCAAGAACATTTTGTAATAGCCATTCATATAAGAACCATATTTTACGACTATACTGGCTTAGCGGTTCCTTAACAACCATTGACTTTATGGTCGTATTATCGACATTATCAAATAGTTTTTTGAAAAATAGCAGGTTAATTCCTTCATATTTAAGGGCAAATGTCAAATGCCCATAAAGTGAATCCTTTGGTGCGTGACGAGGAGTAAAAACTAACCATTCTGCCGTCTGGTACTGTCTGTGTTTTTCACTAATCACTGCCAGTCGGGCAGGTAAGGGGACAGCTAAATCCAGAGAATCAATAAGTGCACCATATCCTACCAAGGTTGCTTTTTCCGGAGTCTGCCTTCCATGAAAAACATTTATTTCTTGTGAGAAACGTTTATTTTCTAAGACCTCTTGTGAAAAACGTTTAATGCTTGGCATACTTCATGAATATTATTATCAACAAATATAAATGAAAAACATTTAAATGTCATGAAAAACACTTAAAAAGCGGGTAGCATTATGAAAATCGATTACGAAGCTATCAATTTCATGAAAAACGATTATCAAAATAGCCAATTGGCAGTTTACTGCCATTCCTTCAAGAATTCTTTAAACAGATGTGTTTTATGATGATCATTTAAAAGTGGACTATTTGCCAGCTTTTCTTTCATATGGTTTAATCAGTCTTTGATACATCTTACAGAGAATCCTGTTTCTTTCAGATTACCTGCAAAGGACACGGATTGAAAATTATAAAACAACTTCCTGGAAATACCCTGGATAGGACTGTATTCTGAAGAAGACCAGATGTAGGAAACTTCATGCAATCCGGCATAGATACCTGTTTTATCCCGAAATCCCGCCCCAACCGCTGAAAAGCCGCTGCTATTGTCAGCTCCGGCGTTAGGAGCGGACCATTCTTCAGATTTGGTGGATTTCATTTTTCCTCCGGAGACTTCAAGTCCGCCAAGATATTCCGTAAGCTCTGTCCATTCATCATTTGAAGGAATATGCCAGCCATCGGGGCATAAGCCTCTCCCGTCTGTAACAGCATACCAGTTGTACAGTGCGCCATAAAAGGATACATTGGCGTTTTCGTTATTATATGAGCTGTAGGCACCAGATGTTGTCGCTGACCATTCAGAGTCGGAGGAGACCAATGGAATAACGGATCCATCACGATACCGGGTTGTCTTAAGATTTTCCTTCATCCACACCTGGTTGCCTATTTTAACTGTATTGTATACGAAACCGTCAATATCGGACACTGTTTCAACCTCAGGTTCTTCTTTTTCACAATAAGAAAAAAGAAGAGCAGATATTATTAATCCAAGCAGGTTCAGGTAATTTCTTATTTGCATATCGGTAATTATTAATTATGAATTTGAATTCTTATGATAGCGAATTAATTTGACTGACCACTCTGTGAGGAATGGCATTTGTACGCTGGTTTATTTTCTCATTTATTTCAACGCCAGGTTTATTGAAAAAATATGAGTTTCAATGATTAATTTTTATGTGCAAGATGTAACATTATTAACTCCCGGCGATATAATTTATTACATCTGAAGATTAACTTTCATGGTATTTTGCAATGTTGTGGCAAACCGGGTTAATACATTTTTTTGAGGTATTACCGGAATTTTTCCCTTTGGGAGATTATGACTTAAACTGTCAGGAATTGTTCTTTTCAGACGTTTGAGTGCCGTTATCCTGAACAGGGATCCGCAACAATAAACTTAATTTAAAAATCCTGCTGCCTTTTCTCATTTTTTATAACGGTTACTCTCATGTTTTGCCAATACCTCCAGGATGTTTATCCTGCCGGGAATCAACACCAATTAAATTTCTAAAGCATTTAAACTTCAAAGCCCCTCCTGACACATCAGTCTGGAGGGGCTTTTTTGATTTCGATTGCAGATTTTTCGGGATTTATTTTACTTGTTTGCCTGCGGGAGGGAAAAGTTAACCGGGACCATGTACCAGGTGTTGACTGCTTTGCCATTCTGCATTCCGGGCTGCCAGTCTTTAAGAAGGCTTACCACCCTTACTGCTTCAGCGTCGAATAGCGGACCAATTCCTTTCAGAACTGATATTCCTTCTGTCTTTCCTTCGGTTGTGACAATAAACCTGACTATTACCCTTCCTTCCGTTTGTTCAGCTGCAGCCTCTACGGGATATTTCGTGTTGTTCTTTATGAAATTCAGCAGTTCCCCGTCTCCTCCCGGATACATGGGCATCGCTTCGACAACAACGAAAGGAGGGTCTGCGATTATCCTGCCGGGCAGTTCAAACTTAAGGGTCACCGTAGAGTTGTATGGTTTGGCAGTTTCATTGTTCTTTGGAGGGTCCCACTTCGGGGATGATCTTATAGCCCTGATTACTTCATCACTCAGTACAGGATCTGCTGACGTCGTGGTCGCGGTACTGCTCACATTGCCGTCAGGATTTATGGTGTAATTTACCGAAACCCATCCCTCAATTTTTCTGCTTTTGGCTTCATCAGGGTAGTTAACCACTGAAGCAATCCATTCCTGAAACTCCAACAGATCTCCACCCCGGAAAGTAGGGTAATCATTGGGATCGCGGGTTTGCTTAAGCCGTGATGCCGGCGGTGCTGTATTCATTCCCGTCACAGCAGCCTGTTGTCTTGTTGTAATCTCTATCACTCCGTGGGTTCCCTCTTCACCGTATTTGTCAGTGGCCTCTTTGCCTCTGAGAGCCTTTGCAGAAGCAACCTCATCGCGTTTTAAAGTCACCTCTCCCCTGAAGTATGGCTTCCTGCCGTCGACGACTATAAGGGCCTCCGTGTTTTTATCTTCAGCCATCCTGATCCTTACAAATTCTCCTTCATGATAGAAGGTAAAGTCGGCGGTACGTACTGTTCCCCTGTAATCCGGATCCTTTACCATTCTGATAATCATCTCCGAATTAAAATCAGGCTTGAGGACCTGGTTCTTGTATCCGATTCCGGACACCAGCAGGGAAGCATCCCTGCGTATGTTCCTTAGTTCAAAACGCCCGTCGGGACCTGTCTGCACGCCGATGTCTGTCGGAGTTTCGCCAGGGTGCCCGACAATAATGGTTACAAGCATAACCGGTTTCCCGTCTTCTCCGAGCGTGATTCCCTTAACAAGGGTTTCCTGGACTCCTGCCGGTGGCGGTTGCGGACCTGTTTCGGTAATTTTATTATCCGACTCCCTGAAACTCATTAACAGGAAGAAGACTGTCACCGCACAAAGAGTAAAAGCTATTCTGGCCACGGTTCCGGTGGTCGCGGATCTCGATTTCATCATCATCATTAGTCTCATCTTTGTAAAGGAATTATTTGAACCACTTGTTAATGAAATATTGCTACTGCAGGTTATGAAATTAAGCAGTTTGCCGGCATAGACCTGAATATCCGGGTTACCGTCAATAACCACATTGTCAGCCAGGTACTCATGATTTATTCTTATAGCCCTCTCGTACAGCAGATAAACGGGATTGAACCAGTAAAAAACCCTGACAAGTTCGATCAGGATTATGTCGAATGAATGAAACTGCCGTGAATGTTCCATTTCATGACTTATAAGGTCCTTGTCTATCCTGCCATTCCTGTAATCATCGCCGTTGAGGAAGATGTAATCAAAAAAACAGCACGGGCCCGTCGGTTCGCTGGTAAGAACCAGCCGGCAGCCTTTGTAACTGATCTTTTCCGATGTTCTGCCCTTATTTATGATAGAATACAGGTTTCTCAGAAAACGGACAAGCAATATAACGACCCCTGTGATGTAAAGCACAAGCAAAACCTGCCGAATGCCATATCCGGAATTCCTGGTAGTGATCACTGATTCTGTTATTGAGCTGCTGTCCGGTATAACCTCAGGCACTGACAGATAATTGCCTGGAATGAAACCCTCTAACCCGGGAGCGGAGCTGAGATTAACCGGAACTGAAATAAAGGGAGCCAGCAGAGAGAAGACGACAGATGCTATAAGGAAAAACCTGTTGAAAACAAAGAATTTTTCCTTTCTTAACAGGATCCAGTAAAGCCCGAACAGAAAAATCATGCTTAAACTGGATTTGATAATGTAGGCTGTCATTTTTCTTTCTTTTTTGATTCGATTTTTTTGTCAACCATATCCCTCAGTTCTTTCAGCTCCTCCTGGGTCAGAGAGGTTTCGTTTGCGAAAAATGATGCAAACTGTGCTGTTGAATTGTTAAAGAAGTCCCTGATCAAGCCATTAATATGAGCTGAGAAATAATCAGACTTCTGTATCAAAGGGTAGTATTCTCTTGAATTTCCATATAGTTTATAACTGACAAATCCCTTGTCAATCATTCTTTTGAGTAATGTCAGAACTGTTGTTGATGCGGGTTTGGGATCAGGAAATTCATTCAGCAGGTCGCGGATAAAGGCTTTTTCAAGTTTCCAGAGCAGTTTCATGATCTGTTCTTCGGCGGATGTGAGGTACATATCTCTACATTTAATTATTCAGTTCTACAAATGTAGAGTACATATTTCAATTATCCAAATTTTTTGAAGGTTTTTTTCATGTACCGGGAAATTTTTTTGATAGTCAACGATATTCTGCCCCGGAAAGATATTCTATCCGGTAAAGTGCTGTTTTTCTTCTGGCTGAGTCAGGCGGATGCTGTCTGAAGTTTCAATAAGATTCGAGTTCCTGTATGTCAAAGAGGGATAAACCGGTGGTAGCAATTGTAACGTCGCCCTTCTGTGTAACTTCAATCATAAGCGTGCTTTTCCCCTTGTTCATGAGAAGGTAGATGATGCCGGGGATTATAAGAAGCAGAAGGAGAAATGCAAGGAGGCAGCCTTTTGGTTTTTTCTTCTTTTCAAGAAGGCATTTGGTGTCGGACCTGTGAACAAGCCTCCATCCATGGTTGACATGTTTGAAAATCTCCTTGTCAAGAATTGCTTTTCTCTCTTCAACTGACTTCATTACAGATAACAGACAAATATTACAGATGACAAAATAGTTTCAGCAATTTAGTAAATCCTTTTGAAATTACAATGAGGAAAGGCTTGCAGGCTGTCTTTAGTTTTCTATAGCAGATGCCTGAAAATCACATCTGATAAACTGAATGATAAGAAGCTGTCCCTAAGTGACAAAATGATGATTTGCCGCCTCACCTGAGAGCTGTTCAGGGATCTTGCCGCAGCCTTTCGAACTGAAGAATGTGAAGGGCATCTGAAGCCACTCCCTCAACAGTGACTACTTCAGGTGAGGCATTACCCTCAGCAGGTTTCTTATACTCCATTTTCACCTTTGCCGGCATTTCGATTTTATAGGGCTTCACCGAGGCAATAATGCTCATAGCCCTTTTTGCACCATCATAAAGGGCCTTTCTTGTCTCTTCGAAGGGGTAGAGGAGTGCTGATTCTCTCGAAAATCCCTTTTTCGTGGCCACAGTGACAATTTTTTCGCCAAAGAAGTGTCTTGCCTCCCTGCAGGTAGCCTCATCGCCTGTGACCATTATCAGAGGCACTCCGTAATGACCCGCGATAAGTGCATTCTGGACAAGCTCGCCCGATTCGACACCGTTATACCAGTACCTGTTCTCGGTCCTCGAGCTCTGCGTATGATGGAGAACTCCGTCGGGGGTACCCATCATGGCATGGAATCCGATCATTACCATTGCATCGAAGGTGCTGTCGAGTTCTGAAAGGTTCCCTGCTCCCGGCCGCGGGAGTCCGGTCACATACCTGGCTCCGGGTTCCATAAGATGAGGAATAACGCACTGTGAGCCATGTCCGTCGAGTACTATGATTTCTCTGGCTCCGCCATCCCTGAGTCCGCGGATCACTGCAGCAAGATCGCCCATGAAATATTCACAGGCCTGTATGTTCAGCGGAGTATCCTTTTCCCTTGTCTGGGCAAACTTATATACGCCGCTGATTCCTTCGAGGTCAGTATTGACATATATCTTCTGGGCTGATAGCTGTGTGGAAGCCGTAAGAGCAATAAAAGCCTGAAGAAAGGCAAGCCATAGTAGTTTACCGGCGATTTTATGAATATACTTCATTTTTACAGGGTTTAAGTAAGATTCAATTAAGAATGAGCTGACGGGTCAGCTTTAATACGAAATAGAGAGGAAATACCCTGTCTCAAATATAGAAAATAATAGTAATATGGTAAATACCAGAGTCTTTAATGTAGATCTCAGGCGTAGTATTCAGGCAGAATGAGAAGGTGCTGTTTAAGCTCTGAGCCTGGAGCGGTTGCCGGAGTTACCCGCGCAGAAGTATGTTATGCCGTCTATTTCCTTCATGTCGGAAACCAGGAAGCCGTAAGATTCCAGGATTCCTTTTACCTTATTGCTTGTCAGGATGTGTTCGCCTGTCGATCCTAGGATATTCATTGTTTTCCTGATAAGCCTCAGTGGATGAATGAGTGAGTTTGTATTACCGCTGTCATGGAAGCAGCCAACAAACCTTGTATCGGGAGGAAGAATCCTTACTATCGAAAGGATGAATTCGTCGAGCGCTTTTATGGAATTTAGTTTCCGGAGATTGATGAGCGTGCTTACATTTTTCATCTCATTCTCATCGTAGAAATAATGGTGTCTTGATGAAAGCACCACGATATTCTTTTCCCTCGAAAGTCCGAGCTCCTTTATATAGCGGAAGAAATTGCCTCCATCTTCAGCTATCATATTTACTATCGCAGGGAAGAATCCTGAAACTCCATGTGAACTCTTCTCCCTGTCGGGATGAAAAACAACTGATTCATCAAGGGTTTGTACGGTGGTGGTTTCAGATATGGTTTCCATTTTCCTTTGGGTTTTGTTTATGACTTAAAAATAGTTCCAAAGGAATAGTCCTGCAAGTAGCAAAAGCCCAATATATGGGCATTTGAGCTTATTGTAAGGTCCGTTGGTCAACGATATCAGGCATGTCGTTTACCGGTTGCGGCAGCCCGCAGCAGTAAACAGGCTGTTCGTCAAAAGAGACCCCTTATTTACGGAAAAAAGGCCATTTTTATCCGGTAATGGCACTTTTTGTTTGTAAATAACATATAATCAGGAGCATACAGAATGACACAGAAGAAAAGAAGGGAATTTCCGTTTTTGACGAAGACCCGGTTTTTCAGGATGAATTTTCAGGATTTCGTTAATTCCATGGTATTTCAGGTAAGAAATTCACTGGGGTAAACGTCAATTTTTACCTGCCGGGGTAAAAAACTGCTTAACAGAACCGGTTAAGCAGAGGTATCCTGAATGTCCCGAAAGATTGATTGGGAGTTTCCGGTGAGTGCAAATTCAGTCCTATCTGACAACAAAGTCTTTCAGGGGTATACTTGAAAGGTACACCGAGGTCCTGCCCTCATGCCCTGAGTAATAGGAAACCATCAGTTTGTTTTTATGGATGAGGAGGCCAGGGTAGCTTGTATCTCCTCCGCTCGGCAGGTCAAGCTGTTTTATTATTTTTCCTTCGGGAGAAGTCAGGTAAATGGCTGTTGTGGACGGTCCGCCGCCGTAAACCCTTGTTCCCACGATCAGGTTTCCGTTCCTCATTACCAGCAAGTCAGGGCCTCCCAGCCGGTAGGGAAGTTCCGTCCATTTCCATTCCGTGTACGGAGGAGCGCTTTTTCCCAGCATACCGTTTGCTTTTGCCTCGCGCCGCAGGAGGATTAGCATGTTTTTATCGCTGTCGAAGCGGACAGTTGCCTCATTTGGCAGGGAACTTATTTCAAATTGTTTTACCTGCCTGTATGATATCCCGTCGGATGTAGCCAGAAGCCTGACAATGTTTTCGGGTTTCTGCGACTGATAAACTACTCCGTAGCCTGTTTTTCCCTTCCATGTCACTCTCCAGATCCAGTCGAAGTCAGTTTTTACATCATCCTGTATTTTTGCAGGTTCCGGAGCGGAGAATTGCAAACCGTCATCAGAGAAGGAAACATGCGGCATCATTCCTTCAAGAGTTCCGTTTATGTAATGCGATCCCCCCATTGTGACCATGAGTCTTTTTCCGGGCATCACTGAAAGTTTCGGATCACGGAGATCATAAACACTGCTTCTGAGAAGGGCAACAGGTTCCCATATAATTCCGTCGGCCGACCTTATTATCCTTATCGTTCCGTTTCCCGAGGTATCCTTCGGAACATGGTGCTTTGCCTCTCTGAAGGTGCAGTAGAAATATGATTTGTACCTTATCAGGCCGGTAAAAGCGTTATGCTCACCTTTATCCCATATCTTAACTGTTTCAGCTGTCTGTCCCTTTATAACATTGCTGCCCAGTAACAGAAAAAGTATTAAAGGGATCATTCTCCCCGGAGAAGCGGCTTTGAGTTTCATATTATGATGATTAAGGGTGTTATCAATATTCAGTTCAAAAGCAGGGATATTATTTTAGGAATGAAGATAAGGGCTCCTGCTATCAGCGAAACTATTGATGCGATAAGAACCGCAGCAGCGGAATAGTCCTTCACCAATCCTATTTTTGTGTTCCAACCGGGTTCAGCCACATCGGCAAGGGTTTCGACAGAGCTATTCAGCAGTTCGGCGACAAACACCATTCCGATAACTACAGTAAGAATGCACCATTCAGGCAGGCTGATCCTTAAAATAAGGCCTGCTGTTAAAGCAATCACAGCAGCGGCAGTATGTATCCTTGAGTTATGTTCGTTCTTTAAGAGAGAAGCCAGGCCCCTGAACGCATATCTGAAACTGTTTTTCCTTGCTTTTACGCTAAACTTGTCCGGTGTCATCTTAAAGCTGTTTTTCGATGGGTTTTTCTCAAATATTCCCTGGAAATCGCTTATCCCCTTGTCAGGGCAGATATATCATCTTTTTTGTCATGCCCCCGTCGATAATGATGTTCTCCCCGTTAATAAAGTCATTTTCGGCAAGGAAGATGCAGGCCTGAGCTATATCTGAGGGTTTTCCTACCCTTTGTGAAAAATGCTGCAGATGATCGCTTTCCTTCAGGATGCTGTAGTCGCCAGTCTCTATCCATCCGGGGCTTATGCAGTTTACCCTTATCCTGTCGTCAGACAGGGAAGCAGCCATTGCATGGGTAAGAGCCACCAGTCCTCCCTTTGAAGCTGCATAGGCTTCGGACATGGGTTCCGACATGAAAGCTCTTGTTGAGGCTATGTTTATTATCGATCCTCCTCCGTTTTTTTTCATTACTTCCGCTGCCTTTCTTGAGCAAAGGAAGGCTCCCCTGAGATTGGTATTTATTACGGAATCCCATTCCCCGATGGTAAGATCATAAGGCGATTTCCAGATTCCGAAACCTGCATTGTTGATGAGAACATTTATTCCCCCAAGCTTCTCTACAGAGACTTTTATCAGGGTATCAACCATAACAGGATCAGAAACATCAGCCTTGCAGAAAAATGCCCCGAATCCTTTTTCAGCGATCAGGCTTACTGTTTCTTTGCCTCCGGTCTCATCCCGGTCGGCAACCATGACGCTAGCACCCCGCAAGGCAAAAGAGAAGGCTATTTCCCTTCCTATTCCCTTTCCTGCTCCTGTGATGATAACTTTTTGCTGACTTTTCATTTCTTCCCTGCAAGATTTTCAACATACCAGAGAAGCTCATTAACAAGAGCAACACCTCGTTTATCCCATGTTTCCCTATTGCCGGGAACACCATTGACATCGAATGCATCTTTAATAAAAGGTATTCTGAGCACTGAGGGCACTGATACAGCACCCAGCTTCAGGAAAGCAAACTGAAGAGCGATAATTGCCTGTGTTCCTCCGAAGTGGCCGTCGGAGAGCGAAACGAAGGCAAGCGGTTTCCGGCGCCATTCATCCGTAAGCAGGTCGACAGCGTTTTTGAGGCTTGCCGGAGGGGCGCCGTTATATTCAACCGACAGAACAATGACCCCGTCGGCCGATTTTATCCTTTCAGCAAAATCTTTTGCACGTTCCAGAGGTGAATCCTGGTATTTCAGTCTCTCGTTAAAAAGAGGAAAGTCATACTCCAGCAGGTCGAGTATTTCAGCTTCAGCCAGGTTTTTTTCCGTGATCAGGTTCAAAAAGAAAAGAGCTGCCCTGTGGCTGTTTCTTCCCTTTCTGACGCTTGGAGAGATGATAGCTATTTTTCTCATAGGCCATGATTTTTGATCATAAAGCTTATGCTCTAAAGTTAGCTGTTTTTCACTTCTCAAACCAAAGAGTGAAAGGGTAAATTCAGATCCCTGAATGGTCAGGCGGGCATCGGGGGAAAGGGCCTATTTCCTGTAGTTCTCGATAAGGGTTATGCCAGGATAGCCAAGTCCCGCCAGTTCGGGATAGAACTGGTAGGTTTCTTCCCTTGTATGGAAACCTGTAACTATCACATGGTAGTATTCCCACTGTTTTACTATCTCAACCGGCAGGTTAAGTTTTTTCATAATTTTCTTCTGGGCCTTCAGGGCCTGGGATTCCTTTATGTAGATTGCCACCTGGAGTGCAACTGAAGGTGTTTTAACCGCGGATTTTTCCTCAATAGCGAGATTATCGGGTACTTTTTCCGTTACACTGACTGTTCTGAATGGGATAACAGGAGCTTTTCCGACTGTTATTACTTCTCTTTCTTCCGGTTCGGCAGGAACAATTTTTAACGGAGGAGTTACCCATTCGTCACTCATGTCAATTTCACCGAATCCTGGCAAAAGCTGCCTTATGGCGTTCAGCATCTCGGGATCGAGTATTGGCTGGTCGGGTGTTTCGAGAACATAGTACCTGCCGCCAGGTTCAAAGCTTCTTTTCCTGTCGAGGGGAGCTGATAGGTCTTTTCTCAGGGCCATTGCATCTGATCTGAGCCTGAAGGCTTCAAATCCGATGGCAGCTATTTCTTCTTCGGTCAGCGGGAGTCCGGTTGCAGGTTCATAAGTTCTGACCAGAGCGAGAGAGTCTTCGCGTGAAACAAGGACTATCTGCTGCTGTCGTGCAAGAAGATGTATTATCCAGAGTTCCCTGAAGCCAAGTTTGTTAAGTTTCGTCACGTACTCATCGACTTCGCTGCGCGACTTAAGGTCGAGTATTCTTACACGGAAGTAATCTCCTGCAACAGTTATTTGTACTTCCTTGCCAAGCTCTCTTTCGAGCATTTCCTTGAATCCCTCAGCATATTCCTTGCTGCGGAAAGCTCCTATCTGAATAGCCCAACTGTCTTCTGTAATAGTATAGACCTCTTCTGACATCTCATGAAGGATAAGATATGAGGTGTCAGCCTGAGGAGAAGGAATCACAGGCAATACAGGCAATGCTGCGGTGGTGTCCTTTATTATACGGGTTAATATAAAATCGAGGTCTCCGGCAACATCCCCTTCAATCCCACCCTTTATCGTGAACTCTATTCTTTCAGGTTCTGACTTCATTCCGAGTGTTCTGAGATGGGCAGTATCGATCATTACGGAGTACCTTCCAGGATTCAGGCCGAAATAACTGTAGAAGCCGTCATTTTCTGACAGGGTTACAGCGACTGTTTCGGATTTATCATCAGAAAATCTGACGATTACTCTTCCCTGTCCCCTAATGATCTGTCCGTCGTCAATCTTTACATAACCAGTTGCCTCGCCGGTTACGCTTATCGGTATCTCAATCGTCTTGAGTATATTCGGATCGACAACCACGCTGTAGGTTGTTTTCCTCAGTCTCCACGAGATACTTTCAAAGCTGTTGGGGTCGAGTTCGATGAAACAGTTTGTATATGGTTCAAGGCTCAGGATTCGGATTGTAGTATCACGGTCTCTTTTTTCAATTCTTCCCCCGTTGGCGCGAAGGTTGAGACCCTGTGCCTTTGGTTCCCCTTCGTCCCTGTGGCCGTTTGAATTGAGGTCGATGAAAGGAATGACGCTTATCCCTCCCCTGCCGACGTTTGTGCGGTTATCTGCTCCCAGGTATTTGGTTTTCCTGTCGTTGACAAGGCTTCCCCTTGCATACTGAACAAAGCTCGTTCTGTCGTCGTACTGTCTTACGGAGGCGCCGGCCTGGGCAAAAGAAAAGTCATACCTGATTCCGGCTTCAGCAAGACTCATGTCATTCCGGAAGTTACGTTCAAACGAAATGTTCATGAATCCGTTCCTGAGCACTTTCTTTTCAAGTCGCGCTTTAAGTGAGAACACCTCATTTGAGCTATAGCTGTACTGAACCTGGGGCATAACCGTGAATCCGAGGGGAGCCTTGAATACAAGAGCCATGTTGCTGTAGACATAGGGCTTGACTTCTTCGATGAAAAGGGCATAGGTTGTAAGGTTTGCATTAACTCCGAGGAGTGATCCGGTGATGAGCCATTCGCCCGTGGTATACTTTGAAGAAGGAAGGATTATCTGATTGATAGAAAATCTGTTGAATGATGAGAATTTACCTATTCGGAGAGGTATTAGAAGTGATGCCTTTCTTTCTTCCCTGTAGTTATAGAGGATGGCCTTTTGTTCCTTATCGTACCATGTATAATCAAGGTCGAACTGGATATTTGAAGGGAGCCGGTAGGAGAGAGTTCCCTTTGCTCTGACGCCCGGGGCGTATTCGCCTGAGACAAGGATATTGTTTGCAAGCCGGTAGGAGGCATTCAGAAAGGGCATGAAAGGCTGGTCTGAAACTGAGGAGAGGTATTCAGCTCCTCCTCCTACGGTAAGGTTTCGGGATACCCCGTAGCCGACAGTGGCTCTTGAGAACCTGCTTGCCGTGCTGTCTTCGACAATTCCTGCGCTCAGGGTATATTCAAGTGTTTTTTCAGGGAGGAAATTATATGGTATGTTTATGTTCTGCTCGCGGGTTCTTTCCTCGCCCCAGGGTCCGAAGAACTTAAGTTTCACGAGCGAGTTCCCGTAAACAAGAGGCACCTGGAAGCTGAAAAATCCGGAAGCGTCGGCCTTAACGAAGTCAACGAGGATGTTATTCACATAAAGTTCGACCGTCCATCCTGGTTCGGTATGGTCGGTAATAAGGTAGGTTCCGAACGATCGTCTGTAGGTTGTAGGGGTATTTGTAAGCTGTACACCAATAACAGGATTATAGAGTGACGAAAGGGCTCCCGTCTGTATCTTTCCGGCAAGGACCTGTCTGAGGGGAGCGAAGTCGTTGTTCACATAGCGCCACAGGTAGCGCTGTTGTCTTTCATCAAAGGGGGAAGAGCTGTTATAGTACAGGGATGCTGTTGCCTCACCGCCGGCAATCATTGAGCCGAGGGCGAGGTTAAGCCGTGTATCGGCTTTACCGTTTATTTCCTGGGAGGTATAGACACCCCAGTCGGCCATCCCGAATTTAAATGCGGGGTAGCTTCTGCCTATGATGGTATCGGCTTTTACATCGCCCCTGAGCTTTGAAATGTTCTTCCGCATCTCTTCCTGTTTCATTTCACGTATAAGGGGCAGCTCAATACCGGGAGTAAGGGTCACCGACAGCGATCTGAAGCTGAAGTTGCAGTCGAGGCCGAAAATCCTTCCGAACCAGGGTGCACGCAAATAAATATTTGTTTCGGTTTTAATAATGTCATCCTGTGCCAGGTCAAAACTTTTGCCGAGGTAGCTTACTGACTGGTTCTTTCTGTCGATTATATAAGTGGCTTCCGGAGATGAGAAGTAGCCTTTGATCACATCGAGGTCAGAGGTTGGTTCGGTGTTTATTTTCAGAAACTTAAAGAGGTTGATTACAGGCAGGTAGAGCTGTTCGTTTTTTATCAGGGCGTCCATTTCAAAAGCACCGAGCCCGGGAATTTCTATTGTGACCGCTATCTCATCATATTCCGGAAGAGACTGAGCCTGAAGATCCATAAACCCTGCGATCATAAGCAGGGTAAGCAAGGCAATTATGGCCGGAAGAGAGCGCACGGGCACACTTCTGCTTCGAAGATATACCGGGTATGCTTTCATTCCTGCCATAGTTCCATTTAAGATTAGTGTTTCACGGATTATTCCCTGACAAGAGTTATGTAGAATGAGCCGTCATATGTTCCCGGGGGATTAGCGATGAGGCCACCGACCACCGTTATTGTTCCGCCGACGTACAAAGGAATGGCAATGTTGAATTTCACGTTCGAAACGAACTGAGGGCCCGGGATCGTACTTCCCAAAGACAGCTGCAATGAACCGCCGTTGCTTCCTGTTAGGGTAACCGGTGGTCCGTTCAGAATGGAAATCACAGTACCCGGATGTGCATTGACTTCAAACATGGCGGGCGAGTATGCATAGCCCATCCCGAGAAGCACAATATCTCCTGTGGAGGTACGGTCCCCGGAGGGTTCTATTGAGACTGTACCCCCGAGTGCTCCGTGATAAAAAGCACCGAAACTTAATATCTGGGCTGTCGGGTTGATCCTTATTGGTCTTGGAGGTGGTTCCTGGGCATTCAGGGTCGATCCGGCAAAAACATTAATGATTATGATCAGGATCACAGCCTGCAAGGCTTTTAAAATATTATGTCGTGAATAGATCATCTGTTACTGATAAATATCTTTTTTGCCATTCTAAGGTTTTTCGAATTATATGTAACAATATAGATTCCGTCTTTAAGGCCAGGATAATAATCGGTGTAACCGTAACCGATGTTTCTTTCAATAAAAAGAAGCCTGCCCGAGAGGTCATGTATTGTAAGCTGACCTTCTCCCGTCCTGTAAGTGTCGATAAAAGTCTTTAACACTCCCCGGGAGCTGTATATGGATACAAGTTCCTCTTTCATGGGATCATCGGTTATTCCGGTTACGGACGGACTGAGGTTAAGCCAGAAGCGGCCTGTATATTCACCTGCATCCAGACCGATCCTGAATTCATTTCCGTTGTCAAGGTCAGTTTCCGTTCCTGATTTCTTATCGGTCAGCCATATTTTCCATCCTGAAAGGTCGCCGCCTGTACTCACAATTTTAAATACCAGCAATCCGTCAATATAGGTTTTCACGCCCAACGGAACACTGATAATGGTATCGGTTTTTTCGGGAAGTGCGCTGATGGAAAGCCTCCTGGAGTCGTTACCGTTAATGAAAAGGCTGGGGGCATAGTAGTCGGTGTTCATTATTTTCAGGGCATCGAGGTTACTGTCGAAGCCAGTGGTCGCTTTCGGGTCGAGATATATAACAGCCGGGTCAGCCGATTCGTCATCATCAGCAAAGGCAGCTGAGATCCTGATAAGAGGAGGTTCGGCCTTCTGGCCGGATTTGGTCAGCTGTGGTGTCAGATCAGTAACCCTGGCATTGTTATCTATTGTAAGTGAGCCAGTAACCGGCCATGGCGGGCCGTCGTTGACATGGACAAAGAAACCCTGCATCGATGGAATAATGCTGGTAACAGTATCATCGCTTGCTATTCCGTTGACCCAGGTGCTGTAACGGCCTCCGAATTCATCGCTCGGACTGGCCCTGAAGTAGTAGATTGCATCTCCGACATTGATTCTGTTAATTCCGGCCGGGCTCGCCCAGTCGATAGGCGACGGGTAAGGATTGCCTATCAGGTTAAAGCCTTCCGTGAATTCGTTGTCATTATTCATCAGGGTAATGGAGAGAGTGCCGTTGTTCAGCACTCCGGTCATATCTGCAGTCAGCGGAGAGCCAGATGACCCGAACTGAACCGCGTATCCGGCAAGAGGATTAAGGGGGTCGGATGGAGTAACATGACTTATCCATCCTGTGACTTCGCTGCTTTCATCATATCTGTAAACAAGAGGCCAGGGATCACCCAGGTCGATCTCATCGGCAAGTTCTCCCACGGTAGCGTCGCTGAAAGGAGAACTAAGGTATTTGTAACCGAAAGCGGAGGGAAGGTATCTCTGCATTGTTACGTCGCCGGTAATTGTTCCTGATCCGGAACCATCGACAAGAGCAGTTGCAGCAGCGGTAGAGACAAGAGTAAGATTTCCTCCCGAGGAAAGATTGCCGGATTCGACTCTGACTATTCCGGTCACGCCGAGAGGTCCAGAAATAGAAACGCCTGAGACATTGTCAACGGTAAGATCCCTGACAGTACCTGTGCTGAAAGACGAAGGATTTATTATCTGAGCCGATGATCCTGTCATTTCGATAATACCGTCGGTGGCATCGATTATCCCGCCGCCGGATACAGCACCCCTTATCTCAAGGGTTCCCCCGCTTACAAGAAGGGAAGCTCCGGGCTCTATCACGAGATCGTTCACGGAGCCGCTTTCTCCGGTACTGATAACTGGATTGTTTGCCGTAACAGGAATTGCAATACTTGCATCTTCAACCGGGACAATACCGCATGACCAGTTTCCTGAAACACTCCAGTCCGTTCCCAGGGCTCCTGTCCATACCTGATCGTTACTGATGGTAATAACGGCAAGGTCGGCAAGCATAACTCCGCATCCGTACTCATTTGTTACCCAGACATTATATGTTGTTGGAACAGCCTGTGTTGCTGTTAGCGTCACATCGCCTCCGCCCATGCTGCTTACAGGCGGGCCTACAGGGGTGTTGTCGGTGTTAAGGCGAAGCTGGTAAGTAAGACCTGCAGGGGCGCCGGAGATTATGACGCTGGCCGGCGCATTTGCGCATGCAACCGGGTCTGAAACGGCATTATCGTCGGGCGGGAGCTCATTAACCACCACCTCGAGTGTTGATGAAACGGTTGTTGAGCCGGTTTCTTCCACTGTCACCTCTCCCGGTCCAATTGTTGTCCAGGTGACACTTATTATGTTGCTTGTCGGTCCGGCCGAAAAAGTACCTCCTATTACAGTCCATGAATAGGTATGGCTGCCTATCAGAGGAGTTGAATAGGATTCAGTCGAGCCCAGGCATACTGAAGTGTTGCCCCCGACCTCAGGATCGGGAATGTCGGTTATTGTAACCTGAAAGGGTGCTGTTGATGCACTGCATCCTCCCTCAGTCACGGTCTCTGAAAGGGTTACAGATCCCAGAGGTCCTGCTCCCCATTGTACAACGATGCTGCTGGTTCCCTGACCGCTCTGGATAGTACCTCCGGTAACACTCCACAGATAGGTAACTCCCGGTGCTGCGGGCGTACTGTATGTTACAAGCGAATTAGCCGGAGTAGTTGACAGCCCGGTTATTGAGGGCTCGGGGGAAGCAAGCAGGGTTATTACGGCCGCAGTTTCGAAGTCCCTGATACCTGTGCTTCCGGTTGCATCAAGTATATATGATACCGTAAAAGAGTAGCTGCCTGGTCCGCCGGCTGCCAGTGCGGGGATTGCATTTGAAACCACCAGGGTGTAGGGGGAATTTGCAATATTTGCCACGGTGGTCTCATTGGCGCCGTTGATCCTGTACCTGAGGGTCCATGGAGGTGTTCCGGTCAGATCAATAGAGATGTTTGTTGAGGCTCCGTCATCGCAGATTCCGGCCGGTCCGCTGGTGATTGTTGCTGTCGGCAGGCTTTCCACGCCTATTGTGAAGAAGTGATTGCCGGCGAGGGATACGGGAGGGCTTGTCCTGATAGTCCCTGAATTCATGTCTCCGCTTATGCCACCGTTTCCGCGGTTGATCCACGAAGGGTTCCATTCAACAACCCTGAGTTTGTTTCTTGTAAGTGCATCGGCAGGGATGATAGCGCTTGATTCATCCCACCGGAGGGTGACATCTCCTTCTGAGGAAACAGGGCCGTTAACAGTCCAGTATTCCGAATCGCTTACCACATCAACGGGTGCAGTCTTATTTTCAGGGTCATACCCATCGGCCAGTGGATTATTATTATGGTACCAGGCTGTATAGCTGCCCGCTGCCGTGACACCGGTCAGATACAATCTGCCGTAGCGGGATCCGGAAGCATCACCAGTGGGAAACATGAAATCGCCTCCGGCCAGCATACTTTTCTGAAGGGGCCCGCTAACGAATGAAGCGGCATTCCCTCCCGAAACTGCATTCTCTGCCGTATTGGAGACCGACAGCATGTTAACTGAATTAGAGGTTATTATACCGTTCTCAAGAGTAAGCCTTCCCGAAATGTTTGCTTTACCTGCACCTGAAAGAGTTATTCCTGCCGCATTGGCGGCAATAAAATCGTAAAACTGAATGGTTGTTGATCCGTTCACTATTGTAAGCAGCTGGTTCGCCGTACCGTCAAAAATCACCTGCCCGCGTGCAGGTATAAAACCGCCTGTTGCAGAAGTGTTGTTGTCGGTCCAGTTACCGGAAACGTATAATCTTCTGTTTGAAAGTTCATTGCTTAACACTGTGGAAATATCTCCAATAGTAAGGTTACCGAGGACCTTAAGGTCGTCGGCAGGTATCATTTTTTTACCGGTCCCTGAAAGGACCAGATTGCGGAATGGCTTATAGATATTGCCAGGTTTGGATGGCAGTACTGCCTGGTTATTTCCGAAAAGTTCAATAGTACTTGCCTGGTCAGAAAGAAAATCATCATAGTCACCGCCGGGCATAACGAAGATACCGTTTGTTGTTGATGTAACTTTAAGCAGGCCGCTTCCGCCTATAACCCCGAGGTTGTGATAGAGTGTTGTGCCGATGTCGAGAGTTCCGTTAATAGTCACGGAATAGGCAAATGCCGAATTGCTGTTCAGAATGACAGTATGTTCTGTATTGATCACAACAGGATTACCGTCGGGATCACAGTTGCACGATGGGCCTCCGCTGGTTGTTGACCAGGTATTATCTCCGTACCAGTTGCCTGATTTTATACTGTAGAGGACAGGTTTGTTTGAAAAGTTAAGAGGGTTCCCTGCGGTGTACTCTCCGTCGATGAAATCACGTCCTGAAAGGGTTATCTGCTGTGTTAAGGGATTAACAGATGATTCGTCTATCCCTCCTTCAGGTATCCACATACCACTGAGAAAGCGTCCTGTAACGTAAGCAGATTCATCTCCGTTAACGGCATTCTGAGGATAAGTGTAGGAATGGGTGACTGAGTAACTCCCTGAAAAGCCTTCAGATCCGACTCTCCAGTAATACTCAAGTTCATCGCCATCGGGAAGTGCTGACAGAGGATGAGGATAATCAACAGGATTGACTGTTACCGAGGCATTGCTGTTGGAGTTTGATGCGAAAACAAATTCTGCGGGTGTATACTTGCCGGCTACCCCGACGGGAAATGAAAATGCTGCAGCTCCTTCGGGGAATATCTTTCTCACTCCCGCATCAGAGATCACACCGTTAAGAATTATCATATTGTTTTCGTTGGTGATTCCCGCTATTGAGGAATTAACACCAAGTGTAAGCAGATAGTCGTCGATATAGACTGATCCACCTGAGAAGGTAAGGGTTCCGTTTATGGAAGCATTGTCAACCATACTTATACCGGTGGTATTGCTGATTGTCACGTTACCGAAAATACCGTTTCCGTTTCCGGAGATGATCTGAGCCTGCGTTCCTTCGAGAATTATGCCGCCCCCTTCTGCAGAACTGGAGTGCCGGGCATCATTTACCAGGTTTCCGGTAAGGGAGACATTATTCCCGCCATCCTCGAATATACCGGAGGAAATGCTCAGATTCCCGTTCACCCTTATATTGCTGCTGGGGTTGAGGGTAAGGGTCCCTCCGGAGGCTATTGTCAGGCTGGCGAAATTCGTAAGGTTTGAGCCATTGCCGGTTATGGAACCAGCTCCGGCGCTGTTGAATGTAGTTGTCTGACCCGGTGCTCCGGGCTGGTAACCTCCGTTGTTCAGGCCTGAACCGGAAGAACTGTTGCTGTTGATCAGGCTGCCACCGATCCCGATATTCAATCCGTTGGCCCTGAACACACTGTTACCGTTTATAACAAGGTTGTTCCTTATGATAAGGGGGTATATTCTCAGATCAACAGTTTTTGTATTGGCAGTTGCATCAATTTCAATATTGTAAAGAGGCACTGAACTTACTGCATTGAATTCTGTGCCTGCAGGAGTATCTCCGGTTCCGAAAATAATTGTTCCTCCCGTTACCAGGCTTGAATCGGGGACAAGATAGAGATCGGTGCTGGAAGGATTGTTAAAAGATCCTGAGATAATCAGGCGGCCGCCGCTCATATTGAATTTGCTTCCCTGGTTCAGGATTTCGAACATCGATCTGGCGCTTGCAGCGTTTCTTCCATCTATTGTAACAGTACTTGCTTCGTCCGACTGGATATAATTAAGCGATCCTGTGTTGATGGTTGTAACCCTTCGTATCTGTCCGTTAACAAAGAGACTGCCTCCTGACACGACAATTTCAGGTATCCCTCCCGATGAGTATTCTATATCGTTGTTCAGGTTGGTCCCGGGAGTTCCAATATTGATGCTTCCTGACAGGATCTCCAGTCTTCCGTCGAGTTTAAGGTCAGTCGAGTTAGTGGCTCCGGCACCTCCTATGTTGATTGTGCCCCCATTGGCTGAAAGGCATCCTGATGTCGGAATGGTAAAACTGCCGGCGTTTGTTAGATTAAGTACTATAGGACTTGTAAGCCTGAATGTCCCGTTGGTAAGTGTTAGCGCTGTTGCCAGGGCGGTATTCAGGGAAAGTACAGAAGATTTTACTTCGAGTATTGTGTTCCTTGAGGAGCCTTTGTTAATCTCAATAGTATTGAAGTCGGTAACCGTTCCTGTTCCGTTGATTTCCTGATTGGTTCTTCCGGCGAAGGTAACATTGCAAACCCGGCCGGCACCGGTATTCATGTCGAAGGTTCCGTTGTTTGCAAGGCTTCCGTGAATGGTCAGCAGGTTAGTTGCTGTTCCTGTGGTATTGACATCGAAGACTGCACCGGAAGAAATGCTTATGTTTCCATAAACCACAAGGTTCTGAGCTGTATTGTTACCGTTCATATACCTGAGCGTTCCGCTTATTACTACAAGGGAAGAGTCGACTTCTACAGTTCTGGTTGAGGCAAGTACGTTAAACTGGCTGATACCGCTGCCTGATATTGTGAGGTCATCAAAGACATGAAGGTCGTTGTTGGGAAGTATGATATTTTTTGCGGTTCCGGGCGACAGAACAAGATTGTTGTACCCTGTTATATTAATAGTGTTTGGTCCCGAGATATAAGTTGCAGGCAGGGTGAATGTTGTTTGTCCGGTTGTCTCTGTGCTGTAGAATTCTACTATCCCTCCTCCCTTTGAAAGGAAGTTGCCGAAGTCTCCTCCAGGGAACACCGCGGTGGAGGAAGAGGATGAAATCATCAGCCGGCCCGTTCCTGAGACCCTGGTATCAGGGATAGCCCCGAAGTTGTGTCCGGTAGTGGTTTGCAGGTCGAGGGTTGATCCGCTGTTGATCTGGAGGCCGCCAGCAACAATATTATTAACACCCTCCGGGATGGTAACTGTATGATTGATGGTCCCGTCTCCTATTACCACAGGATTTCCGCTTCCGGGAACAGATCCGTCAACGGGTCCGCCGACGCTTACCGAGCTCCAGGTCGCGGGATCGTTCCAGTTGCCATCCTGCCTGCTGTAAAAGACTTTTATACTCTGGAAGGAGGAAGGCTCACCAGCGGTATAGTCCCCGTCTACATTGTTTGTATTGCTGAACAGGATGGTATTTGTTGCATCAACCACCCTTGAATTATCATTTACAGGGAACCAGCTGTAGGGTCTGTAGGCGGATGGAATGTAGAGGTTTTCGGTCCCTGAAAGGTCGGATGCTGCATACTGGAAGGTATAGGATACTGATCCGGGCTGGATACCCTCAAATCCTTCTCCTTTGGCAGTCCAGTAGTAGCTGAGGGCATTTGTTCCGGTCACAAGAGGATGCCTTTGGGTTACCGGTCTGACCGTAACCGATCCCCATCGGGTTGGGGTAGATGAAAACTGCAGGGTTGCAGGAGTATAATCGGCGGCGGTCCCGATTGGAAACAGAAAGGCTGTTAATCCTGAAAATTCCCTTGTAACGCCTCCGTCACTCTGGTTTCCGGAAAGCCTTATCATCTTTGAGGCTGAGAAGACAGCGGTTGTTCCTGTAAGTGCGTCATAAACACTGCTGTTTGGGCCCAGAGAGAGATTGAAGGTAAATATGTCGAGTATCCCCTGTGCGAGGCGGAGATTTCCGGTAACGGACTGGCCGGCAGTTAAAGAAGTATTCCCGGATGTCTTGTTAATGCTGAGATTACCGAACACTCCTCTTCCTGATCCGCCAATAGTCTGGTTGCCTGTTCCGTTCAGAATTACAGCTCCACCGGCCTGACTTGTATGAGTTCCTGAGTTGTAAATATTTCCTGCAACGGTTATTGTGTGTCCTATATCGTTCAGGGATGAACCGTTGGCCAGTACAAGATCTCCCCTAAGGATGAGATTATTTGAATATATGTCGGTATTTGAGCTGTCGGCTATAGTCAGGTTGTAAAGGCCTGTTCCGTTGTTGACAACACCGGCATTTGTAAACCTCTGTCCTCCTGACCCGTTGAATGTTGTCGTGTTATTTCCGGTTTCGTATTCAGCGCTGCCGTTGATTGTCAGGTTGTTTCCTACTGAGATATCGGCGCCATTGGCATTGAATACGGCATTGTTAAGAATATTAAGGTCGTTACGGATCTCAAGGGGAATTACGGGGCTGGCGGGTATTGCAGGACTTGTATTGCCCGCATAGGCCTGAATCTGGCCCCTGTATGTTGAGGATGTACTTGAGAAATTAAGGTTCCAGAGGGGAATTGTAGAATTTATATAGGCATTTCTTGTTGCAGGTACCGTTATATTTATTGTACCGCCTGTCACAGAGGCATTGTTCGGATTCATGCCCAGGAGGAGGCTGAAGTTTGTTCCGGAACCACCGGTTACTGTCGTTGGTGAGAGGATGTTTATTGTTCCTCCGCTCATCCTGAAGACATTGTCGGGATATGGAAGGGTAAAGGAGGCATAAATGCCAAGTCCGGTGATGTTCAGGCTGTTTCCTTCTATGTTGAGGGTGCCTCCAGACATTGTGAAAGCTCCCCTGTGGGCTCCCGATATGTAGGATGTCCTTATGCAGTCGGTAGTTACCGTTCCGGATTCGATGATAAGGGCACTCTGGTCGCGCATTACAATACCCTGGCCGCCATTGGCATTGAAGTTGGCCATTCCCGATACCCTGAGGCTTCCGTAAACGACTACTGAATTAGTGGACCCAGCTACGCTTGTGAAGGTCACGTTTGCCCCGTCTAGCCAGAGCTGAGCATCGAGGTCGATGTTATAGACGTTGTTGTCAGCAAGGCTTAGGATCACAATGTTGGGTCCCAGGCGGACAGTTCCGGCGAGGAGTCCGAGGGCATTTGCATTTTCTATTGAAGGAGGAGGATTTGCCGGAGGGCTCGACTGCATATTGGTTACACCGAACAGCCTGAAATTGGTGTTGTTGCTTGCGTCGATGTTTAATATATATGTCTGATCGATTCCCTTGTCGATCTCTATCCGGTAAAAATCGCTCTGCCCGTTACAGATCAGGTTTTGGTGGGCATTCGGGTTGTTGAATACCAGGTCGGATCTTCCATTTGTAGGAGGAGCAGTATAATTTGGGTTTGCCAGGTTTGTCAGTCTTACTGTTCCTTCATTTGTAAAATCCCCGCCGACTGTTATCCTGTGATTGGCATTTCCTGTCCCTATTGACATTCCGGCTCCTGAAGCTATAATTACATCACCAGCAATGCTGAGGTTCCGGTTGGTTAAAGTAGTCCCGTTAATCTGCAGGTTTCCCGATGTGACGCTAAGGTCGCCGTTAATGGTCATATTACCTGCAAGGATTGCTGTTATCGCCTCTGAAGTCAGGTTTATAATAAGGTTGTTGTATTCAAGTTGTGAAAATGAAAAGCCGGAAGAGTTGTAATATTCCACTGTTCCTCCTTCCTCAGAGACAAAGCTGCTCCAGTCGCCGGAAGGGAATGTCGCGATCTGGAGACGCAGAAGGCCTTTTCCGCGGATCACTGTAAACGACTGGCTGGTAAAAGTGCCCAGGTCGAGCGTCCCTCCCTCATTTATCACAAGCGAAAGGACATTAACACCGTTTGCAGTGGTTGTCACTGTACGTCCGTTAAGTATCACGACACGGTCGGTCTCAGCAGGAATTTTGGGATTAACCGACAGGGTTCCCGACGGATCGGTTGTCCATGTATCAGGGCTATTCCATGGACCTGACTGGTATGAGTAATAGGTTCCGTAAGTTATTTCCTCCCTGGCTGTCCACTGGCCGTCGATAACATCAATGGCTGTTACCGTCATGGGGTTTGTTCCAGGAGAGCTGATCGTTTCCGGCTGTACCCAGGTGCCTCCGGTATAAACAAAGGGAACATAGTTATCCTGGTCTCCTCCAAGTCCGACTTCGTCAGGATCGGCGTATGTTATACGGAGATTCGCGCTTATGGAATTAAGTCCCGTCGATGATACAAGCCAGTGTTTGGTAAGGTCGGTTGTTGCAGTTGCAGGCGGGCCGGGTGCTCCGGAAGCCACTGCTCTGACAGAGATCGAAGCGCTTCCAGTGACTGATGCAGAAAAGGAAGTGATCTCGAAAGGGGTATAAAGGTTTCCCGTTCCTGTTGGGAATAGCGATATGAAATCGGAGGAGGAATCACCTTCTTTGATGATGCTTCCTGTTCCGTCGCAGATTATCATATGATTGCTGTCGAAGGCAGTGGAAGAGGTTATGGAACCTCCGTCAGCTATAACAAGGTTATTGGTTCCTGAACCCAGGCTAAGGTTTCCGCCTGAAAGCAAAAGTGTTCCGGTAACGGTAGTTGTTCCTGAAAGGGTTTTAATCCCGGAACCTGAGATGGTAAGGTTTCCGTAAGTTTCCTGCAGGATTGTCTGTGGTCCGGCCAGTCCGTAGTTTACAGCAGAACCAGTTGCAAATGATTCTGTTCCGTTGAAAATGGAAAGAGAATTTACATTATGGTTAAGCGTTCCGCCGGTTTCGATGCTTAGGGAGGTATTGGCGGATAAAGAGATCGCATATGATTCGGTAAGCGTTCCGCCGTTCTGTATCTGAAGGTAAGTATTTATTCCTGAAACTGTCCAGCCTGAGCTGGTTGTTGTCATTGTGTGTCCTGACTGGATAATGAATGTCTGATTGTTGCCCGTAAAGCTTGTTGGAGCTGAGCCACCACCGCCCGGAAGGGTGTTCCAGTTCGAAAGGACGGCAGGATTTCCGGAATTAATTGAATAATAGGATACAGGCCAGCTGATTACAACCAGGCCGTTTGCTCCGGATCCACCGGTTCTGTTTGCACCGGTCGTTTTAGATGCTCCGCTTCCTCCCCCTCCGTAGGTATTTCCGGGCAATCCGTTATTACTTCCGCTCACACCTGTTCCTCCGTCTCCTCCGTTTATTGCAGTCCCTGAACCCGCAGTGCTTCCTGAAGCAGATCCACCGTTTCCGTTACTACCTGCACCTCCACCTCCACCGCCTGAATATGTGCCACCACCGTTAGCGCCATTACCCCCCTGATATCTTATTGTTCCTGTTGATGCTGCAACAGCTCCTCCTGCACCGCCTGTTGCATTGTTGTTTGTGCCACCTGAGCCCCCGGCAGCCACAACGGTATTTGTATTGAAAGAAGAATTGCCTCCTGAACTGCTGGCTGATCCTCCGGTGCCAACCACAACACCGTAAGAGTTGCCTGGAATTACCGAAACCATGCTGCTTGCATAGGCTCCGCCGCCTCCGCCGCCACCCCTGCGATTGTTTTTTGTTATTGTACTTCCCCCGCCTCCGGCTCCCCAGCATTCCACCATTATTGATGTAACCCCGGCTGGTACTATGAATGTTCCGCTTGAGGTGAAGGTCTGGTTCTGGGCAAAAGAAATCTCAACGGCAGAGTTCAAAGCCGCTGCCATAAATAGTGTTTTAATGATCAGACCTGGCTTTTTCATTCTGTCAGCAATAAAAATTCAACGGTAAGAACGCCGGATTGTTCCCCCTATCTTTGAAGCGCCAGTTCAGCTTCCGCGAACCTGGCAGGTTTTACGTCCGATGAAGCTGAATATGTTACACGCAGAGTTCCTTTTTTATAATCGACATCCGGGTGCCTGGTCAGTTCCAGCTGAAATCTTCTGAGGTTATTGG
Source organism: Bacteroidales bacterium (assembly GCA_040772125.1). Lineage (GTDB taxonomy): Bacteria > Bacteroidota > Bacteroidia > Bacteroidales > VadinHA17 > LD21. Next base: position 663,753 of record JAXGYS010000004.1, read on the forward strand.
GTGTATAGACAGCAACTCCGTTAGCGACGCCGACTCTTGTAATTTTCCCCTTTTCTGAGACATGATCGACTGCAATGTCACCATAAACTGAAATGTTGCCTGTTCTGTTAAACACAAATCCAAGCCGGGGTACGGAGTCATTTACCATAGTCAGCGACAGGCCGGAAAGAGTAACGTTAACCGAGGTTTCTCCGTTACGGATTATTACAGGGATTGTTATCCCGAATATGGGTGTGAGCCTTACGGAGAAGGCGGAAGTATCGGCCGATACTTCATTTTCTCCCAGGGGTTTGCTATCCGGAACGGCCCTGAAGTAGAAATGCGACCTGTATTCTCCCTGTTGAAGTTCATTCGTTCTGTAAAGCTGTACCTTTACAACCTGGGCTTCATTTGGTGCAAGAGTTACTGTTCGCGGGAAGAAGCGAACAAAGCGGTCGGCGAACATCTGTCCCGGGTCGGGTTCGGTTATTGTTTCAAATCCTCCATCCTCGAGCATTCTTATCTGTAACAGGGAAATGGCATAAGTAGCGGAGTCATCACCAGTGTTTGCCAGGTTTATATCCACAGACCTCTTTGCCCCTTCAAAAACTATTCTGCGTGGTGTAATCAACAGGTCGCCCTGGGCTGAAGCAGGAACTGCATTTATTAATGCAATCACTGCTGTGAGGAGTATCACAGCAGTATTCAACCCGCGGAAAAGTCCGGATGTAACTATGATTTTTCTGAATCTGCTCATCGGCCGGTCATATTAGGGTATTTTCAGTTAAAGTCGAATGTAATGGAATAGGTGCCGGTATAGACACCCACAGGATTATCATGGATAGTCCCGACTTTGAGTGTAGCGCCGACATTTACCATCTGAATTCCGTTCTGCAGCCGTCCGTTTCCGGGTCCGGGCAGCGGATAGGAATTCCATTCCTCTATCAGCATTGATTTTTCGCTTGAAATATGTTTCAGTACTACCGGATCGGCAGGCAGACTAACAGAGAAGGCTGCATCCTCATCGCCCGTAACAAGAAAGCTTCCGGCATTATGGCTTCCGGTGCCTGTGACTATGCTTCCCTGCACCGAAATGGTATTCTGCGGGGTCAGGATTATCTTTCCACCCTGAGGCCCCGGAGAAAACCTGCCGAAATTAAGCCTGGTAACCTCCCCGGCCGAGAAGACCGGAATTATTTCTGCATAAATATGCCCGGTCGCGCTTATCGACTGCGTAACCTGGGCAGTCATATGACTGAAGGTTAATAATAAAGTTACTCCCAGGCTTAAAAATATTTTAAGCTGCCTTGTCACGATACTGATCCGGAATAAGGGATCACGGATCCTAATTATAATTCACCGAAACGTCAAAAGTTCCTGTATAAAGGCCTGCGGCCTGGTCTGCTGCAACAGAAAGGGTAGCTCCGACCAGAAGAGTTGTCGAAACACCGACAGGAGTATAGGTTCCTTCCGCAGGATCGCTGACGAAGGTAGCAACCGCCATAGGGTCACCTGCTCCTGTAATATTTATTGAGGCAGGAAGGTCAATTGTATATGCCCGTCCGGCTTCTCCTTCAATTGTGAATGTAGCTACCGTATGTACGGGGTTAATCGGAGAAAGAGTTACCCCTCCGGTAAAGGTTCTGTCCCCGTCGGTTTCAACAGTCACAGTACCCGCCGTTGCTCCTCTCATTATCGTACCGAAATGAAGGCCGGCAGTATTTGTGATGGTAAGGGGAGCAACAATCATTGCGGCTGCCTGTGAAGTGGCTGTTACTGTTTGTGCATTGGCTGCACCTGAGAATGCAAGTATTACAACTGCGATTGCCAGGAATTTAATGATCTGTTTCATTTTTTTGTTTGGTTAGTTTACAATTTACTTTTACAGAATTATTATTAAATTAATATACGCCCGGTCTTATAATGATTTTACTGCAACTTGCAGCAAATCAAGGCCGGTGTAAGCTTATTTTCAGTACTCAAAATTAGTAAGGGGCTCATATTGTGAGCTGTTAGTTTTCTGTATTATTTAACATACAGGTGAAGTTATTAACAAAAAAAGCCCCGGATTATTGCATTCCGGGGCTTTCAGAGCTAAAATTTCAGTTCTTCAGAGATTGAAAGTGTAGGTATATTTCACCATAACTGCCCTGGAGTTGTAAACGGGCAGGTTTGGCAGTTCCCTGTAAAGATCGGTATTGCGGTCCTCGTTGAAGACAATGTACAGGTCATTACCTTCTCTGGGATTGTATCTGACTCTCAGGTTCGTAATTATCCCATTGTAAGCCGTATTGTACTGAATAAAGGCATTAACCGACAGTTTTGTGTCGAACATGTACAGTGCCTTGACACCAAGGATATGATTTGTCATGGAAAGATCCCTGTCCTTTACCACCACACGGTCGAAGCTGTATGTTCCGCCCAGTTCAATATGTTTGGATATGTTCCATACGGGCTGAAAGCGGAGGGAGAGGCGCATCCCGTCATAGAACTGTCCGGCTTCGCCGAGGAAATTAAGGAAAAAAGGTTTTGACATGGGGGTCGAGATATTGCTTCTCACGCTCAGGTACTCATAATTTCCCGGTGCGATATACAGTTCGTCGGGACTTATTTCGAGCGAGTCCTTCAGCCGGTCGCTGTTATATACAAGGTCGATATTGCCCTTCCACTGGCTTTTTGTCTGGAACTCCCAGCCGGTGAAATTGGTAAGGTTCATGAAGCTTCCATCTTCGATATAAGTCCTGTACATGAACCTGGTTTCGGGTCCGTGGGAATAAAGCGGCGAGTTTTCTGAGGATATCCATCCGTAGCTAAGGCCTCCCCTTACTATTGTGTAATCGTCCATCATTTCGAAGCCGATTCCCGGGTTGAAATGAGTTCCCGACTGGGTATATCCCAGGTTATAGGCAAGCCCCTTGTTGGCCCTTCTTTCCCATGTGGCCATCAGCAGGGTAGGTTCCTTTAAAGATTCGTTCCTTACGTCATCCTCGAATGTCTGTGTCCATCTGAATTCAAAGTAATCGTTACCGAAAACCCTGAAAATACCGTCTAGGCCATAGGCAAGGTTGTATGATCCGTCGGCTCCGAGGCGGCTGGTAGCCATTGTTCCGATGTAGGTATTATCATTAAGTATCTGCCTGCGGAACCTTACCACACCGAAGTTTTCAGATGGTGCCATTGTGAGTGATGTGCCGTCGGGATTTTTCCTCAGGAGAGGAGCTGTCTGCATATCCAGAAAACCAACATCCCATTTATTCATTCTTCCTGTTATTCGAGCACCTCCATAGATCCTTACAGGCTCGGGTTCCTCACCCTCGGCAGAATCATCATAGTCGTTGAGCAGGCCTATCCTCCGGCTGTAGAAAAGATTGCTGTTGCCTCCGAGTGAAAAATCAAAAACACTTGCACGTTCAAGAAAGAACATTCTTTTTTCGGGGAAGTAGAGAGAGAATCTGGTAAGGTTTATCTGTTGATCGTCGGCTTCGACCTGGGCAAAGTCGGTATTAACAGTGACATCCATAACAAGTGTCTTTGAGATACCGTATTTTATATCGAGACCTGCTTCGATGTCGGGATCATTCGATTTAATATATTCCGTTTCATTACTGTTCAGGGCGAAGGAGCTTTCAAATCCTGCAAGCGCATAGGGTGCAATATACAGGGGTTTGTCGGGCCTGATATCGCGGAAGACTATTTCCTGTGCCTGGGAAGGCTTCATCACAGATGTTTCGCCCCAGTTTGGCGGTATTGCAGGGAATATGTCTGTTTCATTCTTTGAGGGTATCCATCTTTCGACCGTAAGATCCATTTTCACTTCTCCATTGACTTCCTGAAACCTGAGACTCGAAAGGGGAATCCTCATTTCAGCCGACCATCCGTAGTTGTCTTTTTTTGTCATCACATCCCAGAAAGCGTTCCAGCTCAGGTTCATCGGCTCCTGATCGGGGCGGGGAGGAACGGCATCTTTCTGAATACCTGCATCGAAACGTAATCCGTCGGGAGTAGTGAAGAACATAAGAGAGTTTTCCTTGTCGTTGTAAGTATCAAGGAAAATTCCCAGCCAGTCAGAGCCCATTCCGAGGTAGTCGCGTTTATAGCTTACCGACTGCATCATTGACGGATCTGCGTAATATACCCAGGCTCCGACATAGAGATATTTGTCATCATAAGCTATTCTGATATCCGATTTTTCGGTTGGTTCCTTACCAAAAATTGGCGAATGCATCGTCAGCTGCAAAGGCCCGGAACCCTTCCAGGCATCTTCATCCGGGACGCCGTTAAAATCGATCGGACCGGTAATACGTTCGATGACAAGAGGTTTCTTTCTGCTGCTCATCTGGTCGGTCTGGCCGTTCAGAGAAGTGCAGAGAAGTAAAAAAAGGCAAAACCTGATAAAAGCCTGTAATTCATAATCAGGAGGTTAAAGGCAGACAAAAATACAGTTTTGTCTCTTACACAGATCTATGCAATCAAGGATTATTAGTTAAAAAATCCTAATAAATGAACTGTTTCAGTACTCAAGGATCTGGCCGTCGGCAAGCAGCTGCTTTCTGACCTCCTCGTATGTCAGATCATGGATGCTCCTGCCGCTTTTAACGGCCAGTGATGCCACGGTGGCAGCACTCTGTCCGAGTATCATAAAGACCGGCTCCATCCTTATTGAGCCGAAGGCTATATGAGAACAGGAAACGCAGACGGGAACAAGGAGGTTGCTGCATTGCTCCTCGAGAGGGAAAAGCGAACGGAGGCTTATCTGGTAAGGACGGGGAGCCGAGACCCCAATATCGCCCTCATTCTGGACATAGCCTTCAGCAGTGACATATCTCTGCACATTATGGGAGTCCATGGTGTAGGAACCCATTCCTGCAGGCTCAGGGACTTCTCTTTTGCAAAGGACATCGTTTTCAGTCATCACGTATTTTCCAATCATTCTTCTGGCTTCCCTTACGTAGATATTGTAGGGCCAGTAACCGTTATCTGCGAATTCATCGCGCGAAAAACCCCATGTGTTCATAGTATCCCTGACCCATTGCGGAAGGCGTTTGTCGGTAGCTGTGAAATAAAGGAGGCCCTTCTGGTATCTTATATGTTCTTCTATAATTTCCTTTCTTCTTTCGTAGGATGCTTCAGGATAGTCCCAGTTCATTCCGATGTTATCGTAACTGAACGGACCGTGGTTGTTTACATCGGTTTTATGGTTGGGTATTGCATCATATTTTGCAAAGAACTCGCTCCATCTTGTTTCAGCAACCCTTACAAGCAGTTCATACTGTGTGCTGTCGTAGCCTTCCGGTTTTGTTATCGGAACTTTGTTCTCCGGATGCTGTGTAAGGCAGAGCCTATAGCAATACGCCTGAACCCTGTTATCGCCCGAACCGTTTTCTCCCGGTGCTTCAGCCGAGATACGGGGGAGAAGACCGCTCGAGGGATCTCCGGGGATCTTGTAGGGATCAATCTTATCCTTGAAATAATGCCCGTGGTGGAATACTCCTGCCTGAACACCGTTCCATGTTTCACCATAAAGACTGTTGTCTTCCCTACCTACAGTATAGCTTACTCCCGCGGATGCCATAAGGTCGCCCTCATAGGTTACATCGATGAAAACCTTAGCCCTGTAGATATTACCGCTGAGTGTCCTTATCGAGATTATCTCCCCGTTTTTCAGTGTTACTCCCGTTTCCCTGTCGAGCCATTCATCCCTGTGTACGGTGATATTATTGCTGCTTATCATGGTCTCGAAGGAAGCTTCTGCAACATGAGGTTCGAATATCCACATTGTCCTCTTTTCCCCGTCGATGGCAGGATTTCCCTGACCCCTGTTTCCGTATTCAGAGCGCTTTTGCCAGTTCCATGAACCGGGGTTTTCATAATGGTTGTAGATAAGCTGGTAGAACTCCCTTGCAAGGCCTCCGATAACCTCCTTGTTACCTGTATCGGTGAATCCGAGACCCGAAGATGACATTCCTCCGAGGTGAGTGTCGGGCGAGACAACAATGACCGACAAGCCCATGCGGTGAACCTGAACAGCTGCTGTTACTGCAGCAGATGTTCCGCCGTAGATAACAACATCGGCGCTGAACACTCCCTCCGCGTTTTTCTGCCTGCAACCCGGCAAAACAGCCGCAATGATAAGGGACAGTGATAAAAGAATTCTTGTTTTCATCATGTAAGTATTTAAATTTTATAAATCATTGACTTTTTAACCAGAGGGGAGTGGTTTCCTGAAAAGGCGGCGGCTCAGGGGCCTATGCCGGATCAGAATACCAGCCTGTGGGTTCCGGGTTTAAGTCTTATCACACCATCAGTGTTTCTCATCCTCTTACGGCCTGGTGTTGTTAATTCATTAACAGATCCGGAAATGAAATCACATTCCATATTTGCAGGGACGATGATCATATATTCCTTTGATGATCCTGTATTCCTGAACTCGGCAACAATGTTCCCCCTTATTGTAGGCACGCTGATAATGCTGTACCTCAGGTTTCCGAGCATAGGTTTAATAAGGGCTACTGAATAGCCCGGCGCGGCTGGTCTTATTCCCCACATATATCCGGGAATAATGTTTGCCGGAGCTGCACCCCATGCGTGGTTCCAGTCGGAATTAGGCTTGTACTTCATATCCCAGGCTTCCATTGTAATTGTTGAACCGGAAGCTATCATATTCCACCAGCTTCGGTCGTGAGAGGCCGTGAGCAGTTTCATCGCATATTCGGCTTCTCCGGCCCTGTAAAGTCCCTCGAGAAGGAACTGAGCCCCATAAACGCTGCAGGCCATTCCCCGGGTTTTTATGAAGCTTACCACAGTTTCCAGATGTTCATCAGGCACGATTCCGAATGCCAGAGGCATCATGTTGGCGTGAAGCGAAGAATGACCAGACGATTCACCATCGAGATATATTCCCTTTACGGGGTCGAAGAGCTTTTCGTTAATTGCTTTTTTAACTTTTTCAGCCCTTGCAGCGTATAGCAGCGAGTCGGGGCTTCTTCCAAGGTATCCGGCAATTTGCGACATAACAACAAGGCTCCTGTAGTGAAAGGTATTTACCACCGTATTGATCTCCACCATATCGTATCCGTCCCTTTCACCTTCAGGAGTTGCCAGTTTCCATCCTGTGTCCTTCTGCGAAGGGGGCCAGTCGACAATGTCACGTATCCTTTCATTCGCATCTGAAAAACCAAGTTTCAGCATTAGCTCTCCGGTGACGTTTTTTGAGCTTATAAGACCATCAGGTCTGGCAATTTCTGCAAGAGTTTTATAGTGCAGGTTACGGTAAAACTGTTGAACCGATTCAGTATTTCCGGTGAAAAGAAGATCATTCCAGAACAAAAGGGGAGTCTGGAGTATCCATTCGGTGGGCCATGTCGGATGCTCAATGAAATATTCATTGGTTCTCCTGGCCATTGAATACTCCCGGTCGGTATAGTAGTGTCCCAGCTGGTTTATATATGCATCCGCTTCATATGGAATCCGTTCACGGTCGCCGTCAATATACAGTCCTGCGAAGGAGGTGGCTTTGATTGAGTATTTGCATATCTCCCAGATTCTGTTCAGGGTGGTGTCGGAGCTTTGAAAATAGCTCATTGTATCATCAAAATAGTGCCAGTATGCCTTCTGGCAAATATTCTCAGGCTTAAGGTCAAGGTTGCACTTTTCCAGTTCGCAGTAGCGGAAAGGAGCAATAACTCCTGTCGAATCAGGCAGGGCAATTGCTGCAGGGCCCGTATTACGGGCATCGCGCGGGAGAGCTGGCGAATACACCGTCTTTCCGGGTTCAACCGGTAGTTTTATAACATAGTATCTTATTGAACCTCCCGGTTCACGGTCGATGGTTCCGTCTTCTGACAGTTTTTCTCCAAGTCTTACAACTATAGTGTCGTTTGCTACCGGATTGATATCCAGGATCAGTTTTGCGAAGGCAGCCTTTCCGAAATCGATGAAGTAGTTCCCTTCGGAGGTCTTTCTAATTAGTTCCGGCCGGACAGTGTTTTCAGTAATAAGGTTTGGAGTTGTTACGTATTTCTGGAATTTTCCTGTTCTGAAGCTTTGGATGTCTGACCAGGAGGAAGGTTTTCCACTTGTACCCCAGATCCTTACCTTCCAGTAGCAGGTAGAATTTTCGGGCAGTCTGCTGCCTGCATAACTTACTTCCGTTGATGCTGATCCTGCTTTTTTCTCGCTGTTCCACAAGTCGGCTTTGTCTTTCAGAAGCAATTCCCTGTCAGAAGCCACCATGATCTGAAAGGCTGACTGGCTGACTGAAATATCCGGGACAATCCAGCTGAATTCAGGTTCAGGATCAAGAACGGAAACATTACGGGGTTCCCTGATAAATTCAACCATAAGGCCAGTCGGGGCTGTACCTCCGGGTTTCCCCGGTTCCCCCGGAAAAACCGACAGCATAAAGGCAAGAAGCAGTACCTTCATTATTTCGCGGGTTTCATATTAGCTGGAATGTAACATCCTCACCGGTATCTTCTGTATCCCCATCGTCATTAAGATCGCGGATAAGCCTGAGGGTCGTTTCGGTAAGTTCATATTCACTTTCAACGGTTTTTGAGAAAAACCTGATGTTACTCATCCAGTATGCAGATCCCTCCCCGTACCATTCAGTTTCTTCGGTGCAGAACTCATTCTCATCCAGTTTGCAGGTCCCCAGTTCTTCAAGGTAAAATACAAGGTGAGACCTTACCGTACCCAGTTTACCTTTTGTACCTATAATCGCGGTTATGGTTTCAGAGTTTTCGCGCCTTATCAGATAAGTTTCCTCCCACGATTTCCTTTCAAGAATAATTGTCCGGATAGTATTATATGTAAGTCCGTCGGACACCAGTGTCTCTGAGAACTGCCATGTACCGGCGTATCCCGGATCGTCATCCTTGCTGCAGGAAAGGAGGCAGGCAGAGGCTATCAGGATTAATGAAAGAGGGAATAAAGAGAGCAGCCTTTTCATAAAGGGTGGTTTTAGTGATTAAAGATATTCATTTTCTCCCAAGCAGGCAACAGGCTCTCGCAGCTGTGGGATGATCTTTTTTGAGAGGACGGTTCTAACGTTTTAAACCCGCTTTGTATACCTGAAGCGCTCTCCGGCGTGCAAGATCATGATCGACCATCTTTGCAGGATAACCGGGTTTATTGAAGTCACCGGCCCATTTTCTGACATATTCGTTTTCAGGGTCGAATTTCTTCTGCTGCGCTTCGGGATTGAAGATCCGGAAATATGGCGCTGCATCGCAGCCTGTTCCTGCCGCCCATTGCCAGTTCCCGTTATTTGAAGAAAGTTCATAATCGAGGAGTTTAAGAGCGAAGTATGCTTCACCCCATCTCCAGTCGATCAGAAGATGTTTGCACAGAAAGCCTGCAGTTATCATTCTGACCCTGTTATGCATGTACCCGGTCGAGTTGAGCTGTCTCATTCCGGCATCTACCATCGGATAACCGGTTTCCCCGTTGCACCATCTAAGGAATTCCCCTTCTTCATTGCGCCATTCGATATTGTCGTAAACAGACCTGTAGTTCTCTGTTACCACATCAGGATAATTAAAAAGGATCTGCATGAAAAACTCCCGCCAGATGAGTTCATTCAGGAAGATAAGGTTCTGGGCAAGGGCCGTGGCGGCAACTTTTCTTATGCTAACTGTCCCGAATCTCAGGTGCGGTGAAAGGTAGCTCGTCCGGTCAGCCGCGGGGATATCGCGGTATTTATGGTATACGGGTACTGTTGAAAGGTCGGAGGGGCGGACCTTCTGAGGATTTTCTTCAAATCCCGTTTCCTCAATGGCCGGGAACCTGAAGGTTTGTTTATGAAAGTTTCCCGGTAAATCCTGAGCCCTCGAAGCGATACGTCCCTTTTCCTGTCCGAGTTCCTTCATCCACCTGTTCCGGTAGGGAGTAAAAACACCGTATGGTTTGCCGTCGGGTTTAAGTATCTCCTTTTCCTCAAATATAACCTGGTCCCTGAACCTTTTAAGCTTAATGCCTTTTGTTTTGAGGAGTGTCTCAACTGAATCATCTCTCTGTACTGCATAGGGTTCATAATCCTTGTTTATGAAAACCGCATTTATCTTATATTCGTCAGTCAGTTTTTCCCACGTTTTTACCGGATCTCCTGCAAGAAGAAGGAGGGAACTGCCGTATCTTTTCAGGGCAAGGTCAATTTCCGAAAGAGTTTTGTAAATAAATGTTACTCTGGCATCATTCCGTGGAAGCTCACCTGTTATGTTCTGATCGAGAATAAAAACGGGAAGCACCGGCAATCCCGCAGCAAGAGCTTCAGAGAGAGCAGTATTGTCATCGAGCCTCAGATCACGCCTGAACCAGAAAACGTTGATCATAATTTCGGATTTCAGTTTTTTTTACCCTGACGGATCCTCTGTCAGCCCTTTTCTTTCAGGGATCAGAGATTGAGCGAGCTGTATTTTTCAATTCTCTCTTCGGCAAGTTTTGAACTTATTATTACCATTGGCAGACCAGTGCCAGGTATTGTTGAAGCTCCCACGTAAAACACGTTCCTGAACACCTCGTCGAAGTTCTTTGGTCTGAATCCTCCTATCTGCATCATGTCGTGGGAGAGGCCAAGCCCGCTTCCCCTGTGAAGGTTAAACTGATCCTGCCAGTCGACCGGTGTATATACCGTTCTGGACACTATCTCCGGCCTTATATCTTTTTTGATGCGTGCCGAGAAATCATCAATTATACCGTCGGCTATTTCATCCCTGTCGTGCCAGCTCTTTTTAAACCTGAGATCAGGAGCAGGGCAAACGAAAAACAGGCTTTCACATCCTTCAGGTGCACAGTCGGGATTGGAGCGTGAAAGTACATTTACGTAGTAGTAGGGTTTTTCCATTATCTCAGGATGCCTGAATACCTTTTCGGCATATTCCCTGTAGTTGCTGCCAAGGTAGTAGTTGTGATGCTGGACATTGGGCAGCTTGCATTTAAGCCCCAGGTACATTGTAAGGGAACCCATTGTCCATGACATCCTGTCGAGTTTCTCTTCCGAAAATTCCTTTCTTTTGAATACACGCCCCCTGAACACTGCTGCATCGGCATTAATGATTATTATGTCGGCTCCCCATTTTCTGTTGTTGCTGTCGACAAGATATTTAAGGGTTTTTCCCTCCGCGATGTAATCAACGATCTCTGTGTTATAAGTTATGCTTACATTCTCCTTTTTCAATTCATTCTCAAAGCCTTCAATTATCCTGTACATGCCCCCTTTCACGTTGAAGTAACCGTCGTGCATGAATTCGGTATAGGAGAGAAGCGTATACACAGCGGAAGTGTCGAAGGGAGTCTTGCCGAGGAAGAAGGAGACAAGCGACAGTATTTCCCTTGCTTCCCTCGATTTTACGTAAACGGAAACCTGCTGCCAGAAATTCCTGAAGATTACCGGAAGATGGACCGGATTGACTTTCATGAGGGTAAGCAGATAACCGAAAAGCGAGTCATAGTTGCTCTTAATTACAACATTTGTATCGTGATAGAGCCTTCTGCATTTATCGAGGTATTTTCTGAAACCGTCTTCAAAATCAGGTTCGCTGTCCCTGAACTGATCTGCCATTTTGCAGATCTCCTTGTAAAGATGGTAAGTTACCGGGCTGTTGCTGAAGTTAACCGAGTAAAGAGGGTCGAGCTCGAAATAATCGAAGGGAAGGCGGATGTTGCAATCCTTTGCAAATTCAGTGAATTCGTACGACATGCTGAAGAAACTCGGACCGGTATCGAAAGTGAAACCATCTTTCTTCAGCTGGTTGAGACGGCCTCCGGCATTGACGTTCTTCTCAACGATTTCCACCTTGTATCCTTTTTTAGCAAGCCTCAGGGCGGTTGCGAGAGATCCCAGTCCGGCTCCCGCTATAAGAACAGTTTTAGCCATATTATTCGTTTTCAATTTTTTGTAATAGTTTCGGGTACAGATCATCCCTGACATAAAGGAATTCCGGTTCCAGCCCGAGGATGAAGTCAAATGTCTCCCGTGCCTTGCCATAATCCTTCAGATAGGTATAAGTCTGGCCGATCACTATCAGGAGACTCATATAGTTCCAGTTTCCGGCTGAAGCCGATTTATCCTTCTCCATTATCTCCCTGGCTTTCAGGTAATGAACCAGAGCCTCCTTTTTTGATCCCCCGAATGTCGAGGGCATGTAGAATTGTATGTTTCCCAGCTGGACATACCCGAGATAGTGTTCAGGGTCAAGCTTCACGGCTTCCCTGGCATGGTCGATGCTTCTCAATCCGTTAACCGGTGCAGAAACGGGGTTTAACCCTATTCTGAAGCCGTAGAAAGCAGACTTGTAGGCATGGACGACTCCGGGGCTGAAGTTGTTCTTTTCAAGGATATCAAGGTTCTTCTGGGCCAGGGAAAGGTAACTCCGCGCCTCGTTTTTCTTATCAAAACCGATGCAGTATCCGATGTAGCCGTACTGGTAGTTTATCAGCTCAAGAAGGAATTCATTGCTTTTGTTTCCGTCCGACTCCATTTTGTCGATGACAGCCTTCCAGCGGTCCATCTTGTTGTTTATATAAGCCGAATAAATATCCGGCCTGCTACCGGATAATACCGGCATAACGACGAGCATCAGCAGAAATGACCAGATCAGTCTATGTTTCGTCCTTTCCATTTGTATTTCCCGTAGATCCTGTTTTTTAGTGCTGTGTAAATAAAAAATGCCAGAGAGATCTGCAAAGGTATAATGAAAACCAGATTATAAATTATTTTCTGCCTGCTGGCAGCTGAAATAATTATCCTTGTTGCAATATATGCCGCCAGGAAAGCTGTGAAGACGATCGGCGGCGTTGACAATAAAACCGGAATAAAACCGAATGTTGTAATAATCCAGAACAAGGTTGCAAGGATAAATGAATTTCCGAAAAATGCCGTTACGTTCTTTGAAAAACCTGACACAGCATCCATGAACCGTGTGTACATTCTGCATGTAAGATCATCATCGCCGAGCATGCATGCCACGCGATGCCCTGTTTTCTTATAAAGCCTTGCAATTGAAATGTCTTCTACCCTGTTGTTCTTCATTATCTCGTGGGGATTCAATTCCCTGTAATTTTCGGCTTCGAAAAACATAAACTGGCCGTTTGCCGCAGCGAGTGAGGGGAACCTTGTTTTTCTCACCAGGATAAGCGGAAGGAGAGATAGGAGAATAAAATTCATATTGGGAACGGTTATCCATTCTCCCATTGTTACTATTTCCTGTTCAGGGAAAACTGAGACGAGACTGAGGTCATTTTTTTCGGAAAACCCGACGGCTCTTTCTATCATATTACCTGATATCCTTACATCGGCATCGAGAAAAAGAAAGAAACTTCCTGTTGCCTCAGTGGCCATTGAATGGCAGGCAAAGTTCTTTCCCAGCCAGCCCTGAGGAAGGCCGGGCGAATTTATAAGCCTTACGCGCATGTCTGAAATTGTATATTCCGTTACAATTTTATCCGTACTGTCGTCCGACTGATCATTGAAAACAATTATCTCGAGGTTTCCGTAATCCTGTGAAAGCAGGTCATCAAGCAGTAAACCGATATTTTTCTCCTCATTTCTTGCAGGTATAAGGACTGAAACCAGCTTCTTTGATACTCCTGAAGCCGGAGGGATAATGGTCTCCGACAAAAGGTTTACAAGGGCCACAATCAGCTGTATCCCGGTAAATGTCAGAACAATATAGGCCAGTATAATCATGACGACGGTGCAGATGCGATGTTTTTACCGACAGCACCGGAATAGAACCTGTTGAATTCCCTTTCAAGTGCTTCAGATGACCTGTCGGGATCATTGTATTCCCTGAAATGTATCGTAAGCAGGGGTTTCTGATTTGAATAATATTCGATCAGGTTAACGACAAAGATTATCTGAACCGGTGTTTTAACTTTTTTAAGAACGTATTCCACTCCCTTTTCGAATCTGAAATCCCTAAGGTGCATCGATTCAAACTTTCCCTGCGGGAACATCAGAACGATATTCCCGCTGTCGGAAAGGAGTGATGCGGTATAATCGAGCGATTCAATTACGGAACGGGATCCCCTGCTTATTGAATATCCCCCTGTTTTATTCAGGAACATGTTGCATCTGAGTTCCTTTTCGAGCATCATGAAATGATATTTTCTCCGGAAAAGTTTCAGGTTAAGATACTCGGCCCAGAAACCGTCCCACCAGCTGAAATGATTGACAATCATCAGAACAGGAAGATTATTTTCTGAGTAATGGCCGTCGATAAACACACCGCTGAAACATCTTCTGATTTTCCATCGGGTGTAAACGCGGAAGAAGGGGTAAAAAAAAGGGTGATGTAATGCTTTGATCATTACCGGATGACTTTGAAAATGATGACGAGAATTATGAAGAAGGAGGCCTGGACGAAGAAGATGAAAGGAGCGATCCTGTTTGTGATCCTTATCCTGCATATCTTCAGAAGAAAATGGAAGGCAAAAGCCAGGGTGAACCAGGCTGCGTAGTTTTTAAGAGGTACGCTCAGGTTAGCAAATTCCCACATTCTCATTTCGGGTGCCACGATTTCCATAATAACATCATAGGCGACCATCATGGTGGAAGCTGTCAGTATCTTCAGGAAATTGTTCGCCGGTATTCTTTCAGTTATCGCAGCCGTACAATAGACAAGCACAACCCAGTTGACTCCAATGAGTAACGGGGTATTAAATATCGCGGGTCCAAGTCCTTCGAGGTAAGTATAGTGACCGAATATTTTGCCTGTATTTGTTCCGAATGCTTCGATCAGGAAACCGGAGAGAAAGATTATTGCAAAAACAAGGGACTCCCTTATGGGCATGACAGGGCGGTGGAAGGCAGCTATTGCTGCGAGGCTAAGGAGCAGTGCAAGGGGAGTAAGGGAAATAAAAAGAGTCCGGGTTGCTTCAATGGCGAGTCCGGCTATACCAACGGAAAAGAAGATGATGAAAGCAATCATTATCAGTCTGATCCTGGAAGTCAGGATTTTACCCGGTATTCCTTTTTTAATATCCATATCAGATCTTTTTTAACCTTCCGCCAAATTTCCGGAAAAAATCCATTAAAAGCAGGTTTATAAGAATAAGAGAAAAGCCGTAGGCGAAATCCTCGACAGGAATTGTTAAAAGCCTGAGACCAGTTATTTCGTCATTGTCATACCATACCACCTCTCCTTCGATAAGGCTTCCTGTAAGTATTCCGTTCACCATGATGAAGGGGACAAGTATAACGAGGAATGAGATGTAGAACCTGTTCAGAAGCCTGTCTTTCATGATAGTTGACACAACAAGCATTATGATCATCAGGGTGAAATATACCAATGTGTAGGAACGGCCGGGACGGAACAGTATACCGAGAGAAAGGATCATAATCAGGGTAATTGTAACTGCAAGCGTTTCCCTGCCGGAAAGTATTTTATCCGGGAAATATGCAATCAGCACGTAGTGTATGAATATACTAGCATAAGGGATCACAATAAAAAACAACCATTCTTCGAGAGGCAGGCCGGCTATCACTATTCCGGAGTGGTAAGCAGGATTGAATCCCCATATCGCCTTTTTTGCGAACCATATATCGAAGGCCAGGAAGAATGCACCTGTAATAATCAGTGAGGGGATCAGCGATGGCCAGTGTCTGTAGAAAGCGACCTTCCTGTCGAAGCTGAGCGTCAGGGGGAATGCTATTGAGCAGATGAGAATAAGCAGATAAAGTGGCATGCTGCTTATTTAAAGTACCTTCTGCTGAAAACCAGAAGGCCGTAGTTATTGAAATCCTTGAGGTTCTTAGGCTTGTGGTGAGCCTGATGAGCTTTCTTCAGGGCTTTTACGTAGGAGCTTTTCGGGTTGCTGAAAAACGGGAACCTCTGGTGATAGACTACATCGTGAAAAATAAAATAGGTAAATCCATAAAGGGTGATCCCGGCTCCGATGGCTATAAGGTATGGATTGACTGTTGAAAGCCCCCAGATAATAAGGATTATTGCAGGTGTTGCATAGATGAGGAAGAAATAATCGTTTTTCTGAAGTACGGGTTTGCCTGCAATGTCGGTCAGATGATGGTCCTTGTGGAGCGACCACAGAAAACCGTGCATAACATATTTATGGTTCGACCATGCAACGAATTCCATAAATGCGAAAGCTGCAACGATAAGGAGGATTATTGAGATTATCATTTTTCAGGTTTTAAGATTTGTTGACAATATAGCTAAATATTACGGGTCCTTTCCTTACTTTTTTATCTTCTGCAAATATCGGGCTGCTGATTCAGCTGCCTGATATTTCATTACATAAACCTGGAAACAAAGTAAGCCTTGACAAGGAGAAAGAATTTAACATAATCGGGCACCCTGACTCTTTTTTTCAGAAGAACCTCTGCCGGGCTGGCCTTAATTTTACCAAGCAGTTTTCTGTAGTAGAGGTATGCAATGAGAACTCCCGTACGTGAAGCGGGAGGGAGCTTCTTTAGTCCCTGCAATGACTCCGCAAACTCGTCCTCGACATCCTTCACTATCAGTTGTTTCACTTCATCGTTAAATCCATTGGCCAGAGAGTGGTGGAAGTAGTTCCTGTTCAGAAGGATGGTATCATCCCTTATATCGCGAAGGAAGTTCACTTTCTGGAAGGCTGAGCCAAGTTTTCTTGCAGGTTCCCGGAGTTCACCGTAAAGTTTTTCATCCCCTCTGACAAAGACTTTAAGGCACATCAGGCCGATAACCTCAGCAGATCCATAGATATAGCTGGCGGTTTCGCCGTGCGATTCATGATTCTGCTTATAGAGGTCGGTCTTCATGCTGCTCATAAAAGCCTGAATGAGGTCATCGGGTATTGAGTAGTGTTTTACGGTAAGCTGGAAGGCGTGCAGGATGGGATTCAGGCTTATGCCTTTTTCGGATGCATCATAATAGTCCTTCTCGAACTTTTCCAGGAGCTCCTTCTTGTCGTGGGAATGGAAGGTATCGACAATCTCATCAGCAAATCTTACAAATCCGTAGATGCTGTAGATGGCTTTCTGTGCCTCCCTGTCAAGCAGACGGACCGCAGCGGAGAAGGAGGTGCTGTAGGTTCTGGTCACCAGGGCGCCTGTCCTGTATGCTGTATCGTTATACAGATCCTGCATAATACCTGTTTATAAATCTAAATGAAGATCAACTTCTTTAGTTTGCTTCCAAATTACAAATTGATTTAATATCCGCTTAAACAGGAGCGAAAATTTTACTTATCTTTTACCATCAAAAACCGAAACCCATTATGAAAAGAAATAAACCGGTTTTAACGGGTCCTCTTGTTTACACGGTGACGGCCCTTATAGTTCTTACCGCATTCACTTTTGTCAGAATGCCGGAACAGGAAGACTTGAAAAGCAAGTATTCATACAAGGATTTTGAATCCGCGAAGAAGTGCCGGTCATGTCATCCCGGAATCTACGAACAGTGGAAACAGGCGATGATGTCACAGGCCTATACTCATCACTGGGATGAGATCGAGTATTTCGACCTGGCTGTAAGGCATTCCGAAGCAAAACCTGAAATTAAGGATGTTGTTGACGGCTGCAACGGGTGCCATACCCCCATTGCGTGGATGAGCGAGAAGAAGTTCCCTCCTCCGCGCCCTTCAGAGAACAGTATGGCAAATGAATCGGTTTCATGTGAAGCTTGTCATCTGGTTCAGTCAGCCCAGACTGATCCTGCATACAACTTCAGCTATCTTATAAAGCCCGGGATGACAAAATACGCAGTCAGGGATCCGGCTGTTGAATCTCCGGCTCATAAGATTGTCACAAATGATTTTTACACCACGACGGAGTTCTGCGGAAACTGCCATAATGAAATGAGTCCTTTCGGCGTGTGGGTAAAAAGTACCCAGCTGGAGTGGAAGGAGGGTCCTTATGCCAGGGAAGGAGTCAGGTGCCAGGATTGTCATATGCCAAAAGGAGGGCCTTATCTGAATGCCCTGATGACCAAGCCCTATGATGACGCAAGGCTGCATCTGTTTCACGGAGGGCATGATCCGGGGAAGGTAAGGGGGACTATCGAGCTCAGGATAGAGCCTGACATCCGTGAGGCCGAACCGGGAGACAAGGTTGTCTTTACGGTTGCCCTCTTCAATCAGAAGACAGGGCATAAGTTCCCGACAGGTTCGGTGGAAGACCGGATTGCATGGCTTAATGTTGAGGCAAAAGATGCAAAGGGAAAAGTTTATCATCTGACGGTCGACAAGAAAGGATTTGCAGGTGAGGAATATACCATTTCAGGCGACTATCTGGCATACCAGGATATGGCTGTGCCTCTCGGGGATCCCGGTTTTAAAGGCCTGCAAAGGGATGGAATACCGGAGGGTAACAGGATTTTCAGGATGCCGTATTTTGATCCGGAGGGAAGAATGACAATAATGCAGTGGAACACTGCCAGCCTGGGAGTTGATTACAGGATAGGGCCCAGGGAGACCAAAACGGAAAGGTTTACTTTCCGTCTTCCCTTTGATGTTGCTCCGGGAGAACTGGAGGTAAAAGCCACACTGAATTACCAGCTGCTGGTAAAGCCAGTGGCCGATTTTCTCAAAGTACCCGAGGATGAATCGGAGATCAAGCTTGTGAACGAGCATCTGACTCATATCACGGTACTTCCCTGAGCTTAGGGACAAAAAAAGCCGGTTCTCACACCCGGCAAAATTTAATACAGGAGCAAATTATAATTTTAATATTACCTCAAGATGAAAAGAACCGGAATAATCAGGATTTTACTATTTCTGACTGCAGGGCTTCTGAGCATTAACAATTCAGATGCGATACCGGCCTTTGCAAGGAAATACCAGATAAGCTGCCAGGTTTGTCATTCACCCGCCATGCCAAGACTGAAAGCATTCGGGGACGAGTTTGCCGGCAACGGCTTCAGAATGACAGAATATGAATCGCCTCGTCATTTCATCGAGACCGGCGACGACAGGTTATCTCTTTTCAGGGAACTGCCCGTTGCCATAAGAATTGACGGTTATGGAACTTATAACTTTGCCGACCAGGAAAAAACGGATATAGCTGCTCCTTTTGTAATGAAGATTCTCTCGGGAGGAGAGATATCCGACAAGCTCTCGTATTATTTCTACTTCCTTTTCAGCGAGAGAGGCGAAATAGCAGGGCTTGAGGATGCATTGCTTGTCTATACCGATTTTCTTGGGACGGGGATAAATCTTACCCTTGGGCAGTTTGCCGTTTCGGATCCGCTTTTCAAGAGCGAACTGAGGTATACTCTTGAGCCATACAAGATATATTCGGCAAAACCCGGGACTTCCACTACCGATCTGAAATACGATAAGGGGCTTGTATTTGACAAGGGCTTCAGCACCGGGACAACTGTTGTCGGGCAGATTGTAAATGGAAACGGGATAGGTGAAGCCGATAACGGCTACCTTTTTGACAAGGACAAGTACAAGAATTTTATGCTGAGGGTGAATCAGGAGATCGGTCAGTTCATCACCATAGGTTTTTTCGGATATACCGGCAGGGAAGAAATTAATGATGTGATTTATGCTGGTTTCGTAAGCGACATCAGGATGTTCGGGCCTGATATAACATTTGATTTCAATGAAAGGTTTATGCTGAGTGCCCAATTTGTAAAAAGGACTGATTCGAGGGTTTTTATGGAAGGGTTTCCCTCCGAAATGATGGAAGATGTTGAGACAATGGGAGCTTTTGCCGAGTTGATATTTTCACCCAGGGGAGACATGAGCAAATGGTATCTTACAAGTCTTATCAACTGGGTGGAGTCGGATTATGATCCCCTCGACTATGCATCGGCAACACTTCATGCCGGTTATCTTCTCAGGCGCAATGTCAGGGTTGTCGGTGAGTTCACCCAGCAATTCAGGGGCCCTGATTACGGAAAGGTCAGTTTCGGTGTTGTCACAGCTTTTTAGGTGACGGCCTGCCGCTTAATCGGGCTTCAATCTCAGAAAAGACAAAGTCGTTGCCGGCTGCAAATAAAAATCCCCTCCGGGTTGGAGGGGATCCTTATGTCATGAATTATTGCTTATTTTCTGCGGGAAGAGGATTTTTCAGATTCCTTTCCGGAAGCGCTGCTTCCGCTGCTTTTCGAACTGCCCTGGCGCACCACTGTTTCCCTCGAAGATCCTGAGCTGCTTCTGCGTGCAGAGGAGCTTGTTCCCGAAGACTGTGGTCTTGAAGAAGGAGCTGGCCTTGCTTCAGAACCTGATGATCTTCTCTCCGACGACTGGCTCTGTACTGCGGGTTTGGAGGCAGGTCTGCTTACAGCCGGACTTCCCTGCCTTGCAGTGGAGGTCGAACCGGAACGGGATCTTTCGTTAACTGTTGCAGGCTGACGGGATACTGTGCTGCTGCGGTTTTCGGAAGCAGAAGGCCTGCTTGCTTCACCGGCAGAGCCCGTAGTCCTGCGGACGGTTCCTGCGCTCTGGCCAGACTGTGACTGAGGCCTTGTTCCTTCGTTTACAGGTGAT
This sequence comes from Bacteroidales bacterium, assembly GCA_040772125.1. GTDB lineage: Bacteria > Bacteroidota > Bacteroidia > Bacteroidales > VadinHA17 > LD21. Next base: position 684,168 of record JAXGYS010000004.1, read on the forward strand.
GAGGGTCTGCGTACAGTACCTGTACTCTGACCTGATGAAGGATTTGCCTGCCTGTTACTGTTCACTGTGCCTTCTGATCTGCGGGTGTTTGCGGTACCCTGATTCTGGCTGCGTTCTGTTCCTGAGCTGCTGTTAACCGAACCTGACTGCCTGCGGGTTGTTGAAGTTCCCTGCGGGGAGGTCCGGGTGTTGCTATTGCTCACAGTTCCGTCTGACCTTCTTGTGGTGCCGTTCGACTGTCCGGCCGCAGTCTGACGTGTAGAGACACCCGAGTTTGTCCTCCTGCTGGTCGTTATTGTGGAAGCTCTGTCAGGATGAACCTTTGCATAGAGGGCTTCACCTTCACTTCTCGATTCGGGGCGGGAGTAGGTGTTCCTGTATTTTCCTGCATTGATGTTTATGGTAACATTTCTTGAATAGACCCTTTTATCCCTGTAGTAGAAGTCGTTCCAGCGATCCCATCTGTGATGGGTATTGCGGTGGTAGTATCCGTAGTACTGAGGGTACCAGTGATAGTGGTAACCGTAGTAATAGTGCCAGTAGTATGGTCTCCAGGGACGCCAGTAGACCGGGTAGTAACCCCAGTACCAGGATGAGCGCCATACAACGTAGTTGGGCATGTATATGTACCTTACGACCGGCCAGGCAGATACCTCAACATAAGTTGTGCGTACCACGGTGCGGGCTCTTCCGGTGTATCCGGGATTGGGAGTCTCGGCATAATAAGGTTCAATGATGTAGTTCCTGCCATAAAGGGCTTCATCGCCCACGAGCTGTATCTGGACCGTTCCGTCGCGAAAGCGCTGTACCGTGAACACTGCCACATCCTGGCTTTCGTTCCTGTCGAGTACGGCCTGCAGGACTATAGTGTGATCATCTCCGTCAGGATAGTCTATTACCTTTATATAATCGATATAATTATCGTTATTAAGGTCGAGATTGTTGATCCTGCTGTTTTCGTCGTTCAGGCTTCTTTCAAAACCCTCGAGGGTTTCGGATTCCTGGAACAGCTTCATTACAGCGTAAAGATTAAAGTTGTCGCCGGGGAGACCCAGATATTCTTCGGGGTAATCCTGGGGCATTTTTGCTGTCGCGACTGCAGCTATCGCTGCTAAGATCGAGATGATTAAGAACCTTTTCATGACGTTGTTGTTTTGAAGAACTTGGTTACGCTTAACGTATGGCAAAACTTATGCCAATTGTTAAAAACGCTGAACCTGCCCTTATATTTTCACTTCGGTAACATGGCCGGAAGGATTATTGAAAAGCATGTAACTTTTTAATTTATTTTAACTTATATTTGATTCACAGGATCACGGCAAGGATTTTTCCTGACGTTCGTTCCGGATAAAATACTTCATGCTTACTGCGAGCGGACTGTTCCGTTCCGGGAAATAAGGGATTTATTATCAGTGGTCCGGTAACCGGCAGAAGAGTAAAAGTAAATAGAAATTAGTTGAATTTAAGTTACCCGACGTTGTGAAGACACAGGTTGAAAAAGCAGGCACCCTTATGGTTCTCCTCATTGAAAAATACCCTGATTCGCCAAGAACAAGGATAAAAAAACTTCTCAGAAGCGGGGCAGTAAGGGTCAATGACCTTCAGGTTACACTTCACTCATACAGGTTAAAGCCGGGAGACATTGTTGACATAAACACTCATTCAGTAAGGGATACTGCTGCATACCTTCCTTTTCCTGTTCTTTACGAGGATCATCATGTAATTGTGGTCGACAAGCCGGCAGGATACCCCACGTCAAGTACTGACGGGAGCAAAAGTATCCAGATGATGGTTTCGGAAGCCCTCAGGGAAAGGAGCAAGGGAAAGGTAAGGGCTTTTGTTGTTCACAGGCTCGACAAGGAGGTATCGGGTGTTCTGCTTTTTGCCAAGACTGAGAGTGCCATGGAGATAATAAAGGAAGGATGGAAGGAAACGGAGAAGCATTACTTCGCACTCGTTGAGGGTAGTCCGGAGAAGGATGAGGGTACGGTAGAGAGCTGGCTCACGGAGGACAGCTCCCAGAAAGTGCATTCAACCCGGAAGAGTGCAAAAGCAAAATTCTCCGTAACACATTACCGGAAAATTAAAACGGCAGGCAGCAATACCCTTCTCGATGTCAGAACTGAAACCGGAAGGAAAAACCAGATAAGGGTTCATATGTCGGATCTGGGATGCCCTATCGTTGGCGACAGAAAGTACGGAGCATCAGACGAGTTTAAACGGAGGGTAAGGCTTCATGCCTGTTCCCTGTCATTTCCTCATCCCCTTACGGGACAAATACTCACTGTAAAGTCGGGTTTGCCTAAAGGCTTCCTGACACTGAAACCTGGCAACGAACGCTATAAGTGATTAAAAACCGAATAAATATTTTCAGTCATGATTAAATACATTAACATACTGCTTGCAGCCGGGATGCTTGCTGTAAACTATCTGGCCAATGCACTCCCGATAAACAACAAAACCACCGGAGAGCTTTCCGATTCCTTTCCCAATCTTTTCGTACCTGCAGGACTGACTTTTTCGATATGGGGGATTATCTATCTGCTGATTATAATTTATTGTGTTGTACAGTTTACCGGATCCGACAAGGAGGCCATAATTAACATAAGCTGGCTTTTCGGACTGTCGTGTATTCTGAATATACTTTGGATATTGTTCTGGCATTACGGCAGGCTCCCACTGTCGCTTCTTGTGATGACAGGACTCCTTGTAACACTGGTCGCGATAAATATTTCAATCCGCGATCTGCCTTCCGGAATCATAAAAGCCACTTTCGGCATTTACCTCGGATGGATCTGTATAGCAATGATAGCCAATGTAACTGCGCTTCTGGTCGGTTACAACTGGAACGGATTCAATATATCCCAGGAGGTCTGGACCATAGTAATGATCTTTACCGGGGCGCTGATAGCAGGCATTACCCTGTTAAAGTTAAACAATCCATATACAGGCCTTTCCGTAATATGGGCATTTGCAGGAATTGCCATAAAGAGGCAGGAAGATTACAGGACTGTTTTTATTTCGGCGGTCATTGCCATGTCGCTTATCGCCCTGGTTACCGTGTGGGGTTTTATACGGCAGAGGATACTCTAGATTAAAAATGGCAAAAAGACAACTGTCATAATGGGACAAGTCTGAACCTTACTTTTAAGTGTGCAATAATAAAGTAATCGGAAAATACGAAATCCACGCCGGTTAAAGGAATTCTTTTTATCAGGTATTCCTGATCAGGACCGGGAAGTCTTATTTCCCAGATGCTTCCGCAGATCGGTCTCCGACCTGCACGAATAGACTCCTCTGAGGCCTGCCTTTTCGGCAATGTCAGCGAGGAATCCGGAAAGGAGAATAATGGTTTCCGGAAATGTCAGCTTCATTTCTCTTACAAATGCATCCGGATCATCGAGGGGTTTGCCGGAAAGAGTTCCCGTTACTATTATTTCAGGTTTCCATGATTCGCTTACTTCTGCCGCAGCCATGAGGGGAGTTGACTGGCCCAGGTATATGACACTGTGGCCTCGGCTTCTCGCAATGTAGGAGTACCAGAGCAATCCAAGTTCATGGTATTCATTCTCCGGGAGGAACAAAAGGAGCTTCTTTCCAATTCCAGGTCTGGGAGGTGCAATTGAATCGATAGCGGCGATGAGTCTCTGGCGGAAGATATTCGAAATAAAATGTTCTGATCCGACATTCACTGAACCCGTATGCCATAAAACTCCTACCTTTTTCAGGAAAGGAAAAACAACGGAGTTAAAGGTACTTTCGAATCCCAGTTTTATTGATGCCCTAAGCATGATCTCATTGACGGTCTCCTCGTCATATTCAGTAATTGCCTTAATCAGTGAATCTGTGAATAACCCGGGATCACTTTTCCCCCTTATCATTTCTTCTGTCCTTGATTCGAGGACATTTCCCGGCAACGAGGCTATTTCAGAGATTTTTGTACCGTACCTGTTAAGTATCGAAATATTGATAAGTTTTCTGAGATCCTCACCCGTATACCATCTTCTGTTCGTTTCGGTACGGCGGGGAGTCACAATGCCGTACCTGTGCTCCCAGATCCTGATGGTATCGGCCCTTATGCCTGTTAGTTTCTCAAGATCGTTCAGTGTATACTGTTCCATTGTTTTTTCCCTCGACAACATATAAAAGTAATTAATAAAGTGATGGGGATAATTCGTTAACGTGATAAAAAAAATCCCGCCGGAGCGGGATTCTTTGTCTGACTGCAGGTTATTACTCAGAAGGGAGCAATACTTCGTCAATTACATGTATTACACCGTTTGTTCCCTGAACATCTGTTGCAATAATGTCAGCTGTTTCATTGATGGCAGGCGAGGGAGAGAGTCTCACTTCAATGTCTCCGTTAAGCGTTGCCACCGATCCGGCAGTCAGCTGGTTTGATCTGACGTTACCGCTTACTGCATGGTAAGTAAGGACAGGTATAAGCTGTTCGGCTGTTAAATCGTTGATCCCTGAAACCCCGAGAGCTGTGAAAAGAGCCTCAAAAGCTGCGTTCGTAGGGGCAAAGATTGTGAAGGGTCCTGTTCCGCTAAGTGTTTCAGCCAGTCCTGCTTTAACGACAGCCTGAACAAGTATGCTGAATGATTCGTTCGCAAGAGCCAGGTCAACCACAGTAGGAGGAAGTAGAACCTTGTCGATTGCATGTATCACACCGTTTTTAACATCAACGTCGGCTGCGATCACATTGACATCCTTGTTGATCTTGACACCTCCGGTAGTAGTTATTCTCATGCTCAGGAAGCTGCCCTGCGAAGGACTTGCTGTACTGTAGTAGCCATCAGTAAGGCTTGATGCTTTTTTCTCTTCGCCCAGAACATGATAAAGAAGTATGGGGGTAAGAGTTTCTGCTGACAGATCAGCTATTCCGCTCACGCCAAGCTGGCTGAAGAGCTGGTTGAAGGCTGCGTTTGTGGGAGCGAAAACAGTAAAGTTGCCTTCACCACCAAGAACACCTGCAAGGTTAGCCTTTGATACGGCCTGAAGAAGAATGGAGAAGTTGGCGTCGTAAGCTGCATATTCAGCTATTGTCATATCCTTCGGCTCAACCATTGGTTCTTCATCTTTTTCGCACGATGACAGAGTAAACATACCTGTAAGAAGTGCGAGTCCTAAAATCAAATTTCTCTTTTTCATTGTATTTACTTTTTAATTGGTTACTCATTTTGCAACACTAACAGTGAAAAGAGAAATAATGTTCGGAAATATATTCAAAAAAGAGTACAAAAGACACATGAAAGCGTATTCAGGCGCTACAATTGGCGTCTTATAAAATTAAAAAACAACTAGTTAAAGGCAGATGTTAAAAAATGTTAATATTTTAACATAATTCCTGGAAGGCCTTTCTGAATTCAAGAGGTCTGGCAATATTGTGGAAAGTTTCTTTTGTTCCGCCGGTACCTATTATAGTAATGGACCCGAAATTGAAAATTCTTCCGCTGACGCTCTGATCAACATTTACGCTTTCAATTTTTGAAAGGTTCATTTCGAAGGTGCTCCTGGCAATGAATCCTGTTTTTATTATTATCCTTCTGTTTGTTATAACGAATTCTGACAGGGCTCTCTGAATTGCAGGCAGAATGCCAAGGGTAAACAGTGATCTGAGCGTAAGGAAGATTACCCAGTGATATCTGGTTTCAAATACAACCGATTCGTCCCTTATAAGATGGTTATTGACGTACTTTCCCATGGTTTAAGAGTATTTCAAAAATCCCTTATCCCTCCTGCTGTTCAGAATGACGGAAAGTTTCTTATCACATTGTAAACCCGTTCTCCCGTTTCCGCAGGCTGTGGATTAAGTTCATAAGATGTAAAATTACCTTTTTCCACGTCTATTCTTTCAAAAACCATTAAATACAGGCTGAAAATAATTTCAAGGCTGAGCCTGTATGCCGGTTCCATGGAAGGACCTATTCTTTTTATAACATCAAGGGTTTCCAGTCTGTGCCTGTCGGCAAGAAGATAATACTCTTCCATCAGCTTTCTGAACCCAGTTGTTACGGGACTTCCGTGAGCAATATTTCTCATTTCCGTTCTTGTCAGTCCGTATTTCAGGATCAGGTCGTCGGCGAAATAATTAAGGTTGTTGAACTGGTCTTTCTGGAAGTCGCGAATAATGTGAACCAGGTAGCTGAATACAGCACATGGGGTTGCTGCATCCCTTACGTTAAAGGAAGGTTCAGTATAGGTTCCGTTTTCGGCTTTCAGTCCGCAGAGGTGAACGAATATCGATGCAGGGGCAACCGAAGCGCCCCTGGCATATTCCAGAAAATCATCCAGAGTCGCAAATCCGTCATTGTTGATATCGTATATCATAGAGCGGGCAAAATCTTCCAGTGTCCAAAGGGGTATCCTGAATCTTTCGATGGTTTTGATGAGTTCTACCTTTTCGGGATTGCAGTCCTCAGAGATTATTATCATTCTCAGCCAGTCATTCACATCCGCCACGAAATCTTTCCTTTCTTCAGGAGCAATGAGTCTGTTGGCTGCCTTATGGTTGTCGATAAGATCATCGATGACACGCATGAACCTGTAGCAGACCTTTGCCGCACAATATCTTTCGACATCCCAGAATCTGGCGGCAATAAGGATATTCGGATGATCCAGGACCTTTTCAAATTCGATAGAGTTAAATACTTCAATGAACTGATCCCTGTTGTAATTTGCAGACACTTTTCAGCGGGTTATTAAGTTTGGATTTTCTTTAAGAATTCTTTCAGTAACAAGTTTTGCCGAAAGAAGCACGTTGGGGATCCCGTTTCCGGGGTGGGTGCTGCCTCCGGTGAAATAAAGGTTAAGGTACTTATCATGGCGGTTATGAGGCCTGAAATATCCCATCTGGAAAATATTATGTCCAAGGCTTCCGAAGACAGAGCCTCTTGAGATATTGCATCCGTTTTCCCAGCTTTCGGGGGTATGGCATATCTCAAACCTAATATTTTCCTCCAGGTCATCGAGGCCCTGTTTTCTGAGCCGGTCGAGGACTGCCTTCCTTGTTCTTTCCCTTATCTTTTCCCAGTCCTGAGGATGTTTCCTGTCGATATGTCCTATCCCAACCGCTACAGATAAGGTATCCTGACCAGCTGGTGCCGCCGACTGATCACTTCTTGAAGGAGCATGCACATAGAAGCAGGGGTCATCTCCAACCGATTTGTCGCGGAATATTTTACGAAGTCCTTCCCTGAAATTATCCGAAAGGAATACATTGTGCTGGTCAAGCTGTGGATAGACTTTATCAAGGCCCCAGTGAAAGCAGAGGGCTGAACAGGAATATTTCAGCTTTTCAATATGTGCGGATTTCCTTCTGTCGGGAAGAAGCTTCCGGTAAGTATACGGAAGATCGGCATTTGAAACAACAAGGTCAGCTCCAACGGCGGTACCGTCGCTGAGGATAATCCCCATTGCTTTTTTATCCTTTATTGAGATCCTGCTTACCGGATTGTTGTAATATATCTTCACTCCCAGTTTCCCGGCTTCTGCAAGCAGCCGTTCAACAATGTTAAACATACCCCCGCTGGCAGGGAAGAATGATCCTTCTGTAAGTTCGGCAGCGGGTATCATTGAAAAAAGCGCTGGGGAATCGAAGGGATTTTGTCCCACGTAGATATTCTGGAAAGTGTAGGCCATTCTCAGACTTTCGCTTTTGAAAAAGCGCTTTGAATACCTGTAGTGAGGAGTAAAGGCCTTGAGTTGAAAAAGCAGAGGAACATTTTTAAGATTTACCATCTGAAAGAGGCTGTAGAAATTCCTCGAGACCAGCCTGTTCATTCCCAGGTTATATATCCGGTATCCTTTTTCGACATAGTCCCTTGCCCTGGCTGAACTTCCGGGTTCAATGGCTTCAAGCTGACGGTTCATCTTTTCGGTGTCGGGGCTGAAGGCAAGGCTGCTGCAGTCGTTGAAGAATATCGTATAAAGGTCTTTCAGCGGAAGGATGTCTTTTCCTTCTTCAAGTTCAATGCCAAGCAGGTTGAAAACTTCATGATACACCCCGGGCATCATGAGCATTGTAGCTCCGAGGTCAAATCTGTGACCGTCGCGGATCAGCTGTCCGCATCTTCCTCCGGGTGAGGAGTTCTTTTCGTACACGCTTACGCTGTACCCCTTTTGTGCCAATAATATGGAAGTTGTCAGACCCCCGATGCCGGCACCAATTATCAAGGCTTTAGGGCCTTCATGCATTTTGCTTCCAGATCAGTTAAAAACATTCAGAATTGATGTAAAGACGATGGAAAAATCATTTCGTCCCTTTTTCAGGGTAAAATTATATTTTTCTTTTATTCCGGTTTCCAGTCATTCAGGATTTACTGATTATTTTCAGTAATTCTTAAATTTACAACTGTACTGTATCTTTCAAATATTCATTATTCGTTTGCTGAAGCATATGATAAGAAAAGTTGTTGTAATCAGCCTTAAGGTTTTGGGGGTTCTTGCTGGATTGTTCCTCCTTAACGTTATCACTCCTGTAACCTGGTCATCACTTAACCGGAACAAAGCACCAGTCGGGTATCATTTCATGGGACCCGCTTATGTTGCATTATGGTCGGGTATTGAGAAGCTGGTAAATCCCGATCCTGCGATTCCGGAGGGGATAGAGATCTTCCAGGGCATAGAATATAAGAATGCGGGAGGCAGGTCGCTTCAGCTGGATATTTACAGGAAGGATGATTTAAGGGAACCCGCTCCCCTGCTTGTCTTCATTCACGGCGGTGCCTGGAAGGGAGGGGAGCGTTCAGACTATCTGGTTTACCTTATTCCCTTTGCATCAAGGGGATTTGTAACTGCCACGGTATCCTACCGTTTGTTAAGTGATTCACTTTATCCGGCTTGCGTTGAGGATATCAGGGATGCTGTTGGATGGTTTTTCAGAAATGGCGACACATATGGATATGATACAAGCAGGATTGCATTGATCGGCGGTTCTGCAGGAGCGCATCTGGCAACTCTAGCAGCCTATGGGTGGCCCGGTGTTGGGGGTTCCGCCGGAGCCGGGCATCACAGGGTAAAGGCTGTTGTTGACATATACGGCCCTGTTGATCTCACGACGGAATATGCACGCAACCATCCTCTTGTAACAGCCTTTATCGGCAGATCGTTTGAGGAGGTTCCTGATCTTTATGCAGATGCTTCACCAGTCACATATCTCGACAGCAATGATCCTCCCACACTCATACTTCACGGCACTTCCGACAGGCTTGTTCCGGTATCCCAGTCAGAAAACCTGAAAGCCAGACTCGATTCTCTAGGTGTTCCCTGTACTTATTATCCTTTGCCTTTATGGCCTCATACTATGGATATTGTAAAAAGGGTGAACGATTTCTGCCGGATGAGGATGGAAGAATTCTTCGTTCAGCATCTCCTTTAGGCTTTCAGCCTTTGTGGCGCTTCATTATCTCACGCCAGTCAGTGATAATAATTCCGTTGTCGGCGAAGAATTTTTTCACAACAGGATCAGAGAATAGCCGCGCCTCCCAGACCCTCTGCTGCCATGAACCTGTTATTGTTTTCAGATTTTCGGTCTCTGCAGACGGATGGAAGATTATTTCTGTCAGTCCGGGTCCGAGACTGTTAACCAGTTTGAAAAAGTTCTCCCTTTTATTTTCGTAGCTGTCGCCGTCGGGGACACTGGAGAAGAAGTCGAGTTTCGGGAGTGAATAGTCCCCAAGCATGTCGACGACCTCTGTTGTCAGCGGGTATCCTTCCTTTCTGAAGAAATCGGCCACAACAGGATCCGACAGGTCTATAGCGTTTGCAGGTATCCCGTACTCCTGAGCTATCTTCAGGAAGACCCTGACATATTCCGGAGAAGCATACAGAGTCCCCATGTGGGTATCGATATGAGAGGGTCTGTAACCTGCTGCAATTACCCTGTCGATCTGGGCGCGCACCTCCGTTTCCACCTCTTCGGCTGAGGCATGTGTAACAACCTCCGGAACACTTTTCCACATTTTCCCTTCCTGGTCGATAAGTCCGGGTACCCTGGCCGGATCGGCGACAGTTCCCCAGCGCCAGTTATGCCATTCACTTGTAAGGGTCAGGTGAACACCCAGGTCGGGAGAATCCTGTGTTTTGGCCCATTCGACCATATCCATGGCAAATTCGCAGGGTACCATAACTGCTGCTGACCTGATGTCACCCGTTTCGAAATAGTTCTTTACTGCAATGTTGGCCTCTTCGCACATTCCGGCATCATCGCAATGAAGGATTATGACCTTACTGCCCTTGGGGAATCCGAGCTTTTCAGCATTTGTGACCTTTGAGGCGGATGCCCCGGCCTTCGACCGGTTGCATGAAGGCATCAGGATCAGCGAAACAGGGATAAGGAACAATGAAATGATCCTGGGAATGAGGCTTACAGTATTTATTTTCATGTTATTTGATATTATTGATTTTGCTTTATGGTTTTACCGCAAGAGAATTCATTTTTATAAGCCGGATCTTCAGTCGTCATTTATTGTTTCCGTCAGTTTCTTTACAACCCTGAATTGCTGGAAGAACTCTTTCGCTATCACTCTAAGCAGGGTGTAAACCGGTACGGCGAAAAGCATCCCTACGAAGCCTGCCAGGCCGCCGCCTATTATTATCACAAGAAATATCTCCAGTGGGTGCGATTTGACGCTTCTTGAGTAAATCACGGGGATTAGGATATTATTGTCGACGAAGTTAACGGCGGCAAAGGTGCCCACCAGTTTCAGGGATGCAGGCAGGAGTTCATCATAAGCTCCGGCGGCCATGATGGATATTGTCCCCAGTATCAATCCGATAACACCGCCGATGATAGGGCCGATGTATGGTATTATATTCATAAGGCCGACGAAGAACCCGATAAGGAGGGCATTATGAAAGCCGAATATCTTAAGCACTATTGCGACAAGCGACATTACGCCAATCACTTCCAGAAGAACACCGAGATAATAGCGGATCAGCAGATTCTTCGAATCTTCAACTACCTTTCTTGTAGCGTGGTGATGTTTTTCGGGAATGAAAAGCAGCAGTCCATCCTCAAAAAGGTTTTCATCCTTCAGGAAGAAAAATGAAATAAAGAGGATTGAGAATATACCCACGAAAATATTTCCTGCGGTGCTGATAAATCTTCCGAGAGCAGCCCCAATGCTTCCAAGGTTGACTAGTTCCCTTATCCTTGCAACAGCGAACTGGCTGAGGGTTTCATTATCGGGGATCGCTCCCAGATTGTGAAGCATTTCATCGAGCCGGTCGAGAGGTCCCTGCAGATTTACGGCGAGTGCATTTACATCGATGGATGATATTGTTTCAGCCTGTTTGATGATCAGCGGGACTATTACTGACAGGAATCCTGCACCGATAAGAACCAGAACAAGCAATGAAAGCAGGGCGCTTGCAATCCTTGGCATTCTGAGTTTGCCTATGCGGATCCTGTCGAACAGTTTCACCAGGGGTTGCCCGATAAAAGAAACCATGGCGGCTATCAACACCCATATTATTATGTATGAGAATCTCCACAGGAGATATCCCAGGATGAAAAGCACAAGAACATATCCTGTATACTTGAGAACCTGTTTCATTCGTGCCGGGGTTAATCAGGCTATAAATTTATAAAAAAACGGATAACCGGGATTTTTTTGTTGGCTTCCCTTTATGCCGTCAGGAGGTTTTTTCATCCCTGGTGGTGTTGATCCTGAAAAGCTTGAAAATGTCGACAACGACTATCGGGATGAGCGACATTGACAACACTGCAATCCAATGGTTCCTGTCGAGTTCAACAAGGCTGAAAGCCTCCCTCACAGGTTCCACAAGAAGTACGAGAAGGGCGAGACCTGCAGAAGCGGCTATAGCTCCGATAAGCGGTTTGTTTTTCAGAGGGCTTATTGCCAGTGAGGATCTTGTATTTGAGTGAAGGTTACGGACATGTACAAGCTGGGCAAACATAAGAGTTGCAAAAGCCATCGTTTGTCCGAGCTGGACTCCCTGTTCCCTGAGGCCAATAATGAAAGCTGCAAGAGGAATCGCCCCTATCATGATCCCCTGATACATGATTCTCCAGATCATCCCGTTAGTCATGAATCCTTTCTTCGAATTCCTTGGTTTTCTGTTCATGATTCCTTCCTCTGCGGGGTCGACGCTCAATGCAAGTGCAGGAAGAGAGTCAGTTACAAGGTTTACCCAGAGGATATGGATCGGGAGAAGCGGTGTTCCGAGGTTCAGAACCGAGGTTACAAGCAGAAGAAATATCTCTCCAATGTTTGTTGAAAGAAGGAACTGGACAGCTTTGAGGATATTGTCGTATATCCGTCTTCCTTCCTCAACTGCCGAAACTATAGTGGCAAAATTGTCGTCAGTGAGGACCATGTCGGAAGCTCCCTTTGCCACATCGGTTCCGACAATTCCCATTGCGGCTCCTATATCGGCCTGTTTGAGAGCCGGTGCATCATTGACGCCATCTCCTGTCATGGCGACCACTTCACTATGCGACTGCCATGCCTTGACGATTCTCACCTTATGTTCGGGTGCCACTCTTGCGTAAACTGAATATTTCGACACATTTTCCCTGAATTCCTTATCATCCATTTTTTCAAGCTCTGCTCCGGTTATTGAAAGGTCACCGTCGCGGAAGATCCCTATCTGGCGGGCAATAGCCATTGCAGTGCTTTTGTGATCGCCGGTTATCATTACCGGCCTTATTCCGGCTGTGTTGCATCTGGAGACTGCGTCAATCACTTCCGGCCGGGCCGGGTCGATCATTCCGAGCATTCCCGTGAAAACGAGTCCCGCTTCAATATCCCCGATATGGACTTTTGCCGGAGGTTCCGGAAGGTCCTTGTAGGCCATTGCCAGAACCCTGAGGGCCGAATTTGCCATCTTCTCGTTGGCCTCACTGATCTTCTGCCTGTCGTCTGCTGTTATAGGGCGAACCTCTCCTTCAATTATTATCCTGTCGCATACACTCAGAACTTCATCGAGACCTCCCTTTACGTTCACCCTGGTGCTGTCATCGGGCATCCTGTTCACGGTTGTCATCCTCTTTCTTTCCGAATCGAAGGGGATCTCGGCAATTCTGGGATATTTCTTTTCCACATCATCCTTGTACATCGTGTAAAGAGTACCGAAGTCAAGAAGGGCTGTCTCGGTCGGATCGCCGGTGAGCTCAAACTTACCGTCCTCATTCGTCCTTATCTGTGCATCGGCGCAAAGAAGGGATATAAGCAGAAGCCTGTTTTCCTCATCATTCAGAACGGTTGCCGGAGAAGTTCTGTTAATAACGTCATGTTTATGGTTCACGTAAGCTTCCACTATGGTCATCCTGTTCTGGGTGAGAGTGCCTGTTTTATCGGAGCAGATCACTGTTGCGCTTCCCAGTGTCTCAACTGAGGGAAGAGTGCGGATTATGGCGTTTCTTTTTACCATTCTCTGAACACCTATTGCAAGCACCACCGTTGAAACTGCCGGCAGCCCTTCGGGAATTGCAGCCACTGCCAGACTGACTGCGGTCATGAACATGCTCATAATGGAGTTGCCATAGAGAACTCCTACAGCAAATATTACAGCACAGATGCTGAGGGCAGCTATCCCAAGTACTTTCCCGAGCTGCTCAAGTCTTCTGCTCATGGGAGTCTCAGTATCGACGGTCTCCTGCAGAAGGTTTGCTATCTTACCCACCTCGGTAAACATTCCAGTGGCAACAACTATTCCCCTTCCCCTTCCGTAGGTAACCATTCCGCTTGAGAATGCCATGTTGGTTCTGTCGCCGAGGGCAATATCGTTCCGGTCAATTGTTCCGGTATTTTTTTCCACAGGGACCGATTCCCCTGTAAGAGCTGATTCCTGGACTTTAAGGTTTACAGCTTCAGCAAGCCTGAGATCGGCAGGGATCACCCCTCCTGTTTCAAGGATAACAATATCTCCGGGAACCAGTTCCCTGGTCGGAACTTCCATTATTCCCCCTTCGCGAAGGACTTTTGTAATAGGTGCGGCAAGGTTTTTAAGAGCTTCAAGCGACGATTCTGCCTTTCTTTCCTGTATTGCCCCCACAAGGGCATTCAGGATAAGGATGCCGAGGATTACGAAGGTGTCGAGGAGGCCTTCACCTTCCATAACACCAACCACTCCGGATATTATGGCGGCTATAAGAAGGATAATGATCATGAAGCTTTTAAACTGGGCAAAGAACATCCCCGCGAACGATTTTCTTTTCTTTGAGGCAAGCTGATTGTATCCGTGCTCTGCAAGCCTGCTTTTCACCTCATCGTTTTTCAGCCCCGATGTCAGATCAGTTTTAAGATCATCAGTTATGTCACTGACTTCCCTTCTGTAATATTCTGTCATATGGATCTCTTGTTATAATTCATGCAAAAGTAAGTAATCGAATCTGATTATTTTAGAAGGGATGACAATAGCAGGAGTCTGAATGAAGGAAAATACAGTTCTGTATTCATCGGTGACAAGTGAGGATCAGCCAGTCGCTAAAATATTCCATTCGGCAAAGCTGGTCAAACCAAAACATGTATCTGCTTCATTTGAATAAATATGAAATTCCGGGAACGGCCCTTTTGAAAGATCCTTCAGGTCACAATCATTAATATCCCGAATGCTATCATTCCGATTGCATACCACCACCGGATCGGGCCTTCGGTAGTTCCGAAGTTAACATTGGCAAGATAACGGGGCCCGATAAGGGCTCCGATAACGGCTCCCGAAGTTAGGCAATATACTAGTGTCAGATCTATCTGACCCACAAGGAAATGTGCTCCCAGTGCAGAAAGGGTATTTACAGCAGATACCATCAGTGAAGTCCCGACGACTATCTTTATAGGCATTCTCAGGGTAAACAGGCCTGCCTGAACGGGAGCTGTTCCGGTTGTTCCGAATGTGCCGGTTATAATTCCTGCCAGGAAACCAAACACGGAACCCCTGGTGATTTTTTGAAAAAGGGAACCGTTGTTTTTTTCCTTACCATTTTCAATATCCCTTTTCTCCTTCCTCTGGCTGAGAATCATCAGCAGGGCAATCAATATCGAATATGATCCAAAGCTCACCTTAAGCTGGTTTGTTGTGAGGAGCCTTGTGATGGATGCTCCCGACATTGCACCTGCAATCCCGGCAATGGCAAAAGCCACGGCAAGCCGTATGTCGGCGTTTCCCTTCCGGTGGTGGCCGAAAGAGCCAACGATACAGATCGGAAGGGTAGCTGCCAGAGAAGTTGCAACGGCTATCTGGGCGGGCACTCCGAAAAGCATGGTAAGTACAGGGATGAAAAAAAATCCGCCGCCGCCGCCGATCACTGTTCCGAAGAATCCTATAATGAATCCAATCAGGGGAAGCCAGAGGTATGAATTTTCAAATTGCGAATGAAATATCATCAGGAAGGAAGGTTCATTCCCTGCAAATATAATTATGAATATCAGATATGGAAACACATTAAGCACTCTTATAACGTGTCAGTTGATTTTTCTTTCAGCCTATCCCGTCAGGTTTCAGAAGAGAAATGCAGCATCAGGGCAAGGACATCTGTACAGGGGGCAGAAATTCCCGGGGATTTCGGTTGTATCCGGATGCCGGAATATTGTCGGCAAAGTATCAGCTGCATCGTCTGAAAAGTATATCTGACAGTGCCCCAGGTGTGTTTTTCCTGTAAGGTTCGGGTAAGTTCAGGCTGAAATGTTTTAGGAAAATTCCTGAAACAAATCAGAACTCCTGCCAGGGTCCTTTTTAGATCATGAAACTTAGTCAGTTATTCATATGGTTTGATTATAAAATATTTGCAAAATAGGCTAATAATTAGTAGGTTTAATGAAATTTGTAAAAATTAGCAATATGTCAAAGAAACTACTCCTTTTGCTGGGTATTTTAGCGACGATTATTGCTGGTGCGCTTCTTTACTGGAAGTATGTTTGTGATTGTGGCGGCGGGGCGGGAACCGGTAAAGAGGTTGCAGCCGGCAAGGCTGTTGCCGAGGTACCTCAAGAACAAACAGCTGCAGTTGCCGATTCAACCCTGAAATGGACCGCTGTAATGGAAAAGTACAATGCTGGTCCGGTGACTGGTTATTTCAAGGTAAACAGCTCGGTGGCGGAGCTCAGTGAGACTGAGAGGCAGAAAGTCAGTGAACTAAAGGATTACATGAACAATGTCTCCGGAGCGGCAGTGACTGTTACCGGGCATTCCGACATTACCGGGAGTCATGAGCTGAATATGAGGCTTGGACAGGCTCGGGCTGAAGCGCTGAAAGCATTTCTGATCAGGGAAGGAATTTCCGGTGACCGGATCACATGTCAGTCCCGTGGTCCGGATGAGCCTGCTGCTGACAACAGCACCCCTGAGGGGAGAGCCAGGAACCGGAGAGCAGTTGCAATAATTAATAAATAATCCAAAAACTAAAGCATATGTGTTTCCTATGTATTCTTATACCCGTTCTTGTCGGCCTCATTTGTGCGCTTCTGGGCTACCTTCTGGGCCGGCATATTTTCAAGCCTGTTGCTGACCGGCTTCGTGAGGAGCTTGCTATATGTTCAAAAGAAAAGGAAGATCAGCTGAAGCTTTTCAATTCGCTGAAAACCGAACATGATGATCTGAAGATCAGATTCAATACCCTTCAGTCGGATTTTGCAGACTACAGGGTAAGATTTGCCTCCATTCTGCCTGAAGATGTACCCTTTGATGAAGTCATGGCTGCCTCCGTCTTCAGAAAGAAGATAGCCAGGGACGATCTTAAGATTGTTGAAGGCATAGGTCCCAAGATAGAAGAATTGTTCCATTCTGCAGGAATAAAGACCTGGAAAGACCTTGCTTCGGCTACCGTGGAGAGATGTCAGCAGATCCTCGATGAAGCCGGTGACAATTACAGGATACACAGACCCGATACCTGGCCGAAGCAGTGTGAACTGGCTTATCTTGGTAAATGGGCCGAGCTTAAGGAATGGCAGGACAGTATGACAGGCGGTAAGGAGTGATCGCCCCTGAACAGGTAAGATTTGCCCTTTTCCGTACTTTCAAGTCCGGTAACAATATCTTTATATCTTAATATCAGGGGATTACCAAGCTTTGAGGTTATTATTGCCTGTTTGAGTTTTCCATCTTCCCAGTCGATATCGACCTCAAAGCCTCCACGGGCCATTATCCCGTGAATGTAGCCTTTTTGCCATGCTCCGGGAAGAGCAGGGAGCAATTCAATCTCACCTGCATGACTCTGAAGGAGCATTTCTGTAATGCCTGCCGTACCTCCAAAGTTGCCGTCGATCTGGAAGGGCGGATGGTTATCGAGAAGGTTTGGGAGGGTCGAATTTCTGATGAGAGCAAGCACATTTTCCCAGGCTGAGTCGCCGTCCTTCAGACGGGCAAAGAAATTAACAATCCAGGCCCGGCTCCATCCTGTATGTCCTCCCCCGTGTGAAAGCCGGTATTGTATGGTTTTGCGGGCAGCTTCGAGCAATTCAGGATTTCTCTGTGCCGTTATCTGGTTCCCCGGATGAAGGCCGTAAAGGTGCGAAATATGACGGTGACCCGGTTCAGCTTCTTCAAACTCCTCAGACCATTCCATGATACGGCCGTCCGAACCGGTCTGAATCGGAGTGAGCCTCTCGAGTGTTTTTTCCATCTTTTTCCTGAAGCTCCTGTCGGCATCGAGGATCGATGAGGCCTGGATTGTATTCTGAAGCAGGTCGCGTATTATCATGTGATCCATTGCAGGGCCCATCACCAGGCTTGCGGTACCTTCACCTCCGGGGATCCTGAACCTGTTCTCCGGCGATACCGAAGGGCCTGAAACCAGCAAACCTGTTTTCGGGTTTGTAACAAGCCAGCCGGTGCAGAATTGCGCCGCTTCCCTCATTATGGGGTAAGCCTTGTTCCTAAGGTATGCAGTATCACCTGAAAAAAGGAAATGGTCATAGATATTCTGGCAGCTCCAGGCAATACCCATCGGCCACATTCCATAGACAAGGGCTCCCAGGGGTTCTGTATAATGCCACACATCGGTTGTGTAATGTGCGGCTATTCCTTTCATCCCGTACACCTCTTCCGCCGTCCTCCGGGCACCAGGCCGGAGGTCGTTTATGAACTCTGCGAAGGGCAGCGACAACTCGCCAAGGTTGGTTATCCCGGCCGGCCAGTAGTTCATCTGGATATTAATGTTGATATGATAGTCGGCACTCCATGGCGGAGTCAGTCCGTCGGCCCATATTCCCTGAAGGTTAGCAGGAAGGTTCCCCGGACGGGAACTGCTTATGAGCAGGTACCTGCCGAACTGATAGTAAAGTTCAATAAGGTCTGTATCGACATAACCGTTCTGCATGGCTGTAACCCTTGCATCGGTGGTAAAAAATCTTCCATCGCCTGAACCCAGTTCAATGGATACCCTTTTAAACAATGACTGGTAATCTTCGATATGTTCTTTCTTTACAGAGGAGTAGTCATCGGACGAAATTTTATCCATTGTCGAGACACTAGATCCGAGAGGATCATTTCCGCGATAGCTGGTTGCTGCCGTAATAAAAAGGGTTACGGAGTCAGCCCCTGAAACATTTATGCTGTCGCCGGCGGAGTTAAGATTTCCCCCTGAATTTATTATCCGGAGCAGGGCTTCCATTTTGACCCCGTTCCCGTTGCCGACATGTTCACTCATTCTTATCTGGTTCCCTTCTGCCCTGACGCCGGCCATCTTTCCGGGACGTGAGAGCCGGGCAGTGAAAGTAACTGACCGGGGCCTGTCAGCTGTTAATCTTATAACAATGGCATCTCCGGGAGTCGTAGCGAATATTTCTCTCCTGAATGTTGTTCCTTCTGAACGGTAAGTAACTGCAGCTATTGCTTCTTCGATATCAAGTTCACGCCGGTATCCGGTTGCTTCAGCGGGATGTCCGAAATCCAGCAGAAGGTCGCCGAGAGTCTGGTAGCTCGAAGCCATATCTCTTTTGAACTGCCCCATTATTCCTTTCTGAGCCAGTTTTTCGGCCTCTGCATATTTCCCTTCAAAAAGAAGCCTTCTTACTTCAGGAAGGTTTTTCCTTGCATCGGGATTAGCATCCCAGCGTGGAGAGCCTGTCCACACAGTCTCTTCGTTAAGCTGAAGACGTTCTTCGGAGATACCGCCGAAGATCATTGCTCCGAGCCTTCCGTTTCCGACCGGGAGAGCCTCGTTCCAGTTTCCGGCCGGACGGTTGAACCAGATTGTCATGTCCTGAGGATGCTCCTGTGAAAAGACGGGCACGGTGGAAAGCAACATGAGTACTGCAGGCAGTGAAAGATATTTCAGGTTCATAGTTAAAAGAAAGGATAGGCCATGGGAAAAGGACATTCTGTTAAAAGAAAAAAGGACATGCTGTTAAAAGGAAGAAAGGACATGCTGAAAAAAGCAAGGACATGCCATGGCATGTCCTTATTTCTTTACTTTTTCAGGAGGTCTCTGATTTCGGAAAGGAGTTCCTGGTCTTTTGTAGGAGCCGGTGGTGCGGCAGGAGCCTCTTCCTCTTTCTTTTTAGCAGCGTTAATGATTTTTACTATCATGAAAATAGCCCATGCCACGATTAGGAAATCTATAACTACCTGCAGGAAGCTTCCATAATTCCAGGTTACTGCGGGTGCAGTTTCGGTAGCGGCTTTCATAACCAGTTTAAGGTCGGTGAAATTAACACCTCCGAGAAGAAGCCCTATTGGCGGCATTATGATGTCACTCACAAGTGATGACACTATTTTCCCGAAAGCGGCACCAATGATGATACCTACGGCCATATCGACCATGTTGCCTTTCATTGCAAAGGCTTTGAATTCGTCAATAATTTTCATGTTGTCAGGTTTAAGTTGGTTAATATCAGAAATTATATGAAAATCCTACTCCGAGAAGTTCCTTGAACTGGGTACGGGGGCCAGGCGCTTCGGTCGATTCAAAGATTCCGTTATCATTCCTGTCGACAGGGACCTTTATATCATCATCATAAATGAGAACCGTGTTGAAGCTAACGGACAGGTATTTGTTTACTTTGAGGGCAATGAGGTTTTCCCACATAACGTCAATATTCTGGGGATTGTTTGCGTAATTCGAGAAAAGGTCGATTTTCGATGTCAGGGCAACGTTTTTGAGGAATTCCGTTGTAAAGTCATTTTTTGTAAAAGCAGCTCTTAAATAACCGCCGAGCTCGCTTCTCGATTTCTCGCCGGGATTTACTCCGAAAGCTCCGGCGGCAGACAATTCGTCATCGTTGACAAAGGTGAATTTGGCGGTAAAGGGAGCAATGAAAGCTGAAAAATTAGGATTTGGTTTAAAATCGAGCCCTGCCGCCAGAAGAAGGTATGCAGGTGAAAAGATATCGGAGATCCTTTTTTCGGTATCGGGATATTTGTAACCGGGTCTCATCTGCGTCCTGAAATTAAGAAGGGCGGAATAGTAGACATTTTTAAAGGCTTCCCTTCCGTATTTGGAAAGAAAGTCGATTTTGTCATCCGTTTTCATAACATCTCCCTCTTTCCCCTGTTTCAGTAATCCGTATCCAAGGTCGAGAGTGTTGTCCCAGGCTGATTTGTCTTTCTTATAGTTTGCAAAAGCACTGAATATCCCGTTAACAGCCACTGAGTTCTGTCCTCCTGCCGCCCAGTTGTTAAGGGATGTCTGTGCAAAGTTGAGCGCAAACACGCCCCCTTTCTTCCAGCCCATTATTGTATCGGCGTTTACTGTCTTCAGTTGTTTCTCGGCATCAGTTACCTGTGCGGCAGCATTGGAAAACAGCAGGATCAGGGCTATACCTGCAGAAAATGATTTAAATCTCATAGTAGAAAATGGGTTTTGTTTAGGAAAAAGAGAAAAATAAACCGCGAGGTACGCTCGCGCGCTCTCCGCGGTTATTGCACTGGAGCAAAAATCAAACAGGCCTATTTCTCGACCTCTTTGACTTCAGCTTTAACAGCGTTTCTTTTAACTGATTCTATTCCGTTGTCGCGGCCGCTTTCGCTTTTATAGTTCTGGCTTGTGCCGATAATCTGGCTGTTGGCAGCCGTAAGTGCGAAACGGAACATGTTTGTAGGGGTTGTTGTCTTTGTGAATCTTTTGGGATCGGAGGAATTTTTCTTTACCGATTCAATGCCGTTCATGCATGATGCTTTGCTCGAATAACCTTCGCTGCTCAGAATAGTCTGCCCATTATCGGCTTTCAGACGGAAACGGAATTCCTTGTCTTTTCCACTTTGATAAACTTCAAATTTTGCCATTGTAAACTGTTTTAGATTAATTAGTTAATCACTTTATGCCGTTTATGCAATCTTACTTTTTTCAAATATAGCAAAATTTAATGTTTTTTAATATATCTGATTAATTATATATGAACATTCGGGTGTTTTTGAAAAGTAGCTCTAAAATACTAAATTGCACTCTTGCGAATAGCCGCGACTAATAATCATAAAAAATGGATAAGAAAGAACTTTTCAGGACGCACATAAACGATGGATACACATCCAAGGGCGATGCCATTATTCTTGGCGCAGCGATGATAGATGGTGAAACACTGACAGGGGCTCATGTAAAGGTCCCCTTAAAAACAATGAACAGGCACGGGCTGATAGCAGGAGCTACCGGTACAGGAAAGACAAAGACACTACAGGTAATCTCAGAGCAGTTGTCGGAAAGAGGCGTTCCTGTTCTGCTTATGGACGTTAAAGGAGATCTGAGCGGTATTGCCAGGCCGGGAGAGGAGAAGCCATTTATAACCGACAGGATGGCAAAGATCGGTCTCCCCTATAGGACAAGCGGATGTCCTGCTGAGCTGATGACCCTGTCGAAGCAGGATGGTATAAGGATGCGTGCCACGATATCGGAATTCGGACCGGTTCTTCTTTCAAGGATTCTGGGCCTTAATGACACTCAGGGGGGAGTTCTTTCGGTGATCTTTAAATACTGTGACGATAACGGGCTTCCGCTACTCGACCTGAAGGATCTCAAGAAGATGATCCAGTTTGCAACGGAGGAGGGGAAAGCCGAGATAGAGCGCGAGTACGGAAAGATCTACTCGGCATCGAGCGGGACAATACTCCGGAAGCTGCTTGAACTGGAACAGCAGGATGCTGATCTTTTCTTTGGCGAGTTGTCGTTCGACATAAGCGATCTTATGAGGCGTGACCGTAACGGGAACGGTTATATAAACATAATCAGGCTCACCGACATTCAGGACAAGCCCAAGCTTTTCTCGACCTTCATGCTTTGCCTTCTGGCAGAGGTTTACAATGAAATGCCCGAGAAGGGAGATACAGAAAAGCCGGAGCTGGTAATTTTCATCGACGAAGCACATCTTATCTTCAACGAGGCGAGCAAGACCCTCCTGAACCAGATCGAGACTATTGTAAAGCTTATCAGGTCGAAAGGTGTTGGAGTCTTTTTTGTGACTCAGAATCCCATGGATGTGCCAAATGCAGTGCTTGCCCAGCTCGGGCTTAAAGTTCAGCATGCCCTGCGTGCTTTTACGGCTGTCGACCGTCAGGCCATCAAGCTGACGGCAGAAAACTTTCCTATTTCAGATTACTACAAGACTGATGAAGTACTCACATCGCTGGGAACCGGAGAAGCCCTGGTTACGGCACTGAATGAGAAGGGAGTGCCCACGCCTCTTGCCGCCACAATGATAAGGGCTCCTCAGAGCAGGATGGATATCCTCACTGTTGAGGAGATCGATTCCATCAACAGATCGTCGGAGCTGGTAAGCAAATACAATAAAGTCATTGACAGGGAAAGTGCCTTTGAGATACTTTCAGCCAAGATAGATCGTTCGCGGAAGGTTCTGGAGGAGGAAGCTGAGCGGAAGGCAAGGGAAAAGGATAGGAGGGGAACGACCCGTACAACCTCAAGAAGGAGCGTTGCCAGGAGCCCTGTTGTAAAAGTTCTCACGAGCGCGACCTTTATCAGGGGAGTTCTTGGTATAATGAAGAAAGTGATTAAATAGACAGGGAAAGGCCCCTTCCGGTATTACTCGTGAAGGGGTCTTTTCTTAAGCACGCCACCCTTGGCATTGCTCACGGGGAAGCAGTAAATAAATGCATTTTCATCGACTTCGCTGACAAGTTTTTTGACCTTTCCTATCTCCAGCCTTGTAACTATAGTGAATACAATTTCAATATCTGCAACATTTTCCACATCGGCCTTTTTCCCTATCAGACTTCGTTTCCCTTTGTAGATTGTCAGGCCTCTTCCGAATTTCGTCATCAGAATCCGCTTTACCCTGGAGCTTTTTTCCGATATTATTGTTACACCTGTGTATTCTTCAACCCCCTCAACAATGTAGTCGATTGTTTTTGAGGCGGTAATATAGGTAAGAATCGAGTACAGCGCAGGTTCAATACCGAGAATGAATGCCGAGCAGCTGAAGATTATCACGTTAAAGGCCATTATCATGTCGCCGATGGAGGTTTCGCTTTTTCTCCAGACATAGAGGGCAAGTATCTCCGTTCCATCGAGAACCCCTCCCCCGCGTACCGAAAAACCCACTCCGGCTCCGAGGAAAAGCCCGCCGAATATTGCTATAAGGACCTTGTCATGTGTTATTACAGGGAAATTGACTGTGGAGAGCACAAATGCAAGCCCTGCTATGGCAATAAAGGCCCTGAATGCGAATGTCTTCGATATCTGGCTGTATCCCAGTATTATAAATGGAAGGTTTATGATGAAGATAAGGAGGGGAAGCGGAAATCCGCTGGCAAAAGAGACAAGGAGAGAGATACCGGTCACTCCGCCGTCGATGAACTGGTTTGGAATGAGAAATCCTTCCAGACCGAAGCTGGCGGAAAATATTCCAAGTATTATTAACCCGAAACTTTTTAAATTCTCTTTAAGAGATACAGACATTGAATTATTCAGGCTTCTTTCGATAACCTAATAATAACGTCTTTAAGAGCAGGTTATTTTCTTACGGCAATACTGTCTACAATATATCTTGAATCGCCTCTCCATGGCACGGCTCCCTTCTTCTCAATATAATGGACAATAACGTTCTGTCCCTGGAGGGTGTCGAATTTAATGTCCATATCCTCTTTTTTTACGGAGAAATTAAACTTTTCCGAGGCTATGGCAACATTTGAGGTGCTGGCCACGCTGCTGAGGATCAGTTCGCCCTCGTAGGTTTTGAAGATCAGCCCCTTGTTTGAGAATTTCTGAAGCAGGCCTGCCCTGTATCCCTCGCTGTATGTGTAGAAGTATTTTAAATATACAATTACGGCGATCAGCATCAACAGGATGTACAGGGTCATCCGCAGGATTTTCTTTGTTTTTCTTACGGCTCCTGTCCATCTTGAAGGTTTCGCCGTATTGGATTCTGCAGCCATGGTGATTTAAAATTGTTTAAATGCTTTGTAATCAGGGTCAATAAAATCTATCAGCAGATAAAGTTAATCCATTTCCTGATTTTACAGCAATCAGCAGCGAAAGATTTGGGACTATTGTTTCAGGGCTGCCTTGGTAAAGATATATTCCGGGATCTGCTGGTTGAATTTTATGGAGCTGATCCTGAATTCGGTACCGTCGCCCTGTTTCAGCATATCCTTATAAAGTATTGTTTTGGGGAACCATCTTCCTTCGGTCTGGACCACATCCGAAAGGTTTGTTCTTTTCAGAAGCTGACCGCTTTTGGCGAATAGTTCCTCCTTCAGGGGAACGAATCTCTCAGTGTCGATCCACATCCTTCTGCTGTGGTAGGCGGCATCCGTTACTTTTGCAGTAAGATCCAGAACGTAGGTATTTCTCCCGTCTGTTATCTCTGTGCCGCTTATCTCAGCGCTGTAAACTTCAGTCAGTTTTCTGTCGTCCATCATATCCTCGTACGAAAGATCAGAGCCCATTACCGACTGCCTGAGCATATGTCCGGAAATCTGGATCGTTCTGTCGGTTGAGGGAGAGTAGATCCACAACTGGGTTTCAAGCTTAAGCATTTTTGTCCCCTGTTCGCGGGCAGGCGACAGATATTCCGTAAACGATTTTTTATCGCCCACCGCATAGGTTCTGGATGTTATGGTCCGGCTTGTTCTGTTCCCGTTAATTATCATTGAGGATTCGAAGATCCTGTTTTCCGACGACATGTTTCTTTCAACCCTTTCAAGTATTTCCACTGCGCCGGGCTGGCCGGACGCCAGGAGGGATACAGCGGCCAGGCTTGTTGTTATGAGTATTTTCCTTATCATGTTTTTTATATATTTCATGCTTCAAGTTCCTTGAAGAGTTTTGCAGTCTGTCTTTTATATATTCCGGCACCCGACAGCATTGTACCTATAACTGTTGAGATCAGTCCGGGTATAAAGCCCAGGTAATAGTCTGCCGGTGTTATTCTGGCTCTTATTACTGTGGGCATCA
The DNA here is from genome assembly GCA_040772125.1 of Bacteroidales bacterium. Lineage (GTDB taxonomy): Bacteria > Bacteroidota > Bacteroidia > Bacteroidales > VadinHA17 > LD21. Next base: position 709,474 of record JAXGYS010000004.1, read on the forward strand.
TTATTGAGGATCCTTCCATCATTTTCGAAATATTAATCCCGTATTCCTGAAGGAGCCATGCAAAAAACAGTCCAAGAGCAGTTCCGGCTACGGAACCTATTATTCCTATCATCACCGATTCAATTATGAGGGTGCTGTAAACGTGGTCCTTTTCTTCGCCCATTGCAAGTCGGAGGCCCACCTCGCCGTATCGCCGGAGGCCTCCGAGCAGACCTGCATTCCAGAGCACCAGCGACATTGCGAAGATAAAGACCATGGCTATGTAGTTTGCCCAGTATTCCGACATTCTCACATACTGGCCCATGCTTCCCTGCTGGCTCAGGCTTTTCATTACGGGTGAGTACAGGCTGTCGGCTGATACTTTTTCGGTATTGAATTTCTGAGCGATAGCCAGGGCCGATTCGTTTTCATAGAAGCCTTCCCTGAAGAACCCTGGTATTTCACCGGCTGCATCGGGCATATCCAGAGCAATCCTGGCATCCTCTATGTCGGCAATGATGGCCCCCCTGTCGAGAATATCGTTTCCGAACGAGACAGTGCCTGCTATAGTGAAATTATACATTGCCATGCTTCCGTTCATAGTAGAACCGATAAGAGTCACCTTGTCTCCCGGTTCAACATCCAGTTTTGATGCGAAAAGGTCGCTTATCAGTATTTCACCGCTCTGTTCGGGCATTTTTCCCCTTACGAGCGATTTTCTGAGGTTGAGCCTTTCAACTTCTTCCGATTCTTTTCCCAGCAGGTCTATACCCATTCCGAGAGCAGGGCCCTGGGACAGGGTTTCGCCGTTTTCGTCGGGAGCATCAATCAGTCCTCCGAACTGTATCCTTGGTGTCCAGTCGATTTCAGGGAACTCATTTTCAAGGTCCCTAATCAGCTCCGATACGCCAAGCAGTGCCATGTCGTTAGGAGTCTGGTTAATGTTGTCGGCATAACCTCCTGTCATGACCTTGACATGTCCGTTCGAGAATTTGGCATTCATTTCGATGGTATCGCCCATGAAGCCTTTTATATAGGCATGCATTGTCACCGTCAGCATTACGCCGGTTGCCACCACGATAACGGGGACAACGCTACGGCTTTTATCCCTTATAAGTCCCAGAAAAAGAAATTTTATCATTGCAGTTTCCCCCTTAAGGCATCTGTTGGATTCATTTTAGCTATTCTGCGCGACGGCCAGTAACTTACAATGGCAGTAACTGTTGTAAGGATCAGCACGGTAGAAATTACCAGTCCCGCGCTGTAAACGGGATAGAGGGTCTGGGCTATTGCCAGTCCGAACTCACTTGTTTCAACGGGCATAGTCCATCCGGTCCTGGCCATCCAGGTCAGGAAAGGCAGCCCGTAAGCTGCTGAGAGGAGGGCGGCAAGGACGGCGTACATCGTCCCCTCGACGGTAAAAAGCCCGACGACCTGCTTCCGGGTATAGCCAAGAGCGACATAGGTTCCTATTTCTCTCTGGCGGCGGAATATCGAAAGTACCTGAGTATCGAATATTGCCAGCATAGCGAGAAGAATTAGAATTCCGTAAAGAACCAGCTGACCGCCCGATTTGGTTTTTATCATCGCGTCGATAGATGCTGTCAGTTCCTGTTTGCTTTTCAGTGTCCAGCCGTCGAGGAGGGGCATTCCGGTTTTTCCGTCCCTGAAGGTCATCAGGGTGGCTTCTCCCGGCATAAGCATCATCTCCCGGAGTTTCTCAAGGGAAATATATATCTGCCCGTTTTCAGCCGCGGGGACATTTGATGTGAATATGCCGGTTATAACAATGTCTCCTGCATCGAAAGTTCCTTTTACATCGCGCCATCTTAATGTGATATGATCCCCCACCGATGCCTTCATGTTTCTGGCCCTTTGAGAGCCGATAATTGCCGGTATGGCGTCGGTAAGGGTATCCAGTTTATGTGTCGGAAGGAGAAAAACAGACTGTCCGGGATTGATCCCTTTTATTACGATCGACTGAAGGCGGCCCTGGGGATAGATTGTCCCGGAGACCACCAGTAAAGGTTCGATGTCTCCTTTTTCCATCTCCTGTCTTAGCTCCTCCGGTACAGGGGCATGACTGTCGGCAAGAGTGAAAGGATCGAGCGGGTCATAGTTTTCATGCCAGTATTGTCCTCCGCCTATTTCCCAGTTCGTCATGTCGGTTTTAGCCTGATGGTCCCAGCCAGCCATAACACCTTTCATGAATATTATCACCACGAAGGAGAATGAGAGCACAATAACATTCAGCCAGGTACGTAAACCTGCCCCCAGAAGGTTTCTTAAAGCGAGTTTTAATGCCAGTTTCATCTTTTCAGGGCTTAGTTGGGTTTTATCTCCTGCCTGTCGACCTTTCCGTCGAGGAGGAATATCTTCCTTTTAAGATAGCTTATTACTTTTTCGTCGTGGGTAGCGAAAACAAAAGTTGTCTTAAGTTCACGGTTAAGAGTCTCCATTGTCTTCAGGATTTTGTGTGAATTTGCCGCATCGAGGTTTGCTGTAGGTTCGTCGGCCAGTACAAGGGAAGGCTTCTTTACCATTGCCCTTGCGATTGCCACTCTCTGGCATTCACCTCCCGATAGTTGAGGCGGTTTGGATTTCACCTTATCAGTGAGTCCGACCCATTCGAGAGCATCCATTATCATCTTTTTTCTCTCGGTTGAGTTATATCCAAGCAGTAAGAGCGGGAACTCAACATTCTCGTAAACAGTATGCACTGTGAGGAGGTTATAACTCTGGAAAATGAATCCCAGGTTTTGCTTTCTCAGGCGGGCGGCTTCTTTTGCTGAAAGACTTCCTACCGACATTCCGAGGACCACAGCAGTTCCCGAAGTGGGAACATCAAGCGATCCGATAATGTTCAGGAGCGTGGTCTTGCCAGAGCCGCTTGGGCCTACCAGACCTGCAAATTCGCCCCTGGTGAACTGCAGTTCTATACCGTTCAGCGCGGTGAATTCGCTTTTCCCCATCGGGAATTTCTTTACCAGTTTTTCAATACTGATTATCGGAGGAGCTTCCATTTTAAGTTATTTAATGGTTAAAGACGATCATTAACTGTATTCCTTTGCCTGAATAATAATTATTTGAACCGGTTTGAGCCGGAAGATTATACCCTGAGGGATTCGCATATCCCATAATATAGAACATGACATTATCGAACTGCTTCTGCCATGTAACGAAAGTATAGACATTGCTGTTTGTCCAGTCGTAGTATACTAATGCGCCTGCATTGTCGAAAAGCCCCACGGGATAGTTAAGCCTCAGCAGCGAAAATGAAGTCCTGTTGGCGAATTCAAAAGCTTTCTGGTCGTATGATACCAGAAGATGTTCATAGACTAAATACAAACCGTTTCCTATCCCGAATGTATAATCGATCCCTGCATTGAGGATCTCCTGGTTTGTAAGGGTTCCGAGATCCATTCTCTTCCTTGTCCAGGAGCCTTCTATCCATAAACCTGTCTTCAGATCCCATCTTGCATCGAAACCGAACCTGTCTTCAGGTATCTTTTCGTGATAGTTGCTGAAGAGAATCATTTCTCTGTTGTCGGCATTACGGTAGTGATATGATATCGCTGCCTCTCCATGGGGCACAGGCACCTGCAGCCTTCCCCCGAATTCGGGTATCCTGCTGTTTGAGGGTATCAGTTCCCAGCCTCTTCTTTCCCCGTTTCCATATAATCCCCATATCCAGATATTCGCGTTGTTGAGGAAATAATACCTTGCCAGAAGGGCCCAGACCCCGTCGGTAAGATTAAGGGGATCGCGCGGATCCATCTGATCGAACCACATCAGAGGGCGAAGCATGGAAGCCGATCCGAAGTTTATCTTCTGCAGCCCCAGCCTTATCTCCAGCTGATCGTCAGAGTACCTTGCCCACAGCCTGTAGGGTTTAAGGTTTCCTGTCGCAGATGACCGGTTGAATGGATTAAAGGCGAAAGTACCGAAGACATTTCCTGATGCTTCAAGATCAATAAGCTTGTTCCCGGCTGTTCCGGTTCCAAGATACAGGGACGGTATATATCTGCCACCTGTTATTACAGGAAGAGAGTTCCCATGGTTGTAGTTGCCCCAGGCCGAAAGCTGTCCGCTGATCCTTAAAGTATCGGCAGAATTCCTGACCGGCTCCTGCGACCTGCAAATGTTCCCTGTTGCCTGCAGCAGTATAAGCAATATAAGAAAAACCTTCTTCATTGGTTCCGAGGAGAGATGCCATACATAAGCAGTCTCGTGCATTCCATAATCATTTCCTGGGGGTTGCTGAAAAGCTTCGTTATTCTTTCGTCGTTCATCGATTCGACAAAGCTCTGCGACATGAGAAAAAAGAATTCGAGGTTAAGATCTTTCCTGAATATCCCTTTGTCGCGCGCAATCTTCATTTCCACGAGAATTTTATTCCACACTTCCATTGTGCAGTTTCTTACATAATCATGTAATTCCTTGTCCTTCCCATGGTAAAAGTCGTTCAGAAATTCGACGCTGATATCGTGAGTGCCGTCGAATTTCATTAGCAGGAGTCTGTTTATTTTCTCCTCAGGGGAGACAGGCTCATTCATTATGATCCGGAACTGGTCATAGCCCTCATTTGCAGCCTGGCTGAAGACTGCCTTTGCCAGTTCGGTCTTGTTTGCGAAATACCGGTAGAATGTCATTTTGCTTATCCCTGTCTTTTCACAGATCTCATCAACCGTTACACGTCTGAATCCGTGTTTCCAGAAGAGCTCCCTTGATGAAGCCAGGATTGCATCTTTTGTTCCTGCCTTTCTTTCTTCCATCATTTATGTTACTAAAACGTGACAAATATACGAAAAAAGTATAATAATACAAAATAAATAACATTATTATTTAAAAGTAAGACTAAAATACTTCATGTCAATTGTAAGGGCAGGCCGGAAAGGCATGTTGATTTTTTCCGGGACATTAAGGCTGGGCGGATTATCTGTATTAATGAGCCGGACGAAAAAATCAGGGAAGTTTCTGTTCTTAAGGAGGTCAGTTGCTTTTCTTTTTTAGCAGCCGGGCTCCGAACCTCATAATGAAGTATACGATGAGGAGGATCAGGAGAGCTGCAATGACAAGAGGCATAACCAGCGAAAGTATTGAAGTCCCGAAAGAGGCGGCATGTTCTCCCGTTGCGACCACAGCGTTGCCTGTCCCGGCAGTAAGTTTGGAGGAAGCGAGTCTGGTCAGCACGGTTCCTCCCTGTATTGTTGCTGCTGCTCCTCCTCCGAACAGGAAGCCGGCAGCCCATTTCAGGAACTCATTGTCGACCGGAAGCACTGAAGTCAGCAGTAGGGTGCCTCCTCCAACTGCGAGAGGGGTCGCGATCGTGTCGAGAAGGTTATCAACGAAGGGGATATAGTATGCCAGAATTTCGACAGCCGTTGCAGTTCCGAAGCTTATTATCGCAGGCCAGCTGGCGAGCCACTGGAACCCTTCTGTGGCGGGGAAGAGACCGAGTTTTGCTGCGATGCTTGCCACCAGCATCGGGACAAACACCCTGAAGCCGCAGCTTGCTGCCAGTCCAAGCCCAATAGCTGCCGCAGTAATTATTTCCTTTTCCATTTTAAGGTAACTTTTCCTAAAGATAAGGGACTTTAGTGAAATCAGACAGTCAATTGTTTGGTTATATGGAATTTTGTTACCTTTATATAGATTATAACACACATAAGTGCTGCTAAAATTTTTGTATTATATTCTTATAAATCTCTAATCAAATGGAAGAAAACAAAACACAACAACCGGAAGAAAACCAGAAGGAGAGTCTGCTGGATAAAGCTAAGAAGCTCGTTGACAAAGCCGATGATTTTATCGACGACAAAGTAGCTGACCTGAAGGAAAGCGAAGCTTTCAAAAAAGTTAAGGATACATATGAGAAAGCAGAAGATTTTGTGGAGGACAAGATTGAGGACATCAAGGAGAGCGGGATTAAGGAAAAGCTGGCATCCTTTGCCGACAAAGTTGAGGATAAGACTGAGGATGCTGTCGAGAAGCTGAAGGATTTCAGCAAGAAAACGGCTGCCAAAACGGCTGACAAGCTTGAAGACATTGCCGAGAACATAAAGAAAAAGACAGCTGATGACAAGCCCGAAGAGGCATGATGACAGCTGTTTAAATCAGTAAATAAAAAAGGAGGCCGTATCAGCGGCCCCCTTTTTTGTTGTGTGCCCGGCATGGGCGATAACTCTAGGGTGAGAGTCCCAAACGCGCCCTGACAGTGGGAAGCGTTAGCCAAAGGCAAGGGTGCCCTCCGTGAGGAGGGATCTGAAGGAAGCCGGAGGCAAAGTCCTGGTCTGACGAACAGGAACTTCATAAAAGGCCTAAGGCTGGGGATAAGTTTGCAACACAAAACGAAGTCCAGTACTGTCCGGAGCAGCCAAGGTAAATGAAGCAGACATATGGGATAAAAGTTATCGTTCTTACCCGGGGAGATCTCACGGACATGCGGAAGCAGAGTAAGAAGCATGGTCGAAAGAAGGTTAACCGTGAGAAGTCAGCCGAGGCCATAGTACTGAGGGACGACACCCCTGAGGAAGGGCTGAACCTTAAGGAGTGAGAAGTAAATGAATGTTACCGCATGAAAGGGAGAGAGCAGAAAATCACCGGGAGACCGGAGACCTGCCCGCATGGAGATAGGACGGCATCCGAAGGACATGAGGGAGGGCAGACTTACATGAGGATAACTGAAAACAACCTCACCAGCAACAATCACCAATCAGGGAATGGATTTTTGGAACAAATCCTATCACCCTCGAACCTTAACTCTGCCTACAGACAAGTGAGGCGTAACAAAGGGGCAGGGGGTGTTGACAGGATGGATGTCGGGTCATTGAAAGACTATCTTGTCAGGGGAAAGGAGGAGTTGATAACATCCATTGAAAGGGGCAAATACCGCCCCAATCCGGTCCGGAGGGTAGAGATACCCAAAGAGAACGGGAAGCGTCGGGGGTTGGGTATCCCTACTGTAGTAGACAGGGTTATCCAGCAGAGCATAGCGCAACAGCTCTCTCGGCTCTATGAGCCCGAGTTCTCCCCGTGGAGTTTTGGCTTCAGGCCAAAGCGAAGCGCACACCAGGCACTTGGTAAATGCCGGGATTACATCACTGAAGGCTATGTTTATGCGGTTGACATTGACCTCGAGAGGTTCTTTGACACAGTCAGCCATAGCAAACTGACAGAGGTACTGTCACACAAGGTTAAGGATGGGCGGGTTATCTCGCTAATCCATAAGTACCTCAATGCAGGAGTGATGAATGAAGGCAAATACGAAGAGACGCAGGAGGGCGTTCCACAGGGAGGGCCATTAAGTCCGGTTCTGAGCAACATACTGCTCAATGAGCTGGACAAGGAGCTCGAGAGACGGGGGCACAAGTTTGTACGCTACGCAGACGACATGGTCATTTTCTGCAGGAGCCGGCGGAGTGCCGAGCGCACTATGCAGAACATCATCCCCTTTATAGAGGGGAAGTTGTTCCTGAAAGTGAATCGGGACAAGAGTCAGGTTGCCCATGTCAGGGGGGTCAAGTTCCTTGGCTACTCCTTTTACGTTTTAAAGGGGGAGGGCAGGCTGCGGATACATCCCAAAAGCGTTGCAAAGATGAAAGCCCGTATCAAGGAGCTGACATCAAGGAGTAACGGTTGGGGTAATGACCGGAGAAAGGAAGCACTGAGCCAGTACATTAAAGGCTGGGTGCAATACTTCAAGCTGGCAGACATGAAGATGCTGCTGGTAAGTGTTGATAAGTGGTATCGCCGGAGGCTACGTATGGTCATTTGGAAACAATGGAAACGGATAAAGACCAAGTTGGCCAATCTCGTTAAGCTGGGCGTTAAGAAACAGAAGGCTTACGAGTGGGCATACACAAGGAAAGGTTCTTGGCACATTGCTGGTAGCTATATCCTCGACACAACTATTACCACAGAGCGTCTCCGCCTTGCTGGCTACGTTTTCTTATCGGATCACTTCAACAAGGTGAAAGTTGTACCTTAGGGAACCGCCGTATACGAGACCCGTACGTACGGTGGTGTGAGAGGTCGGAAAATGAAATAGGAGGAAACCTATTTCATTTTCCTCCTACTCGATTATTTCTTTTCCTCGAGAGGAGGAATAACAAGTACCTGACCCGGATATATCAGATTAGGATCTTTAAGCATCGGTTTGTTTGCTTCGAATATAATATTGTACTTGTTGGCATTGCCATATACCTCCTTGGCAATCTTTGAAAGATAATCACCTTTTTTAACAGTGTAATACTGTTTTTCCGGAGGAGGAGGAGCAACCACCGGAGGGTGTTTAACCACGAGCCAGTCGTCGACCGTGGCTATTCCGTTTACGTTTCCTGCTGTTACAACAACCTTGTTCTTGTTCTCGATGGTGTCGACACTACCCATCAGGATAACCTTGTCGTCATCCACTTTGACCTTGATATCACTGGTGTCAAAGCCGAATTTCTTTATGTGGGCCGCGATCAGATCGGCTTTTTCCTGTTCTTTTTTTTCTTCGGATTTGAACAGCTTGTCTCCGGCATTTTTAATAAAAGAAATCAGTCCCATTTTCTTTAATATTTGTTTTGATTATTAAAAAGATACAGGCAGGAGGCTGTTATTTGCAGGCCAGCTTGCTGAGGCAGAATGCAAAGAATAGCCGGTAGCCTGAAAAATGAATTAACTGTCAGTTCATTACCTCGAATGAGATTTTTACATTTACCCGGAATTCGGTGATTTTGTTCTTGTTAACCACTGCGCTCATGTCCTGAACATAGACTGAACGGATCTCCTTTACGGTTTTGCCAGCCATCTTTACTGCAACAGCAGTTGCATCCTCCCAGCTTTTTTCGGAAGATGCCATGATTTCGATTACCTTCAATACTGCCATGATTTTAATTGATTTAGTGATACATAGATCATTAGAAGCTTATATTTCGTGTTTCTAAATTATGAGAATAAAGAGTTAGTAAATTAAACATTTTTTTTCAATAAACAATTGCTTACCTTGTAGAGTTCATATGAGAAGGAGTAATGATGATAAAGGAAGCCAGGAAGGAAGCCGGGCAGTGATCGGAAGGATAACCGGAACAGGTACTTATAAAAAAAAGATGAAGATACCTATTTCAGCTCTTTATCTGATGCTGATATTATCTGTCAGCCGCAGCGGAGCCCAGGACAGTGGAAATGCTGAGAAGGGGATCAGTTTTGCGGTGGAAAGCGGACTGAACCTTCAGAATTTTTACGGGAACAACAGCTCCGGAGAAAGTCTGGAATACAATCTTACGGCCGGTTTTAACATTGGCTTTACCGCAATAAAAAGAATTGTGGGGGATCTTTGTTTTGAAACAGGATTGTTCTTTACCACCAGGGGTGCCAGTCAGGAGATACTTGAGGATGTAACCAGGAAGTACAAGCTCACTTATCTTGAAATACCTGCAGGATTTCTCTACCGGCCTGTGGTCGGTGAAGGGCATCTCCTTCTTGGCATAGGCCCTTATATTGCCTTTGGAGTAAGCGGTGAACAAAACGACGGAGAATACGGGACGCTTCCGGCACGTTTTATGAAAAATGCCGACCTTTCAGAACCGGGTTATGTTTATTTCAAACCTTTCGATGCCGGAGCCGGGATTTATTCGGGCTACGAGCTGAACAGCGGTTTATATTTTCAGATGAATGCGCTTCTGGGTACTCTTAAGATCAATTCCTGGTATATCGACGATAAAGCCTCAAAAAAGAATATCGGATTTGGTTTTTCCGGAGGGTACAGATTCTGAGCGAAAAAAATTCTTTCATGGCATTCCGGGCTCCATAACATCTCCACGGTTGAGCCTGAACCAGTAAAGTGAAATGTCAGAATAAGGAAAGAGTTCACCATTCCCTGTTCCTGCAGTGAAATACCTGCCGCCGGTCATTGAAATTATCTCTTCGTAGCTTTTCAGGAAGCTGTAATTGTATGCTGTGGCAAGGAACCTTATTCTTTCCTCCTTTCCGAGGTCACTGAGGTCAAAGCGGGCCTCGCATATCCTGATGAAGGCAGCTAGGTAGATAAACTGCATCCATGGTTTCTGCATATCTTCCACGATTGCTCTCCTGAATTCCTTTGGAATATTTTTTTCCGGCTGTTTCCTGAAATGGTTCCTGAGCCTCCCTCTGAGAAAATGGCTGTTGTCGTGCACAGCTTCGGCAAATGACGGCTTCATCTGGAAATACCCTGTGGAGAAATCGGCGTATTCCTCCCCCAGGTTTATATATAGTGTCTGAAGCAACGAAACTTCGATCCTGTCGCGCAGAGCCGAATACCTTATCAGCTCGGGAAAGACAACCGAAACAGCTTCGGAGTATGAAATACCGGTGAGCTCCGATAATCGCTTCATCCATGCTTCATTGCCATGAACGAATTCCTGTGCCTTATTCCAGTCGTCGCCAAAAACCTTTCTGTAATCAGGATCTTCACCCCTGATGGTTATTCTGCCTGAAAGCACAAAGAATAGCACCAGGCATATTAAACCGCGGGCTTTCAGTTCAGCCTGTCTCTTTAAGGGCATTTCAGGAAACTGAAGTTTTCAGGTTTTTAAAAAGGTATTGCGCACTGCATGATAGCGTTCTTTCCCGGCGAATAGTACATGTAATTCAGGTATGTCTTTCCATCCTTTTTGGACAGGTAAGGATTGAAAAGATCAGATAGTTTAGTGTTATCGCTGAAAACGAGAGTACCGTAATTGTATCTGGCGTATTTGTTATTTGATGAGTTCACGAACATTTCTTCGGTATTGTAATCATTCTGGTTAAGTTTCATCACGGTATTACCTTTCAGGTCGAGTATTCTGTCGGGAGCAATTACAAGGATATCATCGAATTTAACCATACCATTAAGCCGGCCTCCCATCCATGTCATCGCGTCGTAGGCTGCACCCGGGACGTTTGAGACAATTTCAGGCTGCATCGACTGAGGACCGCCTCCCTGCATCATCTGGTTCTGCATCTGCTGGCTCATTTTCATTGCAATGTCCATTCGCTCCTGATCGGTTTTTGCATTTTTCATTGCTTCTTCCATCTTTTTGCCTTCAGATTCGCTTATGGGAATATTCTTTGTTACAATTGCAGCGAACTTGTCCCTGGAGCGCGATACGGCAAAGTCGTTTATCACAGCGTATGGCCCGTAGCTTTTCCCGCCGAAACGTATAAGGTACTTATCTCCCGAGCGTGAGATGTATGAAGGGTAACTATCTGTCCAGTCGTCGCTGTTATTATCTCCTGTGTCTCCGCTGCTTGTACCAAGGAATCCTTTGATTCTTTCATCATCCTGACCCAGGGGGCCTTCAGTTGCACCATTCCTGACAATATAGTATTTACCCCCGATCCTGTCCCTTAGCAGGATGCTCCCGTCATCTTTCAGGCTTATTGAAGTTTCCCTGTAATCTAGCTTATACTTACCCAGGTCGATAATAAAGACGGCATCATCGCAGGCACAGGCAGGTTCTTCTCCTGCTTTGGCTGTTTCGGACCCGGAGTCATTGCCGGTAATGCCCGAAATCTCTTTTGATACGGCTTTTTTTACCTTGTTGAGAAGGCTCTGCGACATTGCAGGAACAGTTGCAAACAGCAGCATTACTGTTGCAAGCATAAGTGATTTTTTCATGGGTCAGGATTTTTAACAATAAACCATAAATTTATATAATTGTTCAGAATTGAAGTACGCGGGGACAGTAATTTTTTTTGTCTTTTTCAAACCCGGCTTTCAGGATTTCATGCCGGAACACCTGTTAAGTTTTTCTATCCAACATTGTGATCAACGGCATTCCGGAATGTCTTCCGGAGCCGCTTCAGTGGATCATGCAGTTATTCGCCAGTCATAATGGTGCCAGCAGTATCCCGGCGGCCGGGATCAAAGCAGGACCTTTGCCATCAGCCGTGATATTGCCAGGGATCGCGCTCCCAGTCCCACAGCAAGGTTCAGTCTTTTTTCGTGACGGAGGACATGCTCAAGTATAAACAGGTATTTTCTGTTCTCCCTCCACAATTTCTCATAAACTGTTTTATCGTATGATCTCATGTAGCTTTCCGAAAAGTCATTTTTCAAAAGGCATTTTGCAGCCTGCCATCCGGCATATCTTCCCGTCTGCATGGCCTGCCCTGTTCCTGCTCCTGTGGCGGGGTTCACTGTTGATGCGGCATCTCCGCAGAGCATGAATCTGTATCCCGAGATGGCTTTTTTTCGTGAGAACAGCGGCAATATATGTCCTTTCAGGTCTCCTTCCTGTTCTGAACCGGCAAACCTGTCTTTCATATCAGGCTCCTCGTTCATGATCCTGTAAAACTCTTTTCTCAGGTTTATTTTCCTGCTGTCAGAAGCCATTATTCCCAGTCCTGCATTGCAGGTTTCTTCGTCAACGGGGAATATCCAGAAGTAACCGGGAAGTAGGTTTCTCATGAAATGTATCTCTATTGTTCCGGCATGCAGGTCCCTGACATTATTGAAATATCCCCTGACAGCAACCGAAGTGATTCCTGTTGCGGTTTTTTCGCCGGTGAGTTCAGCAGCAGCAATGCTGCGTGCTCCGTCGCACCCTATAAGCAAACGAGCCTTAAGTTCAAAGCCGTTTTCTGCTGTAACTGTAACAAGGTCTTTATCAATTGTGATTCCGGTAACAGCAACTCCCTGGAGGATCTCCACATTACGGAGGTTACCTGCCAGACCTGCCATAAAGTTGTCGAAAACTGAGCGGCGGATCACCCAGCCGCTTTCGCTGTAGCTGATATCGACTAATTTACGGGATGGAGAGCTTACCCTGCAAGTGTTTATTCTGTTCTTCCCGGCGATGTTGAGGAAGGCTTCGGCAAAGGCAGGGTCTATTGTTTCCAGTACTTTAGGGACATAAGCCGGCAGGGCATCGCCGCAGGGCTTTTCGCGCGGGAAATGGTCCTTTTCTATCAGGGCTACTTTAAAGCCTGATTTTCCCAGGGTCAGGGCTGCTGAACATCCTGCCGGCCCTGCACCGCAGATGGCCACATCATATAGCTCAGGCATATTTCAGGTTTTCAGTATACCGGATCTTCGAAATCGGTCGAGTCGACCCATCCTGCTGATTTCCTCGGCAGCAGTCCCTTCATGAACCTGTTGTGGAAATCCCTCACATTGTCAGAAGCATAGGGATATTTATCGAATATATCGCCGTTTTCTGACACCCTGGGGTCTCCCTGTTCCTTAAGTCTGCGGAGAAGCTCGCTCCGGAGTTTCTGCCTGAGGGGATTAAGTCCGGGATTGCCTGCAAGGTTTGTTATGCAGGCCGGATCATCAGATAATTTATAAAGTTCCTCCTCTCCTCTTTTGCCGAAGCTTAAATTCCAGTAGTCCCGGGAGGTTCCGTTGCGGCGCATTTCGAGGATAAGGGTTTTGACCGGGCTTGCATCGCAGTCGAGATATCCGGTTTCGGGATTTCCGGAGGGCCAGCGGCCCGGTTTGAAATTAACAAGGTAGAGATAGCCGTCCCTTATTATTCCTCTCATGGGGTATCCGGCATCGTCGGGACGGCCCACATCATTTCTTTCCCTTCCTATCAGGACGAAGTCTCTCGATTTGTCGGTCATTCCCTTTTTTCCGCCGGTGAAAACAGGGAGCAGGGTTTTTCCTTCCATATCCTCCATACCGCTGTTTTCAGCGGTTATGCCTGCTGCCTCCAGAAGGGTGGGAGCGATATCTATAAAACTCACGAAGTCGGTAACGGTTCGTCCCGGTTTTTTTATACCCTTCTCCCACATAACAGCAAGAGGCATATGGTTTGAATATTCGTACGACTGTCCCTTCGCGCGGGGGAAGGGCATCCCGTTATCAGCCGTAACGATGACTATTGTATTATCGAGCTCTCCTCTCCTCTCGAGTATATCGAGCATTTTAGCGACATGTGAATCGAAGTGTTCTATTTCAAAGCCATAGTCGAGCATATCATTTCTGACAATATCGTTATCGGGCCAGAAGGCAGGTATGTCTGTGATTGCGGCCGGATCCTTTCCACCGATCGAGGCTCCTGAGCCCGGCTGGTACCTGCGGTGGGGTTCATGCGATCCGTACCAGAAGCAGAAAGGCTTACCTTCCTCCCTGGAATCAAGGAATTCAATAAAATTGGCTGAATAGTCGATGTCGGAGATACCGCTTGCGGGAGGGTTTAATTTTTTCGAGTTAAAAGCCTTCCCGGTCATTTCCCTGGGATTGCCGTTCTCATCCACCGCCACTCCGGGTGCCCATCCTTTGGCAGTGTAACCTGTCGTATATCCGTTTTCTCCGAGAGTCTCGATAAATGTCTTAAAACGTGGAGGGAAATATGGAACGTGATTGGCGGCCTCTTCAAGCTGCCAGCTGTTTCTTCCAGTAAGGAGGCAGGATCGTGAAGGTGATGATTTCGCATTTGGCGTGTAGGCATTCATAAAGAGGAGACCCTCATCAGCCACCCTGTCGAAACCCGGGGTTTTCACCCAGGTGCAGCCATAAGCCGACATATGCATATAGGAAATGTCATCTCCTATGGCAATCAGTATATTTGGCTTTTCTCCGCCGCTTCCCTTCTCAGGGGAGCCGCACTGGCTCAAAAGACAGGGTGTTGCCAGCAGGCAGGCTTTTGCTATTATATCCTTCATGGTTCCCGTTTTTATTCTTTGGTATTTCCCCAGCTGTAAACAGGTTTTTTATCCATCTCAAGTACGAGGGTTCCTCCGCTGATAATATCCTGATGGGTTATTGACGGATTGGCAAGGAGGTGTCCGTTAAGGCTTGCAGAACGGATATATTTCTTTTCAGGGCTGTTGTTGCCAGCTTTAATGGTGAAGTATTCGCCGTTATCGAGTCTTATCCTTATTTTTGAGAAGAGGGGGCTTCCCAGCTGGTATTCAGGAATTCCGGGTGTAACAGGATAGAATCCCATGGCAGAGAATACATAGAATGCGGACAGTCCTCCCCCGTCCTCATCACCGGGTATTCCCATAAGGTCATTGCGGAACCAGGTATCCATCAGCATCCTTACCCTCTTCTGTGTTTTCCATGGTTTGCCTGCATAGTTGTAGAGGTATGGAATATGCATGGAAGGTTCGTTGCCCATTACGAACTGGCCGACATTTCCCGTTGCATCGGGAAGTGTCGAGTAGTATTGCCATTTCGATTTCCCCAGTCCCTGAGTAAAAAGCTGATCGAGTTTGTTGTCGAATTTTTCCATTCCCCCCATCATGGCTATCAGGTCACGGAAAGCATGGTAAGGCTGCCAGATATATGTCCATCCGTTGTTTTCATCATAATAGTCGCGGGCACCCATTCCTCCGTCGAAGATGTAATCGAAAGGCTCAATCCAGTTTCCGCTGCTGTCTTTCGGATGATAGAAGCCTGTATCCTCCCTGAAGAGGTTCCTGTAGTTAAGGCTTCTCCGGGAAAAGAAATTATAATCGTCGTTAAGGCCCAGTTCACGCGCGATCTGTGCCATGCACCAGTCGTCGTAGCATGAGGCAAGGGTAATTGCAACAGCCTGTCTTCTTTCGAAGGAATGCACTTTCCCGAAAGTTTCAGGTTCTCCTTTTTTCAGGGCAGGGAAATAGCCCCTTGTATCATAGAAGTTATCGAGCCAGGTTGCGCTGTCCTTAACCCAGGGGAGTTTTGTTTCGTAAAGGATAGTATTTTTCAGATGCCTGTACGCCTCAGCAAGATCGAAGGCCTTTATTCCCTTTTTCCATGCATCGAGAATCACTGCTGCCGAATGATTCCCGTTCATTGCATGGTTGTCGCCGGTTGGTGTGGGGAATGTGGGCATCCATCCCGACTGCCTTGCCATCCGGATGTAGGAAGCTATTTTTTCATCCTGGTCTGCAGGATTGAGCAAAAGCTGAAGAGGGTGAAGGGCCAGGTAGGTATCCCACACCCAGTCGTCGGTATAGAATGCCGTATCGCCGGCTTCCTCCACTTTTCCGCTCCACACGCTGAAATACCTGTTCTCCTCGGTGATGTCGATCATTCTTTCAAAGCAGCGGTAGAGTGAGGTATAAAAAACAACCCGCTGATCATGGGTGCCGCCCTCCACCTCTATCCGGGAAAGGACATCATTCCATTTTTCCCTCGATTCCCCTGCAATTTTCCGGGTGTTCCAGCCCGTAATATCGTTTTTCAGGTTTCTTTCTGCCTGTTCCGGGCTAATATATGACAATCCGTAGCGTAATTTCACCGGGTCGGAGCCCTCCTGTCCGAAACTCGCCGTAAGGGTCATCCTTCCGCTATGGGGTGAGGCCGAACCTGTGAACACGTCTGTTGTGCTTGTCTCAACCTTCAGCGGAGCCTTTTCGAACTCAAGAAAAAGATAAGTCTTTAAGTCATTGAAAGTATCGTAGCCCGTAATACTTCCATTATCATAGATTAGCTGTCCGCTTCCGGTTGTACTTATCACCAGGGATCTGTCACCAGGTCTGTTGAATGACAGGCTGAAAAATCCGGACTTTGAAGCCGGTATGAAGGTCAGGCCCACATCGTGTTCGTCGAGTGTGACCGAATAGCTGTAAGGGCTTATTCTTTCGTTGTCGTATGTGTAACCAGCCTTAAGCCCCGTAAGATCATAATCGCCCGAAGCCGGGGCAATATTGAAGACCTTTCCAGAGCGATGAGCCACTACATTCAGCGGGAATCCTGATATCCTGTTTGAAGTAAAATCATTACGCGTTGGATAGAACCGGAGCATGCTGTTCGGATTATGGACGGTCGGATAAACCGGGACCAGAAGATGGCTTATGTTGCCTATATAGGGATTCACATAATCGACCGGATCCTTTATCCTTACGGAGCAGGAAGAAGCTAAAAAAACCAGTGAAACAAGGAAGAATTTTAGTAAATTCATATCGGTAATTGTATTTTTTATTTTACAGGGGCATTTTTATAAGCTTAAATTTATACAATAATCCGGAATACAGTCATTGATGCAGGGACAAACTCATTTTTCACCGACCGCTTTAAGGTGAATATGCTCCGGTTGAATGGCATAAATTTTGAGTCTGGTTTTTCTAAGACAGGCTTGGTCAGAACAATTATGCGGCCTTATCTGTTTCGCACACAAAAAGTTCATGAAAGGAGGTAATTATGGAACCGTCAAAAAGAACAGCCGGCACGGGAAAATCAATTATCATGCGGATTGTCCCTTTTTTATTAGCGGTCTTTATTGCGATCCCTGCCAGTGCACAGTATTTCGGAAGGAACAAGCCGGGATATGAAAACTTCCGGTACAATGTCATTCAGACTCCGAATTTTGAAATATACCATTATCTTAAAAATGATTCAGTACTCAGCACCCTTTACCAGTGGTCGGAGAAATGGTATAACATCCACAGTAATCTATTCAGGGATACTTTCAGGATAAAGAATCCCCTGATCTTTTATAATAACCATGCTGATTTTCAGCAGACGAACACCATCAGCGGGCTGCTTGGTTCAGGTACCGGGGGAGTTACCGAATCGCTCAAGAACCGCGTCATAATGCCGGTAGCTCCGACTCTTGCCCAGACGGACCACACTCTCGGCCATGAACTTGTTCATGCCTTTCAGTACAATGTTCTTCTGCATTCAGACTCATCGAAGCTCTTTTCCATTAATAATCTTCCCCTATGGATGATTGAAGGAATGGCAGAATATCTTTCAATAGGGAGTCTCGATCCCAACACATCGATGTGGATGAGGGATGCCCTTGTGAACAACGATTTTCCCACTATAAAGAAGCTCTCTGACCAGTCGAAGTATTTTCCATACCGTTACGGACAGGCTTTCTGGGCTATGGCAGGAAAGACCTGGGGCGACACCATAATAATGCCTCTTTTCAGGCAGACCGCACAGTATGGTTTTGAGGCAGCGGTTGATTCGGTGCTGGGTTTCAACACGGAGACCCTTTCAGGAATGTGGAAGAGTGCCATGGAGCTTCATTACAACAGGTTTATTGAAGGGAGGAAGGACCAGCCTGCCGGAAGGGAAATGGCTTCAGAAGGCAATGGAGGGAAATATTACATTTCTCCGGCTTTGAGTCCCGACGGTAAGTACCTGGCATTTTTTTCAGAAAGGAACCTTTTCACACTCGATCTTTTCCTTGCAGATACCGAAACCGGGAAGATCGTTAAGAAACTGTCGAGTGTAATAAGGGACACCGATATTGACGATTTCAGTTTTATAGAGTCTGCAGGCACATGGTCGCCCGACAGCCGGCAGTTTGCCTTTGTAGTTTTCTCGAAAGGGAAGAACCGTCTGGCGATTGTGAATGTAAGGAAGGCAAGAAAAGTCAGAGAAGTTGAACTCAAAGGCGTACCTTCATTTTCCAATCCTTCGTGGTCGCCCGATGGAAACAGGATAGTGGTTACCGGCATGGTAGACGGTGTAAGTGATCTTTTCGCCTATGATACGGAAACAGGTGCTGTCGAAAGGCTTACAAACGATCTTATAGCAAATATACATCCGTCGTGGTCACCAGATGGAAGTAAAATTGTTTATTCCCAGGAGGTGATAAACAACGACCCCGGCGCCAGGAACTTTGCCTTCAGAATTGCAGTTTATGATCTCAATACACGAAAAACGGAGCTTTATGATGTTTTCCCCGGGGCTTACAATATGAATCCCGTTTTTTCGGCAGACGGCAACTCAATATTTTTCCTTTCGGATGCAGACGGATTCAGGAACCTTTACAGGTACGATCCCTTGTCGGACCAGGTTGTCAGACTGACCGATCTCATCACGGGCATAAGCGGCATAACAGCTTTCTCGCCGGCGATAAGCATTGCCAGGGAAAAGGATCTGATCGCCTACACCTATTACACCAAAAACTCCTATCAGTTATGGCTCGCCTCAGCTGATGAATTCAGCGGAATGGTCAGAGACAAAAGGGAGATCAACCTTGATGCAGGCACCCTGCCTCCGCTCAGGCATTATTCATACAATCTGGTCGATACGGTGCTATACAATAACACAGTTGTGACGGAGCTTCCGGTTGATTCTGTCAAAGAGGTTCCCTACAGGGCAAAGTTCAAGCTCGATTATATTTCGAACAATGCCAGCATAGGGGTTTCGACCGGGTTGTACAGGAACAATGTCGGGGGCAGCGTTAATATGATCTTCAGTGACATGCTGGGGAACAACCAGTTGTTTTCCTCACTCGCACTCAATGGTGAGATTTACGATTTCGGGGGCCAGGTAGCCTATATAAACCAGAAAAGCAAGGTCAAATGGGGAGGCGCTGTATCACATATACCCTACCGGGCAGGAAATATGTTCATGACGCTCGATTCTCTAGGTGTGGGAGAGGATAAATTTCAGGTTTACAACCTGGTTCTCGACTATCTGAGGATGTTCGAGGATAACATCTCAGCCTTTGCCTATTACCCGATCTCGCAGAACAGGAGGATTGAGTCGAGTTTTTCGATGTCGTGGTATTATTACAGGATCGACAGGTACAACAACTATTACACACTTGATGGGTTATCACTTGGCAGCAAGCGTGAGAAGATGGATTCTCCTGACGGAGGCAATTACCAGCTCATGTCGCTTGCCTATGTTGAAGACAATTCCTATTTCGCAATGACATCGCCCTTTCAGGGTCACAGGCTCAGATACCAGGTCGAGAAGTATTTCGGCATGGTCGATTTCTTTACGGCACTGGCTGACTACAGGAGATATTTCTATATTAAGCCATTCAGTCTTGCTTTCAGGGCTTATCACTATGGCAGATATGGAGGCAAATCCGGAAACAACATCGTCTCTCCTCTTTACCTGGGTTATCCATGGCTGATAAGGGGATATGAGAACATATCGTCGAATCAGGGGTCGGAAGGTCTTGATGTTTTCGATGTGTCGCGGCTCAGCGGACAAAGGGTCCTTGTGGGTAACGTTGAGTTCAGGCTGCCGCTTTCGGGGCCGGAAAGGCTTGCTCTGATCAAGTCAAAGATCTTCTTTACCGATCTCAATCTCTTTTTCGACGGAGGCGTGGCCTGGTCGAAGGGTGACAGGATAGTCGCGGATTTCAAACCCTCAGCCCTGATGTACGATGTAAAATATCCGGTTTACAGCACGGGAGTATCGTTAAGGATAAATGTCCTGGGGGCCATGATACTGGAACCTTACTATGCTTTCCCACTGCAGAACGGAGGATTCAGCAACGGGATTTTCGGACTTAATTTCACTCCAGGCTGGTAACAGTTCAGGAGGTTTTTTTTGTACAGGTTACAATGAACTCGCGTGAGTTGCTCGACAGGGAGCTTCCCGAAAAATCTCCGTCAATTGAAAAAAATTCAAAAGGCGATCTTTCAAGAAGGTGTTCAAGCTCGAACCTGAAAAAATACCTCATTAAGGAATGCCATTCTCCACTGAATTTCTCTTCTCCTTCGTTCCATTCGATGAGGAATTTTACGTTCAGAGTCTGGTTTATCAGATCAGCTATGGAAGTAACAGTCCTGCTTACCCTGTTGCCGGGTTCAAATTCGGTGTCAAAATCCCTTATATCTTCCATTCCCGAGATCAGAAGTTTAAGATCGGGGATAAAAAGGTCGAATATGAACTGTCCTCCTGGATTAAGGTTGTCATAGACATTGTTTAGGGCTTTCAGCTGTTCCTCAATGGTGACGAGGTGCATCATGACCCTGAATGGAGCCACTATGAGGTCAAACTTTTCATCAGTTATGAAATCTGTGATATTACCATAACTGACCCTTCCTTTATTTTCGCTGCTTAGTTTTGCCTTCAGGATATCGAGCATCGCCGGGCTCAGGTCGATCCCGTAAATGTCGGCCCCTTCTTCCAGCGCTTTAATGAAAAGCCTTCCCGTTCCGGTTCCGACCTCCATTACTCTTCCTCCTGAACTGATTATCCTGTTGAGGTAAAAAGCCGTATCCACATCGTCCCTTACCTGATGATAGATCAGGTCATAAAAGCGCGCAAAGAAAGGAGGGTATTCGGTGAAGGACGGGGCACCGGTTTTGTTTCTGTTCTTGTTCTTGCTCATCTTCAGTAAATGTGATTTTCAGTATCAAATTTACTATTCTTTTTGCATTGAGGGAGGACAGAATTGGTCCGTTTATGGCTGTGAAGTCAGGACAGGTAATGATTCTTTGCTTTTTAACCTGTTGTTTCATGATCTGAATGAAAATCTCGGACTCTTTCGTTACACTTTGTTTGTTTGCAGGGCTTACAGTTTTAATAATTTTATATTTTTGACGGCAATTATTGATATTATTAAATCTTTTCCCTGTAGATGGAGAAAAAGTATTCCCTGGATAAGGACAAGATAAAGATCCTTCTGCTTGAAGGTATTCACAAGAGTGCAACTGATTTTTTCCATTCAGCCGGATATTACAATATTGAATCCTTTTCGGATGCATTGGATGAAGAGGAACTAAGGGAGAAGATAAAAACGGCAAATATTATCGGTATTCGTTCGAGAACTCATCTGACGGGCGATGTGCTTAACGATGCAGGAAAGCTTCTGGCAATAGGTTGTTTCAGTATAGGAACCAACCAGGTCGACGGTCATGCTGCACGGCTCAAAGGCATTCCCGTGTTCAATGCCCCATTTTCGAATACAAGGTCGGTTGCGGAGCTTGTCATAGCAGAAGCCATTCTGCTGATGCGCAACATTCCCCTGAAGAATGCAGCTGCTCACCGGGGCAAATGGCTCAAGTCGGCGGCGAACTGTTTTGAGGTCCGGGGCAAGAATCTGGGCATAATAGGCTACGGGCATATAGGATCGCAGGTTTCAATCCTTGCCGAAGCTCTCGGGATGAATGTATATTATTTCGACATTGTGAAGAAGCTCAGCCTGGGGAAGGCAGTTGCCTGCCCATCACTTGATGAACTTCTCCAGCTGGCTAATATTCTTACGCTTCATGTTCCGGAAACAGAGCTTACGAGAAATATGATAGGAGAGAGGGAGCTTGCCCTGATGAAGAAGGGATCATGTCTTGTCAATGCCTCGCGGGGGTCGGTGGTAAATGTTGAGGCTCTTACAGAGGCTCTGAGGTCGGGGCATATTCTGGGGGCGGCCCTTGATGTTTTTCCTGACGAGCCGGCTTCGAACAACGATCCTTTCAGATCGGAGCTTCAGGAGTTCGACAATGTTATACTTTCTCCTCATGTTGGAGGAAGCACGGTGGAGGCCCAGGAGAACATTGGAACGGAAGTGGCGGAGAAGCTTGTCAAATACAGCGATACAGGAGCAACAATAGGCGCGACAAATTTTGTTCAGGTCTCGCTTCAGCCAAACAGCAATGCCCAGAGGTTTCTTCATATCCACAAGAATGAGCCCGGGATACTTAAGGAAGTAAACTATGTTTTCACTTCTAAGGGTATAAACATTGCGGGAGAATATCTTCAGACCGATCCGGAGATAGGATACGTTATAATTGACACTGAAAGCCGGCTCAGCAGCAAGATCCTTGACGAGCTGCGTGCCATACAGGGAACGATAAGGGTCAGGATGCTCTATTAAAGATCGTAATTGCCCTCGGCCTCGGGTTGATAGATAATCTCCTCAATGCGTATCCTTGTCATTCCTGAGGGCACGACCCATTCTATCTCGTCGGAGACTTTGTAACCTATGAGGGCGGTTGCCACTGGTGAAAAAATTGAAATCTTATTTTCCTTAATATTGGCCTGATCGGGGTATACTATCTGGAATTTCAGTTCCTTGTTTGTTTTCAGGAAGCGTATTTTCACAATCGAGTTCATTGTAACGATATCAACAGGTATCTCGAAGGGTTCAACAACCTTTGCAGCGTGCAGTTCATTGAGCAAGTTTTCAGCCTCGGTGCTGTTAATGGTCTTCTTATCCTTCCCGTCCTGAATGCATTTCAGTATTCGTGCATAATCAAGCTTGCTCATAACTATCCTTTTCATGGTAAGTTGTTTTTTAGACATTTGAATAAAACCTAAAGATAACCAACAATTCGGATCAAAGCAAGTTAAGGTATACTTACCTTGTCTCTTCTTTCACCTATCTGCTGGCGCCACATGGCGTAATACAGACCTTTGTGCAGGAGGAGTTCTTCGTGTGATCCCGTTTCAACTATTTTTCCCTTCTCCAGGACATAAATAACATCAGCATGCATAATTGTGGAAAGGCGGTGGGCGATAAGTATCGTTATCCGTTCCCTGTTTTCTGAGAAGTTCCTTATTGTTTCTGATATGTCCTCTTCGGTTAATGAATCGAGCGATGAGGTAGCCTCGTCGAATATTAGGAGGCGGGGATTGCGGATAAGAGCTCTTGCGATTGAGATTCTCTGTTTCTCTCCCCCCGACAGCCTCATTCCTCCTTCGCCGAGAACCGAGTCGACGCCAGCCGGAGAGTTCGCTATCAGTTTCTGGCAAGATGCCTTGTTAAGGGCAGTTGTTATCTCGGCATCGGTGGCTTCAGGTTTTACGAAAAGGAGATTTTCCTTTATTGTGCCTGCAAAGAGCTGGGTGTCCTGGGTAACGAAACCGATCTGTCTTCTCATCTCGTTGAATCTTATTTCCGCAGAAGAATGTCCGTTGAAAGAAATTTCACCTTTCAGAGGCTTGTAAAGGCCAACGAGCAATTTAACAAGAGTGGATTTTCCTGAACCGGAAGGTCCTACGAAGGCAACGGTTTCTCCGGACTGTGCCTTAAAGGATATCTCATCTATCGCATTTGACTTTGCGGTTTTATGCCTGAAAACGACATTATCGAAACAGATTCTGTTAAGGTCCCCTATTTCCACAGGATTATCTGGTCTTACCTCAACAGGCTTATTCATCAGCTGGTCGAAGTTGTTGAGGGATGCTTCAACCTCCCTGTAGCTAAGGATTATATTTCCAAGATCCTGGAGGGGTCCGAAAATGGATGTTGAGATGAACTGCATAGCTATGAGCTCCCCTGTTGTAAGGACTTTCCTGAAGATGAGCCACAGAAGAATGAATAGTATCGATTGTTTCAGAATGCTCAGCATAGTCCCCTGAAGGAAGGTAAGGGTACGCACTTTTCTTACCTTTTCCATCTCGAGCCTGAATATTTTCAGTGTCTGTTCTCTCAGCCTCCGAATTTCTGGGTATGTAAGGCCAAGGCTTTTTACCAGTTCAATGTTTCTGAGCGATTCTGTAATAACTCCCGACATCTTGTTCGTTTCGCGGTTGATCGATCTCTGTGTGGTCTTTATCTTTTTACTCAGGAGTCCCGTAAGAGATCCGAGAACAAGTATTCCCACAACGAAAACCGGGATCAGCATCCAGTTTTTTGTTATCGAATACTATATGAGAAATCCTATGCCGACAACCGTTGAAAAGAGAATATTAATGAAGGAGTTCATGAACTGCTGGGTGTCGAATCTTACTTTCTGAAGCACCGATAAGGTCTCTCCGCTTCCCTGTTCTTCATATTCCTGATATGAAAGCCTCATAGTCTGCCTTAGTCCGTCGTTGAAAATTCCGACGCCGAATTTCTGAACGGCCAGCCTTGTGAAATAGTCCTGGAATGATCTTGCAATCCTTGCCACAAGGGCGATTGCCACTGCAAGTCCGAGCCAGAAAAGGACTCCCCTTACAAGCTCGTTTTCAGTGCGGTTTCCCGGAGAAACTGCATAATCGTCGATTATTTTCCCGAATATCAGGGGATCAACAAGGTTCAGAAGCTGGCTTATCCCGGCGAGTGCAAGGGAAAGGATGACTATCCATTTCTGTGGTTTCAGGTATTTCCATATAATTCTCATGACCGGGTTTTAGGGGCAACTGGAGAGTCAATCATTCATTGTGTTCTTCTATTCCTTTTGCATCGGTCCTGCTGTCGAAGGTGAGCCGGTCGATCTGAATAAAGGAGTCGTCTGATTCATCAGCGACTAAGATATTCTTACATACCCCCCTGAACATCACTTTAATGGCGCTCTCCACATTTTGTCTGATGGGAGTGTATATCCATTCGAATTCCTCCGGTCCCTTTTCAAGTGATTTCTCGACTTCCACACGGTATTTTTCCTTCAGTTCAGCGGCATACTCGAAAAGCTTCTCGCTTGTCATCCACTGTTTATCTGCAAGAATATTCTGACCCCTGTATTCGTATATCTCAAAAAAGTCCCATTCAAGCTTCCTGTTTCCGAAGGAAAGGAATTTGGGATTGATGTTGGCCACTGTAAGGGTGTTGCTATCCCTGTCGTATTTGAATCTCAGTTCCCTGATGTCTATTCCGTATTTTGCCTTCAGCGATACGCTGAGACTGCCGAAGTATTTGATGTTTTTGTCGCCAAGCTTTTCCTGGCTGCTTACCGACCGCGTGAATTTGGTGTCAATTTCAAAAAGGTTCAGTTCAAGGATGCTTTTTATCTGGGTGATCTGGAAATGTCTCTCTTTAAGATATGAGTTCTCTTCGAGAAGTTTCATGTTCTGAAGCTGAAGTTCATTGTTCCTCTCGCCCAGGTTTTTCATGTCGCCCTCAAAAAGGGATACTTTCACGTTCAGTCTTATCAGCTGCTGTATTCCCAGTATTACAAGGGCCGCGGCAAGGACAGCGAGCCCCCATACAATAAGCTTGCCTGAAAGCAGTATTATGGAAATAAGCACCAGGAGACCGACGATAAGATATGATTTCAGAATTTTCATCACTGTATTGTTTTGATTTTAATGGTGTAATGCCTGCCCCGCCTCAGGCGGGGTAGCCCGTATTTTGAAAATGATATTTATACTTGTTTGTGAATGGCATATAAAAGGGTTTAATATTGATCCTTTTTGTAATGGGTTTCTATAAATGTATGTTTATTTGTCCAATTCTGCAATCTCTGTGCCTCTTTTCTGCCGGTCATGCCTTCTTTCATTGCATTGCCCTTGTGTATTCAAACTCTTTTTATGAATTTTATCCTTGCATAGGCGGCGTTGCAAAATGGAAACGAAGAACACTTCTCTGGCACTGGGGACCGACAATATATGGCATTTGCTTATGCTTTATGCAATACCTTCGGTGATAGCCATGACAGCCTCATCGCTTTACAATATTACCGACAGCATATTCATCGGACAGGGGGTAGGAGCGCTTGCAATCTCAGGCCTGGCCATTACCTTTCCGCTTATGAATATTTCTGCAGCTTTCGGATCGCTGGTGGGAGTGGGGGCTTCGGCC
This sequence comes from Bacteroidales bacterium, assembly GCA_040772125.1. GTDB lineage: Bacteria > Bacteroidota > Bacteroidia > Bacteroidales > VadinHA17 > LD21. Next base: position 735,543 of record JAXGYS010000004.1, read on the forward strand.
CTGATGTCGCTGCGTCTTGGTCAGAAGGATTACACGGCTGCTAACAGTATTCTGGGCAATGTATTCGTTCTGAACCTGATACTGGGACTTATCTATACCACTCTCATCCTTATATTTCTGGAGCCGATTCTTTATTTCTTCGGAGCAAGCTCCGAAACTTTGCCCTATGCCAGGGATTTTATGGTTATTATATCGATTGGTAATATAATAACCCATATGTATCTCGGGCTTAATGCCCTTCTGAGGGCGAGCGGCAATCCTTCCACGGCAATGTATGCGACTCTTTTCTCGGTATTGATAAATGTTATTCTTGCGCCTCTTTTCATATTTGTTTTCCGGTGGGGGATACGCGGTGCGGCACTGGCAACTGTTCTTGCACAGACTGCAATGCTTTTATGGCAGATTAGGATCTTCAGCGACAAAACCAATATGATCCATCTGAGGAAAGACACCTTCAGGCTTAAACGCAAGATAGTGCTCGATTCGATGGCAATAGGTCTTGCTCCCTTTCTGATGAACATTGCTGCCAGCGGGATTGTCATAATAATAAACCAGGCCCTGATAAGGAACGGTGGTGATCTTGCAGTGGGAGCCTATGGCATTATAAACCGGCTGGCCTCCCTCTTCGTTATGATAGTACTTGGTCTAAACATGGGAATGCAGCCAATTGCCGGTTACAATTTCGGCGCAGGTCATTATGAAAGGGTTTACAGGGTTCTCATTCTTACCGTATTCCTTGCTACCGCGGTAACCACAGCCGGATTTATTACAGGTGTCTTCTTTCCCAGGGCTGTGGCTTCGCTCTTTACAAGAGACGCCAGGCTTATAGAGATATCCGTTGAGGGGCTCCGTATTGTTCTCGTTTTGTTCCCGATCATCGGGTTCCAGATGGTAGCATCAACTTTTTTCCAGAGCATAGGTATGGCGGGAAAGGCGATATTCATGTCGCTTACCCGGCAGGTCCTCTTTCTTCTTCCCATGCTTCTTATCTTTCCGGCAATTTTTGGTGTTAAGGGTGTTTGGTACAGCATGCCGGCTGCCGACTTCCTTTCGGGAATTGTTGCGGTAATTCTTCTGGTATCACAGTACCGGAAAAGCGTTCTGAGGATTAATGTCTGACAAAATGAAAAACACACTGACATGGAAGAAAAATATGTAATAACAATCGGAAGACAACTGGGAAGCGGAGGCAAGGAGATCGGTACCAGGCTTGCCGAAACCCTGGGAATAGCCTTTTACGACAAGGAGCTTATTCAGATCGCCTCGAAGGAGAGCGGTCTTGGAAAGGAATACTTTGAGAGAGCCGATGAAAAAAAACGCTTTCCGGTTTTCGGAAGCCTTTTCGGGCTCAGAAGCACGATGGCCGATGATACCTTTGCACATTATTATCTGAGCAATGAAGCTCTTTACAAGATACAGAGCGATGTGATAAGGAATCTGGCCGACAGTGGATCATGTGTCTTCGTAGGGAGATGCGCAGATTACATCCTGAAGGATCATCCCAGGTGCCTGAACCTGTTCATAACGGCCGATAAAAAGGAAAGAATAAGCCGGATAACGGCATGTGAAAAGATAAGCGAAGAAAAGGCCGCTGAGATAATTGAGAAATCCGACAGGCAGAGGGCAGGTTACTATAATTACTTCAGCAACAAGGAATGGGGTGTGGCCGATACGTATCATCTCTGCATAAATTCATCGATGCTCGGTATTGACGGAACAGTGGAATTTCTGAAACATTTGACAGAACAGCTCTTCGGCATTTAGCTGACTCCGGCCGGGCAGACTGCTGTCGTTTTCCGGTGAGGGTGAAATACAAGAGTTACAATTAAAGTAACGTTTTCAGGTTAGTCCCTGCTTATTTCATCGCAATGAATTTTTAATATTCACCAGGTCATGCCGGATAAGATCCTTGCTATTTTTGCAGAATGGGTTACAAGCCATCAAATAAGGCAAAGGTAAAACCGATCGGGCTGCCATGCCGGAAGGAAAGTTACAATACGCGGGAAGATGCCATGGCTATGATAAAATACATCGAAGATAGCCGCGTGACAAGAAAGATACGACCCTACCAGTGCAGGATCTGCGGGTTCTGGCATCTTACCAGCAGGCAGGACTGAACGATGATTTTGATACCCGGAGGACTGAACAAGGAATTCTCCAAAAAAAATCCGGCACATGAAATTATGTGCCGGATTGTCATGAAGATAAAGGAATGAAAAAAGGAAGCCCGGGGATATCCCCTCTATGTATCTGTTTTGATCAGCTTATTTAAGTTCCTTCAGACCATCTTCCGTCATAATCCAGACGAGGTTTTCTGGTTCTTCCCCTTCGTATTCATCATCATCAGAATCTGTCCATTCCCAGCCGGATTCATTAAAGTGTTGGCGCCTGAACATACGGAGGGTGGTATTATCGAAATGGACCCTTGTTCCGGCAGGTATGAGAACGTCCGTATTTACTTCGTCGGCCGACCATTTTGTCCCAGCGGGAATAGAGAAGTATTCATCGACGCTTAATGTGTCTCCCTCGACTGAGTAGCTATATTCCAGCCTCCCGGCTTTTCTTTCGGCATCGGAGTTGCTACGCCCGGCGGAGCGTTTCCTGACATGGATCCTGAGTGATTCGTCGTCTGAACTGTAAATGTCAAACCCTGATGTGATATAGAGGTTCTCGCCGTCGTCGTCGAAGAATGCAGTGTATTCCTCATCGAATGTTATATCCTTGTCGTATTTCAGGTCGGCCACTTTTTTACCTGCGAAGATATAAAGGTCGGCGGGGGCTTTTTCAATGACCTTTTCATAGCTTTTCCCGGATCTTTCGGCAAAACCCACTCCCTCGCTGAACAGGAGAATTGAAAGTGCTGCAAGACTTACTACCCAGATAACAATTGCCACGAGGCTGATGATACCGTCTTTTGCCCTGAACCAGAATATCATCCTGACTCCCCAGTAGATAAGGGCGAGAAGCGGCAGGATTACAACCACGGACAGCAGAGCCATGATCCAGGGCGCCATTGAAGGATCGACTACATAGCTCAGAAAGTCGGGAAGATAGAACAGTTTGACACCTACTGCATCAGTGGAGAAATAACCGGGGAATTTAAAGAAGAAGATAAGAATATAGGATACAAGCGAGGCAAAACCAGCAATTACCAGACTTATCCCCGTAATTATAAGCAGGATCCGCATTATCACGAACAACACGCGGCCGAGTGCCCTGAAGATCTCATTGAAGGCATTGCCTATGTCTGAGCCGGTCCGGGAGGATGCCGCATAACCGGATGACTGCAGCGGCCGGGTGTTGCCTTTGCTCCGGCTCAGATACTGCCTGTAACCTTCTGTCCCGTACATGTCGCGCTTCTGGGCATCGCCGGAAGCCATGGGAAGGGCTATCCACAGGGCGATGTAAACAAAGAATCCTATTCCGAAGAAGCATGCGAAGAGTATGAACAATATTCTTACCCAGACGCTGTCCATATTGAGGAAGGTCCCAAGTCCGCCTGACACTCCGCTGATTATCTGATCATCGGGATTCCTGTAAAGTCTTTTGGGATTTCCCGATGGGGAGAAGTAAGGTTCTCCGGTGGTTTTATCCTCATCGTTGGTTATAAAATCTGAAGGTTTGCCGATTATGGAAATCATGTTCTCCACGTTTTCCTTTGAGATAATACCCGCCATTACCCCCTGCGACTGGAATATCTCGGCAATCCTCATCTCTATGTCCTCAACCGTTTCAGCTGCACCTGGAGTGTTTCCAAGAATGCTGTTGATCTCCTGAAGATACCCTTTCAGCAGTTTGTAAGCTTCTTCGGTGACATTGAACAGAGTACCTCCGAGATTTATTTTGATAGTTTTATCCATTTTGTTTAATGATTATCAGGTTAGAAAACGGTTATCTGGTTCTAATAAGGTTGACTGATTCGACAAGCTCATCCCACGATCTGTCAAGTTCGGTGAGGTAAGTCTTTCCTTCGTCGGTAAGTTCATAATATTTTCTAGGAGGTCCCTGCTGCGACTCTTCCCATCGGTAACTAAGCAGTCCGGCATTTTTCTGCCTTGTAAGAAGGGGATAGAGAGTTCCTTCAACGACTATTACCTTCGCCTCCTTGAGTTCCCTGATTATATCACTGGCATAGCAGGAGTTTTTTGACAGCACCGATAAAATGCAATACTCAAGTATCCCCTTTCGCATCTGTGCTTTAGTATTTTCAAGATCCATCTTGTTTGTATTTAAAGTGGTTATAAAATTATTTCCGGTTAAAAGGTTTTTTACCCTCCCTGATATCGACAGGGCTACAGTTTCATATTTTTTCTTACCGTATCAAACTCCTTTTTGACAGCCTCTTTGATATTATTGATATTTACCGGATCGCCTTTCATCTCGATCTTCTGGGCTGTGGTTTTCGCTTCGGGAAGGACGATATAGAGAATAAGGTAGATCAGTATTCCCAGACCTCCGGCCATCACCAGGGCAATGAAAATAATCCTTATGATCCATGGTTCGATATCCCAGTAAGCACCCATGCCCGCGCATACGCCTCCTATGATCCTTTTGTCGGGGTCACGGTACATCCGGTGAGGACCCGGTCTGGAGAATTTTTCCTTTCTCGTCGGCCCCTCTTCATCAGTTATGTCTTCGGGATTTCCCATTATGGCAATGACCTCCCTTACGTCGTCTATCGTTACAACCTGTTTGAAGGTTGTCAGCCTGGCTTTCAGGAGCTCGGCCATTCTTGCTTCTATATCGGAAAGGATCTCTGAAGAGCTCTCCTCCCCTGCAAAGTGGAGTTCGAGATTTTTCAGGTATCTTTTCAATTCCGAGTATGCATCCTCGTCAATGTTGAAGGAGTAACCTCCAAGATTTACACTTACTGTGATTTTCATAGAACCTTTTGTTATTTACTACTATATAAAATATACAACATTACAATGCAAAGATATATAAAAAAATATGTACTATGCAATACATAGTACTAAAAAATAACAGAAAATTTAAAATATTTTTTAAAATACAAATAATCAGATCATTATAAATGCTGTTTTTTTTTGGCCGGCCAAAGTATTTATGCTTAAGCGAAGGAGCTTATTCCGGAGCGTATCGATTCGTGTAGTCAGGGAGTTGGGATTTTAATTATCTTTATGGAAATAATTCTTTATGGCAAAGAAATACAACTGGGGGATCCTTGCCCCCGGCAAGATGGCTGCCAAGTTCACCAACGGGATAAAGATCACCGGGAACGGGATACTTTATGCTGCAGGATCGCGTGACAAAGGCAGGGCAGAAAAATTTGCAGAAATTCATGGTTTCAGGAAGCATTACGGGTCGTATGAAGAACTTGCTTCCGATCCTGAAGTTGACATAATCTACATCGCCTCTCCCCATTCCCATCATCATGATCAGGCAATTCTCTGCCTTAAGAACAGGAAGGCTGTATTGTGTGAAAAGGCTTTTGCCCTGAACAGCAGAGAAGCCGATGAGATGATAAATGAGGCAAGGATGCAGGATGTTTTTCTTATGGAAGCACTCTGGCCGCCCTTTCAGCCGTACTATATAAAAGCGCATGAGATTCTTCAAACAGGTATTCTGGGAAAGATACTTCATGTTCATGCTTATTTCTCATTCATTCCTCCCTTTGAACCGGGCGACCGTAAATTCAATCTTGCCCTCGGGGGAGGTTCGCTTCTTGATATCGGGATTTACCCGGTAATTGATGTTTTAACCTTTCTGGGGGTACCGGACGAGATAAAGGCAATGGCTCAGTTTGGACCGACTGGATCGGAAGAATCGCTTACTGCTCTGTTCAGGTATGGAGAGGGAGCAATGGCAGATATTTACAGTTCATTCAAAACCAATGTCGGTATAGGCTGTGACCTTCTTTGCGAGAATGGCAATATGACGCTTTCAAGAGGTCGGGACATGAATCAGAGGGTCATTCTGCGCCTGCATGGGAAACAGGAAGAAACTTTTGTTTACAGTCCTCCGGCGCTTGGTTACAGCTTTGAAGCGGAGGAAGTCATGCGATGCCTTGATGAAGGTCTTACCGAAAGTCCCGTCGTTCCTCTTTCATTCACCCGCGATCTCATGTTAACGCTTGACAGGATCAGGGCGGATGCAGGCATTGTTTTTCCCGGAAGGGATTAGATGGTACGGTGAATATCGCTGATTCAGGAAATAATTATGACCCCGGGGCTGTGAAGGAGAAGTTCTGAAAAATATATGCATGTCGATGTCTGAATCCGACCTTGGCTCCGAAAGGGCTCTGTTCATGAAGAGGCTGGGCCTGGCAATGATCATACCGGGGATATTCGTTGCGCTTATGTGGCTTGTCCATTTTGCAGGATTGTTGTTTGACCTCGACCTTACTCGGCTGGGCATTTATCCGCAGTCCCTGCGCGGACTGCCGGGAATTGTGACCTCTCCTTTTGTTCATTCAGGAACAGGTCATCTTTTCAATAACTCGCTCCCGCTTTTCTTTCTAGGCACGGCTCTGTTTTATTTTTATTCCGAGATTGCTCTTAGGGTCAGCATCCTGACATATTTTCTGACAGGCATTTCGGTCTGGCTTGCCGGCAGGAATGCCTGGCACATCGGAGCCAGCGGGCTTATTTACGGGCTGGCCTCATTTCTTTTTTTCAGCGGGGTGATCAGAAGGTATTTCAGGCTTGCAGCGCTTTCACTGCTGATCGTTTTCCTTTATGGGTCAATGGTATGGGGAATTTTCCCGGATGTCTACAAGGATGTTTCGTGGGAATCGCACATGCTGGGGTTTATCTCGGGAATAATCCTGGCTCTTGTATACATGAATCAGGGACCACAGGCCCCTGTTGTCGAATGGCCCGAAGAGGATGAGGAAGATAATCAGGATGAAGATGTTAAGAAAGGTTGATAAGCTCGCAGGAAGCTCATGCCTGTGGAGGATCCTCCCGGTGCCGGCCGGTATAATGCAAGCGGTGGAGAAGGTTCTGCATTTACCTGTCAAGGTCAGGGAAGGTTTGAAGGAGGAATTGAATTAACTTATACCTTTGGATCGATAAACAACAACATTGTTAATCCGCGGTTTGATCCGGCTAATTTCTAATATTAGCATAAAGCATGATGCATGAACGTTTCAGGTACAGGAACGGGGATGAGCTGACCGGCAAAGCCAGGGAATTGGGGTATTCATTACCTTTCAGCGATGATATGGAGCCTCTTTTCAGTCAGTGCAGGATTGGAGACTTCACTGCCGGCAACCGATTTGTTGTTCAGCCCATGGAAGGGTATGACTCGGAGAATGATGGTTCTCCTTCAGCCCTCACAAAAAGGAGGTATCTGAGGTATGCTTCAGGCGGAAGCGGGACGATCTGGTTCGAAGCCGTTTCCGTTGTCCGGGAAGGGCGGTCGAATCCTCATCAGCTATGGATACACTCAAGGAACCGGGATGAGTATGCAAGGCTTAATGATGAAATCAGAAGGATAGCCGGACTGTCAGGAACAGATCCCCTGATTATAGTACAGCTCACTCATTCAGGACGTTACAGTAAGCCTGAAGGGATTCCGAAGCCTCTTACAGCATTTCACAATCCTCTTCTTGATACGGCTGTTGACCAGGTACTTACCGATGATGATCTCAAACGGCTTGCCGACAGGTTCGTTGAAGCTGCAAAACTCTCTTACAGGGCAGGATTCAATGCAGCGGACCTGAAGGCATGTCACGGGTATCTGCTTATTGAACTCCTGGCTGCGAAGGCAAGAAAAGACTCCGTTTTCGGCGGAGAGGATATTTCAGCCAGGTTCAGGTATTACCTTGAGCTTTACGACAGGATAAGGGATGAGGTCCCGGGGCTTATCCTTACAACAAGGCTTGGAATAAGCGATCTTTACAAGGGAGGATTCGGAGTAGACGAAGAAGGGATTCCCGATTTTTCAGAACCGTTGATGCTTGTCCGGGAGCTTGTTGGCAGAGGCATGAAACTTCTGAACATTACCATGGGAAGTCCGTATTACAATCCTCATGTCAACAGGCCATATGATAATCCTGTCCCCGGGCAGAAGAAGCCTGATGAACATCCTCTTGAAGGGGTAATGAGAATGCTGGAAGGCACACGGTTGTTTCAGAAGAGTTTTCCCGGGACGGTAATTGCCGGATCAGCATATTCGTGGTTACGGCATTTTGCTCCCAATGTGGGTTCGGCTGTAATACGCGACGGAGGAGCGGGTCTGATAGGCTTCGGCAGGAACTCATTTGCCTATCCATCGATGCCGGCTGAGATTAAAGAATCCGGTTCGGCTGATCCTCGCAAGACATGCATTACCTGTTCGGGATGTACTCGGCTTATAAGAAGCCTCAGGCCGGGAGGATGCGTTATTCACGACAGGGAAATTTACGGAGAGGAACTGAAAAAACTCATTGAAAGTGGAAAGTGAAACAGTTCAGGCAGGGAGTTATTCACTGGTCTGCCACAGGGTCAACACGCTGATTATTGGAAGCGGAGCAGCTGCCCTTAACGCTGCCGTAAGTCTTTTCAGGTTCGGGCAGAAAGATATTGTTATTGCCACTGACAGGCTTGGAGGAGGGACATCGAACAATACCGGTTCCGACAAACAGACATATTACAAGCTTTCAGTAAGCGGGGATGAGGCTGATTCGGTTCGGTCAATGGCCGCGGATCTCTTCAGAGGAAAATGCATGCATGGCGACATTGCCTTATGTGAGGCTCAGGGCTCGGTTTCTTCATTTATCAGGCTTGCAGAACTCGGGGTTCCCTTTCCCAGGGACAGGTATGGATCATGGGCCGGGTACAGAACCGATAATGACAGCAGCACAAGAGCATGTTCGGCAGGTCCCTTCACCTCGCGGATGATGGTAGCTGCCCTTCTGGCTGAGGTAAGGAGGAACAGATCAGCTATTCTTGATCATCACCAGGTAATAGAGCTGCTCACCGACAGGGATAAAACAAGGGTAATCGGAGCGATTGCTATCAATACCAGGATAAAGGATCCCGCAAAGGCTTTTGTTCTTTTCAACTCCGAAAACATTATTCTCGGGACAGGTGGTCCAGGGGAGATGTATTCTGACAGCGTATATCCGGCTGTTCATGCCGGATCGCCGGGGATGGCTTACAGGGCAGGGGCAACGGGTCAGAATCTTACCGAATCCCAGTTCGGGATCGCATCGCTGAAGTTCAGATGGAATCTCTCGGGCAGCTATCAGCAGGTTCTTCCGCGTTATTTTTCGACCGACATTAACGGGGGCGACGAAAAGGACTTTCTTTCCCCGTATTTTCCGGATTACAGAAGTCTGACAAGGGCAGTTTTCCTGAAGGGATATCAATGGCCCTTCAGTCCTGAAAGAGTTTCAGGCTACGGATCATCGCTTATCGACCTTCTGGTATTCAGGGAAAGGGATCATTATGGAAGGAGGGTGTACCTGGATTTCAGAAGGAATATCCCTCTTGACGGGCAGGACATCTTTATTCCGCGCGAGCTTGACGATGAAGCCAGGAAATATCTTGAAAATTCCGGATCGCTTCAGGCATCACCGGCAGCCCGCCTTGCCTCGATGAATCCCGAGGCATGCGGGTTATTCAGGCGCAACGGCACAGATCTTTTCTCATCACCCCTGGAGATAGGGGTCTGTGTTCAGCATAATAACGGAGGATTAAAGGGTAACCTTTGGTGGGAATCGGATCTCAGGCATCTTTTCCCGGTGGGTGAGGTTAATGGTTCTCACGGAGTTCACCGCCCGGGAGGTTCGGCCCTTAATTCAGGTCAGGCAGGCGGCAGGAGGGCTGCTGAATTCATTGCAGAAAATTACTCCGGAGCGCCTCAGTCAAACGGGCAATTTCTTTCACTGGCCGGCGATTCCATCTCAACTGTTCTGGAAAATGCCGGATACTGGCTTTCGCCGGAAAGAAAGGCTGATAACAGGAAGGTTCTTGCAGGGATACGATCGAGGATGACCAGGGCTGCAGGCATAATGAGGGGAACTGAGAGGACGAGAACCGCCTTCGCGGAAGCATCGCTTCTTGAAATGAACATAAGGGAAAGGCTTGGAGCAGGGAATGTAAGGGACCTTGCCGGCTGTTTCAGGATATCGGATCTTTGCACCACGCATTTAATATATCTCTCTGCCATAAAGACGTACATTGAAGGAGGGGGGAGAAGCCGGGGATCATATGTTATTGAGGATGAAAAGCATTTTGATCTCGACAGGTGGATAGCGGGGGGTGCCGGACCTGAACTTTGCAGTTACGACAGGGAGGTGGAATCGTCGGTTGTTGAAACTGCCTTCAGGAATGGCAAAGTGACAACAGCCCGTGTAGCGGTGAGGGAAATTCCTGCCCAGGAATTATGGTTTGAGAAGGTTTGGAAAGAATTTAGGGAAGATAATCATACAGGAGGTTGATCAGATCAGGCAAATTATTAAATTTACGCACTTATTAAACCTGAAAACTCAATTCTCATGAACGGTAAACCTGTTGCTGTTATCACGGGCGCAAGCAGGGGAATCGGCCGGGCAGTGGCTATCGCGCTGGCTGGCGAGGGTTATGATATAGCTGCAATTGCCAGGTCGGTCGACAGTGAGGGAATGGAAATCCTTGGCCCTGCTGTCGAAAAACAGGGCGCCCAGTTCTTTCCCATTGGCCTGGATATCTCTTGTACAAAGTGCCACAAAGAAGTTGTTTCAAATATTCTCGGAAGGTACGGGCGCATCGATTTCCTTGTCAACTGTGCGGGCGTTGCTCCTCTTCAGAGAAAGGATGTTCTCGAGATGAGCGAGGAAAGCTACGAAAGGGTTATGAATATAAACCTGAAAGGGCCTGTCTTCTTTGCTCAGAAGGTTGCCAGGGAGATGATCTGGATGAAGGATCAGATCGCGGGGTATAAGCCGGTGATTATTTTTATAACCTCCGTGTCGGCAGTCCTCTCCTCTTCAAACAGGACCGAATACTGTGTTTCAAAGGCAGGGCTGAGCATGGCTTCAACCGTATTTGCCGACAGGCTGTCGAGAGAAGGAATTCTTGTTTATGAGATACGTCCGGGGATCATTCAGACGGACATGACCATCAAGCTCAAGGACAAATACGACAGGATGATCGGAGAAGGTCTGGTCCCCCAGAAAAGATGGGGTCTTCCGGAAGATATAGGAAAGGCTGTGGCATCAATTGCCAGGGGCGACTGGGGCTTCTCGACCGGGATGGTTTTCGAGATCAGCGGCGGCCTTAATATTCACAAGCTGTAACAATCAGATCATTTTTTACGGAAAAATATGGCTTTGAACAAAAGTTCACAGATGGCTGTTTATTGAGTAAAAAACAGCAAATATGAAACGTATAATTTTTATTCTGGCAATTATTATGATGATAGCAGATACTGCCGATGCGCAGCAGAAACTAAATGCAGTTAAGGAAAAAACCACATTGTCGTGGCTTGGCGAGAAGGTACTCGGAGAGCACACCGGTACTGTTGAACTCAAGTCGGGATGGCTTCACTGGGATAACAACAGGATCACCGGAGGTGAATTCCTTGTAGACATGACGAGCATTAAAAGCGATGAGAATATCGACAGGCTCGTCGGGCATCTTAAATCGGATGATTTCTTCGGATCAGACAATCATCCCGTATCGAAGCTCGAGATTACCGAGAGCGCACCCTTTGACAAGGGAAGTGCAAATGTAAAAGGCAACCTTACCATTAAGGGGATCACAAGGCCTGTTGAATTCAAGGCTGCCATTCAGAAGAACGACGAGGGAACCTGGTTTTATGCCAATATCATCATCGACCGTTCGGTGTACAACATCCGTTACGGGTCAGGGTCGTTTTTTGACAACCTTGGCGACAAGACTATTTATGATGAGTTCAAGCTGAAGATAAGTCTTTTTGCAAGCTGAGCTGATCATTGCGGAAGAGCCACTATTTCAGTATCACCTTTTTCCGAACCGGGATTAAGGACTTCATACCGGTAGTGGTTACGTGTCAGGAAATCTATAGTAAAATTGTAGCAACCGGGATTGTGTGTTGCAACAATAAGCTTTGGTTTCTCTTTTTCAATGACTTCCTTCAACCCTTTGAGGACCTGGATCTCACCACCCTCGACATCAATCTTGATAAAATGGGGTGAAGGAAGTTCTCCGTTTTTTATCATGGTGTCGATACAGACCTGTTTTACTTTCAGGTCGCCTTCCGATGAGACTTTTCCTGTGGCAGACCCATGACCGGTTTCGAATTTAACCCATGTGTCGCTGTCGCCAACCGCGGCTTCAAACAGGGTTACATTTTCCAGCCCGTTCATCCTCATGTGTTTTCTGAAAAACCTGGCATTCATAGGTCTGGGCTCAAATGCAAACACCTTTCCCTCATCCTTGTTCAGCATTGCTGCCATAGCTGAGTAGTAGCCGATATGGGCTCCGATATCGAAGAAGACAGAACCCGGGGTAAAATTCTTCAGGAATGCATCTGTTTTGTACTGTTCCTGGTCGCCGCTCACGAAACGTCCTCCGGAAGTAGCTATCCATTTCATTCCCCTGAGAGGTCCGGATTTTATTCTCACATGAACTCCGCTGAGAAGTTCCTTAAAAAGATGTTTCAGTTTCATAGGGTTTCAGGTTTCAGGTGAAGGGCAGGAACGACTTTAGTATGGCCGGTTTCTGCCGTGAATATTAATTAAGGGCAAAGGTATTGGAAAAGTCGTAAATACTGGCAATCTTGTATTGACTAAATCTGATTGCATATGACCAATGCCATTTCTGCCGGCGGGAACAGTAAAAAGCTTGTTTATCCTGGTTTTCTGGTCCCTTTTATCCTTATCACAAGTCTCTTTTTCCTCTGGGGATTTGCGCACGGATGCCTTGATGTCCTGAACAAGCATTTTCAGGAACTTCTTAATATGTCGAAGGCAAAGTCAGCTTTTGTACAGTTCGTTTTCTACGGAGGATATTTTATAATGGCAATTCCCGCCGGTCTCCTCATGCAGAGGTACGGTTACAAGCGGGGAATAATTTTCGGACTTCTGCTCTTTGCAGGAGGGGCTTTTCTTATGCTTCCCGCGACTTTCGTTCAGACCTTCGGGAGTTTCCTTTTTTGTCTTTTTATTATTGCCTGCGGACTCACCTGTCTGGAGACTGCAGCAAATCCATACACCACTGTTCTCGGTCCTCCCGAATATGGTGAGAGGAGGATAAACTTCTCGCAGTCGTTCAACGGACTGGGCTGGATTGCAGGACCTCTTGTGGGAGGAATGCTGATCTTCTCCGCGAATGAAGGATCGAACAGGTTTTCCTCAATAGCGCTGCCATATATGCTTATAGGATCTCTTGTTCTGATCGTTGCATTTCTTTTCTGGAGGATAAGGTTTCCGGAGCTAAGAGAGGAAGCGGAAGAGAGGACTCAGGGTTCAGGAGGAAGTATTAAGGATCTTTTCAGGTACAGGCATTTTGTTCTTGCAGTAATTGCCCAGTTTCTATATGTGGCTGCGCAGACGGGGATAAACAGTTTTTTCATCAATTATGTTACCGAAGAGATCCCCTCGGTCACCAATCAGCAGGCTGCCCAGATACTCGGGATAGGAGGGATGGGATTATTCTGGCTTGGCCGCTTTACCGGGAGTACTGTTTTCATGCGTCTTTTCCGTCCTAACAGGCTTCTTGCTTTCTATGCCACCGCGAATGTCATCACAATGGCTCTTGTTGTCGCGGGGCTCGGATGGACTTCCGTTGTAGCTCTTTTCTCCACATATTTTTTCATGTCGGTAATGTTTCCGACCATTTTCGCTCTGGGAATAAAGGATCTGGGGCCTCTTACCAAAAAAGGTTCATCGCTGCTGGTAATGTCGATCGCGGGAGGAGCGATTGTCCCGGTGCTGATGGGTCATATTGCCGATGTATCGACAATGGCAATCGGGTTTATCGTGCCCCTGGTCTGCTTTGCCTTTATAGTATTTTATGGTATTAAGGGCTACAGTGTAAAAGGTGCCTGAGATTCATTGCATCGGTTCCGTTTCGGTTCCGGAGGGAGGGGGAGTAAGTGTATAGCCGAGCTGCATCAACAGAAGGAGGTTATTGTTACTCAGCCATTCCTCACTGATCTTTCCGTCGAGGAAATACATTACGGACATACCCTTGCTGTTTATTGTCCTTCCGGTGGGGGGGATTTCTCCCGGCCCCTTCTGGGTTCCGGTGACCCTCCATATGATGGCAGCCTTGTTTTTCTCGTAGATGATCTCTTCGATGGTTAGTCTGAAGTCGGGATATGTGACCCTTGTATTGGAGACGAGTTTCTTGAAATATTCCAAACCGGTTCTGGGTTCAAAGTGGGGGCTTTCTATCCTGGTAAAGTCCCTGGTCATTACCGATTCAATATTTTCAAACTGGCCGGTGTTCCAGAATTCGAAATACAGGTCGACTTTTTCCCTCAGGCTGTCGGGGATTCCCTTGCTCCCGCACCCTGCTGACAGGATTACAAGTATACCTAAAGCATTTGTGACGATTATCTTTTTGAGTTTTTCCATCTGGTGGCGTTTAATATATTAATGATCCGGAAGGAGTTATTTACAAAGATAGTTCATTAAGTTTCTTTACGGGCTGATAGTTTTCCAACTTCTTTTTTCAGGGACAGGAATCTCGTGCTGTCCATTCTGGCACCAACAACTTCAATCACCCTGCCGGCCATCAGTGATCCTATGGCACCGCAGGCAGGAAGGTCCAATTCAGAGGCAAAGCCATACAGGAATCCTGCTGCGTAGAGATCTCCCGCTCCTGTTGTATCGATGCAGTTGGCCTTTACCGCATTTATTCTGACAAGTTCATTCCCGCTTTTTATCAATGATCCTTCACTTCCGGTTTTAAGTACAGCAATACGGCAGAGTTCTGAAAGCAGGGCCAGGGCTTTTTCGGGAGGATATCCTGTAAATTTGAGGGCTTCCTGCTCATTAGCAAAGAGAATGTCGACATATTTTTCAGTTATTTCCCTGAAAGAAGGAAGATGTTCTTCAACCACGTTGTAGCTGGCCAGGTCGAGGGCAATAGACATACCTGATTCTCTGGCGATTTTACAGGCAGTTTCCGTGAAGAGGAAATTATTGATCAGGTAGCCTTCCAGGTAGAGGATGTCGTAGTTCCTGAATTCGAGGGGATCGAGGTCTGCCGCATCGAGTTCCACGGCTGCTCCCAGGTGTGTTGCGAAGGTTCTTTCCGTATCTTTTGATACAAGAATGACTGATGTACCTGAGTGAGTGTTTCTCCTTTTCAGATTTGTTTTCACTCCGGCTTTTATAAGGTCATTCTCAAAGAAATCGCCGGTTGAATCATTTCCTATTGAGCCAATAAATCCTGTTTCAGCCCCGAGCATGGCAAGTCCGTGGATAGTGTTTGCAGCTGAGCCCCCGGAGGCCCTTGTTCCCGGGAAATACTCAGTAGCGGCTTTTATGTCAGCCGATCTGCCTGCATCGACAAGCTGCATGCTTCCTTTTGGAAGGGCCAGTTCCTCAAGGATGGAATCGTTGTCGATAAGTGTCATTATATCTACCAGGGCATTGCCAATGCCTAAAATCCTTTTCATCAGTATATAATTTTTATTTTAAAGGTCTGATACCTGTCCCGCCTCAGTCGGGAGAACCCACATGTATGAAAATTATTTACATAAGTATTTGTATATGGAATACATGTGGGTTTCATGATAAAATTTTCCCCAAAGATATTGCTTAATTCAGATAAAGCCCTTACTTTTGCATCGCTAATTCAGAGCTTAAAAAAACATTCCTCAGTAGCTCAGTTGGTTAGAGCGGCGGACTGTTAATCCGTAGGTCGTAAGTTCGAGCCTTACCTGGGGAGCATAAAAAAGAGTGAGTGTGAGAGTGAGTGTGAGTGTGAGAGCAATCACAATCACTCTCATTCTTTTTTCCTCAAAACCCGCGCACACACACTTACCATGTTGAAATCCACGAATCTGTTTAAAGATACACAGAATAGCATGATGAATCTCTTTCATCAGGTTGTAGCTTTAAGCAGTCCGGGGAGCAGAAAAAGAGTGAGAGCGAGAGTGAGTGCGAGAGCAATCACAATCACTCTCATTCTTTTTCCTCAAAACTCGCACTCACACTCACACTTACCTTAGTGTTATCCACGAATCTGTTTAAAGATACACGGAAAGGCATGATGAATCTCTTTGTACAGGTTGCAGCATTAAGCAGGTCGAAGCAGCATTAACTCAGCATCAGAAGATTTCCTTATCAAAGAAAAGCTTCGTCAACGGGGAATCTCCACCAATTTTTATTGATGCAGCATTGTAGTTGTCCGGATTAAGTGTCTGTTCCGAGACCGGGTAAAAAAGTCGTACAGGTACCTTGTTAATACCCTGTTTATATTCCGGCGGAGCAAACAATCTGGGATAATCCAGTCTTCTGTAGGAATTCCAGAGCGTATTTCCGCGCAGCCAATAAGCAAGCCAGGCCTGGGTGCCGATCTTCTGCTTCCAGTCTGTAAAGGCAGTTGAATAAGCCACCGACGGTTGGGCAAGATATGCATCTGCCTCTGCGCTGGTGCCTCCCCAATAAAGTATGGACGACCTGACTGCATTATTATAATGGTCTTCAGAGGTTCCGCTCACGGAGAAGCCTCTCTCAGCAGCTTCCGCAAGAAGGAATTCTGCTTCGGTATAATCCATAATAATCCATGGTCTGTCGGGTGTGAGATGGATGGGATTTACATGGGAAAATGAAGTATATCCGTTTGACTGTCCCTGCGCTCCTCCAAGATAAACCTGAGGATTGCTGCCGATTACAGGGATAGCATAGAACTTCAGGCGAGGATCGGTAACAGTTACTTTTAAAATGACATGTTCGGGTTCAGGTGATGTTGGTTGCATCGCATCGATAAGATTTGAGGTTATGACATAATCATCCCTCCCTGATGCTACAAAATCGACATATTGCTGATTCTGATTCGGGGCAGCAGTAAGATAATGCATGCTCATAACATCTCCTTCCTGGAAAACATGCTGTGCAGCAGATTCAACGACTGTTTTTGAATAACTCTGTTCAACATCATAAAGCATCAAACCCATCCGGACTTTAAGTGTATTTGCAAATTTATACCACATTGAGGCCTCGTCATCCTCTGCTCCGAATATATTATCGTAACCCGCAGGCATTCCGCCTCCGGAAGGGGTAATATTATTCATTGCAATATCGAGGCGGTTTATAAGGTCCTTATAAATGGTAAGGGCGTCGTCGTATGCAGGTGACGGATAATTATAGTCGAGCGCCTGTGTGTATGGCATATCTCCAAAATTCTCAACAACATAGCTCCATGCAAATATGGTCATGATTTCAACAATAGCCAGCTGATTATCGCGCTGGACTTGCGAAATACCGGCCAGAGGCTGTTCCTTAAGCACTCTTGCTGCTTCCCTGTAATTGTTCAGAACAAGTCTGTACATACTATTTGAAGTAGTTACTGGTATCCCGCGTGATGTCATGTCATACCTGCTCTCGTCAAAATATGTTGTATTGGCAAAATGCTGCATCCACATCAGGGTTACATTTGAGTTTACACTTTCATTTGACAGCTGGTTAATGAATTGAAGTGTTGCTCCGTTATAAAGTGATTCGCCTGATACAGTAGCGAAATCCTTCTTGTTTAAGTTCAGCTCTTCTAACTTGCTGCATGAAGAAATTACAAGGAGAACCGGCAGAATTAAAAATATCTTTTTCATGGTTTCTCAATTAGAAGTTAAATTTAATATTGAAGGTAAAGTCGCGTGTGGTTGGGAGAGACCCTGTTGTATATCCCTGGATATTTCCGGCGGTCATTCCGGATTCGGGATCGGCATATGGCAGATTTTTATGGATGATCCAGAGGTTTGAGCCAACGACACTTAGTGAAGCTCCTTTAAGAAACGATTTCCCAAGTAAGCTCGGAGGGATGTTATAAGTAAATACCACTTCCCTGAGTTTTACATACCCTGCATCATAGATGAAGGCAGAATGAGGCATAAGACCTGCTCCGAAAGCATCGGCGTTTGTGGCATCGACACGTGTTTTATTCGGAGTGCTTACGCCATCGGCATCAACATTGACCCCCTCGATTATATATCCTCCGCTGGATGTTGCATAACCCTTTGTCGGATCATCGGGATCGTTCCAGGCTATGGGATCCCTTACCGGGTTACCCAGATCATTTATAAAAGCTGTTTCGGGATACAGACCGCTCGACATACCGTAGTACATATCGAGCGACCAGATATCACCACCCTTCTGGATATCGATGAGAGCACTGAGCGACAGATTCTTATAGCTGAACATATTAAGGATACCGGCGTTAAAATCGGGCGTGAAGTTTCCTATTGGGATAGCTGCTGAACTTGTCAGAACCGGTGTACCTGATTCTGCATCAATAATAATCTTACCGTCATCATCATAAGTAAAATCCTTCCCTTTAATTACACCATAGGGTTCACCTACGGCAGCATTAACAGTAACACCACCCTGGAGGTTAACTGAATTAAGGCGCAGGTTCGTGATACCAGGGTACAGGGAGATAACCTTATTCCGGTTCTTAGACCAGTTCACGGAAACATCCCATTTGAAATCACCGGCTTTTACCGGGTTGGCATCCAGGACTATTTCAATACCCTTGTTTTCTATCTTTCCGGCATTTATCATAAGGTTTTGAAAGCCGGTAGTCTGACTTACTGTGAGAGGTATGATCTGGTCAAGAGAATTTGTCTTGTAGAGGGCAACATCGAATCCCACCCGGCCATTCAGGAAAGACATTTCAAGTCCGGCCTCAACGCTGTTTGTGCGCTCATTTTTAAGGTTCGGACTCCTTTTTGAAGGAGGAAGCTGGGTATTTGCACCATTCATAGGGCTGTTTACGAGGTAGACATCTTTCAGCTGGTCAAACCCGGCAAGGTTGCCAACCTGGGCATAATTAAGGCGTAATTTTCCAAACGAGAGCCAGGGTGTCTTGATGACATTTGAGAACAGGAATGCCCCGGTAACCGACGGGTACTGGTATTTGTTTTTATTGACCGGAAGGGTAGATGCATAATCCAGTCTGTATGTACCATCAAGAAAGAGGTAATCCTTATAGCCAAGAGATACGCTGGCGAACTGGCTTCTGACACCAACTATCTGATTTACTTCAAGAGGTAATGGCAAAGGACCTCTAGAGTTCTGGAGAGAATAAATACCAGGAACAAGCAGGCCCCCGTTTGTTGCATTGGAGAAATATGTGTTGTTTGTTCTTCTTTCATTAAAACCCAGTATTCCGTTAAGGCTGAAATCCTGTGAAAGTTTCTTATTGAATTTAAGCATCAGATCGAAATTGTATTCAGAGAAGGTATTATCTCTTCTTATATATCCTGAAGTGACCCTGTCGGGAACGTTGGCGAGCCCGAATCTCATGGATACACTTCCCACTGCCCTTCTTTCTTCCTGGAGTTCATAATAAGTATCGGCAGACATACGTCCGAAAACATCAAGCCACGGATTCACCTTGTAATTCAGCGACACATTCCCTATAAAACGGTTTCTTGTGTCAGTTTCATAGTTTTCATAAGCATCCCAGTAAGGATTGTTGGAATATTTGGGATAGTTCAATGCAGTGTTATAATTCCATGTCAGATTCCTTTTTGTCAGGTCGTATGCTGTTTTCTGGTCAAGGAAATCGAGACTTGTCTGTTGCCACTGGCGGAAATTGGTTGTTATGTTGCCGTTATATCCTGTGGCATTTCTTCCTTTGCCATTTTGTTTGATATAATTGGCGGTACCGGTTACTGTAAGCTTCTTGTTGATATTCCACTGTCCGTTCAGCATCACTATATTCTTCTTCAAAGAACTGTTTGGCAGAAGTCCTTTTGCATTATAGTTTGTATAGGATAATCTTACTGAACTGAAATCGGTTGCTTTTTCGATTGCAATAGTATTTGTATACACCAGGGGAGTCTCGTAAAATGTTAAAGGACCGTGCTTGGAAAATTCGTAAGGTTTTGATTGTTTGTACCAGGGTGATTCCGGATCAACCGAATACCAGCCCCAGACCGGTTGTCCGTCGAATGCAGGACCATAGGAGGCATCCTCGCCCATCTGTATCCATCTTACAAGCGGATCGTTGACCGGATCAGTTGTGGTCAGGCTTCCTGAGACCGTTCTCGTGTCAAAAGGGGGAGGATCTCCATAGCCATAACCGGGGCCATATTGATTCTGATAAACCGGGAATGTTGATTTATCTACATTGCTGATTGTGAATCCGGAGCTGAATGACACTCCTATAGGAGCTGATTCTCCTTCTTTAAGTATCTTTCCTTTCTTTGTGGTGATCATAATAACTCCCGCAGATGCCCTCGATCCGTAGAGAGCAGTAGCAGCCGATCCTTTCAGAACGTTTATTGATTCGATAGTTTCCGGATCGATGTCTGCGGCAGCATTACCATAATCGTAGCCTGCAACCGTTGCGGCCTGGCCAGAGGTAACACCAACGTCTGTATATTTACCTATGTTATTATTGATCGGGACACCATCAACGACATAAAGGACCTGGTTACTGTTTATGAGTGATTTGTTACCGCGGACGATAACGTTTGTCGAACCGCCCATGTTTTGGTTTCTCTGAACCTGAACGCCCGATATCTTACCGGAAAGGGCGTTCATGAAGTTAGCAGTAGTAACTTTAGCTATCTTATCCCCTTGTACTTCCTGGGTGGCATATCCCAGAGATTTTCTCTCACGTGAAATGCCAAGGGCTGTTACAACAACCTCTTCAAGACCAAGGATATCGGGCTCCATTACAACATCAATAATATTACGTCCGCCGATCTCTACCTCCTGTTTTTTCATCCCGACGAAAGAAAAGACAAGTGTTGTAGCGTTCTGATCGACTGACAATGAGTATTTCCCATCTATACCTGTAAGGGTACCGACGGTAGTTCCCTTAACGGAAACTGAGGCTCCGGCGATGGGTCCTTCTGTTTCAACAGAAGATCGCACCGTGCCGGAAATGACCCGGATCTGTGAGAAAAGTGGCGGAACACTGATAATCAGCAAACCCCACAAAAGAAATACGAATTTCTTCATAGGTTAAAGTTTAAGTAAGTAAAATTGTTTAGATAATGACCCCTTATGCATATGTCTGTCCTACACAGGGTTTCATCATGGCACAATAAATATAGGCTAATGTATTTACCTGCGGTTATGCAGTTTACGGATTGCAGATACCGGTTGACAGAATTTCAGTTCTGGTTCACGGTTGGAATGGAACCTGCAAATTTATCCCGGTTTGTACAGCATACATCCTGTCCGGAATTTTTGTCGGCAGTAAAACTGCTCAGGTGTATGCCCATAATACCCTCATATAGTATGAGGTGTTAAAGGGATCAGGGGTAAGGAGATAGTTATGATTATCTCCTTTACATGGGAACAAGAGTTCAGGTTTGTGGAAATAGCTTCACAGGATCAGTCCGGGACCAAATGTTAGTTATTCAATAGACTATTAGCAGCATGGGGAGCATAAAAAAGGGTGAGTGCGAGAGTGAGCATGAAGATTCCCGGCTTAGCCCTTAGCTCCATTCAGGGAATTGAGTCTTATTTAAATCAAGCCTGGCTATACTTTGAATATCACTGCTGGAAAGCTCAAAGTCAAAAATGTTTAAATTTTCAATCATATGGGCTTTTTGTGAAGATCTCGGAATGGCAACAATACCTCTCTGGAAGTGCCATCTTAAGACAACCTGTGCTATACTCTTATTGTATTTTTTGCCAATTGCAGACAGGGTTTCGTTGGTGAAAATTCCATTACGCCCGGCGGCAAAGGGAGACCAGGCTTCCATTTGTACAACTCTTTCCTTCAGATCTTCATATATAATTCTCTCCTGGAAGAAAGGATGCGTTTCGATTTGGTTGATGGCGGGTTTGACTTTGGCATAAGCCATCAATTCTGCAATCTGGCCAGGTTCAAAATTACTTACGCCAATAGCTTTTATTTTACCTTGCCCGTACAATTCTTCCATCGCTTTCCATGAACCCTTTATATCTCCCCGGGGCCGGTGATAGAGATAAAGGTCCAGATATTGGAGTCCCAGTTTATCCAGTGATGTTTGAAAAGCCTTTTTTGAATTTTCATAGCCCGAATCATCAACCCAAAGCTTAGAAGTTATAAAAAGCTCTTCCCGTCTGACACCACTTTTCTTAATGCCGGCGCCTACAGATTCTTCATTTCCGTAAACGGTTGCGGTATCAATAAGGCGATAACCCACCGAAATTGCATCATTAACACATCTTTCACCGATATCCCCCACGAGGGTATTTGTACCAAATCCAAGCATCGGCATTTGTAAACCATTGTTGAGCCTAACGACAGGACTGGAATTTTTGGTTATGCTCCCCCTGGCAGCACCAAATGCATGATTGGCAATTAATGGGAATAAAATGGTAGTGGTTGTAAATGCTGATCCGATTTGTAAGAACCTTCGGCGGGTTATCCCTGCAGATTGAATATTTTTATCCATTTTGTTTTTCCTCCTTTTTATATTCGGAAATCTCCTGAAGAAAGTCAGGAGTTCAACTTTATAGCGTGAAAAACCTGTTATCTTCTTATGAATAGTAAAGATAGCGATAAATGTTAAGTTCTCGCTCTTACACACACTTTCCTTATTTGTCTCACACAGAAAAGCAAAAATTGTCAATCCCGGTTCTGAGTATTTTGTTTAATTTTAATACTGTTTATTCAACAGGAAAGTCAGGCAATAAATACAACCATTGGTCAGGGAAGAGGGATTAGGCTGTTGCCATTGTGACTGACGAAGCATTGCTATGGTTTCGCGGGAGAGAGAAACTGGTGATACAATTTACCGTGATGAAAAAGGTTATTTTTTCGAAAGTGATTCATAACGGAGAAAGCAGGATTTCGATTCAGTTTCCGTATGATGAAGGTTTAATAAGACTAGTTAAAGAAATCGCTGATGCCAGATGGAGTCCCCGGATGAGATACTGGCACATTCCGGACAAAGACGATATCGTTCCCGGCCTTATTGAGTTATTCCGGGATCATGCTATCGTTGATACCGGTTTGCTGGTTGAAAAGGCATCTGGCAGTGCTTTTAAGGGCAGCGAGGCGGGGCCTGCCGATACGCTGACAGCCGTGGAACCGGAAAGAGAGAAAGGGATTTCTCCACTAAGTGAAAATGCAACAAGGGATGTTGAAAGATTCAGAAGGTGGCTGGAAGCGGGGAGGTATCCTGAAACGACTATCAGGACTTATACAGGGATGATCACGACTTTTCTGAGATTTGTAAGTCCGAAGGAGGCGGTGGAATGTACTTCAGATGATCTTATCAGGATTGTTGACGAGTATATTATACCCAGAGGATTAAGCCATTCTTATCAGAACCAGATGGTAAGTGCGGTGAAGAAGTTTTATGGGAAGTTATACAAGTCTGTAATTGATCCGGGTGAGATCTCGAGGCCAAGGCCTCAGTACCGGTTGCCTAATGTTTTGAGCAAGGATGAAGTAAAAAGGATTCTTGAGTCGGTAAGGAATGAAAAGCACAAGGTGATGCTAAGTCTGGTTTACGGGTGTGGTTTACGGAGGAGTGAGGTTCTGGAGTTAAGGCCCGGAGATATAGACCGCGACAGGAAGCTGATAAGCATCAGGCAGTCGAAAGGATTTAAGGACCGGTTAGTGCCTTTATCGGACAGGCTTATCAGGATTGTTGATGATTATTTTTTGCATTACAGGCCGGATAATTATTTATTTGAAGGGCAGGTGAGGGGAAGCAGGTACAGTCCGGCCAGTCTCGAGAAAGTATTCAGGACTGCATATGAGAATGCCGGGATAAATAAGAAGGATATTACCCTACACGGGTTAAGGCACAGTTACGCTACGCATTTGCTTGAAGCTGGGACAGATCTAAGGTATATTCAGGCTTTGCTTGGGCACAGAAGCAGTCGTACCACAGAGATCTACACACATGTGACGATTCAGAGCATTGAGAAGATAAGGAGTCCTTTTGACGACCTGTAGCTGTTAATAAATTGACCATAAACTGCACAATAACTCACAGACAGGATGATTATGCTTACTTTTGGTACACATAAAACCAGTTATGCACAAGCGGAGAAAGACAACGACACAGCAAATTGACAATGAAAAATGAATATTAAACTTGGAATGAAAAGCGAAACTGACAGACAAATAATCCGACACTCATTGCCGACCCGAAAGTGTTTTAATTTTTTTTACCCACCGCACAAAAATTTTGAAATTCAGCCGACCCACATTGCACACATTGCCAAAGCCCCACGAGCCAACACTGCAACCAAAGCTTTGTCAAAGAGTGCAATTTTACCAACGCTAAAGATATCGTTACTATGAAAAATATTGATAAACAAATAGGAGCATTACTTTTTGATAGAATTTTAGAGACAACTGAAAATAAATCTCTTAAGCCAAAAGAAAAGATACCAAAATACAGGTCTATTCTAGATGACTTGTTTAAAGCATTAACTGTTGATGCCAAGCAATACATTAGTGGATTAAATGCAAGAAGCATTTATATTTTCAACGAATATGAAACACCAAAAAATATAGTTGACAATACTCATGCATTAAGAAAATTCGCAAATCAGGTTGTACATGAAACCGAATTTCAACCGACAGAATTGGATGACCAAAAAAGCGTATATCAACTGGCAGAAGTCATATCACATTTCTCGAAGGAAGCTATTCCTCTTAAAATAATTGAATACTATCAATCATCTATTGATGAAATAACTAAGAAAACAGCATTTAAAAGACCTTCATTACCAACCTATGATTTTTACGCTGTAGTTGAAGATATTTTTATGCCTTTCGGTGAAATTGAAGGAAAATTTTGTGTATTGACATGCAATACTGACAGCCTAGGAGTAATCAAGCTTAAACTTTGGAACAATAAAAATGAAAACGGGTTTGGAAGTGATTTGTCGATTTTTGGAAAAATCGTAGAACCATATCAAAATATTTATGTAACCAATGTTAAGCAATACAAAGACAAGGAAGATGAATTTTATACAACAGATAAGTCATATGTTGTATTGGAACCAGATTATTTAATTGATGCAAAGGAACTTTCAGAGTGCAGGCAATTCAATAATAAATCATTTGGAAAGTACGAAGACAATCCTTTGCTCTATATTCTTAATCGTTTTACTAAAGGGGAGATAACCGATAGAATTATGGTGGGAAATATTGTTGGTAAAATGTTGGATGACCTTGTGACAGATGAGAATTATAATTACAAAACATCCTTTGAAACAGTAATGCGTGAGAATTCTTTTGGTATGTTATGTATAGCTAATGAAAAAGGTGAATATGACCGGTCAAAAATTCAAGCAACCTTCATTGAGGCCAATGATCATGAAAAACAGTTAAAACAGATTATCCAAAATTATAAGGGTAAAGAAATTATACTCGAACCCACATTTATATCCAACAAATACGGTCTGCAAGGAAGGCTTGATATGCTCATTGATTATGGCAGTGAAAGTCAACAAAAAGATATTATTGAACTCAAATCATCAAAGAACTATCCAGGAACAAATATTGGATTATACCTGAACCATGAAGCTCAAACTATGTGTTACGACTTACTTATTTCATCAACATATCCCAACCGGATTGGCTACAATTCAATTTTATATTCCAGTGCACCAATTGAAGAGAAACCTTTAAGAAACGTTGATGCAGGTGAAAAATATTTGTCTAAGCAGGAATTGTTAATGCTTCGTAACCGAATAGTTTCAAGCGAGCTCAAACTTGCAAGAGGTATTTACGAACCATTTCTTGAAATCCTTTCAGAAACATTTGGTCCTTATCCAAAATTTCTTGAAGATTTGGTAGTTGAATTTAAAAGTACAATTGAAAATCTGGATGAAATACTCAAGTCGTATTTTTTTGGTTTCTTAAGGTTTATTTACAGAGAATTACAAGTTGCAAAAATTGGCAGTAATGACTCTTACAACAAGTCTAATGGATACGCTGAATTATGGAAAGCATCAAAGTCGGATAAAATAGAGAACTATGATGTTTTAATATATTTGAAAGTCAAAGAAATTTCGGATGATTTTCATATTAAATTATCTCTCGACAAAAATATCTTTTCAAGTGTCGTCAATGTTAGTTCCTTCCGGATTGGAGATACGGCAATCTTATATCCAACTCCCAATCCCGATGAAATACATCCATTAAAATCTCAGATACTTAAATGCTATGTGGTATCGGTAAATGCAAATTCTATTGAGATAAGTTTAATAAATAAACAACTTAACAAGAACTATTTTAAAAATAGTGAATATTGGGCATTAGACAGAGATTTCAGAGAAACAGGATATAAGCAATTACTTCAGCTGCTTTATGAATTCCTTAAATCGGAAAAACGAGTAACTGACCTCGTTTTGGGTATGTCACGACCTCAGTTTGACAGCTCAATTGAAATACCTAATAATGGATTAGACGAAGTACAATTTGATAATGTAAAGAATGCTGTAAGAGCTAAAGATTATTATTTAATTCAAGGACCTCCTGGAACTGGAAAAACCTCAAAGGTTTTGGTAGAAATTGTAAGGAACTTAGCGAACCCCGATAATGACATAATGGTTGTTGCTTTTACTAACCGAGCCGTTGATGAAATTTGTGAAAAATTACTTAGTCTCAAGATTGACTGCATTCGCTTAGGGAAAGGCGATAAACCATATTATTGGTCTGACTTATCAGGTCGATTAAAGCTCGATGAACTTAACGAAGTTATTCAGAAAAATAATGTCTATGTTTCAACTATATCAACTTTTGCAAATAGCCTCGACATCTTAAAATTTAAAAAATTCGAGACACTTATAATTGACGAAGCATCACAAGTGCTGGAACCTCAAATCATTGGATTTCTAAAGCACTTTAAGAAATGGATTTTTATCGGAGACGAGAACCAATTACCAGCAGTTGTAGTACAAAGTATAAATGATAGTAAATGTGATGATGCTATTCTTAATGACTTGTCGCTAAAGAATTTTCGAGAATCATTGTTTTATCGACTAAAGAAAAATGCAATAAAGAGATCTTGGACTGATTGCCACGGCACATTAAAATTTCAATACAGGATGCATGCGGATATTGCAGAATTTCCGAAAAAAGAATTTTATAAGAATGTTCTTGAAGAAAGTAATGACTCTCAAAGAACAAAAATTGTTGACCAAAGCAATTTTGATTCAAATCCAATCAACCAACTATTCACAAAGTCTAGAATTGTCTTTGTTCCTTCAAAAATTGATTTACGCTCAAAAATAAATAATGAAGAAGCAAAACTTGTAGCAGAGTCAATAAAGCATATAGCAGATGTGTATGGTGAAGATTTTGATCCTTCTAAGACTGTTGGAGTAATTACACCCTTCAGGGCTCAGATAGCAAACATAAGAAATCACTTAGATCACAAGTTTCAGGATATTACTATTGACACAGTTGAAAGATTTCAAGGCAGCGAGCGAAAAATCATTATTGTCTCTTTCGCTGTCAAAAGCACCACACAGTTAGGGGCCATTCAATCACTTAATGACGAAGGGATTGATCGAAAATTAAATGTTGCAATTACTAGAGCAAAAGATCATTTGATTCTTATTGGTTCCGAAGATGTTCTTATTAAAGACAGGACTTTTAAGAAATTAATCGAGTTTATAAAAGAGAAAAATGGGTATTTATTAAATCCATTAAAAGTAAAATCAGTACCAACAGATTTATTTTAAAGATATGCTAAACTTAATTGAAAGATTGAATAATGCAATCGACCATGAATATGACTGGAAAAACCATGAGGTCGCTGAAGCATTAAAAACACCAATTGCAGACAGAGTCAAAAAAGGAGATACTATAGAAAATGCATTTGCAGAATTTATCCCTGACTTTTGCAACGATGGTACTCTGGTTTTTACAAAAGTAAAAATAAAATGTGAGGATAATCGATCCAAGTTTCGTGAAACATCACCAGTTGTTTTAAGTGGTCATGGAGAATCTTTTAAACTTGACGTTTTGGAAGACAATGATTCTGAAATGATATTAGAGGTTGGCTTCATGAATGAAAATATTCATCAGTCATTAAATAAAAAGAATGGTTGGCGAATTGATGAAGCTGCTGTTGATATCAGGCATATTGTGAAAAAGTCAACTTTTATTTTAAGAACAGACCCCAATAAATACAATTTGATAAATGGACTCTTTGAGGGTAAGATTTTACCAGATATACCATTAAACCAACTGAATAAAGGAAAAGAATTAGCTTCAAAGACAAATCTTAATCCGACACAAAAGGAAGCATTCGCTAAAGCTTATTCAACGAACAATTACTTTCTAATACAAGGCCCTCCCGGCTCCGGAAAAACATGGCTACTTGCACATTTAGCCCATCAATTTGCAATTGAAGGGAAAAAGTGCTTATCACTGCCCCCACACATACTGCCATTAATAATGCACTTCAAAAATGCTCAACACTCTCACAATATCCACACATAATCAAGGTTGGAAAAAGCAATCAGAAGGAAGGATTGAATTATGATGGTTCTACAGCCAGAAATTCACCAGATTTCAGAAATACGGGACATTCAAACAGCAGTAGAGGTATAATAGTTGGTGCAACCTGTTATTCGCCCCACACCCGAAAACTTGAATTTATGGACTGGGACGTGATTATTATTGATGAAGCTGGGCAGTTAAGTATTCCATTGGCCATCGCTGCAATGGTTAAAGGTTCAAAGTATATTTTTATTGGAGACCATAAACAGTTGCCTCCAATTATTGCAGAGGATCATCCCGATGAAGTTTTTCAAAAATCCATATTTGAACATTTACATCAGTTTAATTCAGGAATAATGCTGGACATCACATATCGAATGAATAAATGGATTAACGACTTCCCCTCTCGTCAATTTTATAATGGAAAACTGGTTCCAGATAAAAAGAATGAAGGATGGTTACTTGATATACCAAATAAGTTTAACAATTATGCTGAAATTCTTGATCCGGCTAAACCAGAAGTCTTGTTTTGCCATTTCCATGAAAGCAATGAATCACGGTCAGAATTTGAAGCAGATTTCATTGCGGTGCTTATTGAAGAATATTTAAAACAAGGTGTTAAACCGGATAATATGGCGATTCTTACTCCTTTTAGGGCACAAGTAAGACAAATAAAAAAAGCCTTAATGAGAATGAGTAATTACACGGAATTTAAGGATGAACTTTTTTTAGATACAGTTGAACGTATTCAGGGACAGGAAAGAGATATTATAATTTTTTCATTGGCGACAACTGATCCAATAAAAGCCATGCAGCGTGCCAGTTTCTTCTTTAACCCCAATAGGTTCAATGTTGCCATAACACGGGCAAAGAAAAAGCGCATTGTAATCGGACACAAAAACTTATTTCATCTTTCCTCCAACGACAAGGAACTAGATAAAATGATTGTTAATTTCAGAGATTTTTACAACAGCTCGTTCAAAGTATTTGAGCAGGCACAAACAGAAGATTTATTTTAAAGATTTGTATTAATGGCAAACGACAAAAACGGATACATAAAAGTAAAAGCAGAGTACGAACTGGTATATGCCGGAAAAGAGCCAAAGGCAAGCATTCTGACCAATACCCTTGAAGCCCCTTTACAGGAGGTTAGAGTATTTAACGAGGGCAACGAATGGGAAGACGGCTGGCGAAATATGCTCATTTTTGGTGACAACCTGCTGGCTTTGAAAACCCTTTACGAAGACATAAAAGAAGGAGGCCCCAATAAATACGGACTACGAAATAAAATAAAACTCATCTATATTGACCCGCCTTTTGCTACCAAGCAGGACTTTATGAAGGATAAAGAAAAAGCTTATCGGGACAAAGTTTTCGGGTCTAAATTTCTTGAGTTCATTAGGAGACGAGCAATAATGCTGAGGGAAATTCTTGCTGATGATGGTTCATTTTATTTACACCTTGACTGGAAGAAAGGCCATTATGTCAAAGCGGTATTAGATGAAGTATTTGGAGAGGGGAATTTTATGAATCATATTTCATGGTGTTACAAAGAAAGAGAAATTGCCACAAGACAATTCAACCAAAAGCATGATTACATTTTATTTTACACAAAAAATAGAGATTCAAACTACACTTTTAATTGGAAGGAAATTACTTCAAACTATTCACCTGGAACATTAGCTAAATTTAATTTGTTTGACGAGGAAAGAGGACCATTTCAAATTAGAGGGAAAGGTGGTGAGTTCACTGGTAAACAAGGATTGTCATTAGAAACAGAAATAAAATTTCCTGACCTTGTTTATAGAGACTACTTGAACGAAAAGGAAGGCATATTACCCCGTGACTGGTGGGCAGATATTTCATTTGTTAACCGAGCAGGATTTGAAAGGAGAATTACTGGTGCATATCCGACACAAAAACCTGAACAACTTCTAGAAAGAATAATCAGAGCATCTTCAAACGAAGGAGATGTAGTTCTTGACTGCTTTGCCGGTAGCGGAACAACTTTAGCAACTGCTGAAAAATTAAACCGCAAATGGATTGGAATTGATGTTGGAAAACTTTCGGTTTACACAATTCAGAATAGGATGTTAAATCTAACTACCCAAATTGGTTCTGAAAAAACTGATAAGCGAAGTCAAATTGAAAGGATTAAAGAAAAAAAAGAGGCGGAAGACGCAAGAGGTATGTTTTTCATTTCCGAAAAAGCAAAGAAAGGACAGTTTGATTTAACCGATGATTTTCTTTATCACTTACACGAGTTGCTGAAAAATGTAAAAGGTTTGGATGAGTTTTCATTGGTTTGTCCCGAAGAAAAATTTCATTTAACCAACTACGAAGAAGATGAAAACGGTCTGCGATTGCTGAAAAAAGACCATATCACCTATAAAATCAGTTTTATTGAACCTAAAGTCAAACCGCCTAAATCGGAGCCACTTAAAGCCAAAACATTTGTGTTGTACAATGCAGGAGTTTACGATAAAGAAAATATTTTAAATCTGCACTGGGAGCAATACAAAGAGTTTGTAATGAAACTGTTTGAGGTGCGTAAAAGCGAGCATAGCATCAATGGCTTTGCAGTAGATGGTTACATTGGTGTTCATAGTGCCTACATTTGGAACTACCCTGAAAAGAAAAACATTGCCATTGATGAAGATTATGTAACAGAATTGCACAATTACCTGAAAGGCAAAGCCGGTGAACGCTTTTATGTGATTGCCCCTACCCAGAGCATTAGCTTTATGCAGGACGAAATAAAACTGGGCGATACTGTTTATACATTCCTGAAAGTACCGGTTTCTGTTTTAATCCGTCTGATTCAAAGCGGAGAATTAGGAAGTTTCAAACAACCCAAATCGGAGGATAATGTAAACGAAGTAATAGATGCTTTTGGATTTGATTTTGTTTCACAACCTCAATTGAAATATACCCTTCACAAACAAAAGAAAAAGGAAGGAATGTTTGAGAGCGACATTTTCACTATTAAGCTCACCGAGTTTTATTCAGATGGTTTGCTCTATTCACCCGAAGATTTCAAAAACTTTGAAACCCTGTCGTTGGTGCTCATTGACTACGATTACGAGGGCGAACCCTTTACTATGGACATGCACCAATGGGGGAAAGACCTTGTAAAAGACGAAACCACTCCGGTAGAAATTAACATTGAAGCCGATAAATGGAAAAAAGGAAAACTTGCAGTAATTCTGATTGATGAATACGGCAACGAAAAGAAATTAGTGTTTGACAAAAAAGATTTCAAATAATGAGCATTAAAATTAAAAATACCGATTTGGTTTTGCAATTCAGCGATGATGCTGTAAACGAAATACTGAATAAATACGATACCTATCTGGAAGCATTGTACAACGATGATTATTCTTTTCATCGTGAGGCGGTAAAGTCTGCTGTTGGTTTTCTTCTTTCGGAGAAATACAAAACAATGGAAGATCTTGCCAAAGAAAACTATCTGAAAAACCCGAAAATTAAAGACCGTTATCCGTCAAAAGAAGATTATCTCGGAGCTTTACCCTTAGGCAAATTCAAAGCCTGTTCTATGGATTTGGCTACAGGTTCAGGTAAAAGTTTTTTGATGTTTGGAATTGCACAGGTTATGCTTTGCGAAGAAGCCATTGATAAGGTGTTGGTTCTTTGTCCGTCATTAACGATTGAGGAAGGATTAACTGACAAATTCAAAACGCTGAACAGCAGAAAAGACTTGGTTGATATTCTGAAAGCCATTAACCCAAAATACGTTCAACCGGAAATCAAAAATGCTTCTGAAACTATTCTTCCAAACGATATTTGCATTGAAAACATTCACGCTACCTATCAGCGCACCGGTTCATCCATTCAGGCAAGTTTCAAGAATGAAGGTCAAAGTGTGTTGGTATTAAATGATGAAGCCCATCATATTTTTTCGGGTGAAGCCGACAGCAAGGATAAGAAGTGGATTGAATTTCTAAAGGACAAGGAATATAATTTCAAATTCATTGTAA
This sequence comes from Bacteroidales bacterium, assembly GCA_040772125.1. Taxonomy (GTDB): domain Bacteria; phylum Bacteroidota; class Bacteroidia; order Bacteroidales; family VadinHA17; genus LD21. Next base: position 768,049 of record JAXGYS010000004.1, read on the forward strand.
ATGTTACCGGAACGCCTTATTACGGCTCTGACAACAACGATTATTTTAATGATGTGATTTATCGCTTTGGTTTAAAACAAGCCGTTGACAAAGGCATCGTAAAAAAAGTTGACCCGAAAACTTATGATGAATACAAAGAAGATAAAGGTTATCAGCAAATTTGGGCAGTGCATCAGGAAAACATTAAAACCTACGGTAAGTATGTAAAGCCAATTACCATTGTAGTTTGTGCAAGTATTGCAGAGGCAATTATTGAATGGGATGCTTTGGTAAAATTCATTTCTGAGAAAGAAGAAATTACCATTGAAGAAGCAGCATTAAAAGCAATTTGGGTAACATCAGGCATTCCGGGAAAAGATACAAAAGACGGAAAAGCCATTGCACCCATTTTAGCCAAAGATAAAGACAGCCGGGCAGCAGAAACAATTCGTAAAGAAAACTTAAAGCAATTGAAATTAGTTGACGACAAAGAAAATCCGGTTGAGTGGATTGTATCTGTATCTATGTTAACAGAAGGTTGGGATGTTAAAAATGTTTTTCAGGTTGTACCGCACAAACAAAGAGCTTTTAACTCAAAATTACTTATTGCACAGGTTTTGGGCAGGGGGTTACGTATTCCTCAGAGTTTAAAAGATTCTATTGGAGCCGACAAAATATTCCTGAAAGTGAATAATCACGAAAAATGGAATCATGAAATTCAGAATTTGTACAATGAAATTCTCGAACTGGAAAACCGTCTTTCATGGGGCTATGATAAAAACAGAAGCAAATATGCTTTCACTTTACACAATCTGAAATACGAGCCAAAAGAAACAACTAAGGAAACTAAGAAAGAGAAAGCACAAGCACCGAAAACCTTTGGTTTCAATCCTCAAAGAAAAGTATCAGATTACAAAGCCGATTTTCAGTACAACTCAATCCGTTATGTTTTTGAAGATAAAGAAGTGTATGGTATTGAACAGGCAGTAACCAATTTGTACACATATCTAAAAGACAAAGACCCGAAAATTGCGAAAGAATATCCCAAAGCCAAACTAAAATCAGCCATTCAAAAAGAATTGAAATCAAAGGGCTATGATGATGACTTTTTGAGCAAAGAAAATTATTTGTCGGCACAGCAGTCATTTGGGCCGGTATTCAGGGAAACAGGCAAGGAAGTGCCAAGAGTTTCAAATGTTGCAGATGCATTGTTTGAAATCAGTTCAGACCATTTTCCAAGATTATCTTTCAGCGAGGACAGTTTGAAACGCAACGGATTTCTTTTTTATACTGATAAAACAGAAGAGTTTTATAAAGATGAAGAAAAAACACTGTTCAAAACCTACACAGGCCTTGAAAAGCAAATTACTGAATTGACTACAGAATTAACAAAACCCGATTCAGATAAGGCATTAATCGCCCAAAAGATTGCAGAACTTGCCACACTTCAGGGTGAATTAAACCAGCATTTGCAAAAGGTTGATGAAGCAAAATTCAAATCGGTTTTAAATGCACTTTACGTTTCATATACCCCCGAAATAGAATTTGCAAAAACACTTTTTCTGAATATTGAATTGGTTGATGCATTTCTTAAATCAGCTGATAAAGGGTTTTACGGATTTCCATATTCATATAAACCAAATACTAAAGCTAAAACTCACGTTAAAAACGAAACATTCAATCCTGACTTTTTCCTGAAAGTTAAAGGGACAGACAACATCATCGTGATAGAAACCAAAAAGAAAGACGATGACAGCAATAAAAACAGAGCTAAATATCGTGATGGGAAAGTTCATTTTGATAATCTGAATAAAAAGCTTGAAGAAGGAAAATACAAAGAAAGATACTATTTCAAATTCCTCTCTGATGATGGAAGCGATATAGCCGACTTCTTCAAATCCATAAAAGACGGCAAATACAAAATCTGGAAATCGACATTAATGAATCAACTTGAAAAATAAATATTATGAGCATTTTACAAAAAATCAAAACCGAAATTGGTAACGATAAGTTTTATCAGGATCATTTCTCAAATGATGGGTTTCGTTTTGTTGCTTGGTATGTGAGACGTGTCTTATTGCAGTCACCTCAAGCCACTAAAATGTGTGTTGTTGATGGAGCAAATGATAAAAAAATTGATGCTCTTGTAATTGATGATGATAATAGGAATATAATCATTGTGCAAGGTAAATTCTTTGAATTTGGCTCAATTGACAGCGGGCCGTTACAAGAAATTTTATCGGCTTGGGTTAGAATTCAAGATTTACATTCACTACAAACTGATGGCAATGATAAACTTAAAGAACGAATTGAGGCACTCAGACAGGCATTAGATGACGAGTACGATATTACATTTGAATTGCTTACAACAGGAAAACTCACTCAAGCCGCTGAAAGTGATTTAAAAGTATTTTCAGAAAAACTTGAACAATCGAAGGATTTCAATGCCAATATTATACTTGTTGATTCTGAGGTAATAGAAACAAGATTAACTGATGCTGAATCGAAGGAACTGCCAGCTATAAATCACACGGTTCAAATTGAGAAAGATAAAGTAATGACATTTGATATTAAAGGAACAAGAAGCGTTATTGTAGCATTGCCACTATCCGAATGTTTAAAATTTCCGGGAATAGCAGACCAACGACTTTTTAGAAAAAATGTACGTCAATCTCTTGGTTGGAACACAATAAATAAGAAAATTAAACAATCAATAAAAAGCGACCGTCCGCAAGATTTTTTCTTTTCACACAATGGAATAACAGCAATTTGTAAAGAATTCAAACTAGATACTGAAAAAACAACACTTCAATGTTTTGATTTAAATGTTGTTAATGGTTGCCAAAGCTTAACGACAATTTTTAAATGTTCGGAGGATGTTAGAAGAATTGAGAAGGAGGCAGGTTATATATTATTCCGTTTTTATGAAATTCCACAAAAAGATTTAGCAGATAAAATTAGCATTAACACCAATAGTCAAAGTGCGGTTAAACCGCGTGATTTGAAAAGTAATGACAGAATTATTTTAAGTTTGAAACGAGCCTATGAAGCAATGTATCCTGATGGTTTATTGATCAATCAAAGGGGTATGGAAATTCCAGGTGATAAAGATAAAAGCAAAGTAGTTGATGTTTCTGATTTTGCCAAGAATGTAATGGCTTGGCAATGCCAAAGACCAAACATATCATACAACGAGAAAAAACTATTTGACGAACTATATAAAAATGTTTTTAAGCCCGATTACAACCCTGTTTCTGTATTGGCTCTTAAGAAGTGGGATTCAATAATTATGAAGGATTGGGATAATTTGCCTTTAGACGATTTACTGAAAGCAACAAAAAGCTATGTAAGATTTCATATTCTTTTTTCAATTTCCTCAATAATTGCCTATGCAAATAATCAAGGTGATAAAGTTCCATTCCCATCTGCAACACTTGACATTGTAGAAAAGCATGGAAAAGAGATTTTGCCTTTTGCAGCAACTTGTTTAAATCAAGCCTTAAAAAGCGCTAATCAACAAGCACAACTAAGTGGAAAAATATTTAGCCCTCAAAACTGGTTAAAGAAAAATGACAGTGTTATGGCTCAATCATTAGTTGCTAGTACAATGGTTGGCATGATGGAAGGCATGAGTTCAATTGGCGGCAAAAATATTAAAGAGATTTTAAAACTTAGTCCAGACCAATTTGAGTTAAGATGGAAAGCAGAATAAAACCCAACGCATTTGCAAGCACATTGCCAAAGCCCCACGAGCCAACGCTCCAACCAAAGCTTTGTCAAAGAGCTTGCAAAGCCAGCCCAAGAGAAGAATTTCAAAATTTTTCTACCACGCTTAAAAGAAAAAAAAATTAAAACACGCCAATCCGCCAAAGTCGGACAGGCACACGGGCGACCCTGACAGAAAAGAAAATGAAGTAGTAATTTGACAAGTTTAATATGAAAGTGCGATTTGACAGGAACCTACGGACAGACAAGAACCGCCAGTGCATAACAGGCGGTATATTTTATTGCCGAGACAGTGCGGGTTTCAGCGTTTCTGCATCTAATAAACTTTCGTGTAACTTGACAGTGAAGTGCTTCGAAATCGGCAACAAAAACATACCGCCAAACCGTTGTATGCAATTTTTAGTACTGAGAACCTGAAGTATTAACCAAATAGAGAAACTACCATGAGAAAATGTCTAACAAATGGATTGATATTGCTTCTCACTATATCAATCATGATTTCATGCAGCACAAATCCTGCCTCAAAAATTCAAGGTGTTTATGAAGTTAATAAAGACTCATTAAGCTCATCACTTCAAAAAGAAATTGATGGTGAAAATGCTTTCGCTGCTGGATTACTTAACGTTGCTGTAAAAAATGCTATGATTGAATTTGAAATAAACGGAGATTCAATAAACGGTATTCTGTTCTTTGCAGGAGAAGCCACAATAGTAAACTCTTCAATTATTGAACGAAATGATAGTTTGATAATAAAAATGGGGGAATCTGAAGCATGTTTAATCCCAACAAATAACGGCCTTACTTATAGGGCAATTGGTGCTAATATGTCAATTATTCTGGATAAAACTGAGAGAACGGAATTATCTCCTGAAACTTTAGAAGCAATTGATTCTCAAAAGATAGCCTTAAAAGAAAAAGAAGAATTTGAACAAAACTTGGGTAAATGGCAGGAAGGTAACTATGTCGATGAATTTGGAGATAAAACAGGAGAAGGATTTGCTTTCTGTTTAGTTCGTGGAAATGCTGAAAACTCAATATCTACGACATCTGAGGTCTATGTAAAAACAATGGTTGAAGATAATAGATTGAGCTTCCAAATTTATAATAGCAGTATGAGTTCAAAAGAATCTTTCCCAGATAGTGAATTCGGCTTAGTGAAGTTTAAATTGCCAGATGGTACAGTGAAATCAGAGAAGTTTTTCTTCTATAATAATGGAGCCTATGAAGATGAAAATGCTGTTCTATACAACTATGTGCTACAGAATGATGGAGTTATAAAAGTATTCATTGATCTAAGCACTGCAAGCGATTACTATTCCGACAAATATCAATTTGAAATACAGAGAAATAATTTAACAGATATTTTGGCAGGTTTGAGCAAATAAAAACTGCATACAACAGGTCGGTATATGCAATTGGCTTTTCCGCACCGCGAGAATCTTCTGGCTAAAGAGGACAGCTGAGTGGTAGGCGGTGCGGCCTGCCCCGGCTCCCGCCGGGGACCCCCTAGTGGTGTCACGGTTTTTGCCAACGCGAGAATAAACAAATAACATCATATCCCTGCATCGCACCACGAGTGCAAAAACACGCGCCACCGCGACTCTGCGCCAACTGCACATACCGCCGAACGTTACAGGCAAGCGTAAAAAAGACAGTGCAACCCTGACAGTGACGACTGAAAAACGGAGACTTTGCAACCTTGACAATTAAGCGGACTTTAACTGGACAGTTCTTTAACAACTTAACAAAGACCAACGAGTCGACACTCAAAGCCAACCTAAATTTTTTAAAATTTTTGCCGACCCGCATTTTTAATTTTTTCTTACCAGCCGCACATTTAGCACATTTGGTTTTGCCCGACACACAAGCCCGACCCTTCGCAAAACCAAAAGAGCTAAATTTTTTCCAACGCACGGACTGACAATCGGAAAATAATACTTACTTTTGACCAGTTTTGTCAAAACACATATTGTCTTATGAATAGCTTCGGTGACATAATCAGAAAAGCAAGAGAAGAAAAAGGATTGTTCCTTCGACAGGTAGCTGCCGAAATGGAAATTGACCAAGCTATTATCAGCAAGTTTGAACGTGGCGACAGAAAACCGACCAAAGAACAGGTTTTAAAGTTTGCCAAATTCTACAAACTGGACAAGGAAGAACTTTTGGTTGCGTGGCTGAGTGATAAAGTTGCTTATGACTTACAAGACGAAAATTTGGCTGACAAAGTGCTGAAAGCAGCAGAACAGAAAATTAAATACAAGAAAAAGTAATGCTTCACTATATCATACAACAAAAGAAAAACGAATGGTTGCAGTCTGACGACTGCACCATTCGTGATTTGGTTAAATATATCCGTGACAAAGGACATTTGCGTGATACGCAAATTGAAGCAATTGAAACTTATTTGTTCCTGAAAATTCAAGGACAAAACAAACCCCTTTGGCAACTTTTTTCAGAGGGCTTTTTTACAAACGGAACTGACCTTACAAAACTTGACATCAACCAAATTGCAAGAGAGTATTTAACTCAAAATAAAAATGCTTTTGCACTCTTTGACTTTGCAAGACAGAAAAACGGTAACGGAACATATATCCCTGAGCTGGAAAAACGAATTAAAGCAAATCCCGCTTCGTTAGATTACGACACCATCATTAAAAGCATTTTTTACAATGTAAACTATGCCGACTATTTAATGAGCTTGCCGATGGGAGCAGGTAAAACCTACCTGATGGCTGCTTTTATTTATTTGGACTTGTATTTTGCTGACAACGAACCCGAAAACAAGGCATTTGCACATAATTTTTTAGTGCTGATTCCTTCTGGCTTGAAATCTTCCATTATTCCGAGTTTAAAAACGATTGAGAACTTTGACCCCTCTTGGGTATTGCCCGAACCATCAGCAAGCAACCTGAAAAAATTGTTGAAGTTTGAAGTGTTGGACGAGCAGAAAACCGCAAAGAAAAGTAACAAGGCAAGAAACCCAAACGCACAAAAAGTAAATGCTTGTTTGCCTAATCCATTCGGACAAGTGTTTGTAGTGAACGCTGAAAAAGTGATTTTGGAAAGTTTCAAGTTTAATGCACAAACCGAGCTGGAATTAGACGAAGAAGAAAAAGACACAACCAACGACCTGAAACGCTTATTCGGTCAAATCCCGAATTTATCAATCCTCATAGATGAAGTTCACCACGCAGCAACAGACGACATCAAATTAAGACAAGCCGTCAATTACTGGCACAGCAAAGGAAACATCACCACCGTTTTAGGTTTTTCGGGAACGCCTTATTTGCAAAGTGCCGAAAAAATCAAAGCAGGCGATTATGAATTTAAATTCACTCAAATCACCAATACGGTTTATTATTATCCGCTTGTTACAGCAATCAAAAAATTTCTAAAAACACCAACCGTAAAAATCGGGCAAAACCTTGACCGTTTCCAAATTATCAAACAAGGCATTGAGGATTTTGACAAACTATACAAAGATAAGGTTTACAGTAACGGAACCATACCAAAACTGGCTATCTATTGCAGCAACATTGAAGTATTGGAGGAAGAAGTTTATCCGTTCCTAACAGGTGAATTAAAAATAAACCCCAATGAAATTTTACGCTTTCACAAAGGAAATAAAGCACATCCGCAACCCAAAGGAAGCGAATTAGAGTTTCGCTCATTGGATTTACCAATTTCCAAAAAGCGATACATTCTTTTGGTTCAGGTAGGAAAAGAAGGCTGGGACTGCCCAAGTTTAACCGGTGTAATACTTTCTCAAAAAGGCGACAGCCCTCAAAATATGGTTTTACAAACTTCGTGCAGGTGTTTACGCCAAGTGGACAAAGGCAAAGAAGAAACCGCTTTGATTTGGCTGAACAAAGACAATGCCGATACGCTGAACAAACAACTGAAACAGGAGCAAAACACAAGCATAGAGGAAATTAACCGAACACGCAGGGAAAGCAACCTTGAATTTGTGCCGAGACATTCCAGAATGGACTTTTTGCAATTGCCGAAAGTGGATTTTTATCAAATGAAAGTAACCTACCAGGCCATTGATGAAGAAGAAACCCCAAATACAAAAGCAAAGCTAAAAGCTTTGCTTAATAACATTGATAATTTCAAAGCATCTGCCCTGATAACAACCAGCGACATTGCCAACATTGACACTGGGGAAATTGATGTTATCAATGAAACAGGAATTGCCTTTGCCAATTTCAATCAATGGCTTTTTGAAATTTCAAGAGAAAGTTTCGGTTTGATTTCAGAAACACAGCTGCATCAATACGATAAGGAACTAAAAGAAATATTTGAGGCAGTTACTTTTAAAAAGGAAGGACAGCGCTATTTCAATGAGTTATATGACCTGCACACCATTCAATCAAAAATCCGTTTGGCATTCAGCATAAAACGGGATTTACAAACCGATACAGAAGTAATTCCTAAACAAGCTGAATTATTGATTGCAGAACGATTGACAAAGGTAGAGAAGAACCCAAAACTTTACCCAAATGAAGCGGACACAACTAAAATTTTGGAATTGGATAAATCCAATGAAGAAATAAATATTGATTGGGAAGAAGTTCGCAAAGCTTATGATACAATGGTAGAGGGAATGAAAGCCCAGGGAATGGAAAAGTGGGCTCCTGACTGGGAAACATTCAAATCAGGTAAGGACTATTCACTCCCTGTAAAATCTAAAAATCAAACCTTTCATTATTTACCATACAACTTTGGCGGAAGCGGAAGCAGCGGTTTTGAAACTGAAACACTTCAAAAAGCCTTGCAGTTAACCGATTTCAAAAACAAGGGTTTGGAGATTTACTACAACGGTGAACGTGGTTTGACCGAGTTTGTAATTAATTGTTTTGCCAAAGAAGGAAGGTATTGGAAAAATGTTGGAAAATACACCACCGACTTTTTAATTGTGAAGCGGACAGCAAAAGACCTGCCTGTCGGACAAGCAGGTAAAATTCACAAAGCCCTGCTAATTGAAACCAAAGGTTCTGTTTATGCAGAGGACAAAGTATTTCAGAAAAAGAAAAATTATGTGGAGACTGAATTTCTGAAACTCAACAAAGAAAAATTCGGCTATCAGCGATTTGATTTCCTCTATTTGGGGGACAGCAAAGACATT
>JAXGYS010000005.1:0-438108 GCA_040772125.1 Bacteroidales bacterium
GGTATTCAATCCTATAACTCCGCTTATTGTTAATTGTTCCTCAGGAGATATTTTGTCTGAAATAAATACATGGCTTACTGCAGTTTCTGCAATAGATAACTGTGGCACCTTCCCTGTTACGAATGACTTTGATGCTGAATCAATTTTCGAGAGCGGATGTGGTGAGATCACTGTCACATTCACAGTATCAGATGCTTGTGATAATATTACAACCACGACAAGTACAATTACAATTGATGATAATCAGGCTCCTGTGTTTGCGCCGGTTGATCCCCTGCTGGTTAATTGTGATGATAGTGATCTAATTTCAAGGATAACAGCTTGGATTGATGCTGTTTCTGCTGATGACAGTTGCGGAGAAGTCACAATGACAAATGATTTCGACCCGGCTACATTACCTGAAGATGGTTGCGGAGAGGTTATAGTAACTTTTGTTGCTGAAGATCAGTGTGAAAATACTTCTACCATCACGGCGAGAATCATCGTCACAGACAATGATCCACCTGCAATCGAATGTCCCTCTTCACCTCAGATACGTATTGTTCCCACAGGATCTGATACTTATACCACTGTTGGAAATGAGTTTGATTACACGAATATCTCTGATAATTGTGGGAATCCGGTTGCCACTCATAACCTTGTTCATACAGATAATACAACCCTTGAGGGATATGTTTTCAGCCTGGGAGAAACAGAAGTTATTTGGACTGCAACTGATGATTGCGGTAACCAGGCAACATGCTCATTCATAGTACTTGTTGCTTCGCCAAGTGTTGAAATAGAAAAAGATGTTGATGAGTCCGAAATATCCTCTCCGACCACCCTCAACTACACCATCACCGTAACCAACACCGGCAACATAGGTCTTACAGGAGTGACTATCACCGACATCCTCGCCGGTACTGCTACCCTCTCAAGTGGAGATACTGATTCAGACGGTGTATTAGACGTCGGTGAAGTCTGGATATACACCGCTGCTTATAACGCAACACAGGATGATATCGATGACGGTGCCGACATCGTAAACATAGCATCGGTTACAACAAATGAGATCACAGAACCTGAATCTGATGACGCCACTACAAATATTTCCCAGAACCCCGACTTTACCGTCGAAAAAATCCAGGTTGGTGACGATCCGATAACCTCGGCCGGTCAAATAATCTCCTACAGGATAGTAATCACCAACACAGGCAACATAAGCCTTACAGGAGGAGTTGCAACCGAGACATTCCCTGGCGAAGGAGCTCATACCTTCAGCGATGTAGCAGAAAGCATAACAAACGACGGCGTCCTCGAAGTCGGCGAAACATGGACACATACAGCTACTTACGAGGTTACACAGGCTGACATCGACCGCGCACTGGATCTTGTCAACACAATAAACGTTACCACTGTTGAAGTTCCCGGACCAAGAACCGCCAGCGTGACAACTCCTGTTGAAAGCAATCCGGAAATAAATATTGTAAAGACTGCCTCAGTTACTTCATACTCTCAGGCAGGAGAAGTCATTACCTACACAATCACCGTTACCAACACGGGTAATGTAACTATAACAAATATAGCCGTTACTGACCCGCTTACTGACCTTGAGGAAATGATCGGCTCCCTCGCTCCGGGCAGCTCTGAGTCGTCCACAACATCCTATACCATTACACAGGCAGATATGGATGCGGGCTTGTTCGAGAACACCGCCTCTGCCGTTGGTCAGTTTGGAAGCAATACCGTTGATGATTCCGACGATGAGACTGTCACCGCTGTATTGAACCTTGAAATTGCTCTCGAGAAATCCGGAACATGGGAAGATACTGACGGCAACGCCATTCCAAATGCAGGCGACCGGATATCGTACACCTTTACCGTCACCAACAACAGCAACGTAACTATTGCAAATATCAATGTAACTGATGCTGATCCTGGTGTGGTAATAACCGGCAATCCTATAGCTTCCCTCGGTCCGGGAGAATCCGATAACAATTCGTACACTGGTTACTATATTCTTACTCAGGCCGACATCGATGCAAGCTCATACCACAATACAGCAGTGGCAACCGGTACGGCACCTGACGGGGAAACTGTTGAGGATAGCGATGAGGACAGCCAGCTGTTCAACGCATCTCCTGAAATATCCCTCGAAAAAACAGGTACTTATATTGACAATCCTCCTGTAAATACCTTCAACGCCGGAGATGAAATATCATACCAGTTCATTGTCACAAATACCGGTAATGTTACCCTTACCAACGTTGTTGTGACCGATCCCCTTATTACGGTGAACGGCGGTCCTTTAGGATCACTTAATCCCGGAACCTCCGACCAGACAACCTTTACAGGTACTTATGTCTTAACACAGGCCGACATTGATAACGGCACATTAACAAACACTGCAACTGTTACCGGTTCCTTCAACGGGGAAACAGCAACGGATGATGACGACGACGTCCAGACGTTCATTCCTGTTCCGTCATTAAGCCTTGAAAAAACCGGAACCTATTCCGATGCAAACGGAGACGGTACCTATAGTGTGGGTGATCAGATCTCCTACACCTTCCTTGTAACAAATACAGGTAATGTCACCCTGCAGGTGGTTACAATAACCGATCCTCTCGTAACAGTAAACGGCCAGCCGATAACCTCGCTGGATCCTGGTTCGTCTGACAATACCAGCTACACAGCAACATACACCCTTACACAGGCCGATATTGACGCGGGTACTTTCACCAATACCGCTACTGCCACAGCAAGATACCGTGACGAAGAGTACGAGGCCAGCGACAGTGATACCCAGAACTTCCCGTCGGATCAGGATATCGAACTCCTTAAAGAAGGTAATTATGTTGATGTAAACGGAGACGGGATACCTAACCCGGGCGATCAGATAAACTACACTTTCACTGTTATCAACACCGGAAATGTTACCATCAGTAATATTACCGTTACTGATTATGATGACAATGTAATCGTTTCAGGTTCTATGATCCCGGCACTGAATCCCGGTCAGTCGGACAATACATCCTACACAGCCGTCTATTCAATCACACAGGCTGACATCGACGCAGGTGTCTTCATTAATACTGCCCTGGTAACAGGTTCCTACAACAATAATCCTGTTTCAGATACCGACGATGATGAGCAAAGACTTGCAAGGATACCTGAACTTACAATCTCCAAGGCATTCACCGATATTAATGGAGATCCTTCAATAACAAGGTATTCATCTGTCAACAATGTGATTAATTACCTGATAACTGTCACGAATACCGGTAACGTAACTATCGAAAATATTACCGTAACCGATAACAATGCTGACGCCAATCCTGCCTATTCCTCGGGCGACGTTAATGATAACGGGGTAATGGAGGTTGGCGAGGTCTGGATATATACAGCTTATCATACAGTTACCCAGGGCGATATTAATACCGGAAGCGTTTTCAACCGCGCGGAAGTATCGGGTGAGGATCCTGACGGTCATTCAGTTAATGACATCAGCAATGAGGTTGTGGTTTATATGTACCGCGTATCAGAAATAGAGCTTACAAAAACCGGTGAATATGTTGATGCCAACAGGGATGGTATTTACAATGCCGGCGATCAGATCACCTATACATTCACCATACACAACACTGGTAACGAAGTCCTTGCATATATTTCAGTCACTGATGCCAACCCGCTTGTTGTTGTTTCAGGAAACGTGATTCCAGCCCTCAGCCCGGATGAAACAAATAATTCCTCATTCAGCGGTGTATATACTTTGACACAGGCTGATATTGACGCGGGAACGTTTACTAACACTGCAACAGTTACCTCAACAAATCCTGCAGGAGATCCTGTGACTGATACAGACAGCGATACCCAGTCATTAGCACCCTCGCCTTCAGTCGAACTTACAAAAACAGGGACCTATTCTGATTACAACAATGATGGTATTTACAATGCCGGTGACCGCATCACTTACAGATTTACCGTAACGAATACAGGTAATGTGGTCCTCGGAAATATTACCATCACGGATGAGGTGGATGATGTGATAGTAACCGGAGGTCCTTTATCCGGACTTGCTCCAGGCGAAACCGACAATAACACATTCACCGGTGTTTATACTCTTACCCAGGAAGACATCGATGCCGGAACATTTACAAATACCGCAACAGTAACTGCTTATCCTCCTGAAGGTGATGCTGTGACAGGCACAGATACCGATACCCAGACATTTACGGCACTTCCCGGTGTCAGCCTCGAGAAGACCGGAACCTATGTCGACAACGATCCTGTCGGAGTTTATAATGCAGGTGACATTATCACTTACCAGTTCATTATTGAAAACACAGGTAATGTCGTACTCGAAAGAATAACCCTTGACGATGACGATCCTGATGTCAGGATATCAGGCACCCCGATATACGATCTGGCTCCGGGCGCTGTTAACAGCACATCGTTTACAGGTACTTACACCCTTACCCAGGAGGATATCAATTCCGGATCCTTCACCAACTGGGCAACAGTAATTGCTGCTACACCTGCCGGGGCAACCGTGGAAGACAGGGATGATGATGTACAGAATTTCACAGCTGTTCCGGAGATTGAACTTGAGAAAACAGGTCTCTACGTTGATACTGATCCGGCCGGAGTTTATAATCCGGGCGACAGGATCACCTATACATTCATTGTAAGGAACACGGGTAATGTTCCTTTGACAAATATTATAATTACCGATAACGACAACAGGGTTACTGTTTCCGGATCTCCAATATCCTCACTTGCTCCGGGAGCTGTCAACAGTACTTCTGTTACCGGTACATACACTCTGACCCAGGATGATATCAATGCCGGATCGTTTACCAACATTGCAACTGTTATAGCTGCCACTCCTTCGGGAGGCACCGTGGAAGATGAGGATGATGATATACAGAGATTCACAGCTTCACCTGACATTACACTTACAAAGACCGGAACCTATGTCGATAATGCTCCGTCTGGTTACAATGCCGGTGATGAAATTACTTACACCTTCACGGTTCAGAATACAGGTAATGTTATCCTCACCGATGTAACTGTAACTGATAATACTATTAATGTCGTAATTACCGGTTCCCCAATTGGGTCCCTTGCTCCCGGCGAATCGAACAACACAACGTACACAGCCAGGTATGTACTTACCCAGGATGACATAAACGCCGGTTCATTTACTAACACAGCAACTGTTACCGGCACTACACCTTCTGGTGGCAGCGTGACCGACGACGATGAGGATGTACAACTGTTTACTCCATCGGCAGCAATCACACTGTCAAAAACCGGAACCTATGTCGACAATCCTCCCGCGGGCTACAGCGCCGGCGATGAGATTACCTATGTCTTTGCTGTTCAGAATACGGGTAACGTCGTTCTTACAGACGTGACACTTACTGATAATGTAGCAAATGTTACAGTTACCGGATCACCTCTTGCTTCCCTTGCTCCGGGAGAATCGGACAATACGGCGTGGTCGGGCAGATATACCATTACTCAGGCTGACATCAACGCAGGGTCATTCACAAATACTGCAACTGTCGAAGCTGAAACACCTTCCGGTGATCCTGTCGAAGCAACCGATGATGATGTTCAGAGATTTGCCGCATCGGGAGCAATTACACTTGCCAAGACGGGAACCTATGTCGATACTCCTCCGCTTGGAACATACAATGCCGGCGACAGGGTAACCTATGTATTCTCAGTAACCAATACTGGCAATGTTCCATTGAGCAACATCAGGATAACAGATAATAACCCGTCAGTAACCGTTACAGGTTCTCCGATAGCAGCCCTTGCTCCCGGAGAGACCAACTCCACAGCCGTTACAGGAATGTACACACTGACCCAGGCCGATGTAAATGCAGGTACATTTACCAATACTGCAACTGTAACTGCAACTCAGCCGTCAGGATCACCAGTAACGGCCACTGACAGTGATACCCAGGTATTCACTTCTGTACCGGATATATCAATGACAAAGACTGCCATTCCGGCTACATTCAATGCTGCAGGCAATGTAATCAACTACACTATCACTGTTCAGAACACAAGTCAGGTAACGATCACAAATATTACAGTAACTGACCCGCTTACAGGCTTCAGGCAGATTATTCCAAGCCTTGCACCCGGTGCTGACGTATCATTCAACACCACTTACAGGACGATTCAGAATGACGTGAACAGAGGCTACGTTAACAACACTGCCACCGCCAGCTTCACATACAGGGGAGTACCGTACAATGATCAGGCTTCTGCAAGGATCACAGCAAGTCCAGCTCCTTCCATCACAATTGACAAGAGTGTCACTGAAACAGGATACAGCAGAGTCGGGGATATCCTTCATTACTCAATCGTTGTAAGAAATACAGGAAACGTAACCCTGACTAACATCCAGGTGACCGATCCGCTTACCGGGCTCTCACAGACTGTTCCAAGTCTGGCTCCCGGAGCTGCAACAACAATTCCGGCAACGTACAGGATTACACAGGCTGACATAAACAACGGAAGTGTAA
The DNA here is from genome assembly GCA_040772125.1 of Bacteroidales bacterium. Classification (GTDB taxonomy): domain Bacteria; phylum Bacteroidota; class Bacteroidia; order Bacteroidales; family VadinHA17; genus LD21. Next base: position 6,525 of record JAXGYS010000005.1, read on the forward strand.
GCAACACGGCAACTGCAAGGTTCAGCTATGGCGGAACGCAGTACCCGCCACAGTCTGACAGCGTTACCGTAAATGCTAATCAGAGACCTGAAATGAGGGTCGTTAAGAGCTCGAGAGAACGTAACTTCTCATCACCGGGTGAGATAATCCATTACATAATAACCGTTACCAATACCGGAAATGTCACCCTTACAGGGGTAAGCATCAGCGATCCGATCGCAAGCGTCACATGTCCAAATGCACCATATACCCTTGCCCCAGGCGCCCAGGCCACTTGTACTGCCGAACATGTGGTGACGGCTTCAGATATAAGCGCCGGCAGGATAACGAACGTTGCCACTGCAGCAGGAACCGGTCCTAATTCAGCAAGGATAACACGGCCAAGCAATGAAGTAACGGTAACCCTTAACAACATGGCTCCGACTATCAGCTGTCCGCCGCCTGTTATAAGAAGCACAAGTGCCACTACCTGCGACATACTGATAACCGAGGGACTGGCTGCCGTTTATTCCGATCCTAATGATAACGTTGCTTCTCTTACCTGGGTTATGACGGGTGCGACTACTGCCTCATCACCCTCAACAGGAATTAACAACATTTCAAGATATACATTCAACCGCGGGCTGACCACTGTTACATATACCGTTACCGACGCCCTTGGATTATCAGCAAGCTGCAGCTTCACCGTATCAGTTGTTGACAACACACGTCCGACGGCCCTGTGTCAGGATATCACCGTAACTCTCGACATCAACACCGGTCTTGCCATTATTACGGTTGAGGATATCGACAACGGAAGCTTCGACAATTGTGAGATCGCTCTGATGACAATAAGTGATGATGAATTCGACTGCACGGATATAGGCGAAAACGAGGTTATCCTTACTGTCATCGATGGATCAGGAAACCTTTCAACTTGTACCTCAATCGTTACTGTAGTCTATGCAGACCTCGGAATAAGGGTAGTTCCGGATGAAGATATTATCTGCAACGGTGAAACAACAGCATTGATTCTTGAAAGCAACGCACCCGGTACAACCTGGACATGGACGGCTGATGCCAACAGCTATATCACCGGCGCTTCGGGAGATGACAGCGGACTCAACTCTGTAATTGCCCAGACTCTGTCGAATTCGGACAATGCGGCTCATAATGTCGTTTATTCAGTAGTTCCTACGGTTTACGGCCAGTGTGAAGTACCTGCCGTTACTGCAGAAGTCTGGGTCAACCCTGTACCGATGATTGCGGTCAATCCTCACGAAGATGTCGTATGTTATGGCGAAGGAATAACCCTTAATGTGAGAAATCTGAATGGTCAGGTCAGGGGACAGTGGGTGTATGACGTAAGGGTGGAAGCTGATCCCGAGATAGGCGGATACACTGAAGGAAGAACTTACACGACGCCTGTGAATCTAACCGAGGTACTTACCAACTCCGGAACTGAAAGACACAAGGTCGTTTACACATTCATTCCGAGAATCGTTCCGGGTGATGGCGGAGCCGATTGCATAGGTGAGGAAGAGGTTGTAACAATCTGGGTACATCCGAGAGTTCAGTATGTAACTGACATCTCGGTCTACAACGGATTTAATGTAAGCTGTTACGGTAAATCGAACGGTTACATCCACCTCGAACTGTCACAAAATCTTGCTCCCTACAATTTCGTATGGAACGGTCCTAAAGGCTTTAATGGAAATACTGAGGACATATCCGGACTTGTTGCCGGGACCTATACCGTTACCATTACAGATGTTAACAACTGTTCTGTTTCTGACACATTCGAACTTGATCAGCCCGAGAGGTTCAGCATGACAATTGAACCTTCGGTAAGTCTCGACGGACATTACAACATCAACTGTTTCGGTGCTCAAACCGGTTATGTCAACCTGGGTGCTGTCAATAATGTCGGCGCTGTCGACTATCTCTGGGCCGACGGGTACCTTGGAAGCAGCAGGCCCAATATGAAGGCAGGAACCTACAAGATAATACTGACCGACTCGAATAACTGTCATGCCGATTCTACTGTTACTCTGACAGAGCCCAATCCTATCCGGATAAGATTCGAGACTATCGATCCATATTGTCCTGATTCGCACGACGGAGAAGTTGTACCTGTTGTGACAGGAGGAGTAGCATTATCTGACTATCTGTACAGATGGGAGGATAATTCCACACAAAGAGCTCATACTGAACTTCCTGCTGGCTGGTATGCTGTAACGGTTACAGATAATAATATATGCTCGGTTACTGATTCCGTAAGGCTCGTGGGTATGAATGAGCTCTGCCTTATCATTCCTGATGCAATATCTCCGAACAGGGACGGTATTAACGATGTTTGGAATATAGAGAATATCCATCTCTATCCGAAGGTGGAAGTAACTATCTACAACAGGTGGGGTCAGCTTATATGGCAGTCTCAAGTAGGGTATCCTGTACCATGGAACGGCAGAAGCCGCAGCGAGGATCTGCCTATTGATTCGTATCACTATGTGATTGAACTTCACAACGGAACAAAGCCTATTATCGGGGATGTGACGATAGTCAGGTGAGGGGATTGAGGGCCTTACACAACCGTCAGCTGAAGCTGACGGTAACCGATAGAAACTAAAGGTTATTCTTCCTGTTGTTCCTGATTACTATCCAGGGGGATCTTATACCCCTCAGAAGAAGCTGACGGTAACCGGTAGAACCCGAAGATTACTCTCCGCTTTATTCCTGATTACTATCCAGGGGGATCTTATACCCCTCAGAAGAAGCTGACGGTAACCGGTAGAACCCGAAGGTTACATTCCCCGTTATTCCTGTTTACTAACCAAAGGACTAAACATCCGGCACATGCTCTTATATTGCCGTTGGCTTCAGCCAACGGCAATAAGCCCATACACCTTCCCGGGGCTTTAGCCCCCTCTGCCTTTTCCCCAGGAACTTAAGTCCCTCTCCGGAAACAGAGGATTAAGCAACAATCAGTGAACATTGGGGGCAAAATTTCAAGATGATGAAAAATGTCCGGTCAGTGACATAATAATAAAACCGGGATTCTGCCCCGGTTACATTAACTATTTAATTTGATTATTCCTGAATTGATTTTCCTCAGGCATCAGAACCTGTCGACCCAGTTGAATCGCTTATCGACATCCCCGAACTTGATTGCTACTGTAAGTTCGTGTGTTCCGTATGTGGCCCTTTGTATCTTGTTAAGAGTAAAATCGAAAGAATAGCCGAAGTACATGCTTGTCAGCTTAACCCGGCTCGTGAAGTGCCGCATCCCCACATGAGCGACCACTGCACTCCCTGTCCTGTATGCCAGGCCGGCCCAGAAATCATTGTTGTAATTGTATGTGAGCCCTACATCCAGTTGAGGCCGTACCTGCTCGGAAACCTTCAGAAGCATTGATGGCTGAAGTTCGCTTCTCACTCCGGTTTCAAAATTATAAGTTCCGGTAAAGTAATAATGCCTGTCCATCCAGTAATTCTTGTAAGCCAGTTCACCGAGTTTAACGTTAGCCCCGAAAAGCTGCATGGCCGAAAAACCGATACTGAATTTGGGATCGAGAATATAAAGGCCGAAATCGGTGTCGGGAACAAATATTCCTCTTCTTAATTCATTGTTCAGCCAGGGTTCATTCGGGTCTTCAAAATCAATATTTTCAATATCTATCAGGAAGTGATACCCTGTTACTGCCAGGCCAAGTGACAATTGCGTATAATCAGCTATCCATGTATGATAGCTGTAAGCCATCTGGAAACCTGTCCTCTGAATGCGTCCGTTCCTGTCGCTGAAAACATAACCTCCGAATCCTACCTTGCCCGGAGTTTTGGGTTTATACACTGTCTTGTTGAAAATATTCTGCTTCAGGCGGTAGGATCTTTTCAGTATCCTGGTCTGATAGCTTACCGAATAGGTCCTGGGAGCACCGGAATATCCTATCCACTGCTCACGTGCTGTAACATTAACACTGGTGAAACCATCCGCACCAGCAACCGAAGGGTTAATAAGGAACTTATTGTACAGGTACTGGCTGTATAAAGGCAATTGCTGTGCCTGCGACACCTGGTGCAGACAAAGCAGAATTGCTATATACAGAATCTTTTTCATGACTCCATCCCTGTTGATTAACACAGCCGGTTCCTTCAACTAATTCATCAGCGCGTCATAGGCACTAGCATCAGCGACATCAGTCTTGTATTGTCAGACTGCTCAATAGCTGATCCTTCCGAAGTAATTTTTTCGCTTATTACCTGTAAATTGTACTCCCCGGGTTCAGGAAAATAAAGAGATCCCATGTAGGAATCAGTCCTGAAATAAGGGTAAGAAACATCTTTACTGTCTTTTACGATTTTATCACACTCCGGGATCTTTTCAAGCTGATTGTCGAGAAGACTGATCTTAACCGAGTTGGCGTAATTCAACCTGGTGGTGTCAGTCGTTGCACTCGAAAGCCAGACTTTATACCGTCCGGGGTTCGGAACAACGAAAACCCATTCGGCGGTATTTCCGGAAGGATTTTCCTGATCGCTGTAGCAGGATGCTTCCTCGAGCTTCAGATGAAATGATCCGTCATGCTCCTGGGAAACCATGTCATTCCCTTCAGAAAGATCCTTGCTTTTACTGTTACTGCAGGTACTGAAGATACCAATGGCTAAAATGCCTAAAATAAGGACGCGTAAAGTTCTAATCATATTCTGACTAACATAAAATTTGCTGAAATATAATTATTTATACAAAGCGTTCCCAGCAGGTTTTGACTAACATTATTCATGCTTTGACCAATACACTGATTGGTTAATCAGGTGTAACTGATCATGACAAAGAAAGGGTCAGAACGTCGTTTCCCCGCGCACTCCTTTCCCCGGGTGCATGCCTTCCTGAAGAAGACCCTCGCTCACAACAAGCACTCCGTTGACCAGAACATATGATATACCTTCCGGTGAAAGGGAGGGTTCAGAATATGTTGCCCGGTCAATTATCTTTCCTGGATCAAATATTGTAATATCAGCATCGGCTCCTGCACAAATCCGACCCTTGTCCTTCATTCCCGGAGCAATCCCTTCAAGCCTTTGGGCGGGCATAAGGGTTATTTTCCTGAGTCCTTCCATCAGTGATATCACTCCTTCCTCCCTTACATATTTGCCCAGAACTCTCGAGAAACTTCCTGCCCCGCGCGGATGCCCCTTTCCTGAATCAATCATTCCGTCGCTTGCAATTATCACAATTGAGTCTGCAATCGTCGATCTGACAACATCCTCCGATATCGAATGCGCAATGACCATCCCTCCGCTTTTCCTGTATTTTGCAAAGCTCTCCGCGGTAAGTCTTTCTCCTGTTTCAGCCCACTGGAGATCTTCGTAATCAATCCCGAACTGCTCCTGCCAGCCTTCATTGTAAACAGCTGATTCAATCGTGGTCTGGGTTGCCGTATATGGGTAACATTCCACTGTTACATCCAGGCCGCGACTGCGTGACTCCTTTATCATCTGGAGCATGGCCGGCGTCAGTCCAAAGCCTATGCTCGTTACATGAACAACATGCAAGGGAGCGCCTGAAACGGCACTTGCAGCGATCACTTCCTCTAGGGCACTGATACAGCTGTTGGGTTCCGTACGGCCGCCATACCTGATATGAACATAACAGGGAGCTTTCGTCCTGCCTGCTGCCCTGAACATCTCCAGTATCTCCCACTTTGAAGAGGCGGGGGTGTACATCAGTCCGAACCCGACACCAAGAGCTCCTTCATTCAATCCCTTTTCTATCCCGTTTTTCATCTTCAGAATTTCCTCATCGGTGGCAGGCTTGCAGACAGCGTCAGCAACCGGAGCAAATCCTCCCGGATCATTCATAACCTCCATCCTTAGCTTGACATGACCTACACTTACTCCATGGTTAATTATAGCTTTGTCCTTTCTTTCGGAATACCATCGTTCCACATCGGCTGTCCCCATCTCCAGCTCCAGGGCTGTAGTAACTCCGTCCAACACCTTGTACCTGTAGTTTTCGTCATCCTGCCCATGCTGATGAATATCAATAAAGCCCGGAGCCACTACTAAACCGGTGGCATTGATAGTATCACGGCCAGAGATATTCCTTTCTGTTATCACCCTTACCGTGCCTTCCTTTATACCGATGTTACGGACGGCATCAAGACCTGATTCAGGATCCATAACCCTGCCATTAATTATTACCAGGTCATAATCACCATGTTCATTCCCGCTACCGGTTTTACATTGCCGGGAAATCATCGCTGTCATGATAATAAGGATAAGTGGCATCAGAAGTTTGGCAAGACGTTTCATGTGGATTCAATTTATTCACCCTTAAAAGATATTAAATTAAATCAATATTGACTTTCCCTTTCCGGAGCTTTAACTTTGATATTTAGAAATAGATTAGCGCATTGACCTAATAATCCCTGGTCTGACAACCATACAACTTCAACGCAATATCATGAAAACACTATCCTACAGTCTTTTGCTCTTTCTTCATTGGACACCCAGGGTGCTCGGGATCCTTTTTGCCATTTTTATAAGCCTGTTTGCCTTTGATGTCTTTGGCCAGGGAACCGGCTTTTTCAAGACCCTTCTGGCTTTTCTGATCCATATGATTCCTGCATTCCTGATAATCGCGATCCTCGTATTATCATGGAAATGGCCACTGACCGGCGGAATAGGATTTACCCTGCTTGGTTTTGCATATATTCACTGGGCCAGCAGAAATAATGAAGTCTATGCATTGATATATATCCCGATTATCCTTACCGGAGTATTGTTTCTGGCATCATGGTTGCTCAGGGATAGAATAAGGAAAGCACAGGATGCCTATAATGAGTAGCTTAGCTATTTTGTATCTACCATTATCGGCAGCCCTTTATCGTTTGTCATGATGATCAGCTTCGAATTAGGAGAGGCCGAAATTGCCTTAATCATTTCGTACTGAAGAAGCCTGTCGGTCAGGGTAGATGTCAGGATCTTCTGATAATCAGCAATGCCCTGAGCCTCAACTCTCTTACGTTCCGCTTCCTGTCTTTCCTTCTGAAGCACGAAAGTCATTTTCTGAGCCTCCTGCTCTGCATTGATCTTCGATTCTATCGCCATCTTCACCGATTCGGGCAGAGTAAGGTTCCTGACCAGAAGCTGCTCAAGCATAAGCCCTCTTTCCTTAAAACTTGACTCGATGGAAGTGAAAATCCTGTGCTGGAATTCATCCCTCTTCGTTGAATACAGGGATACCGCATCATAATATACGGCATTATCCCGTATTCCCGTCCTGCACACAGGTCGTACGATGACATTCCTGTAATCTGTACCTATCTCCCTCAGTATCCTTGGCGCCTCGGTGGGAATAACCTTGTAAAGGACAGTCAGATCGACGATAACTTCAAGTCCGTCGGCCGACAGAACATGTATCGCGTCGTCAGTACGGGCCGTGCCTTCATCCCGCATTCCAGACATGGTGTAGTTTTCCGTCCGTATGTCGAACATCACAACTTTCACAAGCGGATTGATAATGTTCAAACCGCTCTCAAGGATGTTGTTGCTTACCTTGCCGAACAATTTCTTCACTCCTACCATGCCTGGTTCGACCTGGCATACTGAAGCAAAGAGAAGCAGCACAATGAATAACGCAGCAGATCCAATCCTTATCGGCGACTTGTGTATTTTCAGATAAGGAACAGTCTTTGTGACGAAATAGGCAACAAGTATTATGATGAGCCCAACAATAATGTAAGTCATGTCATTTCAGTTTAAAGGGTTAACAGGCATTTTTGGTTCGGATTCTAAAGTTACTCATAAAAATCATTAGTGTCTGAAGAAAAGTAAATAATAATTCCTAATCTATTAACTAAGAACTATTTAAGTTAATTCTTGCTTTGCGCTGTGTTTTCATGTTCTCACCCTCTGCTTACACATTACCCAGGCTTTCCCCTCTCTACGCACGCCTTAAAGAGGAGGATCGAGGGGGGAGTTCGTGATGAACAGGCTAATTCGCAAGGGCTAGTAGTCAGGCATATTGTCAGTTAGTTTCAGTATAAGGTCAGTGGCCACTTCAGTTCGCGGGCTGAAATTGTCGCTGTTCATGTAATCCAGTATCGATATCAGGAGCTGCCTGGAAACAAGCCTTTCGTCACTAAGGTTATTAAGATCAATACTGCATACCAGGAGTTTTCCTCCTCCCGTCTTTGCCTCAAAAGCCAGTGCCAGCCTTCTGTTTTCGAACCAGGTGTCAATAAGTTGTATCAGAGGCCGGATCCCTGAAGGAAGATCATTAATTATCATTGCCTGCGAATGGGTGACCGGATCCCACCATTGCCAGTTGCTGTGGTATTCGGTAGGAAAGATCCTGAAAACAGGATGTGCAGGATCGCAAAGAATGCCAAGAGTATGTGGCGGCTGATTGTTTGTCCATGCAGTGTTCCAGAAAACCGTCGAGAATCCCGTCGCAACATCTGCACCCATCGTCCCCTTTATTTTCCCGTAGGTAAGAAAAAGGACCGATCCCCCTCCTGCAAGCACTGCCCGGCTTGCTGCGTCAAGTTTGTCAGTCACATGTACCTTGCCGTTTTCGGTTTCCTGCCCTGAGGGAAAAACCCAGAAATCCCACCGGTTCCGGAAAGGAGTGTTCTGTATTGAAACTTCGAGGGTAAACTTCTGTGGTTTAAGGATCCCTGAAGGATCGAACCTGACATCTCCGATTGATGTAATACCTGTTTCAATCCTCTCTGCAGCAAATGCCTGTTCATGAACCGACTCACCGTCTTCCCTAATTACCCTGCACATCACAGTTGCTTCGGGCAGGGATTCTCCTCCATAGTGTGCAATCTTTATTCCGGCGTTGAAAATTTCATCAGTGCTGATTATCATCTTCTCCATGACAGCAAGCGGGACAGTGGAGTTGCAGAACATCCTGAACTCTTCCGGAGTGATATAGCCCTTGCTTTCAAAGAAAGGATTCAGTATTCCCACAAGGGCAGTTCCCTGACCAGGGAAGTCGTGAAGCTGAAGCATTTGAAAACCGCCAAATCCCGGAGTACGGAATGCAGCTTCAATATCGGCCTTGTAGCATAGAGACTGAAGCTTGCCCGATGCCTTAAGAAAATCCTCCGCCTGATCACCCATTTCATTTTCATTCAGCGTTTCGCGGAATATTTCAAGATTGGTGGGCTTAAGGGGACCAGTATAACTGCTTATTTCACTGAAATCGGGGTACACGCACCATTGCCCGATCTCATGACCAACAACCGGTACAGTATAACGGGAGATGACCTCGCTGAAATCAAATCCTGTATTCGGAGCCTTCGAGTTGATTATGCTTCCGAGTCCGGATCCCCATTGCTGAATTCTCGGATCTGGGACAAGATGAAAATCATTTTCCGGAATAACCGGCCAGCCTGCCGCAGAGGTATATACTCTTCTGTTATCTGTTTCCCTCCAGTGATTTATCAACCCACCAAGAAATTCTTTCTGCCGCGACCCGGCAGGCTCATTCCCATAGGCAAGCATGCAGAATGAGGGATGATTCCCATATTCTCTTATTATCCTGTCTCCCTCCTCGTAAATGAATCTGTCGAGAGGTCCCCCGTCGCCTATTGCCGTGCCCTGGTTTGCCCACGATCCGCATTCAATATGAAAATATATCCCCAGCCTGTCGGCTGCCATGAATGCCGCCCTGGGAGGACAGAAGGAATGAAACCTGACGTGATTCATGCCATGGTCACGGACAGTACTGAGCACCTTTTCCCACGATGCGTAATCGGTTGGCGGATATCCGGTAAGCGGGAAGATGCAGCATTCTGTTGTCCCCCTGAGAAATACAGTATTACCGTTTATCTCAAACATTGTCCCGTTTGCCCTGAATTCACGCATGCCGAAATCAGTACTGCATGTGTCAATAATTCCTTCCCTGCCTGTAATACCTGCGTTAAGCCTGTATACCGCCGGATTGAACTCGCTCCAAAGCTCCTGATCATGGATCTTGTATTTTATTTCAATCCTGTGTTCACCCGAATCTGTAACAAATGTTACATTTCTTTGCGGCATGGTCCTGACTCTTACGCCAGATGAACCGCTAACCTCAATTATGAGTTTCCCCCTGAAGTCAGACATACCCCCGTTTACAATCCTGACGGTTACATCTGCTGCTTTTTCATCCGGAAGAGGATGAACTCTTATTTCATCAATATAAACCTTAGGGCCGGCTGTCAGTTTAATTTCCCCCACAATACCGTTCCAGTTTCCCTGGGTGTGATCGCTTATGCTGTGCGAATTAACTCCTACCGGGACAATTATCCTGTTGTCGATCCTGATGCTTATCAGGTTCTTCCCTTCCTTTACAAGGTTGCTTATATCATATTGGTGCGGCACTGAGAGGCTGTTCTGCGTTCCGGCCCTAAGGCCATTGACAAAAAGTGCCGATTCCCAGTGACATCTCTCAAGGAATAGTACTATCCTTTTATCCTTCCATCCTTCAGGAACTTCGACCTCCTTCTGATACCAGGCCGCTCCTTTATAGTATTTAACAGGTTTAAGCCAGAAAGGAATTTTAATATTCCCTTCCTTTCTGTACTTTTCATATCGTTTTTCGACGAAGTATGATTTATCAACAATATCACCTGTCCATGGTGTATTGAGATCAATCTCACTGCCTTTGTTGTTACCGGCCATCGATCCGGGAAGGACAACAGTCTCATCTGACCTTTCATTATACCATCCCTGTTCAATCCCCTGATCGAGTGAATCAATCCTGAACATCCATTCGCCTGCAAGGGATATCTCCTCCCTCACCATTGTTTCAGGCCGTAAACAGCCGGCAAATACCGTAAGTAAAATCAAATATTTTCTCATATTCTGCTGTAAATTTTTTCGATTCAGATAAAAACATCCATTAATCCCGAGAAGCTTATCCAATAGGATCAGCTTTTTAACTATATAATCAGCTCCCGCCGGAAAGCATTAAAAATTGTTATTGTATTACAATAAATATCTATTGTGTTACAATAACTTTTTATTGTGCTACGATATATATTCTAATATAAAATACCATTTAGCGGATTTCTAATATCTGGGGTAAAATCACTACATTCCAGGTTGCTGGTTACTAGTTGCTCGTTGCTCGTTGCTCGTTGCTCGTTGCTCGTTGCTCGTTGCTTGTTGCTTGTTGCCTGAGAATGATCATCCTAGTTTTATATTATTATAATATAACCAAAAATGCCACAAATTCCCTATCATTCAACAATTTAACCAGCAACCAGGAACCAGCAACCAGGAACCAAACAGAAACCAGCATTCTGAGTATTTCATTCACTTATTCATATCCCTTTCGATTTCCTCAAGGCTCTTCCCTTTTGTCTCGGGAAGCTTTTTGTAAATGAACCAGAATCCCAGAACACATATAAATCCGTATAGCCAGAATGTACCTGACGCCATCAATGTCCGGTTTAGTATCGGGAAAGTGTATGTGAGAACAAAGCATGCCGACCAGAGAGCAAAGGTGGCAACCGACATTCCCTTACCCCTTATCCTGTTGGGAAAGATCTCCGACAGCACAACCCAGGTTACGGGAGCCAGCGACATTGCATAGCATGCTATGGCTGCAACGACCATCAGGAGAAGCGGAAATCCCTGCTGGTCAAAATAATACAGAGCACCTGTCAGAGCATAAATTCCCGCGAGTCCTCCTGCTCCAAGGAGCATAAGGGTTTTCCGTCCTATCCTGTCGACAAGGAACATCCCGGCAAAGGTGAAGATCATATTCACACTCCCGGTGATCACAATATTGAACAGAGTATCAGAGACACTGTAACCTGCTGAAGCAAAGATCTCCTGAGCGTAGTTGAAAATAACATTTATGCCGCACCATTGCTGGAATACCGCTATAACCACTCCTATCAGAAGTATTTTTCTGAAATCCTTGCTTTTGAGGATCTTCATTATCGGCTCATCCGTTGCCTTTTTGAGACTTTCCTTTATTGATTTATATTCAGACCTCGCAAACCTGTCACCACCGATCCTTGAAAGAATATTTATCACCCTGAGATGCTCCGATGGCTTTCTGGCAAGCCATCTCGGGCTTTCAGGCACGAACCACATCAGGACAAAGAACAGTAATGCCGGAACGGAACAGGCATAGAACATATGCCTCCAGCCAGTCTGTCCGTTCCACGAATTCATTATATCGCTGACAGTTGCCCCTTCAGGTACAGGCTGCGCTATCCTCCAGTTTATAAACTGGGCGGCCAGAATACCCGTTACAATCGTCAGCTGATTTATTGAAACAAATTTCCCCCTGACGGCGGCCGGGGTTATTTCTGCAATATAAACGGGCGAAAGGTTTGAAGCAAGGCCTATCGCTATACCTCCCAGGATACGGAAACTAACAAACGAGGCGATATCTGATGCAGCTCCCGTACCTATCGATGAAACGACGAAGATTACCGAAGACGCTATCAGAAGCTTCTTCCTTCCAAAACCATCACTCAGCCAGCCTGAAAGTACTGCTCCCGCTAAACATCCTACGAGTGCGCAGCTCATGACCCAACCCTGCATCACCGGCTGGCCGGAAATACCGAAGTAGGGTTCGTAGAAAGGCTTCGCCCCTCCTATCACAACATAATCATAACCAAAAAGAAGTCCTCCCATCGCTGAGATGAGCGAGATCCCCAGAAGATATGTCCGGTTAAAGGTTTTGGCTTCCACTGTCTTGTTAACGGTATTGATTTACAGATTGATAATTGATTAAACTGAGGATGACAGATTCAATATAGCTTGTTAAATAATTAGTTTTCTGGCTTTTCCAGTGGCAGGAATTGAGATTGGTTAATTGTTGCTGGTTAGCTGGTTACTGGTTAGCAGGTTAGGAATTCAATATAAAAAGCTGATCATATGGATAAAGAAGGATCATTCCGTCCTCCTGTCAGTTAACTGAAAACGATTAACGGTAAGCAATGAACAAACAACGATAAACGATTAACCATGAACTATGAACGATATTCTATAAACAATCACCAAGCACCTAACACCAAGCAACCAGCACCAAGCAACCAGCAACCAGCAAACGGGACCAGACAGCTAAAACCCAGTACATAATTCACTTCCCGTTATTGACCTCCCTGAGTGCCTCCAGCATGGCAATCACATTTTCAAAAGGAACATTTGCCTGAATGTTATGAACGGTATTGAAAACGAAACCTCCGCCACCGTTCAGGATACCACACTGTCTCTTAACCTGTTCCTTAACCTGCTGTGGAGTTCCGAAAGCAAACACTCCCTGGGTATCAACGCCTCCGCCCCAGAAGACGATCCTGCTCCCGAATTTTTTCTTAAGCATCACGGGATCCATTCCTTCAGCATTTATCTGAACGGGATTAATTATGTCAAAACCGGCTTCAATAAGAAGGTCAAGGAGGGGAAGAATGGCGCCGCATGAATGTTTGAAGGTTTTCCAGCCTGTGTTTTCATGTATCCAGTCATTCATCTTTCTGTAATAGGGAACATAAACCCTCCCGAATGTCTCGGGCGAACAGAAAGTTGAGTTCTGTGTCCCGAAATCGGCCCCGCACATGTAGACAACATCCACCTTGTCGCCAACTGCGGAATGAAAATCCTTCAGGTTTTCAACCGCAATGTCCGTCTGCCTGTCGAAGAGTTCCTTTATAAAATCCTCCCTGATAAGTGTCGACATATACCACTCTGCAACTCCCCTGATCCCTTTGGGATGCTTCAGCTGTACTGCAGGCACAAGGGCAATGTCGCCAAGGGCTGTTCCCCCGGGATTGGCAAGGACTCCCTTCCCCTTCCCCGCGGCATAATCAGCCTGTTCCTTCCAGAACATGAGGTCGTGTTCACTGATCCTTCCGAACTCTTCCAGGTTATCTTCCAGCTTCAGGTTCGAATCGTCAATCGGCCCCTGACGGTCGAGAGCGTCAAAGAAGAATCCGGTTTTAGGCATCATGGCACTCGGAGGAACCGACGTATCTCCTTCAGGATGAATACAGATATCCCCGTTTTCGTTGTATGTGTAGTTAAAATCTCCCGGGAAGAGCACCTCCTGACCCCAGAAGGTCCTGTGCACTTTCCAGTCCCTGTTGGCGATTCCGAACATATTCTTCTCCCCGCTTAATCCTATGACGTCGATGTCCATCGCCCTGATAAGGTCATCGTCTACCTCGCCCAGCATCTGATAGGGTTCGATTATCTTAACCGGGATCTTTTCAAGTCCGAAGTAATCTCTAAGTTTCTCAATAACCACAGCGTGTATGCCCGTTACCGGCGCTGAGCCAAAGTCTACAACAACCCTGTCGGGCTGGCGGTGATTTATTGTCTTAATGAAATTTTCCCTTGATGAGTTTTCCATATCGAATCGTTATGAATCTTTTAAGGTTTATAAAGTTAAATTTTTATCCAGATAAATCCTTTAAGCAACATAATTTTGTTTTAAGCAGAAATTTGCCTACCTTAAGACTTGTTAAAGGCAGGCGATAAATCAGTCTGCCCGTGGTTCGCGGCTTTACAAAGTATAAGTTTGAGCATATGGATGATGTCAGCAAAATACCTGAACCATTACTGTTCAACCCTCTTAAACATTACCTCCCGTATATAAGGGAATTCATTGAGAATCATGTCGCCGACAGAACGGGACCGGGACTTAAAACCCTGACAAGGGAGATAAGGCATATAGGAACCTGCGTGATGGATATCTATTCAGGTGAACTAAGACCTGATGAAATTTTCGGTGAAATAAACTCATTTCTTATAAGCTCCGGTCTTAAGTCAAAGGAACTCTTCATGAACTGGTCAGGTTCCGGACACAATGACTACAGGATCGTAACTCTTTCCGACTCTTCCAGGTGGATGCTGAAATATCATGATCATCCTTCGCATTACGTCCATATATTTCCCGCCCGTTCAAGCCCGTACACCTTCAGGGTTAAGGCCAATACCCTCAAATCTGCCATTCTTTACATCATTGTGATCGGAAAGGATTACGTCTCCGAGGATGATCTTAACGGAGCAAGAGCTCACGCAGGATTGTCGCCTGTAAGGGAGGTGACGGACGCTGAAGCCGTGACGGAGATGATTGAAATATTAAGGAAATAAAAATCTCCAGCAAAGGGAAGCAGGCTTTCCGGTATTACCTGCCTGATCAGCCAAGCTCCGAAATCTTTCTTAAGAGCATCTTATCTTTTATTACAACATCTCTGCCATCAATTTTTATTATTCCTTCTTTCTTCAGTTCAGTAAGAAGTCTTACAGTGTTCTCTTCTGAAATTGCTGACATCTCACCCAATTCTTTCCTGGTTATGGATAAACTATATTCTTCACTGCCATAAAATCCTGAAAGATATAGAAGACTTTCAGCAATCCTTCCCCTGATATTCTTCTGATTAAGGCAAATGATCTTATTCATGATAAGCGCTACCGATTTTCCGAAAGCCTTATTCAGCCGCAAGAGTACTTCATGATTTTCAAGATATAACTGTTTCAGAAAGTTAAGGTCGACCATACAGACTTTCGAGTCCTCGATTGCCGTAACGGAATATGTGTAATGAATACTTTCAAAGAAAGAGAGAAGGCCTATATAGGCAGGTGGTTTCATAAGGTACAGAATAATATTGTGCCCGTTTATCCCCTCAATATACAGTTTGGCAGTTCCCTCCACAAGATAAATGGCATGCGTTACTCCATCACCCTGCTTGCATATCCTTTCATGCTTCCTGAATTGAACCTGTATTGGCTCCGCACCTGAAAACGACCTTCCGGTAAGCAGCATTGCCTCATATATATCACATTTCTTGCTGCAATTTTCACATGAAACTTCTCTTGTGACCTTCATCTGAGAATATTAAACATTTAAAAGACAATCCGGTATTATTCCTGAGTCAATCATTATGAATATCTCTGATAAATATAGTTGATTTATTTAGTTGTTTTATATCAATGTTACATTGCAATCTAATCAAGGATTTAAGCTATAACAATTTCTTTATTTTAGCTGATCCTTAAAACAAAAACCCGGAAAAATAAACTCTTATGGAATCATCAGATCAATTTAATTTCAGTCTCTTCCGGCCCAGGAATCTGCATGGAAGAAAAAACAGGAATGTGATCCTCAACATGCTTCTAGTCTGGGCAGTTGCTGTTTTCGGCTTTCAAATCCTTCTCAGGATAATTGAAAAGCCCACGCCTGAAAAGGCCCTTGCCGATTTCAATTCAGTATGGCCCGACGCCACTGTAAGGGATCTGAAAACTGTTAATTATCAGACGCTTCTCAACTCCCTTATTCTTGTTAAAGGAAAGAATATGGTTAATACCGATGACCAAATGATCCTGAATAAGGCAATAAGTACAATAACTTTCAGCGTTGCTCCTGATTCTTTGAAGTCAAAGATGCTATCGGAAATATCAGAAATTAAAGAACTGAAATCTAAGATAGCCCTGTCAGATGGCCAGGAATTCCTTGATATCAAGTCATCGATACTTACCCTGGAGAAGGGCTTTTCAGAAAATACAGCGCTTTTTACAGGACTTAAGTCAGGATCTCTTGAAGAAAAAATCTATACAGCCAGTCTTACTGATGAATACCCCGCTGCTTTATCGGATGCCTCTCTTGACAGATTGCCTGAAATAATGAAATTGTATCTCACACACAACCAGTCGGTCCTTACAGATACACTATTCCTGGGTTTCCCATTTCATTATTTCTATACTGCGATCTTCCTTCTGATCTTGTTCATTGGGTTGTGCATACTCTATAATGTTTTGATTGAATGGCGACTAAAGAAAGAAGGTGTAACCGAATAAAAACAGCAATATGAAAAAATTATATGCATCAATAGTTATTGTTCTTCTGGTATCATTGAGATTAAGTGCAGAAAGTCTGACTCAACTTGAAGGCAGTTTTAAAACTGGTCCAGCAATTATCCTTATTGCGACACTTCTGACATTTGTTCTTGTCGGGATTTTCTTCCGCGCCAAGGACCCGGCTGATTATTATGCTGCCGGCAGGAAAATTTCGAAAGTTGGTTCCGGGATGGCTATTGCCTCCAACTGGATGAGCGCAGCTTCTGTTCTGGGAATGGCCGGAATGATGTATGGATTCGGATATAACGGTCTTGCTTATGTCGTGGGCTGGACAGGAGGCTATGTCCTCCTGCTGATCCTGATGGCGGCCCAGATCAGAAAATACGGAAAATATACTGCACCCGATTTTATTGGAGACAGATATTATTCACGGGATCTTCGTATCGTGAGTGCAATATTCACGATTCTGATCTCTTTCGCTTATTGCGTGGGGCAGTTCGGAGGTATCGGACTTATGTTTAAATGGATACTTGGACTTGATTACTCATGGGCTGTGATAATAGGCTCATCGGTTGTCCTTCTTTATACATTGATATCAGGGATGATTGGTGCTACTAAAAATATGCAGATTCAATACGTGATAATTGTTGTTTCATTTTTGATTCCCACATTTATAATGGCATTCAAATTTGACTATTTCTGGCTTATTCCCCAGATTGGATACGGGGCTGCTGTAACTGATATAGTCCAGGGAATTCCGGCACCAAATATCTCAAATGGAGTTGCACTGTTAAATGCATACGGCCATGATCTGTCAATAGTACCCAGTCCCGAGTTTGCCATGCCGTGGGATCCCTCAACCGGAACAACATTCTTTCAGTGGATGGCGATCTGCTTTTCGCTGATGGTCGGAACGGCAGGATTACCACATGTGATCCAGAGATTTTATGTCGTTCCTAAAGTAACCGATGCCAGATGGTCAGTTGTATGGGGATTATTCTTTATTTGCATTGTCTACTGGACAGCTCCTGCCTATTCAAGTTTCGGCAAACTGCTTTCTTCAAATCCTGAAGTCGGAGTTCTTGCTAAAGATGCCATAGTTGTTTATACGGCACAGTTGGCCGGAGTGAATTCCCTGGTGGTAGGATTGCTGGCAGCCGGTGCAATATCTGCTGCCTTTTCTACTGTTTCCGGGCTTCTTGTTGCCGGTGCTTCGGCCTTCTCGCACGATTTATACGTAAGAGTTATAAACCCGGCATCAACTCCCAGGAGGCAGTTACAGGTTGCACGTATCGGAACAATAATAATGGCTCTTGCGGTAACCATAGTTGCCCTGCTTAAACTGGGACTGATCGCACAGCTCGTATCTGTTGCATTCTCTATGGCTGCCTGTACAATCTTCCCTCTTTTCCTCCTGGGAATATGGTGGAGCGGATCAAACCGTACCGGAGCAAAAGCAGGTCTTTTTGCAGGAATACTGGTAACCACTATTTCCCTGACCTATTTTATTGTGGGTCTTGGCGGCGGACGACTCCCGGGTCAGGAATTTATCTCCTACTGGCTTAATGTCTGGTATTTCGCCTGGATCGGAGCCCCTCTTGCAGTTATTGTAAATATTGTTGTTTCTAAATTTTCTGCTCCTACTCCCCTGGAGATTAAAAGGTTTCTTGCTGAGCAGGTACATAATTGATGAGGTTTAAGGATATTTTTATTATATCAAAAGGGACAAGGGTGATCCTGGCGATCACCCTTACAGTTGCAACTCTCGCAGTTGTCTTTGCATTCTTTTATTACCGTTCGGTAAACAGATCTGAGGATCCTCGTATTCTGAAAGCCAGGGAATTTCTGGCAGAATACGACAGAATTTCCGGTAATACCCCAAGTATGGAAGCATTCCCTTTACTCGATTCCGCTTTTGCTATTTTCAGGGAAATTCCGGATTACAGATCCTCTTTTGAAACAGGCGTTATTTATAACAACAAATGCAGCGGATTGCTGATGATAGCCTTATATGACTCCTCGATCTCAAGTCATGAGAAGAATGTCCTTCTGAATCTTTCACTTGGTTACTGTGACAGCAGCATTTCGGTGTACAGGCAATGGCTCAGTGAATGGGACTCTCTTTCAGATGATGAGATAGAAAACAAAATCCGCAGCCAGATGCATAGCGGTGACCCGGCTTTCAAAGGATATTCATATGAAAAGCTGCTTTCAGGAAGGAAAAGAAATATCCTTGATGCTAAAATCGAAACGCCCAGAAGACTATCTGTCAGTCTTTCAAACAAAGGAATTATTTACAGGCACCTAATGAAGGTCGATTCAGCCCTGTTGTGTTATGAAGAGGCACTTGCACTTTGGAAGGATAACCGGACTGCCAAAAGCAATCTTAGCGTTCTGATGAACGGTGATCCGATAAAACCAGGACTGATTGAATCTCTTTTCCCTCCTGACAGAAAGAAAAAATAAAGCCGGGTATGAATTACAAAAAACTTACTCGCCATGATGAAAATATTTTTAATTAACCTGTTGCCCTCAGTTATTCAAAAAAGGTATTTTTTTGTGATTACGAATCAACCGGATGGAGCGGGAACTTTATAATTTAATCGATGAAAAAAGTATTAGTTACAATTCTGGCGATCGTCACTTTTAATGCGGATGGTCAATCTCAGGAACCTGATCCCTCCTGGGGAATCAGGTTTTCAGGTTTTGTTAAAACCGATATCTTTTACGATACCAGGCAGTCGAGTGCTTCAAATGGTTTAAGGGAAGGCCACTTTTACCTTTTCCCTGATAATATCCTTCCTGATGCTGCCGGCAATGACATAAATGCCAATCCCTCCCTGCACATACTTAATATCCAGACCCGTCTCAGAGGCGATATATCCGGACCAGATGCTTTTGGAGCCCTTACCTCAGGAGCAATTGAGGCAGAATTTTTTGGCACAAACGAATCAGATCTGAATGGATTCCGCTTACGGCATGCTTATGTCAGACTCGACTGGAAAAGTATTTCCCTTTTAACCGGACAGTACTGGCATCCTCTGTTCCCTGTTGAAAGCTTTCCCGGAACCATAAGCTTTAACACGGGAGCACCTTTTATACCTTTCAGCCGTAATCCACAGATAAGGCTGACAGGTAAAACGGACCATCTCAGCCTGATGCTTACAGCTTATTCCCAGAGAGATTTTACATCGCCCGGACCTGATGGCAACAGCAACAAGTACCTCAGGAATTCAGGCCTGCCGGGTCTGAACGTTCAATTCAGGATTGAGGCCGGCAAATCATTTGCAGGCTGGGCCGGGATAGACTACAAAACACTCAGGCCGGAACTTAAAACAACACTTAACTTCGAAACAGACTCGGAGATCAAAAGCATTGCGGCATTCGCAAATGTCAGGATAAAAACAGATCCAGTGAATTTATCGCTTATGGGAGTTTATGCCCAGAATGGAACCGACCTTATGATGATCGGCGGATATGCCGTTACCGGGATAACATCGGTTACAAATGATTTTAAGACCTATACCAATCTTAACTCTGCAAGTATCTGGTTAGATTTATCAACTAATGGCAAGAAAGTGGCTGCAGGCATTTTCACAGGCTATTCTAAAAATATGGGCTCAACTGATGAAATTGCAGGAGCGGTTTATGGAAGAGGAACAGATATTGATAACCTTTTCAGAATATCACCGCGGATTACTTTAACAAGTGGCAGATTGAGCTTTGCAGGGGAAATTGAAAGCACTACAGCCGCCTATGGAACCAGAGGTTCCAACGGAAGGGTCGCTGAAACCCAGAATGTTAGTAATCTGAGAATTTTGCTCAGTACAATTTATAAATTCTAGATTGTGCTGGTATAAAAGTCATTGCCGGCTTTTAGCAAAAGTTCACTTATTGTCAGGGCCGCCCTTTCAACACTACCGGTAATCTCACTGTCAAACAGATATAAATCAACTATATTGTCGGGCTCAACACCCTTTTCAATACAGCTAACCTGATGAGTCAGACGTAAAAATGTCAGATCTTTCCATGCTCTTATTAAATCGCGCAACAAAATACTATCAAGAGATTCCAAAGAATACAATCCTATAATCCTTTCGATGGTGGTAGAGGCATTAATTCCGGATCTAAGCGAATAAAGACGTACGATACCTGTTAAAGGCATAATGAGTTTTTTAATATCTGTAGCTTTATCAGTTCTGATATTGGTCAGGGGAGCGAAACGTTTCCAGGCCGCAGCCATATGATGAAAGTATATATCGCTAGTGTGCAGGCCTTTACTTATATACTCACGAAGCTCATCAACAAGAACCGGATCTCCGTAACAATATCTGAAGTCGAAAAATATGCTGATCTCCAATATTTCTTCTGGGCCGGGCATAGTGATCCAGTCAGAAAAGTATTTCTTCCACCGGGAGAGAGGCTGACACCAGAGAGGATTGCCTGCCATTTTCTTTCCCGGGCAATACCTGTAACCTGCGGCTGCAAGCATATCATTGATTCTCTTACCCAGAGAGACAAAATATTCATGAGCCCTTTTCAACTCCTCCCCTTCACAATCTTCGTAGATTATCCCGTTATCCTGGTCTGTTGAAAGAGTTTGTTCCATTCTTCCGGCGCTGCCGGTCTGTATGAAAGCGAATCTGCACGGAGGAGTTCCCGCGGCTTCGAGGCATAGCGCCAGAATCCGGCTGCATATTCTGTCGGCCACAGCAGAAATAAACTGAACAGTTGAATCCGGATCAGAATGGCCCATAATCATTGAAGCGGTTAATTTCCTGGCTTTAAGAAAGATCTCTTTAAGCATTTCTGAAGAATGAGCCTGGTCAATTTCCCTGAACAAAATTCCGGGAGATGTAAAAAAAGAATCGGCCAGCTGATCAAGACTGATGATGCCGATGACCTTTCTGTTTTGATCTTCCCCTGAGGTAACCAGAAGGCTTCCTGCTCTGCCTTTACTTAAAATATTAAATGCCTCATTCACAGTTGTGCATGAATCAATATAACCTGGAGGTGAACTCATAAGCTTCTCTATTTCCTCTCCGGAAGATGCTCCTTCACCCAACCTGATCCCTATAGCTGCAGCAGAGGCTATCCCGGCCGGATCTCCCTTTTCATCCGTTACGATCGCATATTCAGTACCGTTTATTTTCATTAAAGCAGTGACTTCCTCCACTGTTTGCCTTGTTTTACAGAACACCGGCTCCTGCATAATTGAAAAGACCGGCATCTCCATAATAAATGATGCACTGTAACCTGCAAGATTAACAACGGGCCTGTTATTTTTCATTATCCGTGTTGTAAGAAGTTCAATTGTTCCCTCACACCAGATTTCCGGCAGATTACTTTCAACTACCATCAGGTTAATTAGAGCCCAGAACTCAATTCCATCCGCTGACTTTAAAAGGACTTCCCGGTTGCTTATCCTCTCTTTCTTTTCCAGTGCTCTTCTGAAGGTTTTCAACTGGGCAGGTTCGGCAAAAAAAGATCCCAGAGTATAAGGCATAAGATCCTTTATATCATCAAATCCCAGCATTTTCAATACAGGCCCTGTAGCAAAAATAAACCTGTTCTTTCTGCCATATGATATTTTAAAAAAGCCTGTTGATATTCCGTCAGTCAGGGTAATATGCGGAGAAAATCCCGGAAGTGTTTTAATACTGCCAGCCGGTCGTATAACAACAAGAACGGCCTTAGAGCCTCCAAGAAGTATCCTCGAGAAATCAGCGTGCGACATCATCAGGCTTCCATCCTTCAGCTTCATGGTGCACTCTGAATACCGTCGTGCGGCAAGTTCTTCGTAGAGAGTATCTAAATCCTCAAGCCCCGGCAACAGAGGTGTGACAAGAATATCCTGGATCTTAAGATCTGCCAGGTCTTCATCATTATAATCCAGCCAGGAGAGCAAGGTCTTGTTCGCCTGAATTCCCCCTGATGACAATACAAGTACTCCTTCCGATGCCGCCTCGGCAAGAGTCTTGTAAAGCTCTCTTGATTTATGCAGCTCTGCCTCAGTCAGACTTCTCTTTTTTTCTATTTTATGGCTCTGTCTCGAGACTGCAGCCAGTAAAATGACAATTAACAGGCCGATGAGTCCTGAAATGGCAAGGGCCCTGAATTCCATTTTTCTTATCTCGGATCTGACATCTTCAATATAGATCCCGGTCCCGATTATCCATCCCCATGGTTCAAACAACCTTACATAGGATAACTTCGGAACAACGCGGGTTGAGTCATCATTCCACTGCCACATGTATTCAACATAATTCTCACCTGTAAGGGCAACAGCGTCTACGAACTCCACAAAAATAGCCTTCCCTCTCGAATCGAGGTACCCTGTAAGATCAGTACCGTTCAATTCCGGACGGTAAGGATGAACTATCATCCGGGGGTGCCGGTCTGTGATCCAGAAATAATCTTTCAATTCGTCGCCATAACGGATTTTGCTGATGGCGGAGCGAGCCTCCTCCTTTGCTTTATCCCCGTCGATGATGCCCTGCTTCTCAAGTGAATGATAATAATCGAGGAGGCTGTATGCCGATGCGGTGATTTCATGGATCAGATTTCTTTTTCTTTCCATCATGGCTTTTTCGAATCCCGGTATCAGATAGAAGAAAATAAGTCCAGCAAAGAGTGCAAAAGCCAGAAAAGCCGGCAAGTCGATCTTAAGAAAGAATATCCTGCCTGATTTTAAACGGGAGGAAATTGCCATGGGTCTCTCAATTTATTAATACAATATTCAGAGTCAGGTCATTTGTGTCAAATACAGTAAATCCTGTCTTGCCCTTTTCTCCGGCAAGTGCGGGCAAAAGTACCATAACGGTCTCGCTGCCAAGTCTAAACATGCTGGAATGGATTGAATGGATTGCCTTCAGATAGCTCCCCAGCCTGCTCAGATCCTTTTTAAAGGCAAAACCTGCAAAAACAGTATGTGAATGGCCGGAAAAAGAATATCTGACTTCCTGCTTATTCATAAATTCCCATAAACCTTTCAGCTGATGGTTCTTTTCGACATACCGGGTCGTGGATCCTGTCAGGTCGGGATATATGTAATGAGAAAAAAGGCAGGCAGCATGCGGATCCGAAGTAGCAATAAATTCCGGCAATTCCCTAAGGTACATTATGTCATCTTCCGTAAGGTCATTAGGCAAATCCTCACCATAACACCAGACTTTACCCCGGGAAATTTTCTTTCTGACTGCAGGATCCATTGTAAACCAATCCGATGGATAATCAAAACCATTTGTATATTCAGGCAGCCTGCCTGCAGCAAAAACATCATGATTCCCGGGTACCACCCAGCGGCAGTTTCTCCTTACCATTCTGACGCAGGAGCTGGCACTCCTCTTTGGTTCGTGCCTGTAAAACCTTTTATCAAATCCGACAATATCACCGAGACAAACCATCTCATCGCATTTGTGAAAATCAGCAAGCTTCAAGGCTCTTTCCAGCATCTCCAGATTTTCATGAATGTCGGATATTATTCCTAATCTCATGGCCCTGCGTCCTTTAAAGATTAAATAATTCTACAGTGAATAGTTAAAGTTAAGCATTATGGGAATATCCTCTGTTTGGTATAATTAAAATATCCTGAGCGGCTTCTGACAATTTACACATTGATATCAGAATCTTCTGAAAATCCTGATATCAGTAACTGATCAATTTCCCAATATTCCTGTGCATAACTATTATACATTATCCTGAGAAGAAGGTCATCATTTTTGTAATAACTGACTGGAAACTCATTAATTTTGTTACACTAAAGCAGTAAAATAATGACAGCGGAAGAAAAACTGAAGAACCTTGTACTTGCACCTTATATCATAAAAGCCACTGCACTTATTGGTAAAGAAAGAGGTGTAGGCGGGAACCAGTTCCGCCATGCAATGGCAACCATGGCAATACTTCTCGATTACAAGCTATTTGACGATTATGTTCTTCTGAAAGCATCTGTAATTCATGACCTTCTGGAAGACGTCCCCGAAACCAATGAATTCGAGATAAGGATTATCGACGGACAGGCTGATAAGGTTCTCGAACTGGTAAAAGAAGTAACAAGACCTGAGTGGATGGACAAAGCCGATTATCTCAGGGGCTTGCTTGAACATGGATCGCGACGTGCGAAAATTCTCAAATGTGCCGACAGAATCTCAAACCTTACAGATCTTCATACAGACACGCACAGCTATTCTAAAATAAACGAATATCTCGATCAGACTGAGAAATACGTCATCCCCATGGCTCATGAGGTAAACGGGGATATGGAGATTGAACTAACGGATCTTGTAAAAAAACGCCGTCAGATAGTCAGAATACTAATGGAGTGCAGTCCCGGTAACGGAGAATGAATTATTACCGTCACGCTCTGTCGTGACTCGGTTCGAACGCTCCTACCCTTCGTTCTCGTCGCCCCTGGCTTTTGCTTTTACATTTCTACTACTAAATGAAAAGACGGCTAATTAGCCGTCTCTACATGTGATCCCGGGGCGACTCGAACGCCCAACCAACAGAACCGGAATCTGTCATTCTATCCATTGAACTACGGGACCGGTTATTCGTGGCAAAAATAAAACCAATAGGCCGGTTTTACAAACAAGTCACCAGAATAATGCTAAAGTTTTTCTAATTTCGCAGGCCAAAGAAGAATAGCTTTCAGCTTTCAGCGAATAGTGAATAGCGGATTGAAGATTTAAAAACACTTTAACCTAACATGGAATATAATTTCAGAGCCATAGAAAAAAAATGGCAGAAGTACTGGGAAGACAACAAGACCTTCAGAACCCCTGAAGACCTCACCAATCCTAAGAAATGCTACGTCCTCGATATGTTTCCCTACCCTTCCGGCGCCGGCCTGCATGTCGGTCACCCCGAAGGTTATACCGCAACTGATATTTATTCACGCTACAAGAGGATGCAGGGATTCAATGTGCTGCATCCGATGGGATGGGATGCATTCGGCCTGCCGGCGGAACAGTATGCAATTCAGACAGGAACCCACCCTGCCATTACAACAAAAAACAATTGCGATACTTTCAGGAGACAGATCAAGGAACTCGGACTTTCCTACGACTGGGACAAAGAAATAAATACAACCGATCCGGGATACTACAAGTGGACACAATGGATATTCATCCGTCTTTACAATACATGGTTCGATGAAGAACTTCAGAAAGGAAGACCCGTAAGTGAACTGACGATACCGGAGGAGATTCTTAAACGGGGAAAAAAGGAGACAGACAAGTATGTCAACTCCAAAAGACTCGCTTACTACGACAATGCCCAGGTATGGTGGTGCCCCAGCTGCCGCATCGTCTGTGCCAACGAGGAGGTTCTTAACGACGGTTCCCACGAGAAATGCGGAAATATAGTCGAAAAAAAGAACCTCAAGCAATGGATGCTGAGGATCCCGCTTTACGCCGAACGTCTCCTGAACGGTATCGACGGTCTCGACTGGCCCGAGGGAATAAAGGATATGCAGAGAAACTGGATAGGCCGTTCAACAGGCGCCGAGGTAGATTTTGCACTGGACGGACTCGGTGAAAAGCTTACGGTATTCACAACAAGGCCCGATACCTTATTCGGGGCAACCTATATGGTAATAGCACCGGAACACAAACTCGCAGACCTTATAATAACTCCTGAACACAGAAAGCAGGCTGAAGAATATATACGCCTTTCGGCTCTGAAATCGGATCTCGACCGCACCGACCTCGCGAAGGATAAAACCGGCGTTTTCACAGGAAGGTTCGCGATTAATCCAGTGAACAACAAGAAAATACCTGTGTGGATAGCCGATTATGTTCTTACAGGCTACGGTACAGGAGCCATAATGGCAGTGCCTGCTCACGACACGCGCGACTTCGAATTTGCGCAGAAATTCGGCCTTCGCATTGCATGTATCCAGGATCCGGATGTTACGGAACCGGAACAGAGGAAGAGGATACTGGAAGGAAAAGAATGCTGGACGGAAGACGGGAAATACATAAACTCATCAGATGCGGCCACCGGGATCGATATAAACGGGCTCAACAAAGAAGAGGGGATTGCGAAAATTATCGGATGGCTTGATGCGAAAAAGCTCGGAACAGCAAAAGTCAACTACAAACTCCGCGACTGGCTTTTCAGCAGACAGAGATACTGGGGCGAACCTTTCCCTGTAATCCACTGGGATGACGGCGAAATTACCCTTATCGATGAGAAGGATCTTCCTCTTGAACTGCCCGAACTCGAGAAATACCTTCCAGGTGAATCGGGTGAATCGCCGCTTGCCAACGCTGGTGACTGGCTGAATGTTACTGATTCCGCGGGAAGGAAGGGAAGAAGGGAAACAAACACGATGCCCCAGTGGGCGGGATCGTGCTGGTACTATCTGAGATTTATAGATGCAAGAAATGATGAATTGATCTTCGACAGCGAAAAGGAAAAATACTGGATGCCGGTTGATCTTTACATCGGTGGAGCTGAACATGCGGTTCTTCACCTCCTCTACAGCCGTTTCTGGCATAAAGTACTTTACGACCTTGGTATTGTATCGACTGATGAGCCATACAAAAGACTTTTCAACCAGGGAATGATCCTTGCCTTTGCATATGAGAACGAAACAGGAGCCAAGGTAGCTGCTGATCAGGTTGAGGAGAGGGACGGGAAATTCTACAGCACGGAAACCGGCAGGGAAGTGAGGCAGATTGTGGCAAAAATGTCAAAATCACTCAAAAATGTTGTAAATCCTGACGATGTTGTAACCCGCTACGGAGCCGATTCCCTGAGACTTTATGAAATGTTCATGGGTCCGCTCGATGTTATGAAACCATGGGACGACCGTAATGTAAAGGGAGTATTCAACTTCCTTTCCAGGGTATTCAGGTTCATCTCAAACAGTGAAAACATTGCCGGGGAAACAGAGGATAATGAGATCCTCAGGGCTCTCCATAAAACCATAAGAAAGACCGGGGATGACATCGAGAACCTGAAATTCAACACGGCTATCTCGGAAATGATGATCTTCCTTAACCTTTTGTACAAAAAAGGAAGGGTAACAAGGGATACAGCGCTTAAATTCACACTCATCCTTTCACCCTTTGCCCCTCACCTGGCGGAAGAACTCTGGAGCCTGCTCGGAAAATACAAAAGCCTTGCCTATGAACCATGGCCGGAATACAATGAGACTTACCTGAAGGAAGATACCTTTGAATATCCTGTGTCTTTTAACGGGAAAATGAGGTTCAAAATAGAATTGCCGGCTGAAATGACTCCCGAAGAGGTAAAGAAAGCTGTCCTTGCCGATGAAAGATCAGCAAAATGGACAGGTCCATCCGGACCATCAAATGTCATTGTAGTCCCGGGGAAAATTGTAAATGTCGTAGTGAAATAACCTACCTGAGCCTTCTCTGCCTCATGCCTTCCGGAAGGATCTGACAGAAAAGCCCGGAGGTTTTCCCGGGGCTGGAAAAATGGGACAGGTTACGGATAAGACTTATGAATTATAAGTGGAAAACAACTTGAAATGCCGATCAGTTTAAAAGTATTACTTCTAAGTATAATAACAATAATCCTGTTTTCATGCAGGGGTACGGTAAACGACACTCCTGCTGTAATGACTGAAAATGCTGATTCTTCACTGCTAAAAGGAAGCGATCCAGGAGAATTCATGTACGGAATTCCTCCTGACTCGTTCGACCTGATATCCGGAGAAGTAAAACGAAACGGCTTTCTTTCAGAAATCCTCATAAAATACGGGATAAGCATGGAGGATATTGACAGGCTTGTCAGAAACTCTGCCGATGTGTTCGATGTAAGAAAGCTAAGGTCCGGAAATAACTATACAATCTTTCTGTCAAGAGACAGCACACCACGGGCCAGATACATGGTATATGAACATGATCCCGTTACCTGCTATGTTTTCAGTTTCAACGATTCGCTCAATATAACCCCATACACCAAGGAAATAAAAAGGGTTGTCAGATACGCCACAGCGACCATTGAGACATCATTATGGGATGCCATGACAGGAGGAGGACTTCCCCCGTCGCTGGTAATGAGCCTATCGGACATCTTTGCCTGGACCGTTGATTTTTTCGGTCTTCAGAAGGGCGACAGCTTCAAGGTTATTTACGAGGAATTGGCGATCGACGAAAGGAAGCTGGGGACAGGGAGGATATACGGAGCCCAGTTCACAGGTTCGGGCACAACGGTTTATGCCGTACCTTTTCTTCAGGATGGAAGAGAAAGTTATTTCGACGGAGACGGGAACTCCCTGAGAAAGGCTTTCCTGAAAGCTCCTCTTCAGTTCTCCCGCATATCATCCAGATTCTCGGCATCGCGGCTCCATCCGATACTCAGGATCAGAAGGCCGCATCACGGAGTTGACTATGCTGCTCCTGTGGGCACACCTGTACTGGCAGTCGGCGACGGCCGTGTAACCAAAGCCGGAACTGAAGCAGGCTCAGGAAGGGTTGTAAGGATCACTCATAACAGCGTCTATTCAACAGCCTATCTCCATCTAAGCAGGTTCGGACCTGGAATTGCGCCGGGAGCATTTGTAAAGCAGGGTGATATTATTGGATATGTCGGCAGCAGCGGACTTTCAACAGGACCTCATCTTGATTTCAGGTTCTATATGAACGGTTCTCCTGTCGATCCACTTAAAGTGGAAGCTCCTCCGGTTGAACCTGTTTCTGAAGAAAACAGGGAGAGATTTGAAAAATCAAAAAACGTGGTTTTGAGCCTTCTCTCAACTTTCTGACAGTCTCATTGTAATTTCTGAACCAGTTCTTTCACAACAAGTGGGTAATTGCTGTATTCCAGGGCATGTACTTTTTCTGCAAGAGTGGCCGGGGTGTCATCAGCTGTTATCGCGCACCTGGCCTGAAAGATGATATCCCCTTCATCATAATTCCTGTTTACATAATGTATTGTGATCCCCGATTCGGCTTCCCTGTTCTCTATTACAGCCTTATGGACCCGGTCTCCGTACATGCCTTTGCCCCCGTATTTGGGAAGAAGAGCCGGATGAATATTGATTATCCTGTTCTCATACCTCTCAAGAATGGTATCGGGAATAAGCCAGAGGAATCCGGCCAGAACAATAAAATCGATCCTGTAGTTTTCGAGGTGTTCCAGAACCCTCCCGTTTATATATAAATCATCACGGTCGAAAAATATTGAATCCGTGTTAAGTGCTTCAGCCCTTTTTAAAACATATGCTTCGCGCCTGTTTGAAAGTACAAGAGCAACCCGCGCTGATTTTTCGTTCGAAAAGTATCTTATAATATTCTCAGCATTTGTTCCCGATCCTGAAGCAAAAATTGCTATATTTCTCATTGACTGATATTTATATTATCCGGTACAGTTCAGCTCCGGAATAATTTCTGAAATGTATTTTGTTGATTTATAGCATCTTATTGTTGGAGGACAAGAAAATTCATAAAATCATTTGAAAAATACTGTACAAATATATTTCTTTGCAAGGTTTTAAGTTATTATTAATTAAAATTTATAATTATGTCCGACATTGCTACAAGAGTAAAAGAGATTATAGTTGATAAGCTTGGAGTTGATGAATCAGAAGTAACTCCCGAAGCCAGCTTTACCAATGACCTTGGAGCTGATTCTCTTGATACTGTTGAATTAATAATGGAATTCGAGAAAGAATTCAACATTGGAATTCCTGACGACCAGGCTGAGAGCATCAGCACTGTTGGCGATGCTATCAAGTACATCGAGGAAAATGCAAAGTAGTTTGCAGATAATATAATCTTTTTATGAGAAGAGTTGTAGTTACCGGGCTGGGAGCTTTGACTCCGGTCGGGAATAATTTGCATGAATACTGGGAAGGACTTAAAAATGGTGTCAGTGGTTCAGAGCTTATAACGCGGTTCAACACCGAGAAGTTCAAGACCAAGTTTGCATGTGAAATCAAAGGCTACGACTCCGGTAAATACTTTGAAAGAAAAGAGGCAAATAAACTTGATCTCTTTACACAGTATGCCCTGATTGCATCCGACGAGGCAATTGCCGATTCGGGATTTCTGAACGAGAAAACCGACAAGGACAGGATCGGGGTTATCTGGGCATCGGGAATTGGTGGTATTGAGACTTTTTATCTTGCCATAAAAGGCTATATTGAAGGGGATGGGACACCTCGTTTCAGCCCCTTCTTCATTCCAAAAATGATTGGAGATATAGCCGCAGGGTCAATTTCAATAAAGTACGGATTCACCGGACCTAACTTTGCAACTGTTTCTGCATGTGCCTCATCAACTAATGCCATTATTGATGCGGTAAACTACATCAGGCTCGGGAAAGCTGATATTTTTGTCACGGGAGGCTCTGAAGCTGCGATCAACGAACCAGGAATCGGAGGATTCAATTCGATGCAGGCGCTCTCCACAAATAACGCAGAATACAAGTCAGCGTCGCGTCCTTTTGATCTTACCCGCGATGGTTTCGTCATGGGCGAAGGAGCAGGAGCTCTTATTCTCGAGGATTACGAACATGCCAAAGCCAGAGGCGCCAAGATCTATGCTGAGGTAACCGGGACCGGAATGACTGCGGATGCCTTCCATCTTACAGCCCCCCATCCTGACGGCAAAGGTGCTTCAGACGTTATGAAAATGGCTGTGAAGGAAGCCCGTTTGAAACTGGAGGATATCGATTACATAAACGTGCATGGTACAGCTACTCCCCTGGGTGATATTTCAGAAGCAAAAGCTATCGTTAATGTTTTTGGCGAGCACGCGTTCAAAATGAACATCAGCTCTACAAAATCAATGACGGGTCACCTGCTTGGAGCTGCCGGAGCAATAGAAGCCATCGCCTCTATAATGGCTATTGTTCTTGATATTGTCCCGCCAACGATAAACCTTAAAGTGCCTGACCCTGCTGTGGACCAGAACCTGAATCTGACCCCGAACGCAGCACAGAAACGAAAAGTAAACGCGGCCATAAGCAACACTTTTGGCTTCGGAGGCCATAATGCTTCCATTGTACTAGTAAAAGCTGAGGATTAGTGTCCCTTTTCCGGAAGAAAAATAACGGAACTTACATTTCAAACAAGGAGGAATTTGCAACCGGCCTTAAGAAAATCATAGGCTTCAGGACTGCAAATCTTAGAATATATGAGGTGGCTTTTATCCACCGCTCTGCATCATTTACACTTCCCGACGGGCAGAGAATAAACAATGAAAGACTGGAATTCCTGGGAGATGCAATTCTGGATGCAATACTCTCGGATTACCTTTTCGAGAAATTTCCCGAAGCAAACGAGGGATTTATGACCAAGATAAGGTCAAGGATCGTCAACCGTGACCTTCTGAACCAACTGGCGCTGTCGATGGGAATCGATAAGATCCTGGTAAGCAATGTGAACTCATCCTGCACAACGAGAAACCTCTACGGCGACGCGCTCGAGGCCCTTATCGGAGCCCTGTTTGTTGACAAGGGATTCAAAAAGACAAAAAACCTTTTTATAAAGAGAGTATTCAACAAATATCTCGACCTTGAAAAGATAATCGAGACGGATACCGATTACAAAAGCCTTCTCTTCGAATGGGTCCAGAAACAAAAGACAAGCCTTACATTTACATACAAGGAGGAATACGACTACAAAATGAAAAAATCACTCTTCTCCGCCACTGCCATGATAAACAGGGAAGAGTACGGCACAGGGCAGGGCGCTTCAAAGAAGGAAGCCGAACAGGAGGCTGCACGCAAAGCCTGGCTGAAACTTAAAGATTTATACCCGGTGCACTTTTAACATCCCCCTCCTTTTCTTAACTTTATCGTTCAGGAAAAAAGACGGATGAAGAACCCAAGTAAAATCACCAGGATACATTTGCCTGTAAGCAAACAGGATATTCCGGCCATGATAGGAATCTCAACATCCGACCAGGATTACAGGCTAACGCTCAGGCTCAATAAAAAACTTAATATTTCCCTCCGGAACACTGAATCCGTGAGTTTCAAGGATAAATCGGGCATAGTTTTGTTCTTCAGCAGATTCAGCTATTCTTCAGAGGCAGACCACCTGACTATACAACTTATTTCCAACAGATATGAACAGAGTTACCTTCTGAGAAAGCTGGTAAATATTGATTATCTGATACTGGTCCATGATCCTTCAGGAAATTACGATAAAGAAAAGCTGATCACGGCTTTAAGGGAGCTGGAATCAGTTACAGGAGCCTTCCTCATTGAACTGGCCCAGGTGAAGGACATGAACATTAAATACCTTTTTTGAAGGCCGCCATGATTCAAAAAGAAGAGCCGTTCCGAGGGCTCGGAACGGCTCACTTTTGATAACCCTAAAACTAACCTAACCTATGAAAAAAACCTCTATTTTTATTGAATCAAATATCGTGCCAAATACTGTACAAAGATAAGCACGTAATTTGGAATAAAAAAATGTTTTTTTCTGTTATGCATAAAATTAACAAATATTTAATTAAAAGTTAAATTTTTTAATTGATTTATTTTTCAACCCCTATCCCGGCTGTTTGAATGTTGTTAAAGAAGGTTAAAGAATCATATAATACAATATATACAAGTACTTTTGTAACAGAATGAAGCGTAAAACAATAGTATCTCTGGCCATCCTGTTCTTCCTTGTTATTTCAGGACTGGTTATGATCCAGTTTTACTGGATCCAGAATGCTATTAATATCACCGATCAGCAGTTCCGCTACAATGCCAACAAGGCCCTGGAGTCCGTCGTACTCGACCTCGAAACTCAGGAGCTTATCGATGTAATTGTCGACGAAATTGACCCCGAATCATCCGATTCGGTTATGGTAAGCATTCCTGCCGGTTCGCCCCTTGCCAACCGGCTGATGACAGCCAGGAATGGTTCGGACCTGCCGCAGCTTTACGGGCTTGACAAAAGCGACAAACCGCTTATCATTACCAGCTCAGGATCTAAAATTTACATCTCGGCCCAGGAAATCTCTCCCATTCCCGATGATGACATTACAGAACCCTCGGCTCAGATAACCTCGGCCGCTCTTTCCGGGAGGGTGACGAAGAAAATTATCTATGTGGAGAGAATCATGGAGAAGATCCTCCATTCGACTCCCGACATCAGGGAAAGGATCGATCCTGAGAAGATCAACAGGCAATTGAGGCTTGCACTCAATAATGTCGGAATTCATCTCGACTATGAATTCTCAATTCGCTCCAGCCGCCTGGGTAATGTCTGGAGCACTCCTGGCTTCACCGACAGACCGGGAACGAACAAATTCATTATACAGCTCTTCCCGAACGACCCAATCCCCAGCCAGAACCAGCTCGTGCTTTACTGCCTTCAGGAGCAGCAGTACAAATACGGGAAGATAGGGAGCCTTGCATTACTCTCCGTGGTCTTTACCCTACTTCTGCTGGCAGTTTCAACAGGAACTTTCATTGTCATCTTCCGCCAGAAAAAGATGTCGGAGATAAGAAGTGATTTTATCAATAACATGACTCACGAGCTGAAAACTCCCATATCGACCATCTCGCTTGCATCACAGATGATATCCGACAAAAGCATACCCGACAGGAACAAAGATATCAACCATCTGGCCGAAATAATATCAGATGAAAGCATGCGACTTAAATATCAGGTCGAAAAAGTGCTTCAGATGGCTATATTCGAGCGAATGAATACAAAGTTCTCTTTTTCCGAAACTGATATCCACAATATAATAAACAGAGCCGTCGACAGCTTTACCCTTCAGATTGAAAGCAAACAGGGTGTCCTCAGAAAAAATCTTGAGGCTGAAAACTCTGTTGCCCTTGCTGATGAGATTCATTTCCTGAATGCGATATCCAATCTTATCGATAACGCAATAAAATACTCGAACGGAAACCCTCAGATCAGTATCTCAACCCGCAACAGTAAAAGAGGGATCCTGATCACCGTTGAGGATAAGGGGATAGGAATAAGCAAGGAAGACTTAAAAAGAATCTTCGACAAATTCTACAGGGTGCATTCGGGTAATGTTCACAATGTCAAGGGATTCGGACTAGGACTAAGTTATGTCAGGAAGATAGTCGATGAGCACAACGGGACCATAAAAGTTGAAAGCCAGCTGAATAAAGGATCAAAGTTTACTATTTTCGTACCACAAAACGGATCAAAATGAACAAAAAAATACTTCTTGCCGAAGATGACAGGAACCTCGGAACATTATTGAGGAACTATCTGGCTGCAAAAGACTATGAAACGACACTTTTCACCGACGGACGATCGGCTTTTGAAGCCTTCTCCTCAGGCGGCTTCGATCTTTGCATTCTCGATATCATGATGCCCGAAATGGATGGGATCGCTCTCGCAAGGGCGATCCGGAAAAACAGCCCATACGTTCCGATATTATTCCTTACTGCGAAAAACCAGGAAGAAGACATTATTGAGGGCTTCAAAACCGGAGCTGATGACTATATTACAAAACCATTCTCCATGGAGGAGCTATTGTACCGTATTGAGGCCGTTTTCAGGAGGAGTACAGCCGGAAAGACCGAAAAGGATGATGCGGTAAACATGATAGGAGAGTATTCATTCGACAGCAAAAGGCAGATCCTGATCCATAAGGATGAAAAGATAAGCCTTACCACAAAAGAATCGGAACTTCTTGAACTGCTTTTCCGTCACAGGAATGAGATCCTTGAGCGTAACTTCGCGCTCAAAAGCATCTGGATTGACGATAACTATTTTAACGCCAGAAGCATGGATGTATATATCACCAGACTAAGAAAATATCTGAAGAAAGATCCTGCCGTTAAAATACTCAATATCCACGGAAAAGGTTACCGTCTAATCTGCTAATAAAATACCCTGGCTGTTGTTACAGCCAGGGTAGTAAGTTTAGGTTAGATAGAAGGGATAAACTCTTTTATGGATCCCCGGTTCCCGGACGCTAAAATAATAATTTTTTTAAAACAAGGTATCAACTGGGAAATTTCCTTCTTTGCCGGCAAATTTATCAGTCGAGTTTAAGAACAGCAAGAAAAGCCTGCTGAGGTACCTCAACATTGCCTATCTGCCTCATCCTTTTCTTGCCTTTCTTCTGCTTTTCAAGAAGTTTCCTCTTTCTCGTAATGTCTCCTCCGTAACATTTTGCGGTAACATCTTTTCTGACAGCCTTTACTGTCTCTCTTGAAATGATTTTTGCTCCAATTGCCGCCTGAATCGCGATGTCAAACTGCTGCCGGGGTATTAGCTCCTTCAGCTTAACACACATCTTCCTTCCGAAATCATATGCATGTCCCCTGTGGATCAGAGTGGAAAGCGCATCAACCATTTCACCGTTAAGAAGAATATCGAGCCTGACAAGATCAGCTTTCTGATAGGAGGTATAATAATAATCAAACGAAGCATAACCCCTTGATATGCTCTTGAGCTTATCGTAGAAATCAAAAACGATCTCCGAAAGAGGCATCTCAAAAGTAAGCTCCACCCTGTCGCGCGTAAGATAAACCTGATTACGCAGAGTGCCCCGCTTGTCGATGCAGAGATTCATTATGGAACCAACATAATCGGATAAGGTTATGACCTGTGCAATGATATAAGGCTCTTCAATCCTTTCGATATTGTTAAGTGCGGGAAGTCCGGATGGATTGTGAACGTCGATCTCCTCTCCCTTTGTTGTGAAGACCTTGAACGATACGTTGGGTACCGTGGTTATCACGTCCATATTGAATTCACGGTCAAGTCTCTCCTGAATGATCTCCATATGAAGCAATCCCAGGAATCCGCATCTGAAACCGAATCCCAGCGCTGCCGACGACTCGGGAACAAACGAAAGGGAAGCGTCATTGAGCTGAAGCTTCTCGATCGAGCTCCTGAGATCTTCATAATCGTCAGCATCAACGGGATAAAGGCCGGCAAAAACCATCGGCTTAACATCCTCGAACCCTGAGATTGCCTGTTCGCAGGGATTCCTGACACTTGTAATGGTGTCGCCCACCTTCACTTCCGATGAGTCCTTGATACCCGAGATTATATAACCGACATCCCCTGCCATCATCTCCTCGCGAGGATCCTGTTTTAATTTAAGAACACCTATCTCTTCAGCGTTATATTCGTGCCCGGTACTTACAAACTTAACCCTCTCTCCCTTTCTTATCGTACCGTTTACAATCCTGAAATATGCTATTATTCCCCTGAAAGAATTGAATATCGAATCAAAAATAAGTGCCTGAAGCGGGGCATCGGGGTCGCCTGAAGGCGGAGGAATGCGATTCACAATGTCGCTGAGTATCCTGTCGATTCCCATGCCTGTTTTTGCACTGGCCTCGATAATATCCTCCCTCCTGCACCCTACGAGATCAACAATCTGGTCCTTTACTTCTTCAGGCATGGCATTTGACATGTCCATCTTGTTAAGCACGGGAATTATCTCGAGGTTATGCTCTATTGCCATGTAGAGGTTTGAGATTGTCTGTGCCTGTATCCCCTGCGTTGCATCAATGACAAGTAGGGCTCCTTCGCATGCTGCTATCGATCTTGAGACCTCATATGAGAAATCGACGTGACCGGGTGTATCAAGAAGGTTAAGACGGTACTTTTTACCTTCCAGCTCATATTCCATCTGGATCGCATGGCTCTTTATCGTGATCCCTCTTTCCCTTTCAAGGTCCATACTGTCGAGTACCTGGGCCTGGAATTCTCTCTCATGAATGGTATTTGTTTTTTCCAGAAGCCGGTCGGCCAGGGTGCTCTTACCGTGGTCGATGTGTGCTATTATGCAAAAATTCCTGATATGCTGCATTTAAGATCTGTCTGAAAAACAGCTGCAAATATATATAAAAATGTAAAGGCAGGCCATGGCCTGCCTCTACGGGTATTCAAAAAATTATTGTTTATTAATATGGCATTCCGCCGCCCATTCCCTGAGGTGGCATTACCGGCTGTTTTTCTTCTTTCTCATCAACGATAACAGCTTCAGTGGTAAGGAACATTCCTGCTACTGAAGAGGCGTTTTCGAGAGCAACCCTTACAACCTTGAGAGGATCAATAACTCCTGCATCATACAGTTTTTCAAAAGTATCTGTCTGTGCATTGTATCCGTAGTCTCCTTTTCCTGTTTTGACAGCCT
The DNA here is from genome assembly GCA_040772125.1 of Bacteroidales bacterium. GTDB lineage: Bacteria > Bacteroidota > Bacteroidia > Bacteroidales > VadinHA17 > LD21. The sequence continues at coordinate 44,384 of JAXGYS010000005.1, forward strand.
GCACCACTACTGCACCTTCCCTGCCGGCGTTTTCTGCTATCTGGCGGAGTGGTTCCTCAATGGCACGCTTGACAATCTCGATCCCTGTTGTCTGGTCATCGTTATCACCCTTCAGCTTCTCGAGTGATGAAATGGCGCGGATATAGGCAACACCTCCTCCTGGAACAATACCTTCCTCAATTGCAGCGCGTGTAGCGTGAAGAGAATCGTCAACGCGGTCTTTCTTATTCTTCATCTCAACCTCCGATGCTGCACCGATATAAAGGACTGCCACACCACCTGCCAGCTTGGCAAGACGCTCCTGAAGCTTTTCCTTGTCGTAGTCGGATGTTGTTGTTGTCATCTGCTGCTTGATCTGGCCTATCCTGGCTTTGATCATATCCTTGTCGCCGAAACCGTTTACAATGGTAGTGTTCTCCTTGTTAACGGTGACTTTTTCTGAAGTACCCAGCATGTCGAGTGTTGCATGCTCAAGTTTAAGACCTTTCTCTTCGGAAATAACCGTGCCTCCTGTCAGAATGGCAATATCTTCAAGCATTTCCTTCCTCCTGTCGCCAAAGCCCGGAGCTTTAACAGCGCAAACCCTCAGGGAGCCGCGCAGCCTGTTTACAACCAGGGTTGCAAGAGCCTCGCCCTCAACATCCTCAGAAATGATAAGGAGCGGACGGCCTGTCTGGGCGGTTGCTTCGAGAACAGGAAGCATATCTTTCATCGATGATATCTTCTTGTCGTAGATAAGGATATATGGACTTTCAAGCTCAGCTTCCATCTTCTCGGTGTTTGTCACGAAATAAGCCGAGATGTATCCACGGTCAAACTGCATACCTTCAACAACTTCAACGGATGTGGTTGTTCCTTTTGCCTCCTCAACCGTTATAACACCTTCCTTATGTACCTTTTCCATTGCTTCGGCAATAAGCTTCCCTATTTCAACATCGTCATTTGCAGAGATCCTGGCTACCTGCTCGATCTTGCTCAGATCATTTCCAACAACCTTGGCCTGCGACTTAAGATGTGCAATAACCTTCTCAACTGCTTTGTCGATACCTCTTTTTACATCCATCGGGTTGGCGCCGGCAGTGATGTTCTTCAGGCCTACATTTATAATAGCCTGGGCAAGTACTGTCGCTGTTGTTGTACCGTCACCTGCAATGTCGCCGGTCTTCGAAGCAACTTCCTTAACCATCTGTGCACCCATGTTCTTGTAAGCGTCCGAAAGCTCAATGTCCTTTGCAACGGTAACACCATCCTTTGTTACATGAGGAGCTCCGAATTTCTTCTCAAGAACAACATTGCGACCCTTGGGACCAAGTGTCACTTTTACTGCATCCGCCAACTGGTCAACACCCTCCTTAAGCTTTGCGCGGGCTTCAATATTGAATTTAATCTCTTTTGCCATATCGTATTGTTTTAATTGGTTACTATTACAACTTATGCGATGAATAAAATGTCAGTCTGAGAAATAAGAAGATAATCCTCATTATCAATGGAAAGTTCCTGACCGGAATACTTGCCGTAAAGGACAACGTCACCCTTTTTTACTTCCATCTCTTCATCCTTCTTCGGTGCCCCAACCATAACAACAGTTCCCTGACGAGGTTTTTCCTTTGCTGAATCGGGAATGATGATTCCGCTTGCGGTTTTCTCTTCAGCCTCATGAGGTTTTACCAAAACCTTTCCAGCCAATACTTTTCCTTTCAATTGTGCCATTTCTATTTAGTTTTAAAGTTAAACATTGTTTTCTGCCCCTTCCTTTAGCATAATTTATGCCAATCGGTAAAAACTTCATACTGTCAGGGAACTGACGTCATTTTTGCCTTCTTTTATGACATATTTCTGACACCAAAGTCGCCGGTTAAAAAACAAATCATTCATTCTGAGTGAATTAGCATAAAAAACAAAGTGTCAGCTTATGACAAACTGACACTTTGGTCTTTTTTAATAGTTTATATCCTGTATGGTTTCTTACTCAGTGCTGCCTTCGGGTGTGGCAGACGGTTCTGTGGGAACTGCCGTAGGAAGAGTTGGAATTGCATTGGGATCAACGGCGTTCTGGATCTGATTTTCGATCCTCGACCTTTCATTAACCACGCCCCTGGGTATGGTGGCTGTTGCTATAACGCAAAGGAGAAGAATTGCCCCTGCCAGTGTCCATGTACTCTTCTCAAGAAAGTCTGCCGTCTTTCTGATACCCATCGACTGACCAGCGGATGTAAAATTCGCTGCAAGACCGCCTCCCTTTGAGTTCTGAACAAGAACAATCAATACCTGGAGTATGCAGGCAATAATAATCAGGACCGATATAAAAATATAAACTCCCATTTCTCAATTATTTAATGATCTCTTTTATTTTTTCAATTTGACTTGCAAAGTAACTGCTTTTTTCCGGAAATTTCAAACATAATTTTTCATAAATATCTATTGCCTTGGAATAGTAGCCCTGATTAACATAGATCCTTGCAAGCGTCTCTGTAACAAAACTGCCTCTTTCCTCTGTGAAAGGCTGAGCAAGATCTTCGACAGGCAGATCGGTCTTTTCTCTTCTTGGTTCAATTCTCGGACTGGCTTCAATAAACTTGTCAATAAGCTCCATCTGCGACAGTCTGCTGCCTTCCTGTATTGTTTCAGCAATACTCTCCGGAACATATTCATCCTTTTCTTCAGTTTCCTCTGCGAAGACCTCTTCTGACTGTTCCTGGTCTTCTTTTTCAGGTTCGGTTTCAGAAATACTGAAACCCGGATCCATGTAGAAAACATGATCATCCTCATCTTCAGGCTCTTCATCAAGGAGAAAGATCCCGGCAGTGCTCATGTCGCTATCCTCTCCGGATGATACAAGCAAGGGGTGAATAACAACAGAAGATTCAGCTGATTTGTCGCCGCCTCCATCGGAAGATTCTCCATAGCTTTTTTCGATTTCGACAATGAGATCCTCACTGTTCATGCCAGTATCAATGACAGTCTGGCCTGTATCACCTTCTGACAGTCCATATGAAGCCTCAGTCTCGATTTCTGGTTTAAAAGAAGCTTCTGTCCCAAACCTGACCTCCTGTTTCCCACCGTCCTGCTGACCAATATCCGGAGCAGGCTGCTGCTCAGGTTCAGTTGCTGTTTCCTGTGGCGGCTCAACAGAAAGCATTTCCTCCCTGAAAGCCTCAGGCTCAGGTCCCGCATCTTTCCATTCCTCAACAACAGCATCTTCCGCTTTTGCGGCTTCAGCTTCAACCTTAATTTCAGCTTTTTCTTCTGCCCCGGGTTCCTTTGCTTCTTCAACCCTTGATGATTCATAATGATGCGTGACTTCTGCCCCGGGATGATGGCTGTCACCTGCAGGAGCTTTTTCCCCGGCAATCAAGATACTCTCTCCGGGGCTTTCTGCAGGAGGAGAAGTATTCAGAAGCTTGTACAAAACTGACCTGTCGGCTATATGTATTGCAGAGTTTCTGAGCTGTGTTTCAAACCGTATGTCACCATTCTCCCTGAGGCCTTTTAAGAGAAGAAGATGGGCAGTCTGAAAATAGGGAAAAGCATTAACGAGTTCACTGATCTCTGCCAGAAGATGGCGGTCGATCGGAACATCGCTTCCAATCAGGCTCAGAAAATCGTTTTTGTTCATCCGGGATTACCAGTTAACAAATGCCCTGTTAAAGATATCCTCTACAATCATTTCAACTATTTTCGCTGATAACTCGGCTTCAACATTGCTCAGATCAAGAGAGCTGTCATAGTCTTCATAACGCGAAAAAGTCTGTTCATAACTCAGGTCAGGATCTATAGAATTTGTAAATTTTACCTTTACTGAAATAGTAAACCTGTTCATGGCGGCGGTTGCATCGGCCGACACAGTGAGAGGCCTTGTGTTATAATCGCTTATCTCACCTTCAAAATTTGCATCTCCCAGACCGTTAATAACAGTCAGGTTTGTCTGCGATTTGCATTTATCAATAAGAGCATCGGTAAGTGTCTGACTCAGTTCAGGCTGAACCAGGCTTGCCCTGTTTTGAAAATACTGAATGCTGACGGACTCCAGTCCTTCGGTGCTTGCCCCTGAAAAGGAATAGGTTACCTTACAGCCGCTGACGGCAATGATCAGCAATACCGCTAAAAGCAAAGCCGGGCGGGAGGGTAAGCTGATACGACTGAAATCACATCTCAATTCCATATTCCTTAATTTTTCTGTAGAGAGTCCTTTCCGAAATTCCAAGTTCACTGGCGGCCAATTTTCGCTTTCCATTATATTTTTCAAGGGCCTTCCTTATCATTTCAACCTCCTTGCCTGCAAGCGACAGAGACTCCTCCACAACCTCCTCGGTATCCTGAATATTTCCTCTCTGATGATGGGCATAATCTGTTGCAGCCGGTTCAACAGTATTGCTAATGTGGTCTTCGCGCCTTGTATCCCTGATAAGGTTCCTTATTACACCTGAATTGCTTTCATGAAAAGAAAGGTCAATGTCGCCCGTCTTGATAAGGTCGAGAACAAGCTTTTTAAGATCGTTCATATCGCTCTTCATGTCAAAGAGGATCTTGTAAAGGATCTCCCTCTCGGTGGCATACGAACTGTCTTCTTCCTTCCGGATAACGGCAGGAAGCTTAACTCCGCTGTAGTCAGGGAGGTAAGCTTTCAACACCTCGGGAGTGATCTCACGCTCTTCCTCAATTATCGAGATCTGCTCGGTGACATTTTTCAGCTGACGGACATTGCCCGGCCAGGAGTAATTCAGAAGGACACTCCTGGCCTCATTGCTCAGACGTATTGAAGGCATTCTGTATTTCTCAGCGAAGTCGATCGCAAACTTCCTGAACAGAAGAAGTATGTCCTCTCCCCTGTCCCTCAATGCCGGTATTTTTATCGGAACCGTATTCAGCCTGTAGAAGAGATCTTCCCTGAAACGGTCCTGCTCAATGGCTTTTGAAACATCAACGTTGCTTGCGGCAATAACTCTGACATTTGTCTTTTGTACCTTCGATGAACCCACTCTTATGAACTCACCCGACTCAAGCACCCTGAGAAGGCGGACCTGGGTTGAAAGGGGAAGTTCCGCAACCTCGTCAAGGAAAATAGTACCTCCGTCAGCCACTTCAAAATATCCTTTTCTGCTCTCGGTAGCTCCTGTAAATGAACCTTTTTCGTGACCAAAAAGCTCTGAATCGATAGTCCCTTCAGGAATAGCCCCGCAGTTAACCGCAATATACTGTCCATGCTTTCTCGAACTAAAGCTGTGTATCACCTGCGGAAAAACCTCCTTACCCGTTCCGCTCTCACCCGAGATAAGAACCGAAAGGTCGGTCGGAGCAACCTGCACGGCAATGTCAAGTGCACGGTTCAGACCAGGGTAATTGCCAATAATTCCAAATCGCTGCTTTATACTCTGCAGATCTTTCATAGCGTAATTAATACAGGTGCGAATTTAAGACATTTTTAAAACATTGGGAAATTCAATTTTCGTAAATTCGCACCATGAAACCAGCTGACAGATATCGGTATGCAGGCATTATTCCTGCACGTTATGCATCCACCCGTTTCCCCGGCAAGCCTCTTGCGCTTATCGGCGACAAGCCAATGATTCAAAGAGTATATGAACAGGCCTCTCAATCGCTCGACCTCGTCTATGTTGCAACAGACGACCAAAGGATCTTTGATACAGTGGTTTCATTCGGGGGAAAGGCTGTAATGACATCCGAAGCTCACCAGAGCGGAACTGACCGCTGCGCTGAAGCAACTGGCAGAATAGCCGGAGAAACCGGCATGGAACCTGAAATAGTGATCAATATCCAGGGAGATGAACCCTTTGTAAAACCTTCACAGATTGAGCTTCTGAAATCATGCTTCAACGACGCTACAGTAGAAATAGCAACTCTTATAAGAAAAGTACAACCGGATGAGCCCCTTGACAATCCAAACCATCCAAAGGTGGTCGTAGATACCTCAGGAAACGCAATATATTTCAGCCGTAGTGTGATACCCTTTGTACGTGATGCCTTACCCGGCACCTGGCACCTCAGCCACACTTTCTTCAAACATATCGGACTTTATGCCTACAGTACCAGGGCCCTCAGAGAGATCACGCTTCTTCCACGCAGCCCGCTTGAAAAGGCAGAATCGCTTGAGCAAAACAGGTGGATCGAGAACGGATACAGGATCAGGACGGCTGTGACAGAATGGGAAAGCATTGGCATCGACACCCCTGAAGATCTTGAAAAAGCCGTAAGATTCTATTATCAGATTAAATAAAAATAACTACCTTTATCACGAATTTTATTCAAACACCAACGGGTTGCTTATGAAGCATAATTTACTCCTGATGATATTTATACTGTTCACCATAAACTCTCACTCACAGAGTGATACGAGCAGTGTTGTCAGGAGTGTCCCCCAAAAAACCTTCATCAGGGAAAGCGGTGGTCCCAATATTACAAGTATAAATATTTATCCTGTACCTGTACGTCAGGATTCCTTTACTATCAGGACCGAAAGGGAGATGAAATCGGTAAGGGTGACAAATATGATTGGCCAGGATATTTACAGGGCCGATTATAAAGAACCCGTGCCTCAGGCTAAAATAGTACTTAAAAAACCGACAAGAGGCATGTATCTTGTTACGATTGGCTTTACCGACGGGACAAGGATAGTCAAGAAAATAATGATTGAGAATCCCAAATAATGGGTTTATATACAACATAACCGGTTCTAGGGGAAATACCGGAAATTTAAATTTTTTTTCATTGACAGGCACAACAATAACAATTGTTGATTGTTATCATTAAGGGGAATCAGATTGGTTTGATACAGTAATTTAGAAGGCCATGGAAGAAGGGATAAATGTGTTTTCGATAAAGGATCTCGAAAACTTTTCGGGGATAAAAGCCCATACTATAAGGATATGGGAAAAAAGGTACAAAATACTTGAACCTGACAGAACTGATTCAAATATCCGTACATACAACGAAACAGAACTTAAGAAGATACTCAATGTTGCTTATCTTAACAGGAACGGGCTGAAAATATCAAGAATTGCAAGACTTAACGATGATGAACTCACAAAACAGGTAATGGCGGTAAGCAACCGGTCTGAAAGCATCGATCAGAATTTTCAGCCCGGGAAACTGCTTATGTCGGCCATCAGATTCAACGAATCGCAGTTCAGAAATGCCATGGAACCCTTTCTGAAGAATTACGGAATTGAAGATGCCTATATCAGGTTCCTCAACCCGCTTCTTGAGAAATCAAGGATACTCTGGCAGACCGGAAGCCTTACCAGGGCGCAGGAACAGTTTGTCAGGAACATTGTGAGACAGATACTGATTTTCGAGGATACACTGCTTAAGAGCAGCACGGGAAAAACAGGCCCTTCAGTGGCAATGATAAACACCTCTGTTAACCTTCCCGACAACAATTTCCTCTTTTACAAATATATGCTGAAGAAAAGAGGCTACGATGTGATCTTTACCGGCGGTATTCTCCCGGCTTCTGAAGTTATCGAAATCCACAAACTGAAAACATTTGATTACCTGGTGGTAAACAGCAGCGCATTTGACTTTGCAAGAAAGAAGATAGGGTATTTCAGCAGCATAGGGAAATCGCTGCTTATAAAGAGGATAATCCTTACCGATTATCCTGAACAGAGCGAGAAGGCTTTACCCGATAATATCCTTATAACAAGGACTCCGTCGGAATTCAGGAAGATCATAGCTACTCTCCGGTAAGGCTGAGAAAATAATTTCTCTCATCAGCAAGACTTACAAAAGGATATCTTGCCTCAATGGCATCAATTGACGACAGCATGGCTACGGACCATTTTTTTGTTCCTTCAGGATCGCTGCTCTTGATTCGGTGCGAAAGTGACCCGGTAATTCCCGAAACTGCATTCCAGCATTCCATTGTAGTGTCAGAAAAATAGCAGGAGCAAAATGCTTCCCAGATGTAATCAACGGCAGTTTGTGAAATGTGTATCATGTCCTCCCCGTAAAAACGGTAGTCGCGCAGGTCATCCATAACCAGCTCATATGAAGGAAAGTAAGACGGCTTTGAAGGATGCTCCAGTAACTTTTCAACAGCCACGAATAGAACCGATTTGCTAACCTGATTGCCATGTGCTCCATCCTTCCAGTGCCTTACCGGACTGATGGTGAAGACGACCTTAAGATCAGGGTAAAGCCTGTTAAGCTTATCAAGCTGTGTGGTCCACAACTCAATAATTTCATCAACTGTAAGAAGTTCATGAATGAAACGCGACTGAGGCAGTTTGTGACAGTTTGATACAATCCTCCCGTTCTCTGCAAGCCTGTATACTCTTGCAGTGCCGAAGGTAATGAAAAGGAAACCTGCACCGGAAATGAACCTGTGAGCTTCCTCCGTACGCCTTCCGATCATGGAAAGCACCTCAGTGCTGTCTGCTGATGAGAATTCGGTTGAGTGCTCAAAGCTTATCCAGGTTCCGTCATTGTAGTACAGGTCCCCCTGTGAATATTTCCTGTTCGCGGCAACAGCATCCACAACGCGCGATACAGATACAGGATTGTACATGGTCCCGTAAGGATTGATCATCACCGGCATCCGGCCCGATTCAAACTGCCTTCCAATCGAAATGGAAAAGCACGATCCTGCAAAAAGCACAGGGTCGTGGTAGCTTATCTTTCTGGACGAAGGATCAATCCTGAAAGTTGTCCTGAAATTACTCATTGGAAAAGGATCTATTACTCAAGCCTCGCATTAATCCAGTTGATAATATAACCGAGAAAATCTTCCCTGAAAAGTTCATTATGAAGTTCGTGATATCCTCCGTTCCAGATTTTAAGGTCTGCGAGTTTTGTTCCTGCTGCAAACTCGCGGCTCCCGTCCGGTGAGCAAATCATATCGTTGCTGCCATGCATGAGAAGAACCGGAACAGTGAGCGATCCTGCATTACCTATGGCATATTCACCAGCTTTCATGGCTTCGGAGAACAGGCTTACAGATATTCTGTCGTGTACCAGGGGATCGACATTATAAGCCTTCACCACATCCTTGTCGTGGGTCAGGTGATCTGTAATAAGGCCCGATGGCTGTACAAGCGATGGCAAAATGTTCTTCATAAAAGCTGCCATCTTTACCTTTGATCGTTCGGGTTCAAAAGACAACTTCAACCACGGAGAGGTTACTACCGCTGCCTTTACACGGGGTTTCTTCCTCAGAATATAGTCAAGAAGAATTCCTCCTCCCATGCTGTGGCCGTAAAGGATAACAGGTGTTCCCGGAAAAGTCTTTTTGCATTCTGCAACCAGAATATCAATCATCTCATCAGTTAACCGGTAGCTTCTGATATGCCCTTTCTTTCCGTCTGAACGCCCGTGTCCGGGCAGATCCACTCCTGCAAAGCCTATCCCGTTTCCGGCAAGAAACTCCGATAAATCCCTGTAACGCTGCACATGTTCTCCCAGACCGTGAACCAGTATTACCACAGCCTTCAAACCCGAACCCAGACTCCGGATAAATCCTCTCAGGATCTGACCGTTTCCTAACCTGATGTTGAAATCCATTTTTTCTTTAAAAATACAAAAGTTGTTCAGATTATCAGGCATAGCGGCCTGCAATTCTATAACAGAAAACTTTGCCGATTGTTGAACGTTACAGGCTGAAAGAAGAAAACAGGCACCTCTGTTATTTTTTTCAAATTTAGAACAGATCCATCGAAATCCGGTCTTATTCACTTATAATCTTATTGTTATCAAGTCCGGACAATTTAGAACAATCACGGAATATATGGATTTCAGGATATTAAGATTTGTTTATCTTTATTTCGGTAATTATATTTGCTTTCACAAACAAACAAAAACCAGCAGCCATGACAGCACATGAATTCAACAACAGCCTGATAGAAATGAAAAGCAATCTGCACAGGTTCGCCATGAGTCTCACATCAGACAGGGATACTGCGCTGGATCTTGTTCAGGATACCTATCTCAAAGCAATAACATACAAGGAGAAATTTGTCGATTACACAAACCTCAAAGCCTGGGTCTTCACGATAATGAAAAACACATTCATCAACAACTACAGGCGCAACGTCAAGGAAAACACGATAATCGACGGAACCCAGGATCTGTATTACCTTAACATGCCTCAAGACAAGGGATTTACCTCTCCTGAATCGAATTACGCGCAGGGTGAGATTGAGAAAGCAATCGAATCTCTCAGTGATGATTTCAGAATACCCTTCAAAATGCATATTGAAGGATTCAAGTATCACGAAATCGCAGATGAACTGGGACTAAAGATAGGTACGGTGAAAAGCAGGATCTTCTTCACAAGGCAGAAGCTTATGAATATCCTCAGGGATTACGATAGTTAGTACGATTAGTTAAGTTAGAGTTATTAGGTTAGGTTTAAGGCTGATAATATCAGCCTTTCCTTTTTAATGCCAGCCCTGTTACAACAAAGAGCAAAAACAAGCCCGAAACAATCCAGGCCCAGAGATTGGAACTCTTGGAAACAGCCTTCATTTCATATGGTCTTGTCAGAAAATAGTCAGATTTAACCGGCCATAACAATGTACCTGATGAATCTGGAAAACCATTCGTTTCTGTAAGCTTGCCAGGCATAATTGTCCTTACAGTATAATTTCTGAAACTGACCCAGAAATGATCGGCCGCAATCTCAGCGGCAGAATCGGCTTCCACCCGGTACCTTACAGAATTCTCCTCACCCAGGAATTCTCTGAGGAATGATCCTTCCTGCCACAAACTGTCAAACTGTTCTATATTGGTTTCGATCAGCCCAACCAGAATTTCCTCCCGGGCTCTTAACGAATCAGGGTTCATCTCCCCGCTCGTCTTTCCCGCGGTAAGTACTGAGAATTCTCCGATCCATTCCGAGACAAGGCTGTGAAGATACCATTTCTCGATCTTACTATCGATTGTATCGGCATATGCCCTGTATTTGAGGCTGTCGGGACCATTTTTTCTTTCACCTGTGACATTGTCGGGCAAATAGAACCATTGAAGCTCTTCATCGTTGAGATAATCCTCCACCGGGTAACCGTGCTGCATTTTTTTGTCAACAATTTCAGAGAAACGGTATTCCGTGCTGAACCACTTGAACTTCTTCCTGAATTCAGCATGGCGGCCAACAGATTTGTTAGCTCCGCTGTCGGTTGCGTAGATCCTGTTTATTTCTTCCACACCTGCAAATATTTTCTCCGCACGTTTTACCCATATGGTGTCTCCATCCTCAGTAAATTCAAGGGAGTCGCGGATAATCCACGTACTGTCAAACGGGACCTGCATATCGGTTAATTCAAATTTGTCTCCCGAAAAGTTCCTCATTTCTATTTTCCTGGTTACAGAACCGTCGGGGTGCACAATGTTTGTTACGATTGTTTCCGGTTCATTGCACGAAGCCGCAACAACCAGAGCAATCGAAATGACCATTTTTAATTTCTTGCTTTTCATGTCTTTACAGATCGGGAACATAATTCTTCTCATCATTAAGTCTTTGCTCGATTAATTCTTTCAGGTCAGGATTCTCTTCTATTATCCTTAACAGATTACTGTACTTTCCCTGAAGCTCATAATATGAGTTCATGATTTCCTTCAATTCAGTTTCTGAAATTTTCAGATCAGAACCGGTCGAAAAAGGGGCAGTCATTTTATAAAGGGTTAGCCTTTTGTCGGGCTCGGATGAGAAAACAGATGCTCCCTCATTTCCCGACACAACAACCTGCCTGCTTATATCCTTAACCTGTTTAAGTATGCAGGCCTGTTGATAGACAAATACTGAAATCAGTAAAATAGATGCTCCCACCAGCCCTCTTCTGACCCAGTCGAGGTAAACCCAGCCGAAAAGTGAGTCGATGAGTATGTCAATTATGCTTTCTTTATTCTTAACCTCTCTGATCCTGCGGATTACTTCATCAGCCATCTCGCTTTCATCGCTCAGACGCGGCCTTGATTTCCGCAAAATTTCCAGAATCTTCTGGTATTTCTCATCTTCGTTTTTCATTATCACAAGTATTTCCTCAGTAATTCTTCCATTTTCTTCCGCGCATAATAGAGGTTTGCCTTAACTGCCGTTCTGCTAATCCCGGTAACTCTGGCAACCTCTGTCGCGGGCATTTCCTCAATCTCTGAAAGGATAAAAACAACCTTTTGCCTGTTGCTCAGTTTGCTCGTCAGGAAGTTCAGAATACGCGCATTCTCAATGTTTTCAAGCTCTGTTATCCCTCCCCCTGAAAGATGATCGGAAAGTACAGCCCAGGCTTTATCATCATATCTGACCTCATTGTTCCGCTTCCTCCTCCTCAGATGGTCATTGCAGTTGTTAACCGTGATCCTGCACATCCACGATCTGAATTTTTCAGTATCCTTGATCCCCGGTAACTTCTGCCATAACTTTACCATTGTTTCCTGAACAATATCCCTAGCCTCCTCTTCGTCTCCGACAATTCTGAAGGCAATGGAAAAAACCATTGGCGAACATAATTCTACAATGTCCCTGAAATTGTTCAGATTCCCGTTCCTGCATTCTTCTATAAGAGCTTTTTCGATCAATGTATGCCGGACTATTTATCAATAAGACGTTAGCATTAGAGAAAGGTAAAAAGAATCATGAAGATAATTTACAACAGAATCACCGATTTTATAACCTTTGTATTACCTGAAATAATCAGAACCATGCAAAAAACCATTTCAATCACGACAGACCGGAAGAACGGTTTATATGACATAACCGGCAAGGTTGAGGAAATAATTAAGGCCAGCGGCGTAAGGAATGGCCTCTGTTCAGTTTATGTCAGGGGGTCAACGGCAGCAATCATGATCCAGGAAAACTGGGATGAGTCTGTGCAGAACGATGTTATTACTCTTCTCAACCGGATGATCCCTTCCGGTATCTGGGAACACGACAGGCAGGACAATAACGGTGATGCACACCTTAAAGCCGGGCTCGTAGGCCCTTCTGAAAACATACCTGTCATCGAGGGGAAATCCGGATTGTCAACATGGCAGAATGTTTTTCTGTGTGAATTTGATGGTCCACGAAGCCTTAGGGAAATTGTGGTAACAATTATCAGCGACAGATAATGGCAGTCAGACTTCTGATCTCATTGCCGCATCGATGTTATCCATTAGTTTCCCGTACCTGACCCTCGACATCGAAGTGTTTTTAAAAAGCCGTGAAAACCTATCAGGCGAAAGATCCTTCCACTCATCGATGCTCATTCCGGCAATTTCTTCGTCTATTGTAAATTCAGGAGATCCGCTCGGGCCTGCCTTTCTATTCCATGGACATACCTCCTGACATCTGTCGCACCCGTAAATCCTCTTTCCAAGCTTCGGCACAAACTGAGCCGGGATCGGTCCCCTGTTTTCTATTGTAAGATTAGCAATACATTTTCTTGCATCAATTGTCCTGTTGCAGTTTATAGCACCCGTCGGGCATGATTCAATGCATATCCTGCAATCACCGCACAGATCTGCTTCAAAGGGCTGGTCGTATTCAAGTTCAGCGTCAACTATCAGTATCCCTATGAAAAAGAATGAACCGATTTTCTTACTGATCACAACAGAATGCTTCCCCTGCCATCCAAGTCCGGCTTCCCTGGCCCATGCCTTCTCAAGGACAGGAGAACTGTCAACCGTGAACCTGCCCGATATACCGGGCCTTTTCTCCTGTATCCAGTCAAGAAGTCTCCCGAGTTTTTCATTTATAACTTCGTGATAATCTTTTCCGTATGTATACCTCGAAAGAATGGGTGCTTCCGGATCTCTTTGCCCTGTTTCGGAATAATATCCAAGTCCGGTTACAATAACCGACCGGGCTGCGGGAAGAAGGCTGGAGGGATCGAGCCTTCTGCCGATCTCCCTTCCAAGGTAGGCCATATTATCATTCATGCCTGCGTCAATCCAGCTTCTCAGAAGAGGCTCACAGTCATCAAGCCTGCGAGCCCTGGCTATTCCGCACAGATGGAACCCCAGACCAGCTGCTGCAGCTTTTATTCCGGCCGAAAGGCTACCGTCAGCAGTTGAAGCCATTTCAGATAATTAAAGGAAACCCAGTTCCAGCTTTGCCTCATCGCTCAGCATACTCCTGTCCCAGCGCGGACTGAAGGTAAGCTTCAGGTCACATTCCTTCACCCCTCTTGTTCCGGACACCTTGTACTTTACCTCTTCAAACAGCGATTCAGCCATAGGACAGTTGGGTGCAGTGAGCGTCATTGTTATGTGTGCTACCTGATCATCATCCAGCTCGATGTTGTATATTAGCCCCAGATCGTAAATATTGACAGGGATCTCAGGGTCATAAATACTTTTCAACACCTGAACGATCCTTGTTTCGGTTTCGAGTTTTTCTGCAGCATCCATTTCTGTCAAATTAAATATTCAAATCCAAATCACTGACCGGTCCTGGCCTTAAATGCCATAGCATACAGTTTCATCTGCCTGACCATTGCTAGCAGTCCGTTAGATCTCGTGGGTGAAAGGTTCTGTCTCAGACCTATCCTGTCGATGAAAAAAAGATCAGCATTAATTATCTCTTCAGGGGTGCGGCCTGAAAGAACCCTTATCAGCAGTGCAACTATCCCTTTCGTTATTATTGCATCACTGTCGGCTGTGAATTTAATAACAGAACCGTCGTATTCAGGGTAAAGCCATACTTTCGACTGACAACCTTCTATCAGATGATCTTTTACCTTATGCCGCGGGTCTATGGCAGGAAGATCCTTCCCCATTTCGATAAGAACATCATATTTATCCATCCAGTCGTCGCTTACCGAAAACTCCTCAATTATCCTTTCCTGAACCTGGTCAACAGTCATCATCCTATTTAAGTAAACATTCTGATAATCTTTTCAATTCCCATGCCAAGAGTATCGATCTCTTCCGTGGTATTATAAAAACTCATCGACATTCTCACCGTGCCCTCAATCCCAAACCTGGCCATAACGGGCTGAGCACAATGTGTGCCAGTCCTGACAGCGATTCCCATCTTATCGAGTACCATCCCTGTATCATACTGATGTATCCCGTCGAGCAGAAATGAGATTGTCGGTATTTTATCAGGTGATGTGCCGTAAATCTTCAGCCCCTTTACTGCTGTAAGCCTTTGGCTTGCATAATCGAGAAGCATCTTTTCGCGCTGAGCGATATCATTTCTTCCAAGGCCGCTCACATAATCGAGCGCTGCCCCCATGCCTATCGCACCCGCATAGTTCATGGTTCCTGCCTCAAATTTGAAAGGCAGTTCATTATAAGTTGTCTCTTCAAATGTAACCTTATCTACCATATCACCACCTCCCTGCCAGGGTGGCAAATCGGAAAGCCATTTTTTCTTTCCATACAGGACTCCTATTCCTGTGGGTCCATAAATCTTATGACCCGAGAAAACATAAAAATCACAGTCAAGGGCTGTAACATCGACATTCCCATGCTGGATCCCCTGCGCTCCGTCAACCAGAACAGGAATATCAAGTGCATGGGCATCTTTAATTATTTTGTCGAGAGGCACTATTGTTCCCAAAGCATTGGAGACCTGGGTAACGGCAACAATTTTTGTCTTTTCCGAAAGCAGATTCCTGTATTCCTCAAGGATCAGTTCTCCACTGTCATTCACGGGTATGACCTTCAGAACGGCTTTCTTCCTGCTGCACATCATCTGCCAGGGAACTATGTTGGCATGATGCTCAAGAGCACTAATTACTACCTCATCTCCCGGACGGATAAATCTCTCGCCGAAAGAGAAAGCAACAGCATTGATTGAACCGGTGGTTCCCGATGTAAATATTATCTCTTCCTTTTCAGCAGCGTTGATGAATCTCCTTACTTTCTCCCTCGCATTTTCGAAAGCCTCAGAGGTAAGGTCGCTCATTGCATGTACTCCCCTGTGTATGTTGCCGTTATAGCTTGTGTAAACCTCTCTCACGGCATCGACGACACAAACAGGCTTCTGGGTTGTAGCTCCGTTATCGAAATAGATCAGAGGTTTGCCATATACCGTTCTTCCAAGAATAGGAAAATCGTTCCTTATTTCAGAAATATCTTTCACTCTTTATAGTTTTAACCGCATTTGACCATGCAGCTTGCGCATCTCGAAAGCTCTCCTTTCAGCCTCTGCATAACCAGGCCGTCGAGTCTTTCCCTGAGGGCATCCACTTTTATGTTCTGAATGACCTCGTGAGCAAAAGCGAACATCAGCAGAAGCCTTGCCTCCCTCTTTCCAATACCCCTCGACTGCATGTAGAAAAGCGCATTCTCGTCGAGCTGGCCAACAGTCGCTCCATGACTGCACTTAACATCGTCAGCATAGATCTCAAGCTGCGGCCTGGAATCCATTTTTGCATCATCAGTGAGAAGAATGTTGTTGTTCTTCTGATAGGCCATTGTTCCCTGTGCATCCCGGGCTACAAAGATCCTTCCGTTAAAGGCCCCGGTTGCCATTTCGTCGAGAACCCCCTTGAACAACTGGTTGCTCGTGCAGTTGGGGAACGCATGGTTTACATAAACATAGTTATCAGTATGCTGCCATTTGTCTGAAAGAAAAAGCCCGTAGGAGTTGCATTCCGCCCTTTCTCCACCCAGGTAATGACAGGTACTGTTCCTTACCATTCCACCGTGAAGGGTAATGTTATTGGAAGAAGCATAGCTGTCTGCCTCCTGATGGATAAACGTATGGGTTACCTTGCAGGCATTGTTATGCTCGTTCTGAACCCTGATTATATTGAAGCGGGCATTTTTGCCCACAAATACCTCGGTAACGGCGTTAGTGAGGAATCTGGACGGTGCCAGTGTATGATCGCAGATGATAAGAGTGAACTCCGCGCCTTCTTCAACGATGATAAGGTTGCGGTGCTGACTGAAAGTATCCTCCTGAGAGTCCACGAGGTTCACAACCTGAACAGGTTTCCTGAGTACTGAACCCCGGGGCACGTGAATGAAAACCCCGTCACAGGCCATGGCGGTGTTAAGATGTATAAGACCGTCGGTTTCACTGGCTGCATATTTGCCGTAATGCTTTTCAACCAGCGAAGGAAATTTATATGAGGCTGCATTCAGACTTCCGATAACAACCCCGCCGGGAAGATCCCTTAGTTTTCCGTTTATCGTAGGATAGAATCCATTCATCAGGACTATCCCGTGGGTGTCGAGATCGGCAACATCGCACCTGAAATCCTCAGCTTTCCTGAAGTCCTCTTCTCCGGGAATGAAATAGGTTTTATAGTCGTGTTTGAAAAAAAGATCCAGGTTGGTATACTTGTATGCCTCATCCTTCTTCCCGGGAATACCAAGTTCACTGAACCTTTCAAAGGCCTTACTCCGGAAGGAATTAATCACCTCTGATGAGCCTCCGGTAATCTTCTCTATATTCCCTGTGAATAGCCCTGAATAATACTCAGTTACCTCTGATTTTCCATTCATCTTACTCCTGATTTTCAACCTCTTTTTTTATCCAGTCGTATCCTTTTTCCTCAAGTTCCAGGGCAAGTTCCTTGCCCGACGACCTTACGATCCTTCCGTCGTACAGTACATGGACAACATCAGGAACGATATAATCGAGCAGCCGCTGATAATGTGTTATTACAATAGTAGAATTATCGGGCTTCTTAAGTTTGTTCACCCCGTTTGCTACAATCCTCAGTGCATCAATGTCAAGTCCTGAATCGGTTTCGTCAAGAATTGCAAGACGTGGTTCAAGCATTGCCATCTGAAAGATCTCATTTTTCTTTTTTTCCCCTCCTGAAAATCCTTCGTTAACCGATCTGTTTGCAAGGGCCGAGTCAATCTCCACCAGTTCTTTCTTCTCCCGCATGAGCTTCAGAAAATCGGAAGCCGAAAGAGGATCCTGCCCCCTGTGCTTCCTGTGTTCGTTAACAGCTGTCTTCATGAAATTAACCATGCTGACCCCGGGTATTTCAATGGGATACTGGAAGCCAAGGAATATCCCCTCGCGTGAACGTTCTTCAGGCGACATATCAAGAAGATTCCTTCCTGAAAACATAACCGTACCTTCCGTGACAGAAACAAAATCCCTTCCGGCCAGA
This sequence comes from Bacteroidales bacterium, assembly GCA_040772125.1. GTDB lineage: Bacteria > Bacteroidota > Bacteroidia > Bacteroidales > VadinHA17 > LD21. The sequence continues at coordinate 62,398 of JAXGYS010000005.1, forward strand.
ATGGCGGCAAGAGTGCTTTTGCCCGATCCGTTAGGCCCCATAATGGCATGTATCTCACCAGGCCTTACTTCAAGACTGATCCCCTTAAGTATTGTCTTTCCGTTTATTGCAGCTTTTAAATTCTTAATACTCAGCATATCCCTAAAAATAAAATTCTTTATCCCACACTGCCCTCAAGGCTTATCTGAAGAAGCTTCTGTGCTTCAACTGCAAATTCCATCGGCAGTTTGTTTATAACTTCCCTGACATATCCGTTAACTATAAGCGCTATTGCATCTTCCGTTGAAATACCTCTCTGATTGCAATAGAAGATCTGATCTTCGCCTATTTTTGATGTGGTTGCCTCATGCTCCACAATAGATGACTGATTGTCGACTTCTATATACGGAAAAGTATGAGCTCCGCACCGGCTTCCCAGAAGCAGGGAGTCGCACTGGGAGAAATTGCGTGAATTCGTCGCGTTCCTTAAAACTTTTACCAGTCCGCGGTAACTGTTCTGGCTCTGTCCTGCAGAAATCCCTTTTGATACAATCCTGCTTCTCGTATTCTTTCCGATATGAATCATTTTTGTTCCGGTATCCGCCTGCTGATGATTGTTTGTGACGGCAACCGAATAGAACTCTCCTGACGAATTGTTGCCTCTGAGAATACAGGAAGGATATTTCCATGTTATCGCGGATCCCGTTTCTACCTGCGTCCATGAGATCCTTGAATTCTCACCCCGGCACATGCCCCGCTTCGTTACAAAGTTAAATATGCCTCCCTTGCCGTCCTTATCGCCCGGATACCAGTTCTGAACAGTGGAATATTTTACCTCGGCATTGGTCTCTGCTATTATCTCAACTATCGCGGCATGGAGCTGATTCTCATCCCTCATCGGCGCGGTGCAGCCTTCAAGATAACTGACATAACTGTCTTCATCGGCTACAAGAAGAGTTCTCTCAAACTGGCCTGTATTGGCTGCATTGATCCTGAAATAGGTCGAAAGCTCCATCGGGCACCTTACTCCCTTGGGTATATAGCAGAACGATCCGTCGCTGAAAACTGCCGAATTGAGAGTTGCAAAGAAATTATCAGTGTAGGGCACTACCGTACCCATGTATCTTTTGACAAGCTCAGGGTACTCCTTTACCGCTTCACTGAATGAACAGAAAATGATCCCCAGTTCTGCCAGTGTCTCCCTGAAGGTCGTCTTGACTGAAATACTGTCCATTACTGCATCAACTGCCACCCCCGATAAGTGCTTCTGCTCCTCAAGAGGAATTCCGAGCCTGTCGAAAGTTCTTTTCAGTTCGGGATCTATGTCATCAAGACTGGCAACTGCCGGCTTCTGCTTTGGTGCAGCATAATATATTATCTTCTGAAAGTCGATGGGAGGAATTGATAAATGAGCCCATGAAGGCATCTTCATTGTCTGCCAGTGACGAAAAGACTTCAGACGGAACTCAAGCAGCCAGTCAGGCTCACCCTTCTTACCCGAAATCAGACGTATTATATCTTCATTCAGACCGGGAGGAATTTTTTCGGTTTCTATATCAGTGTAAAAACCATACTTGTATTCCCCTGATGTTACATCGTTAATAATATTATCCTGATCGTTTTCCATTTAACCCGTTTGATCGCTTTACTCCCACTGTTACTAACATTCCTGAATCCGATTTGTTGATCCCGGAATAAATCTCCTCCGGTTAAAAACCAGGGTTCTCATCCCTGATACCGTTCTCCTGCCATCTTTCCTTTCCGGAATCCGGTAAGTGTCATTTCCGGATAGAACAGTCAATATTCTTAATTAAATTTAATCTAAATAAGGATGCAAAAATATTAAAAATTAACCATACACTGAATTTTTCATGCCTGAAAATTAATCCTGATCTGTCTGGAAAATAACGATACTCCCCTGTAAATGGTTAATTGTTGTTAATTCCCTCCTGAGATGAATTTCACAAAATTTTATATAGCATAAAAGATTATTCAGGAATGTTTTTTTGATTATTTTTGAGGCCTCAGAAATGAATCTATAAAATTATTCAATACATGATAATTAGTGTTTTAAGACCCGTTTGCAGGGCTTCTAAAAAGATCCTGCTCCTTGCCTTTTTTTCTATGATGCCGCTTCTGACCTTTGCTTCATCAGGGAATGCTCCCACTCTGGGGCCAATAAGAATAGAATTCATTCTATTCGGACTGGTGCTTCTGGGTGTGGCTCTTTTTCACAAGCACACTTTCTGGGTAGCGGTCTCTGGTCTGACTGTGATCTTGCTGTTCAAATTCATTTTTGATCCCGGTTTCCATTTTATGGAGCATATGTTCGGAGAACTTCCGCTGGGAGAACAGTTGCTGGATAAGGAATTAAGGCAGGGTGAATGGGGAATAATTCTGAATCTTTTAGGTCTTCTTCTCGGATTTGCGGTCCTTTCAAAGATATTCGAGGAATCGGGGGTACCCGACATACTTCCGCGGTACCTCCCAGACGACTGGAAGGGACCCTTCCTTCTGCTCGTATTCGTATTCATAATGTCGGCTTTCCTTGATAATATTGCCGCAGCCCTTATCGGAGGAACCATTGCTTTGGTCGTTTTTAGAAAGAAGGTCCACATAGGATATCTTGCTGCTATTGTTGCTGCAAGCAATGCCGGAGGTTCCGGCAGTGTTGTCGGCGATACCACGACCACAATGATGTGGATCGACGGCGTCTCTGCCCTCAACGTCCTTCATGCATATGTTGCCGCCGTTGCTGCTTTCTTTTTCTTTGCCTGGTTTGGTTCCCACCAGCAGGATAAATACCAGGTTATCCAGAAGGAGTCAATAGAAGGATTAAAAGTCGACTGGAAAAGGATAGCAATTGTCGGCATAATCCTGGTTGGAGCTATTGCATCAAATGTAATATACGACATGCCTGCTCTCGGAGTGTGGATTGCCATAGTGATTGGAACTTTTTTCATCAAAATTCCATGGAAAGAAGTTCCCGGAGCCATCAAAGGGACTGTTTTCCTCCTCTGTCTCGTAATGTGCGCATCAATGATGCCGGTTGAGGAACTGCCTAATGCAAGCTGGGCTACTGCCTTTGCTCTCGGATTCCTCTCCTCAGTATTCGACAATATACCCCTTACAAAACTTTGTCTCGACCAGGGACACTACGACTGGGGAATGCTTGCTTATGCAGTAGGTTTCGGGGGTTCAATGGTATGGTTCGGATCATCAGCAGGCGTGGCTATAACCAATAAATTCCCCGAAGGCCGTAATGTGATCCTCTGGATCAGAAAAGGATGGCATGTGGCAGTTGCTTACGTGATCGGCTTCTTTACACTATATCTTATACTTGGATGGGAACCGGCCGACAACAAGGAACATAAGATAATCAACTGCCCTGTTCCCGGATGCCCGATGGCCGGACATGAAGAAGGGCACGGAACCGTAGGTTATCTCGAACTGCTGAAAGAAACTGAATAAGAAACCTGAATATTTGAAAAAGGCCGTGGTTCACGGCTTTTTTTTTCGGCCTGAAAATTGTTATGAAGGTCTTTTGGAATATCTTAACTTTATTGTCTTAACAAATCCGTTTTTGAAACACATATGATTGAAAAAACCAAAACAGAGCATTCAATCATACGCAGGTCCCGATACCGTAAAAATCAAAAATTCATAAAATGAAAATCCTTGCAATAATTATGATGCTGACCATTTCAGGCATAGCTGATGCTTATGCCGATAACGAGAAAGAAATCAGGGCTGCAATAAAACACGTGACAGTTTATCCTGATCGCGCCCAGGTAACCCATGAGGCTTCAGTTGAACTGCCTGCCGGGAAATCCCTTCTCCGGCTTGGCAGTCTTTCGCCCTATATCGATGCACAGAGTATTCAGGTAAAGGGCACAGGCGCTTTTGTCATCATTTCTGTAAACCAGCAGAACAACTACCTTGAAAACCTTGAGGATCTTCCTGAGGTAAAAACCATCAGAAGCCAGATAGAGTCGCTGCAGCTGAAGGTAGAGGATGAGAAGACCGCTGTCACTGTCCTTCAGGAAAAGGAAGCATTTCTGGTTGCCAACAGGGCAGTTCCGGCAAAGGAGGGTGGTTTCTCTGCCGAACAGCTGAAGAGCTTTATGGATCTTTATACAAACAATATGGATCAGGTGAAAAACACCATTCTCAAAAAAAACAGACTCATAAAAGACTATGAAAAACAGATAGCGGCTCTGCAGAAACAGATCGCCGATAAATTCGGAAAGCAGCAGCTCCCTTCCGGAGAGATAACGGTTGCAGTCAGCTGCGAAAAACCGGTTAACGGCAAAATGTCGTTCAGCTATGTCGTAAGAAATGCCGGCTGGTACCCATCCTATGACATAAGGGTTGACGATATTACGAAACCGGTTACAATGTATTATAAGGCAAATGTTTTCCAGAATACCGGAGTATCCTGGAAAGATGTAAGGCTCAGCTTTTCCAATGCAACGCCATGGATTGCCGGGGATGTCCCGGCGCTCGATACCTGGTTCATTGATTACTTCCGGCCGGAACCAAAGATCATGATAAGGGGTACTGCTTCAGGCGTCAGAAAATCAGGCGAAGCAGTTATGCAGGCGCCTCAGGCCGAGGATCTCAACATGGAAATACGTGAAGAGGCAGCCCTGCCGCCACCGGTCCAGAAACAGGTTGGGGAAACCACAGTAACATTCGACGTGACAGAACCCTACACCCTGGCTTCCGACGGAAAGGTACAGACCATAGAGATACAGAGGACAACAACACCAGCCGATTACAAATACGTTACCGTACCCAAGCTTTCGACACTGGCATACCTCACCGGAAACATCACCGACTGGGCACAACAAAGCCTTGTGAGCGGAGAGGCAACACTTTATTTCGAGAACACATTCGTCGGAAAATCATACCTCAATGTTAACCAGCTCAAAGACACCCTTACCGTTTCGCTTGGCACCGATAACAGTATCCTTGTAAAGAGGGAAAAAAGACAGGATTATACAAGCAGAAGGGTTTTGGGCTCAAACAAGACAGAAACATATTCATTCCTTATCACAATCAGAAACAATAAGGCAAATCCCGTGAAGATCAATGTCAAGGATCAGATCCCTGTTTCAACAAACAGCGATATTGAAGTCAATACCGTCGAACTGACAGGAGGCAGACATAATTCACAGACCGGAGAGGTTAACTGGGAACTGGAAATTAAACCTCAGGAATCCCGCCAGCTGGTAATGACCTATTCAGTCAGGTACCCGAAGGACAGAAGTATTATTCTTGAATAGAAAAAAATATGAAAATAATCGGCAACCTTCTCTGGCTTCTACTCGGGGGAATAATCATTGCGATAGAGTATTTGTTTGGCAGTATAGTGCTTTTTGTTACAATAATAGGAATACCGTTCGGTCTTCAGACTCTTAAGATGGGATCGCTGGCAGCATGGCCTTTCGGAAGGACCAGCAGACCCGGAGAAAAGGCAAACGGTTGCGTGAGCATCTTTATGAATGTATTGTGGCTCCTTGCAGGGGGAGTCTGGATAGCTCTGACACATGCCCTGCTGGGTGTGTTACTGACATTTACAATAATCGGGATCCCTTTTGCCAAACAGCACTTTAAGCTTACCGAGCTGGCAATTAATCCTTTCGGACGGAGAATAATGCATATCTGACTCTATTAATGGCAAACCAGGAAAAAAGCAGCACTCCCATAGGAAGTATGGGTAAATTCGGTCTGATAAGTCATATCACCAGAAAGGTGGTAACTGCAAATAAAAGTACTGTTATCGGTGTCGGTGACGATGCTGCAGTAATTAATAGCGGCAATGAGGTAACACTGGTTTCAACCGACCTCCTTCTCGAAGGGATACACTTCAACCTCGTCTATACTCCGTTTAAACACCTTGGCTATAAGGCAGCAATAAGGGCAATATCAGACATCTGCGCCATGAATGCCAGACCGGAGCAGTTACTTGTTGCAATTGGAATAAGCTCAAGGTTTTATGTTGAACAGATAGATGAGCTCTATGATGGAATATCCCTTGCCTGCAGCAGGTACAAAATCGACCTTGCAGGAGGAGATATGACCAGTTCCGTTACCGGCCTGACAATAAGCGTTACGGCAACAGGGTCGGCTCCTGAGAAAGACCTGGTATTGAGAAACGGGGCAAAACCCAACGACCTTATATGCGTCACCGGTAATTTCGGAGCATCCTATATGGGCCTCCAGATCCTTGAAAGGGAGAGAAAGTTGTTCAGTAAGGACAGGTCATTCCAGCCAAGACTCGAAGGATATGAATATATTATTGAAAGGCAGCTTAAGCCGGAGTTTCCTGCTGAAATCCCTGACAGCCTGAGGAAAACAGGCATCAGACCTACTGCCATGATCGATGTTTCCGATGGCCTGGCTTCGGATCTGCTTCATGTCTGTAAACTTTCCGAAACGGGTTGCAGGATTTATTATGACAGGATCCCTGTCGATATGGAGACTATCAGGGCCGCCGGAGAACTTGGCATGGAACCTGTTACTGCCGCACTTAACGGAGGAGAGGACTATGAGCTTCTTTTTACCGTTCCCCTTGAGAATGCCGATATGATAAGGACCATTCCCGATGTTACCGTTATCGGACATATGACAACCTTCGATCAGGGTTTTAATCTGGTGAACGAGGCAGGGTCAGAAATCGAGCTGAAAGCCCAGGGCTGGGAAAAAGGCTGATATTCTTATCTTGGGCCCCTTATAATACCTCTCTCCGATTTCCTTATGAAACCGGTGATGTAGTCTTTGTCGGCCGACGGGGCAACTTCATTCTCTATGAAATCCAGAGCCTGCGAGACGTTCATCCCGTTCTGGTATATCACCCTGTAGATATAGTGAATTGAATCAATGCGCTCCTTCTCAAATCCTCTCCTGGTAAGACCCACAGTATTAAGCCCCATGTACGAAAGAGGATCGCGGTCAGCTTTAATGAATGGAGGTACATCAGTCCTCACCTTTGAACCACCTCCAATCATGACATGACCTCCGATCCTTGCAAACTGATGTACAAGGGTACCTGCACTGAGAATTGCCCAGTTGTCAACCTTCACCTCCCCTGCCAGACCCGTATTATTTCCAAGGATACAATTGTCACCGATCAGACAGTCATGACCGACATGAGCATACGCCATCAACAGGCAGTTGTTCCCTACAACGGTCTTCCCAACCGCGGCAGTTCCCCGGTTAACCGTCGAACCTTCACGGAGAGTGGTACCGTCTCCAATTTCGGCTGTCGTTTCCTCTCCTCTGAACTTAAGATCCTGAGGTATCGCTGAAATAACGGCAGAAGGAAAAATACGGCAGTTCTTTCCGATCCGGGCTCCATAAAGTACTGTTGAATTCGGACCAATCCAGGTACCCTCGCCTATTACAGTATTCCTGTCGATATAGGCAAAAGGCTCGACAGTAACATTGTCGGCTATAATGGCTTCGGGATGAACAAATGCTAAATTCGAGATCATTGTTTGATTGCTATTTGTTTTTTATTACCTGTGCTGTCATTTCTCCCTCTGTAACGAGATGATTTCCGACAAAAGCCTGTCCGTACATGGTAACTATTCCTCTCCTGAGAGGTTCCACAAGTTCCATCTTCAGGATAAGAGTATCACCGGGAACAACCTTATGTTTAAACTTAAGCTTGTCGATCTTGAGAAAATAAGTGGAATATCTCTCGGGCTCATCAACAGTGCTCAGTACAAGCAGCCCTCCGCACTGGGCAAGGGATTCGACAATAAGCACTCCCGGCATGACCGGCTCTTCGGGGAAATGCCCCTGAAAAAAAGGTTCGTCAAAAGTGACGTTTTTTATTCCGACAACAGTGTTTTCGTCAATTGAAATTATCTTATCGACCATCAGAAAAGGATATCTGTGGGGAAGTCTCCTCTTTATTTCCTCAAGAGTATAAATCGGGGCTATGGTCGGGTCATACAGAGGGATATTCTTTTTTGAGTGTGATTTTTTTATCTCCTGACGAATCAGTTTGGCCAGTCTTGTATTTGCAAAATGCCCCGGCCGTGTTGCAACCACCTTCCCTTTTATCGGCTGACCGACAAGGGCCAGATCGCCCATAATGTCAAGCAGCTTATGGCGTGCGGGTTCATTCGGATATCGTAGTTCGGTATTATTGAGAATACCGGCTGTATGTTTCGTTATTCCGGGCCGGTTGAAGAGTTTTGCAATCCGGTCTATCTCCGACTGATCAACCTCCTTTTCAAGAATGACAACGGCATTATCCAGATCACCTCCCTTGATAAGGCCCATCCTGTGCAGCGGCTCAAGTTCATGGAAGAAAACAAAAGTCCTGCTCTTGCTGATCTCTTCCGTAAAATCATCAATCGAATCAAGTATGGCATACTGGTTGCCCAGAATCCTTGAATTGTAGTCTATAAGGACATTTATGCTCAGGTGATCATCAGGGTATATAATAAGATCTACGCCGTGCTCCTCATCGGAGAATGCTATCTTCTGCTTTACTGTAAAATAGTTACGGTCTTCCTTCTGTTCAGTAAATCCGGCTTCAAGCAAAGCTTCGGTGAATTTCCATGCTGCCCCACCCATAATGGGTGCTTCCGGTCCGTTCAGATCAATTATCGCATTGTCGACACGTAATCCGTGAAGTGCTGCAAGGGCGTGTTCTATTGTAGAAACAGACGCATTGTTCTGCACAAGGGTCGTTCCCCTTGATGTGTCTGTGACATTTTCAGCAATTGCATCTATAATTGGTTTCCCGGGAAGATCGCTCCTGCAGAATTTGTACCCGTGATTTGCCGGAGCAGGTTTGAAAGTAATAGTAACATCAACACCTGTATGCAATCCCTTTCCACTCAGGCTTACCTCTCTTGCAATTGTTCTTTGTTTTTCGCTCATGCCTTTCTGTAAGTGTAATTTTATCGGGTACAAAAAAAATCAAAAAATCCGAAGAATCAAACTACTATATGCCGAAAGGATAATTAAAACATTATCAGTAAGATTTATTCAGTATTCCCGGGCTTCTCCAGCTTCTTTTCGATCTGGTTCAGCCTTGTATTCATCTCAGGAAGCCTTTTGAACAATATTGATGATCTTAGAAAATCCCTGTGATCAATTCCGGGTGTGCCAAGAAGAACGGAATTTCCCGTTTTTACATCACTTGGTATTCCGGCCTGGGCTCCTATTTTTGTTCCGTCTGCAATTTTGATGTGGCCTGCAATTCCTACCTGCCCTCCAAACATGCAGTTCCTTCCTATCTTTGACGATCCTGCAACGCCACACTGTCCGGCCATTACCGTATTCTCTCCAACTTCAACATTATGACCTATCTGTATAAGATTATCAAGCTTCACTCCTCTTCGTATGACAGTTGATCCCATGGTCGCCCGGTCGATAGCCACATTTGCTCCTATCTCGACATTATCCTCCAGGATCACATTACCAAGCTGGGGAATCTTCATGTAAGAGTTCTCTGTTTGCGGGGCAAAGCCAAATCCGTCGCTTCCGATAACACTTCCTGCATGAATAATGCATGAAGAACCTATAACGCAATCATGATATACTGCCACCCCAGGATACAAAATACAATTATCTCCTACAACAGTCGTATCGCCGATATATACGTTCGGGTAAACAGAACAATTATCACCTATCCTGCAATTCTCGCCTATATAGGCATGTGCCCCTATGTAAACATCCTTCCCAAGCAGTGCTGAAGGTTCAATCACAGCTGTCGGGTGGATCCCCTTCTTCCTGGGCCTGGCCTGGTCGACAAGCTGAAGAAGCGAAGCAAACGATTCGTAAGCATTTTCCACCTTGATAAGCGTTGGTTTTACTTTTTCGGAAGGAACAAAACTCTTGTTAACAAGTACTATCGATGATCCTGTTGTATACAGATACTGTTCATATTTGGGATTTGCCAGAAAGGAGAGAGCTCCCTCGTGTCCTTCTTCAATCTTAGCAATAGTGTGGACTTTAGTTTCCGGATCCCCTACAATTTCCCCCTTGAGAAATCCTGCAATAGTTGCTGCATTAAACTCCATTTCCTTTTTATTTTTTAATTGATCTTAATTCCTTTGGATAACATAAAAAATATTTTGTAACCCGGTCCGAGACCAGATCGTGGTTGAACATATCAGATACTTCCCTTATTCCTGCAGCGGTACCTCCCTTAAGCAAAATTCTTACCTCTGGCTCGTCAGGTGCATATGTGAGGTTGGAAATAGCATCCGTGAATACATAATAACCCGAGGCTTCCGGTCTTATTTTCATCTCAGATACCGCCCTTTGTGTCAGATCATGGATCCTTTCTTCATTAAAAGGTTCATTCTGAAGTTCTATGGCGAAAAGATTCCTTCGGATAAGCCGTCCTGCCAGATCCGACAGAACCGGATCAGAGTGATCAGCCCAGTATTTCGCCGAAGCAAGAATATCCGAATCATCAAGCCTGGTAAAGTTAGCTGCAATAAACGCGGGCGAGAACATACCCCTGCTTTCCATCTCGGCAGCACCAATATTATTATAAAGAAAGAACCTGAGCGCAGGCGTCGCAAAAAGGTCGGCACCGCCCATTGCCAGCTCCTTGGCTCTCGCAAGCACTTTTGCAAGAAGGCTTTCGGATGAGAGAACTGTTTTATGCATATATACCTGCCAGTACATGAGCCGCCGCGCAATAAGAAATTTCTCAGCAGAGTATATCCCCTTTTCATCTATCACCAGAGAGTCATCTATGACGTTCAGCATCCTGATAATACGGTCGGAACCAACTGATCCCTCAATCACTCCCGTGAAAAAGGAATCCCTTCTCAGATAGTCAAGTCTGTCCATATCCATCTGCCCGGCTATCAGCTCGTGAAGAAAATTCCGAGGGTATTCTCCCTTGAAAATATCAATAGCCATGTCCAGACTTCCATCGAAATTATCATTCATCCTCTGCATGAGAAGAAGTGAAAGATCTTCATGTCTTATGCCATTTATAAGCGACATCTCGAGGGCATGTGAAAACGGACCATGCCCTATGTCGTGAAGAAGTATGGCAATAAGCGCTGCCTCTTCTTCCTTGTCCCCTATACCTACTCCCTTGTTCCTCAGCGTTCGCAGAGCTGTCTCCATCAGATACATTGCCCCCAGACAATGCTGAAACCTGCTGTGATTGGCCCCCGGATATACAAAACTCGTCAACCCGAGCTGCCTGATGTTCCTCAGGCGCTGGAACCACGGATGTTCAATAATGTCATAGATGAGATCGCCAGGGATGCTGATAAATCCATAAACCGGATCATTGATGATCTTCCTTTTATTTGTTGAATATCCCACTCCTTTAATGTTGCCTACAAAATTATTAATTTGTTTCAATTCAGACAGCAGAAAGGGATGTCCTGTTGTCAGCCGGAATTCATAAATTTACGGTTTATGCTTTACAACATTCACTTTTTTTGTCACATTTGAAATTTTCACCGTCTTTATATCGTCAAATCCTGACAACTTTACCCATGCGCTTCACTGTATGAAGATCGAAATCCGGCAACTGAACCAAATATATCCCAACGGGAACCATGCTCTCAAGGATGTTAATCTCGAATTCGGGACCGGAATGTTTGGACTTCTCGGACCCAACGGAGCAGGTAAATCTTCGTTGATGAGGATAATAGTGACACTTATGAAACCTACTTCCGGCATCGTTCTTTTTGACGGGAAAGATATTCAGAAACACAGGAAGGAACTGAGGAGCCTGCTCGGCTACCTTCCTCAGGATTTTCGTTTCTTTACATCACTTAAAACATGGGAATTCCTCGACTATTCAGGATCGCTCGCCGGGATGAAGAATAAGAGACAAAGGCTTGCTGAGGTTGACAGGCTTCTCGATCAGGTGGGTCTTCTTGAAGTACGCGACAGGCAGGCCAACAGGCTATCAGGAGGTATGAAACGGCGCCTCGGGATAGCACAGGCCCTGATTGGAAACCCAAGGATTATAGTTGTTGATGAGCCCACAACCGGACTTGACCCTGACGAAAGGATCCGGTTCCGTAACATCCTCTCACAACTAAGCCGGAATGATGTGACAATTATTCTTTCAACTCATATTGTCGGAGACATTTCATCAACATGCCAGGGAATGGCCCTTCTTAACAAGGGAGAACTGGTTTTCTCAGGCTCGCCCGAAAACCTCGTAAGAGAGGCCGAAGGCCATGTGTTCAGACTGACACTTACTCCTGCGGAGTATAATGCTGCAAAGGAAAAATACAATGTTATATCGACGATACCGGTTGAGAAGGGATGGGAAGTGCAGATTGTCTCTGGCGAGATTCCCGAATACGGATATGAAACCGTGGTTCCAAATATCGAACACGCATATGTTTATTATATGGAACATAAACTGAATGCCGATTTATCCGAATAGAAGATGACGCTGTTCCACAACATAAGGAGCGTGGCAAAATACGAAGCCAAAACATTGAGAAGAAGCTGGTTCTTCAGGCTGTTTTCGATCGGAACCCTTTTTATTTTTTCCTTTCTGAACCTAGGCCTTTTTTCTCCCATCGGCGACGAAGAATGGGAATTCATCTCAATATCCTCCAACGTTCCGTTCCTTAACCTTTACATGCTTAATATTGCCCAGGCTATCATTGTGATATTCCTTGCAGCTGATTTCCTCAAAAGGGACAAGAAGGTCGATACAAACGAGGTTCTCTATACCAGATCGATGTCGAACCTTGAATATGTACTGGGAAAAACTGCCGGAATATTAAGACTTTTTATCGGCCTCGACATAATAATCCTTCTTATAGGACTTCTGATGAACATCATTTCAAAGTCAATGACAGTCGACTGGCTTTCATACATATATTACCTTCTTATTATCTGCATTCCGACGATTATTTTCAGCCTTGGGCTTGCTTTCGTGCTTATGTCGCTTATAAGAAATCAGGCAGTAACATTTCTTATCCTGCTTGGATTTGCCGCAATGAATATGTTCTGGCTCTGGTTCAGGGCAGGTTCTCTCTTTGACTATATGGCTTTCGGGCTGCCACTGTTAAAATCAACCATCATTGGATTCGGCAACGAGGAACTAATAATCAACCAGCGTCTTTTCTGGTTCTTCCTCGGTATGGCCCTTGTACTTGCAACAGTACTGCTTTTCCGAAGGCTCCCCCAGTCAAGGCTTCATTCTTCGCTGGCCCTAATATTTATGATCGTGTTTTTCGCCGGAGCAGCGATATGCGGCTACCAGACTTATTCTCTTTACATTACCGACATCAGGGAGAAAGAGGCGGTTATCGCCGTCAACAAACAATATGAGAACAGCAATTTTGTAAGTCTGACCGATGCATCAATTGAATACACTCAAAACGGAACCTCTTTTGAAGCCAGTGCAGAGCTGGTCTTTAGTAATAATAACAGGGATCCTTTAGAAAAATACCTGTTCTCACTTAATCCTTACCTGAAGGCTTCGAAAATTACTGCAGGAGGCAAAGAACTGAATTTTAAGCAGAACAATCATATAATCGAAATAGAACCGGCTTCTCCCCTTCTGCAAGGGATGAGCGATTCACTTATAATATCGTACTCGGGATCAATTGATGAATCATTCTGTTATCCCGACTATTCTGGCAACCTGAAGCAATCGCCCTACAGGGTTGAGATGCTTACAATCTGCAAAAGACAGGCATTCCTTGACTGGAACTACGTCCTTCTGACACCTGAAACACACTGGTACCCCGTTCCTTCCCTGAACTACTTTCCGTCAAACCCGGCAAGGATCAAGGTTGACTTTACCCGGTACCGGCTCAGGGTAAAGACTGCAGAAGGCCTCATGCCTGTTTCCCAGGGGGATATGACTTCCGAAAACGGCTATTACAGTTTTAAACCTGCTTCACCGCTTACCGGACTGACCCTGGCAATAGGCAAATATCAGACAGATACTCTTTTCGCCGATTCGCTAAAATATATTGCTTATCATTTCCCCGGACACGATTACTATAAAAAGGACCTTTCCGAATTAACTGATACCCTTCCCCTTCTGGTTTCGGGAATAATGCGCGATCTGGAAACCGCCTTTTCGACGCGATATCCTTTCAGCGAATTAAAACTTGTGGAAGTACCCGTCCAGTTCTACTCATATCCCAGAATGAGCACACAGACCAGGGCTGAGCTTCAGCCTTCGATGGCCCTTCTTCCCGAGAAAATGTCGACACTTCGCAATGCCGGCTTTGGCAAGCGTTTTACCCAGCAGAAGAAACGAATGGCCAGGAACAATCAGGTCATTACCGATAAAGAACTGCAGGTCAGGATATTCAACGATTTTGTGAGAAACACATTTATAAGCGGGCAGAATTTCAGGTTTGTAAACGGGGTGGCCATGAACGAACCGGTCCGCTACAGGCTCGGCCCCAGTTTCTATTTCTTCAAGAACAATTTCTACTCGAAGGATTACCCTGTGATAAATGCAGTCTTCGAATCTCACCTGCAAAAACAGGTTGAACCGCAGTCAGAAAGAGCATTTGACGCCGGAGGTCTTTCCGAGAATGACAAGGCCAACCTTATACTGAGGAATGCCTCTTTCCGGGATGTTCTTGCCACTACTCCCGGAAGCGATACAATAAGAATGATCCTTACCCTTAAAGGAGACTACCTCTTTAATCTTTTCAGGGCAAAAGCAGGAATAAGCGAGTTTAACACCTGGTTCAAAGAATTTATCGATGACCACAAATTCCAAAGCATTGATATTGTCTCACTGAATGATAATATGCGTGATAAATTCGGCTTTGATTTTTACACTTATCTCCACGACTGGTTCAACATGGAAGAACAACCGGGATTCTTTTTCAGCGATATTCAGGCAACCGAAACAATTGCTGACGGAAGAGTCAGGTACAATGTCACTTTCATTGCTTCCAATCCGGAACCGGTTGCCGGCATTTTCAATATCTCCTTCAGAACAGGAGGTCAGGCCGGTAGTGGTGACAGAAACGTAACAACGAGTGTTTACCAGAGTGGTCCGGGAATGATAACAATTTCGTCTCAGGGAAGGGGCATGGAAACTTCAGATATTTCAAGGATAATTGTACTGGAACCGGGCGAAGCGAGGAAAATCAGTATAATTCTCGATGGACAGCCAAGGGAAATGATGGTTAACAGCCTGTTTGCCAGGAATATTCCGGGAGAGATCGTAATACCCATAGATGAAATAAGGAAATCCCGGAACGCATCTTTTGTACCGGAAGGTGAAGTGAGGCTCGCATCACTTCCTCAAATGACCGAACCCGGAGAGATTGTTGTCGATAATGAAGATCCTGGTTTCTACGGCGCAGTCCAGAATACGCAGATACCCCTCAGGAAAATCCTTGGGATAAAGAAAAGGGAAGGTTTTGGATATGATCAGGTCAATATGTTCTGGGCACCGGAGACCTGGCAGCCCGTAGTCCTCTCATCCTACTACGGAAAGTATATCCGTTCAGCCGTGTATACCCGCGGAGCCTCGGGAGAGAGATCGGTGAGCTGGAAAACCGGAATCTCCTCTCCGGGTTATTACGATGTATACACCTATGTCGGGAAATCAGGAAGCAACACCGTTTTCCGCAGAGGAGGCAGCGAAAGCGGAGACGAGGGAGAAAAAGTCTTCAGCGACCTTCACTATAAAATACATCATGATGAGGGAACCGATGAGATAACCCTGGATTTCGAAAACGCGGAACCGGGATGGAATATGCTGGGCAGATATTACTTCTCTTCCGACAGTGCCCTGGTTGAACTTACCAACAAGACTTCAGGAAGAATGGTAATCGGAGATGCCGTGAAATGGGTGAAAGTAAAATAAAACCCTGTGTCGGGTTTATCGGAGAGAAATGAATAACCTGGCTGCAATAATTGACGCAGGAAAAAACCTCCGGTACAAAAACAGGGTAGTATTGTGTAATGTTTTGAATGCCAGATATTAAAACAAGGAATTAACATGTCAGAAATGAAACGGATCAGCTTAACAATATCCCTGATATTTCTTCTCACGAAAGCCGGGATCGGGGGTGTCTGTGCTCAACAGGGCCTTACCCTTGAACAGGCTCTTAACATAGCAGAATCGAACAGCCCGACTATGAAAAGAACAAAGCTGGGCCTTATCAGAAGCCAGGAGAACCTGAATGCCCAGAACGCTGCATTGAAATCACAATTCTCACTTTCGGTCGATCCTATAGGCTACAGTCAGAACAGGGCGTTCAACGATCTGATATCCAAATGGAACTCGGTCAAAACCACGGAAAGCTTCGGGTTGTTCAGAATCTCGCAGCCGATTGCGGTGACCGATGCACGAATCTCCCTGATAAACAGGTTTGGATACCGCGATTCATACAGCGAATATACAAATTCAACCACCAGGGGTTTCAGCAACGACCTTTCCCTTAATTTTGAACAGCCTCTCTTTACCTATAACAGAACAAAACTTCAGTTGAAGGAACTTGAACTTGCTCTTGAAAACTCAAGAATCAGCTATGCCGTTCAGCTTCTCTCGCTCGAAAAGAATGTTACCCAGGCTTTTTATTTTGTTTATCAGCAGCAGCAAAGCCTCGAAATTGCCGGCACAGCATTTGAAAATATGCAGAACAGCTATGAAATAATTAAGAACAAGGTGGAAGCCGGTATCTCCGCCCGCGAGGAAATGTTTCAGGCTGAACTAAACCTGGCCACTGCAAAGTCGGACTATGAAAACAAACAGGTTGAATACGAGAATGCCAAGGACCGTTTCAAGATGATGATCGGGATGAATCTTTACGACGACCTTACTGTTATTCCAAACGTAGCAGTGGATACTGTTCAGGTCGATATCTCCTTCGCGATCGATCAGGGACTTTCCAACAGGATGGAACTCCGCCAGCGTGAAATCGACATCGAAGCATCGCAGTTCGATCTGGTCCGAACGAAAGCCCTTAATGAATTCCAGGGAAGCCTGGCATTATCGGTAGGGCTTTTCGGAGACAATGAGAAGTTCGGGGATGTATATTCCAACCCCACCGACAAGGAAGACGTATCTCTTTCATTTTCAATTCCTCTCTGGGACTGGGGAGAAAGAAAATCAAGGATAAAGGCTACTGAAGCTACTATTGAGTCGGCAGAAATTTCAATGGAAGAGGAGAAAAACAACATCATCCTGGGTGTGAGAGAAGTCTACAGGAATCTTATAAACCTGAGAAACCAGATAGGTATAGCGCGTCAGAATGTGACGAACGCCCAGCTGACTTACGACCTTAACCTCGAGAGGTACAGAAACGGCGATCTTACAGGAATGGACCTCAATCTTTTCCAGGAACAGCTTTCACAGAAACAGCTCTCTTATACCAATGCACTAATTTCTTACAAACTGGAACTTCTTAACCTTAAAATCCAGACTCTCTACGATTTTGAGAAAAGAGAACAGGTTAGCCCTGTTATGGAACTGGAAAAATAAAAACAAACGAACATGAAAAAGACAATTATCCTATTCGCAGCAGCATTTGCACTTCTCAGCGCCTGCAGAAACCAGGACCAGGCACTGAATGCGGATGTCGAAATACCTGTTTCGGTCGAGGACCTTAAACTAAAACCGATTGAAGAGTTTATCAACACAACAGGAACAGCCTTTCCAAAAGGAGAAATTGAACTTAAATCAAAAATAGCAGCCTCCTATTTCCTGGGGGAAAATCCGAGGACCGGAAGACCCTGGCAGCTCGGCGACAGGGTTAACAGCGGCGATCTGATAATCAGTCTTGAAGATGAGGAGTACTTTAACTCGGTGAAACTGGAGACCAACCAGCTTAACCTCGAACTTATGGAGAGTGAGCTGAGAAAACAGGAATCTCTGTACGAAAAGGGAGGCGTCACGCTGAAAGAGCTTAAAACAGCCGGAATAAACTATGAAAACGCAAAGACAGCTGTTGCCACTTCAAAACTTCAGCTCGAAAAAATGAAAATTGTTGCACCCATAAGCGGCGTGATCGTCGATCTGCCTTATCATACCAGGGGCACACAGGTTGAGGCAGGACTTACAATGGTGAAAATTATGGATTACAAAACAATGTATATGGATGTGCAGCTTCCTGAAAAATATATTGCCGTGATCAAACCCGGTCTTCAGGTCAAGCTTACGAATTATACCCTGCCGGGAGATACGATTATTGGCACAATGACACAGCTATCCCCTGCTATCGATGCAAGTTCCCGTACCTTCAAGGGGACAGTGTCAATCGATAACCACGACCTGCTGCTGAGACCGGGAATGTTCGTAAAGGCCGATATTGTTACCAGCAGAAAGGATTCATCGATTGTGATTCCGAAGAATATAATCCTTTCGAGGCAGAAAGGTAAAACAGTTTTCGTGGTCGACAGGGGTGTGGCTGAAGAAAGAATTATCGAAACCGGTCTTGAAAACATTTCTGAGACGGAGGTCATCAGAGGTCTTTCCCGTAATGAAAGAGTAGTGACCGGCGGTTTTGAGACACTGAGCAACAGGTCAAAGGTCAAAATCATTAAATAATCCCGATGAACAGAATTGCCCGTTTTGCAGTTGACAACCCTGTAACCGTTCTGATGCTGGTGCTGGGAATAATCCTCCTCGGCTTTATCTCGTTCGGAAAGCTTGGAACCGACCTTTTCCCCGATCTGAACACCCCGAAAATATACGTGGAGATAAAAGCCGGGGAAAAGCCGCCCGAAGAGATTGAAAAAAACTATGTCGACCAGATTGAGTCGCTTGCGATGCGCCAGAGCGATGTCGTCCAGGTATCTTCGGTTTCAAGGGGCGGTTCAGCAGTAATAACAATAGAATATGCCTGGAACAAGGATATGGATGAGGCATTCCTCGATCTCCAGAAGGAACTGAACTCCTTCAGCCAGAATTCAGACCTCGACGATTTTACAATATCGCAGTACGACCCTAATGCCTCTCCTGTAATGGTGGTTGGTCTTAAGAGCGACCGGATTGAAAATATGGACGAGCTGAGGAAGGTAGCAGAGAACTATATCCGCAATGAACTGGTAAGGATCGAAGGAGTGGCCGATGTCAGGCTCGTTGGTAAGGAGGAAAGTGAGCTGGTTATTGAAACAAGCAAATATGTTCTTGAATCATACGGCCTTACCGCAGACGCAATTGCAGCCCAGATCAACAATTACAACAGGAATGTTTCGGGCGGATCAATAGTCGATATGGGAACAAAATATGTTGTGAAGGGTGTAAGCGTCATGGAAGATGCCACGGATCTTGAGAACATAATTGTCGGTTTCAGGCAGTCTGCATCCCTTGCTCCGGCATCAGGCATCGAAAACCCGGGTGTCTCGCCATCCGACAGGATCCCTGTCTACCTCAGGGATGTGGCTGAAATAGGATTCGCCAACAAGGAACCCGTGAACATCGTAACAATAAACGGAGAACGATGCATCGGACTGTCAATATATAAGGAGCCCAAATTCAACACGATTGATGCGGTCCTTAGTCTCGACAGGTCATTTGAGGATTTGAGCCGTGCCTTGCCAGGATATGAGTTCATAAAGGTAACCGACCAGGGAAGGTATATTAACAATGCAATAGGCGAGGTCAAAAACACTCTTGTGATTGGTATTCTTCTGGCTGTTCTTGTGCTTTATGTCTTCCTGAGAAGAATAGGGACAACCCTGGTAATAAGTGTTGCAATACCCGTATCGATAATTGCAACCTTCAACCTGATGTACTTCAACGACCTGACCCTTAACATAATGACCCTTGGAGGACTGGCTCTTGGAGCAGGAATGCTTGTCGACAATGCAATCGTTGTCCTTGAAAATATTACCCGAAACAGGGAAGAAGAAGGAATGACACTAAGGGATTCGGCAATAAACGGCACCGGGCAGGTAGGAGGTGCAATTACTGCATCCACAATTACTACAATAGTTGTGTTTCTTCCCATAGTTTATCTTCACGGAGCCTCAGGCGAAATGTTCAGGGACCAGGCATGGACAGTCGCTTTTTCGCTGATCTCCTCGCTGATTGTTGCAATGCTTGTAATACCGATGCTTGTGGCCACATTGTTCAGGGGAGATAAAAATGAGAAAACATCCTCAGAAGTACTCCACTTTATCTGGTACAAAAATTTTCTGGAAAAGGTACTTGAAAAACGCGGCCTTGTAATAATCCTTTCCATACTTATACTGGCACTTTCCGCTCTCCTTGTACCACAACTGGGAAGCGAATTCATGCCCAGGCGGGAATCGGCTGAGTTCACAATAGGCCTTACACTGCCCGAAGGCACTAGCCTCGAGAGGACAAACAGCACTGCAATAAGGGCTGAACAGATAATAAAAGACCTCCTTGCTGAAAAGGTAAAAATGATCTACACCCAGTCAGGCGAAGACAACACATCAAGCCTCGGACAGATATCCGGTACGAAGGGAGAGAACACTGCATCGCTGAAAGTAATTCTTGAGAAGGATTATATCTCCATTACCGAAGAGGCTATTGCGCTTATTGAAAGCTATCTGACAGCTATTCCGGGTCTTGAGGTTTCGTTCACAAGGGAAGAAACAGCTCTGCAGACTTCGCTCGGAACCGACGAACCTCCTTTTGCTCTGGAAATATCAGGAAAGAGCAACACAGAACTTGAGAGAATCCTCGGCGAATCGCGTGCCATTCTTGAACAGAACAAAGACCTCTATAATATCACTTCTTCCCTCGACGAAGGAACCCCCGAGGTGGAGGTTGTTGTCGACCGCTTTAAAACAAGTTACTATAATGTATCGGTCGAAAGCGTTACAAACCAGGTAAAAAGCTATCTGGAAGGATCACCGGCCGGCAGCTTTGAGGTTGACGGGGAGATGAAGGACATAACTATCAGGCTCGGCAAAGTACCCCTGAGTCACCTTAAAGACCTTATGATAACTGCCGGCGATGTAAAAGTTCCTCTGAGCGAACTAGCAGAAATCAGAACAGTGGTAAGTCCCAGGGAAATAACCCGGCGGAATCAGGCGCGTACCTGCTACCTGTATGCAATGGTGCGGGGGGGAAAAGCATTTGACAAAGTGGTAGGTGAAGCAGAGGCTTCGCTGAAACCGGTTGCTCTTCCTCCTGACTACAAGATGGAATTCACGGGAGAAGAACTAAAGAGAAGGGAATCAATGAAAAATCTGACATTTGCGCTGATACTTTCCCTCGTCCTTGTCTTTATGGTTCTGGCATCTCAGTTTGAATCGGTTCTCCAGCCTTTTGTAATAATGCTTACAATTCCTCTTGCAGGCGCCGGAACAGTTTTTACCTTTTTTATACTTGGTAAGCCTCTTAACATGATGGCTTACATAGGAATCATTATGCTCGGAGGTATTGCAGTAAATAATGCCATTATCCTGATCGACCGGATAAACCAGCTCAGGGAGAGCGGTAAAGGCAAAAAAGAAGCTGTCATTATTGCCGGCTCCCAGAGAATACGACCAATAATTATGACAAGTGCTACTACAATACTTGCCCTGCTGCCACTTACAATCGGTATCGGGGAAAGCGCTTCACTGAGAGCCCCCATGGCCCTGGCCGTGATCGGCGGACTCGTCTCGTCAACGCTGCTGACTCTGATCGTGATACCATGCGTTTACTGGATTTTCGACTCTTTTGGTGATTTTCTGAAAGGTGGAAGGAGAAAACCCCTCACCTCAATTTAACAGTTGCAGGCAAAAAAATGGATTTTGTACTAAAAAGAAGGACTCTTGTTATTATGCTCCTGCTCGGGCTTTCGATGCTCGGTTACATCTCCTATAAAAAACTGCCACTGGAGCTTATCCCGAATGCCCAGCTGCCAACCCTTATTGTTCAGGTTGCCACACCGCTCGAAGTCGACCCGTCGTATATTGAAAACCAGGCTGTGGTACCAATTGAAGGAGCTGTCGGAACCCTCGAGAATGTCGAGAAGATCGAGTCGAACATTACATCGAGGTATGGTACAATAATGATATCCTATACAAAAAATTCTGACATAAAGTTTGCATACCTCAAACTGCAGGAGAAAATCGACATCGTAAGAGCGACAATTCCTGAAGAGTTTTTTATCAATGTAATAAAAATAGATCTTGAACAGCTCACAAATCAGTTCATGTCGCTCCAGGTCAGGGGCGAAGGAGGTGTCGACAGGATAAGGAATATAGCAGAAAGGGATATCAGACCCGAGTTTGAGAATATCGACGGAATAGCCGGTGTGCAGATTTACGGAGGGCAGGAAAATTCGATAGAGGTAAGGCTCAACCGGAAAGCCTGTAAAGCACTCGGAATAACAATGAGTCAGGTAAGCAGCATCCTTAACACCAACAACAGCGACAAGACTTTCGCCGGAAAAGTCTATGACGGCGGAAATGAACTTTTTGTAAACATAATCTCGGATTTTACAGACGTAAGCGAGATCGGGAATATAATTGTCAAAAAGGAAGGACCTGTGCTTCTTCGCGATATTGCGGAGATATTCTACGGCGTCAAGGAACCTGAATCATACAGCAGGGTGAACGGGATGGACGCTGTCACGATGAACCTTGTCAACGATAAACAGGCAAACCTCATCCAGCTTTCACACGATGCAACTGACCAGGTCGCCAAACTCAACAGGATCCTGGCTTCCTCGGGAGTGGAAATTGTCGTCCAGAACAACAGTGCCGAGACAATGGAAAAGAACATAAACCAGATCATCAACCTTGCCGTGACGGGAGGTATCCTGGCTATTTTCATCCTCTGGTTCTTTCTCCGTAATATCAGGCTGGTCACTGTAATCGCAATTTCAATTCCTGCTTCCGTATATACGGCTTTCAATTTCTTCTATGCATACAATATTTCAATAAACAGCCTCACCCTGGTCGGAATAGCCCTTGCCATAGGAATGCTTGTCGATAACTCGGTAGTGGTCCTTGAGAATATATACAGGCTTGCAGGATCAGGAAAAGATCCCGGAACGTCAGTGAAACAGGGTACCAGGGAGGTGATGCGTTCAGTATTTGCATCAACGCTTACCACAATCGTTGTTTTCTTCCCTTTCATCTTTTCAACTAATTTCCTGATCAGGATCATAGGAAAAAATATAGGGGTATCCATAATATCAACCCTTCTTGTCTCTCTTGGAGTTGCCCTGGTATTCATTCCGATGGCAACATTCTACCTACTTGCAAGGACACAGGAAGGGGAATCGATGGTTTTCAGGAAACTGTCACTTCACAACAGGTTTATCCAGGCTTACCAGTTGTTCCTGAAAGCCTGCATGAGAAACCCGGCTACAACAATCATTGGGGCCCTGGCACTGTTTTTTACAGCTTTGCTCGTCAGCCTTACTCTCAGCCTTAGCTCAAGCCAGGAGGTTGAAACACCGGAATTCAGGATCAGCGTTATAATGCCTGCCGGCTCCACACTGGCAAAAACAGATGCCGTAGTGTCAGAACTTGAATCGCGACTAGCATCAATACAGGAAAAAGAAGATGTTGTAAGCCGAATAGAGGAAGAACAGGCAACTGTTACCGTAAACCTTTACAAAGACTGGGATAAAAAGAGCAGGAGAACCCTGCCCGAGATAAAAAACGATATCTCTGAACGTACAAGGAATATTTCCTCAGCGGAAATTACAATGGACGGGATATCCACCTCAGGAGGATTTACTTCAGGCGGCTCAGGGGTAGAAGAATTCGACCAGGGAGATGATCTTGCCGGTTTGCTCGGAATAGGATCCGAAACTGAAGAGGTGCTAATAAAAGGACAGAACTTTGAACAGATGCGCAACCTTGCAGATGATATAAGATCGTATATCGACGAACTTGAAACAATAGAGAATGTAAGGATCAATGTGCAGGATAACACTCCCGAAGTTCAGCTCCACTTTGACATGGATTATCTTCTAAGGAACAACTTCAGCCTGATGAATCTTTCGTCGGCACTTGCCACATTCGGAAACGAATATACCTCAGGAGCAAGCTTCAGACAGGGAACAGAAAACTATGATATAATAATCAAATATGCAGTGGAAGATACCTCAACGCGAATCAATGCCTTCAAGGGGATTGACGACCTTAAAAATCTTGAGGTGAGCAGCCAGACAGGAGCAGTGATGGAAATGGAGGAACTTGCTTCTGTGATATTCTCAAGCGGCATGGGAAGTATCCATCGTGAGAATCAGGAGAAAAGAATTACACTTACCTATACATTCAGGGATGAAATAAGATCGTCGAAAGATCTTCTGGAGTCAGCAAGGCTGGAAATCGAATCAATTGTCTCAGGGATAAATATTCCAGCCGGACTCGCAGTCGAGGTTATTCATGAAGACGATCAGCTGAAGGAATTCTACAAGCTTATTGGAATAGCCTTCGTTCTGATATTCATGATACTTGCTGCTGTATTTGAGTCACTTGCCACTCCGTTTGTGCTTCTCTTCAGCATTCCCCTGGCAGCTCTTGGCTCCCTGATAGCTCTTATACTGACAGGTAATTCGCTCCTTAACGCCAACACTCTTACTGGATTTCTTATCCTGCTTGGGGTTGTGGTAAATAACGGGATAATACTGATAGACTATACCAATATCCTGCGAAAGAACGGGTACAGGCGCTCAAGAGCCCTTATGACGGCAGGAATGGCCAGATTAAGGCCAATAATGATAACTGCATCGACAACGGTTATCGCCATGCTTCCTCTGGCAATGGGCAAGGCAGAATTCGTATCCGTAATTGGTGCATCTTTTGCAATTACTGTTATCGGCGGGCTGACCCTCAGCACTATGCTGACTCTGGTCTTTATCCCTACCTTTTATTCCGGACTCGAGAATGCCATTCAGTGGTTCAGATCCCTGAACCTTACGGCAAAAGCTGTTCAGCTTATTGTCTTCGCCATTCTTATATTTATTATTTACACATATATCGACAAATTCATCTGGAAGCTGATAGCAACAATACTTGCAGTTATTGTAGTTCCGGCATCAGCCTGGTTCATAATGAACAGCCTCCGCAAGGCTAAGGAAACAGTCATTCCACCAGATGAAATGATAAGCATTCATGTGCAGAGCCTCGTAAAGATCTACGACAGGGAAAACCGCTGGTCGAGGGAATGGAAAGCCGGAGCAAGGATCAGGGAACGGCTGGGACTGCAGAAGCGTCTTACAAAATGGAAAGATCTTACACATGTTTCGTGGCAATTTCCCCTTCTTGCATTCCTTGTGTACTTCACATATTTCTATCTGCAGAAAGGATTCTGGATCTTCTTTTTCAGTATCGTCACCTGGTTTGTAACAGTTGCAATATGGAACAGGCTGAGGGAGCTCTTCGTAAACCTTTCGGCAGGCAGGAAGATAAAATTCCGTGAAGTATTGATTAACGCAGCCGATTTTGCAATGTTCTGGCTTATCCCCCTCCTGAACCTTGTCATGTTTCAAATGAAATGGGATAACATCGCAGTGGTGATCCTGATCGGATTCCTGTGGTTCTCCGGGCTGTTTATTTACAAGACCGGAATTATGCTCAGCCGGAAGAATATTGACATCTACCGTCTTGAAGGTCGCTTTAAAGGGCTGAGAAAGACTATTTACAAATTCGTAGCCGCTGTTCCCCTGATCGGGAAGAAGAAGAAACCATTCAAGGCATTGAGCTGCGTGTCGCTGACAATAGGGAACGGAATGTTCGGGCTCCTGGGTCCAAACGGAGCCGGAAAAACGACTCTTATGAGAATAATCTGCGGAATACTCGAACAAAGCTATGGCAAGGTATGGATCAACGGTCTCGACACCCAGAAAAAACGTGAGGAACTCCAGGGACTTATAGGATATCTTCCCCAGGAATTCGGAAGCTATGAAAACATGACAGCCCATGAGTACCTTCATTACCAGGCGATGCTCAAGAACATTGTTGACAGGAAAACCCGGGAAGCAAGAGTAACCTATGTTCTTCAGGCTGTCCACATGGAAGAAAGAAGGCACGAGAAGATAGGATCATTCTCAGGGGGTATGAAACAGAGAATGGGCATTGCGCTGATACTCCTCCACCTTCCCAGGATACTGGTTGTGGATGAACCTACTGCAGGTCTCGATCCAAGGGAAAGGATAAGGTTCAGGAACCTCCTTGTTGAACTCAGCCGCGAAAGAGTGGTTATATTTTCCACCCATATAATTGAAGATATTTCAAGCTCATGCAACCAGGTGGCTGTCCTGAACAGGGGAAAACTCCGCTTCCTGGGACGTCCTGCCGATATGACCCATGAAGCGGCAGGACATGTCTGGCAGTTCAGCCTTCCTTCCGATCAGTTCAATGATTTCGTAGAAAAGCATCTTGTCGTCCATCACATGTCAGAAGGTGAGAATGTGCGGGTCAGGGTGATCTCCGAATCAAAACCCTGGGAGAATGCCGTAAACGCCACACCCAACCTCGAAGACGCCTACCTCTGGCTTCTGCGTAAAAAGGAAAATAATAAAACAGAAAATGTATAAAATCTCACATCCGGAATTTGAAGATGTATACCGGTATGACGGAGGATCAGCCGCCGGAGCTTTTTTATTTACGATTTCTCCGGTACAAAACAGCCCGGATAAAACATGTACACCATGAAAAACGGCAGACTGAACAGTTATCTGACACTTGCAGGTAATATGATACGCTATAACCTGAGGATAATATTTGCCAATAAGTTCATCTGGTTCCTGGCAGGAGCCGTTGCATTCTATCTCGGAGTCTCGGTACTCTATGCCTTCACAGCCGAAGTCTCGGATATAGCCGATTTTTTCTACATATTTATTTTCTCAGGATGCCTTCTGGTGTTCTACCCCTCTGTATTCGGGATACAGAACGACCAGGATGCAAGAACTATTGAGATCCTTTTCGGCATTCCAAACTACAGGTACAAAGTCTGGCTGGTAAGGATCATCCTTATCTTCATTATTACTTTTCTGATTATGCTCGCTTTTGCCCTCCTTTCGTCGATCCTGATAGTTAAGTTTCAGATTCTGAAAGTCACTGCACATGTCATGATGCCTGTCCTGTTCCTCGGTATGATGGCCTTCATGCTTTCAACTGTGATCCGCAACGGTAACGGGACAGCTGTGGTAATGATCATTTTCGGGCTCTTCTTCATGATACTGGATGACTTTCTGAGCAGAAGCCAGTGGAATGTCTTTCATAACCCGTTCGAACTCCCCTACGACGTAAACCAGATTACCTGGTCACTGATAACAGTTAAGAACAGGATAATCCTTGCAACAGGCAGCATACTCTTTCTCCTGGCTGCCCTCTACAACCTTCAGAAAAGGGAAAAATTCATGTAGGAAAGGCCTGGCCTTTTACTTTTTATTTGCCTGAACAAAAGCAGGATATTGATTGTTATTAACAATATTGATTGTTAATAACCAATAATCAAACCCATGAAAAAAAAGAGTCTGATCCCTGGCCTCATCATCCTGACAGGAATGATGACAATCATTTCATGTGAAAAAGACAGTGGAAATGGAAATCCTCCTCATATTTTAACTGCCTCGGAATACCTGGCTTCAAAAGAAGAATTCAGTATTTTCTCGCAGATGCTGTCTGCTACTGACCTTGATCAGGTAATCGATAAAGGAGTCTTACGGATAGTTTTCGCTCCAACCGACATAGCGGTCGCTGAGTTCTATGCAGATCTGGGTATTCAGGACATGTCAGAAATACCTGACGAAACTCTCAGGGGAATACTGCTTTATCATGTCGTGAATGATCAGCTTTCCTATTGGCCGGACGGAGTATATGCTACCTTAAGTCCAGCAAATAACAATTTCCTGAGCATGATAATTGCATATTCCGGCAACGAGTCTAAAATAAATAACTACGCCAGCTTTTCAGGAAGCCCTATATATGTAAAGAATGTTACCATATATCCGATTGACAAAGTTCTTTTCCTTCCGACAGTTTACGATCTGGCTGCTGCATCAGGATCATGCAACATTATGCTTGAGGCTGCCGAAAAAACCAGAGTTGATGAAATTCTTAAAGGGAATATGCCCACAACCCTCTTTGCACCTGACGACGGAGCTTTTTGGGGACTTTTTTCCACACTCGGGGTTTCAGGTCTAGACGAGCTGACCGCCGAACAATTAACCCCAATTCTGAAAAATCACATTGCAAACGGAAACGTAAGATTATCAGGCACTGAAGAGTTTAGTCTTGAGACTTTGAATGGGCCGGTTCAGATTTACTCCCCTCATCTGGATCTTGAAGAATCATATTATATCGGACCGGGCTCAAGGGTAATAACAAATAATCTTCAGGCCACTAACGGAGTATTGCATATTATCGACGTTGCAATCCTGGATGAAGCCAGGTGAGCTGTACTTCACGATTTATATTATCATAATATTCTGATAGTCTGGGTGTTCTTTATGTGCCATGACTAAAGGATGGAAGCATTTCTGTACTTTGGTTCATTTAATTTATCCAGCCGGAAAAGCAGCTGAATACTGCTGACTGGTAATAATCTGCAATAGTTCCTAATTTTCCTGCTTCTGTCAGAATTAAGTCTTCATTTAACAATATTTAAACTGTTTGTGAGAAGGTAAATATTATATTTGAGTACCGATATTTACCAAAGAAGACAAGCTTATGAATAACCTGAATCGCCGACACTTTATCAGGACCTCGCTTCTTGCGGGTGCAGCAGTATCAGTCGCATCGCCTTTGGCCGCCTTCGCCACATCAGCCCGGTCAGTTAATACCTCACAGCTGAAATCGGGTGTTGGTCTTACAACAGGAGACAACAGGGCCGACATGGTCTTCAGGGCACTGCTCCCATACTCCAGACAGATCCGTCAGGCAATAGGAAACCGGCGCGTTGTTCTTAAGCCGAATAACGTCTCGATTGATATTCCGCTCTGCGCAACTCATGCCGATACCCTTGAAGGAATTCTGGAATTCCTTAAATCGATAAAGAAACTGGATAACGTGGTAATTGCAGAATCAGCTGCAAACGGTCCTACATTGGACGGATTCAGCAATTACGGATACTTCAGGCTCGCCCGGAAGTACCCGGTAAAGTTCATCGATCTCGACAAGGAGAAGTACGAAATACTTCATGTTTTTGATGAAAAGGATTTCCGGCCCCATCCCGTTCGCTTCTCAAGTGTCCTTCTGAGCCCTGACTCCTACGTTGTATCTGTGGCAAGGATGAAAACACACGACAGGGCTGTAGCCACACTCTCTCTTAAGAATATCGTTTTCGGCGCACCTGTCAAAGATGAGGGTTTTACTTTCGGAAGAAACCGGAGGGAAGGTTCCAGAAGTGATAAGGCCATAGTGCACGGGAGCGGATTCAGGGGAATAAACTATAACCTGTATGACATGTCTTCGAGGCTTCATCCCCATCTTGCTGTAATTGACGGCTTTGAGGGAATGGAAGGGAACGGGCCCAACAACGGTACACCCGTCGACCACAGGGTATGCGTTGTCAGCACCGACTGGCTCGCAGCCGACAGGGTAGGGATAGAACTTATGGGTATTGACCATACAACCGTTGCCTGGCTGACCTATTGTGCACAGGCAGGAAGAGGAACAGCCGATCTTGACAGAATTGAAATCACAGGGGAAAAGATCAGCGATCATATTATACGCTACAAGCTGAGCGATAATATCGACAAGCAATTGATCCTTAAAAGCCAGGCCTGAAAGGCCAGAAATGCTAAAGGGGCCTTACTGCAACTTCTTTGAAATATACGGTCGAAAGTCCGTCATGATTCTGAAGCCCGATATATCCTGATTCGGGCCTTGGACCCCTGTCAGGTTCGAAATCCCTTGTCTTCTCGGGGACAGCATCACCTTCGGTAAAATCGGTAACCTGCTCCCCGTTAATATGAACAATAGTCCTCTGGCCATCAAGGGTTATTTCCATCGTGTTCCACTCGCCCGGCGCTTTCTGGGGATGAGCCTTTGCCTTTGTCAGTGAGTACAGAACTCCTGAACAATGATATTCTCCCCCGACATGCCTTGTCCCGTTATCTATCTGAACCTCATATCCTCTGTTTACAGCAAACCACTCATCAGAAGGTTTTTCCGGAATGCGGATAAATACACCAGAATTGGCGTCATTATCCTTAACATTGTATACAACCCGGATAACGACATTACTGAATTTTTCAGCCGGATAAAGAATCATACCCATTCCTCCCACGGTCTTGAGAAGTCCGTCCTCAACGACAAACTCGCCCGGTCCCACCTGTTCCCATCCTGTAAGATCCTTCCCGTTAAAAAGCTGACGCCATGACTTGTCCTGGCCTGAGCAGGAAACAAGAAGAAAAGCAATAACCAGTGTGATGATGTTTTTTTTCATGTGAGATTGTTTTTGGTTTCTGCTAATATAAGAAATACATGCATTAACTCAAAACCAACCTGCGCCATAAGTCACAGCAAAATCAACCTTCAGAAACATAAATATAAAAGCTTTCAGGAATTTCAATCGATGAAACTCCACTGGAAAGCTTTTAAAACAAAGGAGGGCTTAAAATACGACCGCCTTAATGATCTCAGGCCTGAGCGGCCATAATTTCCTCTACCATTTTTGTCACGGTCCGGAAATCTATTTTACCGGTTCCCATCATCGGAAGCTCATCGATGACGATAAACTGCCTTGGGAGTGCTATAATCGGAAGGTCTTCCATCATCTTCCTCAGGATCTCAGTCTTGTTTATATCCCTTGAAACAGTGGCCACGATGTATGAACCCTTCTTTTCATCGGATACTTCTACAACACAACATGAGACTCCAGCCGGAAGATGCTTTTCCATAACATTCTCCACTTTCACAAGCGAAACCATTTCGCCTCCTATCTTGGCAAACCTCTTGAACCTGCCGGCATGCCAGAGATAACCATCAGCATCGAAATAACCCATGTCGCCTGTATTGTACCATCCGTCTTCCAGGGCTTCAGCAGTAAGTTCCGGATCATCATAATAACCTTTCATCACCGAGTCACCCTTTACAAATACCTTTCCTGTCTCACCGGTTTTGCATTCCTCTCCGGTTTCAAAATTCACCACCCTGACTTTTAATCCGGGAATTACCTTACCTGTACTTCCCGGCCTGTTGAACTGATGCGAATTGACCGAAATGACAGGCGAGGTCTCTGTTGCACCATAACCCTCAAGCAGGGTCACTCCATGCTTCTTAAGAAATCCTTCCCTTAATGAGTCAGGACACTTGTCCGCCCCGGCAACCATTAACCTGAGACTCTTGTAGTCGCCCGGCTCGGATTTCTGAAGGTATCCCCTGAAGAAACTGGGTGTCCCAACCATAAGGGTAGGCTTCTCCTCGCGAGCGATATTGCTTATTGTCTGGAAATCGAGGGGATTGGCATAGGTAATCATTGTCATCCCATGATAAAAAGGAACCCATAGATTAACAGTAAGCCCGAAAATATGGAAGAAAACAAGATTCGACAGTATTACATCCGATTCACTTATTCCCACATAAGAACTGAAGTTCTCGATATTTGATGAAATATTCCGATGAGTTAACTGAACAGCCTTGGGATCCTTTTCGCTTCCGCTTGTGAACAGGATCGCGACTGTGTCATTCTCATCACCCTTATGTATGGAATTCAGGATCATTCCTGCAGGCAGCATCGACTTGAAAGCAGCCCCAAGCTTGTCAAATGTGGTCACACTCTCCATTATGTCCTCTATCATAACCATACCCTCCACAACCGGACAGTTGATCTTTTGAAGCAGCGACCTCGAGGTGATTATTGTCGTGAATTTACATTTCCTCTGAGCATATTTCGCATTTTCTGCAGCTCCGGTCGAATAATTTATCATCACAGGAATCCTTCCACTGAACAGGGCTCCTGTTGTTGCAAGAGCTCAGCCGGCTGAAGTCGGAATCATGATCCCTATGAATCCCTTATCATACTTCTCAAATTTGGAACTTAGTATTAAACTGGCAATCAATGCCTTGGAATACGTGACGCTTTTTCCGGTTGTCTTGTCAATAATGGCAAGCTTACCTGAATGCTTTTTGGCCATCCTGACAAATTGATGATGTAACAGCATATTTACGGCTTTAAGTTTGACTCATTTTTTCTGGGGCCAATATAATTATTTATTTAAAGCACGCAATAAGACAGACAAAGTCATTTTCAATCCGGTCGAAAAAACATTATTTACGTCATTGCCGTTACGCCTTTATTTATAAGCTTCTTAACAACCTCAGACCTGATGTGCCTCCACAGAATGCAGTGCCATTCGAAAATTATACCCTGCAAGACAAATCCGGCATACGCTGATCATAAAAGCGGAAACAGACGATGATAAATTTGTTATGCTGCATAATATATGATTCATCCTGTATGGAATCAGCACTACCGGCACTATCCGCAAAAAAGGAAGAATGGATTGTACCCCCGTTTGTCCAGGACAGCAGCCTCAGATAGTAATCATGGCTTATTCAAACGGATGCTCCTTCCTGAAATCAGGCCTGTAATTCATGTGGCTTTCCATATCCTGGATCCAGCCGTTCCTGAAACCAAGCTTCTCCATCTCCCTGACAACAACTTCATATTCTGCATTGTAAAGGGTTCTGTCAAGATCCCGGTGACCTCTGACATAAGGGGTGGGATGATATTGTGACATAAGCGACAGATGTATCCCCGGTGAAAGTTCATCAGCAATGCTCCTGAGTACCTTCAGACTGTCGTCTGAATGACCGGGAAGGACAAGATGCCTGATCAGAATTCCGCTCTCAGCCCTGCCTTCCTCATCAAGCTGCAGTGTCGAACCCTTCTGATAGTACATCCTTTTAAGTGCCCTGACCGCTGCTTCAGGGTAATCCGGCGCATCTGAAAAATCCCCTGCAAGCTGCGGGGAAAAATACTTGTAATCAGGAAGGTAAACGTCTATCAGTCCTTCGAGCGAATCAATTACTTCAGGCTTGTCATAACCGTTGGTATTATAAACCGTGACAGGATTCCATCCTCTTTCATTCAGACCCCTTATTATTGCCTTAACCTGTGGAACGACATGCGAGGGAGAAACAAAGCCCACTGCCCTGATCCCTTTTTCAAGGATTGAAATTATAGTGTCTATCGCATCTGTATAACTGTATGTATCCTGCATACCTGCAACCGTCTGACGGCTTATCTCGTGATTCTGACAGTAAACACAGCGCAGATTGCAGCCCGAGAAGAAAATGTTGCATATCCCATCAGGCCCGCTTATCGGCGGCTCCTCACCCCTGTGAATGCATACCGAGGCAATGTTCATCCCCCCTCCGGTCCTGCAGTAACCGGTCCGTCCGCTCAACCTGTCAGCCCTGCATTCCCTTGGACAGATAGTACATTCCGACAAAAGCGCTGCTTCCTGCTTCGTATAAAAACTATAATCCATTTCAGTAGAATAGAATCGGTTAGCGAAGATAACCAATTTTCCTTCCTCACCCATTTTCCCGCAAATCACAAGGGAAATCAGCCTGCCGCCAAGGCTCCATCCGGGATAAAGGATAAATTAATATCAGCCTGATGCTTTGAAAATCAAAAAGAATCATTATATTTGCATCCGAATTGAGGCGCAATTGAGACCTAGGGGACCAGAGTCCCCTATTTTATTATGATATTCAGAACATGATCGATAAGGCATCCATAGAAAATCTTGTAAACCAGTTCGTTAAGGACAACGATCTGTTTCTTGTGGCTGTTAAGGTCAGCAGCTCAAATAAGATCACCGTCCTTGCCGACAGTATGAAGGGAATCACTATAGACGAATGTGCCCTCCTGCATCGTCATATAGAAAACGGGCTCGACAGGGAGGTTGAGGACTTTGAACTGCAGGTATCTTCTCCCGGCCTCGAAATGCCCTTCTGCGTTATTCAGCAATACTACAGGAACGAAGGACGCAAAGTGGCAGTAATTGATGAGGAAGGCTCGAAATACACCGGGATCCTCAGAAATGTGACAAGCGGAGGATTTGACCTCGAAATGGAAATAAAGCAAAAGGGCAAGATTAAGGAGATAAAAATACTCCCCTTTAATTTTGACCAGGTAAAATCGGTAAAAGAAGTACTGGAAATAAGGTGAAAAGATATCATAATGATATCGCTATGATATCATAAACATAGCATAATAATATTAAAATGATATCTGAAATGATTTAATGAAGAAACAGAAATAAAAAATATATCACAGTTTTATCAAGAAGAATAAAGCAGATGGAGAATATTAATTTGATAGATACCTTTTCGGAATTCAAGGAGCTTAAGAATATTGACCGTCCGACGATGATGAGCGTGCTCGAAGACGTTTTCAGAAGCATGCTTGCCAAGAAATACGGATCAGCCGATAATTTCGACATAATTGTCAATATCGATAAGGGCGACTTTGAAATCTGGAGAAACCGCGTGGTTGTGGAGGATGATGAACTCGAGGATCCGAATACACAGATCCCGCTCTCGAAAGCAAAGGAGATTGATGAGGACTATGAGGTGGGAGAAGAGGTCTCTGATGAGGTCAAGTTCCTCGATTTCGGCCGCAGGGCCATTCTGTCGCTGCGGCAGAATCTCACGGCCCGGATACTCGATCTGGAAAAGAACAACATTTACATTAAATACAAGGACAGGATAGGGGAAATTGTTACCGGTGAGGTTTACCAGGTATGGAAACGCGAGATCCTTGTCCTCGACGACGACGGCAACGAACTTATAATCCCGAAAAGCGAGCAGATACCTTCCGACCATTTCCGCAAGGGCGATTCGATACGCGCTGTGGTGATAAAGGTCGAAATGAGGAACAACACCCCGTTCATAATCCTGAGCCGTACTTCGCCAGTGTTCCTTGAAAGGCTCTTCGAGCTTGAAGTTCCGGAGATATTTGACGGACTGATAACCATAAAGAAGATAGTCAGGGTGCCCGGGGAAAGGGCCAAGGTGGCTGTCGAATCATACGACGAAAGGATCGATCCGGTCGGAGCCTGCGTAGGAATGAAGGGTTCGAGGATACATGGAATCGTAAGGGAGCTTCGCAACGAGAACATAGATGTGATAAACTTTACTTCGAATAATCAGCTCTTCATTCAGAGAGCACTCAGTCCGGCCAAGATAACTTCAATAAAACTCATCGAGGAAACCAAGAGGGCTGAAATATATCTCAAACCCAACGAAGTATCACTTGCCATCGGAAAGGGCGGATTGAACATAAAGCTTGCAAGCCAGCTTACAGGATATGAGATAGATGTTTACCGCGAGCCGGGAGGTGAGGATGAGGAAGATGTCAACCTTGAAGAATTCAGCGATGAAATAGATGAGTGGATCATCGATGAACTGAAGGCAATCGGATGCGATACGGCGCGCAGCGTCCTGAATCTCTCCATAAACGATCTGGTTAAACGCACCGATCT
This sequence comes from Bacteroidales bacterium, assembly GCA_040772125.1. GTDB lineage: Bacteria > Bacteroidota > Bacteroidia > Bacteroidales > VadinHA17 > LD21. Next base: position 97,707 of record JAXGYS010000005.1, read on the forward strand.
GGAGGAGGAAACCGTGAGGGAAGTAGTCAATATTCTCAGAGCCGAATTTGAGTAAGAGCATAATAACATAAAAACGGATTAAGATTTAAGAAAGACTAAGGACTTATCTATGAGTGAAGATATTAAGGCAACAAGATTGAGTAAGGCAGCCCGTGAATTCAATGTGGGGATTTCCACTATCGTGGAATTCCTGCACAGGAAGGGCTTTGATCTTGATCCAAACCCAAACACAAAACTTCCGCATGAGGCCTACCTGCTTCTTCTCAAAGAATACAGCAGCGACCTTAACGTAAAAAAGGAATCGGAAAAACTGATGCTGAAAGACCTTCACAGAAAGAAGGAAACAGTATCGATCGACGATCTTTCAGGAAGCCAGAAGAGCGATGAACAGGAAAGGGATGAGGAGATTCTCATAAAGGACAGCTCCGCTCCAAAGAAAACCATCGATATCAAGACCGAAGTCAAGAAGCCCGATATAAAGCTTGTAGGCAAAATCGACCTTGAAAAGACTCTTAAACCCAAACCGGTAACGCCAGAACCTCCGAAACCCGCTGAAGAGAAAAAACCAGCAAAGGAAACACCCGCTCCCGAAAAGAAAAAACCTGCCGCCGAAAAACCGGCTGAACCTGAAAAAGAAGCCGTTAAAGACGAAAAAGCAAAATCCCCGATCGACATTCATATTGTCGGAAAGATCGATCTGGAAACCGTGACAAAGGATGGCAAGGCTCAGAAAAAAGAAGAAAAACCTAAGGAAAAAGCACCTGAAGCTGAAAAAACCGAAGCGGAAAAAGCGCTCCTGAATGAAGCTGTTCCTCTTACCGGGGAAAAGATCAGGGAAAAACCTGCTGCAGAACCGGCAGCAGAAACAGCGGAAGTGGTGAAGGAACAGGAACCGGAAGAACAGGCAGCCCCGGAAGTGTTCAAGACTGAGTTCAAAAAACTCTCAGGACCTACAGTGGTCGGGAAAATAGAACTGCCTGTTGAAGAACGAAAGAAATCCGCTCCCTACCAGCATGTAAGTGTTAACGGAGAATCGGATCCGAGAAGAAAGAAGAAAAGAAAACGTATAACAAAGGATAAGGAACAGGTCCAGGTAGCCAAACCGGCGACAACTCCGGAGAAGAAAGACAAGACGCCAAGAAAGGGAAGCAAGAAAAGACCTGTCCGTGTTGAAGTTGACGAGGAAGAAGTACAGAAACAGATCAAGGAGACTCTTGCCCGCCTTACCACAAAAGGAAAATCAAAAGGCTCACGCTACCGTCGCGAGAAAAGAGAGGCAATAAGTCAGAAGCACAGGGAGGATGAGGACAGGATGGAACAGGAAAAGAACATCCTGAAGGTCACGGAATTCGTTTCTGCTAATGAACTGGCCTCCATGATGAACATACCTGTAAACAACATCATCTCAACATGTATGAACCTTGGCTTGTTTGTTTCCATTAACCAGAGGCTCGACGCCGAAACAATGGCCCTGCTTGCCGATGAATTCGGCTATTCGGTTGAGTTTGTAAGTGCAGAACTCCTTGAGGCCGTGAAGGAAGCGGAGGACGACGAGACTGACCTTAAGTCAAGGTCACCGATCGTGACAGTGATGGGACATGTCGACCACGGTAAGACAAAACTTCTCGATTATATCCGCCGAACCAACGTTATTGCCGGTGAAGCAGGCGGAATTACGCAGCATATCGGAGCCTACGCGGTTGTTCTCGACGACGGGCGAAAGTTAACATTCCTCGATACCCCGGGTCACGAGGCATTTACCGCGATGAGGGCAAGAGGAGCACAAATAACCGACATCGCTATTATTGTAGTTGCGGCCGACGACGGGGTGATGCCCCAGACCGTGGAGGCCATCAACCATGCATCGGCTGCAGGAGTTCCCATTGTGTTTGCCATAAACAAAATAGATAAACCCACTGCCAACCCTGAGAAGATAAAGGAAGCCCTTGCAAATATGAATTACCTGGTCGAAGACTGGGGCGGCAAATACCAGTCGCAGGAGATCTCAGCCAAAAGCGGCCTCAACATCGACCTGCTTCTTGAGAAAGTCCTTCTCGAAGCTGAAATGCTCGAGCTCAAAGCTAATCCCGACAAACCTGCCATCGGAACAATTATTGAATCATCACTCGACAAGGGACGCGGGTTCACTGCAACAGTACTTGTAAAAGCAGGCACACTGAGAGTCGGCGATATTATGATAGCAGGCTCGACCTACGGACATGTCAAGGCCATGTATAACGAAAGAGGGGTCAAGGTGAACGAAGTGGGGCCGGCAACACCCGCCCTTATACTCGGGCTTAACGGTGCACCTCAGGCCGGAGACAAGTTCAACGTGATGGATAGCGACCGTGAAGCAAAGGAAATCGCGACAAAGAGAGCTCAGCTTCAGAGAGAACAGGGACTGAGAACCCAGAAGCACATAACTCTCGACGAGATTGGAAGACGTATTGCCATTGGCAACTTCCAGGAACTGAACATTATCGTCAAGGGCGATGTCGACGGATCAGTGGAGGCGCTGAGCGATTCACTTATCAAACTGTCAACCCCTGAAATACAACTTAACATTATCCATAAAGCCGTAGGTCAGATATCTGAATCGGATATCCTTCTTGCTGCTGCTTCCAACGCCATTATAGTGGGATTCCAGGTACGTCCTTCACTCTCGGCACGCAAGCTTGCTGAAAAAGAAGAGATCGATATCCGCCTGTACTCGATAATCTATGATGCGATCGAGGAAATAAGGGCGGCTATGGAAGGAATGCTCTCGCCTGAGGTCAAGGAAGAAATAGTAGCTACCCTCGAGATCCGCGACATCTTCAAGGTAACAAAAGTAGGTACGGTTGCAGGATGCTATGTCAAGGAAGGGAAAATAACCAGGAATACAAGAGTAAGAGTGATCCGCGACGGTATTGTTATATACACAGGCGAACTCGGTTCACTGAAACGATTCAAGGATGACGTCAGGGAAGTCGTCGGAGGATACGAATGCGGCCTTAACATCACCAACTTCAACGATCTGAAGATCGGCGATGTGATCGAAGGATATCAGCAGGTAGAGGTAAAGAAGACTCTATAAAAGCTCCCCGTACTGCTCAGGATTAAGAAGACCTTCAACCTCAGCAGGGTCGCTGATCTTTATCTTTATCATCCATCCTTCGCCATAGGGATCCTTATTAACAAGATCAGGCGAATCCTCGAGTGCCGGATTGACCTCAAGAATTTCTCCTCCTACCGGCATGAACAGGTCAGAAACAGTTTTGACAGCCTCGATGGTGCCGAAAACTTCCTCCTTGTTCAGTGTTTCTCCAAGAGTCTCTATCTCGATAAATACAATGTCCCCAAGTTCTCCCTGGGCAAAATCGGTAACACCGATATATCCGAATTCACCTTCTACGCGAAGCCATTCATGATCCTTTGAGTAGTGCAGATTAGCCGGTATATTCATATCTCTTTTATTATAAGTTGTTTACCTGTGGTTTATGTTCTTAGCTTTACCTGCTAACAAAAATATATTAATTTTTTAAATATTTCTCATTTGTTTCTTTCTTCCATGTGAACAACGAGGGAGGCCAGGTGATCAATGCCCGGGGCTCGTAACATGGCATGGACGACGATGAACACCACCAGGTCTGATAAAACTTGTTTTTCCTGTTTTTCTCAGATCTTAATATTTACTGGGCAAGAGTAAATTTAAGACTAAATCCGAAATTAGTGTTGGAAGTTGGGAATGTTTGTGCAACAAAAGGATTGGTGAGGGAATGATCCGCGAAAATCTGAAGGTTGAATCTGTCGCTTAACACATAGTCTGCCGTAGCTCCTATGGTGAATATCTTCGTTCCTGCAACCGGCTGGTTAACGTCTTCAATAAGCTTTCTGGCAATAGTCTTGTTGTCACGCAACGACAGATCAAACCTGAGGTTAAGGTCACTCTTCAGAACCTTCTGGGTCCCTCCCGTCCTTAACATGATCTGAACGTCATCGAACCGGTACCCTGCCCCTACCACAAGCTCGTTGACGCGGTTGTCGGTTATCTGGTTTCCCGTCAGGTTAAGTGAAACAGTTCTCGATTTACGCCACTCAAGCCTCGATGTGAGATTATTTTTCCAGTTCATGTCTACGTTTATCATAGGGCTGAACTGTTCACTCACGGTGACAACGTTGATCTCGTACTGCTGAATGAAATTCTTCTGAAGATCTCTTATATTATTCAGACCGTTGGCGTCGGTGTAGTAGTTGAGGTTGGTGGTGTAGGACCCAACCTGGTAAACACTCCGGTATTGATGCGTAATATTTATCGATCTGAAAACCTTCCTTACAAATTCAAACTTCGAAAAACCGTCGAAAGTTATCCTCCAGTTCGGCATCATTCTGGCAGCTGAAGGGAATGTCGACAGGGTAACCTTGTGCGGATCAGTTTTTGTGTAGGCTGCGTAGAACGCAGGAATAAGAACTTCCCTCGAAGTCTTTCCGTATCCGCTTCTAAAGCCGTCCTCGATCGGGAGGCCAGTTGAAGGATCGATATCAGGTTCATAGCCCGGATCCAGTTCCCTCCTTGCATCAGCCCTGCGCTGCGAGATGATTATTGCATTCTTTTTGAAGTTCTCAAAGGTGTTTGAAACGTAATTGTTTTCCTTCGATACTTTCTCGAAAGCTGTACCCCATGAGATGACCGAGATCGAGAAGTTGCCGTTTACGACCCGGTTCCGTGTGCTGTCGGGAAAGTTGCCGTTGAAATCGGCAGTATAATAGGATATCTCATTCTCGAGAAACCTCCTGTCGGCATTAACGTCGATCTTCAGCCCAGGGAAAGGCTCAATAACACCCCTGAGCGAAAGGTCGAGCCTGTTGTTGTAAATGGCGGGAGTGTTAAGTAGGGTGTCGGTAGTTATCCATCTGTTATCAACGGCTTTATCGAAGAAGTCCCTGTTGCTGAATCCGAGAATAAAAGGAATTCCCGGTGCAAGGCTATTGTTTGTCCTCGAAAGGCCCATGAATCTTGACTCGGGCATGAAACCCGGGAGAAGCTGTCCCTGCGATGATGTATAAGTCATGCTGAGCGATCTTACTCCCATTAGCGCTCTTACCATGTATTCGCCCGTGACAATGGCAGGATTTCGTTTCTTCTCCACCCTTCCCTCAACAGTTACCTGGGCCCCGTTAACCGTTTCGGAGGGTGTGAAGTTTACCCTGTTCTCGCTAACGATCTCAAGATTTCCCTTTAGTTCGGTACCATCTGGCTTCATGATCTTTACAGTGACATCCTTTGTCTTCAGGTTATGTGTTATATACCTGACTGTATTTTCTCGGAAATTCAGATTGCCTCTCGTATAGGTTACCGTTTTGTATTCAGTCTTCATCCTGCTTGCAGCGTCAGGCCTGGTATTGTTTTCAATGTTCTTGAGAAACTTCGACTTACCGTAAAGGGTAGCCAGATTGGCTGTGGTTGAAAGAGTGAGCTCGTTGCGGTTTTTTATGGTGTTGCCAAGGTTTATTTCCATTGAATCTGGATAAAGCGCGCCGGCTATCCAGGAATAATCCGATCCGAACCTCGCATTGGCGTTGACCCACGAAAGAAGGGGTATCTTATTCACCGGAATGTTGTAGGTAACGTTGAAATAATGATTATACGAGGTTGTCCTGCCCAGCTGTTTGAGGTTGGTGAGAACCGAATCGCGCCAGTTGTCATAATCGCTTCTGTACCGCTTTCTGTCGGCAGCCCCTTCGGGTTCGTCGATACGGGCAACATTCGTTGAAGTGAAATCGATCTTAAGCTGCCGTGTAAGGTCATATTTCACATCGAACATTCTCGTCCATTCAAAATCCTTTCTGAATGTAGGATGTATCATGAGCCCGGGATTATTTATGTTACGCGTCTTCACTTCATTGTAATACCTTGCCACATCGGTACGGAATGAAATGCTTCTTGGGAAAGGATAGAAATTAAAATCCTTTATCAGCCTGAATACCGGAGAGTTAAGAAACTTCACATTTTTGAATGGCATGATATTCTGAGGCTGGGCCTCAAAGTTGTAGTTTATCCCTCCTTTGTAATTCCTTTCCAGATCGATCTCTGTCCTGGTATTGCTCCTGTAGGTCTCGTTATAGGTATAGTTCACGCTGAAGTTTGCCAGATCCCAGGCCTGGGGCTTCTCTCCCCTTTTGGTGATCCCCGCGTTGTTTATTGATATAGTCTTCCTCCTTGAATAATCTTCCGAAATTGTTTTGATCGAGTCCCTTACCCTTTCGTCCGGAGCTTCCTTCAGCGCATCTTTCAGCAGGATGTCAGGGTCAAGGGGATTATACTGGGGCTTGATGCGCGTTTCGGAGAAACCTGCATAAACAGGCAGCCTGACCCCTGCTTTCTCAGGAAAGAATTTTCCAAGCTCCATCGTAGCCGATACATCATACTTGTAAACCTCTTCCTTGCTTCTCTCATTTACCTTCTTGTCGATGCTTCCCCATCCCGGCGTGCTGGCCTGTCCGACGATATCCACTGTTCCAAGATCGGCAAGGCGTGCCTGGAGATGCGCGTTGGCCGCCCATCCTCCATCCTCCTTGAAATCGCTCAGACGCAGTTCGTTAACCCAGATCTCAGCCGATTTGGGATCGCCGGCATCGTTGTCAGGATCTCTTGTCTTGATCGGATTCCTTATCCCCACCATTATCACCTTTATGTTGCTCAGATTGGGATTACCGCAGACATACACCCTGTTGGAGTCGTCCCTGAAAGCGAACACGTCGGAGATGCTTAGCGGCGACCCGGGAACCTGCATCTGCCTGTTCCTTTCCTTTTTTGCTTCCTGCAGAATAGAAAGATCTATATTGAACTGGTTGGCTTCAGGCCAAACCAGGGCCCTGTCCTCGTCGGAGTCGTTATCGTAATTGTCGCTGTAAGGCGTTAGCTTAAGCGGAACCTCGTATTCGTAAAAGTTTGACTTGTAGTCAGAACCTATCCTTACAAAAGCAGTCAGTTCATTGTCGTAGAGAGGCTGGCCAATAAGGGCTTCGGCATGAACCTCCATTCTAAGCTTCCGGTACTGACGAATGTCAAGATTCACATTCCGGTAGGCTGCCCGGGCATCCCCGTCGGCCAGGTCCTGAACCTTAAGTACCATCGACTGTTCATCAAGCTGCCTCAGCTGAGGATTCTGAGGGTCAACAACCCTGTCAAATCCGGGAGGAAGTACATAGTTGACAGGCTTCTTGCCTGCATTATCCTCAATACTTACCGAACTGATCTCGAATGATGCATCCTCCGGTTCCGGAATTGTTATTCTTTCGCCCCCTTCCATGAAAGTGATATTGTACTTTCTCCACTCAGCCCTTACAAGATTCAGCTCTGCAAAGCGCATCACAACAGGCTCGCTGAAGTTTTTCATGAAAAGCCTCATGAAGCGGATCGATTTGAAATCGTTTATTACCCCGACAGTTTTCTGATATTCCGTAACCGGAATCCTGAACTGATACCATTTAACTTTCGATTCGACTCCATTGGCGAATTTAACCGTCGGTTCTATCTCATCAACGATATAGTTCATCCCGACCTTCATGTTTTCAGGCCTAAGGCTTACCCTGTACTGATAATAGCTTTCTGTTTCGTTGAGGGTGTTGTCTCGGTTGATATCTTCCATGTCGGGAAGGGTGGAGCCGGAGGTGGGATAAGACTCCTGCGACATATCTGATGTCGGAGAGTTCCCCTCCTGACCGTTGTATCTCTTGTACCTGTCGAGGATACCAAGCTGATCGGCGTCATAATCAGATCCCCTGAAATAATGGAAATCATCATTGGAAGGGTCCTTCAATATCTCTGTATAAGCATCGGATGAGGTCACTGCCTGTGCTCGCTGAAGGAAATCCTGGAAGAAGCTTCCTTCATCATCATTCATGAGACCGTCGAGGCCGACATCCTGGAACATCCTCGATTCATTGCTGTTATCAAATGCATGAACCACCGACTGGACTGTCGGAACGCGTCCCCACGACGTTGTATCTACGTTTATCACATCGGCCGATGAAGGAAGACCGTTCTCAAAGCTTTTCCGGCTGTCGCGGAGAATATCCTCTGAAACATTTCCAAGGTTGAAATAGAGATCGCCTCCCCCGTGCTGCGGATCTTCAACAAAGGGATCCATCATCCAGAATTCAATGTACTGGACATTGGCAGTTTCAAAATCGCTCGTGAGCACTTCTCTCATTATGCCTCCCCACCTCGATTCAGGATTGTTCAGCCTGCCCTGCTCATTAATTCCCCTTGAAAAAATCCCCGGTTCTGCGTCATAGTTATAAGGCCCTTTTTCATTGGGATAGTAGGCGATGTTAAGTATCGACAAGGTGGTAGGTATTCCGCTCTGGCTCTCCCTGTTCGGAAATATCTCATTCTCATAGATCTCCCTGACGAAATGACTCGACTGCGTCTCGGGATCGTTTTTAATGTGTGCTGGTGTCGATGAGCCGTTCCTCAGGAAAAGCGGGTCAATTACATACCATGCTATCCTTGCCCTGTTATTGCCGCTGTTAAGGTCGTTGTTCAGCCTTGCCTCAGGGAAGAGCTGATCCTGCCCCTGCGGGATGCTTGCTATCGACCAGGCATTGAACGATTTCAGGTCAAGTGGTATCTCACTTGATTCAAAATCGTCGATGTACGAATTACCCGCATTCGATATGGCACGTGAATGACCGGGTATCAGCTGGGCAAATTCACCGTTAAAGGAGATACTCGAAGGGGTCTTGGTATCAAGAAGAGGGATCTTGTCGAGAAGGTTGGTCAGCATCTGCGACTCTCCACGGTAAGAAGTGTTCAGGCCCCAGATGGTATTGGAAATTGGTTCCTCGCCGAAATTGACCTTCTGTGTATATGGACGCTCATTAAGATGAAGGATGGTACCGCCGATATTGAATCTGTCCGAAAACCTGTAATCGAGATGCGAGCCAAGAAGTGTCTTTGTCTGAAAGCCGAAAAACTGATTGCTTTCGAGAGAAACCTGAATCGGGGTTTGCGACTCGATAAGGGCAGGGTTGATCACTGTGACAACACCCAGGTTGTAATCCACCGTAAAGTCGACATTCTCCGTAAGGGTGACACCTCCGGCTGTAACTTTTACCGATCCGGCAGGGATATTGGTTGCATTAAGTCTTATCTCCGAACCTGACTCTGAGGAATATTGCCCCATCATCTTGAATTTGTTCCGCTCTGCCATCTGCCTTGCCACGGTCTGAGTGGAATCGTAAAGCTCCTGAAAGACATATTTCTCAGCAATGAAGGCATCGCCAATCTGGCCTCGCAGATAACTTCCGAACGGCTCCGTAACAGGAAAGATGATCTTGCCCCGGCTCATATTGACGGTAACGCCTTCTATAAAGTCAAAATAGCCGTCCGGTACCCGGTCGCTCTGAGAATTGAGGTTATCAAGTCCGAGAACCTGAAGAAGGATTCTGTTGGCTATCCTTCCTTCGGGAAGATAGTTGACTGCATTTCCGGTCTTGTCATCTTCATAGAGTACGTTAAGCTGGAAACTACCGCTTTCAAGCCTTCCTGAACCCAGAGAATAAATGTTCTTCATCATAAGGTCCCATGTGGGATATTTCGGGCTCAGGGTGGTCCCTTTAATAAGCTTAAGAATAAGTGTCTGGGGCGCTGTGATGCCATCGGTTGAGAATTCCCCCACCTTATAGACCTGTCCGTTGAGGGTGTATTCAAAAGCCACTGCCAGCACTTCGTCGGTATTAAGGGCAGTGTTCAGGGAGATATAGCCCAGCTGGGTGTTTACCGTGTATTCCCTGTCGTTAAGCTTCCTTGCATTTTCGATCTTCTCAAAATCCCTGCCTATCTGAAACCCGGGGTATAAGGCGCTGAAGGCTGTAGTAACCTGGTCGACGTCGCGCAACGCCGTATAGTTTGTATTGAGTTCTTCGTAAAGACGGTTAGCCGAGTTGTCGGGATACCTTGCAGCTCCCGGCACCGCCTGGAACGAAGGCACATTATTGTAAATATGTGAACTGTTCTCCGCCAGATCAGCAAAAGCAGCTATGTTCCTCGTCTCGTCATAACTGCTTGTCTTGTTGGTTATCCATACCTCAATACGGGTGATATTCAACCCGGAGGCAATTACCGGTAGATTCCTGAGGGCATCGTCGTAGATATCCCTGAAATGGTGGGAGAGAAAGAAATGCCTGTTGGCTTCGTAATCATCAGCATAGATCTCAAATTCGCTTATCTGCGCTCCTCCCTTCACATCGATAGTTGAAGACTCGCCTTTCTGCTGCGAAAGGACGGTGGTTACATTAAGCTTTCCGAACTGCATCTCGGTTTTAAGACCGAAAAGACTGTAGCTTCCCGTGATAAGAGTACCTGGAAGCGGCAGGGTAACGTCGCCCGCTTCAACTTTTTTTATGATCTCATCCTCCTTCCCTGAATACTGAAGCTTTGTCCTGTTCTCGAATTCGAACATCGCATCGGTATTGTAGTTGACCCCCAGCTCCATCTTATCGCCGATGGTCCCGGTCACATTCATCTGGATCTTTTCCTTGAAGTCGAAGGTGGGGATGGTCCTCAGCTTCTCCGATAAGGTGGGATTCTGAGTCCTGGAAATGTTTATACCAAAAACAAGCTCGGCCGAACCCTGAGGGACAATGTTTATTACATTGCTGCCAAAGATCTTGTCGAATGTGGCTCCCCCAATTTCTATCTGGGGAATAAGGTTCGACCTGAAGCCTGAAACCTCTCCTGAGACCCGCGACTCCCAGTATTCGCGCATCTCCTTATTGAACTGATACTTCCGGAACTCCTCGGGCGACATGCGAACCGGAGTCCTGTAATCAAAATCACCCACCTTCTGATAGATAACATATTCATTACGGTCGGTGTCGTACACGACAGTCGATTTGATATTCGAAGGATTGTAGAGAAATAGTGGTGCTTTGGGTACTGTCTCGTACGGATTGGAAGGAATATCAGTGAGTTTGAGAGGGGATTTTCTTGTGGTGTCGGCTGATGATGCCTGGACAGGGATCTGACTATTTGCTTCCGATGAAAATAATATTAGAGAAGCAAATAATAGAAAACATGAAATCTTCAGAAGATTCTTATATGATATCCCTGATCCCAAATGAAATTATATTCTTATTTACAGGCTTTTAAGTGCCTTCTTGATAAGTTCCTCAACAGTCAGGCCTTTTTCTTCCCTGATAATCCTGTCGAGAACCTTCAGAACGGCACTACGGCCAAACCCAAGCATCACTAAAGCTGATAACGCCTCTTCACGTTTGGTATTGTCTGTAAATGCAAATATTTCACCGGTTCCTGTATGTTTTCCCAGTTTGTCCTTGAGCTCAACAATAAGCCTCTGGGCTGTCTTTAAACCAATTCCCTTTATACCCTTCAAAGTATTGAGGTCCGATTCGAGGATAGCCTTTTCAATCTCATTATGATTCAGTGACGAAAGCATCATCCTTGCCGTTCCGGCTCCGACACCGCTGACGGATATAAGAAGCCTGAACATATCGCGCTCCTGCCGGGCGGAAAAACCATATAACTGATGAGCATCTTCCCTTATAACCTCATGCACGAGTATCATGCATTCCTGTTTGCCTTCAAGCTCTGTAAAGGTCGAAAGGGATATGTTCAGGAAGTATCCTATCCCGCCATTGTCGACAACAATATATGCGGGTGTAAGTTCCGCAACTTTCCCTTTTATATAATCGATCATAACTGATTTTCTGAATTGAGTATCTCCGGAGGCAATTCATCGACGCGGTCGGTATGTATCTCAATCTCCTGATGCCTGAGAGGATTGCGCGATATCTCATTGTACATCTCGCGGTTCCTGAAAATATCGCAGGCAAGATAGAGAGCATGACGAAATGAGCTTTCTGATGCCTCTCCCTTACCTGCTATCTGAAAAGCTGTACCGTGGGCAGGAGATGTCCTGACGAAAGGAAGACCTGCGGTAAAATTCACTCCGGTATCGAACGAAATGGCTTTGAAAGGGGCCAGACCCTGATCGTGATACATTGCCAGTATCGCATCATACTTCACAAACAATCCCGCTCCGAAGAACCCGTCGGCCGGGAAAGGTCCGAAAACAAGCATGCTCTCTTTCTGAGCCTGTAGAAGTGCCGGAGCAATTATCTCTTCTTCTTCCGTTCCCAGCAAACTGTTGTCGCCGGCATGGGGATTAAGACCCAGAACTGCAATCCTTGGCTTGCGGACAGCAAAATCATATTGCAGCGACCTGTTCATCAACCTGAGCTTTCTCAGAATAAGCTCGGTATTCAGCATCCCGGGAACAGCGCTCAGAGGAACATGGCCCGTGGCAACACCTATCTTCATGCTCTCGCTTACCATGAACATAAGGACATCCTCCACCCCTGCCTTCGACATAAGATACTCTGTATGACCGTTAAACCTGAATTTATCCGACTGGATGTTCTTCTTGTCTATCGGGGCCGTAACCAGAACATCAACTCTTCCGTTCTTAATATCACTGACTGCCCTCTCGAGTGAGGCAAGAGCGGCTTCTCCACCCTGAGGAGAGGATTTCCCAAGCTCAACCCTTATGTTATCGTCGAGACAGTTTATAAGGTTGGCCTTCCTTGGATTTGCCTCTTCGGCTGATCGTACGTTATTGAAACTGAAATTATTGATATTAAGAGCCTTGCGATGATATGCTGCCACCTTGGGAGAACCGTAAACGACCGGTGTGCAAATATCGGCCATCCCCGGATCCATAAGAGCCTTAATTATCACTTCATATCCGATACCGTTTATATCTCCCTGTGATATCCCTGCTACAACTAATTTTTTATCCATATTTAAGCTCATTTCTTCGTTTCAAGAGTTTCCGCATACATTTTCAGAAAGGTCGAAAGCAGCCTGACACCCGTCCCCGGACCGTCTTTCAGCCTGTAATAATCGTCTTTCTTAAGGGAACCCGGACCTGCAATATCGATATGTATAAGCGGATATTCAGCAAATCTTTCAAGAAACTTGCCAGCGGTTATCGCTCCGGCTTCCCTCGGACCGACATTTCTTACGTCAGCAAAATCCGATTTTATAAGTTCACCGTACTCATCCCAGAATGGAAGCCCGGCAACTCTTTCATAGACTTCATTGCCCGCTTCTTCAAGGAGACTGAAATATTCTTTTCCTGCATTCCCCATTACAGCCGATGCCTGAATGCCAAAAGTATTCGCAGCTGACCCGGTGAGGGTGGCAATGTCAATGATTAGTTCAGGCCTGTACTTGGACGCATAGCTGATGGCATCAGCAAGGATAAGTCGCCCCTCTGCATCGGTGTTGCCGATCTCCACTGTCATCTTGTTGAACATGGTAATTATGTCTCCCTGTGTGTAGGCATTCCCTCCGGGACGATTGTCGGTTGCGGGGATAAGTCCGATTACATGCAGTGGAATGCCGGTGCGTGCAATTGTGTGGAGTACTCCTGTTACAGCCGCAGCACCCGCCATGTCGCCCTTCATATTGTCCATGTGGTCTCCGGTCTTTATGTTGAGACCTCCGGTGTCATAAACAACACCCTTGCCAACCAGAACCACGGGCCTGCTGTTAAGTTGCCTTTCAGGCTTCCACTCAAGAATGCAGAAAACCGGCGGATCGACACTCCCCCTGTTTACGGAAAGAAGACCCCCCATTTTAAGAGCTTCTATCTTCCCCTTGTTAAGTACCTCAACGCTGAAACCAGCGGCATCTCCCCTCTTTTTTATCTCGCCTGCCAGGGCAGGTGCGTTCAGATGGTTGACCGGCTCATTTATAAGATCCCTTACAAAATAAACGGCATCGGTCAATTCGCTGAGCCATCTCACATCAACCTCATCCTTTTTATCAAGGATAAGAAGCTTTGCAGGATAATTACTCTTGTCCTCCCTTTCCTTCTTTGTCTTATACTTGCTGAATGTATAAATGCTTAGAAGGAGTCCCTCTGTAAAAGCTTCAAGGGCCCCCTGAAAAGATACTGATGAAGATATTACGAGCTCAGAATGATTGTTTGACTTTATCAGTTTCTTCATGCCGGACGCGGTCTTGCGCAGCTCCTCCTTTTTTCTGTAATCGGGGCCCTCGCCTCTTGCCATAACAATATACGTCTGCCGTGAAAAACTGTTGATTAAGATGTATTCCTCCTTTTCACCTGCCTGCTTCAGGGCATACTCCTTTTCAGATAAGGAAAGATTCAGCCATTCAGGAATTTCCTTATTATCGGTAATAAAAACAACTGACTGATCCGGTGTTATTTGTGATATTTTGACTATGTGAGGTTTCATAAAATTCGTAATGGATTTTTGAAGAGGTAAAGTTAATTAAATTATCGATTGTTTAATTTCTAAAGAGTTACCTTTGTTCCTCATCTGCCGGCTGAGAGGGAAGAAATCGGAACGCAGGCAGGCTGAAAAAATTTTTAATAAAAAAGACATAATTTCACATGGTTCGTGATGACCTTTATCTTAAAGCACTGGATCTTGTCCCGCTTACATTGGAGGAAGGTCTTTTCCTTTATGAATCTGCTCCCCTTGAGGAACTGATGTTTACTGCAGACAGGCTAAGGCATATTCATGTGCCGGGAAATATTGCCGGATGGATGATTGACCGTAACGTGAATATTACCAACGTCTGCTTTTCACAATGCGCCTTTTGTAACTTCTGCAGGAAGAAGGGATCGCCGGATGCCTATGTAACAACTGTCAGCCAGTATATCACCAAGATAGAAGAGATGAAAGCACTTGACGGCGACCAGCTTCTTCTTCAGGGCGGAATGAATCCTGATCTCGACCTTGATTTCTATACAAACCTGTTCAGGAAGCTCAAGGAACAGTATCCCACGCTTAAACTTCATGCCCTTGGACCGCCTGAGATAGTCTATCTTTCCAGAAAAAGCAGAAAATCATATGCCGGAATTCTGGAGTTACTGGTCGAAGCTGGTCTTGACAGCCTCCCGGGAGCCGGGGCTGAGATCCTGTCAGACAGGGTGCGGAAAATAGTCTCACCGGCCAAAGCAACTTCTGAAGAATGGCTCGGGGTGATGAGGGCAGCACACAGGCTGAACCTCCCGACTTCAGCAACCATGATGTATGGCTTTATTGAAACCATTGAGGAAAGAGTGCAGCATTTAGTAAAACTCAGGGAGCTTCAGAACGAGAAACCGGAAGGTGCCTGGGGTTTTATAACTTTCATCCCCTGGCCCTTCCGTGATGAAGGTACCATTCTCAGGGAACTTATGGGAGTGAAAAGCAGTTACACTTCAGCAGGTTACCTCAGGCTCATAGCAATAAGCAGAATTATGCTAAACAACATAAAAAACCTTCAGGCTTCAATTCTTACAGTTGGGAAGGATACCGGAATGCTGTCGCTTCATTCAGGCGCCAACGACCTCGGATCTGTAATGATAGAGGAAAACGTTGTCAGCGCTGCGGGATCAAACTATCGCTTTGGTGCCGGAGAAATGCAGTCGATTATCAGGGAGGCGGGATTTATTCCTGCAAGGAGGAACCAGAAGTACGAATATCTTTGAAAACTTACTACAGGAAAGAACGGTAAAAAGTGTTTTCTTCTTGATTTACAAATAGTTCCATGATTGTTGCTGACTGAATCACCTTACAGGAGTATATATAAGCAAAAAAAGGGACGCTGCAGAGAGGTCCCTTTGCTAAAATTCAAAGAATCTTATTTCTTATTTAACTACTTCCTTATTGTCGGAATCGGTATCAACCTTTGAGGCTTTCTTGAATTCTTTCATTCCCTGGCCAATTCCTTTCATAAGTTCAGGTATCTTACGTCCGCCGAACAGGAGAACCAGCACCAGCAGAATAAGAATAATTTCAGTCATTCCAATCTTTCCCATCTCAATAAGTTTTAGAATTAACGCAAAGTTATAAATACTTTGATGATATACAAACCACTTAAAAATAATTCTTGTCTGCTGCTTCTGTCATATACATACGCTTCGAATCCTAAAGTGCGGTACCATGGCCAATTATCTGACCGGCAGTTGTACGATCTGAAAACCAGCCTATTTGCTCAGAAGCCGCATTATATCGTTTCCGTTCGCCAGAATGAGAAGACCCAGAAGGATGATCATTCCTGTCATCTGTGCATACTCGAGGAACTTATCGCTGGGCTTTCTTCCGGTTATTACCTCATAGAGCAGGAACATCACATGTCCTCCGTCGAGAGCCGGTATTGGAAGGATGTTCATTACTGCAAGTATTATGGAAAGAAGTGCAGTGAGGTTCCAGAACGACTGCCAGTCCCATACTCCCGGGAAAATGCTTCCTATTGTAATAAAACCGCCGAGCGATTCATATGCCTTGGTATGCTTTGAAAAGATCACCTTGAATTGCTTCAGGTAATCTCCTATCGTCCTGAATCCTTTTGCTATTCCTGCCGGTATCGACTCAAGGAACCCGTATTTTACAGTAGTGAGCTCAAAGATCTGGTCATAGGATCGCGAGCTTGCTATCCCAAGAAAACCGTCGGATGTTGGTTTAACCGCGATATCCATCCTTTCACCGTTTCGCAGAACATTAACTTCAATGGTTCCGGCGCGGTTTTCAGCCAGATAATTCTGAAATTCGTCAAACCATTCAAACTGGTTCCCATCCAGTCCGACAACTTCATCGCCTTCAAGGAGGCCGGCATCTTTCCCCGGCGATTCTTTGCCGAAACCTGAAATTACATACGGCCCGAAGGGCGTCCGTGGATCGAAACCTCCCCTGCCTTTAAGCATCTGAGCTATATACTCAACCGGGATATTGATGTCAACGATTTCTCCGTTCCTCTCTACCTGAATGGTTTTTCTGCTGTTGAGGACTATATCGGATGTGATCTGTGCGAAATTCTCTATCTTCTGATTATCGACCGATATGATCTTGTCTCCGTTCCGGAGGCCTATTGAATAACCTACGGAATCGGTCACAATTCCGTATTTCACATTAGAGGTGGGAAGGTATGTTTCGCCCCAGGCATAAAGCACTCCGACATATATTATCAGAGCAGATATAAAGTTGAATATTACGCCTGCCGTCATTATAAGAAGGCGCTGTCCCGACGATTTTGACCTGAATTCGTATGGCTGGGGAGGCTGTTTCATCTGTTCCCTGTCCATCGACTCGTCAATCATTCCGGAAATCTTCACATAGCCGCCAAGCGGGATCCATCCTATACCGTATTCCGTGTCTCCCACCTTCTTTCTGAATATCGAAAACCAGGGATCGAAGAAGAGGTAGAATTTCTCAACCCTTGTCCTGAAAAGTTTTGCGAAGATGAAATGGCCAAACTCGTGGATGATAACAATTATTGATAGGCTGAGAAGAAACTGCAGTATCTTGATTAGTATTATCATGATCTTTTTTGTAATTCGTTAATATAGTCTGTTGCGATGGCTCTTGCCCTTTTGTCCGATGTCTGAAGGAAGCCAAGTCCCGGTGATGAGAAATACTCTGTCTTTTCCATTGCATGTTCAACGACATCCGACATCTGAAGGAATCCTATCCTGCCCGAAAGAAAGGCGTTTACCGCGATCTCATTTGCAGCATTCAGTATGCATGGCATGTTGCCTCCCTCCTGCAGAGCCCTGTATGCAAGAGCCAGGTTCCTGAACCTGCCGGTGTCGGGAGTAAGGAATGAAAGCGAAGGGCATTTTTGGAGGTCGAGTTTCGGAAGGTCGGATACAAAGCGGTCGGGGTAGGTAAGTGCATACAGTATGGGAACCCGCATGTCGGGCATCCCAAGCTGTGCCTTTACCGATCCGTCGGCGAAATGAACAAAGGAATGGATTACCGACTGAGGATGAATGATGACATCAATCCTGTCGGGACTTAGATCGAAGAGCCATCTTGCTTCTATCACTTCAAGACCTTTGTTCATCAGCGATGCCGAATCGACTGTCACCTTGTTTCCCATTTCCCAGTTGGGATGCTTCAGAGCCTCGTGAGGTTTCACCTTCTGAAGCTCTGATGCCGTAAGATTAAGGAAAGGTCCTCCCGATGCGGTAAGGGTTATCTTCTCGACAGGATTCCCTGCTTCTCCTGCAAGGCACTGGAAAATGGCGGAATGTTCCGAATCGACAGGGATTATTCTGCTGCCCGATTCCTTCATTAGTTTCCTTATTATCTCACCGGCAACGACAAGGGTTTCCTTGTTGGCGAGGGCAATCCTCTTTCCGGCATTAACCGCTGAGATTGTAGGTCGCAGGCCCGAATAACCCACCATACCTGCAACCACCATGTCGATATTTGAGCCAGTAACTATCTGTTCTATTGCGTCTTCACCGGCATACACCTTTACCGGAACATCTCTCAGGGAATCCCTGAGAAGATGGTAGTGACCCTCATTGCCGATAACCACTGCATTGGGCATGAACTTTCTTGCCTGCTGCTCGAGAAGACGAACATTATTTCCGGCAGTAAGGACCTCAACCTCGAATTCGCCGGGATATCTGGAAATAACATCAAGGGTTTGGGTACCAATTGATCCTGTCGATCCAAGCACGGCAATTCTCTTTGGCATGGCACTTATCCCCCCTTAAAAGATTATGTGTTTTTCAGGGTCCAGCGGACTGCCCTTGTACCAGATCTCAAAATGAAGGTGAGGACCCGAGGTGTAAAGCTCTCCGGAGTCTCCCACCACGGCAATGGCTTCACCTGTTCTGACCTGGTCGCCGATCGATTTGAGAAGAGAAGCGTTATGCTTGTAAACCGAAACAATATTATTGGAATGCTGCAGCTGGATGACATATCCTGTTTCGAGGGTCCATCCGGTGAAGATAACTGTTCCGTCGAGTGCGGCATCGACGTACGAGTTTGGTCTGGTTACTATATCGGTACCGAAATGCCTGAGCAGCGGATCGAATTTTGCCGAGACTATTCCTTTCACCGGAGGAAAGAAATGCAGTCCTGCAAGGCTGGTCACGGCTTCTGGTGTGACAGGGCTAAGTGTCAGGTTATATCTCTCGTTGTTTTCCACCTGCACCCTGAGGGCGGAGTCTTCGGGCGAATCGACGAAAGTTATGGTTCCGTAGTTGCGGGCAGTATCCCTCAGAGTGTAGATATTGACAGGTTCACGGCCGGATATTATGGAATTAAGGTTATCAAAATAATTGTCCCTGAGATCAAGTTCCTTTTCGAGCGAATCGAGGCGGATTGCGCTGAGAAGGATGTTCCTTCGCATTTCCACATCGGGGTAGCCCGGAATAAACTCCCGGAGGTTCGTGAAAGCAATAAGCGCTGCTGTTGATCCTATTATGAAGAAAACAAGAAATGTGATGAGAAGGAATGAGTTATACTTTGTAAGCCGTATTCTCCAAACCTCTTCAAAAGTAGTATCGTTGCTGACCGAAAATCTGTATTTGTCGCGCCAGTTACGTTTTTTCTTTTCGTTTTTAGCCATCCTTTACCATTGATAGGCCTGCAAAGATAATAAACCTCAGACAACCTTCACAGCTTTGTCTTCACTTTGCCATAATCCATGTTTCGTGCATACAGACATGGCCGACAGATTCATCGAAACGTCGGGGGCGACAATGTAAAAGTCGACCTCAACATGCGAAGGGAGGTTGCCGTAAACACCTGGCGTATAGCGGGCCTCTGCAAGAAGTGTTTCCCTGTTCCACAACTGAATGAGGCTAATGGAGTGATCATATTCATCAGGATGGGGGTAATCCTCTCCCATAATCACCTTTACCATGAATTTCTCACCTCTCTTTACCTGGTCGGGGCAAATAACGTGAGGCATATGGCGGTCGAGATAGTCGCGTTTTATTTCCTTCTCTTCCTTTTCGATATCTGTTGCTTTGAATACACGTGGCATGATTTTATTATTTGATTTACAGACAAAAGTAACTCTAATTCCTTTTTGTGGCAAAATGTTGGTCTAAAATATGGCAGTTGGCAGTTGCAGTTGGCAGTTGCAGTTGGCAGTTGGCAGTTGTTGTTGGCAGTAAAAACTACTTACGGGGAGAGAATTTTTCAGGATTTGTGATCAGTGCATTTAGTATACGGCCGATTTCTTCAGATGTTTCTATTAATTCTGTGTATAAGTCCTGTGAAATGTAATTGCACGATTTTGCGAAATCAAGGGAAACCTGTGTTTCAGTGTTTTCCATATCGGCATCGCTCATTTTTCCAGAAAAATGCTTTGGATACTGGCGTTTTCTGTAGCCTTCCCCTATGGCCCGGCAAATTGCTCTTGAAGACCTTCTTATCTGATCAGTCAGTTCATATTTTTCATCGTCCGGGAATTTTTTTGTGATGTGGAATATTCGCATGGCAAAAGCAAAAGCTTTCTGATAAACTATTAATTCTCTAAAACTGTTTTTCATATGAATTGACTTTAACTATTTTTCAATCCAAGGCTTTGACTGCCAACTGCAACTGCCAACTGCCCACATTGAAAAAACTTCCTACTTTGGGAAATAAATAACAATGCAACGATATCATAAAATTAGGCAAAACTGCTACCAGGATTCAAAAAAATCACAACAAATTTGTTATTTGGTTTTCAAATATTAACTTTGCATCGAAATTGCGGGGTGGAGCAGTGGTAGCTCGTTGGGCTCATAACCCAAAGGTCGGAGGTTCGAATCCTCCCTCCGCTACAAGAAAAAATCCCTTTCTGCGAAAGCAGTGAGGGATTTATGATTTTAGCCCGAACCAGGCTCGCCTGAGTGAGGGATAAAAGCAAAAATACCTCAGTCGCGACGAAGGAGCGACAAGGGATTTTTTCTTGTTTAGCACCCCTGAAGAGGATCATGAAATAATCCTCACTTCTCAACTGTCATAATTGGGCTAAAGCCCCTATCCATCAGATAATACTAAAGCCGTTGGCTGAAGCCAACGGCAATTTAATATCATTGAATAGCTCCCTTTTTTAAGGGATGGAAAAATAAAGCCCTTTCACATGTACTCGTACCAACCCTTTGCTTTAATATGACTCATTAATCTGAAAATATTACATATTCTTAACTATAAAAATTTATCCTTAACTTTCATTCATAAAGCCTGACAGCAATGAACAAGAATATGAAAAGATCCTTCCTGCGTCTTTCCGTAATAATAATATTTCATTTGCTGTTCAAACAGGGCGACCAGACATTTTCAGGCGCATTTGAACCAGGTCTAAGAAGTCTGGTGTTCAGCATTTACTTTATTATTTACTGGTTACTTTTCTGGGAAGCTTGCAGCTTAACTTACAATAAGCTCGTAAGAAATTCACAGGACAAGAAACTTTGGTTCCGCCGACTTTCATTCGTTACACCTGTTCTGTTATTACTTGTCATTGCAGGATCAATGATCTTTAGCTGGGGATACTCTCTTATGGATCACCTGTTCGGGATTACAGCCGCAGAAGATTTGTCATTCTTGAATCCCGAAATATTTGGCTCATTTAATCTCCCTGGATCAATTAATGTCAATCCGGAGTTGTTGTTCGGATTCATTTTATTTTTCATACTGGTATTTGGAACTCATATTTTCATTACCTCCATGAAGAATGCAAAAGAACTGGAGGTGCTTGCAGCCCAACAGAAGAAGGAGAGCATAACAGCACAATATGCAGCGCTTAAAAATCAGGTTGATCCACACTTCTTTTTTAACAGTCTGAGTGTCTTATCATCATTGATTTATGAAAATACTGAACTCTCTGCTGAATATATTTCGCATCTGTCGAAACATTATCGCTATATACTTGAAACAAATACCGACAGTCTGATAACAGTCGACAAAGAGCTTGAAATTCTTGATTCCTGGTTTTTCATGATCAGTATCCGTTATCAGGACTATATTCGCTTGTCAGTGAAACTGACGAAGGGAACCCGCTCAAAATGCAAAATACTCCCGCTCTCACTGCTGATGCTTTCAGAAAATGCAGTGAAGCACAATGTATTTACAAAGGATAATCCACTGATCGTTGAAATTACTGAAGATGAAGGGTATATCATTATCCGTAACAATATAAAAAAACGAAAATTGCTGGAGGAATCAACAGGCATCGGATTGCAAAATATCAGAAAAAGATATACAATTGAAAGCAATAAGGAGGTTCTTATTGAGGTATCCGATAATTACTTCGTTGTAAAACTTCCCAAACTCAGCTGAAATATGAAGATATTGATTATAGAAGATGAGCGTCGAACTGCTGACCTGATTGCAAGGCTTATAAAACAATTCGATAATTCATATTCTGTCCTGGGAGTAATTGATTCGGTTGAGAATGGGGTGAATTGGTTCATACGCAAAACCGAAATACCTGACCTTATTCTTGCAGATATCCAGCTGACTGACGGAACGTCATTTGATCTCTTTGACCAGGTGAACCTGGAACTACCTGTGATTTTCATAACCGCCTATAACGAATTTGCATTAAATGCCTTCAGGCTGAACAGTATTGATTATTTACTGAAACCGTTGAATTTTGGTGACCTTAAAAAGGCTTTTGATAAATTTATAAGAACAAGGGAAGCATATCAAAAAGTAAATCTTAAAGAATATAATCAAATCATTTCAAATACCAGGAAAACATTTAAGCGGAGGTTTCTTGTAAAATCAGGTAATCACTATAAATACCTTTCAACGGATGAAATTGCATATTTTCTTTCTGAGGATGGTCTGGTGTTTGCAGGATTATTGAAAGGGGGAAGATCGATTGTAGAAAATACAATTACTGAATTGAGCGAATTGCTTGATCCTGAACAGTTTTTTCAGGTAAATCGCAATGCTATTGCAGGGATAAAAGCTATTAGTAAATTTTCTGGCTATTTCAACCGCCGCCTGATTCTTCAGCTCCTGCCCGATAATCAGGAAGTCATTGTAAGCCGTGAAAGAGTACAGGGCTTCAAAGAATGGCTCAGTAAATAAACCATAAGTACGATCCACTTTGTGTTAATTACATCCTGACTGACTTAATAGCCAGTATACCAGAATAATCTTGCCGCTCAAAGCCGTCATTTATATTTTAACCTGTGATAGTTGATATCCTCAAACTAAACCAGGTTCATAATGAATAAATTTGCCAAAATTCAGAATGATAAAAACCAACATTCTTCAATTAACATCCTCTGGCTCGTTACAGGATGCGTTATCCTCTTGTTTATGGGCGGTAAATGGAACCTCCCGGTTACAACCTGGATCGGCTCAGTTTTCTTCTTGAGATATTTCAGGATGCAACGCAGGTATTGGGGAATCCTGCTGGCTTTCCCGTTTATTTTGCTGACTTCACATATCTGGTTTATAGGTCTTGCTGAACAGGTGGACCCGGGATTTAAAATTCTCATTGCAGCGAGTTTTACCCTTTATATAATAATCCCATGTCTTATCGACCTGTACATGCATAAAAGAATCCGAAATCAGTTTCTTGCAACCCTGGTATATCCCACTTCTCTGATTGTTATACAGTTCCTTCTCTCATATGTTGAACAATTGGGAACCATTCTGCACTGGACCGGTTCTATGTTCTCCTTTAAGCCGATGATCCAGCTTGTTGCAATAACGGGTGTATGGGGGCCTTCTTTCCTTGCAGGCTGGCTGGCTTCAATTGTCAACTTGTTGTGGGAGGAAAAATTCGAATTGAAGAAAGTTAAACTGCCTGTCGCTGTTTTCACAGGTCTTTTCCTTCTGACAGTAATCTGGGGAAGCATCCGTATGGCTTTCTTTGCTCCGGATCCGGGAACTGTTAAGGTAGGTTCTGTGATAGCCGGCTTTGAGGAAGACAATATGTTCTACACTTATGAGGATGATATGTCTGAGACAGAAAAGCTCATGGAGAAAGATAAATACCGGGCATTAACATTTAAGGTTCTGGATGAATTGTTCGCTTCTTCAGAAAAGCTCATTCCTTCGGGCATAAGGATTCTCTCCTGGGCTAGCGGCAATGCGGTTGTGTTTGCCGAGGATGAGGCTGCATTAATAAGCCGGATGCAGAATTTCGCCAGGGAATATCAGATTTACTTTTTCCCCAGTCTGCTTGTACTCGGTGATTACAAAGGGCCGGATCAAAATCATGTATTGGCAATCCGGCCCGACGGTCAGATCGAATACGATCATTATAAGGGAAGAAATCCAAATGCCGGTTTTTACAGGGGCAACCTGATCGAAATCATAATTACACCTTACGGAAGAATTGCCTCACCCATTTGTTTCGAAATGGAATTTCACCGCTTCATCCGTCAGGCTGGGAAAAAAGGGGTGGACATACTTTTGGTTCCGGGAGATGAACCCGCAAGAGGTGCCGCTATTATGCATACTGAAGTTTCAATGTTCCGTGCTATTGAGAACGGATGTTCAATGCTTAGAACCACCCTTGAAGGATTAACAATGGGGGCAGATTACCAGGGAAGGGTTCTTTCACAATTGGATTATTATAAAACGCTGGAAAACAGAACAATCATTACCGAGTTACCTGTAAAAGGAGTGAGAACATTTTATTCCATGGCCGGGGACTGGTTCGCCTGGCTTTGCGTAGTTATGTTGGTCTTTTTAGCAGCTTCAATATCCTTCAATATTGACCTGAAGAATATTTTCATGGCAAAATTGAAGCAGACAAATCATGTCTCTAAATAATTCCAGGTTCGATATTTCAAACCTCTTGTCTGCAAGGGAAAAGCCCTGGCACGAAAGCCCAGGGATTTATTCCTTGTTAAGCTCCCTCCCTGAGGATCATGCAAATAATCCTCCCTAATAAAAAGATGTTGGGCTAAAGCCCTTTTATGATATCTGAAACTAAAACCGTTGGCTGAAGCCAACGGCAATTTAATATGAATGATTAGATCATTTCTGAAAGGGATCAAAATATAAAATCCCAATAGCCGACGCAGGAGGCTGACAGGGCCTTTTCCTTGTTAAGCTCCCCCCTGAGGATCATGAAATAATCCTCCATACACCAATCTGATCACCATAGCCTTACTCTCCTGTAAGAAAACTTACCTTTTATTTCTATGATAGTCCATTGTCTGAGCTTACTCAGTTGGATTGGGTATTTCTTGACTTGAAAATAACTTCCTTATATTTCTGCACTGAACCATCCAGCAGAATCGAAGACTCACCTTTCAGATATTGATTAAAAAACGCAAGAACATAATCATTCTGGATTTTTAAGAAACGTCTTCCGTTAATTGAGCCTATATTACCCTGACTTCTATTAACTCCCCTCAAAAGAGAGAAATCGGTGAAATTGGCATGTGTGGCGTCATTTATCCTTACCATATATGCAGCGTTTAAAGAATTTTCGTAAAACAGATCACAAATCGGATCACAATCAGGACACCATGGTTCAATGCTTTCCATTATCATAAAAGGCTGGGTAAACGGTCTTTCAACTGCATCACCAAACATGAAGCCGCTTAAATTAATCCCTGCCTTGCATCTGTTATCAGTAACGCAGAACTGTCCTGCAGCAGCACCTCCCTTGGAAAACCCTACCGCTGCAACTTTCGATGTATCTATATTGTCAAAAATTGCTACGCCGGTTATAGCCTTACCTTCAATTTGATCCAGAAGAAAACTGATATCTCCAGCCCATAGACGGATATCTGCGACTTCTTCAGGCATATATTCATTAAGCATTTGCTGGGCCATTTGTTTAGAATGGAGGTCTTTTACATTGGTTATCTCTTCCTTGATTTTGATTACTTCTGATGAATTTTCGTCTTCCCACATAGATTTATAATGTTTATTTTCCACATCCAATGGTACGACCTTCTCCTTTTCATTGTAATAAAAAGCATTCCAGTATGGATGCCCAACACTGAGTACAACATACCCGTGACTCGCTAGTTCCTGGCAAAGTGTAGTATTATCTACAATGCTACCTGAGGGAGAATAAAAGATGACGGGGAAATGGCCTTTGAGAGGCTCTGAATTCAAATATGAGTCTGTTTTGATCAGACTAAAATGAGTCAGAATAAAGACTGGTGAATTCGTATGCATAGCCAGGTATCTGGCTTCATCTCTTTGCATATAAGGCATCCTCTTTTCCCGATTGCCTGGTGATGCAGGATACCAGACACGGACAGATAATTCCCTGAATCTGTTATTCTCATTGGAGAATGCATCAATGCGCGCCGTATCCCTGAAAAAAAGAATTGAAGATCCAACTTTAAATTTACCAGTGGGATGAGGGATTCTGAACATTGGCACTGATAAAGGTGGAATAAGAGTAAGGATCAACAACAGAAATGCAATAAGTATACCGGATACTTTCAGTATACGTTTCAAAAGAGAGAGCCTTTCTGGTTGCTCCCTTTTTGTAATGAATATTTTTAGCAGGGTGATCAGGAATATTACAGAAGCAAAAGCATACATGGGGATCATCTGCCATCTCACACCTTCAAAAACAACCTGACAAAGGACTGCAATTAAGATGAAGCCTGGAATATAAACAACCCAGCGAGGTTTTTTCCTTTTAATAAACAAAGCAATTAAGGAAAATAAAAGAGTAACAAAGGTCAAAATTTCAAAAGGGCGCATGGTGCTGAATTTTTTGTTTGTTTATGAAAATAAATTTCAGACACAAGACGTTTATCTATTTCATTATCAAAATTAAACCAAAAACAGACTAAAAGCAAAAGATATTGGGCTAAAGCCCTCTATGATTTCTGAAACTAAAGCCGTTGGCTGAAGCCAACGGCAATTTAACATCATTGAATAGCTCATTTCTGAAAGGGATGAAAATAAAAAAAAACCGGCAGCCGGCGCAGTTGGCTGACAGGGATTTTTCTTTGTTAATCCCCCTCCAGAAGATGATGATGGAAGCGAATAATCTTCCGTTCAGGCAGGCAGAGGAAAAGATTTTTTTTTGACCTTTATACTTAATTTCGTATAATCAGGTCATGGATTCGGAAATTACATTTTACAGACAGTTACAGGAACATCTTGATAAGCTGCCCATTGGATATCCTAAAACAAATTCAGGAGTAGAGATCAGGATTCTGCAATTGCTTTTTACACCCGTTGAGGTAAAAGTGGCTCTTTGCCTGAGTCTGGGAAATGCTTCCGTTGAAACGGTAAGGAAAAGACTTGATAAAAAATTCGGGATTTCGCATGAGGCTGATAAGATAGCAACGATACTTCATGATATGTTTATGAAAGGTTCTATTAACAGATCCAATAAGGAGCCATTCAAATATAGCAATGCAATGCTTGCAATCGGGATGTTTGAACATCAGCTGGGTGACTTAAGCAAGGAAATGTTGGAGCTGGTTCATCAGTACTTCGATGAGGGTTTTAATGATGAGTTTTTCAGGTCTTCATTGCCGCAGTTACGTACAAGTCCCCATATGAAGGCCATTGTCCCGGAATTTAAAATCGCCACCTACGATAATATCCGGAAGATTGTGGAGAAGACAGACAAGTCCATCCAGGTGGCAAATTGCGTTTGCAAGGAAGGGGAGGCAATCCTTGGTAAGCCATGCAAACAAACGAAAGATATCGAAGTGTGTCTGATGTTTGATGCGAAAAGCTATTTAGACAGGGGAAAAGCCAGGACCATAACTAAAGAGGAGTGCATGGAAATCATTAACCGGGCTGAACGGGAAGGATTGGTCCTGCAACCCGGTAATTCACTTCAACCATTTTGTATCTGCCTTTGTTGCGGGTGTTGCTGTGGCGTGCTGACCTCTGCAAAAAAATACAGGAAGCCTGCTGAACTAATCGCGCATAATTTTTATGCAAAAGTTGAGGAAGAATTGTGTAATGGCTGTGCGGTTTGTGTTACGAGGTGCCAGATGGAGGCTATTCAAATTGGAAATAAAAAAGCATTCATTGACCTCGATCGATGCATTGGATGTGGCCTGTGTGTTACTACCTGCAAAAAAGAAGCGCTGAGTCTGATGGGAAAAACCAAAAAAACGATCCCTCCCAGGAATGCTGCGATGTTGTACCTGGGCATATTGAGCGACAAAGTAAGCAAACGAAAGATGATGGGAAATATGTTAAAGCTGCTTACGGGAAAGCAACTTTAGAAAAGAAGGGAGCCCAATCCAGGGTATTGAGCTATTAATTGAACAGCAGGACCAGATAATAAGCCGAACCCTAAAGCCGTTGGCTGAAGCCAACGGCAATTTATTATCAATGAATAGCCCGCTTTTTAAAGGGTGGAAATACAAAATCCCATTAGCCGGTGCAGGAGACTGACAGGGCTTTTTCCTTGTTAAGCTCTACCCATGAGGATCATGCAAATAATCCACACTCATCATTTCAAACTCACAGAAATTATTAACAACGCCTGAAAGATTTTGTAAAATATTATTCAATCTTGAGAGCTGTTGCAGGATTGATTCCTGTTGCCTTATATGCCTGGAAACTCACCGTGAGAAACGCGATCAGGATCGCTCCTGAGGAGATGAGAATAAATATCAGGGGATCGATTTCTATCCTGTAGGCAAATTCCGAGAGCAGCTTATTCACAATATACCATCCCACGGGAACAGCAATGACAATAGAAATAACAACCAGCATAACAAATTCCCTCGAAAGAGAGAAAATTATGGAAAAAGGACCAGCGCCCATGACCTTTCTGATCGCGATTTCATTTGTCCGGCGTTCCGCTGAAAAAAGGGATAACCCGTAGAGTCCGAGGCATGCGATTATGACAGCAAGGATCGTGAAATATTTCAAAAGACCCGTGAACCTGATCTGTGTTCTGAAGAGATTATCATAATCCTGGTCTACAAAAGTATATTCGAGCGGATATTCAGGAATGACATTTCTCCAGACCTTCTCAACCACCTTCAGGGAAGCAGGAATATCATCTGCAAGCCTGATTATTATGTAATTGAACCTTCTGGTATCTGTAAGTACAAAGGCTACCGGACTCACAGGCTGATCAGGATCCCTGAAATGAAAGTTTTTCATTACACCAATAATGGTGCCGTTTATACCCATGAATGAGAATCTCTTCCCGACAGGATCATCGCCCCCCATGGCTTTTGCCACCTCTTCGTTAATGAGGAAATTGCCAGTCGTGTCCCTGGCAAAATCACCCGGATAATCAACTGAAAAATCCCGGCCGGACACCAGCTTCAACTGAAGGGTATTCAGATAATCATAGTCAATGGCATTAGTGCCTATAAGTACTCTTTTGGTGGGATCCTGTCCATCCCATCTTGCTCCTCCTGAATTACTTCCTATCAGAACAGGATTGGAGGTGGCTGCAGTTACTCCACTGATAAGGCTTTCATTCTTCAGCTCCTTCTTTAAGGCATCATAATTCTGCCTCATATTCTGGGCCATTGGTATGACTATCAGATTTTCTTTATTGAATCCCAGATTTTTATTCTGCAGGAATTTCAATTGCATGAACATAAATACCGAGGTCGTCGCTATAAGTATCGAAAGAGTGAATTGCAGCACGACAAGACCCTGTCTCAGCCGTGCCTTGCCTCCTGTTACCATCTCACCCTTAAGAACTGCTGCCGGCTTAAAAGCTGACAGGTAAACTGCAGGATAGATACCTGCAATAACACCGGCAAAAAGACCGACCAGGATTAAACCAGCGATATATCTCCAGGTCAGGAGGTCATCAAGTGCGAAGTGCTTGCCGGACAGCTCATTAAAAGTATTCAGAAACAGCCCGATCAGCACAAGGGCCAGAACAAGGGATATGAAAACCAGAAATAACGATTCAAGCATGAACTGTGAAAATATATTCATCCGTCCTGCTCCTGTTGCCTTCTTTATTCCAATCTCCTTTGCCCTGGCAGACGCCCTTGCTGTTGAAAGATTTATGAAGTTAATGCATGCTATGAGAAGAACGAATATCCCGATAAGACTGAATATGTAAACCGTTATTACAGCCCCTTTTGTTTCCTTAAAACCAAATTGCCCATGCAGGTGAATGTCCAACAGCGGAAACACCAAATATTTTGTGGTTGTCTGGGGATAATACTCCAGTACCACATCAGTAAGTTTTTTATTTACTGATTCAATATCTGCTCCGTTCGCGAGTACAACATAGGTAAAAATAGAATTACTTCCCCAGTGCGAACTTACAGGGACTCTTAATGCAGGCTGCAGTGAGTAAGGAAAAATAGCCGTATATGAAAAGATCGAATTATTAGGCAGATCCTTTATTACACCCGTAACTTTCACTTCCAGGTTGTTTTCTATTGTAAGCGACTGTCCAAGCGGATCGTCCTTTCCGAAATACTTTTCAGCCAGTGTCTTTGTCAGGACCACTGAATTGGGATCATTCAGCGCTGTTTCAGGATCGCCCAGAATCATCTGGAGTGTAAAAACCCTGAATATCGTTGAATCGGCAGCAACAATTTGTGATTCAAAAAAAACTTTATCATCCTTTTTGAAAAGTATCCTGGGAAGCCATGGATTGATCCTTACCTGCTCAATGATTTCGGGGATCTTCTCCTTCCAGACCGGACCGCTTGGAAACGGGGTGACAGTAACATGATACCTTTGATCAGAATAAAACTGGTCCTCCTCCACCCTGTATATGTTTTCAGAGTTAACATTGAATTTCTCAAAGCTCAGCTCGTTCTGTACCCACAGAAGTATAAGCAGGGATGCAGCCAATCCTGTAGCCAGTCCTGTAACATTTATGAAAGTGGAGACCTTATTCCGGGCAATATTCCGGAAAACCATTGAAAAGAAATTTCTTGTCACGGTCTTTATTGTTTATTGATTTTCAACATAAAGACGACAAGAAAAAAGGAATGTTAACAGCAGAACATAAGAATTTTCAAAAAAACTGCCAGCCATGAAGATGTCATACTAAACAAATGTCGCAAACAGAAAGGATGCAGAATACCTGATCGAAAAAGATTGCCAATTTTTGATTTGGAGTAACGGAGAGACGACATTCCGTAAATCGCAAGCAGATTAAGGTCTGGGGAATTCACGCATCGGACTGTACCGGATATAAGTGTCAAAAATTCCGGTATCCGGACCGACAACCCTGGGATCTTCCGATCTTATGAGTTCCCGGATTAGTTGATCTTTCATTTCCTGTTCAACAGGTAAAAAATCAGGATTTCCGGAAAGATTAATGAGGCAATCAGGGTCACTGATCACATCATAAAGCTCATATTCAGGTCGTTTGGCAAAAGCCAGATTAAAAAACCTGCTGATCTCCTCATCGGAATGATTTTCGACAATGAAAGATTTTGACGGAGCAGCATCAACGTCGGTGAAGGCCCAGTCGGAATTATGTTTTCCAGCCTCGTCGATCCCGAAAAGAGGTAAAAGTTCTGTCTCAGAGCCCGGTTTAAGCCTCTGTGGGTCGCCGGCCGGCCAAAGATCAGGCTTTATATTCCAGATAAGCAGGTACTGTGTACTACGTATGGCGCGCTGGGGATAGCCAAGGTTGTCGTATCTTGATGATGAATGCCGTTCTCTTCCTGCAAATACATATTTCTTTGTTTCATCAACAATTCCGGAATTTTCTGACCGCAGGATATTAACCAGGCTTCTTCCGGATACCGGCATCATGCCATCAGTTCCGGTACCGGTCATTTCAAGGATTGTGGGGGCAAGATCTGCAAAGCTGACCGGATCATCAACAATCCTTCTGCCGGGAAAACCTTCAGGGTAACTGATAGCCAGAGGTACATGGATACCATATTCAAAACAATTGGCTTTGGCTCTCGGAAAAGGCATTCCGTTATCTCCTGTTACGATAACAATAGTGTTATTCAACTCCCCTATCGAATCGAGGTAATCGAGCATCATTACAAGATGACGATCAAACCATTCTATTTCAACAGCATAGTCAAGGATATCACCTCTTATTTCGTCATTATCAGGCAAAAAACCGGGCACCTCAGCCATTTTCAGGTCTTTACCGTTTCTTTTCCATGAATCTTTTTCATAATCCCTGTGAGGTTCGGTGGCTCCGTACCAGAAATAAAATGGTTTGCCAGTATCCCGCCTGTTCATGAAATCCCTGAAGTTCGCATAATAATTGTTGCCGCCTATTCCTCCGGCACTTCTCTCATCTCCCTCATCCCCTTTCGTATACTGATAGCTGTTAAAGGCCGGTCCGGCTGCATTCTCCTTTCTCCATAACGAATCCATCTCATTTCCTGCGTACTGAAAGGGTCCGACCCCTTTACCCGTAAAGCCTGTATAATAACCATTATCTGCAAGGAGGTCACAAAATGGAATATGTTTTTTCATCCAGCTCGACGCATGTTGTCCGCTCTGCTCATTCTGCCAGTGATATCGTCCAGTCACAAGCGAACTGCGGGATGGAGCTGACCCGGGGGAACCTGCATAGCAATTTGAAAAATAAATACCATTGCCTGCTATCCTGTCAAATCCAGGAGTATTAACGAATTTACAGCCTGCAAAGCTTGTGTGGAGCCACGACTGATCATCGCTTATGGCTATGAGGATGTTGGGACGGTCTTTTGCTTGCGGAGTCACAGACTGACAAGCACCAAGTAACATTGTTCCTCCAAGTGAACAATAAATTGCAGTTTTGATGCTATCCATGACACAGTTGAGATTTGTTAAGGACACAATATAAAACAATTTTAGCCTCTCTTCAATACCCTTAACGGATTACACTCACCGGTCTGGTTCGAATAAGAGATCGTCTGAATCAAAGACAATCAGATACAGAAACTATGATGAAAGCCTTGTGGAAAGAGTTGGTATTAAGATGAGGCATTTAAGCTTTCCTTCAAGGTTCTTGAATAATTCATGGGATTAATGAAGCTGGTCTGCAGTTCGGTTATGTAGCACAGACAGCAGAAACCCAGCTAAAGGCCCCTGAGAATCTCCCCTTTCCACCTTTTCTTCCCGGCAACTGGTAACCGGCGATGAACCAAAATGGGCCCGGGGACCCGATCAATACCTGTTGAATCGAGGATTAACCACATTGCTATAGATCGAACCAAAAGTATAATTTATGCTTAGCGACGCTCCAACTTCAAAGCTTGTTGCCTGTTGTTTAAGGCGTAGCAGCCTTTCAGCCTCAGTGAGTTCTCCTTTTCTCTGGTTAAGACGATCGTTGATATAAGCTGCCTCACCATTAACCGACATTGACAAACCCTTGAATAATCTTATCCTTATAAATCCATCAACTTCAATGCTGTTCTTCGAAAAATCGTGAAAATAATTTGATCCTGACAGAGAAAGGTTAATTGATCCCCATTTCTCCTGTACCTGGTACCCAATTCTCAGTATCTGCTTAAATCTGTGTTCATTCGTTAAATTATAGATGGTGGTGTCAATATAATTGCTTCCCTGATAACCTGCACTGTAAAGGAATCTTAATTGTTTATGAGTTGCCTTGGAGTAGGGATAAAGGTCATATTCAATCGCAGGCATGACTTCGTGATTTGAATTATAGTTAGCCTGGGAGGAGCCCCTCAATCCCCATGTCAGACCTGCAGACCAGTGTTCACCAAGGCTCCTCACAAAAAGAATATCAACGGCTTCAGATTGCCTTATATAGGTATTTTCCTCCTCATCCTCCTTGTATTTCTGCTTATTGAAAGAGTGATCGAAGTCAATTTCCAGTTTAATATCGGGTGTAACTTTAGATATATTTATTGAGTTGAAAAGGTTCAGGGTACTGTAACTTTCTTCCGAATTGAACCTCGGACTTGTCTGTAAATCAATTACCCAGTTGTTCCATTTGTCAATTACCTCTTCAGTCTGAAGTCCTTCAGTGTATCTGATATCAATTTCCTTTCTCATGGGAGTATGAGCAATATATCTCATCAATCCGATTTTAAGGACATTCACCTGCCCTTCCCTGATCATTGCACTTGTCTCATCAGGAAGGGTTGTAAGTACCAGGGTATCGTTAACACCCTTGAATTCCGCCAGTCCCTCAAATGAAAATGTGTATTCATTCCCGCCACTGGCAGTATTCTGGTTTGTGACTCGAATATAGACCTGAGCAATGGCGACATCCCTGACGTAATTGATAAAAGGAATTTCCTGCCTTATAAAGTTTATATCACAGCGGCAATCCATAAACACCTTCAGAGCCCCCGTCCTTGAGATTACTGAGGCGTCCTGCTGTGTTTGTGTGAAACCTGTAAGTGAAAGATGAATAATCATCGATGAGAATAAGATCAGTTTGGATAACTTGTTCATTATATATTGTTTGTTTTACAAATTTACCGGCCTTTCAGTCTCTTCAAGGGAAAAACCTTCGATATTGCCGTATTTATGCAAATAGCAAATTAATTTCCATAATGGAAAAAGGAGGATGATTCCAGAAGTGTGAATTAAGGTTTTTTAACATCATGATTTTAAATGCAGGATTACCTGGCTCAAACCGTAAGATCATTGTTCCTGGTTGCTTGCTGCTGGTTGCTTGGGCCAGTTGTCATCAACACGAGAAGTCCTTTTTTAACGTCTGTAAGTCCTTGAGTCGCCCCTACGCCTTCATGCCTCTCCCCTGACTCGTCCTCTCCCATTCTCCCTTTCCCCCACTCTCCCTTTCATTCGTACCTCACTGGTCCGAAGTACCTGTCCAGCCATGCAAGCGTCTCCCTTATATACTCGGTTTTCGGAGGTATGTGATCGGTTTCATAAAGTATTAATTTTTTATGCTCAGGAGGTGTTCCAAGCAACTCGTGCATGGGTCTTATCTCCTGGTCGATCCACCTGTCATACTTCCCGTTCAGCATCAGGGTGGGAATTTTTACCCTTCCAACGTAATTTATTGCATTTACTTCCTCCCGGCCCCTTGGATTCAATCCTCCGGCAACAACTAAATTCAGTGCAAGGCGATCTTCAATTGCAGGGAGAATTGTCCCTAACCATCCTCCCCAGCTCATGCCATAAAAGGCTAGTTTGCCGGTATCAATTTCCGGCCTTGTAGCAAGATAGTCGATACTTCTGCGAAAGTCTTTTATAAGCTGAACCATGAATTCCGTAAAGGCATATGAATCGTTTCCTGCGTGGATGGCCGCGAGTTCAGGCTTGCTTCGCTCAAAAGTTCCCTTGTAGACCGGCCACAGCACTGCCCTCCCGTTCCTGATGTAATATGACAAAAACATAGGGAATTCAATATATTCCTCGATCTGATCACTTGATATCATTCGTGTTGCTGCACTGCCTGGGAAATATATAACTGTCTGGTAAGGGGGGTCAACATTCTTTGGAAGGAAAAGATAGGCCGTGATCCTTTCTCCACCATAGGAAGCATCAAAAGAGACTTTTTCCCTGATCCACCCGCCCGGACTCTCGATATGATACTCAATCTGGGAATTCAATTCAGCGGGATCATATGAAAAGAGCTCCAGATAAATCCTGAAAATATCATCGTTCACAGGTTTGATCTTCATGGGATCCGGTTGTACCGGCAGAGTAACCGCAGCAAATACCTCAGGAGAGATGGAGTCAATCTCAGGATAGAATGCCAGTCTGAACCCGTTCCTTCGGGAGCGGTCCATTTCCGGTGCCTGTCTCTGGTTGCCGAACTCGTATGTGTTGTCTTCCCATGAACCTCCCCTTATTATTCTTCCATCAGTGGTTTTGTTCCAGCACCATTCCCTGACGTTCCCTGCCATGTCATATGCGCCATATGGTGTAATTCCTGGAAGAGAACCGGCAGCAACAGTACCGGTGCTTCCGAAATTGCTGAAAGGGGCAAGTAAGGCAAAACCTCCCAGCTGGAAGGTTTGAATCATTGGCGTAAATGCGCCCCTTGCAACATTCCAGTGTGTTGTTGTCGGAAGACTCATACCTGAATATTCGGCATAGGCAGCAGCCTCATACCAGCTTACCCCCGATACTGGATAATCTCCCTGACCTGAAGGGAAGTCGCCTCCAATCCATGCTGAAGGGCCTGGCTGACCCGACTGGTCAATAAATTCACTGATCCCCTCATTCCAGGTAAGTTCTTTGCCGTCTTTTATAAATTTATACTTCCAGTACTCAGGTTCCCTGTATCCTCCGGCATCAATAAAAGCCTTATACTCATCGTTAGTCACCTCGTACATACCAATAAAAAAGTCACCTACCCTGCCCATGTTTGCTTGTGTCGCAGGAATACGCACCATTCTGTCAGGAATACTTCCAGTCTTATCCATTTTTCTGACAAGCAGATTTGGCCCCACCTCCCCCGGTTTTCCTTCAGATCCAAGCATTCTCCAACTGGATGCAGCTCCCAGAACTGTAACAAAACCTTCCTTTTCAAGCTTCCACCGGAAGATCCCGACAGGAAGCCTGACTTTCTCCAGGGGTGATACTCCCAGGAATTTCCACTCGTCATCGGGCTTGCTGTATTCCTTTAAATAAACATTAGCACCCGGAGGATCAGTAATAACATCAATATTCAGGGATATTTTTGAGAATAATTCAGCAAGCCGGGGGTCATTTCCGAGAACAGCCTCTGCCTTCTCAGCCAGATAGTAAGGTTCGGCAAGGTTCCTCCATACATCGTTCTCTTCAATCATTCTCTCTATTTCAGGCAATGCCACTTCCCTTGCCCACCTCCTGTCTGCCTGCCGTTTAAAAAGAAATACCGAAACGGCTAATACTGCAACCAGGATCAAAGCTGCAGACGGAATGAGGATCCGTGTCCGCATTATTGACCGGCTTAGTCTTCCGTGTTTATCCTGTTCTTCTATCCCTGCCCTGATTGCTTCCTTTATATCATCCTTGTCCACTTCATCCATCTTCAGAAGCATCTGGATCACGCTGGCCAGTCTGTTGATGTGTCTTTCGAGAGGAGGCTTGAGGGCATCAAGCCAATGGACATCGCTTACATAATACTCAAGCTGTTTCGACATGGGGATATCCTCAAGGCGGAATGGTATGATCGCCAGTCCATGGTGGACCGCCCTGTCCACTTCTTTGATAACCTGGACGGACCTGTTGGTGTTTGAAGAGTAGATAAGAATGAAAACTTTCGATCCTTTTATCCCGTCGATTATGGCCTCTGCAAAAGCTGCTCCGGGAGTGATGTCGCGGGGAGCCAACCAGCATCTTATGCCGTTCTGCTCAAGTATGGAGCATACAGCATCGGCCGTT
Organism: Bacteroidales bacterium; assembly: GCA_040772125.1. Lineage (GTDB taxonomy): Bacteria > Bacteroidota > Bacteroidia > Bacteroidales > VadinHA17 > LD21. The sequence goes on from JAXGYS010000005.1 coordinate 134,655, forward strand.
GTCTTATCCTGATTGGAGTAACTTATGAATACATCATGAGCCATAATCACGGCATTTCTCAGGAACGACTATCGTAAAGTTAGGAAACTGCCAAATAAACAACAAATAAACTAAACATCCCCGGTTTTTCGCCTTCTTGCCTTCACGTCCTACTTATACGGCAGCCCCATCTTCCGGGCAATCTCCTGAAATCCTGGCTCATCTCGAATAAGATCAAAAGTCGGCATTAAAAGATAAGGCAAATTTGTTTCACGTATTTCGTAGGCTTTCTCTGTCCATTTCAAAGCTTTCTCTTTGTTACCTGCCAAAATATATACATTTGCCAAATACAAAGGATTAATATAAGTTGATTCCGATGCTGTCTCAAGTACTCCTGCAGCTTGATTCAAGGCACTTACATAACCCAATTCATTAAAATCCAGATTAAAAGCCTGACCATGGCCCAGGTTCATCCATTCACTTTTTATTGACTCCCACGCTTCCCTGTGCCTTCCGGTCAGATGCAATGCATCGTGCAGACTTGACTGAGCTACAGGAGAGACTGGCTCCATCCGTAACGCTTCCCTGGCAACTTTTATAGCTTCTTCAAAACGACGTGCATATAATAAATCTACACTATACAGACTTATTAGCAGAGGATTATGAGGGTCAAGCTTAAGTGCTGTTTTAATCTCTGCCATAGCTTCCTCGGCCCTACCTGTTATATTTAAGAAATGTGAGTAGTATGCGTGGGCTTCTGCATGATTGGGATTTAGTTCCAGGGCTTTTTTGAAAGCTGATTCACCACTTTCCCAGTCCCACATCATCCATGTATTAATACATGCCAGTGTGTATATTACTTCGGCGTTTGTGCTGTCAAGCTCATTAGCCTTCGTGAGTGCTTCCATAATTTTTGGGCCAGCTTCCTCAGGGGAAATGTGGCCCATCTGCATAAACCCGGTCCAGACAAGGGAGATACCTGCATATGCAGGAGCATACTCCGGATCCTTTTCTATTGCCTGTTCGAAGTATTTTCTTGCGGTTTCAAGATCATTTTGTGTCAGTTTATACAAATAGAACCTGCCTTTGAGAAAAGCTTCATAGGCTTCCGTATTCTTTGTTGAAATTTTCTCTATCAGTTTAACCTCCTGTGGTGACAAGACAGCCTTCAGTTCCCTTGCCACTGATTGTGCCACCTCACTCTGAATATTAAATATGCGTGACAAATCACTCAGATCACCATTGTAGATCTCTGACCATAAATGTGCATCGGTTCCAGCATCAATCAGCTGAACGGCAATGCGCACCATATTGCCTGCTCTGCGCACACTGCCTTCAATTATGTTTGCTACTTTTAGTTCACGGGCAATCTCTTTTATCGATTTGTCCGTATTCTTATAATGCATTGAAGAAGTTCTTGAGATCACCTTCAGATCGCCGACCTTGAACAGACGGTCAAGTATTTCCTCCATCATCCCGTCGCTGAAATACTCCTGTTCAGGATCATTGCTCAAGTTCTTAAAAGGCAGCACGGCAATTGATTTTTTATCCTGTCCCACCTGCAGTATTCCATCCCTCATTGCTTTGTCGAGATCCTTCTCTCTGGCTCCATCTTTCCTGAGAAGGATTTTAACCACTTCCGATAATTTATTAATGTGCCCTTCCAGTGTAGGAGTCTCGGCATCGAGCCAGTGAACACTGCTCAGGTAATAATCAAGTTGTTTTGACATCGGAACATCCTCGAGCCGGAGGTTGATGACCTGGAGTCCGAAATGCACTGCCCGGTCCACTTCCCTTATAACCTGTTTGGAGTTGTTCGAGTTTGATGTATAGACCAGGATAAATAGCTTCGATGATTTTATTCCATCGATGATGGCTTCAGCAAAATCAAGTCCCGGAGTGATATCCCGCGGCGCTATCCAGCAGCTTATACCATTTTGCTCAAGTATCGAACAGACAGTTTCACCAGCAGTCGAGTCGATGCTGGAGTAGCTTATAAAAACATCGTGTGCCATTTTAATAGTATAGAGTGATATAGTATTAAAAAGTCTTGCAGGTCTTGCGGTATTACAATCGTGCAATCGTGCGATCATGCAATCATGCTATTCCCGAATCTCTACGTTTGTCGGGGCTTCGTCTCATTGCTCATCGCATTCGATCATTCAATCCCGATAAGTTACAAGACTGTTTTTCTCCTGTTCTCCCCTTTCCGCTGTGCGGAACTTCTTCACCCTGTCTGGCGGTGTTCCTTGTCTCCTCTTCTCCTAATTCTCCTCTTCTCCCATTCATTCTATCGATTTGTCGTTCTTTCTTTTTCCGACTTTATACTGTTACTCCTACGCCATGGCTTCGGAGTACAAAGTACGCCATTGCGCCGTTACGCCATTATTTTAAGTGGTAGATTCAATTTCCGCATCAGTTCCTGAAATCGCGGCTCATCGCGTAAAATGCCAAAATTCGGAAATACTCCAATATAAGGTACAACCGGATCGCGCATTTCGTAAGCCTGCTCCAGGCAATCCAGAGCCTTCTCCTTATTCCCGGCAAAAGAATACATAGTAGCTAAATCATATTGGGATACGTATTTAGTTTTTGATTGAGCCAGCAGTGTATCAGCTTCCAGATTGATTGTGCCGGCATAGCCTAATTTCTCATACTGATCAAAAACATGTTCAAAATCTTTGTACCCGATATAAAAAACTATTTTCAGTGCTTCAAATGCCTCATCGTACTCTTCTTTCATATGGTGTGAAATGTATTTGCCAATCAGGAGCATCCAGTAAGTGGTGTGATTTTTCCCGTAGAATTCACGGCACAGAGAGATACACTCGTCATAACGATGTAAACATATAAGATTGGAACCATACCACATAATCGTCCACAGATTATTAGGATCGAGCTTAAGCGAAAGTTCAGAATGTTCCATAGCTTCTTCAGTACGTCCCTTTATTATCAGCAGGTGCGAATATACCCCATGTGCTTCAGCATGGTTGGGATTTATTTCAAGAACCTTTTTATAAGCTGTTTCAGCGGCTTCCCAGTTCCATTTTACAAGAAAATAATTACTTGCCAGAATATAATGCAATTCAGCCAGATGGAAGTCCAGTTCAAGAACCTTTTCGATGGCTTCTGTTATTTTGGGACCTGCTTCGTCGGGCGGTGCGAAACCCATTTGCTGGCGAATTAGCCAGACTTGAGCAATACCTGCATATGCAAGTGGAAATGCAGGATCTCTTTCTTTTGCCCGCTCAAAGTATTCCATTGCAGTATTCATGCTAAGATCATCCGGACTGACATTATTAATATAAAATTTGCCCTTAAGATATTCATCATAGGCTGTCAGGTTCATTGTCGGAATTTTCTCAATAAGTTGTTTCTCATCAGGTGTAACAATAGCCTTTAGTTCTTTTGCTACTGATTCCGCTATCTTGTTCTGGATGTTGAAGATATCTTCCACCTCTGTAATCTTTTGCTGAAAAGATTCTCCCCAGAGATGAGTTTCCCTGGCAGCCATGATGAGCTGGGTACGTAAGCGAAAGTTGCTGCCATATTTCTGACCGCTGCCTTCAACGATATATTTTACACCCAGCTCCTGAGCAATCTCCGGTATGGGCTTCTTCTGATCCCTGTACTGCTCAACTGAGGTTCGCGAGATTACCCTCAGGTCCTTTATCTTCTGAAGATTATTCAATATCTCCTCCATCACCCCGTTAATGAAATATGTATTCTCCTGGTCAGGACTGTCGTTGATAAAGGGAAGAACCGCAATGGACTTTTCTTCCTGTCTCATAAGAAGTGTTCCGTTCCTGAAAGCTTCTTTCAGATCATCATCCCTTCCCTCTTCTTTCGAAAGAAGCATTTTAACCACTAGGGATAAGCGGGTACAGTGTTGTTCAAGCGGAGGTGTCTTTGCATCGAGCCAGTGAACACTGCTCAGGTAATAATCAAGTTGTTTTGACATAGGCACATCCTCGAGCCGCAGATTGATGACCTGGAGTCCGAAATGCACCGCCCGGTCCACTTCCCTTATGACCTGTTTGGAATTGTTCGAGTTTGATGTATAGACCAGAATAAACAGTTTCGATGATTTTATTCCATCGATGATGGCCTCTGCAAAATCAAGCCCCGGAGTAATATTCCGCGGTGCTATCCAGCAGCTCAGCTGGTTCTGTTCAAGAATGGAACAGACAGTTTCACCAGCAGACTTGTCAATGCTGGAGTAGCTTATAAAAACATCGTGTGCCATATAAAAATTTGTTAAACAACGGATTATCCAGATCCCAGTTATATGTTAAAGGTAAGAAATTGATGTATGTGAGTCAAGATAATTTAGACGGAAGACCGGAGACCGGAGAAAGAAGACAGCATTAAACAGGGTTGTTGCTGGTTCTTATAGCTGATAACTGACAGCTGGTTGAGGGTTGCTGGTTAGGTGAAAAGCAAATGGAATATGGGCTAAACAATACCAGATCCTGGAATTGAGGTAAAAATTACTTCAATACTTTCATGACTGATTGTATAATTTTCTTTTTTCCCATCCGTCAGTCAATTTCTTCAGCCAGAATGAACGGTTTATCATTTAAATGTATTTTACACTATTAATGTCCATATGTAATTTATAATTTACATAAATGCAAATCATTCTTCTTTGATGAGCGCCCCATCATGAGGATTAAAACAATCTGCTTAATGGGGTAGACCCATCTTCCGTGCAATCTCCCGAAAACGGGGTTCATAGCGAATAATATCAAAAATTGGCGCCCCCAGATAAGGCAGGTTTGTTTCACGTATTTCGTAGGCTTTTTCCAGACATTCCAGAGCTGGTTCTACATTACCAGCTAATATATATATAAATGCCAGCAGAAAGGGATTGATATAGGTCAAATCCGCTGAGATTTTCATGGCTTCCGCAGCTTTGTTCAATGCAACGGCATATCCCGATTCGTTAAAGTCCTGGTCACTAAAATAGCTTCCAGATCCAGTAAATTGCCAATCATTTTTAATTACCTCCCAGGCTTCATCATATCTTCCGGTCATATGCAGGGCCCACTCGAGTGCTGTAAGAGCTACCGGAGCTGTTGGTTCCATCCTCAATGCTTTTTCAGCAGCCTTTACTGCTTCTTCAAACCGACGTACAAATAATAAATCAACACTATAAAGACTAATTATAAGAGGGTTATATGGATCCAGTTTCAGGGCTGTCTCAATCTCCGTCATTGCCTCTTCAGTCCTCCCCAATATGTTCAGGAGATGAGAGTAGTATGCATGTGCTTCCGCATGGTTGGGATTGATCTCCAGTGCTTTTTTAAATGCTGATTCACCACCTTCCCAGTCCCACGACATCCATGTGTTCCCACATGCCTGTGTATATATTACTTCTGCATTTGTGCTGTCAAGCTCAATAGCCTTAGTTAATGCTTCAATGCCTTTAGGACCTGCTTCCTCAGGGGAAATAAGACCCATCTGCATTAACCCACCCCATATAAAACAAATACCGGCATAAGCAGGCGCATATTCGGGATCCTTTTCTATTGCAAGGTCAAAATATTTTTTTGCGGTTTCAAGGTCATTCCGGGTCAGTTTTCTCCAGTAAAACATACCGCGAAGGTAAGCATCGTAAGCCTCAGTATTTTTGGTGGGTTTCTTCTCAATGAGCTCCAACTCCTGCGGTGACAAAACAGTTTTCAACTCCCTGGCCACAGATTGTGCCACTTCACTCTGAATATTAAATATGCGCGACAGATCACTCAGATCTCCATTATAAATCTCCGACCACAAGTGGGCATCGGTTCCGGCATCAATCAGCTGTACGGCAATACGCACCATATTACCTGCCCTACGCACACTGCCTTCAATTATGTTTGCTACTCCCAATTCCCGGGCAATCTCCTTTATCGATTTTTCAGAATTCTTGTAACGCATGGAAGAAGTCCGGGAAATTACCTTCAGATCGCCGATCTTGAAGAGTCGGTCAAGGATCTCCTCCATCATCCCGTCGCTGAAATACTCCTGTTCGGGATCATTGCTCATGTTCTTGAAAGGCATGACGGCAATGGATTTTTTATCCTGTCCCATATGTAGTGTCCCATCCCGTATGGCCTTTTCAAGGTCATCATCACTCAACTTCTCTTTAGAAAGCAGCATTTTAACCACTAAGGATAAGCGGGTACAGTGTTGTTCAAGCGGAGGGGCCTTTGCATCGAGCCAGTGAACACTGCTCAGGTAATAATCAAGTTGTTTTGACATCGGAACATCCTCGAGCCTGAGGTTGATGACCTGGAGCCCGAAATGCACCGCCCGGTCCACTTCCCTAATGACCTGTTTAGAGTTGTTCGAGCTGGATGTATAAACCAGGATAAATAACTTGGAAGACTTTATTCCATCGATGATGGCTTCTGCAAAATCAAGTCCCGGGGTGATATCCCGCGGCGCTATCCAGCAGCTTATACCATTTTGCTCAAGTATCGAACAGACAGTTTCACCAGCAGTCGAGTCGATGCTGGAGTAGCTTATAAAAACATCTTTTGCCATAATTTCAGGGATTCTCAGGGATAATTATTATAAAGTTAGGAAACTGGCAAATACGGGACAAATAAAAAGCTCGAAGAGAAAAAAGGGAAATGGGACAGAAAATCCTTTATTGTCATTTGTACCGGGAATAAAAGGATGAGATGAGAGGCCAGTAGTCTGAAAATCCCTGCTTTCTGTGTTTTCCCGGTACAAACCATAATATAAACTGAATTCATCAGTTTTAAAGGAATAATCTATATCCCTTTCGCACATGAAATACGCTTTTATAATTCTGTTATCAGCGCTGCTGACATTTTCCCTTGCTGCCCAGGAACAGCGTTCAAGGGTTAAAAGAGAAACGGGAAACGAACAGCCTGCAGAAGCCAGGGAAAGAAAAGTAATTGTTCTTGAGCTGTCCCGGAAGCGCCTGGATCTTTTTGAAAGGGGAGATAAGGAAAGGCTTTCTGTTTTGAGATCAGCCAGTGGAGAAATACCCCCTGAAGTCAGATGGATATCAGATGATCCGGCGATTGCAAGGATTGATGAGAATGGTTACGTAGAGCCAGCAGGCCCGGGAAGCACAACAGTATGGGCACAGGCTGCAGATGGCAGGAGAACAGGGAAATGCATTGTCACTGTTACGAAACCATTAAAATGGGGAAGTGTTTCCGGGAAGGACCGGCTGGTAGTGCAGGAACCATGGGTATACTTTTCAAACAAAGCCGATAATGGCAAACTCTATAAGGTGCTTATCAACGGGAGCTCTCTGATGAAATTATCGGATGATATTCCTGCCAACCTCAACGTTACCGGTCAGTGGATGTACTATTACAATTTGAATGAGGACACGCAGAAAGGAGTTTACAGGATGTCAGTTGAGGGAAAAATGCGAACCTGTCTTATTGACAATGATTTTGTTTCATATCTCAGGGTAAACAGGGATGGATGGATGTTTTACCTTAACGGGGACAATGAAGTTTATGCCTTAAGAACCCATAAGCCCAATGAACCCAGAAGGAAGATGTTTGATGAGAGACCGGTTTATTCCATGGCTGTGAATGATTACTACATTGTTTATAACCGTCACTGGGAGGACAGTCCTCAGCCCCAGGGCGGTGGCGGACTGTTCCTTTATGATATGAAAGAAAATAACAGGGAGGAATATGTTTCGGTAAACAGGAATACCTATGGTCTTGTGTTCGGGGATGACGAGAAAACCATCTATTTCGGAACGACTGATCATGATGTAAATCTGCCGTTTAAATTTGATCTTTTTTCATCTTCTGACAAAGCTCCCCAGGGCTGGTTCAGTTTCGATCTGTCAGTCATGTCTGCTCAGGAAAAGGCAGCTGAAATGATCCTGACTAAGGATATGTCAAATGAACAAAGAATGCAAAGAAAACTATCGCAGAAACTTAGTAAAACAGCTAAATTCCAATCACTGAACAAGGATGACCGGATTGTACTGGCGGTTGATGAATGGATCTATTATTCAAGGAATGGAAATATACGCCGGATCCGGGAAAACAGTCAGCAGGATCAGGCCGTATCAGGAGTAATAACAGGATCTGATTCATTCCCGGGACTTTATGCAGGGAGCAATTACCTCTTTTACTGGACGAAAGACAACAAACTCATCAGAACACTTCCTGACGGAAGGAACTCTTTTGAAATAAAAGTAATGCCGCAGCCTCAGTAATAGGGGCTGGTTTTGAATTTGTCAGCAGAGATAAGGTAAATACATATGTCGATTATATAAGACCTTCATTGCACAACTTCGCCCTTCGACCAGCGTTACCTGTCTGGACCAGCAAAGCCCCGGCTGACCAGGATTAATTTGTTGGCGAAAGCTGTTTTATGTCTTTTTTATATTGGCCCGGGAATCGGTAGCTTCATTTTCTCACATATGGCTATAAACCTCGGATTTTCATATAATGCATCAAAATATCGTGCAGGGGAGGCTATATACATCATTTTCGGGTCGTGCATCTCAAATCCCTTTTCAATCCAGTCCATTGCTTTATCGAGTTGATCCGCGTAAATGTATCTCAATGCTATATCATGAGGTGACTCGTAATTATTTTCCAAAAATTTCTCAAGGTGTTTTAGTACTTCCACATTTGCTATGGTAAAACCTTGGTTACTAAAAGTCCTTTCAATTTCTATAATATTCTCTTCTTTAATATTATAGTAAGGAAGAACATGCTTTACTGCATTGATTGCTTTGTTGTACTTTTTCAATCTGAAAGCTGTAACTTCAATCATATAATAAGCGGATATATTCAAAGGATTATCGGCTACAATTTCCTCCATCACAGGTAAGGCTGTTTTGTACTCACCAGCTTGCGCCAAAGTTCCTGCATAAAGAAACTTGGAGTTAGGGTTTGCCGGGTCAAGGCTGATTGCCAGCCTTGCCTGTGCCATTCCTTCATCTTTCCTGTGCAGGATCAATAATAGCTGTGCATATACTAATCTCGATTGAGCGTCATTGGGATTTAATGCCAGGGCTTTCAGGAACTCTTTTTCACTTTTCTCCCAGTCCCATTCCACCCACTGAGCGACGAGGCCGCTGAGATAATGAATTCCAGAAATATCCTGATCCAAATCCATCGCTTTATTAAGGTATTCGAAAATTTTCGGACCTGCCACTGAAGGGGATTCATAACCCCCAAGCTGTATCCACATCCAAACATCTGCCAGACCCGCATACAGAGGAGCCCAGCCAGAATTTTTCCCGATTGCGTTGTTAAGATATTCCAGGGCTTGATTCAAAGCTTCCCGGGTTCCTCCTTCAAATAAGTAAGAGCGGGCTTTCAGATATTCTTCATAGACAGCAAGGTCTATTGAGGGCATTTTCTCTATCAATTCTTTTTCCCTTGGGGATATTACAGCTTTCAATTCCCTGGCCACAGATTGTGCTATTTCACTTTGTATAAGAAATATGCGCGACAGGTCACTCAGGTCCCCGTTGTAAATATCTGACCATAAGTGAGCATCTGTTCCGGCATCAATCAGCTGAACTGCAATGCGCACGTTATTCCCTATTCTGCGCACACTACCTTCAATTATGTTTGCTACTCTCAATTCCCGGGCAATCTCCTTCATGGATTTGTCGGTATTCTTATAATGCATTGAAGAAGTTCGTGAGATCACCTTCAGATCGCCGATCTTGAAGAGGCGGTCAAGGATCTCTTCCATCATACCGTCGCTGAAATACTCCTGTTCGGGATCGTTGCTCATGTTCTTAAAGGGCAGCACGGCAATTGATTTTTTATCCTGTCCAACCTGCAATATTCCATCCCTTATGGCTTTTTCAAGATCTTCCTCTCTGGCCCTATCTTTTCTGAGGAGGATTTTTACTACTCCCGATAATTTATTAATGTGCTCTTCCAACAGAGGGGTCTTTGCATCGAGCCAGTGAACACTGCTAAGGTAATAATCAAGTTGTTTTGACATCGGTATATCCTCGAGCCGGAGGTTGATGACCGGGAGTCCGAAATGCACTGCCCGGTCCACTTCCCTGATGACCTGTTTGGAATTGTTCGAGCTTGCTGTATATATCAGGATAAAAAGCTTCGATGATTTTATTCCATCGATAATGGCTTCAGCAAAATCAAGTCCCGGGGTGATATCCCGCGGTGCCATCCAGCAGCTTATGCCATTTTGCTCAAGTATGGAACAGACAGTTTCACCGGCGGTCGTATCGACGCTCGAGTAGCTTATGAAAACATCATGTGCCATATAAAAATTTGTTAAGCAACGGATTATCTTATTCCCAGTTATATGTTAAAGGTAAGAAACAGATGTATGTGAATCAAGAATATTTTGATTTTAGGTTCGTTGCATGTAACGAACCCACAATGCCATCTGTATCTATATGTTTATTGGTAAAAATTGATTTGAAATAGGTTTCTTTGCATATTATTTCAGATCAGGATGCGAAGTCATACCAGTAAAGCAGATTCAGTAAAAGGTCAGAAATCAGGTTTATTCAGTGTGATTGGGCCTTACAGAGGATTTGTTATTCTGCTTATCCTGCTGGCACTTGGAGGCAGCGCAATTAATCTTATTATACCAAGGATCATTGCAGTGGCCATTGATGATTTCTCCGCCAACAGTTTCAATGCCGGACAAATTATCGTTCAATTCCTTCTCGCTGCATCCGGGATTTTTGTTTTCACCTTTCTCCAGGGCGTAGTACAAACCATCACAGCTGAAAGAGTCGCCCTGGATATGCGCAACAGGCTGGCAAATAAACTGTCCCATCAGAGTTTTTCCTATATTCTGAAAGCTAATCCGGCAAAGCTTCTTACCAACATGACTTCCGACATGGACTCGGTGAAGATGTTTGTATCCCAGGCATTTGTTACTATCATTTCCTCTCTGTTCGTCATTGCAGGAGCATCAGTCCTCTTGATAATGATTAACTTAAAGCTTGCACTTGCTGTTCTTTTAATGGTTCCAGTCATTGCTACCGCCTTTTATATAGTTTTCCGAAAAGTGCGGGTGCTGTTCCGTAAAAGCAGGGAGGTTATTGATGCTCTCAACAGGGTGATAAACGAGAGTATTCTTGGTTCAGCGATAATAAGGGTTCTAAACTCACAGCAGCCTGAAAATCAAAAATTCCTCGAAAAGAACATAGAATCAAGGGAACTGGGCCTTAGTATTGTAAGACTCTTTTCAGTCCTTGTTCCGGTAATAATGTTTGTCTCAAACCTGGCAGTTGTAACTATACTAGCCCTGGGCGGCCGTTTTGTTGTTCTCGGTACCCTTTCACTGGGTAATTTTGCCGCTTTCAACAGCTATCTTGTAATGCTCATCTTCCCGGTAATGATGATCGGATTTATGAGTAATATAATTGCTTCAGCAACAGCTTCATACGGAAGAATAAGAAAGGTTTTGGATGAACCGCCGCCCCAGGAGTCAGGAACAATCTCATCGGATATAAAAGGTGAGATTGTGCTGAAGAACGTATCATTAAGCTATGACGAAAAACCCATACTGAAAAATGTTTCATTTTCTGTCAAAGCCGGCAGCAAATGTGCAATTATAGGTCCTACCGCTGCAGGTAAAAGTCAGTTGCTCTACCTTCTTACTAACCTTATATCTCCTGATTCCGGAATTATAGAATTTGATGGGATTTCTATAGAAAAATATTCAAGGGAAGTATTTCATAAACAGATTGGCTTTGTATTTCAGGACAGTATAATTTTCAACCTCAGCCTCAGGGAAAATATCGCATTTAATGACTCTGTAACTGAAGAATCTCTGAAAAAAGCGATCGAAACAGCTGAGCTGGAAGATTTTATTGAATCACTTCCCGGGAAGCTAGAAACAATGGTCACGGAAAGAGGAACAAGTTTGTCGGGAGGACAAAAGCAAAGGATCATGCTCGCCAGGGCCCTGGCCATGAATCCGGCAATATTGCTGCTCGATGATTTCACCTCAAGGGTCGACAGAAAAACAGAAGACAGGATACTATGCAATATCCAGGCAAACTACCCCAACCTTACACTACTGTCGGTAACCCAGAAAATAGCGCCTGTAAAACATTATGATAAGATAATACTTCTTATGGAAGGAGAGATAATAGCCTCCGGGAAGCATAAGGACCTGCTGGAAAGTTCACCTGAATATATACAGATCTACAGTTCACAAAAAAGCACTCACCATTATGAATTATGATCTGAGCCAGGTAACGGATAAAATGTCAGGGAAGCTCCCTGTGCTGGCATCGCTCAGGAAGCTTATCACAATTATTAGCGGAGAACGCCGCAACCTGATCATTGCATTCTCAGCCATTTTCCTGAATGCAGGACTTAGCCTTGCAGGCCCTTATATAGTTGGCTATACAATCGATAATCAAGTTCAGGCGAAAGATTTTCATGGTGTGCTTCTTTTTTCCGGGATACTCCTTACAATGTATGTTATGGCATTTGCCGTAAATTATGCACAGATGCGTATGATGGGAGGCATTGGTCAGCGTATGCTTTTCAGCCTTCGAAATTCGGTTTTCAATAAGCTGCAGGAACTTCCTCTCGATTTTTTCAATCAGAATAAGGCAGGGGACCTGATATCGCGCATAAACAATGATACCGATAAGGTTAACCAGTTCTTTTCCCAGTCGCTTATGCAGTTCATAGGAAGCCTCATAACCATGACAGGTGCAGGGATACTTCTCCTGGTGATAAGCCTGCCCCTGGGAGTGGCAGCTCTTTCCCCTGCAATATTGCTATGGATATTTACCAAAAGTGTTTCTCCATGGATAAGAAGGAAGAATGAAGCAAGTCTCATAAGTCTTGGTAATCTGTCTGCCGAAATACAGGAGAGCCTCGCAAATTTCAGGGTGGTTGTTGCCTTTAACAGGCGCGATTATTTCCGTAAAAGATTCGAAGAGGTTAACAATGAGAATTATGACAGATCAGTCAGGGCAGGTATTGCCAATATTATTCTGACACCTGTCTATACCTTTGCATCCAATCTTGGTCAGCTCATAGTGCTTTCCCTGGGTATCTGGCTTATTATCAAGGGCTATTTTTCGGTAGGACTATTGATAAGCTTCATTGCCTACATAGCCAACTTTTATAATCCACTGAGGCAGATGGCCGCCCTGTGGGCTAACTTTCAGCTGGCGCTTGCAGCCTGGGACAGGATCTCTCATCTGCTCTCATTTGAAAATAACCTTAAGGTCATTGATGACAGGAGTAATAACAAAAACAAATCCTACCTTCATTTCAGAGATGTCTCCTTCAGTTATCCCAACGGGAAGGAGGTATTGCACAAAGTCAGCTTTGACCTTCAGAGAGGAAGGACATATGCTTTTGTCGGTCCCACCGGTGGTGGAAAAACGACCACGGCTTCTCTCATTGCAAGGCTTTACGATGCTAAAAAGGGAACGATCTTGCTTGATGGCAGGGATATAAGGTCGTACACTCCCTGTGAGAGAGCTGTGAAGATTGGCTTTATTCTGCAGGAACCTGTGCTGTTTTCAGGTACGGTACGCGATAATATTATGTACGGCAATCCTGAATGTGCAGGATTCTCCAACGATCAGCTTAAAGAGGCCCTTGAGGATGTTCAACTTGCCGGTTTGCTCAGGCGTTTTGATAAAGGGCTGGAGACGCAGATCCAGTCGGGTGGCGATGGAATAAGCCTCGGACAGAAACAGCTTATTGCTTTTATGAGAGCCATATTGCGAAAGCCGGAGCTTCTCATTCTTGATGAGGCTACTGCAAATATTGACACGGTAACCGAACAGCAGCTTGAAGCAATAATGGACAGATTGCCGGAAACGACTACCAAGGTTATAATTGCCCATCGCCTTAATACAATCGAGAACGCCGATGAGATCTTTTTTGTCAACTCAGGGGAGATTATCGCGGCAGGATCATTCGATGAAGCTCTCGACCTCCTAATGCACGGAAAGATGGAGAGCTGATAAATTCCTGAGCCCCGGATCACCTCGGATCCACAACCAGACCCATAAAAACGATCGTACCGGTGGTTGTCTCCCTGATGAAATAAAGGAACGGACGGTTGACATTCACGACAGTAACGGAAGGCATCGATGTGAACTCAAATTCCACCACCGTGGCAGCAGCAGCCTCAGTGCCTTCCTCATCATTTTTTATAAACGTCTGGTGTAGTACGCGTGATATAAAAATGTCCTGGTCGGTAATATTACTGAAGTCGGCGGCACCGGGGCTGAAGGCAATACCCATACCCATGGCAGCAAGATCATCCTTAAGTTCACGCTTGTATTCATATTCAAACTTTGGAAGACTCAGCTGAACTTCTGAGGCTCCCATTGAGAGGTCCTGCATCCACCTGTCCCAGTCAGAGGGATTGAGAGTTGCAGCTGCTTCGGAGGGAGTAACATTTTCATCTGGAAGCATAACAACCATTGAATAATTACCCTGCCCGAAAGGAAGCTCTGCAAGAGTTGCATTTCCCGTATGGGTAACAGCAAAATTCTCCTCCTGGTACATCATCGGAACATCCACCGGAGAATCGGGCGTGACATAGAAGGGCATGTCGCTGGTATCATCCTTGTCAAACTGGTGCCTCCACTTGCCGTCGAAATAAATAGCATTGATAAGAAGCATGGCGAGATCGGGACTTAGGTAATCCAGCATGTCCTGAATCCTGTCGTGAGTCTTTTCCTCGATCCAGCCGTTGACGATATCCACCGCAGCGGGATCTGAAGCATCAATATTTCTTGCCTCGGCAAGGTACCATTTCTTAAGAGCATCCACATATGGCTGCTTTACAACAAGCCGCTTCTCAAGCCACACTGAGTTGGCGATTTCCATGGTGACCCTGGGATCGACCGGGATCATATCTTCCATCAGCTTCAGATAGGTCTCATTTATTTCCTGAAGAGTCTTTTCATCATACTGCAGCGTATGCCTGACTGCATCAAAGGTCTCCCCCGCAGCGCCGTTGAGAACCATCGAAAGAGCACTGGTGATGCTGAAAGGAGATATCATCATATTGCCGGTGCCCTTAGTCTCACCGGCAACAATGGGCGTGAAAATTTCAAAGGCAAATTTATTCGCCTGATCAACTATTGTCTTTTGCGCGACACTAAGATCTATCTTAACAGGATCACCCGGAACAGGATCACCCTTGTCTTTCTCACAGGAGACGACCATTACTGATATCCCAGCAATAGCAGAAAGTGCAAGAACCGTATACAATTTTTTCATGACCTTGGCTGTGATTGGGTTACAGTAGATTGTCGCAAAAATCATACCGTTAATGAATTCTTTTGCAAAACCCTTCTCCTGTATTCACTGCAAAACTGGTGGAGATAAGGATGTCTTTAAGAAAGCTGCGGATTTGCCCCGGCAGCCTGACAAGTCTATCATTCCGAAGCCGCTGATAAATAACATTTCTGTCCAAACCATTGACCCGAAGTACTTTTTTTACGAAATTAGTTTTCTGGTGCAAACAGGGAAAAACCATGATCCGGGGGATAGACTTTAAAAAATATGTTCTGATCCTTTTTGCTATGCTCTTATCCGAAGGCCATAACCAGGGACAGGTGTTTAGTGATACTTCGGCTATCTCAAAAACCACATCTGAAGCTTACTTGATTGCGCGTAGAAATCCTGATGCGGCAATCAGAATATCTCACAAGGCAATGATTGCCTCGAAGGATCTTAATTTCACCAAAGGGATTGCGGATGCTTACCTGGCACTCGGGATGGCTTACCTGGCAAAATACAATCCTGGCGACAGTGCCTCCTACTACAACTTCAGGGCCCTCGGACTTTATGAGGCAGCCGGCGATTTCAGGGGGATGGCCCGTGCATATTACGGCCTCTCATATGTCTTCAGTTTCAGAGATGACCTTGAATCTTCAGGCAAATACAGCAAACTTGCCCTTGAATACTTTGAGAAGGCCGGAGATCACCGGGGAATGGTCAACAGTCTGAACGTTCTGGCCTACATTGCCAGACAGAAACAGGAACTTGAAGAAGCCAAAGGATACATCGAAAGAGCCATCAGCACTGCCAGGGAGGTAAGCGACACTCTTCCGCTGGCTGACGCAACAAATAACCTGGGTAATATCTACAAGGATATGGCTCTTTTCAGTCAGGCAATCGATGTTTATTTTGAAGCCCTTCGGTTATGGGAACTCAAGGGAGACAGTGCCGGAATCTCAGTTGCTTATGGTAGTATCGGGCTCGCTTACTTCTATCAGAAGAATTACAGCAAGGCGCTCGAATACAGCCTGAAGCACCTGAACCTTTCTGAAAAGCGCAGCGACCTTTGGGAGATGGCTAAAATGTGCAATAATATTGCCCAGATATATAATTCAAGAAGTATACATGACAGTGCACTTATCTACCTCCGCAGAAGCCTGTCGCTTCACAGACAGACTAACCTTGCCTCGGGAGAAGCAGATGCCTGTCATAATATAGCTTCTACACTGCTTTATCTTTCACAGCCCGATTCAGCCCTGTGGTACATGAACAAGGCAATGTCGATTGCATCAGAAGCTGGAAAATCTGCACCGCCTGAATATTATCTGGTACTCGGCAACATCTGGCAATCGCTCGGGAACTACGACAAAGCCCTCTCAAACAGCCTTAAGGCTTACCGTCTGGGAAGGGAAAAGGATCTTCCACTCATCGTATCCGATGCTTCTCTCCTTCTGAGCGATATCTCAGTTAAAAGGGGCAGGGAAGATCTTGCTTACAGGTACCTCAGGGAGCACATGCAGCTGAGCGATTCAATAAGCAACGACCAATTCCTGAAACAGATAACAAGGATGGAGATCCAGTATGACTTCGACAAGAAACAGGAGGCTGCAGAATATGCCCGCTTACAGGAAAGGTTTCTCTCAGAGAACAAGATTAAACAACAAAGGACCATCCTTTCAGGTCTTGCAGTTCTTCTTTTCGCTGTAATACTTTTATTTTTCCTGTACCTGAGGCATACGCGACTTAAAGCAGAATTTTCACGGATCGACCTCGAGCAAAGATTGCTGAGAGCCCAGATGAACCCGCACTTCATTTTTAATTCACTCTGTGCAATACAGGACCTTATTCTTAAGGACAAGCCGAATAAGGCAAATGCCTTCCTTACAAAGATTGCAAGACTGATGCGAAACATCCTCGAAAATTCGCATGAAGAATATGTTTCGCTCGAAAAAGAGATAGAAACGCTTAAACTTTATATGGATGTTCAGCAGCTGAGGTTCGACAACGGCTTTGAATATGACATCCAGATTGACAAGTCGATTGATCCGGAGAACATTTCCGTTCCGCCCATGCTTGCTCAGCCCTGCGTGGAGAACTCAATTGAACACGGCCTTATTCCCCGGAAGGACGAAGGCCGGATAAGTGTCAGCTACTCACTGCGCGACAATCTCATGATGCTCGAGGTTACCGACAACGGTATAGGCCGTGTGAAGGCTGCAGAAATAAAATCCCCTGTCAGGAAACAGTCTGTCTCAACCTTACTCACACAAAAACGCCTCGAACACTTCAGGAAGTTTCTCAGGGAAAAAGATATCAGTTACGAGATCATCGACCTTTACGAAGAGGGAAATGCCTCAGGTACAAGAGTGGTAATGATGCTCCCGTACAGAAGAATTTATGCTTAACACCCTGTCTGTAATGAAAGCAGTAATAATTGATGATGAACCGGCAATAGGGAATACAATTTCCTCCATTCTTAAAAAGAACTTCAGCGATATCATTGTTATCGCAACGGCAGGCTCAGTTGCAGAAGGACTTACAGCCATAATGCTGCACAAACCGGAAATAGTTTTTCTCGACGTTGAGCTTCCCGATGGTTCGGGCTTTGATATATTAAAGCAGTTATCGTCAGTAACATTCAGGATAATATTCATCACAGGTCACCGTGAATATGCTCTTGATGCAATCAAGGTAAGCGCCCTCGACTACATATTGAAACCTATTGATAATGATGAGTTTATTGCAGCTATAAATAAAGCCCGCGAACTGATCGATCACGAGGAAGAGCAGCTTAAACTGAGTGCTTTAAAGGAGAACATAAGAGAAAGGAAAGTACTCAAACGCATTATTCTTCGTACATCGGATGCACTCCAGCTGATTTCGGTCGCCGATATCATCAGGGCAGAAGCTGAAAGTAATTATACTCATTTCTATCTTAGAGGAGGAAAGCACATTATGGTATCACGTACTATCAAGGAATATGATGCCATGCTAAGCGGATCGGGACTGATACGGGTTCATCAGTCGCACCTCGTCAATATTGATTTCATCGATAAATTCCTTAAGCGTGATGGAGGTCACCTTAAGCTTAAAGACGGATCAGTTGTCCAGGTATCGCCAAACCTGAAACAAAAAGTCCTCAAGGCAATCAACGATCATCTCTACGACTGAGTTCAACTGATCAGATTCCGGCTTGTCAGCAACACATAGTCTCCCGGCATTGATGAGGAGCAACTTAACCTTTTTACCCCTCAGCACCAGGAAGACCTTATGTAAAGAACCCCTCGATACTAAACAGAAGACCCTCCCTGCTAATTTGCTATTGATTCATGATGGTTACGGAATGTAACTTTGGATCAAAACAGGGAAGCAATGAAATATACAATTATTTCCGTGGCATTAATCGCCCTGGTGTTCTGTTTTACGACCGAGGCCAATTCCCAGGTTACAAATCCTGCAAAAAAGGTCAAAGAAAAAGGAGTTGACAGAACCAACAGTGGAATCGACAGGACTATAGACAAAGGCTATGACAAGCTTGAAGAAGGCGTAGGCAATCTTTTCAGGAAAAAGGATAAACAGGAAAATGATCCGGAAACTACAGATGAGTCTGCTGAAAAAGGACAACCGGTTGAAGCAGGAGCCCAGGACAAAGGTAAATCGGGTCCTGCTCTCAGCTGGTCAAAATACGACTTCGTGCCCGGTGACGAAGTGATCTTTGAGGATATCCTTGCGGGAGAAGAGAACGGTGAATTCCCTTCCAGATGGGACCTGTGGAGGGGGAATGTTGAAATTGCAGAACTGGATGGTGAAAAGGTAATTATGATGAGAGACGGAAGTCCGGGAATCATCCCATATTTTAAAGACCCTTCCGGAGACCATCTGCCAGATATCTTCACGATCGAATTTGATCTTCTTTACAAAGGAGAGTATCCTTTTGAGATAAACCTGTTTGACAGAAAGAATCAGGAGAATACAAGCCCTACAGGTTATACTGAAGTAACCGTTTCAGGGAATCAGATGAGGATGGGGACAGCTTCCAGCGAATATCCCGACAATGCAAAGGATCCTGATGTCTGGAGACATATTTCAATTGCTTACACCGAAGGCAAGCTAAAGGCATATCTTGATGATACCCGCCTGATAAATATACCGCGCCTTGACTTCAATCCTGCAGGAATAACCCTTCATGCCTACCACGCTTCGGATGAGAACCACTGCTATGTTAAGAATGTACGTATTGCCAAGGGTGGCGTGAAATACTACGACCGTTTCATGCAGGACGGTAAGATCATTGCCAACGGTATCCGCTTTGATGTGAACAAGGCAACGCTGAAGCCGGAATCAATGGGTATCATCAATGAAATTTTCACTCTCATGAAGGAGCATCCGGAGATCAGTTTCAGTGTCGAAGGTCATACCGACAGCGACGGTGACGAGGTTTCTAACCAAAGCCTCTCCGAGCAGCGGGCTGCCACGGTGGTGAACACTCTTAGGGAAATGGGCATCGATGCCGGACGAATGACTTCAAAGGGATGGGGCGAAAGCAAGCCTCTTGACTCAAACACAACAACCGAAGGAAAAGCCAACAACCGCAGGGTTGAGTTCGTCAGATCCTGAAAAAAATAAAATCATGTTTCCATCACATAAACAGCACCCCTTCCCTTGAGCTTTCCCTGTATCCGGGAGTCCTTCCGGATGGAAACAGATGCATTTAAGGCATCAAATTGCTTCTAACAGGCTCACCTAAAAAATGTGGAAAAAAACATGAGTTCCGGGGAGTAAAATCCCCGGATTTTTATGCATTTTTCAAACATTTGTTTTAGTTTAGTAACAAAACTCTCCTGTTGAAGATTCTGGTATTATACAACATTGATCCTCTGTGGGATAGACAAGAAATATCCGAGGCCCGAGAATCCAACGCCATCCTGATTCAAGCGCTTATTGATGAAGGACTGGAAACTTGCCGTGAAGAACTGACCAATCCGGATCTTGAAAAGATCCTGGACAGGTACAATCCTGACGAGACAATCGTTTTTAACCTTTGTGAAAACCTTCCCGGCAACGGACACAGTGAAAAAAGGGTTGCTGAAATAATTGAAAATAACGGTTTCACTTATACGGGCAATGTACCTGAAGTTATCGAACTAAGCTACGATAAACAGAAGACCAAGGAGAAACTTGTTTCGCTGGGGATACGGGTTCCCTATGGGGCAGTACTTAGTCCCGAAGCAGCAGACGAATGGAAAATCTTTCCCGCAATTGTCAAACCTTCACGGGAACATTGCAGTCTAACACTGACGGAAAAATCGGTTGTATTCGACAGGGCTTCACTCAAAGAACAGATCCGCTTTGTAAACTCTGAACTGAATCAGCCGGCTATTGTAGAGGACTTCATTGATGGCCGGGAATTCCATATATCGGTTTGGAACAACGATCCTCCCGAAATGCTTCCACCGGTCGAAATGGATTTTTCGGCTTTCGCTGAAGCCCGTAAAAGGCTTTGCACCTACGATTCCAAATTCATTCCGGGATCCGAGCACTATGAAAAGATCGAAAGCCTCATTCCTGCCCCCCTCAGCAAAGAGCTTCTCAAAACGCTTGAAAAGAAAGCCCTCGCTGCATGGCATGGATTCGGATGTCTCGATTATGCCCGCATGGATTTCCGCCTTCGTGACGACGAATTTTTCCTGCTTGATATTAACCCCAACAATGATATAAGCTTCGATACCAGCTTTGCGATCTCTGCTGAAATGAGGAACTATCCCTATAGCCGGCTGGTAAAGCGTATTGTCATGATGGCTGCCGTGCGTCATCCCATTTTCGGGGAAAAAATAGCAAAAGCCTCTTAACTCAGGATAGGTCCAGCATCAGTTATGCCGTAAATAGTGCAGGCTTAAGTACTAACTGAAGCCATTCATTCCTGAAAAAAATTCACTATTCAGAAGAAAGAAACAGAAGCTGATCTTAGCGGTCAATCGCTCCCCATTTCTTCAGAAGGTATTCCGACATTGTTATGTCATAGTTGCTGTAACGTGCCGCAAATCCCTGTGAGTCTGATGACTTTTTATAATAAAGGCTCCTTACGGCCTCGACGATTCCGGGGTCCTTTGCATCAACGGCATCAATGCTGTTCAGGGCAAAATTTCTGTCTTTCATCCCATAGGTAACTGTATCCTTCAGTACTGTTGTATATGCCTTTATGGCTGCTTCCTTTTCGCCCAGCCCATACAGGGCTTCAGCTGCCAGCGTTGCAACTGATCCCGACCTGTCGGTTGATGCAGTCTTAAGTTCAGGGATGGCAGCTCTGGCACCCTCCTTCAGGATCAGCAGCCCCGTTACTCCCCAGTAGCGGATGGCGCTGTTGGCATGCTTCAGAAATCCAGCAAAGGAGTCCAGATCCTTCGGATTACCGGATGTTGCCAGTCCGGAAACCTCCAAAAGTTCATCAAGAGGACATCCGGGCGAACGCATGTAGTCGTACATCGACTTTTCACCCATAAAGTCTTCATACTCCGTCTCAGGGATCAATCCCACATCCCTCACTTCTTTTCTCCATTCATTTTCCGCCTTCCGCATCCTCATCAGTACCTTTCTGTACGCCGGATCACCGGCGAGATTTTTTATTTCCCAGGGATCATTCTCAGTATCATAAAGTTCCTCAATGGGTTTTGTTCTGAAATATCTGCTGCGCAGTTCATCAGTCTTTCCTTCCATAAAAGCTTTTTCCCACGAAAGTGCCGATGGCGCAGTAAAAAGGTAATCCAGATGCTGCAAGGTTATCCTGAAGGGCATGTAATTATGTATGTAACGGTACTTTTTGTCCCTTACCGCCCTGACCATATCATACCTCTCATCCATCCTCTGTCTCGACATGAAAACATATCGGGGATCCCCTGTCCTGTACCTTCCAAGAAAAGCCTGCCCTTGCATATATTCAGGAGCAGCAATCCCCGCAATACTCAGAAGGGTTGGGGCCAGATCCACAAAGTTAACCAGACGGTCCACCCTTTCACCAGGCTTCTTTGCAGGAAACATGAATTTGTATTTTTCAGGAATTCTGACAACCAAAGGTACATGCGTGCCGGTCTCGTACATGAACCTCTTGCTTCTGGCCAGGCCACCACCGTTGTCCCCGTAATACATTACAATAGTGTTATCGGCCAGCCCGCTCTCTTCAAGTTCCTTCAGAAGGACGCCAACCTCCCTGTCCATATCCTCAATTTTGTCGTAGTACTGGGCCCAGTCGTGCCTCATTTCAGGAGTATCTGGATGATAAGGAGGAAGAACAACCTTCGAGGGATCATGCCTTAATTGCTGTGCAGGAACAGGCTTGTGTATACTGCTTTCATGACTAGTCATCAGATTGAAAACAGCAAAAAATGGTTTGCCCTCAGGACGGTTTTTATAATGTGCTTTATTGCTGCTTTCGTCCCAGATAAGAGCCGGATCAATGCCTGAGGTGTTGTAATCGGTCTTCGAATTGTTGGTGCAGTAATACCCGGCCTTACGCAAATATTCAGGATAAGTACGCACTTCCTCTGATTTGGGATAATTGCTCCTCATCTGCTCATTGCCGTTCGAAGCCGAATAAGCCCCTGTGATAATCGTATTTCTCGACGGCGATGAAACTGCGTTCGGACTGTAGGCATGTGTATATAAAAATCCCTGAGCAGCCAACCGGTCGATATTGGGCGTTGTTGCAAAAGAATTCCCGTAACAGCCTGTAAAATATGCACTGTTATCTTCACTGACTATCCAGAGAATATTGGGTAATTCCGCTTTTTCTTCCTTTTCTTTCACAGGGAGCTGAGTATGTGTAAGGGACAAAACTCCGGCAATTCCAAGAACAATCTTTTCCATTTGGAAGTCTTACTTTAAAAACTATTTTTTTTTAATTCTGAACCATAATTCCCGGCATTGTACCACGGCGCTTTTCATTCTTCAGGTCTTTGCCTGTCTCCCTGTCATACCAGTCAGGCGTTAGATCATCAGGGGTCGTGTCTCCGGTGTTTTTGCGCCAGCTTTCAAGAAGTCTCCTCAGATTCTGAAGCTCTTCCTGGTACCCAGGCACGGATGCAAGATTTATAAGCTGGTGAGGATCATTTTCCATGTCATACAGTTCTTCAGCGGGACGTGGAATCACAAACACATCCGCCTGGGCAGGTGTCAGCTTTCCTTCATCCCTCAGCTGGTTCAGGGCATGCTGGGTCGGAGATCCTTTAGAATCAGCAGGCCCGCAGTTTGAAAGCCAGGGCCTGGAGTTAAGAACATAAAGGAAATCCTTTGTCCTTATCATCCTTTCGTGTGCTTCAAAATCATGCCAGTTATGTTCTGAAAATACAGCGGTCCTTACTTCAGCAGAAGGATTCCTGAGAATCTCTGCAAAGCTTGTGCCCTGAAACTCCACCGGGATGCTTAACCCAGCCAGTTCAAGGATCGTTGGAGCTATATCAACAGAACTTACAAGGCTCGCTGAATTTACTCCTTTCTGCCTGATGCCGTCGGGCCAGTAAACAATAAAAGGAGTTTTCATTCCACTGTCGTAAACCCTGGTTTTACATCTTGGAAAAGGCCTTCCGTTATCCGCCATAACAATTATAACAGTGTTGTTTAGCACCCCCTGCCTCTGCAACTCCTCTCTTACCTTTCCTACATGGTAATCAAAACGGGCAATCTCGTTATAATATGAGGCAATGTCCTTTCGTGTCTCCGGCGTATCAGCAAAATATGGAGGCACAATAACAAGACCGGGATCGTGGGTTATCCTGAAAGTATCTGCCCCCCACTGACGATGCGCATCATGCGATGCCAGCCAGAAAAAGAAAGGTTTGTCTTTTGGCCTCTCCCTCAGAAACCTTACCCAGTTGTCTTCTCCCCCGTCCCCGTTATTATATCCGTTTTCATCGGTGTAACGGTCAAAAGCCCTGTGTACCGAAGGTCCGAAATGCCACTTCCCGGCATGAGCAGTGTAATAATTGTTTTTCTTTAAAAGAAGGGGAAATGGTATCATACTTTCAGGCAGAGGAGTATGGAGCTCGGCAGCTCCGTTCGAATGAGGATATCTTCCGCTGATAATACTGCAACGGCTCGGACTTGACGAGCTGGCGGTAAGGTAAGCATTGGTAAAACAGATACCCTCGCTCGCGAGCCTGTCAATATTAGGGGTTTTAACCGCCTTGTTTCCATAGCAGCCAATATCATCCTGACTCACATCATCAGCAATTATGAAAACGATGTTAGGCTTTTCCTTCGCCTGGAGAAGAACCGGACTGATAACAATACTCCCCAGAACCAGCTTCTGAATTACTCCTTTGTTCATTTTCTTTATTTTTCGAGCTGGTTCTCAACAGGCACCAGCGTTGACATATGCTCTTCAAGCAATTTCCTCATTTCTTCAATAATCTCAGGATGATCCTTTGCAATATCGTGCTTCTCTGATGGATCTGTCATCAGATTATAAAGAAGAGGTGTTTCGTGGACCACCCTTGGATCGGGTCCGTATTCCGACTGTGTCATGAAGTGAGCCTTAAATGCTCTCTTTCTTATTGCAAACACGTCGGTGTCGCGGTAGAACAAAACCATGTCCCTCGGATTAGGACCAGTACCGAACATAACCGGTGAAATGTCGTAGCCGTCATAGACTCTGTCGTCAGGGATCTTAACACCTGCAAGCTTGCAGAATGTTGGAAGGAGATCCATGGTGGTCGCCATTTCCATTACAACGCCTGCCGGGATTTTTCCCGGCCACCAGAAAATAGTCGGCTCGCGCATCCCGCCTTCAAAGGTCCCTCCCTTGCCTCCCCTGAGAAGCCCGGCCGAACCACCGTGTGTCCTGAATGTGAGCCATGGGCCGTTATCCGATGTAAAGACAACCAGTGTGTTCTCCGCCAGACCTTCTGCCCTGAGTGTTTCAAGTATCTTTCCTACCGACCAGTCAATTTCTTCGATAACATCCCCGTATATTCCCGCAGCTGAGCGTCCTTTGAATTCTTCCGAACGGAAAAGCGGAATATGCGGCATGGAATGAGCGAGATAGATGAAGAAAGGCTCATCCCTGAATTCCTTTATCAGCTTTACCGTTTCTTCAGTGTACCTTCTTGTAATAGTCCTCTGATCTGCCGGCCTCTCAACAATATCGGTGTTTCGCATAAGCGGAACATTGTAGGCCTGAAATTTCTCCTGCTCAACAAGAGTAAAGTGATCGGTGGGATCAATCTTATCCATATCATTTGAATAAGGGATCCCGAAATAACTGTCAAAACCATGGTCCGTCGGAAGATAAGGAGAAAGGTGACCCAGGTGCCATTTACCTACTGCAGCCGTGTGGTAGCCGTTGTCGTTAAGGAGCTTTGCAATTGTGACCTCGCTCTGAGGAAGACCACCTTTTGAATCGGGAAAGAGAACGCGTCTTTTTTCACTGCTCATCCCTGTTCTTATCGGAAGTCTTCCGGTTAGTAATGCTGCACGGGACGGTGTACTTACAGGAGCCGCAGAATAAAAGTTTGTCCATTTCTGACCCTGACTGGCCATGTTGTCAAAATTAGGCGTTCTTATCGTGGGATTACCGAATGCTCCGATATCACCATACCCCATGTCGTCAGCAAATACGACAATGAAGTTGGGTCTGCTTCCACTGTCGGGTTTACCGGCGGATTCATTCTGCTGGCTGGCACAGCTCACACAGAGAATGCCGTTTAATGCCAGAATACCTTTGTTTAGTATTTTCATATCGTTAATGTTTTTCAATAGTGTCCGAAGAAAAGTATATTATAAGTCTTAATTTATTAATTAATAGCTTGAAACAATGATTATCATATTCGCAAGGTATAGAATTGATTTTTTTTACTTATGATAAAATGCTTTGCCCGTATTTACATGTACTCACCCCCTGCCTTCGCGAAGCTCAGGCTTCCCCCTCTCTACGGCGTAGAGAGGGGGATCGAGGGGGTGAGTTCGTGTAGGATGGGATAATTTGTTTGGGCTATCTTTCATGTGATGAAATTTATCCGGATACTAATGATTGTTTTTAGTCTTTTCAGTCAGTTGTGTTATTCCTTTCTCCAGGGCTAAGGCTTCTGCCACGGAATGTTTCCGGTTCTCCTGATATGCTGAGCCAGCTCAGACTTTAAATACTGGAACTGCTCGGAACTAACATCAAGAGGACTTTTTTCATACGGATCCCTGACAATATCAAAAAGCTGGTAGTTTTCAAAAGGAGTGTTCTGAAGAAGCTTGTAGGAGCCCTTCCGGACTGCATAATAACATTGTCCGCCATAAATACCGCCTTCCCTTCGCATGAAGTAGACCATCCTGTTATCTTCTTCCCCGGTGCTTTTTCCGAAAAGTCCGGGCAGAAGATCTATTCCGTCTATCCTGTGTGTCACCCTGAGTCCTGCTGCAGAACATAATGTGGGATAAAGATCCATAGTAAGGGATAACTTTTCAGATAAGGTTCCCGGTTTTATTACCCCCGGCCATACCATGCATGCTGGCACCTTTATTCCGCCTTCAAACATCTCCTGTTTGCCACCCCTGAGAGCTCCGTTTGATGCTCCGCTGGGAAGATGGCCTCCGTTGTCGGATGAAAAGATTATAATGGTATTCCCTGATTCACCCGATTCCTTTAAGGCATTCATGACCCTTCCGATATTGAAATCAAGATGTTCAACAAAAGCAATGTTCTTTGCTCTCTTTTCATCTGCATTCTTCTCCCTTTTCTTTATCTTCTCAAGCCATTCTGGCGGAGGCTGTATAGGAAAATGGGGAGCATTGTAGGCCAGGTAAAGGAAAAAAGGATCCTTGTCGCCGGTGTTGCCTTTTATGTATTCAATGGCCCAGTCGGAAAAAATGTCCGTGGCATGTCCGTCCGGAAATATTTCGGTCTGGTTCATTCTCATGTAGTTGTTCCCATGACGGAGGTGATTCCAGTAATCATCCATCATATCGCCAAGGAATCCATGGAAAAAGTCAAAGCCTCGTTCATTTGGGAGGTTGGGCGATTCGAGCCCCAGATGCCATTTCCCTATCAGGGCAGTCTGATAGCCTGCTTTCTTCATCATGTCGGGAAGAGTGACTGTCGCCGGATCGAAAAATCCCCAGTTATCCGATTCATATGTACGGATTACTCCCGGGACACCAACTTTGTCGGGATAACAGCCGGTCATTAGACTGGCTCTTGTTGGGGAACTGACTGTACAATTGGCGTAGAAATTCGTAAACCTTACTCCGTCTGCAAAGAGCTTGTCTATATTCGGTGTCTGGATGTCCTGGCCACCATTGCAGGAAAGATCTCCATAGCCAAGGTCGTCGGTAAGGATCACAATGACATTTGGCTTTTCCTGGGCAAGGCCCAGCACCGGACAAGAAAGAAGGCTTCCTATGTAAAGATTTCTCAGAAGTTTCTGTGTCATCAGGATTAATTTTAGGTTAAGTCAATATACAATTAAAAAATAACTCTCTACTCCACATAAGCCGGCCTTAATTCATCTGTCAGCTCCTTATCGGCCGACAGAGCAAGTTCTGTTAATTCCTTAACAATAGCGGGGTACTGGTCAGCAACATTATTTACCTCTCCGATATCAGTCGAAAGATTATAAAGCCAGGGTAGCGGCGTTGCAGGTTTGGTGTCGAGGAGTGCTTCCTTAACAGGCTGCTTGCCTGCCCATCTCTCGCTTGGTTCCAGAAGGTGAAGCTTCCAATCGCCTTTCCGTATAGCGGCAAGATTGCCATCCCTGCCGTAATAGCAAAGATATGAATAGGGTGTTTTGGCTTTCCTGTCAGTCAGGAGAGGAAGGATATCGTGCCCGTCCGTTTCCTTTCCTTCGGGAAGAGGAGCCCCGATAATACCGCTCAGGGTGGGCAGGAAGTCCATCATGGTAGCCATCTCATGGCACAGGCTTCCTTTCTTTATTTTCCCCGGCCAGCGTACAATAAGAGGTACACGGAAGCCAGCCTCCCAGGTACTGCCTTTTCCTCCATGGAGAGGGGGTGCAGCAACGCCTGAAGGGCCATTGTCGGAAGTGAAAACAACAATGGTATTCTTCTGCAGACCTTCTTCCTCCAAAGTTCTGAAGATCTCACCACAGCTCCAGTCAAGCTCTTCGATCATATCGTAATACAATCCGTTGGGACCCTCATGGCGGCGGAATGCCTCTGAGGCGTAAAGAGGAATATGTACCGCACTGTGTGCCATATAGAGAAAGAAAGGTCTCTCTTTGTTCTTTCTGATAAACGCAACTGCTTCCTTTGTATAATCAAGGGTGATCTGATCATACTCCACCTCACTGTTCTTCTTCAGAAGTTCCTTGCCCCTGTACAGATCAGACCGGCCATGGTTCGGACCGGGCATTCCGTAATAATAGTCAAAGCCCTGGGAAACCGGCAATACTTCCGGCAGGAGACCGAGATGCCATTTCCCTATGCAGCAGGTAGAGTAACCCCTGCCTTTAAACTGTTCTGCGATTGTTATCTCATCCGGATTCAGACCGCTGTGGGTATCTGGGGGGAGGACGGCAATGTGCAGACCGACCCGTTTGGGGTATGATCCTGTCATTAAGCTAGCTCGCGTCGGCGTGGATACTCCGGCAGGTGCATAAAAACTTGTGAAACGTATCCCTTCCTTTGCAAGTCTGTCGAGGTTTGGCGTTTCATAACCTAAGGCCCCATAGCAGCCAAGATCAGCATAACCGAGATCGTCGGTGAGAATGAACACAACATTCGGTAAGGTTTCAGATGCCGGACCAGCAGTTGCGGCCGACAAAAGAGGAGATGAGATCAGACTTATAAGAGCTGTGGATCTGACTAATGAAGGCACATAGTCATTTATTCCTTTATGGGATTCTCCTTTCATAGTTTATTTTTTTCCTTGTAATTAATTGCATAATGAAAATGGAGCGACTATCCGCACAAATAAGAATATGCGGATAGTCAACTTCATTTCGACCTATGAACTAACCTGTTACCACCCGGGATTCTGGGTCAGGTTGGAATTTAACGAACGCTCGCTGTCAGGAATAGGAAGAAGATTATAATACTCAAGATATCCATTCGGGAACTTGGTTTCAATAATGCTTCCTGTGTGATCCCTTACTTCAACGGGATATATATCACTTCCGATGTTCCATCTCCTTATATCCATCCAGTACAGTCCTTCCAGGGCAAATTCGATCCTTCTTTCGTGCCTGAGTCTTTCACGTGCTTCATCCCTTGATAAACCTGCCGGTAAAAGGGAGATCTTGACATCATTCCTTTCAGTCCTGATCCTGTTTATGAGTGCAACAGCTTCTTCCACATCGCCTCCTGTCTCAATAATGGCTTCGGCTTTTGAGAGGATGACATCAGCATAACGAAGTACTATATTGTTGATTTCCGATTGTCCCGAAGGAGGAAGATTTTCCATCTTGTCGCACCTGTATTTGCGTGTGCTAAGATGCCTCAGCCTGTTTCCGGCATGATTGAAAGCACCTCCCGGGTAAAGATAATTCGGGAAGCGGAATCCAAGGAAATATGATCCGGGAACCACAACGGTGAATTTAAGCCTGGGATCCCATCCTTCATAGGGATTGTCAAGATCAATAACCGATTCGAAGTATTTCCCGGGCGAACCGTCGATCCTTTCGTATGCATTTACCAGATCAGGGGTCGGAACATAACGGCTTCCCCTTGTCCAGCTCCCTGTTCCAGTTCCACAGTACTGATCCAGGAATGTACCCTGTGAATTCTCACCTTTTATGTACTGGACATCAAATAATACCTCAAGGTTGTTTTCATTTTCCACCTTGAACAGTCCCTCATAGCTGGGGAAAAGAGAATATTTGCCAAGGGCATCAATTTCGTCAGCAACAGTAAGAACATCACTGTATTTGCCCTGGTAAAGGTAGGCTCTCATTTTCAGACCCAGCGCTGCTCCCTTGGTTGCCCTGCCCTTGGCAGGTGCATCTGCCTTAAGCTTGCTTATGGCCACATTATAATCTGAAATAACCTGATCCCAAACCTGCTGTGCTGTTGACCTGCTTATCGTCTTTGCTTCCTCGGTGGTTATATCCGAAAGGATAAGCGGAACACCTCCGTAAGACTCAACAAGTAACGAATAGGCCAGACCGCGTAAAAAATGAGCCTCCCCTTCATAGGTTGCCTTAACATCTTCACCCAGTTCAACAGTGCCAAGTATTTTAAGAAGATAATTCGCCCTGAATATAATTCCATAGCATTTCTGCCAGCGATAGGTTACCAGGTTCCCGTCTGCCGAAGTCAGCTGACCGTTTCCTGCTTTTGTTATCGGTGTGTTTCCCCAGTTGAAAGCGTTTGGCGTAGCTCCATCAAGTGCTCCAAAACCAAAAAGACCCTGATTATATATTTCAGTTTCACGCAGCTGGGCATATACGCCGTTCAATGCAAGCTTTATGTCTGCTTCATTTGTTGGAAAATTAGCAGATGTAATCTTGTCTTCAGGAAGAAAATCCAGAAATTCATCGCTGCATCCACTGGTGGATAATATCATAAATATGATTAATCCGCTGAGAATAATATTTTTAAGATTCATTGCTTCAGAAATTAAGATTTATACCAAATGAAGTTATTCTCGGGACCGGGTACATATTGCTGTCTCCTGTAAAAGTATTACGTTCCGGATCCCAGCCGTCGTACTCCTTACTTACAATAGTAAAGACGTTCTGTGAATTGACATAGACATAGACACTCTGGAAACCTAACCTGGACACAGCACTATCCGGGATCCTGTACCCCAGCTGAATATTCTTGAGCTTAATGAAACTTATGTCCTTTACCCAGAAAGACGACACCTGATTATCCCATGAGTTGTTGTACCTTATTGCAGGAATATCCGTATCTGTGTTTTGCGGAGTCCATGAATCGCGCCACATCTCATTGATAGTCCTGTTCTCCCAGGTTATGTTGGTAAGTGGGTCCTGCGTGTACATGTTGGCCATCGCAACTCCCTGGAAAAGAAGATTCAGGTCAAAACCCTTGAAGTTGAAACTCGAGGTAAGGCCGAATGTCAGTTTTGGAATAGTATTACCAAGTCCCTGTTTGTCTTCAAAACCAAGCTTGCCATCACCGTTAACATCTTCGAATTTAAGTTCACCTGCATGGGGCTTATAGCTGTTATTGCTCATATGAGCCAGGGCCTCCTCCTGTGTCTGGTATATTCCTTCTACCTTGAATCCGTAAAGGGTCCTGAATGCATATCCTTCTCTGATCAGGAAGGTTTGATCAGGCGATTTGCCACCCTGGAATTTTGTAACCTCATTATCGATATAGGTAAGGTTAACTCCTACGTTATATCCGAAAGCATCGATCCCTTTTGGTTTACTGGCATAATTGACGCTGAATTCTATACCTGTATTAAGCATCTCACCCACGTTCTCAAAAGGAGCTGTAAGACCTCCCATTATGTTAGGTATAGGCAACTGCACAAGAATATCGGTAGTGTTCTTTCTGAAAAAGTCGGCTTCAAGGTTAAGCCTGTTATTAAGGAAACCGGCCTCGACTCCGATATCAAATGTCGATGTCGTCTCCCACGTGATGTTTTCATCAATAAGAGCCGTAACGGCAGCTCCCGCGGCAAAAGCCCCGTTATAACTGTAGCTTAATCCATTATTCTGGTTAATGACAGTCAGATATGGCCAGTAACCCGAAATACTCTGGTTGCCAAGCTGACCCCAGGAAGCTCTCAGTTTCAGGTTTGAAAATAATCCGAGATTCTGAATAAACGGTTCGTCAATCAACCTCCATCCTACCGAAAAACCCGGGAAGTAACCCCATCTGTTGGCTTCGGCGAAACGGCTTGAGGCATCGGCCCTGAAGTTGGCTTCAAAGAGGTACTTGTTCTTCAATGCGTAATTCAGTCGGCCGAAGTATGAAAACATCCTCAGACCGACCATATTACCCTCTCCCTGGATTCCGCTTGTTCCGGCATCAACCTGTGTAAGGCCTTCTTTTGGAGGAGTGGTTCTCCGGGCATAAACCTCCTGAACTTTGTGGTGCTCAAGCTGTATCCCTGCAATTGCAGCTATATCGTGGACCTCTCCAAGAGTTTTGTTATAATTCAATGTGGTGTACATCTGGTTATCAATGGTTGAAACCTGCCTCCTGTTTGCCTCTATCCCCTCTCGGTTGTAGTTCTTTGTTATTGTCTGCACCCCTGTGCTTGTGTAACCGAAGAGGCTTTCATTCCATCTGTCGGTAAGACCCCAGTTCCCGATCGATGCGAGTGTGGTTATTACCGAAAGGTCTTTATTAAGCTTTATTTCTGCTGAAGCATTGGCCATAAGCATGTCTGATTCATTTCTCGTCTGGCCGTTGGCAGCATCGATCAGGGGATTTCTGTTATCGTAGAGAAGGTTTCCCTGGGTATCAATGGCCTGAACAGATCCGAAACGTCCGTCGCTTGTATAAGGCGCAATGAATGGAACAGCACCGTCGAGCATATCAAAGACACGACCCAGTGATCCATAGGTAATATCAGCGTAAGGCTCCTTTGATATCTTCCTGCTGTAGTTAAATTTACCGCTTATCTTCAGCCATTCTCTTAAATTGGTCTCAACATTTGCTCTGATCCCATACCTCTTGCTGCTTGTCGTAGATATCATACCGTTATGATCGAGGTAATTAAAAGAGAGATAGGATGAACTTTGAGCCGTCCCTCCCTGAATTGAGACATTATGTTCATGTATGATCCTGTTTTTAAACAAAACCTTGAACCAGTCTGTATTTGGGTACAGATACTGATCTGTGCTATTCTCAAAGGCTGAAATCATGTTGTCGGGGTAGACGGGGCTGGCACCGTCATTGATAAGGGCAAGGTTTGACAATCTCATGTTCTCCGCGCTGCTGCTGATTAGATCGTATCTCATTCCGAGCTGTTGCACACCAACGTAGGAATTGAGGTTGACCTTCATCTTCTCATTGTTCTTTCCCATTCTGGTCGTTACAAGTACAACTCCGTTTGCTGCTTTCGATCCATAAATAGCAGCACTGGCAGCATCTTTAAGAACTGAAATATTTTCAATATCGCTTGGATTGATCTGGCTGAAATCTCCTTCAATGCCGTCGATGATAATAAGCGGATTGGCATCGTTAAGAGTTCCCCAGCCGCGAACTCTGAGCTGTGCTCCGTCGCTGCCAGGTTTTCCGGAGTTCTGGCTCACCCAGATACCCGGCATACTTCCGCCAAGAGCCTGGGAGGCATTGGTTATAGGGCGGTTTGCAATAGC
This sequence comes from Bacteroidales bacterium, assembly GCA_040772125.1. Taxonomy (GTDB): domain Bacteria; phylum Bacteroidota; class Bacteroidia; order Bacteroidales; family VadinHA17; genus LD21. Next base: position 168,088 of record JAXGYS010000005.1, read on the forward strand.
GTCATCATATTTTACCGACGACACTGCACCGGTCAGGTTGACTTTCTTAACAGTTCCGTATCCGATGACTACAACTTCACTAAGCTGTTCGACATCAGGTCTTAAAGCCACATTGACCACAGCCTGTCCTCCTGCCGGTATTTCTTGTGTTGTGTAACCTATGAAGGTAAAGACTAGTGTTACATCCCGGTTTGGAACTGAAATAGTAAAATTACCATCAATGTCAGTCATGGCGCCAAAAGTGGTGCCCTTAACAATAATGTTTACTCCCGGCATGGGCTCTCCTGTCTCAGCATCGGTCACCTTTCCGGTCAGCTGCTGCTGTTGCATGGGAACGGAGAATCCGCCGAGATCCTCTGCCAGATAATCGGGGGCAAGAACGATCTTGCGATCGTAAATCGAATACTTGACATTTGTCCCGGCAAAAAGGTTGTCGAGGATCTCACTGATCAGCTTGTTATCCGCCCTCAGGTCAACCTTTCGGTCGGTGTTCAGAAGCTTTTCGTTGTAGAGAAAATAGAACTCGCTTTCATCCTCGATCTTGTCAAGAATGGTATTGAGCTCAGCTCCTTTAAAATCGAGCGAAAGCCTTGCAGTTTGCGAGTAGGTGTCAGAAGCATGAGCTTGCAGAATCCCAAGAATTAACAGAAAGGTAGCAAGTCGCATAATCTTAGAGATTTGATTTAAAGAACGAAAGACCCCATCCCAGGGGATTTCAATTTTTTTCATAGATTTGAGTCGTTTAAAGTTTAAAAAATATCTTCTGATGTTTTTTGGAAGCCGTTGGCGCGGCTTCTTTTTTTTTTACCCTGTCAGGGACTCTTTTCCTTTTCCATATCTTCCGGTTTTATTAGTCAGGTTAGCAAATCAGGTTTATTCTGTCATATAAATAGTTATTTCCTGTTTCATGTATGATCCATCCTGGCCCACAGCTCTGGGTGCTATGTCATAACCAATCGGAGATGTCAGGGAAAGGAACTTCAATACCTCCTCTACCGAGTCGTCCTGAAAAGTAGCGCGGAATGAATACTTCTCGAGTTCTTCATCAGCGATATTGATCTTTACGTTATACCACCTTTCAATCCTCCTGACTACTTCAGCCATAGGGTCGTTCTTGAATACCAGCCTTCCGTCAGTCCAGGCATTGTACTTCTGCGGATCGACCGACGACTTTCTTATGTCTCCATTTTGAGAAACAACCCTTTCCGATGGATTAAGGACAATAAGCTCGCCTGAACAGGTATCCCTGAACTCGATCCTTCCTTCGTCAAGAACCAGTTCCACATAGTTCTCAGCAGGATATGCGCTGAGATTGAATCTGGTCCCGGTGACCTTTACCGACGATTTTCCTGCCGAGATAAGAAAGGGATTTTCCGGATCGCTTTTTACCTCAAACCATGCCTCGCCTGAAAGAGAAGCCTGCCTGAGTCCACTGCGTGAAAACGAATAGTTGAGATATGATCCGCTGTTAAGCATTCCGGAAGTGCCGTCAGGAAGGTTGAATGAAACCCTCGATCCCATGGGGGCATAAATAGTGGCATCATAACCCGCGGCCATCGTTTTATTTTCACTCCTTCCGGAAAATGAAAACAGAACTGCACCTGCAATAAGCACCGGGAGAAGGAGGATTGCCGCTATCTTCATATAGATCCTGAGCATCCTTCGCAGAGGCTTGTTCTGTCTGCCCAGTTCGCTGATCTGGATGATATGATGAAGCCTGTCGAGAATGTTCTCAAAATCCTCCCTTTCCAATATATTATCGTTCTGAATTTTCTCCCATTCCTTAAAAAGCTGCCTTCTTAATTCTTCATTGCTTTCTCCTTCCGAAAACAACCTGTTAATCCAGGCTGTATCATCCTGGTCTGATTTCCCTTTGAGATAATCCTCAAGTTTTTTTTGTTCTTCCTTATTCAGCATTTCCGTCTCAGATAAAAGTGTTTGCTCAATTTCTTAATATGCCCCAGCCGGTATTCAGAGCCTTATTAAAGGCAGTAATCGCTGTTAGTATCCCTATCTCAATAAAGCCTGCTGTTTCAATCGTAACACAGGCGCATTGCAAAAACTGACAGGTGCTGCATACGCCGGTTTTTATTACCGCGATGCATACACCTGTCAGAGGGATTCTTACTATCTACCATACTAACCGTTTCCTGTTGCTATCAAGGGTTGACCTTTGATCAGATTTTAGCTTAAGAGATTAAAATTATCCCTTAATTAATATGTAGTACGAATGAACAGGAGACTTCTCACATGAATTTTTAACCTTTTTTGAAAGATTTTAGACAAAAATGCTGTCATATTGAAAACCAGACATTTAGATCTATAGTGCTAATCTAAAGGAAGGGGCGAGATAATAGGCTGGAGGAAGTACCCAGACATAAATTCCGGTCCAACTCATTCTGCCTAAGTTTAAGCCTCTCCGGCCAGCTTATCATTTATCAGTTTGAGAGTCCTCGAAATATAATTATCCACCGTACCGGGTGATAGGCCAAGTTCATAAGCTATGACCCTGGAAGGTTTTCCTTCGATCCTGCTCTTCACGAAAATGGCCCTCTGCCTCTCCGGCAGCTGCTTTATTATCTGATCCAACCGCTCTCGCAGCGAATTACAGTCGATGTCGTCCTCCGTCTCCGAAGAAAAGTCTGTGTTATGAAGCCTTATGTGATCGAAATATTTCCTGAGGCAAATCCTCCTCCTGAAAAGCGAACATATTTCATTGTAGGCAACGGTGAAAAGAAATGACCGTAGGAATGACTCCTTCCTGAGGTTCTTATGGTTCTCCCATAACTTCAGAAAGACCGTCTGTACAAGCTCGGAGGATTCATCTTTGTTCCGTAAGTACTTGAATGCAAAGGAATACAGCTTCCCGGAATATTTGCGGAAAAGATTATCGAATGCATCCAGGTCCCCTCCCTGAAGCTGTTCAACAAGTTCAGTGTCCTCTGAAAAATCATCAAACATTTTGCTGCGATTATGGTTCCCCTAAGCAAAGATAATCTTAAAAAGCATACCGCTAAATCCAGAAGATTCAGGGATTTTTTCTCCCTTCCGGTTTGTACTGGCTGGATAAAATCAGTACAGATTTATTCCCCTCCGGCTTTTTTGTTTTTCAAAATGGTTTCCTGAGTCCGTTTTATTGCCTCCTTATCATAACTGGTGCGCAACCTTGCAGACAACTCTTCCCTGATTTTCCTGAAACCGGGATCTTCTGCCCTGTTAATGTGTTCTTCAGGATCTGTTTGATAGTCGTACAGCTCAGCCCCGTCGAGACCCTCGTTCCATTCAGTGTAACGGTACCTGTCCACCCTGATGGTCCTCCCGAATACTGTTGTATTCCGTTCACTAAGCATCGGATTAAAGGAAAACAGGCCCGAACCTCCCATTCTGAAAGTGCTGCTGCTTTGGCTGGTCAGCGTCCTTGCCTGCTGGGTGAAAGCTGGATAGTCCCACTCTGCAGAGGGATCCTTCAATAATTTCACAAGACTCTTACCATCAAGGTCATCCGGGGCCTTAAGCCCTGCCAGTTCAGCAACCGTCGGGTAAATATCGAGCATCTCGACAATGCCTTTGCAGGCCCTGCCCTGCGAGTGCCCCGGAGCATAGATCATCAGAGGCTGGCGTGCCGTGTTCTCGAAAAGATTCTGCTTCTGCCACAACCCATGTTCGCCCAGCATGTAACCATGATCACTCCAGAACACTATAATAGTGTTGTCAATAAGATCGAGTTCCTCAAGTGCATCCAGAAGCTTACCAAACTGTGCATCGATGAAACTTACAGAAGCATAATACGCCCTTATCGCATCCTTGCACTCGTCCTCGCTGGCACCGGCATTCCAGGGAATCACATTTCTTGCAAGAGCCGGCTTGCTTGCCCACTCCTCTTCAAGCCTAGCAGGTACTTTAACATCACTGTACATGTCGAAATACTTTTTGGGAGCTATATAAGGTATATGCGGACGATAGAAACCCACTGCCATAAAGAACGGCTGACCCGCAGGGCGGGGAGGGGCATCTTTTCTTGCCGGTCCGCCGTAGGCACTTCCGACGTTGCTGTAGCGGCTCCTGAGAATGCTGATAGCCAGATTGGCCGAGATCCCGTCAGTCATTTCATTATCATTGCAGTCTAATGCCAGCCAGGTCCCCAGAACAACATTACCCACCAGATCCCCTTCATCGGTCTTATCCCTTCCCACAGGATTATAGGTGACTGTCCACGACTGTGGATCGTCCGACCCGGGCAGCCCTATCTCGCTGGGAACACCCGCATGATAAATCTTACCGATCCTGCATGTGTAATACCCATTGTTTTTGAAAAGCTCCGGAAGGGTTACTGCATCCGGTACGGCATCCCTGAATTTCCCGTTCAGATCATGGACACCAATGCGATCGGGACGGTAACCAGTCATAATGGATGCCCTGCTTGGACCTGAGAGAGGTGACTGGTTGTAAGCGCGGCTGAAAACCACTCCCATCTTCGCAAGTCTGTCAAAATTGGGTGTATGAACAGCAGGGTTGCCAAAGGCATTCATGGCACTGCTCAGATCATCTGAAGCTATGAACAGAACATTAGGCTTAAGGGTGCCTTTCTCCTGCTGAGAGGGTTTGAGTGTGCCCTGGGGCTGTGCGTTAAGCAGACTTCCCCCGGCCATCGCCGAAATAAGAAGAAAAGAGGTTTTCCCGGATGAGAATGTTTTCATATTTAGTAATTTAAGGTGCTGGTTTATGAGTAGGTTCCTTTTTTATCCTATGCAATTTTAATCCTATTTGGCCTGATTTCAAAGAAAAAAATTCAGCGCTAAGCAGAAGATGGGACAGGGTTCATCCGGTATCTGATCCTGCAAACGCTGCTTCAGGCACAAAACGTAAAGCAACACATAACAAATTATCAGGGTTCCCGCCTGTAGCAGCCAGGAGTCATTCCCGTCTCACGCCTGAAATACTGGGTGAAAAATGACTGGTTGGGAAAATGGAGATACTCGGAAATCTCCTGTATGCTCATCCGTGAAAATTTCAGAAGATGCTTCGCTTCAAGAATTACCATCCCATTGATCCATTCAGCAGCTGTAATTCCGCTCATCTTTTTTATGAGGGTGCTCAGATATTTTGGAGTGATGCATATCTCAGATGAATAATACCCTATCCGTCGTTCCTTCTTGAAATCCCTATCGAGAAGCTGCATGAACCTGTTATAATGATCCTGATCCCTGCCCTTTGACAGAGCTGCTTCAGCGGAGGCGAAATTGCGGTACTTGCTTACTATTGAAAAGAACTTGTACGCCGACAGGTTGATTGAGGTGCTGAGAATCTCATCATCGTATGCCTCACCCCTGAAAAGCTTCATGTCGCTCGACATGTTATTGAAGGTCTGAATAAGACTTTCTGCTTCACTCCCTGTCAATTCAATATATGGAGATTTCTTCATGGCCAGGTATACCGAAATAGCCTTCTTCTGACCAATGGCCATCTGCTTGGCATATTGCTCGTCAATAGCTGTAATAAATACTTCACAGTCGTCCCACGATTCGATCTGAATAATACTGTTCGGAATGCTTAAAAAAAGACAGTTCTCCTTTATTGTATAACGCTGCATGTTATGGATGCCCCTTGCGCTGCCCCTGATACACAATATGGCTATAAAAGCATTTATCCGGCAGGGATATTTGAAAACTTCCATCTGTCTGAGCTTCTCGGAATCGCGCCTGGCAAGAAAACAGCCGTTGTATACCAGGTCATCCTCGCCGGCTACCGATTGCATCTTACCCAACGACTCCAGCGAAAAACTCTTTATGCCCTTTTCATCCATGACCCACTGACAGTAAATACGACGTTAAGAATAATTTTCAGGTAATTTCTACTGTAAATATAAGTATTTTTCCGACTTTATGAACAATTATAGGGTTGATTCAGACTTTCAAAAGCCTTATTATGTGCCGAACTTTGTATAATAACATTTTAAAAACACAGGTAATGATGAAACGTCTGACAATGGCAGGTCTGATGCCGTCGATAATCTTCTTCTGCTTCACGACTCTTCCGGGCTGCAATTCACAAAGCAGTCAGCCTCCGGAGAATCCACCAATAATTGTAAAAACAGAAACTGTAACGGAATCTGATCAGATGAACATTCTCAGTTATGCCGGAGTTGTGGAGGACATCTCGTCGGTTGCACTCAGCTTTCCGGTCCCGGGGACAGTAGAAAAGGTATTTGTTTCCGAAGGTGAAAAGGTTCAAAAGGGCCGGCTTGTTGCGAAGCTCGACACATTATCGGCGCAAAGCGTGTTCAATGCTGCCGGGTCGTCACTGAAACAGGCAAAAGACGGTTATGAACGCCTGAGATCAATATACGAAAAGGGAAGCCTTCCTGATGTTCAGATGGTGGATATAGAAACCAAACTGAATCAGGCTCAGTCAACATACGACATTGCTCAGAGGAACCTCGAAAACTGCTCCCTCTACGCTCCGATAAGCGGTGTCGTGGGAAAACGTATGACAGAAGCCGGTGAGAATGCCTTACCGGGAAAGACGATAATCACTTTAATGGACATCAGCTCGGTTAAAGTCAGCTTTTCCGTACCGGAGAACGAGATATCGCGTATCCCTTCCGATTGCGAATCAGTAATAAGTGTTTCGGCTCTTGACGGAAGACAGTTCAAGGCAAGAAGAGTCGAAAAGAACATAATCGCAAACCAGATCTCCCACACCTACCCTGCCTCAATTACCCTGCCCAATCCGCGAAGAGAGCTTCTGCCCGGAATGGTATGCAGGGTTGACCTTAATGCGGGCAATGAAGGTTCAGCTATTGTGATCCCCATAGAGGTTGTAATGACATCGGCTGACGGCCGCAAATTCGTATGGTGTGATGAGAATGGCACTGCAAGCCGACGCTTCATTGCCACAGGCAATCTAAAAGGGAACGGAGTGGAAGTGAAGGATGGACTTACTGCCGGAGAACGTATTGTAACCGAAGGCTTTCACAAGATAAGTGAAGGAGACAAAATCTCTGTGAGATGAAACGGAAATACGACATCATTGACTGGTCGATGAAGCACTCCCCTATTGTGTTCCTGATTTCGGGACTGCTTGTAATACTGGGAATAATCGCCCTCATAGTAATGCCCAAACAGGAATTTCCAGGTTATACGATACGCCAGGGGATAATTGTCGGCGTATACCCGGGAGCCACATCCGAAGAAGTCGAGAAACAACTCGCAGATCCTCTCGAGGAATTCCTGTTCTCATATCCTGAAGTGAAAAGAAGCTTTACGACGACCACATCGCAGAACGGAATCTGCTATGCCATGGTGGAACTTGAAGATTTTGTAAGAAACAAGGATGAGGTATGGTCTAAAATAAAACATGGACTTACCCTCCTTAAGACCCGGCTTCCCCAGGGTGTGGCGGCCCTAGTTGCGCAGGACGATTTCGGCGATACTTCCGCGATACTGATAGCTCTCGGCTCGGGAAACCGCTCATACAGGGAACTGAAAGAATACGCTGGTGACCTGAGCAACGGTCTAAGGCGCATTGAATCAGTGGCAAACGTCCGGCTCTATGGCGAACAGAAAGAACAGATAACGGTCTATGCCGATCCATACAAGCTCTCTTCATATGCCATAAGCGACAAACTGATAATAGCCGGCTTCTTTTCACAGTCACTTGCCCCTGGGGGAAACATAAAAAGTGAAGGACTGAATGTTCCGGTGCACATCAAACCTGCCTATGGCAGCGTGAAGGAAATAGAAGATCAGCTTATTTACAGCGATCCCGAAGGCAACATGATAAGGGTAAAAGATGTTGCTGAGGTGAAGAGGGAATATCCCCCTGATAAAAGCTACATAAGTTTTAACGGGAACCCATGCCTTGTACTTTCTGTTGAGATGCGTGAGGGTTACAATATTGTGAAATTCGGAAAAGATGTCAACAGGGTGATCGAAGAGTATAAAATGTCCCGCTTCCCTGATGACGTTACTATAAACTCAATAACCGACCAGTCGGAAGTAGTAAACGGATCGGTAGTATCCTTCCTCCGTGACCTGCTGATAGCTATTCTGGTGGTAATCGTGGTAATGATGCTGCTTTTCCCCCTCCGCACGGCACTGGTTGCTGCGATCGTAATACCACTCAACACTTTCATTTCGGTCGGCCTGATGTACCTGTTCGGTATACCACTCAACACTGTTACCTTCGCGGCTCTTGTTGTTGTCCTTGGTATGACGGTCGATAACTCCATAGTTATTATCGACGGATATGTCTTTAACCTCAGGAACGGAATGAAACCCGGGGATGCGGCCCTTGACAGCGCTCACAGGTATTTCATGCCGATGTTCCTCGCAACAACATGCATCTGCCTCATATTTTATCCCATATTGCTGCTCTTTACGGGACAGTTCGCTGAATTCATTCACTTTTTCCCTTACACCTTCACGATAAACCTGATGGTCTCGCTTGTGCTGGCTGTAATCCTGATCCCAATTCTGGAAGTAGCCCTTATCAAGCCTTCCCGTGAAAGCGGTGATGAACAGGGAAAGAAAAGAATAACCGAAAGAGTGCACGATGTTTACGTAAGACTCCTTGAGTGGAATTTCCGCAATCCATGGCTTACAATATCAGCTGGTGTGATTTCAATTCTGGTTTCAATTCTTTTGATACCACAGATAAAGTTCAGGATGATGCCCGTAGCAGAGCGGGACCAGTTTGCGGTCGAGATCAGCCTTCCCGATGGAACCCCGATAGCCTTAACGGCAAGGGTAGCCGATTCGCTCAGACTCATGCTATCGAAGGATGAGAGAATAGTATCCGTAACACAATTCGTTGGGATGTCCTCTCCCCGCTTCCACATCTCCTATGCTCCAAAAATGCCATCCGACAGTTATGCACAATTCATTGTAAATACAAGGTCGCCCCGTGAGACCGAAGCATTGCTTGATGAATTCACCGACCATTATGCCCACTACTTTGAAAACGCATATGTAAAATTCAAACAGATTGATTTTCAGTATGTAAATGCCTTTGAGTTCCGTTTCTACGGAGATAATTCCGAAGACCTGAAAAAAAGCGCTGAGATCTTGTCTGAAAAGATGAGAGCCATGCCTGAACTAACCAATGTCCGTACCGATTGGGGAGAAAAACTTCCTGTGCTGGAGATAAACCTCGACCCCCTGACTTCATCAAAACTCGGTGTGACCCGCTCACTTGCTGCCGCGAACATAATGATCGCCACAGGAGAGTTTTCAATGGGAACCATTACTGAAAACAATGATATAATACCTGTTGTACTCAATACCATTAGGGAGGGAGAAAAATCATCTCTCTCGGATATCTCCGGCACCTACATCTCAACTCTTATTCCTACTGTAAATGTTCCCCTGCGTCAGATAGCTGAAGTCACACCCGCTTGGAGCGAGAACAGTATAGTGCACCGAAACGGGATACGGACAATAACTGTGTCGGCCGATTCAAAAAGGGATGTATTTACCGCTCCTCTTCTCTCATACCTTCAGGAATTAATCCGGAACGATATAGTACCCTCACTCCCGAAAGGAACTTATTACCAGGTAGGAGGCGAACCTGAATTCAACAAGGAGAACCTGACTCCGGTTATCCATGCAGTGATAGCCGCATTTGCTGTTATCTTCTTCTTCCTTCTGTTTACATACGGCAAGTTTGGCCTCACGTTCATCTCTCTTTTCACACTTTTTCTTTTCATGTTCGGAGCCGTGTTCGGCCTCTGGATCTCCGGCCTGACCGTGGGTCTTACAGCAGTCCTCGGCCTCATTGGCCTCTTCGGAATCACGGTGCGTAACGTGATCCTTATGTTCCAGCATGCCGAACAGCGCTTTACTGTTGAAGGATGGCCGGCAAAAGAGGCCGCCCGGGACGCGGGAAAACGAAGGATGATACCTATCTTCCTTACCTCCGCTGCCGCATCGACCGGTGTGGTACCAATGATCCTTTCGGGAAGCTCCTTCTGGGCTCCCGTCGGAATAGTGATCTTCGCCGGAGGTGTCTTTCTCCTTCTGATGACTATCACCATACTTCCGGTTCTCTATTGGAAACTCAATGATTCAAAAAAATGAAACGCCAGTTAATATTACTCCTCCTGCTCCTTCCTGCTGTTGCGTCGGCACAGGTCTGTTCGCTGCAACAGTGCATCGACATGGCACTGAGCAACAGCTATGAACTGAAAAACAGCAGGATCGACACTCAGATAGCAGATCAGACAAAGAAAGAACTCTTCACAAAATATTTTCCTTCTGTATCTGCCACAGGTGCAACCTTTAAATCAAACGAATTCCTGATAAAACAAAATATCGACCTTTCGATGCTGGCTCCCCTGCTTGGCGCCCTTGGAATAAACCCTGCTGCACTCGGAATACCCCTTGTTCTTCCCTTCGAGATGATCCGCGAAGGATCGGTCGGACTGGTATCAGCAACCCAGCCTCTGTTCACTGGCGGACAGATATATTACGGAAACAGGCTGGCAAATGTGGGTAAGGAAGTAAGCGGACTTAAAGCTGCTCTTACTGAAAATGAAATACGTTCACGGACTGAGGAATACTTCTGGCAGATAGTGTCTCTAAAGGAAAAACTCAGAACTATAGAAACCGGCTCAGCCCAGCTTGCCGAGCTGTATAAATCTGTCGACGCGGCAGTGAAGGCCGGTGTGGCAACACGAAATGACCTTCTCAGGATAGAACTGGAACAGCAGGATAACGAAAGCAACCGGATAAAAGTGGAAAACAACATAAAGATCCTTAAGCTCCTCCTCTGCAACCTTACAGGAGCCTCCTCTGAAGGATTCGACGTGGATGTCTCCTCATTCCCTGAAGTGAAACCTCCAATCGGCTACTATATGAACACGGACGACGGTGTGGCAGCCAGGACTGAAAACCTTCTTCTCGGGAAAGGAGTTGAAGCTGCATCCCTTCAGCACAGGCTGGCAATCGGCAAAAACATGCCTACCGTTGCTGCAGGAGCGGGCTATATCTACCATAATCTTTTTGAGAATAATGAAGACCTTGGTATGATCTTCGCAACCGTGTCATTACCGATAAGCTCGTGGTGGGGCGGATCGTACGAGATAAGACGAAGCAGGCTGGAGGAGATAAAGGCAGAAAATAACAGGCTGGATATGCAGCAGAATATGGCGGTGGACATAGAGTCAAAATGGAACAATCTTCAGGAAGCATTCCTGCAGACAGAACTGGCAGGGAAATCGATCGAGTCGGCAACGGAAAACCTTAAGATCACCAAAGATTATTTCGATGCCGGAACAATACCTCTTTCCGGGCTTCTCGATGCTCAGACACAGCATCAGAAAAGCCTTGACGAGCATACCGATGCCTGCACAACCTATTACCTGAAACTGTCGGCTTACCTCAGGGCAACAGGCCGTAAGGCCGAATGACAACTACTCCAGGCAGGGAGATGACCTCACAATGGAATAACAGTCATGTAATTTGTTATTGTGTCAGGTAAATTATTTATTGTCATTCAATAGTTTTTTATCGTGCCAGGTAAAATATTCTAATGAAATTCAAGTGATGAGATTCAATTTTCCTTGAATGGAGGCCCGACTGCCCTGCTGCTTTTATCATTCGTGTGCAAGAGGAGATAACTGTCTCTTCAAATTATCAACTGATGATGATTCAAAGATTCTTATCAATATCTTTGATCCCGTAACCGTGTTATTATGGGTTTGAGTTTTTGCAGCCTGAGCAGCGGAAGCAGCGGGAACTGCTACTATATTGGAAACGGGCAGAAGGGCATTCTGATTGATGCAGGGATTTCCTCGTCCGCGATACGAAGGTACCTCAGGGAACTGGATATTCCACTGCAGAGCATAATGGGAGTGCTGGTGTCGCACAATCATACCGACCATATCAAGGGGCTCCGGCTCCTTGCCGTAAAAAATAACCTTCCAGTATTCACAACAGAGAAAATAAAAGAAAGCATTCTGTCGCAAGGAAATGATACCCTCCGCGGCCTTATACGCGAAATACCCATTCTGAACCGCTTTGATCTCGCTGGTTTTGAGATTGAAGCCTTCCCCGTATGCCATGATGCACCAGAAACAATAGGTTTCCACATATGCGGTGGAGACCGCAGGATAACCATCGCCACCGACCTTGGTCATATATGCGAGGTGTCGGCTGCCTATATCAGAAAATCGGATTTTATTGTGATTGAATCAAACTATGATGAGGAGATGCTCCGCAACGGCGGATACCCTTACTTCCTGAAATCGAGGATAGCATCTGACCACGGCCATCTCGGAAACCATCAGACATCGGAATTCCTTGCAGAAAATTTCACTGATAAAATAAGCCATATCTGTCTCGCCCACCTGAGCAGGAACAACAATACCCCTTTTAAAGCCCTTGAGACAATAGAACAGACATTTTCAGAAAAGGGAATTGACTTGAACGGCAAACCCCTGATAACTGTCCTTGACCGCGACAGACCCGGTAATATGATAAAGCTGTAACAAGGAATCCATCAGAATTCCTCACTTCGTACTCCCTGCGACGTAAAATTGCGTGCTGCATCATTCTAACCCACCCCTAACCCCTCCCAGGAGGGGATCCTAAAATATACGACTTCTTCCCTGTGTCCTCCACCTTCGCTACCCACTTCGCTCCGCTTCGGCGGTCGAAGAAAGCTACGGTGGACAAAGTGCGTCTTGCGTCCTGCGTCTTTCACGTCCCTGCCTGCTTCCAGTTCCACGGAGTTCTCACTCCCCTGTTCCAGTGAACACCTTCGATCAGATGGTAGATTTCGTACCTGTGTCTGGTTATAAGGAATCCTTCATTAACAGCCAGATCCACAGAACTTGAGTCGGAGTTTATCTCAAACTCTTCCTGACGATAGTACTTGGCGAAATATCTCCCCTGATCTCCGTTTTTACCCGGCAGATATTTAAAGGCAAGTTCCTCGAGGGGACTCTCAAAATAGACAACCTCACCCGATTCGATACGCTTCTGGATAATAGTGGAACAGATTCTTTTCAGTATTCTTCTTACCGGCCTGATCATAACACAGATTTTTGCTTACTACTGACTAACAACAGACTGATGTTTAACGAAGACAGCTGCCATCTTATTGTAAGAAACTGACAAAATGAGGGCATCAGCAGTATGCAAGGCATATGTTTCTGTTGAATGGGCACCTTTTTATAGGGGAACCCTTTTTAGCAGAAAATTTTTCAGGAAGTATAAAATCCGGAAAAAACGAAACCTCAGGTCCTGGCCCGAAACGCCCCCTGCCGGCTCAATTTCTGTTTCACAAAGGATGATTCTCCTCCCCGGGATCTTCAAGATAACTTACCTTCTTGTTCGTTCCGGACGCATATTCTATTTCCTTTCTTGTTGAGGAACCGATATATCCGCCCGGATTGACAACGAAAATCTCATCAGCCAGATCGATCTTGCGAAGATGCATATCGTCGAGCATCTCCTTTGTCCCCTCGTCCCAGACCTCACTGTCGCCTGAATGACCGAAAAGACCGACGCTTATTACTATGTTGCCTTCCAGGGTGAGGCGTTTCTGGGCAGCGGTAAACTCATCTCTGAACCTTGTGCTCCCGCACAGGGTTATTATCCTGTAATTACCGATCATCTGAGGTTATATTTAATTATAGTCTGAAAGTAATGCGGGTTATGACCTGACGGTTTTCACTGATCCTTTACGCATCGAAGCGAACCACCATAGCCTATCGAAAGGCAGCCCCTGAAATTGAAATCCCCGTAAAGGCTCTGGACCCTGTACCAGGCGCCCGTCCCGTTACCTGTTGAACTCCAGAAGAAATTGTCTGTTCCCACTTTTGCAAATGCTCCGTCAGGGGTTCGGCATCCTCCCGGTAATCCTGTAAAGCCGCTCTCATTGGTTGCAGCATGGAAACTGTTTTCATAAGGTCCGTTCCAGTGCTCAAAACCGGCTTCCTTCAGCTTTATGCCTGCAACATCGCCCCCTCCCAGATAGGATTCAAGGAGAGTCCAGTCATCATCGGTGGGGACATGCCAGCCCTCGGGACAAACCTTGCCGGTCTGTCCGACATAGAAGTTATAGAGAGCCCCGTACAGGTCCCTGTATTTCTCCTCATCATTGTCGTACCAGCAATAGGCCGGAGTGCATCGGAAATACCACAGGTTGCCGTCAGTAAGCTCTTCTATTTCCGTTCCGTCGTTGAACTTTGTCGTCTTAAGGTTCTCCGCGGTCCATACCTGCGTGCCGATGCTGATTGTCCTGTAGGTGTTGCCATCAATGTCGGTCAGGGTCCCTTCTACCCCCGACAAGTCGGCAGGTGTCGTGAACGACAGCTCGTTCCCGTAAACAGTTCCATCCCTGCTTATAACATACGACCTGGCATAGTAAGTGGTGTTTGGAACAAGGTCCTTAATCAGAACTGTATAGCCTGTAAGATAAGTCTCGACACTGTAAGGATATGCCGCTATCCGGATATCCAGTGTGTCGGGCATGGGTTCATCGTCACAGCATATGCCCTTTTCCAGAAGGACGGAATTTCCCCTTGAGCTTACTGCACCGCTGCAGAAAGCCGATCTGGGGGTAACATATTCTATATCATAGGTTGTGGACGTCGGAAGGACTATCTCAGGTACAACAACAGGTTCAGCCTTTTCGCATCCCGGAAAGGCAAGCAGCGTAAGCGCTGCCGTTACCAGAAATGTCTTTATCCAAAGCTTTCCCATTATCAGTAAAGCACATTCACAAATGCCGGATCCTGCTTCATAACGCCTTTCTGCTCTTCAATGACCTGACGCGGCAGGGGCCAGTAATCATTTTTCTCCGGATCATATACAGTGCCCGTCATAAACCTTCTGAAAGCAGCATCCCTTTTAATAAAGTCATTCAGAACCTCATCGTCGATCCCCCAGCGGCGGAGATCAAAGAACCTGTGACCCTCGGTGGCAAATTCGAGACGTATCTCCATCCTGACCGCCTTTCTTGCTTCTTCCTTTTCTGCAAAAGCAGGGTGACCTTCCGGATAGGGTTCAATTTTGTAATTTGCTGCCGGCTTTGTCCAGTCAACGACGGGGTCCTTCCCAGGATTCTCATAAGTTGTACAGAGCCCCATAACGGGAGTGCTGTTTTTAGCCCTGATCCTTATCATGTTAACCAGTGAACGTGCCATCTCAAGATCCCCGTCCTCAACGGCAATCTCCGCCCTCCACAGAATAATATTTGCAAGGCGGTACATCCTGTAGTTCTTTCCGTTATAAAAACCCGAGCCATTATTGTTCAGTACCTGTTCCGATTTGAAATGCATATATTTTTTTGTCATATAAGGGCCTCCGTTAAACTGTTCCCTTATCCAGTCGTTGCCCGGGTTTATTCCCCAGCCCATGTAGTCGATCCCCCTGCGTGCGATTGTCCAGTCTACCCTGGGATCCATAAGGTGATCGGTGGGAATGAATTCGGTTGAGCTGGACAATCCCTGATCGTGGGCCAGAGGTTCCCTGTCTTCAATGTTGAGAACCGGAAGACCGTCGTCGGTTACCTGATATGCTTCAAAAAGACACTGGGTGGGCTGAAAGAAACCCCAGCCGCCGCAGCTTGCAGGTCCTTTCTGGAAGAAGGCGGCTCCGGCAGGATAAACGGATGATTGGGCCGTTGGTGTTGTTGCTGCCTGAATTTCAAATACCGACTCGCTGTTGTTTTCATGAGTCATGTCGTAATTATGGAAGAATTCCGGCACCAGTTCATAACGGCCGCTGTTCAGAATGTCATCAAGAAGAGGCTTTGCCTGACTGAGTTCATTCTGGTACATGTGCACATGAGCTTTCACAGCCATCGCGGCATATTTATGCAGCCGGCCAGGTTCATTAGGGGGAGGAGCCTCCTGAAGGTTAGTGATGGCAAACTGCAGATCGTTCTCGATCTGATCCCAGGCCGGGTTGTCATTCGCAACTTCTTCAGGCGACAGGGGAAAGAGCTCCTTCTCTGTTTTAACATAGGGAATATTCTCAAATACCTTGTTTGCCTGGAAGTGGAACCAGGCTCTCAGAAATTTAGCTTCTGCCTCAATCTGCAGGGCTCTCTGCGCAGGGATAGGGTTTTTCCCCTCCTGGTTCTCTCCAAGTACATCCAGGGTGCTGTTCGCCCTTGCGATCCCGTTATAACAATCCTGCCAGCGCTGGGTAACATAAGGATGGGAAGGGGTCCCTTCATATCTCTCAAAATGCGGATACGTAGAATATGCACCTATAGCCGCATCGTCGGAGGTTATGCTGCCGTACATCCAGTCGGTGCAGAGGGCACCGCCAAACATGCTTCTTCCCCGCAGGGCCGAATAGGTTCCGATAAGTACTGCCTCAACACCGTCGGGCGAGGAGATAACTGATCCGGCAGCTGTACCAGGCGGTTCCTTTGTCAGAAACTCATCACTGCACGATGAGGAAACCATTATAATGAAAAGGAGAATTAAAACCGTGAAGCAAGCCGACAGCTTTTTCATTTCCATTCTTATTTGGTGATACAAACAGACCGATCCCAAATTTACAAAATAAGGGAGAATATTCAGGTCTGATAAGGGGAAATTATTCTGCTTTTTCCACAGGATGAGTCAATGCGGTGACGAATGGATCAAAAAATGTCGGCCATTTTTGTTATCTGAAAAGCAGATAAGCAATACCCAGGGTAAAGATTATGTTAAATAACTGGGCGATAATGAAAGCCCAGGCAGGACGTCCGTCACCCGTTTTAACAAGAGCCCTTAGATCGGTCTCAAGTCCTATTCCCACAAAGGCAAATCCGAAAAAGGACGTCTGGACAGTTTTGAGGTAATCCTTTGTCGCTGCCACATTTTCAGAAGGAACAATGAATGAATAGATTATTGACGCAGCAATAAATCCAAGGACGAATTTCGGGAAGCGGTCCCAGATTATCCTGAAGTTCACTTTTTCACGCTCCCCTTTACTGGTCCCATTCTTCTTCCTGAAAACCCAGAAGATTGAAATAGCTACTGCCGCGAAACCGATGAGGACATTCTGTGAAAACTTGACTATAGTACTGAACTTCAAAGCCTCATCTCCGAGAATAGTACCTGAGGCAACAACGGCTCCGGATGTATCGATCGTTCCGCCGATCCATGCTCCGGCCTGGGCCGGGTTCAGTCCGAGGAACCTGGCAGCTATGGGGAGGATGACAAGCATGGGAAGGGCAACAATGAGAACAAGACTTACGACGTATGACAATTTTTTTCCGTCGCCCTTAATGGCTCCTGCCGTTGCAATTGCAGCAGAAACGCCGCAGATCGACACAGCGCTCGAAAGCATCACGGCCATTTCATCGTCGATCTTAAGTTTCCTGGCGATCCAGAAAGCAAAGAACCAAACTGCCAATACAACGATCAGGGCCTGAATAAGACCAAGTGACCCTGCTTTCATAATGTCGCCGAAAATAACACCGGCTCCAAGTACGACCAGGCCGGTCTTTATGAAAAACTCTGTGTGCAGGCTCTCCTCCATCCACTTCGGATAACCGAAGACAGCCCTTATAAGAATGCCGAGAAGCAGCGCAAAAATAACATATTCAAAACCGTAGTACTTTACAGGCTTGAAACCTGCAATTATCTGGCTAAGCAGGCTCAGTGAAAATATGACCAGCAGTGTAAGCAGCAATCCCGATATCTTCTTCTTCCTGAGAAAAAAAGTCAGGACTCCGGTCAGTACTATTATCAACAGCATTCCGGCTATGCCTGCCAGATTGCCTCCACCCGTGAAAACTCCTGCGAGAGATGACGAATCGGCCCATCCGAATTTTGCCGAGGGGAACCAGATGCCTGCCCAAGCGGCAGCAATAATGGCCAGTCCCGTAAAGAACGCGAGCCAGTCTTCATTGCGTAATATTTTTGCCATAACTGTGCATTAAATTAACCAACAGCAAAATAAGGCATCACAATTTGAAAAAAAGTAATATTAAATACCCATTTTTTTCTTAGCGTTTCATTGCCGGAATTCCGTACGATCCTTTAGTAGGCGGTAATAAATCACTGATAGATACAATGATGGCAAATTGTTTTTTATAACATCTTTCCTGACCATTCATGATATATCTTTATAACTTTATGGAATTATTTTAAAACTATTCCTTATGAAACCTGCAGGATTAACCAGCGTGGAACTTGCCTTCCTGAAACGTTCCGGAAGAAAGGAGATAACTACAGCCACTCCTTATATCGTTGTTCAGAACTTTCCGAATCTCGGTTTGCTCACTTCCCTCAGGTTCCTCGAATGGGTGGCTGAAAATCCCGAAGGTGTCATAAGCCTGCCTACCGGTAAAACTCCCGAATATTTCATAAAGTGGACAAACAGGATACTGACCGACTGGAAAAAAGCCCCAATCAGAAAACTGATTGATGAGAACGGTATGAAGCTAAGCCGCAAACCTTCCCTGAAAGGACTGCATTTTGTCCAGATAGACGAGTTTTATCCTATAAATCCGAAACAGCACAACAGTTTTTACGACTATGTGATGAATTATTACATCAAAGGTTTCGGGCTCGATCCGGAAAGAGCTCTTCTTATCAACTCCGATAAAATAAAACTTGCCGAAGGACTATCATATACCGAGGTCTTTCCCGACAACAGGATAGATCTGACACTCCGTAACCGGGAGGCTTCCTCGAGACTGGAAAAGCTTCAGCAGACATCACTATTCATGATAGATAACTGGTGCACCGGATATGAGAACAGGGTAAGGGAACTCGGTGGAATAGGCTTTTTCCTCGGGGGAATAGGTCCTGACGGCCACATTGCTTTCAATACAAGAGGCAGCGATCATAACTCCACTACAAGGCTTACCGCAACAAATTTTGAGACCCAGGCTGCTTCGGCAGGTGATCTGGGAGGGATAGAGGTGTCGAGGAACAGGCTGGTGATCACTGTCGGGCTGGGTACTATAACATATAATCCGAATGCTGTGGCCATATTGTTTGCCGCAGGAGAGGCAAAGGCCTACGTTGTGAAAAACGCTCTCGAAAGCGAACCCGATAACCTCTACCCTGCCACTGTTCTGAGAAGGCTCAAAAACGCAAGGTTCTACCTTACAGAGGGAGCTGCCGTTCAGCTCGGGGATTCGATCGACAGATACTACAGGCAGGGGAAATGGACCTTTGAAAAAACCGAAAAAGCCGTCTTTGACCTTTGTGAAAAAATTAACAAATATGCCCACAAGCTCGAACTGAGCGACCTGAAGGACGACAGGTACTGTTCAATGATCCCCGGACTGAGTCTCGACAGTGTGAAAGAGGTTATTGAATCAACAAGGAAGAAGATCTCGGTGGGGCTCAGAAAAGAGGAAAAACAGACCTTCCTTCATACCGGACCGCATCACGACGATATCATGCTAGGAATATTCCCCTGCATTATCCCCCAGCTCAGGGTCAGCTCGAACAAGTTTCATTTTGCAGTGCTTACCTCAGGCTTCACGGCAGTGACAAATGACCTGCTGCGACATCTTCTCGAAGCGACGCTTAACCTGATAAGGATCGGGAAGGTCGAAATGCTCAGATACCCTGATTTCTTCGAAAAGGGATACAAATACAAATTCGACAAGGACGTGAGCCATTACCTTAATAAAATAGCGGCAAATGACGAAGAAGGGAAGCTGAGGGGCATATGCCACAGGATGACAAGGATGGTGGTTCAGCAATACAAACTGAAGTCAGAAGAAGAACTCATTGCCAGGCTTGAAAAGAATATAGAATTGCTCAGAACGAGCTACAGCGGCGAAAAAAATCCGCCCGACATTCAGAAGCTTAAGGGAATGCTGAGGGAATATGAAGAGGAGCTTGTATGGGCTCATTACGGTGTTAAGGTAGAGGATATTGAGCACCTCAGACTGGGATTTTACACAGGAGATATCTTTACTCCCCAGCCCGAGAAAAGCAGGGATGTGATGCCCATACTGAAGATGCTCAGGAAGATCCAGCCCACTGTGATAAGCCTTGCCTTCGATCCCGAAGGCTCCGGCCCCGACACGCATTACAAGGTCCTTCAGGCAATAGCTGAAGCCCTCCGCCAGTGGAAAAAGGAAAAGGATCTTTCGAATCTCAGGGTTATTGGCTACAGGAACGTCTGGTTCAAGTTCCATCCCTCGGAGGCAAATGTCTTTACTCCCGTTTCACTCAATTCAATGGCCGTACTCAACTGGTCGTTCAAGAACTGCTATATAAGCCAGGTAAATGCTTCCTTCCCGAGCTATGAATTCGACGGTCCCTTCAGCGACCTGTCGCAGAAGGTATGGGTTGAACAATTCAGGAAAATACAGCTCATCCTGGGAAAAGACTTCTTCTACGACAACGAAAGTCCGAAGATCCGTGCCACTCATGGTATGATCTACTACAGGGATATGAGCACAGAGGAATTCCTGCTTCAGGCCAGATCACTTGAAAAGAGCATGGAGGGAGATATCCTTTACGAAGGATGATCCGTACCAGGAACTTTGTGACACTAAATTATTGATCACTTGATTGTTGAACCAGGTCTTTGCCAACTTTTATTTCAGGCGGCGCAAGTCTGGATATGCATTTGTTCAATAAAAAGTGCAACAATTGTTGATAACTTACACTCCATTGTTATTTATTAAAAAAGGAAATTGATCCTGCTTGATCTAACTTTGGGTCCGGCCAGCACTCTTCGCCTTTCCTATTCTGGAATTAGCACAATAAATACTGATTAACAACTTAACCAACAGAGTGCTGGCTTTTTTACGGGAAGGTTTCAGGTTATGGGTGAAAAATATGTTGAGTTTTCCATAACAAAAGCGCCCGGATTACGTTTAAAATATGTGTACAAAAAGGAATGTCTGTGACTGTACAGTAAAATAGAAAGATATGGAGACAATTTTTTCAGGTAAGGTGGTGAATGAGAGCGCTTACAAGATAAGCCTCGCGAAGCAGCTGGAAGAAAACGCAAGGAGACTGCAGGAACACAAGCAAAGGATCCTGGACCAGCAGAAGAAGACCGAAAGCCAGAAGCAGGAGATAATGAGTTTTGTCTGCGACTGGCAGTAAAGGATAGAACTGTTAAATTTCCGGAATGCCTTAATCCTGAAAAACAGGATATAAGGCATTTTTTTTTGTACTTAGAGTGAGCTAATGTGTGTAGTACCTGGAGTGAGCCAGAGTGTGTATTACTTAGAGTTAACTCAAGGATCTCCAGGCACTCCAAACTCCAGCTCACTCCACAATCCAGCCTGTTCTTTTTAACATGCAATTGTTAATAACTTTATAAAATTGTTAATTGCTTGTGAAACACAGGCAGACCGATAAGCCTAACTTTGATTCCGGCCAGCACCTATCACACTTTCCTGCTCTGGGAATTATTTTGACTAACATAATTGATTAATGCTGATAAAACGGGTGCTGGCTTTCTTTATTTTATGAACCGCCCTCCCTCAGAATTAACAGAATAAAGTGATCAGAACCTGAAAGCGATGCCTGCATTAAGATATGACACCCCATATCCTATCTCTGCAAAGGCTGCAACCGTTTCCAGAAAATAATACCTCGCCCCGGCAAACCAGGCCCATCTGAAACCATCTGGCGATCCCGTATAGTCATCCTCTGTGTAAGTTCCGAAAAATTCATTGGTGATGATGCCATAACCTGCCATTAGACCAGTGTAGGTATCGAGTTTGTCAACAAAGGGATAATGAAAACTGCCCCTGGCTCCGATTATTACCTCAGAAGTCTTCCATCCGTTGTTTGAATATCTGAATTTATATGAGGAAAAGGCTCCAAACACGCCCGCGGCCAGTACTCCCTTTTCGAGAATATGATCCTTTATGCCTGTCTCAATAGATGCCGAAAACGGAGGAAGCATGGGAATGTAGTAGGTCCCACTGAAAAGGTTCGATCCTACACCTATCCCCAGGTTGAAAGCCTTATCCCCTTTGCTGAAGGACGGTTTCTGGCCAGTCAGATGCGTCAGAGGCAGAAACAGGATTATGATCGCGGCGATGGTTTTCTTCATTTCAGAGACCTGTTTAAAATGTATCCTGTAAATTTAAGGATTCTGAATCTGCCTAAAAATAAAAACAGTTTGCCGGATTGACAAACTGATTTTTATAAACAACTGATTTATTGAATTGAAATGGCTTAAGCCTTACATTAAATTTTAAGAGCTATACCCAGATTCAGATAGGCAATCCCGTAACCAAGCTCGAGCATCGCCGCAAGATTCTCCTTAAAGTAATATCTGCCGCCAATGTACCACGACCATGTCAAGCCTCCCGCTGAGTAGGAATAGTCCCATCCCGGCACTGAATTACCGAATTCCTTTGATGAGGCAATATTATATCCCAGCAGAAGACCGGTATAAGTATCCAGCTTATCCACAAGAGGGTAATGGAAACTTCCCCTTGCCCCGATTATGATGTTGCTGTATTTCCATCCCCAGTCAGAGTACTCATATTTAAATGATGAATACCCCAGGTAAGGACCGACCCCTACAACTCCCTTTTCAATTACATTGTCAACAACGCCAATCTCAAGAGAGGCGGATACCGGCGGAACCTGACTCTTGTAATATGAGCCGGAATACAAAGTGTTACCCAGGCCAAGACCCAGATTAAGAACCTTTTCACCTTTCAGGAACATAAGATCCTGTCCATTAAGGAATAATACCGATACCGCAGTAGCAACTACAGTAAGCAATAGTTTTCTCATTGTTTATAGTATTAGAGGTTAACCATACTATAACAATAAGGATCTTTCTTTTGTTCGCTATCGTTGGAAAATAAGGAACATTATTGCTGCAATTGAAGCACCAAGAGCCGGACCAAGGATCGGGACCCATGAATATTTCCAGTCGCTGTCCCTCTTGCCGTGGATGGGAAGGAAGAAATGCATTATCCTGGGGCCAAGGTCCCTTGCAGGATTGATAGCATATCCCGTTGGCCCTCCGAGCGACAGCCCGATACCAAGAACAACAAGGGCTACCGGAAGGGCATTCAATGCTCCCAGGCCAACCTCGGGCTCGGCCATGTAAAGAACAGCCAGGGCAAGAACGTAAGTGCCTACTATCTCTGTAACGACATTATACCAGTAACTCCTTATATTGGGTATTGTACTGAAAACTGCAAGCTTAAGTTCAGCATCATCGGTGGCGTCAAAATGCTTCTTGTATGCCATCCAGACAAGCCCTGCACCGAACATGGCACCCAGGACCTGGGCAATGATATAGACCGGAACCTGGGTCCATGAGAATTTATGAGCTATTGCCAGGGCCAGGGTAACTGCAGGATTCAGATGAGCCCCGCTTACTGGGGCTGAGATCAGAACCCCTGTGAAAACCCCGATGGCCCATCCGAAACATATAACTATCCAGCCGCTGTTATTTCCTTTTGTCTTGCTTAAAAGTACGTTTGCGACAACGCCGCATCCGAAAACAAGAATTATTGCCGTTCCGAAAAATTCTGCGAAAAAAGGGTTCATATTGATTAGTTTTTGGTAATTGGTTGAATGTTGATTGTTGCTGGGTGCTGGGTGCTGGTTGCTGGTTGCTGGTTGCTGGTTACTGGTTACTGGTTGCTTGGTGCTGGATGCTGGGTGATTTATCTGGTTTTCTGCTTCTTCCTTGCGTCCTGCGTCTTGCGTCCTGCGTCCTTCTTTCTCCCCTTCTCCCCTTCCCCTACTCTCCCATTCCATTTTTCTTCTTCCCTGCGTCTTCCCTCCTGCGTCTTCATTCCGCCCATACAACAGCTGCCTTAACTGCCCTGTGCCATCCTTTGACAAGTGCGCCGGTTTCTTCCGCCGGCATCAGAGGTACAAAAGTCCTGTCAATCTGCCACTGCTTCCTTATCTCTTCCATGCTGCCCCAGTACCTGACAGCCAGTCCGGCCAGATATGCTGCACCCAGAGCAGTAGTTTCGGTGATCTTTGGCCTGATAACGCTCGCCTGAAGAAGATCCGACTGAAACTGCATCAGGGAATTGTTTACAGTTGCCCCTCCGTCGACCCTGAGCTCTCTTATCTGTATGCCGGAATCCTTCTCCATGGCTTCCAGTACTTCGAGAGTCTGATAGGCTATGCTGTCGAGCGCGGCCCTTGCTATGTGAGCTGATGTCGATCCGCGGGTGACGCCCACAATTGTACCCCTTGCGTGCTGATTCCAGTGCGGCGCTCCAAGACCGGCAAAAGCCGGGACGAAGTATACTCCCCCGCTGTCGGTAACAGAGGTGGCGAGTTTTTCAACATCCGAAGACTTAGCTATAATTCCCAGGCTGTCGCGAAGCCACTGAACTACTGCTCCTGCTATAAAAATACTCCCTTCAAGGGCATAGGTAGTCTCATTTCCTATCCTCCAGCCCACGGTTGTAAGAAGCCTGCTGTTCGATCCTATCGGTTTGTTACCAATGTTCATCATCATAAAGCAACCTGTCCCGTAGGTATTCTTAACCATGCCCGGTTCATTGCACATCTGTCCGAACAAAGCCGCCTGCTGGTCGCCGGCAATACCTGCAACAGGGATTTCTGTTGCAAACTGACCTTCTGTGGTTCCGTATATATCACTCGATGACCTTACTTCCGGAAGCATGCTCTCAGGAATTCCGAAAATCTCAAGAAGCTCGCTGTCCCACTCAAGAGTGTGAATATTAAACAGCATCGTCCTTGAGGCATTTGAAACGTCTGTAATATGAAGCTTACCCCTGGTAAGATTCCAGATAAGCCAGGTGTCTACCGTTCCGAAGGCCAGTAGTCCCTTTTCCGCCAGAGCTCTTGCGCCTTTAACGTTCTCGAGTATCCATCTTACCTTTGTGGCCGAAAAATAAGCGTCAACGATAAGACCTGTCTTTCCGAGGATCGTGCGGTCTGTTCCCAGTGATTTAAGCTTGTCACAGAATTCTGCGGTTCTCCTGTCCTGCCAGACTATGGCATTATAAACTGGTTTACCCGTTGCTCTGTCCCATACAACTGTGGTTTCGCGCTGATTTGTGATCCCGATAGCCGCTATATCGGAGCTTTTCAATCCGGCCCTTGCCAGAACTTCACCCGCAACGCCTGCCTGAGATGACCAGATCTCTTCAGGATCGTGCTCGACCCATCCTGGCTGCGGATATATCTGGGTGAATTCCTTCTGAGCCGATGCTACAGGCAAACCCGAATGATCAAAAACAATTGCACGGGAACTTGTTGTACCCTGATCGAATGCAAGAATATATTCATTCATGTTCTTATATTGTTTGATTAATAATTACAGACAATCTGCCGCGAGTGTTCTGTATTTCTCTGTTTCATCCTTTTTCCATGATTCCGGATGGCCGAATTCATCGGCCATTATGCCTGCTACGACAGGAGCAATGTCGAGACTGGCCCTGACATCGAGGAAAAGAGCCCGGGTGCGTCGCGCAAGAATGTCCTCGAGCGAAACCGGCATTTCGTTGCGGCATATCCATATTATCTCAGCTCTTGTATAAGGAAGCCTGCTGTCGATAACTTCACCCAGGAAAGGTTTTTCGGCAATCATCTCTTCTATTTCATTTGCCCGTGGCCCGTATACCTTTAACCTTTCAATGCTTAGCTTTCCCGGATCACGGTAAAAGCTGAAATTATCGGTTACACATTTCCTTTTTTCGAGGATCCCCTCCCTAATTGCCCTGTCGAGGGTATCCTTGGCCATCCTTCTGTATGATGTCCATTTGCCTCCGATGATAGAGAGAAGTCCTGAAGACGAAAGGGTTATCTTATGCCGCCGTGAAACTTCCCTGGTGGCTTCGGGATTCCGCGGATCAGCCGCAAGAGGCCGCAGTCCTGCGAAAATGCACCTGACATCCTTCCTTAAGGGTGGTTTTGTCAGATAGTTTCCTGCCGTCCTCAGGATAAAATCTATCTCCTCCTCCAGCGGTTTCGGATCGAGGCTTATGCTGTTCAAAGGAGTATCGGTCGTTCCGACAACAACTTTGTCGTACCATGGTATTGCAAACAGAACACGACCATCGTCGGTTTTAGGGATCATTATGGCTGAACTGCTCTGAAGGAATTCTGCGTCGAGAACCACATGAACCCCCTGGCTGGGCTTTATTCCAGGCTGCGATTCAGGGTCATCCATCCTGTGCAGCTCATCTGCGAAAACACCCGTGGCATTTATGACCAGACCTGCCTTAATTGAATATTCCTTCCCTGAAAGTGTTTCCTTAGCCCTGACTCCTGTTATTTTTCCTTTTTCATCTTTAAGAAAACCTGTCAGCCTCATGTAATTAAGCACGGTGCCTCCTTTTTCAACACATGCAGAGGCAAGTGCAACAGCCATCCTCGAATCGTCAAACTGTCCGTCGTGATAAACAATCCCTCCCTTCAGGCCTTTGGGCTTAAGAAGCGGAAGACGGTACAGCGCCTTACCTTTTGTAATGTAGTAAGAGCGCCCCATGCTAAGCCTCCCTGCAAGAAGATCATAAAACTTCAGCCCAACAGTATAAAGAATTACATCCCAGATAGTATAAACGGGAATTATAAACTGCTGGTTTGCTGTGAGATGCGGTGCATTCCTGAGAAACAGCCCCCTCTCGTGCAGAGCCTCCTTCACGAGAAGAATATCACCCTGCGCAAGGTAACGGACCCCTCCATGGACAAGTTTCGTACTTCTCGACGATGTCCCCTTCGAAAAATCCGACTGTTCGAGAAGAAGGGTCGAAAATCCTCTTGTAACAGCATCAAGAGCCACTCCCAGGCCTGTTGCCCCGCCTCCTGCAACAATAACGTCCCACTGCTTGTCAGGCTGACTCAATAGGTTATTAATTAACGAATTACGATCCATTATCAGATTTGATTATCTGGTAATAATGTTACAAAGAATATTTTACAAAACAAAATACGGAGTTGCTCCGGCAGGCGCTGAATGTACCGGAATGTAAATACTGTCAGGGGTTCTGTTAATGGAATTTAAGACATGCCGGCATCCTTACGACGGCAGTGTCGATAGCCACGGATGGCAATCCGGTTTCAGCGTTTATCCTGAACACAGAGATATTATCCGATTTCTGGTTACCGGCGATCAGGAACTTCCCGGAGGGATCGATTATAAAATTCCTGGGCCAGTCACCCCCGCATGTTGAGTGGCCGGCAGGTTCGAGCAATCCTTCCCCGCCGATACGGTAGGTAACGATATTGTTATCTCCCCTGTTTGATCCGTAAAGGAATTTTCCGTCTCTGCTGAGATGGATATCGGCGCAATAATTACTTTTATTATCATCACCCTTCCTTGTGCCGATTATCTGAAGAAGTCTGAGCCCGCCGGCTTCTCCGGCCGCGAAGACAGCAACTGTTGAACCCAGCTCGTTTATGACGTAAAGCCTCGATCCGTCAGAATTAAAGACAAAATGACGGGGACCCGAGCCTTCCGGAAGAGCAGTGATCCCGTTTTCAATCCGGTGCAGTTTCCCCTCAACAGGATCGAAATCATAAATGACGATCCTGTCGAGACCGAGGTCTGTAACATAAACGTATTTTCCTGCCGGATCGTTTAGTATCATGTGAGCGTGAGAACGTCCGGGATCATCCCTGACATACAGAATGGTATCGGTTATGGCTTCCGGAATTCCCTCTTCATCCAGCTTTACAACAACCACTGATCCTTTCGGATAGTTGGCAATAAGAAGATGTCCCCTGTCAGCCGACATCGATATATAACAGGGCCCCCCGTAGGGTATCACCATCTCGTTTAACTTCATGAAAGTTACCTTCCTGTCATCGTAACGGAATGTGGACAACCCTCCTCCCGGCTGACCCCTGAATTCCATCACCTCATTGATCACATAGATCATGTCGCTTCCCTTCCGTATGCAGAAATATGAAGGATTTGGTCCGACATCGGCTGATGCCGCCATTTTCAAACTGCCATTACTTTTAAAGTCGAAGACAGTCATCGCCTTCTCTCCGTCGCTCCCGGTGAAACCACCAACGAAAAGACGCTGCGGCTTACTGCAGGAAATAAGTGCTGTTACAGCAACTAACATTAACGCTAAGAAAGGGAACAAGATCTTTTTCATAAGAATTCCTTTTTGATTTCTCCTGAACTTCTGCCCTGAATGAATTTGTACATTCTGAATAAAAAAATGTTTCTGCAGACGACTCAGGCTATTTTTTTACAATCTCTCTGTATCTGGCATCAAGTTCCTCAGTTTTCACCCTGACACTTATTATATACGGCTCGGCTTCTTTTTCCCAATGACCATAGGTGGTCACCACGAATGTGCCGTCAGGAAGAAGCTCCACGCCAGGGTAACAGCAGTCCCATTCATGGATGTTGTCCCTGAACCTGATCCTGTATTCCCCCGGCCGTCCCTTAACGAGATCCTTCCAGGTCCCGACCCATCCAACCCAGTCGCCTTCAGTCGGACTTCCCTGACCCGTCTCAGATGCTACAACGCTGTAGTTCACCTCATTTCTTTCCTTTGCAATATCGTTAAGGCTGGGTCTTGCACCTGAAGGGCTCCTGTCTCTGAAAACTACAAGAAGGCGTCCGTCGGGAGTATATTTAAGGACGTGCCTGTCGCCGTTAAGTTCGTTGGGCAGGGGTCTGGGATCTGTCCAGGTTTTTCCTTCATCCCCTGAGAAAATGATCTGCGAATTGGTCCTTCTTGAATTTTCGCGCAGAAGAACGGCAAGTGTTTTGCCGTCGGGCGACCTTATGATTCCCGGTTCGCAGAGGTTCATGTCCCTTCTGCTCAGAATGATTTCAGGGCTGCTCCAGGTAAGTCCGCCGTCGTATGAAAATGTTTTGTAAAGGGTAAAGAGGATCTGATCGTTTGTCTTTCTGTCCTCCCTGAAGCTTTCCTGGCCATTGCCTGTAAAGTATCTCATATCGTCATGAAAAAGAGCCATGTAATGCCCCTTTCCGGTCTTCAGTTCAATCAGCGACGACATAACCACAATACCTCCCCAGCCGCCTGCAGGCATTAACTCGCTCCACGTCCCGCCGTCGTCGTACGAATGTGCAAGCCTCGCGGGATACAGGCCCGAAAACATGATCAGCAGTCTCCTGCCCTGCGGATCTGTCGTGCGGAAGATCGTGGGCACCTCAAGAGAGGTCTTCCAGCTCTCAGGAGTTTTCAGTCTTTCGCTCCAGGTAAGACCACCGTCGGTGCTTCTCTTGTAAACTATCTCTCCCTTTCCATGTCCCTTGGGATAAACTGTCAGTATCGTTTTACCATCCTCGAGCAGAACCGTTGTCGGATGACCAAGATACTGACCCTCCTCTCTGTCGACAACAACCTGTCGGGATATCTCGCTGTTCAGATCTATGACAGGTATTGAAAGATATTGTCCTGCCGTACGGGATTGTGAAAAACCGGCAATGGCTGCTGCAAACAAAAGATTTAATAGTACTATTTTCATTAATCTGTTTTAAGGTATTAGTTGATCACCCTCACCTCAGACGGGAAAATGGTGGAACATGATGGAATATAAAAATCCGGCGCCCCTTAGTGGCGCTCAGAACTCAACATCAAAGGAATCACATTCGCGGTATGCCTGGATAACCCGTGCCTCACCCTCGATGGTTCCTCTCTGGCTTATTCCGTGTTCCATGCACAGCGTTCCGTCATATTTCTTATGGTACAGATACCTGAAAATGTTCTTATAATTTATTTCTCCTGTCGTTGGTTCATTTCTTCCCGGATTATCTCCCAGATGTATGGCTGCTATTTCACTCCATGCCATTTCGAGATTGGGGATCAGGTTACCCTCGCTCACCTGCTGATGGTAAAGGTCGTCAATGATCTTGCAGTATAAGGAGTTAACCGCCCTGCATATAGCATAGGCCTGGGGTATGCCTTTCAGGAAAAGTCCCGGATGATTGGTGTGATGGTTCAGGGGTTCAATTACAACGGTCACTCCTGCAGGCTCCATTACTTCCATGCAGTATCTCAGGTTGTCGATTGCATTGGCGGTCTGGTAGTCCATATGAAGCTTCATATCATAGCGTCCGAGAACAATCAGAGCCTGCTTCGCTCCTGTCCTTTTCGAAACTTCAACTCCTTCCTTCATCTGGGCAACAAGCATATCCCGTACCTCCTGCGTATTGAGCACGAAGTCCTGCTTCCCCGAGTCAGCCCTGAGAACAAAGGGCCCGAAATCCATACCCAACCGAGCTAGTTCGTTCATTATTTTCTCCTGAACAGCCGGTTCTCGCTTCATCAGGCCGTTATCAAAGACGGCGCGGAATCCCTGGTCGTGACAGAATTTAATATTATCGACCGGATCCTGCCCGGCGTGCCTGCTGAACATGCCGAGACCAGGGGCATATTTGAGCTTGAACGGAGTAACGGCATCTGCCGCCCTGGCAGATCCTAAAATGGCAGGTGCTGCCAGAAATGCAGCACCTGTCGTTGCTTTTTTTATAAAATCTCTTCTGGAGTTATTCATTAGAGAAGACTTTAACTGGTTATAACCTTCAGCCAGCTCAATGATGTTAGCTCCTACGAAGCCGACGGGACATAAGGATCGCCGGCAACAGGAACAGCTTTGGGTATGTCGACGGGACCGAATGTAAAGACTGTCGGACCGAGTTTAAGGTCGGAGTTCATCATCTCTTCGTAAGTGGTCTCCTTCCCGGTATAAGCCGAGATACGGCCCATGATACCAATCATGGTCGAGACAGCAGTGTTTTCGAGCTCATTGAATACTTTGCCGGTACGTATAGCGGTAATGAGGTCGATGTGCTCCTGTACGTAAGGATCAACGCTTACCCTGTTGGTAGGTTTGCCGTCGGGATCAAGGGGATATTCATATTTCCAGAGTTCGCCTCCGGCAAGATCGAGTATGGAATTCTGGCAGTTAGTTGAACCTTTCGAGCCCTGCAGACGCTCGGAAACATTGTTGGCGCATCCGTTTATCTGACGGCACATACTATGAATATGCATTCCGTTCTCAAAGACAAAATCAATACTGAAATTGTCGTACTGGTCGCCAGTTACTCGGCGCAGGCGCGAACCCATTCCGACAGCTTTTACCGGGTGCATCCCGAAGAACCAGTTTGCAACGTCAATGTTATGAACATGCTGCTCAACAATATGATCGCCCGAAAGCCATGTCCAGTTAACCCAGTCGCGTATCATCCATTCCATTTCACTCCATGACGGATCATTTTCGCGATGCCACAGCTTGCCTCCGTTCCACCATACATTACCTCCTGTAAGATCGCCGATCAGTCCCTGCTGAACCTGCTGCCAATTTGCGACATAGTCCCTCTGATGACGGCGCTGGGTTCCTGTTACAATGCTAAGACCCAGACCTTCTGCTTTTTTGGCTGTTGCCATAACCGACCTTGCTCCTGTAGGATCTACTGCAACAGGCTTTTCTGCGAAGATGTGCTTCTTGGCTGTAACTGCAGCTGCCAGATGCTCCGGACGGAAGAATGGAGGGGTTGCAAGGATAACGATATCGACACCCGAATCAATTACTTTCTGGTATGCATCGAAACCAACAAAGCAGTTCTCAACAGGAACTTCCTGATTCTTCTCCTTGAGAATCCGTGCACGGCAGTTATCAACGCGGTCCTGGAAGGTATCAGCCAGTGCGGTAACCTGAAGGTTAGGTCCGGCACTCAGGAAATTGATCGCTGCTCCTGTTCCGCGGCCACCACAACCGATAACTCCGGCCTTGAGAACCGGTCCGTCGGGAGCCTGATCAAGAAAAACGGGAACATCAACAACTTTTGTTTTTTCACGGGCACAGCTGGTAATTATCGTAGGAACAACAACACCTGCCACACCAACAGTTGCTGCCTTGCCAAGAAAATTACGTCTTGAGATACTTGATTTCTTCATATTAGATCAGATTAGGTTTATAAGAACTAAAATACCTGGTTATCAACGATAGAGATTGTAATCAAATGTAAATATAGCGATCTTAAAAAACAAAGTTTCATAAGAATTTAAGGTTTTTTAACAAAGCTTCAGGCAAGCATTACCATAACTGACCGGATTCATTTTGAGGCCGAAAGATTGCCGGTCAGTTTGTCGAACTCGCAAACCACCCTGAATCCTACATTGAAGCAATCGGAATACCACCAGATACTTTTGGGAATCTGCGGATCGGTTCTCAGCCATGCTTCGGTCCTTGTATAATCGCGTGCCGCACTTCTGACAAGCCCTGCAGGATTCATGAATGTGCCTCCTCTTATTACATGCTCCTCTCCGCTCTCAGGACCTACGGGATCCCTGATGACGCCATCCGGATATGCTGAATATGAATCAGGCTGATACCAGTCGGAACAGAATTCGGCGACATTCCCCAACATGTTTTTAAGTCCGAAAGGATTGGATTTTACAAAATCAGGAGTCTGTGTCCTTGACGGGCTGTTCTCATTATAAACAACATAGGTATTGATCACGGCGGTATCGTTCTTTGAGAGTTTTGCCCTGAGACCTGTCTTTTCAAATTTTTTGGGATCTCCTTCAAAGAAGTAGGGCCCTGATGATCCTGCACGGCAGGCATATTCCCACTCAGCCTCAGTGGGAAGCCTGTACGTCTTTCCGGTGACCTTTGAAAGCCATTTGCAGTATGTTTCAGCGGCGTGGTATGAGAATGATATGGCCGGTCTCTGTCCAAGACCCCATCCCTGGTCAGGCTGCCCGTAAGGAGGCGTTGCTCCTGAAATGGCATCAATATCTTCCGAAGCCTGCATACCGCTTCTCAAACCTTCTGTGTCGGTACTCCTTCCCTCCGATGAAGTCTGTGCATAAAAGGCAAGATACTCATCCCATGTTACTTCAACCTCAGCCATGAAGAAGGGGCTGATCTCAACATCCCTGACCGGTCCTTCGTCTTCCCTGCGGAAGGGCTCTTCAGCAGGACTTCCCATCTTAAACGTTCCTCCCGGAACAGCAATCATTTTGAAGGAGACCGACGATCCCGGTATCTTCTCTGTAAAGTTGCCGAACCCTGTAACTTCAGCCGGCATTGTAAATATCTCCTTCGGCGCCGATGATGTGGCTCCGAAAGTCACATTGCTGCCGTGTGTATAACCTTCAATATAATGACCGGCATTCAGGTGACAGTTTATGCAGTGAAGATCAGGAGTCTTCTTTTGCTGTGTATAGTACAGATGTGCATCCTCTCCCTCCTTGGTGAGCTTTGCCGGGAAGAGATTCTCATGACACTTGATACAGCTGATCTCGAATACATGCTTGCGTGCATTCTCAAGCCTTCCTTTTTCATCCCAGTCAAATGAAGCCGAATCCTTCGTATAGAAAGCCCAGAGATCCCTGAGCCCTGTTTTGGTTTTTGCCCAGAGATAACCTTCTCCCTTTGGTGGAAGATGACAATCGGCACACCCTGTTCTTACTCCCGACTGCGTGTCGTAGTGAACAGACTGCTTCCATCCCATGTCGGCAGCAGGATGAATATGGCACGACATGCAATAATCATTTTCCGACGTATTGTTAATGACCCTGCCGGCACCAAGGATGATAAGTATCCCCAGTAAAAGCCCAGGGGAAAACCACAGAAGGAATTTCTTCATGTCTTAAAAATATTGAGGTCAAGATAAAAAAATTAATTATATCCCGGAATGACTCCAGGAAAATTTAACCCCGGCAGATACCGTGCTCTTTCTGCCTGGAGGTACGGCAGGAAAAATATAATCCAATTAATGCTACATTTGCATTTAACATGAAAATAAGGATAATGAAACGACTCTTAACAACGCTTTTTCTTACGGCTCTCTGTCTGGGACTTAGTTCACATCCATGGAAACCGTCGCATTATGTAATTGTTGATACCGACGGGGGAATCGACGACATGAAGACGATCTCTATGCTTCTCGCTTCTCCCGACGTCAGGGTACTGGCTGTAATAGCATCACCCGGGGCTCTTCCGGCTGAAAAAGCATACATAAAGGTCCGCAGCCTTCTGAACTCATTCCACCACGAAGGGATCCCGGCAGGGATAAACAGAAGTTGCAGCTTCAGATCACCGGAATTTCAGGCAGCCCTGAATTCGGTCTGGGGTAATGAGGAGGATATACGACCGGAGACAGCAGGTGATTTCACCACGGTAATAAATGATATTATTTCTGCAGAGAAGACAAAAATATCCTTCATTTGTCTGGCGGGAATGTCAACAGCCTGGAATTCGCTGAGAAACATCCCAGGCTTCGGATCGCATGTCAGGGATTTCATATGGAGCGCCGAAGGGCCCGACGACAGGGCAGGTTTCAACTACAGCATCGATAAGGCAGCCTCAACCTCTATCCTGAGGCAGGAGATCCAGGTAAAGATAATAAGAAGCTTTTCCACAGCCGGTGAAGAGTTTTATGACAGAAGTCTTCTCGATGCTATTGGTTCTGTAAAAACAGTCTACGGGAAAAAGGTTTCGGAATTCCTGAACTCGGAGATCGCCAGGGGCCATGGATACAGCTATACGGCCGCAGATGAGATGTGTGCTGTCTTCATTCATTACCCCACACTGTTTATTACAAAAACACTTGGCAATGTATCAGACTGCATACCTTCCGATTTGCCCGGATCGCGCGAAAGCATCCTGAAAATTCTAATTGGTGAAACTGTTGCAAAAAACCAGGTTATAAAGGAATTTCCCTCTGATCCTTCGTTTTATTTCGATGACATCAGCGGATCGGTAACGGCTATAATCGAAAGGTACGGAAAGGATGAATGGAATGCAGGAGTCCTTGCAAACGAGCTTCACAGGCACCTCGGGGTATTTGCCATAATGGGAGTTAAAATGGGAATAAGGGCAAGAGAGTATTTCAATACCGGCGTTGATGAGTTCAAGGCAACCTCTTATGCTGGCTCAGTTCCTCCGGTAAGCTGTTTCAACGACGGCATACAGGTAAGCACAGGTGCAACTCCCGGACACGGTCTTCTGACAGTGGTTAATGACTCAACCCCCCGGCCAGAAGTTGAGTTCACATATCTAAACCGCAAAATACGGTTAAGGCTTAAACCCGAAATAACTGAAAAAATAAGTTCTGAACTCAGGGAGATAAATTTCGTTTACGGCCTCGACAGCAACACCTACTGGGAACTGGTAAGACGGAATTCAATAAAGTACTGGCTCAGCATGGACAGGCATGAGATATTTGAGATTGAAGAACTTGAATAAAGGTTTTTACTGCTCTTACATGCTCCGCTTAACCAGATAATTTGATTTCAGAATATTTAAATTCCGGTCCTGTTGTATTCATCAAAAAAGTCATTGCCCTTGTCGTCGGTAATAATGAATGCGGCCATATTCTCGACCCTTATTTTCCTTACTGCCTCCATCCCAAGGTCCTCAAAATCGACCATCTCCACAGACTTTATATTCTCAGCCGCAAGAATGGCAGCCGGACCTCCTATCGAACCAAGGTAGAAGCCTCCGTATTTCCTGCACGACTCGATAACCTTTCTGTTGCGGTTTCCCTTTGCCACCATTATAAGAGATCCTCCAAGACTCTGAAATAACTCAACATAATCGTCCATCCTTCCTGCAGTTGTAGGGCCGAAACTTCCGGAAGGCATTCCCTCAGGTGTCTTGGCTGGGCCGGCATAATAAACAGGATGGTTTTTAAAATATTCGGGCATGGGCTTGCCCTCGTCAAGCATCTTTTTGATTCTGGCATGGGCTATATCACGTGCCACGATAAGAGTACCCCTTAGGTTAAGACGGGTTTTGACGGGATATTTTGTAAGTTCGGCAAGTACTTCCCTGATCGGCCTGTCGAGGTCAATCTCTACAGGTTTTTCAAGCTCGGGAGCCTTGTCAGGCATGAAGCGTGCAGGATCCTTTTCAAGTTCTTCGATGAAAATTCCCTTCTCATTAATCCTTGCCTTCAGGTTCCTGTCGGCACTGCAGCTTACTCCCAGTCCTACCGGACACGAGGCTGCATGACGGGGAAGCCGTATGACACGCACATCATGAACAAAGTATTTTCCGCCGAACTGGGCTCCGACGCCATACTCATGACAGATCCTTTCTATCCTTCCCTCCCAGATCAGATCGCGGAAAGCCCTTCCCCCGCTGCTCCCCGTAGTCGGAAGATTATCTAGATAACCAGCCGAGGCCTGCTTCACTGCTTTAAGAGTTGCCTCTGCCGAAGTTCCCCCGATAACGAGAGCCAGGTGGTAGGGCGGACATGCCGAGGTGCCAAGCTCTTTTATCTTATCCTTTACAAATTTTTCAAGCGACTCCTCATTCAGAAGCGACTTGCTCTGCTGATAAAGAAATGTCTTGTTGGCCGATCCTCCCCCCTTGGTTATGAAAAGGAATTCATACACGTTCCCGCGTGTTGAGAAAATATCAATCTGCGCAGGAAGGTTTGTTCCTGTGTTCTTTTCTTCGAACATGGTCATTGGAACAATCTGGGAGTATCTGAGGTTCCTGTCCCTGAAGGTCTCGTAAATACCTTTTGACAGGTATTCTGCATCTTCCGCTCCTGTATAGACATCCTCTCCCTTCTTCGCCATGACTATGGCCGTTCCGGTATCCTGGCACCAGGGCAGCTCTCCCTTTGCCGAGATCACACTGTTTCGGAGCATTACATATGCAACGAACCTGTCGTTACCGGTTGCTTCAGGATCATCAAGAATTCTTCTGAGCTTTGCAAGGTGAGAACTCCTGAGATAAAAGGAAAGATCCGTTACAGCCGCTGCAGCGAGGATTCTAAGGGCTTCAGGATCAACTGTAAGTATCTTCCTTCCATCAGTTTCCACAACCTTTACATACTTATCGGTAAGGAGCCGGTAATTCGTGGGATCACTTTCAAACTGAAAGGGTTCTTCATAAAAAAAATCAGCCATGACCTTTGTTATTATATTAACAATACTTATGCCCGTATGTATATCAAATATAAGAACAAACGCGGGAAGATCCTTGCTGAAAGGAGGATAAATTATCAGAGTGCCGACAGCATTGCAGCAATTTATTCAGACTGCACGGGCCTGCAATGATTCTTGCCTGTAAAGTATTATCAGATAAAACCCGACAACCATTCAGACGATCTCCGAAAAGCTGAATTTCTCCTTCGCCCTTATTCCCTTGGGTGTCATAGCAAGTGTGCAGCACTCAATTGTTTCGTCATGCTGGAAGACAAGTATGTGATTCGCTTCAAGAGCTTCCCTGAGAAGCTGATCCTTCTCTTCAATAGTCTTCAGCGATTCTATGTCGTAGCTCATATTCCAGATCAGCGGGATGTGTGCCGAAGTCGGAATGAGGTCGCCAGTGTAAACAAGAGTCTTGTCCCTGTATCTGATAAAGGGTATCATAAGACCGGGCGTATGTCCGTAACAGATCCTTACAGTGAAATCCCTGAACAATTCGCAGTCCTCATCGACAAGGTTAAGATGTCCGCTTTGCATTAACGGAAGAAAGTTCTCCTCAAGGAAGGCATCTTCCTCCCTCGGATTGTTTTTAACCGCCCACTCCCACTGTGCCCTGCTTACATGATAGATTGCATTGGGGAAGGTCAGACTGTAGCCCGACCCGGCGGGATTTGCCCTTACTCCTCCCCCGCAATGATCGGCGTGAAGGTGTGTAAGAACCACATCGGTGACATCCTCGGGCCTGTAGCCCCTGTTTGCCAGTCCCTGTATCAGCCCTTCTCCTCCGTGAAGATAAACGTGCCTGAAGAATTTCTCGTCCTGCTTGTCGCCCCAGCCTGTATCGACAAGGACTACGCGCCCATGCGTCTCAACTATCAGCGACCTGAGAGTAAGGACTATAAGATTGTTTTCGTCTGAGTTGACAACACGCGACCACAGAGCCTTTGGCACAACCCCAAACATTGCTCCTCCGTCGACTCTGAAATTTGCTATATTGAAAAGGTGGATCTTCATGATGCAATATTAAGAAATTCTTTTCTGCCGGCTTCCTGCTGTTTCTATGAACCCGGTTTGATTGTATATGACAAACAAGACCGGATAATGTTTCCCGGATCTCTACCCGGCTCAGCCCTGAGGTTCCGATAAACAGGCTGAAAAGATATGCCTGACTGTTGATTTCACCAACGTAATGGTAAAAGGTTTTTTTTATATCTTTCCGATCCCGGAATTCTTTGATATCCATTAACGACATTTTTCCATATCCTTATTTAAAGGGAAAACGTTATGGGATTATTTGCAATATGGTTATCTGCCGGCCCTGATGAAGTTAATTTTACTCAATGATAAAAACTCACCTGAAATGAAAAAGTCTTTACTTTCCTTATGCTTCCTTATTATTGCCCTGTCGCTTGTTGCCCAGACGGGAAAAGTAATGGATAATCTTACCATGACCAGCAAAATCCTCAAAATGGAAAGAAAATATGCAGTCTATCTTCCCCCCGACTATGAATCGTCGCAAAGAAGCTACCCGGTCCTATACCTTCTGCATGGAGCCGGCGATGATCAGACCGGCTGGGTCCAGTTCGGCGAAATCCTTCATATTGCCGACAGGGCAATCAACGGAGGATCTGCCACACCCATGATAGTTGTAATGCCTGATGCTAACACGGGTAAGAGGGGTTATGTAAATGATATAAAAGGCGACTGGAGATATGAGGATTTCTTCTTTGAGGAGTTCATTCCATTTATAGAAAAGACATACAGGATAAAGGGGGAAAAGAGGTACAGGGCAATCGCCGGACTTTCGATGGGAGGAGAAGGGACATTCATATATGCTCTGCATCATCCTGAGCTTTTTTCCTCAGCCTGTCCGCTCAGCGCTGCAACCGGTCCGCGCAACATTGAAGAAATGAAAAACTACCGCCTGTGGCAGGATGCCGAAAACGCTTCTGAAGCTGATAAAAAGGCTTATTTTGAGAAATATAGCGTGCTCAACCTTATCGAAAATATCAAGGATGACCAGAAAAGAGCCGTCAGATGGTATATTGACTGTGGTGACGACGACTTTCTTTACGAGGGTAATTCACTGGCTCATATAGCCATGCGCAAAAAAGAAATACCTCACGAATTCCGGATACGCGACGGCGGACACACATGGAGCTACTGGAGGACAGCCCTTCCTGTTGTTCTTGAGTTCATTACGATGAGCTTCCACCAGAACTGAAAAGAATTCTGCTGAAAGAAGACTGAGCCGGAATAATGTCA
Source organism: Bacteroidales bacterium (assembly GCA_040772125.1). Taxonomy (GTDB): domain Bacteria; phylum Bacteroidota; class Bacteroidia; order Bacteroidales; family VadinHA17; genus LD21. The sequence goes on from JAXGYS010000005.1 coordinate 207,136, forward strand.
GCGGTCAGACAACCCTGCCCTTTTTGGATGTCATCTGAGCCATGACACGCATCAGAAGCCTTATCATCTGGTATGAGAGCCATCCGGTAAAACGCGAGAAAATTGTTCTTCTCCTCAGATAATCCTCGAAGGTGACCTGGCGGCAGTCATTCTTTATTATCTCAAGAAGTAACCTCTCGAAATTCCCGGTGAAATTGGGATCGAGTATCTCAACATTCATCTCAATGCTCCCGTAATCGCTGATGTGATTGAGGTTATAGCTTCCTATGGTACACCACCGGCCGTCGACAGTTGCCACCTTTGCATGAAGGTTCGAAGGAAGGTATTCATAGATCCTTATGTTATTCCTGAGAATATATTCATACAGGAAACTGGTGGCCCGTTTGAAGATAGGGGCATCCGACTCAGCCGCCAGGACAATCTTAATATCAACACCCCTGGCACTTGCCAGCCTGAGAAGCTTGCGCTCGAGCCTTCCGGGGAGGAAATAGCTGGCGAAGATTATCATGTGATGATGAGAATGCTTGAAGGCTGACCGGTAGCTCCTCAGTATCTCAATCCTGTTCCTGTACCAGTTATTCTCGGTCACCCTCAATGTTATATTATCATCATATCTTTTTACAACGGGTACGGTTTCATTCGATCTTTCGGCCTTCGAAAGAAAAGTCTTGTTCCAGGTCCTTTTCAGAATTGTATTTATGTGAATACACTCAGGCCCTCTTACCGAAACGGCAAAATCGAGCCATTCCTTCTTCCCGGGCTTCCCGTGGTACCGGTTGGCAAAGTTCAGTCCTCCGATTATTGCCAGCTCCCCGTCGACCAGAAGGACTTTGTGATGAAGCCGGAGGCTTAGCTGAAATCCTTTTGTTATGAAGACAGGTGAGAAGAACCTGAAAAGAATGCCCGAATTCTCTATCTTATTTACAAGTTCGCCTGAAAGGTATTTTGTCCCGAATGCATCCAGAAGCAGATAGGTCCTTACACCTCTTTCTGCAGCCCTGACAAGGGCATCAAAAATCTTTGTTCCGGTTTCATCTTCATCAACAATATAAGTCTGGAAATGAATGTAGTTTCTTGCCGAATCGATGGCTTCAATATTTGCTTTAAAGAATTGCTCGCCACTCCGGAGAAGCTCAACAGAATGCCCGTCACTGTATCCGTGTTTTGAAGACCGCTTCATAAGTTAAATCAAAACGACCCGCTTCATGCAAATATAAGATTTTCAGCCGACGAAGAAAAACAGGTTTTTTAACTAACTTTATTGAAACCTAATCAGATAAGTTCAAATGAAAATATTCTCCTTTATTTCACTTCTGCTGAGCCTGCAGACGCTTGCATTCTCTGCTTCAGGCAGCATTGGCGAAACCGGTCCCGGTAATATACCACATCCCAGGCTGCTTCTTCTGAGCGGAGAGGAAATCTCAATAAGAAATTCCGTGGCAGGGGATGAGGTCTGGGCAAAGACTCACGGCTTCATTATCGGTGAATGCAGAAAAATGATGGAAAAGCCTCCTGTTGAAAGGGTGATGACGGGAAGACGGCTGCTTTCCGTATCGAGAGAAGCACTCCGGAGAATCTTCTATCTCTCCTATGCGTGGCGCATGACTTCCGATGACGGATTTTATGAAAGAGCTGTTGAGGAAATGATGGCGGTAGCCGGGTTCAGCGACTGGAATCCCTCCCATTTTCTCGATGTTGCCGAGATGACAATGGCGGTCTCGTTGGGATACGACTGGCTCTTCGACAGGCTGCCTCCCGGGACCCGGATCACACTTCGAAAAGCAATTGTCGAGAAAGGACTCAGGCCCTCGATGCTCCCGCAAAATTCAGGATGGACCAGAGCTGTGCACAACTGGAACCAGGTGTGCAACGCCGGAATGACTTTCGGAGCCCTTGCCGTGTGGGAAGATGAAAAGGAGCTTGCCGATTCTGTTATTGACCGTGCAGTGAAAACCATAACACTCCCCATGAACGATTACGAGCCTGACGGGGCCTATCCCGAAGGCTACAGCTACTGGGGCTACGGAACAAGCTTCAATGTGATGCTGCTTTATGCACTCGAAAAAGTATTCGGAAACGACAACCTCATCAAAATAAATAAGGGGTTTATGCAGACTGCCGGGTACCTTGAGAACATGACCGGACCAACGGGCCTGAGTTTCAACTACTCGGATGCCGGTCAGGGAAGCGGGATGAACCCGGCAATGTTCTGGTTTGCCAACAGGCTTAATGATCCCTCCCTGCTATGGTCGGAAAAATACCACCTTGAAACAGGGAACCTTCCCAATGACCGTCTCCTTCCTGCAGTACTGATTTGGGCTTCAGGCATTACCATGAACAGCATTGTTCCCCCCGAAAAGAGGATGTGGGTGGGACAGGGAAAAAATCCGGTTGCCATGATGAGGACATCCTGGACTGACCGGAAGGCTGTCTATGCGGCGCTGAAAGCAGGAACACCTTCTGCAAACCACGGACATATGGATGCAGGTTCATTCATCCTCGATGCTGACGGGCAACGCTGGGCATTGGATTTCGGAATGCAGGACTACAATTCGCTCGAGACTGCAGGAGTGGATCTCTGGAACATGAACCAGAACTCCCAGAGGTGGAAAGTGTACAGGTATAATAACTTTGTTCATAATACTCTTTCTGTAAACGGCAAACTACAGAAAGTGAACGGACGCAGCAGTATAACTTCATCTGCCGATAATCCCGGATTCATGTATGCAAAAACCGACCTGTCTTCTCTTTACTCTGATGATCTGGGCAAGGTCCAGAGAGGAATTGCGATCGTCGGAGATAAATACTTCATGGTCAGGGATGAGGTTGAGACACGCGATTCCGCGGCCATGTTAAGCTGGAATATGCTGACATCAGCGAACGTGGCTCTCATCGGAGACAAAAATGCCGAACTGACACTTAAAGGAAGAAAGCTTGTGATGAGGCTTGCTGAGCCTGCCGGCGCCCGTTTCATAACAAAGGAAACAGTACCCCCTGAAGGCTATGACGCTCCAAATCCCGGAACAACCCTTATAGGATTTGAAGTTAAGGTTCCGCCCGGATCAAGTCTTAACCTTGTGGTTATATTTCTGCCGGAAGACGCAGTTGAGAATAAATCCCTCACAGGAATAAATCTTGACAAATGGTAACATAATAGGGTTATCATAAAGGAGATGCGGAGGGTTAAAGATCATTGTCCAGGCTTTTTCAGATAAATTTTCCTAAATTTAACCCCACCGTAAAACGAAAAAAAATGACAAGAAGAAATATGATTGGAGGAATGGCAGGAGCTGCCGTGATAGCAGCCGGAAAACCATTCGAATCGATTGCAGCACAGGCATCGGATCAGTACCAGCTAAAGGGAAACATACGCCATTCGGTTAGCCAGTGGTGCTACGGCGACATCCCGCTCGATGAATTTGCACGGGCCTGCAAGGAAATGGGGATTGAATCAATCGAACTTCTCCATGAGAAAGACTGGGCAACAGTTGCCGCGGCAGGGCTGAAATGTGCCGTAGGATACGCAACCGACTGGGGTATCCCCAAAGGATTCAACAGGAAAGAAAATCACGACAAGCTTGTAGCCGACTACGAAGCAATGATCCCGAAAGCCGCGGCAGCAGGAGTTCTAAACCTGATCTGCTTCTCCGGCAACCGCGACGGGCTCAGCGACCATGACGGACTTATTAACTGTGCCACAGGCTTGCGAAAAATAATACCGGCAGCCGAAAAACATGGTGTAACAATTATAATGGAACTTCTTAACGGCTACGGACACAAGGACTACCAGTGCGATAAGACCTCATGGGGCGCCGCACTGGCAGAAATGGTGGGATCAGACAGGTTCAAACTGCTTTACGATATTTATCACATGCAGATAATGGAAGGAAATGTGATAGAAACCATAAGAAAATATATTAATTACATCGGACATATCCATACCGGAGGAGTACCCGGACGCCATGAGCTGGATGAAACACAGGAACTCTACTATCCGGCAATAATGCAGGCACTGGTAAAAACAGGATACAAAGGATTTGTTGGTCAGGAATTTGTTCCTTCGCAGAAGGATAAGCTGGCATCATTGAGGCAATGCATCAGGATCTGCGACGTTTAACATGAAAGTACACTTTATCGCTATAGGCGGAGCAGTTATGCATAACCTTGCAATAACACTTCGCCTGAAAGGTTTTGATGTCAGCGGATCGGATGACGAGATACATGAACCTTCGCGCTCGAGACTTGCCTCCTACGGCCTCCTTCCCGAAAAATACGGATGGTATCCCGAAAGGATCACTAACGATATTGACACTATAATACTCGGTATGCACGCCAGGGGCGATAACCCTGAACTTCTGAAAGCACTCGAAACGGGAATTAGAGTGATGTCGTTCCCTGAATTCCTATACGAACAGACGAAAAACAAGAAACGTATTGTTGTTGCAGGAAGTCATGGAAAAACAACAACCACTGCAATGATAATGCACGTCCTTGAATATAACGGCGTCGATTTTGATTTCATGGTAGGATCGTCTGTCGAAGGATACGAAACCATGGTACGCCTTTCGGAGAATTCGGATATAGCTGTATTTGAGGGCGATGAATACCTCACTTCCCCTGTCGACAGAAGACCTAAATTTCACCTCTACAAACCGCATATAGCCGTTATGAACGGAATAGCATGGGACCACATGAACGTATTTCCCACATTTGAGAACTATATCAGTCAGTTCAGGATATTCGCGGATATTATAGAAGAAAACGGCTCACTTATCTATTTTGACGGAGATCCGGAGGTACGAAAAATAGCTGTTTCGGCAAGGCCTGATATTAAGAAGATTCCGTACAACGTCCATGCTCATTTTTTGAATAAGACGGGATTCTATGCCGCAACACTTAACAGGACAATCCCCCTTAAGATTTTCGGGGAACATAATATGCAGAACCTATCTGCAGCCAGGGAAGCCTGTATGGCTGCGGGTATAACGGAAGATGGGTTCTATGATGCAATAAGCAGTTTTGCAGGAACTGCAGGAAGACTTCAACTGCTTGCATCAGGCTGTAATGGGATAGGCTACCTCGATTTTGCCCATGCACCATCCAAAGTCAGGGCTACAGTCGATGCCGTTGCCGAAAGATACCCGGGCAGAAAACTTATCGCCTGCTTCGAGCTTCATACCTTTTCGAGCCTCAGCAGTAATTTTCTTCCCTTCTATAAAGGCAGCCTCGAAAAAGCAGCTCAGGCTTATGTCTACTTCAATCCACGGCAGCTCGAAATGAAAAAACTCCCTCCGCTCTCTAAGGAAAAGGTAAAAGAGGCTTTTGGTACCAGTAATTTGGAGGTGTTTGATAATTCTGCGGAGATGTTCCGCTCAATAAAAAACAACCGTACAGGTTCATCAGTATACCTTTTTATGAGCTCCGGCGATTTCGACGGCTGCAATATCCTTTCCATTGCGGAAGAATTGGTAAATCAGGATATCAAATTTTTGTAAATTATTTTGCAGATCGAAAAAAAGATTGTTTCTTTGCATCCGCATTTAAAAGTTCTTTAAAGGGTCCATTCGTCTAGTGGTTAGGACGTCAGGTTTTCATCCTGGTAACAGGGGTTCGATTCCCCTATGGACTACAAATTTTTAACAAACGTTTTTTTTAAACAGCATGGCAAATCACAAGTCATCCGAAAAAAGGATAAGGCAGACAAAAACAAAAAATGAGAATAACAAGTATTACGCAAAAACCATGCGTAATGCCCTTAAAAACCTGCGCAGTACAACAACACGGGAGGAAGCTGACGCTATCGCTCCTAAACTTAATTCGATGCTCGACAAGCTGGCAAAAAGAAACATTATTCACGGAAACAAGGCTTCGAACCTTAAATCATCGGTGCAGAAACATGTTAACAGCCTGAAACAGTAACATCAGAATCATAGCATATTGAGGGACCCATCGGGTCCCTTTTTTTTTTCCCGGAAGGACCGGAAAAATTCTTCAGCACTTTTCAGTTAAAAAATCTTTGCATAAATTTAAAGTGCTAATATGTCTCGCCTTATGTCTCTTAAAATTACCGACTGGGCTGTCGAGGACAGACCCAGGGAAAAAATGATCAGGAAAGGAATTTCCACCCTGAGCGATGCTGAACTGCTGGCAATACTCATCAGCTCGGGAACAAAGAAGAAGTCGGCAGTGGATCTCGGAAGGGAGCTTCTGGGCCTTGCCGGCAACAACCTCAATTCACTGGGAAAACTCACAGTGGCCGACCTTCTGAAGATAAGGGGAATAGGCCCTGCCAGGGCCGTTACCATCTCAGCAGCACTTGAGCTTGGCAGAAGGAGAAGTCTTTCTGCAGTCCCGGATGCATGCCAGATAAAGTGCTCGAAAGATGTGGCCGATATCTTCCAGCCGCTTCTGTCCGACCTGGCCCATGAAGAATTCTGGATACTGTTCCTGAACCGCTCAAACAGGGTTATCGACAGGATGAAACTCAGCCAGGGAGGAATAAGCGGAACAGTAACAGATGTCAGGATAATAATGAAGAAAGCCATCGAATTCCTTGCATCAGGAATTATTGTCTGCCATAACCATCCTTCGGGCAACCTTAATCCCAGTGAATCCGATTCAAGAATAACACAAAAGATCAGGGAATCAGGATCCCTTATGGATATACAGCTTCTAGATCACCTGATAATATCCGGGAACGATTTCTTCAGCTTTGCCGACAACGGACTGTTGTAATGTACATTGTTGCCCGGCGAAAACGGTTTCCGCCGCTTCACCTGGCTCAAAGAATCCGGACAATTTAATATTTCCGTACGTACCTCTCGTCCCTGCAGGCAGCGAGAAGGTCCTCGAAGGTCTTTCCCAGAACCGGGTGGATCATCTTGGGAACTATCTCGCATAGAGGGACAAGCACAAACCTCCTGTCGGCAATAAGAGGGTGAGGAATTGTAAGATCAGGCTTCTCAATAATCTTGTTGCTGAAAAGAAGAATGTCAATATCTATGGTCCTGGAGGCATACTGAACGTTGTTCCTTATTCTGCCAAGCTTGTCCTCAACCAACTGAATCTTTTTCAGCAGACTCTGGGGACTAAGCTCTGTGTGTGCCTGGATCACCATATTGAGAAAGGTGTTCTCGCTCTGAAAACCCCAGGGTTCCGTTTCGTAAACGTGCGACCTTGAACTGATCCAACCTATCTCATCTTCAATCAGATGCTGAGCTTTTTCAAGGTATTCCTTCCGGTCGCCCAGATTAGAACCCATTCCAAGAAAAACATAATTGGTCATCTGAAGTTCTTTTTATAAATATATAAATTTTAGAGGCAGCCAGCCACTTAATTTTGTTTTTTATAAATTTGAAACTCTTTATATTAAATCATCCTTAGCATGAAAACATTCTTAAAGTATACCCTGGCCACAATTACCGGAATCATTATAAGTTCCATACTGTTCTTCCTGATCATGCTTGCAGTGCTAAGCAGCATGATGATGGCGGGAGATAAACCCCTTGCAATAAAGGATAACTCTGTCCTTGTCCTGAAGGCAGGAATGGCCATTCCTGATCAGGGAAATTCAAATCCGTACTCTGGAATCGACCTGATAAACCTGACGGTAACTCCTGCCCCTGGTCTAAATGAAATACTGGCCAACATAAAAAAAGCTGAAACCGACACGAAAATAAAAGGCATACTTGTCGAAAACGGTATTATGCCTGCAGGCTGGGCAACAACCGATGAGATAAGAAACGCACTGAGAGAATTCCGGAAAGCTGGCAAGTTCGTCATTGCCTATTCTGATTATTTACTTCTTCAGGAGGGTTTCTTCCTTTCCACAGCAGCCGACAGGATTTTCATAAATCCTTCATCAACTGTCGATTTCAAGGGACTAAGCGGAGAGGTGATGTTTTACAGGAAAGCACTTGAAAAACTTGGAGTAGAGGTTCAGGTCACAAGACACGGTAAGTTCAAGGGAGCTGTCGAGCCCTATATTCTCGACCAGCTCAGCCCCGAAAACAAGGAACAGATAAGATCATATGTCGGATCAATATGGTCGCATGTGGTTGAATCCATCTCCGAAGAGAGAAAGATAAGTACTGAGAAACTTAATGAACTTGCGGATAATCTGTCGGCCTATCTTGCCCCGGGTGCTCTCGAAGCAGGACTTGTTGACGGTCTTCTTTTCAGGGATGAGCTTATTGATACGCTTAAGATCAGGGCGGGACTGACAACCGACGACAAAATCATGATGGTGCCTATGCATAAATATACAAAGGTGCCCGACAGCAGAAAGACCGCTTATTCGAGAGACAGGATCTCAGTAATCTATGCATCCGGAACCATAGTGATGGGAAAAGGAAGCGATGCCAACATAGGAGGAAATTCGTTCAGCGACCTTATCCGTAAGGAGAGAAAGGATTCATCGGTAAAAGCAATCGTACTCAGGGTAAACTCTCCGGGCGGAAATGCTATAGCCTCTGACATGATATGGAGGGAGGTTGAACTTGCTGCAAAGGAGAAACCGGTCGTGATATCAATGGGTAACCTTGCCGCTTCGGGAGGATACTACATTGCGGCGCCGGGAACGAAGATCTTTACAAATCCAACCACTATTACAGGATCTATTGGGGTTTTCGGGCTTCTTCCAAATGCCGGTAAACTTATGAACCAGAAACTGGGAATAACAACCGAAAATGTCAATACGAACAGAAATTCGGATTTTCCTTCAGTGTTCAGGCCAATGACCATCTACGAGAAAGAGGTGATGCAGCTAAATATCGAAAAGGTCTATTCCGACTTTATTAGCAAGGTATCAGCCGGCAGGGAAATGCCGCTTGCCTCTGTCGACAGTATTGGACAGGGAAGAGTCTGGAGCGGCAGCGATGCCCTGAAGCTTGGACTTGCTGATGAGACAGGGGGCCTTACAGCATCAATAAAGGAAGCGGCAAAGCTGGCCGGGCTCGAAACCTGGTCGGTCAGGGAACTTCCCGTACCCGAAGACCCCTTTACCAGGCTCCTTACCCAGCTATCAGGGGAGGTGAAAATGAGAATCCTTACCGGTGAATACGGTGAGTATGCAAAAATAATCAGGGAAATAAGAGAAATATCTGACCTCTCCGGTGTCCAGGCCAGACTTCCGTATTTCATCGAGATCCACTAGGAATGGTAAAAGGAAGAAACATCTTTTTATACCCTTTTTCATTATTATACAGGCTGATAACCGATTTACGAAATCTTCTGTATGATAAAGGTATCCTCAGATCGGAAGCGTTTGACATTCCTGTTATTTGCGTTGGCAATATCACAGTCGGAGGAACAGGCAAAACCCCTCACACGGAATATCTTATAAGCCTTCTCCGAAATAATTTCAACATTGCTGTCCTTAGCAGGGGATACAGGAGAAAGACAAAAGGTTTTATTCTTGCACACCCCGGTTCAAAGGTCGATGATATTGGCGATGAGCTGCTTCAGATTTCACGCAAATTTCCGGAAACCCCTGTTGCGGCGGACCGGGACAGAAGAAACGGAATAAAAATGATAATGAAGGAGTTCCCTGCAACTGACGTGATAATAATGGACGACGGATTTCAACACCGGGGGGTTAAACCGGGCCTTTCAATTCTCCTGAGTGATTTCAACAGGCCCTTTACCCGCGACTGGCTCCTGCCGTACGGAAATCTGCGGGAAAAAAGCAGCAACAGTAAGAGGGCCGATATCATAATTGTGACAAAAACACCGGGGGAAACAGGGATCAACAGAATGAAAGAAATAAAGGATGAAATGAAGAACCGGCCAGAACAAAAAGTCTTTTTCAGCCGGATTTCCTATTTCTCCCCCGAAGCGGTCTTCACCGGTAACACTTCCGTGAAACCAGCCTCTGAATTACCCGAACCGTCCTCTGCTTCTGTATTGCTTGTCACAGGAATTGCATCACCCGGACCTCTTATATCTTACCTTGAAAACCGGTACAAAGAGGTGATACACCTGAAATTTACCGATCACCACATGTTCTCAGAAAATGATCTCAGGAAGATCGAGGACCGTTGGCAAACAATAAAAGCCGAAAACAAGCTTATCATAACAACCGAAAAAGATGCGGTAAGGTTTAAGGAATTTAGTAATATTGGCACTTATTTAAAAAGCTTCATGTTTTATATCCCGGTAGGAGTGGAATTCCTGAAAGGTGAAAAACAGGCGTTTGAAAATATCATAAAAGAATATGCTGGAAAAAATAAAGGAATCGGCAGCCTTCCTGAGAGCTGAAGGGATTAAAGATCCTGAAGCAGGTGTTGTGCTGGGTACGGGTCTGGGCGGACTTACATCAAAAATTGAAAACAGCCTTGAAATCGATTACAGGAGGATCCCAAACTTCCCTGTGTCAACAGTTGAGGGGCATGAGGGAAAACTTATCTACGGAGATTTCGGAGGAAGAAAAATTGTAGCAATGAAGGGAAGATTCCATTATTACGAGGGCTATTCTCCTGAACAAATAGCATTGCCCATAAGAGTAATGAAGTATCTCGGTATAAATTACCTTTTTCTTTCGAATGCTTCAGGAGGAGTTAATCCGGAATTCCAGATCGGCGACATCATGATAGTAACTGATCATATAAACCTGATACCTAATCCTCTCGTGGGACCCAACGATAATCGCATAGGTGTCCGCTTCCCTGATATGAGCGAAGCCTACGACAAAAGGCTGATAGGTAAAGCCATTGATATTGCCGGACGAAATAACATAACCGTACGCAAGGGCATTTACCTTGGAACAACCGGACCAACATTCGAGACACCTGCCGAATACAGATACTTCAGGACAATCGGAGCCGACGCGGTAGGTATGTCGACCGTGACGGAAGTGATTGCAGCCAGGCATATGGGACTCCCGTGCTTTGCAGTAAGCATCATAAGCGATCTGGGAGTTGAAGGCAAGATAGAATACATAACCCATGAGATAGTCCAGCGGGAAGCCGCGAAGGCCGAATCAAGGATGACAACAATAATGACAGAACTGATCTCCTCGCTCTGATATTTTTGGACAGAACACTGTTCATGGATTCAGGCAGCTTATCCCTGGAATTCCCCTTATTTCCTGACGGGAAGAAGAAATAACAATAATTTACAACTTCATTCTCTTATCAGGGTGCAGACCTTTTTCCATCTTCTGGTCTTTCCCTTATCATCGAAGACAGTGATTAGGAAAATGTAAATGCCTGTCTCAACGGGTTTCTCATCTGCCGCGGTTCCGTTCCAGATCACCATGGCACCCTGACCTGCAAGCATATTGTCTGCTATCTTCTTCACAAATCTCCCTGTCTCGTCAAACACGGTCACGCTCACTATATTGCCAGGCCCTTCCAGCTTCAGATCAATGATCAGAATATCATCGAAACCGTCATTATCAGGTGTGATCCTTTCTGAAGAAAGACTAACGGCATCTCCCCCTTTTGCCGCTTCAACAAGGACAGAATTGGGTGCACCGGGGGTTCCCCACCCTGAAGCTTCCGATGCTGAATGCCACAGTGACCGGTCGGTCGAGCTGCCTTCCTCCCGTACCTTTTCAAGGGAAATACCCTCGGTACCGCCCAGAAGGGAATAATGCATCTTTTCCTCGTAAACCACCTCGTCTATCTTTTCAAGCTTCCTGCTGAAAAGGATCAGATGCCCCCTGTCGTCGGGTATCGATGGAAGCTGGTTCACCTCGAACAGGCGCAGCGGTAAGGCTGAGTAATATCTTTCAATGACACTTTTCCTGTCAGTGGTTATAGCATAGCAGTATCCGGGGAGCACAGACCTTGGTACTACAGCTATACTGCATGCAGAGGATGTATCGGCTGTTTCATCATTGACTGAGACAAGAATGAGTGAAGATGCGTCAACGACCTTACCCGAGCTGTTGTAAAACTCAATATAATCGGGCTCGCCGGGGAAGGGATTGAAAAGAAGCTCATTGAACAGAATGCCTCCCGGCACTGCATCGACGGGAAGTCCGAATGAATATTCGTTACTATCCATCAGGTTGCCTGCAAAATCCCTGAGTCCATCACCCGCCGATATCGAAAGAACCTTCCCGCGGGCAAGGGGCTGCGACAGCTTCGCGACCCAGCACCGCGCCAGAGGATGATCGGGAATAATGGTGTCAACAGAAAACCCTTCAATGACCAGGAATTCTCCGATATCATCATAAGAGAGGAGACTCTCTGTGAAATTTAAGGAGATTGTAACACTGTCGATGGGAAAGACATTTTCAAACCCTCCGAAAAATGTGTCAGGATTAAACGCTGAGACTGAGTTCTTCCTTCCGGGAGTACCGCCATCAGTCGCTCGTGATGCTCTCCAGTTTCCCTCCTCATGGAAAGGATAGCCTTCGTCGATTATCTCAAGCGACCACCCGCCGTCTTCCCTGAGTACATCATCATACCATTCCGCGGAGTATTCGAGACCGTGAATGACCTTCCCCCTGCTGTCGCTCAGAAAAAGCAGCTTCCCGCTGTTTGTGAGAGCCGGAAAAGACTTTAGTCCTATCGTATTGCCAAAGCGGCTGAAAAGAGAGGTATCCTGCTGCTGGCAGACAATTGCATAGCTTCCCGGAGTTAACTCCCTTTCCGGGAAGACCGCCCGGGAATTGCCGTCAGACAATACCCAGGATTTCAGATTTACAGTATCATCTGAAAGGTTATGGATCTCAAGATATTCTTTACCGGGAAGTCCGACCACCGGATCGGGATCAGCCATTATCTCGGTAATGATAACATCGCCCGGCTTAAACGTATTCTGGCCTGCCACCTGCAATGGTACAAGCAAAGCCAGCAAAATTACTTTCTTCATGCAGCGAGACAGATTGAAAAAAGAATTATTTTTGACAGCTTTATCCGGATATAAATTTAGTTTATTTAAAAATTCTGACAAATTAAATTATTATGAAAGTCGCTGTTGTTGGAGCCACCGGAATGGTTGGCAGGACAATGATCAAAGTACTTGAAGAAAGGAACTTCCCGGTTACTGAGCTGATACCTGCTGCTTCGGAGAGATCGGTTGGAAAAGAGATTGCGTTCAAAGGAAGCCAGGTGAAGGTGGTAAGCGTACCTGACGCCGTGAAGGCAAAGCCGGCATTCGCTATCTTCTCCGCCGGAGCTGCCACTTCAAAGGAATGGGCTCCGGTGTTCGCTGACAACGGTATTGTCGTCATCGACAATTCATCGGCATGGCGGATGGACAAAAATGTTCCTCTTGTAGTCCCCGAAATCAACAGCCACTCTATAAAAGAGGGCGACAGAATAATCGCCAATCCCAACTGTTCAACGATTCAAATGGTAATGGCACTTGCTCCCCTTCACAGAAAATACAGGATAAAGCGTCTTGTGATTGCCACCTACCAGTCGGTTACAGGTACAGGAGTGAAAGCCGTTCAGCAGATGGAGAACGAAAGAGCCGGTAAAGAAGGAGAAATGGCTTACAAATACCGGATCGACATGAACTGTTTTCCCCACGGCGGAAACTTCCAGCCCGACGGCTATACTACAGAGGAACAGAAACTCATTGATGAAACACGCAAGATACTTGAGGACAATACAATAATGGTAACAGCCACTGTCGTCAGGATACCTGTTGTTGGAGGTCATTCCGAAGCTGTAAACGTAGAATTTGAAAACGAATTTGATATCAACGAGGTGAGGACTCTCATCGACAGCTTCCCCGGTGTAGTGGTTTATGACAATCCCGACGAGTTGCTTTACCCCATGCCAATACTCTCACATAACCGGGATGAGGTATTCGTGGGAAGGATAAGAAGGGACCACTCGAGGGAGAAATGCCTCAACCTCTGGATCGTTTCAGACAATATCCGCAAGGGTGCGGCTACCAACGCTGTTCAGATAGCGGAATATATGGCCGGGAAAGACTTGTATTGAAAAGACCTGACTTGCCAGAATATTCTGTTTGTTTATACCCTCACCCAGGAGGTTTTTACTATTCATTCCCGAAAAGGAAATCGTTATAGGGATAGCGGGTAATGTGAATCCTCTTAACTTCCTCGTACAGCAGTTTACGGAACTCGTCTATATTTTCACGTGTCTTTGCTGATATGAAAATGCTCCTGTGATTTTTATCCGCTGCCATCCAGGTGTTTTTCAGATCGTCGAGCGAGAAGTTACCCCTTTCTGCCGGAGTAAGATCATCCTCGTCCTTTTTTGTGTAGGTGAATGAGTCAATCTTATTGAAAACCAGTATAACAGGTTTTCCTGCTGATCCAAGATCGTTAAGAGTGGCATCCACAACCTCAATCTGCTCCTCGAAGCCGGGGTGAGAGATGTCGATGATATGAAGCAGAAGGTCCGATTCCCTCACTTCATCAAGAGTCGACTTGAATGATTCGACAAGGTGATGGGGAAGCTTTCGTATAAAACCTACAGTATCGGAAAGAAGGAAGGGAAGATTTCCAATAACGACTTTTCTGACAGTTGCATCAAGTGTTGCAAAGAGCCTGTTTTCAGCCGGCAGGTCGGTTTTGCTGATAAGATTCATAATTGTCGACTTGCCTACATTGGTGTAACCCACCAGGGCTACTCTTACCATTTTTCCCCTGTTCCGTCGCTGTGTCGACATCTGTACATCAATCTTCTTTAGCCTGTCTTTCAGGAGAGCTATCTTATCCCTTATGATCCTTCTGTCTGTTTCAATCTCAGTTTCACCGGGACCTCTCAGACCGATACCTCCCCTCTGTCTTTCGAGGTGTGTCCACATTCCTGTCAGACGGGGAAGAAGATACTGATATTGAGCTAACTCCACCTGGGTGCGGGCATAGGAAGTATTGGCACGGCCGGCAAAAATGTCGAGAATAAGGTTGGTTCTGTCGAGGACCCTGCATTTCAGGACATTTTCGATATTCCTTATCTGTGCGGCTGAAAGTTCATCGTCGAAAATAGCTAGGTCGATCCCGTTCTCCGAAACGTAGGATGCTATCTCTGATATTCTGCCTGAGCCAACAAAGGTTTTCGGATCGGGCATTCGCAGTCTCTGAACAAAAGAATAAACGGGTTCGGCACCGGCAGTTTCTGTGAGAAAAGAAAGTTCAGCGAGGTAATCGCGCGACTGATCCTCATCCTGTCCGGGATATATCAATCCCACGAGTATAGCTCTTTCCTTCCTTTTCCCGGTCTCGATCATCCGATAAAAAAATTACACCTGCCCCTGTGACCTGATCTTCATTCAAAAGGCAGCAAGCATTATTGAACAGACGGGCAAAGTTAGTTAATAAATCTCCTGTTATTGAGAATAGCTCCGTTTATTGCCTGCCTGAGAGGATCGGAACAACGGAAGATCATCTCAATGTCGGAAGGAAAGGGAAGCTGCTTTGTTTTTGTCTTTTCCAGCTGAGCCGGGCTCAGAGCCTGATTATCACCAAGGGCACGGGCTGAAATATGCTCAAACCCTGACTGGGCTCCGAGGGGTTCCTTCCTTATGACCTTGTTAGGGCTGGCCTGAACAACCTCCAGCTCTCCGTTTATCTGGCATTCCTTCGTCTGAATGGTCTCAATAAGGGCGCACTGAAGGGTTTTGTATTTCTTTGTCTTAATGTCATTTCCAAGAGAGTCCTTCATAACATTCCCCCTGCTGTCGAGCTGGTAGTTGAAACCATCCTCAACTTCCTTCTTTATTACTGAATCCCTCTGCATAGTCTGGTCAGGACTGACAAGGACACTTCTTATGATAACATTGATGAAATAGTCGTACTGAGCATCACGGTCAAGTTCATGTGTATGGTACTCAACCCACTCACTGTTAAGTCTTGGAAGATCAACGGCAAGAAGGTCGTCTTCAAATTCACCGTCGAACTTTACCTGCGATCTGTTGATAAGCGCTATCAGCACCCTGCTCATTCCCAGGTATCTGGCTTCCTCAATTTTATTGTCAATACCTTCATAATTGCCCACATATTCCTTTGCTCTCACAAATTCATAATAGGCCTGACGGTACGAATCCTTAAGCTTGTTCTTCATCAGCTCGTTCCCGTGAGCGTAATAGAAATCGGCCGATTTGCGTTTTGCTGCGACCATCTCAGGCATATAATCAACATACGGATATTCGATTGTCCTTCCGTTTATCTCAAGCGGTGTTACCGTTCGCACGTAAGCCTGCCTGTCGCTCAGGCGCTTGCTTAACTGGTATATTTCATCCCAGTTAGCCGGTTTATCTTCCATTTTAAGGAACCTTATCCTCTCACTGTCCTGTTCATTCAGAGTCCTGAACGACTTGTCAAGAATCGATGCCTGCTTTGAATCGTCAGGATCCTTGCGAAGCTGTTTTACTGCTTTGTCGAGAGCGGCTTCATAATTACCCTTTTCAAGCTGTTTCTTTGAAGAACCACATCCTGAGAGAAGGATGGTCAGAACTGATAATAACAAAATTGATTTTTTCATACAAAAAGATCCCCGGTTAGTTATGGAATAAAACAATTAAACGTATAACTATCTAATATGTTTATTATTATGTTTCAGTACCGGAATGTGAGGGGTATCTGGAATCTTACCCTTACGGGCTGTCCGCGCTGAAGGCCCGGAGACCATTTGGGTGATTCCGAGATCGCCTTGATTGCTTCCTCGTCGAGAAGGGGATGCACGCCCTTGATTACAGTTACATTGCTTACCGAGCCGTCTTTTTCGACAATAAAGGTAAGGAAGACCGTCCCTCTCAGTTTTGCATTTATAGCTTCCTCGGGGTAATTGGTCCTTTTCCCCACCCACTCACGGAATTTTGTGAGGTCTCCTCCCCTGAACGTTGGCATCACCTCGACAAGGAAAAGAGGTTCTTCCAGGCCTTCCCCGCTTCCCCCCGGAATAAGATCCTCGCCGAAGCCTGAACCCGGACCTTCTGTCAGATCGTCCCCGGACGATGCAAGAGCAACATCAGTGGCAACAGGTGAACTATCGAGAGGAATTATGGAATCGACAACCACAGGAGGTACGTATTCAACACTTTCTGCAGGCCGGGATGCAGCCGGCGGAGCCGGAGCAGGCGGGACATATATCTGTTCAGGAAGCTCGAGGTTCTCCATCTGCACCGAGACAGAATAGCCGAAGCCGCCTGAGACCACATATTCATCGTCGGGTCTGGAAAGGAAGGGTATCAGTACTGAAATGAGAGCAACTGCGACAGCGACAATAAGGCCGGTGAATAATGCCCGGAAGTATCTTTTACGCAGCTGGTAGGCTCCGTAGTCTCTGTTCCGATTCTCAAAAACAAGGTCATCAAAGTCAGTTACATTAAAGAATCCCCTGCTCTGCTTCTCTTTCAATACTTTTTCTTCTTTATCTTTTTTCACACCGTTTAAGCGTCAGTCCAAAAGCAACTAATTGACCCTGCCGGCAATAATCAGACCACTTTCTGTATGCCGGTCTCCTTTTCAGCCTTTTTTAAAATCAAATCCAAAATTACTAATTACGCGATATTGTGCAAGGCAATAATATGGAGAGAAAGCAGCTTCTTTTGTAATTTTCATTTTTTTCTTACATTTGAGCTGTCTTTCCGGGAAGACTTTAACATCAGGCCCGGTAATTTTGTTCATTATTTTCACGGGGGTTTAGCTCAGTTGGCTAGAGCGTTAGACTGGCAGTCTAAAGGTCAGGGGTTCGATTCCCCTAATCTCCACCTTCACCCTCCGAAGCCCTGGTGAGGAGGGTTTATGTCTCGCTGAAATTTATATTATGTGGTATGTTTATATTACAGAGAGACGCGATTAATCGCGTCTCTGTAATCGTGTCTTTGAGACGCGATTAATCGCGTCTCAACACCATTTTGACCTATGTCTGAAAAATTTATGAATAAATACCGGATACCGTCTTCCCGGTTACAAACCTGGGACTATGGGAACGAAGGTGCATATTTTATCACCATTTGCACGAACGGCAGGAAACAATATTTTGGTAGAATTACAGGCGGCGCCATGATTTTAAACGATACAGGCAAAATGGCAGAACGATTTTGGAAAGAAATTCCAGATCATTTCCCTTTTATCGACCTGGACAATTTTGTTATAATGCCGAATCATGTACACGGGATTCTGATAATTAAACGGGGGACCGCAGAGACGCGATTAATCGCGTCTCTGCTGCATTCGCCATGCGTCTCCCATTCACAATTCCAACCCCAACCGAATGAACCTGGTGGTGTCACAGGAAACAAAAACCCAATGTTTCACAACAATATCTCACGAATTATCCGGTGGTACAAAGGGCGGTGTTCGTTTGAAATAAACAAAATACATCCCGGTTTTGCCTGGCAAACCCGGTTTTATGATCATATTATCCGTGATGCTGCCGACCGGGAACGAATTCGCAAATATATTACCGATAATCCGGCGAACTGGAAAGAGGGTAAATCCTTTGACAAATAAAAACATACCTAAAATTCGTTCCCCTGAATTTGACGGAGAGTTAATGAAGAGGATAATTCCCTTGCTTCCATTATTGTAATTGGTCCCGTAGCTTTGGCGGATGGTTCCGACCACTTCTTCAGGGCTTGTCCGGACTTAACCTTAGCAGGAACTTTGGCCCACTTATCGGGTGGATGTATTTCCCAAGTTTTACTTTTAGTAACAATCCTCTAAGGATAAGAATTCTTAAATTTGAATATTCAAGATTATTTTTTGATCTTATCAATAAGTTCTCTTAAAAATTAATAACATGAAAATCAATAGCCTGATTCATGTTTACACAGCATCTTTACTTGTTTTGCTACTTTTTCTATTAAGTGGCTGCGAGAAGAAAAAAGAAGTTCCTGAAGAAGTATTGGATACGGATGGTAATATTTACCACACAGTTGTTATCGGCAATCAGGTCTGGATTGTTGAGAATTTAAAAACTACCAGATACAACGATGGTACTTCTATACCACTTGTTACCGGCAATACGGAATGGATAAATCTGACAACTCCCGGCTACTGCTGGTACGACAATGATATTACAAACAAAGAAACCTATGGCGCTCTTTATAACTGGTACGCAGTGCAAACGAATAAAATATGTCCGGCCGGCTGGCATGTCCCGTCTGATTCGGAATGGACAGCCCTTACCGATTTTCTGGGAGGTGAAAGCACTGCAGGAGGAAAATTGAAAGAAGCCGGTACAATGCACTGGGACTCTCCCAATACAGGAGCAACTGATGAATCCGGACTTACCTTGCTCCCCGGAGGTTTTCGGGGCGCTCAGGGTGTTTGTTACCATATCGGGTACTGGGGTCAATTCTGGACATCAACCTCACCTTTCGAGTCGGTTGCATATTATCGGATGATGGCTGCTGACAGTGAAACAGTTGATAATGGCAAAGGTAACGCAATCCAAAGATTGTGCGGATTGTCGGTACGGTGCGTAATGAATTGAATGAATCTTTACCGATGATTCATTTCCTGCCCCCGGGGCCGTGACTTTCCGGCGTTTTTTTTAATGTTCTTGACTTTCCATTTATAATAGAATGCAGAGACGCGATTAATCGCGTCTCTGCATTCGCCATTCGTCTCCCATTCACAATTCCAACCCCAACCGAATGAACCTGGTGGTGTCACAGGAATCAAAAACCCAATGTTTCACATCAAAATTTCACGAATTATTCGGTGGCACAAAGGGCGGTGTTCGTTTGAATAAATAAAGCGCATCCCGTCTTTGCCTGGCAACCCCGGTTTTATGATCATATTATCCGTGATTCTGCCGACCGGGAACGAATTCGCAACTATATTACCGATAATCCGGCGAGTTGGAAGGATGGTAAATCCTTTGAGAAATAAAAACATACCGAAAATGTGTTCCCCTGAATTTAATAAAGAGAACTGGAACAGTTTTTGTGCAAATTGAGTAAATATCCTGTACCATGAAAAGAACACCCTTCATCATTGTATTTTTTTCAGTTATTTTAATCAGCTGTGAGAAGAGTAACGTCCCATCAGATTACCCGACGACCTATTGGAAATTATCCGAATCTGTTATTGCTCAAAAGAAGACTGACTATATCAATCGCAATCAATATATAAGGTCATCAATAAATGAGTTTGGCTTTTGTGATTTCAGTGGAGATCCAAGAAATACGGAAACACCACCGTTTGCTGGAGAAATATCCGAATCAAATGCAATTCACATTATTAAAGAATTTGTATCCAAAAACTCTGCCGAATCGGGCATAAACAATCCAGCTGAACTGGACTTTTACAGTGCATCATACGACACAGGTTACGGTGGTTCAGTCCTATGGCATTTTAAGTCTGAAAACCAGAAATTTGACAATATTGAAGTTTTACAGTCAAGGATCTTGTTTCACCTTGAAAATGGTAAAGTGACATCATGTTACGGTAACTGGTATCCGGAAGTATTTATCCCGTCTGAATTTAACTATAATCAGTCAAAAGCTGAATTAACCCTGATAGGGAAAACAGTTTCACACTATACAATCGCAGGAAAAGAATATACATATACTATTTCAGAAAATAATCTTAGGAATTCTGTTTGCCATCTTAAGATTCTTTCAAAAGAATACGAAGATAAAATTGAAATGAGAGTATGCTGGCAAATCAATGTTCCCGATGTCTTTTATATATTATATGTCGATGTAATCAGTGGTGATATTGTGGGTCAGGCACCAACCATTATTTCATAATGCACCTTTGAATTGTTATTTACAGATGTGTAATAAAAATCGGCGGATTTAGGAACTCTGTGAAAATGGATGTTTAATGTATCAGGTATCAAAATATTCATGAAATTCCGGCAGAGACGCGATTAATCGCGTCTCTGCGGTAATCCCCGTCCGTCCCCCATTCCAAATTCAAACCACATCCGAAAGGATAATCATTACACCCCTATATCCCATCTCCTGAAATAAAGCGCCTGCCTCACAACCGGCAGTGTCTTGAACTCTATTTCCTCCATCTGGACCTGACTGAGGGGCGAAAATACCGAGGCTATCCTGACATTTTCTTCAAGCTGGGCAATGTCATCAACACCAATGATTGTTGTACTGACGGGCAGGCTCATATTATATGTGAGTGCTTCCCTTATATTAATGGTCCCCGGCTTAGGCGTACGCAGGCGTGCATCCGTCTGCTGATCAAGAGGCGGAGGTGTCCAGGTGGAAAGGATACGGCTGCGGGTGGTGACTTTCATACCCACAATTGCCATACCCTGCTTCTGAGCCTCCGGCAGGAGGTAGTTCCTGAAACTAAGATAATGGACATCAGCAGCGTTGAGGGCCATAAGTATCGAATCGAACGGGAAACGCCTTATAGCTTCGAGAAGAACGATGGGTTCGTAATGACCAGTGATCCCGAGATTCCTTACCACACCTTCGGCTTTGGCTTTTTCAAGCGCCTTTATAGCTCCGTCTGCTGCAAAGATCTGATCAACCTGTTCCTGCCTCTGAACATTATGAAGCTGCCACAAGTCGAGATGGTCGGTCTGAAGATTTTTCAAGCTTTCCTCAAGAAGACGCATGGAACCGTCGTAGGTGCGGTCGTGGGTCTTTGTGGAAAGCCAGACCTCACCCCTTCTCGTTTTCATTACCCTTCCTATGTTAAGCTGACTGACACCCTGACCATACGAGGCTGCCGTGTCGATATAGTTAATCCCCAGATCAATAGCCCGGTTGATGATCTTTTCCGATTCTTCCTCCCTGCCCTTTATCTCAAGAGTGGCCTGGCCGCCCAGACTGAGGATGCCCACCTTGTAGCCTGTCCTGCCGAAGGAATTTGTCGGCATCGCACTGAAAGTAACCGGATTGAAAGGATCTTCATTGTTTTTCTTCAGGGGAACCGGCCCGTCATTCCCCTTTGCATCGAATGGCTTTCCTGCGGTAATAACAGCTGCGGCTGCAACACCGTTACCTAAGAATGTCCTGCGGTCTATCTTTTTCATTATTGCCTCTTTTTAGTGGTTTTCAATGAGTTCTCTCCTTCCAAATTTACTAAATCTTACTTTACTGACAAACAGGTCTGACAAGTTCCGGATGATGATATAAATCACTTGTAGTAATCCTTTCAGAAGTTAATTAACAACTGCAGAATTGCTAATCGAAAAGTCCCTTAAAGTGTTAGCCTGCCGGTTTGGGCTGACACATTTCTCTGAACCTTTTTCATCCTGTGATGTTAAAATTGTAATCGTTTCACGCTTAATCGCTTTAAAATAAGCTCCCTTTTTTTCAGGAGGAAATATCGAATCATTCATTTAACTGAAATTAAGCCATGAAAACAGATAAGGTTAACCCGGTTTTTCTCATTGCACTTCTGACCGCCGGAATCTTTGCCGGATGCAGCAAGGATCTGGAGGAAGCATCAATGCCTGATGTAGAAACTCTTATTATCAGCAATATCTCTGAGACTTCGGCTGTAACGGGAGGCATTGTTACCGACGACGGAAATGCATTCATTACTGACCGGGGATTCTGCTGGGATGAAAACCCTCAGCCTGACATATCTCTTTCCACAAAGAAATCATCGGGCCGGGATAAGGGGAGCTTTGAAAGCGAACTTACCAACCTTACTCCGGGCCAGACATACTACGTGAGAGCTTATGCAACCAATTCTGAAGGAACTTCTTACGGCAATGAGCTTGTATTTCAGACCCTGAATTCAAATACCCTGATATATGTTGAAGACGGCCGGACTGTTAAATACGGTGATCCATTGCCTCTTGCGCTTGATGTATCTGGAGACGGGTCCGTCGATTTCACCATCTTCGTCGAACTTACGGCAAACAGCCGTGGCGACCGTTTGTACCTGGGGATGAATCCTATCGGCCCCAATCTCATTAAATCGGGACCTCCTGTCATTGATAATTTCCTCAGCATGGGCTACCTGATTTCTGAAAACCCCGGAGCTATTATCGAAAACGACCTGCCTGAAGATCAGTACTGGACAGACCATCACGGAATCCTGGTGGTCAGAAACACCTTCACCAGCGGATCAATTACATACGAGGGAAACTGGACGAATGGAAACCGGATAGCCGGCATTCAGAATGTCGTTGACGGCATGGCTTATTTCGGATGGGTCAGGGTCAGTTTCGACAAGGACACGGAAATAATAACACTGGTCGACTATGCATATGAAACAATACCTGAACGTCCTGTCCTTGCCGGAAGTCAGGGCCGGGCTGGCAGCTAGTTCCTCCAGCATGCCGTGCGCCGCAAACTCATGTCATTCAGTTAATTGCCCAGTGCAGCCATAAGATCCTGCTCAAGCTTCTTTAAATATTCCGACTCAAGCGAACGCTTCTCATAAGGCAGATCAATCCGCTTTTTAAGTATTATCTGTGCCGGTGGTCTGCTTAAGACTATTATATCGCTTCCGAGGAGAAGAGCTTCATCAACATCATGTGTTACGAAGACAACAGTCCGTTTATCCGTCTGCCACATGCGGGAGAAGATCCGTATCAGGTTTAGCTTCAGCTTAATATCCAGGCCTTTGAGAGGTTCATCCATCAGTATGATATCCGAAGGATAGGCAAAAGCCCTAGCAATGGAGACTCTCTGCCTCATGCCGCCGCTAAGCTTCGAGGGATAATAGGCGGCAAAATCCTCGAGCTCCATTAGTCTGATAAGCTGTCCCGAAATCTTCTTCCTCTGTTCCGCAGCCATATCCCTGCCAAGAACAAACTCGATATTCTCCTCAACCGTTTTCCAGGGAAGAAGCCTCGGATCCTGAAATATGTAGGAGATTGTCTTCTCCGTGAAGCCTGTCATCTGTCCGCTACCAGGTTCTGTGATCCCGCCTATTATATTCAGCAGTGTGGTCTTCCCACAGCCCGACGGACCCAGAATGCAGGTAATAGTTCCTTCCTCAAAGGAAACACTGAAGTCACTGAAAAGTGTAACAGTATCAAAATTCTTGTAAAGGCTTCTTATTTCAAGACTCATTTTCAGGATCTCCAGATTAGCAGCTTGTGTTCAAGCCATCTTATTATTTTTTCAAATGCATAGCTTATAAGCACTGCAACTATTGTCCATGCTATTACCGCATCGATATTGAGGAACGTCTGCGCATTCTGCATCATGGTGCCGATGCCATATACCGGCTGGCTGAGGACCTCTCCTATGATGATAGCCCTCCATCCTATTCCCAGTGCACTCGATGCTCCGCTCACAATAAAAGGCATTATCGCGGGAATATATAATTCGCGCACTATCCTTTCCCTGCTTACCTTGTAGAATGAGGCCATAACGACAAGCTCCCTGTCAATGCTCTTTATACCGTCGCTTACATTGGTTGTGATGAAAGGAAACATGGTGAGCATCCCAATAAATACCGGAACCGAACCCGGATTGAACCAGATAAGGGCCAGGAGAATTATTGAGATAACCGGAATGGAACGTATTGTAACCAGCAAGGGCCGGAGAAAAGCATCGGCGTAGGGATTTAGTCCGGTCAGGATACCTGTCGCGATACCAAGGATAACCGAAATAATAAAACCTATAAGACCCCTGGCAACCGTTGTGCCGACAATCTCAAGAAAATTCCCGTCGCCGAAAAGGGTAAGTGTGGTGATAAGCGTCTTCTCAGGGGACGGAAGGATAAAATCGGAATCGAAGTTCAATGAAAGGATCTTCCATATGATAAGCATACAGATCACTGAAGCCAGGCTGATGTATTTCTTACCTGTAAATGAAATTTTCATCGGGTAACTTCCCTCCGATTATATCGGGATTCAATTTATAAAAAACATTCAGATAGTCCTCTATCTCACTTTCCACTTCGGCTGCCTCAACAAACCTGAGATTTGATCCTGGTATGGCATGAGCTGCAACAGCTGTGTCTGGAAGGATCCCATACCGTACAATAAGAGTTGCGGCGCTGTCGGGATATTGATTCACCCACCAGGAAGAGTACCTGTACGACTTAATGATCCTTTCAACCATAGCAGGCTCATGCCTCAGAGTGCTTTCCATGCCGAGAAAAGCCGTTTCCGTAATTTCAATATTCTCTTTTAAGCTCCATTCCTTCTCAAGATTGAAGATTATCCGGATATTCCTGTTTTTCAGGGTAACCAGACTGGCCAGAGGTTCGGAGAGTATCCCCAGCGCCGCCTGTCCTGCTGCAACTGCATTGGCAAGATCGATATGTGTGGGGAAACTGTAATCAAGTACAACATCCCTGTCAGGATCAAGGCCATTTTTGCCGAGCAGGTACCTGAACATCACATCCGGTGTCATCCCCCTGGCCATGACGTGGATACGCTTGTTCCTCAGATCTTCCCAGCGTTTTACTGTGGTGTCGCTGCCGGCCAGGTAGAGAGTACCCCAGCATGGGATACCTATAAGTTTGTATCTCACTCCCTTATTGTACATTATTGCGGCCATAGTTGTGGGCAGGATCGCAAAGTCGGCAGTTCCGTCGAGCATCATTTTCCGGACCTGAAGCGGTTCATTCAGTATCTGAACCTCCACCGGGTGTCCGGAACCACGTTCCAGACTGTCGATAAGCCTGATCATACCCATGGCTGAAGGACCCTTCAGGGCAGCAATGGTAAATTCCGCCTGCCCTGTTCCATTTCCAGTCCTTCCAATACATCCGGAAATCAGCAGAACAGTTATTGCCAGATATGCCAGTTTCTTAAACATGTTGTATGTTCCTGATGCAAAACTATCCATTCAGGGAATTATGTAATCATTTTTTATCCGGTTTCTTTAAATAAACCCTCTCCTCTTTGCATTCTCGAAAAAAAAACCCCACCTTTGTGAAATAATTAACAATAGCTCCGTGCATATCTGAGAAGCACAACGGATGGTACCATTAAAGCCGCCGGGGGAATCAAGGTTACACGGGCTCAAAAACAAATCCAATCCGGAGGTAATCTGATGGAAAAGAGAATAGGATCAGCGATCATACTGATTCAGACACGAGAAAGTGTTCAGGATCTGAACGAAATCATTTCAAAGCATTCCGGCATCATAATCGGACGTCAGGGTCTGCCCCGCAGCAATGGCGAAAGCATCATCTCTCTTGTTCTTGAAGGTACCACCGACCAGATTGGTTCCCTTACCGGCCAATTGGGCCGCTTAAGCGGAATACAGATTAAATCGGTACTTTTAAAGAACATTAAAGATGAATAGAAAGTCGTTATTTGCTGCATTTCTTGCACTGTTTTTTTCTTTAAGCTTATCCGGACAGAGATATTCCCTTCAGGTTGTGGTCCGTGATTCAGTTACCAACAAGACACTCGAGGGCGTTGTGGCCGAGATCTCCGCAACCAGTTCTGCCGACAAGGCGGTACTGACGGAAGTCTCCGATGTCAGGGGCCGGTTTTTCTTTTCCCTTCCGGCCGGAAACTACCGCCTTATAATAAGAATGCTTGGTTATACACTACAGATGCGGGAACTTAGCATAAGCAGCGACCAGCAGCATGAATTCCTCCTGACGCCGCAGCCCGTGAACCTGGGTGAGGTGGAGGTTGCAAGCCTCATGGTAAACCGCAAGGTCAGGGAGCTTCCCACTCCCATAACAGTAGTCGGATCTCTTAAATACAAGAAACTCTCATCACTTACCCTTTCAAATGTCCTTGCCACCGAACCCGGTATTGCAATGGGCAATGATGGCGTATGGGCAACAAACATAAACATCCGCGGTTTCAGTGAGAACCGCCTGGTGACGCTTATTGACGGTAACCGGGTGGAAACCGCCACTGACCTTACTGCTTCGCTCAGCATGATCGATGTTAACGATATCGATAAGGTGGAAATTGTTAAAGGAGCCCAGTCGTCCCTTTATGGTACCGGAGCCATGGGCGGTATCGTTAATATCATCACCAAGGACGGTCATTTTTCGGAAAAGACATACCTGTCGGGTAATGTCAGCTCCGGATTTTCCTCGGCTAACAAACTCTTTACAAATCATGCAGGTCTCAATACGGGATCTGAAAAATGGTATTTAAGGGTAAGCGGTTCCTTCGGAAAGGCCGATGATATGCGTACACCTGAAGGCATTCTTCCCAACAGCCAGTTCGCTACCAGCAACGTAACAGCAAAAATCGGGATCAAACCTCTTGCCAACCATCAGTTCAATATACAGTATCAGCGCAACTGGTCAACCGATGTCGGTATTCCAGGCGGCGATGCATTCCCCGGACCTGCAGAGGCAACCTATACTGATATCGGAAGGCAGCTGCTTTCAGCAGCCTATGAGATAAGAAATCCCGGAAAATCACTCGAATCAATAAAGCTGAGCTACTTTCTTCAATACATCCAGCGCGACGTGGCTTTGAAACCAAATACGGTAACCCAGAATGAAACACCTACAGGTTTCCAGCGAATAACACCCGAGCTTTTTCTTCCCGTAGGGGAACACTTCACAAGGGGAGGAAAACTTCAGGGAACATGGAAACTGTCGGAAAAGAACACCCTTATCACCGGAGCTGACGTATGGGCACGCGACCTGTTCACCGAACGTATAAAATATATAAGGGTCGACATTCTGAACAAAGACGGAGACATCCTTAAAACAAATAACCTCGTCCGCGGAGAAACCCCTACTCCGGAGTCAACTTTTGCCAGCGCAGGGATATTTATCCAGGACGAAACCTTACTGTTTGACGACAGGATGACTCTTATCGTCGGCGGACGTATGGACCGGATAAAAGTCAGCAACGAACAGGGACGCGACATCGACTACCTTGTAACAAACGGGACAAGGAACGATTCGCCTCCTAATCAGAGGATAACTTTCGCAGCAGGAAGCAACACCGGTATGTCATGGAGCGCCAACGCAGGACTTCTTTACAGGCTGCCTAAAAACACCGACCTGTCGTTCAGCTTCGCACGTTCATTCAGGGCTCCCTCGCTGGAAGAACTGTTTAAATACATTGACCTTGGTAATTATGTGCGTCTTGGCAACACCGATCTTGAACCGGAAAGCGGCTACTCTTCCAATCTCGGACTGAGGATATGGAAGAAAAAACTGAACTTCCAGGCCGACATCTTTGCCAACAGGATTACAAATATGATCGTCGAAACACCGGGAGAGTTTATCTACACAATTAATACCGGAGCTTCGATGGGTATGATTGATACCCTTCCCGCCCTTGTAAACACAAATGTCAGCAAAGCCTTCCTTTACGGCTTTGATTTTGGATTCCAGTATAACTTCCATTCCGATTTTGTCCTGCTCGGCTCAGGATCTTTTGTCCGCGGGAGAGATACAGAGGCCGAAACCAACCTTCCCCAGATACCTCCGTTTAACGGGCGACTTGGCATCCGTTACACACATAGCAGGATAGGATCAGCCGAACTGACGGTTGTCGGGGCAGCTGCTCAGAATAAGATTGCCGAGGGAGAAAGGGAAACCGGAGGATTTGCACGTCTCGACCTGGCCCTTAGTTCTTCGGCTTTGAGCCTTGGAAACACGAGGTTTCAGGTGTTCGCAGGAATTGATAACCTGACTGACAGAAGCTATACAAACCATCTTTCAACAAACCGGGGAAACATCAGCGTTGAACCCGGCAGGAACATTTATTTCAGGCTGACATTTGCGTTTTGAAATTTCGTCCTGTTTCCTGGCTGCCGGACAGAAAAAAACTCGTCACTGAATAGTTTCTATTTGTCCATACCCTGCTTTCAGTCATCAAAACCAGGCCCTGATTTCATGGCCGGTTCAAAGCCATTAGCTATTTTGGTGGAAAATACAAGGAAATGGACGAAGAAAGCGTAGGTTGTATATTCCCTTACTGGGAACTTGAAACAGGAATTATCATTGAAGATCCTTTAAGACTCTTTGACTGGTTTCTTAACTGATATGCTTACTGAAGAGGCAGCAGATTATTCCGTCACTCACGGGTCACGCCCGAAGGAAGCTCTGTTATTGTGAGGTTTCTGAAGTGTATTTCAGCGCCTTCTGATTCAAGGCATAAATATCCCTTCCTTTTCGTAGAGTTGCTGATACCATTCACGAATTTCCCGTTCACCGACAGCTTGATAACACCATCAACGCAAACAACATCATATACATTCCAGTTACCCCGCCCAAGGCATCTGTTCTCAACCGACTTGCTCCTTGTTCCCCGCGGATTGTCGGGAGTGGTTGTTACACCGCCGACCCCGAACAATTCACCATGAACGTATGCTACTGGTGGTTCAACCCCGTCTCTGGTATTGAGTTTCACCCAGTCGAGTTCAAGCATCTGTACCTCAACGCCGTCGGGAAGACCTGATTTCTCGTCAGGAATGGCTGATGACCACACGAAAACTCCCGAATTGCCTCCCGGCTCGGTGTGCATCCATTCAACATGCAGAATGAAATTTTCGTACTGCTTTTCAGAACGCATTACACCTATCGGTTTACCGGAGCATATCAGCATCTTGCCGCGCTTTGACCATGTGGTAATGTCGGTGTTGACATTTATCCACTTTAAGGAGGAATTATTCTTCTGAACCGATTCCGGAGTCACATCCTTCAGAATGACTGATTTACCGAACTCAATTGGCTTTTCCTGAGAATAGGCCCCTGGAAATGATACGAGGAAAATAAACAGAATGACAATAAACAGAATTGATTTCTTTGAATTCTTCATCTTAGGCTGTTTTATAACAAAGATAAGGTAATCGGCCTTTAACCAGGCAATTATTTTGCGAATTACTCATTTAAATACAAGCTGAATCTCCATCTTACATTTTCCGGAACCTCAGCCTGGTACTCCAAACTTTAGCTAACTCCAGGTACTCAAAACTCTGGCTCACTTTAACTCCCTCCAAAGACTCCGAACTCTGGCTCACTTTAGCTCACTCCAGGTACTTAAAACTAAATTACCTAATAAATTACGAGATAATTACGAGATAATTACGTAATTTAATACAATGGCCTTAATTCTATCCGACTGTTTTAATTACCTGACCATTATTAATTGATCCCGAGGTACCACTTGTTTAAATAAAGTTGACTTCCGCTTTCACAGGACGTAACTTTGTAAAAGATTTTATCTGAGATTTTAAGGAGAGCATAGTATTGTCCTGACGAGAACAATAAAAAATCCGATCTATCTCTTTCAGCTAAAGTGGATATATCTGAAAAAAGGTGCATATTATAACCTGAGAATTGCAAGGCAAAAAAGAAGAACAGTCATGCCAGAAAACAAAAAATTCAAGGTTGCCGGAAAACAAACTCTTGCCTATACAAGGCAGGAAAGGAAAGAAGTGGGTGACACCGGAGGTCACATGCTCTCCCTGATCGAAGCTGAGGGTATCAATATCAGTACCGGGGAAACGGAGTATATGAACGGAGCTCAGGTAATAAATGTAGTTACTTCCGACCTCGTTAATTTTAACGGGCCCATACAGGGTTACTCAATTACTATAAAGAAGGGCGACAGTGCGTTCGGAAAATTTGAAGGTAAGATAATTACATCTCTTTCAGCCGACGGGACCCCTGTTGCAGTCATTGAGGTTTCAAAGCTTACATGGGTAAAAGGCACAGGCCAGTTTCAGGGCATTCAGGGAACTGCCACCGCAAAGGGAAGATATATTTCCAAAAACATTTACAACGTTGAATGGGAAGGCGAATACTGGATAGACAGTTAAGCAAAAGTCTATTCCTTATCTGATTATCCGAAGTACAGCAACAAATTCAGGTCATTTATGCACCTTTTTTAATATCCGCCGCTTGTTTTCCGGCCGGGTATCCGGATACAACACGGTAAGCATCAGTTAAGATGCAAATCTTTTTTGTGTCGATTCATCTAAACACGTCTATACAGGAAATCCAAACCTGCGCTTTTTAGATTTGCCCGTATTTTTATTCTTCTCTGATTCTTTTTTATTCAGCTTTAATACCGGATAGTGATAAACAACCCTCCTTGCCCTGCAGCTGCTTCTGGAACTTTTCTTTCCTGTTTTTACAGGTTTATCAGAAGCCGGCAGTGCTGGTGCAATTACCGAAAGAAAAATCATACCGAGAAATTCTGACCTGGTCATTTCCCTTTTTTCTGTTTTATGAACAGATAAAGGTATTTCCCGGATCTCTTATTATCAACCCCCGGAAGCCCGGTAATTGACGATCTTATTTAACTCTGAAGTTCTCCGGTCTACAGGGAGGGAGTATTTGCATCCCGGAAACGGGTCTTTAACCATATTTCAGGACCACCGGTCAAATTCCTTTCCTTATTTACGGGCTATCAGCCAGAATTGCCGGCATTGAATCCCCGTCACTTGCATAAAATACTGAATATGTCAACAATATAAAAATTCCCCTGAAATCTTCCGGGGAATCCTTATTTTGACCAGCGGCTGTTTTTTAAGGACAGGAAACAAGTTTGTTCCTGCTTCCTGATTGACCTCGAAAAGAAGAAGCTATTTTGTGAGGGTAAGTTCAACAGTCAGCGTGATGTCTTCAGGGACCTCGTCTTCATTGAGATCTTCCTCGAGAGTTGTGATTGTCTTCAGTACTGCCTTACCGGAACTGAGTTCGAGAATGTCAAAAACAATGGTCTCTCCTGAATCTGAATCAATTGTAAGCTTCTTGTTGTCTGAGCTCAGACTCCATGTCCCTGAATCTGGTTCTCCTGCAAGGACAGCTTCATAGGTGTTGTCCGCATTAATGTTAATTGTACCGGTAAACTGCTGTGCCATAAAGGCATTGAAAAGAGCAACCGCTGCCTGGGCCTGGGGTTCGGTAAGCCCGTAATCATCCATATAATACTGCAGTAAGGATTTGTTGCCGATCTTCGTTTCGAAATCAGCTGATTCTACCGTCCAGTCTCCCAGGATATCCTCTGCAGGATCAGAGTCCTTTGAACATGATGAAAATACCAGTCCGGTAAATAATACCAGAAAAATACCCCATAAAAAATTCACTTTCTTTTTCATAGCATTTTTAGTTAGTTGATATTGTAAAACGTTTAATTAACAGCTTTAGTTCTGCTGACTGCTTATAAATTTTTCAAAAACCGGGCCGGAACAATCTGTCGCCGGGTTTTTCATTTAACATTGACCGTGAAAAACTGATTTGCTATATTCCCCTGTAATAATTCTCGTTTACAAATCTCAGAACAGCACCCATTAAAAATAAAAGAGGGTGACCTCGCAGTACACCCTCTTAAATTAATTATGCATAGCGGCACCTGGTCCTTGTAGAAATCATACCGGCACCGGACGAAAAAACCATTAAAATCAGTTTAACGGAATAATTACGCCCGCATTGATTCCGATCCAGGAAGCAGTGTCTCCGTCAGAGAATACGTTATGTATTTTCAGATTGGCGCAGAATGTGACATTATCATTAATGTCATATGTAATCCCGGCAACAGGAGCCAGACCAAGATATATCTCGCTGTCTTTTTCCGATTCACCCTCATACTTTACCTTGTCGCCAAAGCTGTAAAGACCCAGGTCGGCACCCACATAGGGTTTAATACTATTGCCAGCAAAATGATATTCAAAAAGACCTGTTACAGGGATCATCGAATATGATGCATCAATATCATATTCGTCAAACCCAAAATCTTCAGCTCCGAACCTGTTGTAGCCGATGTTTAATCCGACTGCCATATTTTCCTTGATCATGTATTTCCCGACAAGGTTGATCCCAACACCCATTTTTGCTCCGTCGGCAAAATCTCCGATAGGAGCCTGAAGACCGAGTGTTGCTCCTCCCAGGATCTGAGCATTGGCATTGAAGGTAAAGAAGCAGATTAATGCAAGAAACATTAATGATAATTTTTTCATAGGTAAAATTTTAAATAATGCCTACTCATGTGTTTTTCGGCTGCCACATCTTACTCTTTTAAGGATTTTCAGAGATCTCCTTTATGTTAAATCTTGCTTGACTTTCGTGAATCTGAAAACGGCTTTAAAAGCCAAATATTATCTTTCCCCGGCAAAAATAACACACCTGCAAAACTCGTATAAAGTTGGTTATTTGCTTTGAAAAATTCAAATTTTTTTTTCAGAATACAGGTCAGAACGTAATTAACTATCCGGTTCATACCTACAGATCGTAACAGCTCCCGCCATGCTTGCAGGATCTGCTTACTAAAGAAGATTTTCCGGGCCGGCGACAGGATCATTTGCCGCTCAAATCTCTGACTATAAATGCAATGACACTATCTAGTCCTGGAAGAAAAGAAAATATTGTAAAAAACCAGGAAATATTATCGGATCTATTGACTTCGCCTTTTACAATGACGAACTTTGATCATTAATAAACCGACAGATGAAAAAAACTGCTGTAATAATTCTCTTACTGGGAGTATTATTTCCGGGGATCGTATGCATGTCGCAGGAGAAACCCGACACAACCGTGACATTACGGATTGAAACTATTGACGGCAATATTTACATCGGCCGTTACGTCTCCGAGGATTCGCTTTCAATGGTATTGCAGACTGAAAGCCTTGGTGAAATAAGAATTCCCCAGAACAGCATTAAAACAAGAACTCTCCTCAAACAGGTCGTAAAAGTCGGAAATGACATCTGGCTGCCAAATCCGCAATCGTCAAGATACTTTTGGGCGCCAAACGGTTACGGACTTGAAGAGAATACATCCTATTATCAGAATATCTGGATCCTGTATAATCAGTTTTCGTTCGGACTAACAAATAACTTTTCCCTGGGAGCGGGAATGCTGCCATTGTTCCTTTTCGCCGGCGGATCAACACCCATATGGATTGTACCGAAGTTCTCCATACCGGTGGAAAAAGATAAGTTCAACCTTGGTACTGGCGCTTTTCTGGGAACAATTATCGGAGAAGATACAGGAATTTTCGGCCTTCTTTATGGTACTGCCACTATCGGATCGCGCGACAAGAACGTCAGCTTCGGTATGGCGTACGGATTTGCAGATGGTGACTGGCTGAATGTGCCTGTCATAAATGTAAGCAGTATGTTAAGAACAGGTCCCAGAGGATATTTTATTACCGAAAACTATGTAATCACCGCCGAAGGCGAGACCGTTGTCCTGCTTTCTGCCGGAGGAAGAAGCATAATAAGGAATGTTGGCCTGGATTACAGCCTCTGGATACCCCTTGGATTCGAAATGGATACTTTTGTTGCGATACCATTTCTCGGTATCACTGTCCCTATCGGGAGAAAAAACTGACTTTTTCTCTCCTGATAAAATAAACCTTTACTGATTTGTATGTCTGGATACCTGTTACCGACCGGCATCATTCCCATTGATCGCCGGTAAATCATACATGCTCTGTTAATCAGCTAACAAACCTGTTTTCTTAAAAAAGCATTTACTAAAATTGTTGATTTTTATTAAAATTATATCATCTTTAAACGCTGTTAGACCGCGCCGGATGACCCACGAAAGCCAATATGAACTTGTCAGCAGGCTTAAGCCTGGAAAGATCGTCATCCCGATTCTTCTTGGCCTTTTCATTGTTGCCTGGTTTATTTTCAAGGAAATAGACGCATCGGTGCTGAGCCTTCTTGATGTGACATGGAAATCGGTTTTCTGGTTATTCATTGCCTGGTGTTGCATGATTGGACGTGATCTGGGTTACATGATCAGGCTCAGGATACTTTCAGAGAAAGACCTTAACTGGAAACAGGCCTTCAGGGTAATAATGCTGTGGGAATTCACCTCGGCAATATCTCCCTCAACGGTCGGCGGTACTGCGGTGGCAGTAGTATTTATTCACAAGGAAGGGATTTCTGTTGGACGAAGCACATCGATTGTCCTGGCAACATCTTTTCTTGACGAGCTTTATTTTGTTATAATGCTTCCTGTTATCCTTCTGGCAGTCGGAGGAGAATCTCTTTTTACGACTTCCCTTCAGGGAACAGGCATAGGCCTTCTTGATAACCTGGTCATCATAACCATAACCGGCTATACCATCATACTTGCATGGGTACTATTCGTCGGGTACGGTCTTTTCATCGATCCTGAAAAAATAAAAAAAACAATAATCTGGTTCTTCAGACTACCCCTGCTGAAACGATGGAAAGAAGCAGCAGTAAAGGCAGGTGACGACATAGTCTCAAGCTCACATGAACTTAAGAAACAGAATTTCAGCTTCTGGCTTAAGGCCTTCATTGCCACCGTCCTTTCATGGACCTCCAGGTACTGGGTCGCAAATGCCATTCTTGTAGCTTTTTTTACAGTGGGGGATCATTTTCTGATATTTGCCCGGCAGCTTATAACCTGGATAATGATGATAATAAGCCCTACACCGGGCGGAAGCGGTTTTGCCGAGGTGATTCTCGGGAGATATATCTCAGATACAATTCCTGCCGATCCCACGGTTGTGGGAAGCCTGGCCCTGGCAATTGCAATAATCTGGAGGATTATCAGTTATTATCCTTACCTGATCATAGGTGCCTCAATGGTACCCGGTTGGGTGCAAAAGCATTTTGTAAGGAAATCGCATAAAAAGGGGAAATAACTGTCTGATCCTTAAGCGATCATATCCGTGGCTGACTTATGAGTGAAGAAATTCTTCGTGCTCTTATGGAGCTGTTTGCATTGATTGTCAAACAGGACGACGGAATTCTTGAGAGTGAGCGCAATTATGTGCTTGACTTCCTCGAGAAGCAGCTTAATACAAAGTCTCTTATAAAATACCTTCTCCTCTTTGAGGACATTGCCGGATCACCTCATTCAGAACGAACCCGACAGGCTGGTGATCCTCCGGACGAAAGAGATTCTGTGA
Source organism: Bacteroidales bacterium (assembly GCA_040772125.1). Lineage (GTDB taxonomy): Bacteria > Bacteroidota > Bacteroidia > Bacteroidales > VadinHA17 > LD21. Next base: position 242,742 of record JAXGYS010000005.1, read on the forward strand.
AGATCCTGAGCATCTGCAAATACATTAACCAGACTCTGAACAAAGAACAAAAGGTGGTTGTACTCCTCCGCCTGTACGAGCTGATGGATGTCAGCAGGAGGTATACACCGATGAGGCTCAGGATTATTTCCACAGTTTCAGAAGTATTCAGGATAGTTCCCCGGGAATCGGAGATGCTAGGTCTTTATGTCCGTAATAATGAGCCTGAAAACCTTGTGCATCCCTCAATTCTGGTACTGCACCCGGGAACAGGGGAATCCGAATTATTCCATAACCTGAATGAAGGCTACGCCAATACAAAGATTCTTATCCTGAGGATTGCAAGCGTGGATCTGTGTTTTGTCAAATATGTGTCCGATGTTCAGCTTTATCTGAACGGTATCCCGATTGTCCGGAACTACATTTACACCTTCCCGAAGGGAAGCGTACTCAGGTCACAGCATGGCCATGCATTCTATTACAGTGACGTGATCTCCAGATTCCTTTCATCAGAAATTACAAAAAGGATTTCCTTCAAAGTAAGCAATGTAAGCTACCGGCTTCCCGGGAGGCAAAGAATGATTGCGCCGATGAGCTTTTCAGCATCTCATGGAAACCTCGTGGGAATTATGGGAGGAAGCGGGGCCGGAAAAACAACCCTTCTGAATCTTATGAGCGGAATGATTGAACCCTCCACCGGGAAAATCACGCTCAACGGCCTCGATCTGTATGCTGATAAAGACCGGCTCGAAGGGGTGATAGGATATATCCCCCAGGATGATCTCCTTATTGAGGATCTGACAGTATTTGAGAACCTTTATTTTGCAGCAAGCCAATGTTTCGGCTCCCTGTCAAAAAATGAGATCACTGAACTAACCAGTCACATGCTCAAATCACTCGGCCTTAGCGAAAAGAAAGACCTGAGAGTGGGCAGTGTAATGAACAAGATAATCAGCGGAGGACAGAGAAAGAGACTTAACATAGCCCTCGAGCTTATCCGTGAACCTTCTGTTCTCTTTATCGATGAGCCAACAACCGGTCTCTCATCGAAAGACTCTGAGAATATTATGGACCTTCTGAGAGATCTTACCCTCAAGGGGAAAATTGTATTTACAGTTATTCATCAGCCTTCTTCCGACATTTTCAAGATGTTCGATAAGGTTCTGATACTGGACCAGGGTGGGTTTATGGCATATTACGGAAATCCCGTTGATTCCGTGATTTACTTTAAGAAAACAGCCTCTCAGATAAATGCGGAGATAGGCGAGTGCCCCTCATGCGGTAATGTAAACCCCGAGATCATTTTTAAAATACTTGAAGCCCAGGTTGTTGATGAGTTTGGACGCTATACCGATTCGCGCAAGGTAAAGCCGAAAGAGTGGTCGGAAAAGTTCAAAAGCGAACAGGTTGAAGAGCCTGCCGCCGAAATGGAGGAAATAAAGGAAGAGCCCGAAAAAAGCCTCGACCGCCCGGGTAAGCTGAAACAGTACCTGCTTTACCTTAAAAGAAACCTGAAAAGCAAACTTGCTGACAGGCCATATGTAATACTTACCCTGCTTGAAGCCCCTGTCCTGGCATTTATCCTGGCTTCAATTATAAGATACATACCCGATCCCAATGCGACAGTATACCTTTTCTCCGAAAATGAAAACATCCCTGTCTACATCTTCATGAGCATCATCGTTTCAGCTTTCCTGGGCCTTACATTAAGTGCCGAGGAAATATTTCATGACAGGAAAATCCTGAGGAGAGAACAATTCCTGAATCTCAGCCGGAGCAGCTATCTGCTTTCAAAGGTTACTGTACTTATGCTGATTTCTGCTGTGCAGTCCTTATTGTTTGTAGCAGTGGCAAACCCGATACTGGAGATAAGGGATCTTGCGTACAATTACTGGCTGGCACTCTTCGCAACTTCCTTATGTACCAACATTATCGGGCTGATAATATCGCAGTCGTTCAACTCGGTAATTTCAATTTACATAGCCATCCCCCTTCTTCTCATCCCGATGATGATCCTCAGCGGTGCCATGTTCCCTTTCGACAAACTGAACAGGCATGTAACCAGGATTGACAAGGTGCCTCTCATAGCCGAGATAATGCCAACAAGGTGGAGCTATGAAGCCCTTATGGTAAGTCAGTTCAGGGACAACAGCTTCAGCTCCCTGAAATACAATTCTGAAGGTGAAACATACTATACGCTGGAAAGGAAAATCAGTGTTGCTGATTTCAACACTGTTCACAGGATCCCCGAACTGATAAAAGTAATCGACCAGACTACGGGCGATAATGTGATAAACGACGGAAGACGGATTTATGAGGGAAATCTCGCCCTTGTCTCAAATGAACTTGAAATAATAAGATTCCTGACAGGGATAAGTTTTGCAGGAAACATTACTCCGGAAAATTTCAATACTGCTCTGGCCGACTCCGTTAAAACTTACCTGAATAATGCGGAATCCTTTTTCAGGGACATCTCGAACAGGGCTTCTGCAACAAAGGACCGCTTTATCGGGATGAACAGGGATAAACTTAAAGTCCTTGAAAGTGAACACTTCAACTATAAGCTCGAAGAGGTGGTGACGAAATACTACGAACCTGACAAGATACTCAGGTTCAGGGGCTCATTTGTCCAGAACACCGACCCGGTTTATATGGAACCCGTCAGAAGGGGTATTTTTGATTTCAGGGCTCACTTTTTTGCCCCTCAAAAGAACTTCCTTGGCAGGCTTACCAATACCTTTATTTTTAACTTATGCGTGATATTCGCCGGTTCTGTTTTTCTTTACCTGATACTCTATATTGATATTCCTGCAAGACTTTCAAGAAATTACAGGAAATCAGAGTCAGGCAGATGACTTTGCCGGGAAACAAAATGAATTTTTTATATTTTTGTAATAACCAATAGATTATCCTGAATGAAAGGAAGAGTGATTTTGTCAGTTGTTTTTGCACTACTGTCAGTGTCTGCCTGCAGAAACAACCCAGGAAAGGCCGGAGACTACGTCCTGGCCGATTCCGATTCTTTATCTGCTTTTTCCTCATCGGATCTGATGACCAATGAGGAAGTTATCCGCAGCTTCTCAGCACCTCTCGAGACTGCAAATCTTTTTCAGGTAATGGGAGAACCGTTCACCCAGGAGTACCTTGCTTCGTCGATAGATGCAAACCGGCTTGGAGGATCATTTGAAAAAGCTCTGTGGCTCGGAATTCTTGGAGCCGACCTGGGTTATATGAATGTTTACCGCAAGACCGGGACCTCAATGGATCTGCTGGCATCAATTAAAAAACTTGCCGAAGATCTCAGAGTCGGGCAATTCTTCGACTTTGAAACGATAAAAAGGCTTTCTCTCAATAACTCAAGCCTTGATTCCCTGCTGTACCTGTCAATAGATTCCTATAACAAAATCGACAATTATCTCAGGGAAGACAACCGGAGCCAGCTGTCATCGCTAATGATCGTAGGTGCATGGATAGAAGCACAGTATTTTGCCACCCAGGTTATGAAAACCAATCCTGACGAACTGCTGAGAGACCGTATCGGAGAACAGAAATATTTTCTGGCCGACCTGATAAAACTGGTTGAGCCATACTGCGATTCTGACGAACAGTTCGGAGAACTCTGCAGGGACCTTCGGGAAATCTATTCAAAATACGAAACCGTGAAAATCACATACACCCGGGGAGAACCTGTAAAAAGTGAAAAAGATGGCGGCCTGTTAATAACCCAGACAGAAACCAGCAGGGTGGAAATGACCGACCAGCAGCTTGGGGAGATAATAGATAAAATGGGGATGGTTAGAAACAAACTGATCTCAAAAAATTAGTATGAAGAAGATTATTGCAGCATTATTGATACTTATTCCTGCGTTTTCCATAACAGCGGGACAGAGCGTTTCAGATCCTCTTATGAGCAAGTGCCTTTCCACAACAGGTCCTTCGGCCAGATATCTGAAGGACTACAGGGTGCAGCTCGGACAGGGTACAGCCGATCGCGACTTCAGATACAAGGCAAAAATGTCGCTTTGGAAAAATACCAAATACCGGTTCACACTCTGTACGGCCGACAACTCAAACGGGGTCCTTATTCTCACAATCCTGGATGAGGAGAATAAGGAAATCCTTTCTTCAGTCGACCCTGAAACCGGAAAGGCCTATTCCTATGTCGATTTCATATGCAATAAAAGCGGAGTTTATCAGGTGGGCTTCGATTTCACCGGCGGGCAATCCGGACTGGGAGTGAGCATAGTATCGATGATCCAGTAACAGGATCGTCTACGGGAAGAACTTCAGGCTCTGTATTACCATTACCATCAAAAGAAGGGTAATAAGCATTATTTCCGGAATCTTCCTGTTCCTCGCGAAAACAAAGTAATGCGATACGAAATAGCTCATCGGTATGGCTGCAAGCCATATTATCTCGAATGAGACAGATTTAAGAAGCATGATCATTCCGGCTGAAATCAGGAAGATCCAGATAAGAAGGACAAAGGTTTTTCTGGATTTCACCTTCTTGGAATTAAGGGCATACAGGAGATGCACTAGGCAAATAAGTGTTATAAAAGCTGCTACTGCAAGTCCGGCTTTGGAGAAGATGTCAGGTCCGGGGGTTGAGGAACGCAGGAAAAGGTTGTGTTTTACGGAAACCATAAGTTGGTCCATATCATTTCCTGACACATAGTAGAATCCCGTGAAAATAAAAACAGGTGTTGCAAGCCCTGCCAATGAAACGATGAATTCCCTTATCCCCCATGTTCTCAGTATGATAATCCCGACAAAGAGAAGAAGGCCGAACCAAATAAGGCCTGCATAAAAAAGCGATCCCGCGCCAATAAGCAATCCTGCATCAAAGAAAGGGAAAGGTGTCCACTGCAGCTTATAAGCCATCATTATTCTCTGGATGGCAGGTATCAGAAAGATGGCTGAAGGAAGAACTGGGTTAAGAAAGTGCTGATCAGGCATCAGACCGATGATAAGAATATAGATAATGGCCGGAAAGAATTGCCTTTCACCAATGAAGAAAACATCAGTATTGAAATTTACCATCAGAACCGAAACCACAAGCATCATTAGAAAAGCAGCTATTACTCCCGACAAAGGACTGAACCCAGCCACAGCGGTCAAAAGCCTGAACAGGGGAAGCGGATTCTCATCATAAGCTGCCACAGAAGGGGGCTGGGGCCAGATGAAAGCCGACAGCCACGATAAAATGGCAATGATAAATATTAACGCCACCACATCAGGACCAGGTTGTCTTAGCTTCTTTAGAATCATAGATCCAGCAGATCAAATCCTATATCTTTCCTGTAAAATGAATCCGTAAATCTTATCGATCCTGCATTACGGAAGGAGAACGCCAGAGCTTCCTTCATGGTTTTTCCGTATGAGGTTACGGCTATAACGCGTCCGCCCGAAGTAACAACCTTCCCGTCCCTGACTGCAGTACCCGAATGGAAAAGAATGCTTCCTCCGGTATTTTCTGTTCCCTTTATCTCATAACCCTTTGCGTAAGTGCCCGGATAACCTCCAGAGACCATCATTACCGTTGCAGCATAGCGCTCATCAATCTCAAGATCCCTTTTGTCAAGATCGCCCCTGGCTACACCTTCAAAAAGATCAAAAAGGTCTGATTTAATCCTCGGGATAACAGCTTCTGCCTCGGGATCGCCCATTCTTGCATTGTACTCGATCACCTTTGGGTCTCCTTCGACATTTATAAGCCCAAAGAATATGAAGCCCTTGTATTCCAGCCCGTCTTTCCTGAGTCCTTCCATAGTCGGAATAATAATCCTTTTCTTTACTTTTTCCATGAAAGTACTGTCTGCAAAAGGTACGGGACTAATCGCACCCATCCCGCCCGTATTCAATCCTGTGTCGCCCTCTCCTGCCCTCTTGTAGTCTTTTGCAGAAGGTAAAAGCTTCCAGTTCCTTCCGTCACTTAAAATGAAAACCGACAGTTCGATCCCTTTCAGGAACTTCTCTATCACAACCTTCTTTCCTGCCTGGCCGAACTTACCTTCGAGGATGGCCTTTACTTCAACCCGTGCATCATCACGATCATTGAGTATGACAACTCCTTTGCCGGCAGCAAGACCGTCGGCCTTTATTACGTAGGGAGGTTCAATGCTATCCAGAAATTCATAAGCCTCAGGGATATCATCCCTTTCAAAACTTTTATAATCCGCGGTGGGAATATTGTGGCGGGTAAGAAACGACTTGGCAAAATCCTTGCTTCCCTCAAGCCTTGCAGCTTCGCGTACCGGACCTATTACCGGTACATTTCTAAGGACCGGATCGTCGAGGAAGAAATCATGGATCCCTTTCACCAGCGGAGCCTCAGGCCCGGGGATAACCATCCCTATCGAATAACCGGTTACAGCTTTCTTTACAGCTTCAAAATCTTCAGGATCGATATTCAGGTTTGTTCCGCAGGAAAGCGTTCCGGCATTGCCAGGTGCGATGTAGATATGACCCGCCCTGCTGCTTCCGGCCAGCTTCCATGCAAGAGCGTGTTCTCTGCCGCCCGATCCCAGGATTAGTATGTTCATTTGTCATTTTATTTTATAGGCTTTCCAAAAGTAGTATTTCGACCGGAATTAAATACCATTAAGGGAAACAAAGGGATAATCAGTTCTCGACACTTCTGCTGAACCTGGAAAATGTCTGCATCACATTGTCAACATAAGTTTTAGAGACCGGCAAATCGATAACCGCAGGTGTCTCAAGTTCAAGCTTAAGGCCGTCCTTATCCTTCCTGATCACCTTAACTTTTTCAAAGTTAACCATATACGAACGGTGACACCTTATTATTCCCGTACCGTTAAAATTCTCCTCCATCCTTTTCAGTGTATCCCTTAAAAGATATTTCGAAATCCTGCCCTTGTTCAGATAACAAATACTGACATAATTCTCGGCCGACTCAAGATATAGAAGATTCTCCTTCTTGACAGAAAATTTCAGAACGGACTTCTCATCGTAGAAAGGGATCATATCCATCAGATTGCCGGAACCTTCCTGGATACCAGCCATTCTTTCGATCTGCTCCTTTTTGTCGCGCCACGACAGGTAAAGCCACATTATCGAATATGGAAGAAGCAATACAAGGGCTGTATTGCGCGCTGAAAGCTTCAAAAGCTCATAAAAATTGCGGGGATCCTTCAGAACAAGTACTTCAAACAAAGTGTAGAAGAGAGCCATCATAAGGATTTCACCTGCAATCCATGCAAAATAATGATAGTGGTTTATCGCATGATGTTTACCGTAGTAATACATTATTATTCTGCTTATTACAACAACAAGAACCCCGGTGAGAATTACCAGGCTGGAATATGTGAAGAACTCCAGCTGATTAAGGTCGAACCACCTGTCGGCGCCGAACGGAGCATAGATGTTTATGAAAACAAGGGCAAACAGACTGGTGAAAAGGATGAGCCGGATAATGTTCCTTTTCTCGTAAAGAAATGCTGGTACAGGCTTCTGAAAGTCAACCATCAGTTTGAGTTTTCGAATGTACAAATTTAACCTTTTCCTTCTTTCCGGTGATTTTTCATCCCCGATGCCTGTTTTTATATCCGCGGTTTCATCCCGGATAAAGGAATTCCGTCACAAAAAAAGGATTTTTATCCCCTCCCCCCCATCCCTGACACAAAAATTTGACAGCTCTGCTTTTTGATGATTTCTTTGTGCCATGATGAACTACACAAGCGATTATCAGGAGCTTAAGAAGATCTTTGATCCGGGTCTGAAGGAGATATCAATACCCCGGTCATCGACCCGGATAGTAAATATCCGTTTTTTATCCGACATCGATCCAGGTGAATTCACAGGAAAGCATGACTCTGAAATATCCGAGAACAGGGAGTTTTCCTACCCTGTATTCGTACCTGAGGAATGCAGCAGCCGGAAAGCACTGTTGCTCCTGCACGGCCTCAACGAGCGGAGCTGGTCGAAATACCTTGCCTGGGGATTACACCTTTCGAGGGAGACGGGCCGCTGTGTGATCCTTTTCCCGATTTCCTTCCATATCAACCGGGCCCCTTCATTATGGACCGACCCGAGAAGAATGCAGGAGCAGGTCAGCAGGCGGATCAGCGCGACGACAGAAAAAACACTTTCGAGTTATGCAAATATTGCCCTGAGCACACGACTTTCGGAGGAACCACTGAGGTTCTTCAGTTCAGGATACCAGACAGCTTTCGACATTGTAAAGCTGATGAAGCAGATTAGGACAGGAAATCACGAGATTGTCACTGAAGGAAGCACTGTGGATATTTTTTCCTATTCGATAGGAGCATTCCTCTCGCAGGTACTTTTGATGGGCAACCCCGGCAATCTTTTCCCGGATACGCGGCTTTACATGTTTTGCGGCGGATCGGTTTTCAGCCAGATGCAGGGGACATCAAGACACATTATGGACAGCCTTGCTTACCGCAGGCTGAACGATTATTACAGTAACGACTTCGAAAAAGAAATAGTCAGGGATCATCCATTTTCGGGCTTCCTTAAATCGACACAGATAGGAATGGCATTCAGGTCGATGATCGACACTGAAAGATTCAGAACCTTGCGGGAGAGCCTTATCATAAAGCTGAAAGACAGGATAAGGTCGGTTGCCCTGAGAAAGGACAGGATAATCCCACCTGAGGGGATCATCACAACTCTTTCGCCTGCCCTGAAAAGCAAGGCCTCAGAAATCGATGTATGGGACTTCCCGTTTGATTATTCACACGAAAATCCTTTTCCCCTTTTCTCAAATAACAGTAGCAAAGATGTGGACAGATCATTTGAACGGCTGATTGCCGATGCGAGGCTGTTCTTTGCGTGAAACCGGAAGAAGGCTGAAGCTGAATCCCTTATCAATTGAAGACTTTATAAATTCTTCAAGGATCACTGCCGCATGGGAGGCATTAGTGTCGTGCAGAACGATTACCGATCCGGAGCGAACCTTCCTTTTCATGATCTCCAATATTTTCGCGGGACTTAGCCTTTTATCGAAATCATACGGCATAAGATCCCAGAATACAATGGTGAACTCTGCTGAAAGTTCGCGGTACTGACGCAACCTGATCCGGCCATAGGGAGGCCTCATAAGCGAAGCGGACGTATATCCGGAAGCTTCCCTGATATTCCGAAGATAAACCTCCGTATTTGTTTTCCATCCGTCGAGATGCCTGTATCCGTGATTACCCGTAAGATGACCTTCAGAACGTATCGCCGACATCAGACCGGGATATTTCAGGGCTTCCTTCCCGGTACAGAAAAATGCTGCCTTCACATTGTACCTGCCGAGAATATTAAGTATCGCAGGTGTAGAAACCGGATCCGGGCCATCGTCAAACGTCAGGAAAAGCTCCTTACCGGAGACAGCCGGACGGAAGACAGCATCCGGAAAAAGAACCCTTATTGGAAAAAAGGGCCTGTACAGCCTCATGTCACTGAGATGAATAGAGAAGAGAATAGTATTTCGTCACATCTTCGGCAACTCTTCGTTCAAGATCCTGAAGCCCGAGATCAATTGCAAGGTTGTTTATGTCGAGAAGAGCCTGCATGTTTATGCCCGTAGGATAATCCATCCCGAACTCCCTGCCCGGCTGAATATTCACGGAATACTCGAGATACTCTTTCGAATAGGCTATTACGTCATTTATTATCTTCATGCCTTCTTCTTCTTCACCAGCCCTCAGGAGAACCTCAGCCAGGCTTATCACGAAGAAGTCGTTAGGCATTTTTTCGGGAGGAACGATCTCAAGTCCGCGACGGGCTGCTTCAACTGCCCTGGTGGTATCGCCGGCGACAAGCAGGGCTTTTCCAAGATTTCCGAATATCCTTCTGAAATTGCTGAGCATTCTCTTGTTGTTCTCATCGAGATAAACCGATGGATCGGCGGCATTTCCCCACTTGTACTTATTCATCATGTTATCGTACATCACCTCGGGGTCGATCATGCCGTATTCACCGTCATCACTCCGGCTGGTCCTTATGGGAACAACCCTGTATGCTATCCCTTCCTGAACGAAATATTCCTCAAGACCGTGGTACTGGCTCGAAGGTACAGTCGTAGAATAGTAAATGGGCCTCTCCCACTTGTTGGTCGCAATAAGGTCCATTATAGCCAGGTCGCCCTTGAGGGCATCGCTCTCTGAATATCTCCATATCATTGGCGATACTATCCTGTCGCTGAAATACTCCTTTACGGTCCCGTTAGCGACAACCTTTGCCGAATCCACTTCTATTACAAAGCTCGAGGAGGGGATATAATTGAGATAATCGCCCCTTCCGCTTATGTCAAGCTTGTATTTCCTGTCATCCTGACCTGCAAACTGCACAACCTGAACAAGATCGACCGGCTTATCGATCCTGTTGCTGACAGGAAGCTGATCCCTTACTCCATCCACATATTTCTCAGGAGGAAGACTTAATGGAAGAGGATCGGATTCAAAGGCTTTCTGCCTCATCATGTCGATGTACCATCCGGCCTGGATATAGCTCAGGTTGGCAACCCTTACATCGGGTCTAACCTGTTCAACATCCTGGACATACCAAACCGGGAAGGAATCGTTATCTCCGTAAGTAAAAAGAACGCTGTTGGGAGCACACGACATAAGGTAGTTTGCCCCTATATCCCGCGCAGTATACCTTCCTGAACGATCATGATCATCCCAGTTCTCAACCGCCATCAGGACAGGTACGGCAAGAAGAACGAAAATGAAGGCGGCTGCGGCAGAAACTTTTTCTTTTGCAAACTTGCTGAAGCTCTCATAAATGAATGTGAATCCCAGCCCGATCCATATGGCAAAGGCATAGAATGAACCTGCATACGCATAGTCCCTCTCCCTGGGCTGGTTAGGATACTGGTTCAGATAGAAAATTATCGCCACGCCTGTCATGATGAAAAGGGACAGAACGAGCCAGAAACCGTTCCTGTCCTTCCTGTACTGCCAAAACATTCCCAGCAGGCCAGCAAGAAGAGGAAGGAAAAAATAAGTGTTCTTACCCGGATTATCCCTTAAATCGGCAGGAAGATCATCCTGGTCGCCAAGGCGGGCCTCATCAATAAACTTGATCCCGCTTATCCAGTTTCCGTGAATAGGATTACCGTTCCCCTGGAAATCATTCTGCCTTCCGGCAAAGTTCCACATGAAATACCTCAGATACATAAAACCTGTCTGGTACCTGAAGAAATACCTCAGGTTTTCAGCAAAAGTGGGACAGACTATTACTTCCTTTTCACTGCCCGAGGTAACCGTATAGCGCCGTCCTTTTATCTTTCCCCAGTATTTATAGGCCTGCTCGTGATCAGGATCAGGACTGTACATCCTCGGGAAGATGGTCATAAACTCCTCCTTGTATTCGTAATCGGGCCTGTAATAAGGTTCATACTTCCCGTTAAGCTTGTTGTAACCTGCCACCCTCCTTGAAACATCCACAATAGGAGCGCTGTAATAATGACCGAACAACTTGGGAGCGCTTCCGTACTGCTCCATGTTTATGTAATACGACAGCGAAAAGATATCCGAAGGGTTGTTCTGATTCATTGGAGGCCGGGCTGACGACCTTATCATTATCATAGCATAGGAAGAATATCCTATCATTATCACCGTAATCGCCGTGAAAATATAGTTCATGGCAGGCTTGTTCCTGTTCAGGGAATACCTTATGCCAAATACCAGGACAGCTATCAGGACAAGGACAAATATTATGAGCCCGGTGTTATAGGGAAGACCCAGTCCGTTTACAAATAACAGTTCGAACCAGCCCGCCACCCTGGGGACGCCGGGAATAAGAATGAAAACAACAGATCCGAGAAGGGCAACTGCGACAAGGATGGCATTTATTACGCCCCTGGCGGTTACCTCATATATGCGGAAATAATAAACCAGGACCAGTACGGGAAGGACAAGCAGATTGAGCCTGTGAATACCCAGTCCCAATCCCATTATGTAAAAAATCAGGATTATCCAGCGGCCTGAGAGAGGATCATCAGCCTCCTCCTCCCATTTGAGCATAGCCCAGAAGACAATTCCAGTAACAAGGGAAGAAAGGGCATAAAGCTCTCCCTCAACAGCTGAAAACCAGAATGTGTCGGAAAATGTGTAGGCAAGGGCGCCGATAATACCGCTACCCAGAATAACCGGCAGATGCCGGTTTTCATTACCGGCCTCGTCTGAGTAGACCTTTCTCACAAGATGAGTGATTGTCCAGAAAAGGAACATTATCGTAAAGCCGCTCGAAATAGCGGAAAACGCGTTCATCATAAATGCTACCTTCGAAGTATCGCCCAGAGCGAAGAAAGTAGCAATACGGCCTATCATGAGAAAAAGAGGAGCCCCGGGAGGATGCCCTACCTGCAGTCTGAAGGATGACAGTATGAATTCACCGCAATCCCAGAAACTGACGGTAGGCTCGAGAGTAAGCAGATAAACTAGTGATGAGATTACAAATAGCACCCACCCCGTCATTCTGTTCAGGCGCGGGAAACTGCCCGGTGATGAATTCATATCTTCTGCCCTTTGGTATTCAATGCAGCAAAGAACGTAAAAAAATATCACTTCATCACATACGTGCGTTTATTTAACTTCATTTTAACTTGAGCCATATTTTCTTATTTTTGTCGCAAAGAAGCCTAATAATGAGATACTCCCGATTACTACTCCTTGTCACCTTTTTCTTTTTCCTTCCCGCCTCCGGACAGGAAGACAACGGCGATGGATCCGGGAACGGGGAACTGCTGCTTAACTTCAAGAGCATCAGCTTTGTAAAAAACAATGAATATTCCAATCCCATTACTGAAGGCTATACACTGATCGGATACTTCCTCCAGCCCGAACTGATGTACAAAGCCGACGAAAAGGTTTCTTTTGCACTGGGGGCACATCTGCTATGCTTTTCAGGAACAGGAAATTTCACTGAGGCCAGGCCTGTATTCTCTGCAACGTACAGTTTCAGTAAAAATACATTCTTCAGGATCGGGACTCTGAAGGGAAGCGATGAACACAGAATGTTCGATCCGCACTTCAGCAGGGAAAGAGTGTATTCGGCTTATTCTGAAGACGGACTACAGTTCACGACATCCGGCGAAAGGATCTTCAGCGATACATGGCTTAGCTGGGAAAACTATATCTTCAGGGGTGACAATGAGAGAGAAATATTTACTGCAGGCGAATCGTTCAGGTATATTTCTCCGTTTTTCGCAGGAAGCTTGAGGATGGAGGTTCCCGTTCAGATACAGTTCAAGCATTACGGCGGACAAATAAGCGATTACGATGAAGGGGTGGAGACTTTTCTGAACATTGCAGCAGGAATCTCTCTTACAGCCGGCATTGACAGCCGCAGCAGCAGGGCGGGAGTTGAGGCACTGTTCTTTTCCGGGAGCTCAATGACAGGTAATGCGCCTTCCGGGATCGAAAGCGGCTGTGCAGGCTGGTACAAAATGCTGCTTGAAACAGGAAGCGTCAGTATTGAGGCTGGTTACTGGGATTCAGATAATTTCTATGCACCAAACGGCAATTTCATCTTCAGTTCCGTTCCGGAACGCACCGGAGGAAGCATTATAAAAGAGAGAAGTCTTCTCACATTTCTTTTAAGCATTAATCTGCCTTATAAAGATTTCCTTGATTTCCATTTCGGTTTCGACGGATACTACGATACAAACCTGAAACGTTTCGACAATGCCCTGTCACTTCACATCAAACTTGACAAACTTTTCGTCCTTGCAGCGAAAAAGAAGTGAATGATCCTGCTGCCTCAGGGTCCTGATTCCTCAGGTATATAATACCTCCACGGCCTGCTTTTCCAGAAGTCGCCGGCATAGTCAATTCCTATCCTTACTCCAGTGAAAAAAACAGGATCAGTTCCTGTATCCTCGACCCATATCCGCCGGGATGCAGTAAGGTCCTCGCCGTTGAACGATTTGTCTATTCCCAGAAGCCGGGTCAGGCGTCCAGGTCCATAACAGCCGGAGAGGCCGCGGATAAGAACTGCCTGTGGATCGTCAGTCCTTCCGGTAACAATATTCAGCATCCAGTACATCCCGTATACCAGGTACACGTAAAGCCTGCCTCCCGTGTGATACATGATATCGGTCCGCTGAGTTCTGCCACGGCTTGCATGACAGGCAAGGTCTTCTTCGCCCCTGTAGGCTTCAGTTTCGGTTATCAGGTATCTGGCTGTTATCCCGCCGTCAGTGCTTATTGCAAGAACCTTTGAGATCAGTCCGGGAGCAACCTCAAGGACATCCCTTTCGAACCATGCCCGTTCAAGCCTTTCCCCCGGAATAATTATTTCAGTAGGGTATCTTCCCTTCATACTCTGTCCATTTTCTGAAGACCTCTCCTGCTTTCCCGTCACCTTTATGAATGAATGTTACTTTCCTCCTGCCGGGATCCAGTGCGATTTCGTTGTAAATGAACTCGTCATCAAAGCCTGCGGCTGCGGCATCGGCACGGTCGGAAGCATATACCACCCTGAGTATCCCTGCCCAGTATATGGCTCCGAGACACATCGGACATGGTTCGCAGGAAGCGTAGAGAACGCATCCCCCGAGATCGTGTGTGCCGAGCACAGACGCTGCCTCCCTTATAGCCAGTATTTCAGCATGTGCTGTCGGATCATTATTAAGCACGACTCTGTTTCCGGACGAGGCTATTATCTCCCCCTCCCTTGTTATTACCGCACCAAAGGGTCCTCCTCCTTCAGGGATTGTATCAGCGGCAATTTTTATCGCTTCCTTCAGGTACTTCCTATCTTCATCCATAAAAAATAACGGCAAGCTTCTTAATCAATACTATTGCCGGTAAAAATAGCTCTAGTTTTCAATAAGCGTAATAAATTCTGTGCAATATTCTTTTTTTTATGGAAATAGTTTGTATTTTTGCAGACCCAAAATCAAGGGTTTTTAACAGGAAAATCACATATTGCAATTCTAAAAACAAGAAAAAGTGAACACCTTAAGCTACAAAACAATATCGGCTAATAAAGAGACGGTTAACAAGGAGTGGGTACTATTCGATGCGGAAGGAGCTGCTCTGGGCCGTCTTGCAACGGTGGTAGCTGCCACTCTCAGGGGTAAGAACAAGACAAATTTCACCCCTCATGTTGACTGCGGCGATAACGTGGTGATAATCAATGCTGATAAAGTAACTCTCTCAGGAACCAAATGGTCCGACAAGCTTTATGTAAGGCATACGGGTTATCCCGGTGGACAGAGATCCGCGACAGCAGAACAGATGCTTAAGAAGAACCCTATCAGCCTTCTTGAGGAAGCTGTAAAGGGCATGCTCCCGAAAAACCGCCTTGGAAGGGCTATATACAAGAACATGCATGTTTATGCAGGACCTTCGCATCCTCATGAAGCACAGAGTCCCAGAAAAATAGAACTTTAATACATTCAAAGAATATATATGGAGCAAGTTAACGCCATTGGAAGAAGAAAAGCAGCCGTTGCCAGAGTAATTTTAAGGGATGGTAAGGGAAAAATTACGGTGAATGACAGGGATTATAAGGAATATTTCGGCGCTGAGACACTGCAGTATGTTGTAACACAGCCTCTGGTAGCTCTCGACGCTGTTGAAAAATATGATATCAGTGTTAACCTCGACGGCGGTGGAGTAAAAGGCCAGGCTGAAGCACTGAGGCTTGGGATAACCCGCGCCCTTATTGAGGTGGATGCTGAAAATAAATCACTGCTCAAGGCAAACGGTTTCGTTACAAGGGATCCCCGGAGCGTGGAAAGGAAAAAACCTGGCAGACCAAAAGCCCGCAAGAGATTCCAGTTCAGCAAACGTTAGTGATCAGAACATAAGTCAATATAGATGCAGGTTTAGTATCTAAATTGCGGAGACTCCGGCCGTCAGGCAGGGCTACTCCGTGATTGATTTAAAAGAAAGTAAACTTAAAAACAGAAAAAATGCCAAGAACAAATTTCGAAGAATTACTCGACGCAGGCGTACACTTCGGACACCTGAAAAGAAAATGGAACCCGGCAATGGCTCCCTATATCTTTATGGAGCGTAACGGAATACACATCATCGACCTTGAAAAGACCATAGTCAAAATCGATGAGGCTGCCTCAGCAATGAAGCAGATTGCCAGATCAGGCAAAAAAATACTTTTCGTGGCAACAAAAAAACAGGCAAAAGAAATTGTGTCCGAAAAGGTTAAGCAGATAAATATGCCATACGTCACCGAGCGCTGGCCCGGTGGAATGCTCACCAACTTCCCTACCATCCGTAAAGCTGTCAAAAAGATGGGCTCGATCGACAAGATGGCAACCGACGGAACATTCTCAAACCTGTCGAAAAGGGAAAAACTCCAGGTGACAAGGCAAAGGGCTAAACTTGAAAAAAACCTCGGCAGCATCGTTGATCTTACACGTCTTCCTTCAGCTCTTTTTGTTATCGACGTCTGCAAGGAACATATTGCTGTAAGAGAAGCAAAACGTCTTGGAATACCTGTTTTCGCAATGGTCGATACCAACTCCGATCCTTCCGATATCGAATTCCCGATTCCTGCCAACGACGACGCCTCAAAATCCATATCCCTTATTGTTGGCCTCCTATGCCAGGCAATAGAAGAAGGTCTTAATGAAAGGAAACTGGAAAAGGATAAGGAGCCAGTACAGAAAGACAAGAAGTTCATGAGAAAAGAACTCGAAACAAAAGACCTTCCTGAATCTGTTATAGAAGCTCTTGTTGAAGAAGAGGACGAAGAGGTCGAATCAGACGATGATCAGCTCGCAGAAGAGTTCGAGGAAGAGGAAGAGGCAGTGGCGGAAACAGAAGAAAATGAAGATGAATAATTAAGTAAACAAGATTAAATCAATAATATACAATGGCTACAATTAGTTCTGCAGATGTTGCCAGGCTCAGGAAGGTTACCCTGGCCGGTATGATGGACTGCAAAAAGGCTCTCGAGGAATCAAACGGCGATTTTGACAAGGCAATTGAAATTATAAGGAAAAAAGGACAGGCTGTCGCAAACAAAAGAGCCGACAGGGAAGCCACCGAAGGAGTTGTTCTTTCGAAAGTCACTGCCGACGGTAAGACCGGAGCTCTTATAGTCCTTAACAGTGAAACGGATTTCGTGGCCAAAAACGCTGAATTCATTGCCCTGGCAAATAAAATAATCGACCTTGCCCTTGAAGTAAAACCCGCTGATCTTGAGCAGCTTAAAGCTCTTAAGATGGATAATGCGACTGTCGAAGAAAAAGTAGTGGAATTCATAGGCATAATTGGTGAAAAACTAAGTCTTTCTGTATACGAGAAGATAGAGGCCCCTTATGTCCAGGCTTACATTCACCCTGGAAACAGACTGGCAACAGTGGCAGGATTCTCAAAAGCAGGAGCCGACCAGCAGGTCTATAAGGATGTGGTCATGCAGATCGCTGCAATGAGTCCTGTATCAGTTGACAAAACTGATGTTCCTGAAAGTGTTATTGCTCAGGAGATAGAAATTGGAAAAGAACAGGCACGCCGCGAAGGAAAGCCTGAAAATATGCTTGAGAAAATCGCAGAAGGAAAACTGGCAAAGTTCTTTAAGGAAAGCACCCTGTTGAACCAGGAGTTTGTCAAGGACAATAAAATGACCGTAAAACAGTACCTCCAGTCGGCAGATAAGGAACTGACAGTTACTGCCTTTAAACGGTTTACACTTAATCTTTAGGTTTTGGTTCATAATTCAATACTCAAGTGGCGCCTCTGTGGCGCCATTTTTTTTTCATTACCTTCATAATTTCAATAAATTTGTGTACGGAACAAAACAATAAAAACATCCAAATCATGAGAAAGAACATGGGTCAAACCGACAGAATAATAAGGTCTGTACTGGCCATTCTGCTGGCAGTTCTGTATCTGGCAGGCGCCGTCGACGGCATACTGGCTCTCGTCCTTCTGATAATCGCTCTTATCTTTGGAATAACAGGCGTTATCGGTTTTTGCCCTCTTTACACATTATTTGGCTGGAACACAATGAAGAAGTAATCCAGACAGGGATCGATACGGATAAGAACTTAACCTGATATTAATGAAGTACACCAGAATTCTGCTGAAACTTAGCGGCGAATCGCTTTCGGGCTCAGGAAACCATGGGATAAGCCAGGAGGTCCTTGAGGATTATTCAAGAGAGATAATAGAAGTTGCAGGAAAGGGATGCGAGATATCCATCGTTGTGGGAGGAGGCAACATATTCCGCGGATTAAGCGGAACAGAATCAGGATTCGACAGGGTAAAGGGTGACCAGATGGGGATGCTCGCTACCGTTATAAACAGCCTGGCCCTCGAGGGAACGATAAACAAGCTCGGAGGAAAGGCAAAAGTCTTTACTTCCATAAGAATGGAACCTGTCGGGGAACTTTACAACAGCAGCAGGGTGAAAGATGCCATGAAGGAAGGTATCGTCTGCCTTATCGCGGGAGGAACGGGAAATCCCTTCTTCACCACCGATACAGCCGCCGCCCTGAGAGCTGTAGAAACCGGAGCAGATCTTCTTCTCAAAGGAACAAGAGTCGATGGTGTTTATACAGCCGATCCTGAAAGAGATCCCGATGCTACCCGCTTTAAAGGCATAACATTTGAAGAAGTCATCAGCAGGCAGCTGAAGGTAATGGACTCCACAGCCTTCACCATGTGCCGCGAAAACAACATGCCGATAATAGTATTTGACATGAACCGGCCGGGAAACCTGATGAAAGTTGTGGAAGGGAAAGAGATAGGAACTCTGATTTCAATCTGAAAAGTACTTATCTCCCGGCGATTTTATTATTTTTGTTTGCCTGAGCACCCTGGCAGAGATCCGGAGTGCAGATAAAAGATAATTGTTAATTCTAAAACAAAGCCCTGATTTATGAACGAAGAAGTGGAACTAGTAATAGAAGAAACCAGAGACAGAATGCAAAAAGCCCTGGAACACCTTGAATATGAACTCTCAAGACTGCGAGCCGGCAGAGCCACACCAGTTCTACTCGACGGTATCACAGTGGATTATTACGGCGTCAATTCACCTCTGTCACAGGTTTCCAACATAAATACTCCCGATCCCAAAACAATACTTATACAACCCTGGGAGAAAAGCATGCTGGGAACAATTGAAAAAGCAATAATGGCTGCCAATATAGGGCTGACTCCGATGAATAACGGAGAGGTTATCAGAATAGGAATCCCCCCTCTTACCGAGGAAAGAAGGCACCAGCTGGTCAAACAGGTAAGGAATGAGGGAGAAACCGCCAAGATCAGTATAAGAAACGCACGCAAATGGGCCAACGATGAGCTTAAAAAAATGCTGAAGGAAGGACTTCCGGAGGATATCGAAGAAAATGCCTCGGAAAGCGTCCAGGAAATGACTCATGAGTTCTCGGCAAAAGTAGACAAGGTTATGGCCCTGAAGGAAAAAGACGTGATGACCGTCTGAACAGGCCCTCCTGAGACTAGTATCTGACCCCTTTGAGTCCTGATGTACAGTTCCTGCACATCGGTATTGATTTTCTTCCTGTGAGAACCTGCTTACGGAAATCCTGGTAAAGCTTACCATGCCATATTTCCCTGAATGAATCCTTTTTCAGGTCACCCATAACATAATCCGCATCCTTGTCAAAACAACAAGGAATTACCTTGCCATCCCATGTAATTACCGGATTGTACCATAAACGCAGGCATCTGTCAGGATGCCTGCTCTTTAATACATGCGATTCCCCTTCAGTCCTGTAACGTCTGAAACGCTCGTCACCGGGCATCCATTTCCCCGCTTCATCAATATTCAAAACCTGCATCGATTTAAGCCTTAACACTGCTCCGGATTCCCTGGCAAAACGTCTCACCTGGCCAACCTGATGCTGATTGTAATTATTAACAAGGAACTGTAGCTCCAGCTTCAAACCCGATTTGTCTCTCCTGACAGCTTCCGACACATTCCTGATTCCTTCAAGTACCCTGTTCAGATCCCCTCCTTTCCGGTACTGTGAATAGGTTTCCTGGTCCATCCCGTCGAGAGATACTATCAGCCGGCTTATGCCTGAATGCGCAAGCTTTTCGCAGTTCTCAGGCGACAGGTAATGCCCGTTTGTCGATACAGTTATTCCGGCGCTGCCTGCAGCACCCGTAAATGAGAAGAATTCAGGATGAAGCATGGGCTCTCCCTGAAAATAAAGATTAATGAACCACAGGTAAGGGCTCAGCTCTCTGACCGTCTTAAAGTAGATCCCGGTTTCCATGAATCCCCTTTTGCGCTTCATTGCCCCTGAACCTGAAGCGCATTCGAGGCATTTCAGATTGCAATGATTGGTAAGCTCAAAGGATATAGCTGCCGGCATGTGGGGAACAAAGGGAACCCGTGTCAGGGAGCTCACAAGATAGGATGTTCCGCACCCGAGCATATTGATGGCTTTAACCTTTCCTCCCTGCATCTGTTTTACCTTAAGGGTGCATTAAGATAAAAAATATTCTGTCTTCTGTATAGGGTATGATCATATGTTAATGGTCATATGTTTGGAATCAGATAAAAATCTTTTGCAGAAGATCGGAATAATTGTTAACTTAATAAATTTACGCCATGAAAACCAACAGATTAGTTACGCTTGCCGCTCTGCTCCTGTTGTCTGCTTTTGCAGCCGAGACAATATTTGCAGCAGCGCCGCCCGAAAGAAAGAAGAACGACCAGCAGACTCTTCTTACCTTCAGGGGAAAGGTTATTGACGACGAAACCGGATTGCCTCTTGTTTTTGCTTCTGTGGCTGTTAAGGAAACCAACGTTGCAACAGTAACAAACATCGACGGGGAATTCGTCATTAAGATTTTCGAAACACAAATAGCCAGAAATCTCGAAGTCACATACCTGGGATACAAGAATGCCGTTGTTCCCCTCACCGACCTCAGGGCCGATGGCTTTAAAAATGTCATTGAAATGGGACAGGCTCCAATCCCCATCAAGGAGATAGTTGTAAAACCGATCGATCCCGAAGGCGTAGTACGAAGCGCCATAGCCAGGATAAACAGGAACTATGTCGATATACCTAACCTGATGACGGCATTCTACAGGGAGACCATACGCAAGAACAGGACATACGTATCGATAGGAGAAGCTGTTGTCGAAATATTCAAGGCTCCCTATAATAATGACCTCCGCTTCGACGGGGCAAGGCTGTACAAGGGAAGGAAAGGTTCGGATGTAGAGAGAATGGATACCGTCCTCTTCAAACTCCAGGGAGGCCCGGTTACAGTCCTTCAGCTCGATATTATAAAGAATACCATGGATATCCTGACATTCGAGGCAATGGATTATTACGACTATTCACTCATTTCAGTTGTCGAAATTGACGAGAGACCACACTATGTGATCTCCTTCAGACAAAAGCCATCGGTCGACAATCCAATGTTCCTTGGAAATCTTTATATAGAAACTTCAACCTATACCCTCACTGAAGCCGAATTCGGATTTAACGTTGAGGACAAGGAAGCTGCCTCTTCAATCTTCATCAAGAAAAAACCGCTCGGAATGGAAGTCACCCCCGAAGTCGCAACCTACAGGGTCAAATACCGCGAACAGGACGGGAAAAGCTACCTTACCTACTCGAGGGCCGAAGTAAAATTCAAGGTTAACTGGAAGAAGAAACTGTTCAATACTTACTATACGACAATGTCTGAAATGGCGATCACCGACAGGACTACCGAAGAAGTAATAAAGATCGCCGGCAAGGAAAAGCTCAGGTATAACGATGTATTCTCAGAGCAGGTTGAAGCTTTTGCAGATCCGGAATTCTGGGGCGACTACAACGTCATTGAGCCTGACCAGAGCATAGAGTCAGCAATACGCAGGCTGAGCAGAAGGCTTAAATTCAGCGACAGACAGGAATCAAACTGAAAAACAGAATTGATAAATGACCAGGGACTCTGAAATAATAAGGAGGATCAGGGAGGGTGATGCAGGACAGTTTGAATCACTATTCCGGTCCTCCTATGCTTCCCTGGTAAGATATGCAAACAGGCTCATAAAAGATTATGACACATCAGAAGAGATAGTTCAGGATCTTTTCTTCAGAATATGGAAAGAAAGAGAGAAACTGAATATCGAAAGTTCATTGAACGGATACCTTTTCAGGGCTGTGCACAACCGCTGCCTCCACCATATCGGACACCTGAGGGTGATGGAGAAGTATGAGAGGGAAATGGCCCTCAGGGAAAAGGAAAACAACGAGAGCCCGGCAGACATGGTTCAGTACCGTGAGCTTCAGGCTAAAATTGCCGCAATACTTGAAAGACTTCCTGAAAAATGCGGAAAGATTTTCTGCATGAACAGGTTTGAAGGACTGAAGTATGCCGAGATAGCGAAGAAACTATCGGTCTCGGTAAAAACCGTAGAGTCAAACATGGGCAGGGCGCTCAGAGAATTCAGAAAAGCACTGGCAGAACAACGATGAAAACGAGAAATAAAATAAGATACAGTAACAGGGAATGGAAGAACCTTTCCTCAATACTGTCGGAAGAAAAGAATGACAGCAATGGCATTCTCGACCGGTTTATGGCTGAAGACACCCATAATACAATCAAATACTGGAAAGAACTCAGAGAGATGAATAATGAAAAAGAGATAGACGTTGACAAAGCCTGGAACAAGCTTTTCTCAAAGATCAGCGAAGATGGTCTGTTAAACGAAACCCAGGTGCTGCATAAAAGATCCATAATCCCGGTATATCTTAGAATCGCTGCAGCTATCGTGATCCTGACGGGACTGTCAGCACTTCTCATTTTAACAAGACCGGGATTGTTCAGCAACAGCACCACCGTTGCTACCACAGAAAACCAGAAAAACCTCGAGGTAACCCTACCCGACGGTAGCAACGTGATCCTGAACAGGAATACAACCCTTACATACAGGAATAACTACGGTAAAAACGGCAGAAACGTTTCCCTCGAAGGAGAAGCTTTCTTTGAAATAACCCCCGACACGGAAAGTCCGTTTACGGTTGATGCAGGAAAAGCAAGAATAAGAGTCCTCGGAACATCATTCAACGTAATAACAGAAAACACCCAATCCGAAGTTGAGGTATTCGTTAAAACCGGAAAAGTCCTGCTGATTACAGGCCAGGGTGATGAAAACCTTGTTCTCGATCAGGGCTTTATTGGAAAAACAAGTCAACTGTCTCCTGTAAAGGAAATTAACATAGACCCCAATTACATGTCGTGGAACACCGGCATACTGATCTTTGACAGGCAGCCTCTTGATGTCGTATTCAGAGACCTGAGGAAAGTATACAATATGGATATCGTTGCCGACGATCCCTCAATCCTTGAAAACGTCTGGACAACAAACGGCCCCGTTGATAATGAGACCCAGGAGACTGTTATCCGGCTTATTTGTGGTACTTTTAACCTCCTTTATACAAAAGATGGAAATGTTTACCATCTTTCGGAGAAATAACAAATATTTAAAATATGGCGGCTGACAATGGCAACATATGTAAATATCTTACAGCCATTGCATTGCTTATTTTTCTTGCTTCCCCTGAGGAATCGCGGTGCCAGGGAGGAATACTTGATTCGGCATTTACCTTCAGGGCAGGCATAATCAGGACGGGAAGCGCTCTCGACCTTATCACCAGGCAGACAGGTTACCATTTTACATACGACAGCAGACTCGTGGATGCTGAAAACAGGGTAAAAATGAGTTTCAGGGAAACAAAACTTAAAATTATCCTCGACAGCCTGCTGCTTAATGATTCCCTGGTTTATTCCGTGATAGACCAGTTCATAATAATATCCCGCGACAGAAGCGAGAAAAGCCCTGAACAACTTTCCGACACTTCGGCTGTTTCCCCTCCCGAAAAGATAACAGGCATGGTTCTCGACAGTGAAACGAGGGAAGCTCTTCCATCAGCCACAGTGGCTCTTCATCATACAGGAAGGGGAACAATAACAAACAGCAACGGGGAATTCGGACTTAACCTCCATCCCGAAGATGTCAACGATACAATCGTAGTCTCATACCTCGGCTATTATGCGAGAGAAATACCCGTGAGGCAATCGTTCGGCAATAATTTCATAATTGCCATGAGAAGCGAATTCTATTCGATACCCGAGATAATAATAAAAAACCAGATCCCCCGCGAAATAATAATGAAGGCATTGGCGTCGATTGCCCGGAACTACGGCAACACCCCTGCCGGTATGACTGCATTCTACAGGGAGGGGATCCAGAAGAAGAACCAGCTCCAGACCTACTCCGAGGCAATCGTTCAGATATACAAGAGCGCTTACACCGGAACCCTGCTTAACGATCAGGTAAAAGTACTGAAAAGCAGGAAGATAGAGAATATCAACGTAGACGACACCCTCACGGTAAGGCTTAAGGCCGGATTAAGTACAAGCCTCGAGCTCGACGGGCTCAGAAACGGCTTTGATTTTCTCCTGCGGGAGAACTTCCAGGATTACAGCTACAGGGTAACCGATATCGTTTCATTTGATGAAGAATGGGCCTATGAGATTGAATTCGGTCAGAGAGAGGGAGCAGCTTTGCCAATGTTCAGGGGATCAGTGTTCATTAATACGGAGGATTACGCGATCCTAAAGGCGGAATTTGAGATTTATCCGGGATACCTCCAGAAAATGAAGACATCATTCATCTCCAGCCCCTCGAAGGATTTCTCAACATGGCCGTCCGGAGTGAAATACTCTGTCAGCTACCGGAAGATAGGCAACCGGTACTTCCTCAGCCATGTAAGAGGCGACCTTGAGTTCCTTTCAAAACAGAAGAAAAGGGTTTTCAATACACAGTTCAAGGTTTTCTTCGAAATGGCCGTAACAAATGTAAGCACCGAAAAGGTAGGAAGATTCGAAAGAGAAGAACTTGCTCCTTCCCATTCAGTTTTTTCAAGGACAATAAGAAACTATGATAATGCCTTCTGGGGAAGCCAGGATTTCGTAAAGCCCGAGGAAAACCTGATCCAGGCTCTGAAGGATATGAAAGTAAGACTTCAGGAGTTTTCCGAGTAGAATTAATATCCTGAAGTCATTGCTGCGGCATGAAGGAGGTCAGTCCCGGAAGTAAAAAATAATAAAGCCCAGGGCAAACCACCCGGGGTAAATCCACAGGTAAAAGCTTCCTAATACCTGTTTATAATATCATACAGTTCCGAGAGATCAGGCGTTAAAATAATCTCAGTCCGGCGGTTCTTCTGCCTCGCATCGGGAGTGCGGGATGCCTCAACCGGCACATACTCGCTGCGCCCGGCAGCTGTCAGACGTTCCGGACTGATCCTGGCGCCTTCAAGGAGAACCCTTACAACAGTTGTTGCCCTCTTCACGCTCAGATCCCAGTTATCCCTCAGCTGTCCTGTTCCGGGATTGTAAGGAACATCGTCGGTATGACCTTCTATCATTATCTGTATACCCGGATTCCTTTCAAGAACAACTGCCAGCTTCCGCAACGCATTTCTTCCATTGGCATCAATATCCCAGCTTGCTGTTTTGAAAAGGAGCTTCTCCTCCAGTGAGACATATACCTTACCGTTCTTGTTGGTTACCGTAAGTCCGTTGTTCTCATAACCCAGGAGCGCATCCGAAACCTTCTCCTTCAGGTCGTCAACGATCCTTTTTTGTGAATCCAGTATCTTTTCAAGTTCGGCCAGACGTGCATTTTTTTTGTCGAGCTCCATGGTCAGTTCGTCGAGGTTTATCTTTTTCAGGTCCATCGAATGTTCAAGCTGCCTCATGATATCCTCCTTCTGCTTCAGGTTCTCCTGAGCCGACTGAAGTTCAGAAAGAAGCTTCTTCGTCTCACTGACATTTCCCCTTATAAGATCCTCCTGTGCATTCAGAAGATCGTTGAAACGCGACGATAAAACACCAAGTTCATCCCTTGCCCTGTTACGCTCGTTCTCAGCAAGTGACAGCTGACGCCGGGTGTCGTCCATATCCTTCTCAAGCAGGCCTATCTTCGATTCTATCTCCCTGTTCCTCATCGACAGGGCAAGGTTTTCGGTCTTGAAATCATCACGCTCCATCATGTTCTGACGGCTTGCATACTGCATCTCCCTGAATTTCTTCCCTGAAACACATGAAATCATGGATAGGGCAAATACCGATACTGCAAGAATAACAAATACTGGTCTTTTCTTCATCAGAAAGGAGTTTTTGGATAAGAAACAAAAATAAGAAAATCCGGCTGAAGCATCCTTAAACATTAGGGAATAATAATTGTTATATTTGCACTACTTTTTTTAGTTGATTTCGTGATGAACCAGGAAGAGAATCTTCTCTTTAGCATAAGCAGCCCGGAAGACCTTAGGAAGCTGGAACCCACAGACCTTATTAAAGTCAGCGCAGACCTGAGACGGTTTATTATTGATATGGTCAGCAAGAACCCGGGACATCTCGGGGCAAGTCTGGGCGTTGTCGAGCTGACAGTTGCGCTTCATTATGTTTTCAACACACCCTACGACAAAATAATCTGGGACGTCGGTCACCAGGCTTACGGGCACAAAATCCTGACAGGCCGACGCGA
Organism: Bacteroidales bacterium; assembly: GCA_040772125.1. Classification (GTDB taxonomy): domain Bacteria; phylum Bacteroidota; class Bacteroidia; order Bacteroidales; family VadinHA17; genus LD21. The sequence goes on from JAXGYS010000005.1 coordinate 269,202, forward strand.
CAAATTCCATACTAACAGGACATACAAGGGTATAAGCGGGTTCCCGAAAATGTCAGAAAGTGAATATGACGCCTTTGGGACAGGCCACTCGTCAACATCAATCTCAGCAGCTCTCGGTATGGCTGTTGCATCAAAGCAAAAGGGTGAGGACAGGCAAGTCGTTGCAGTAATAGGCGACGGGGCCATGACTGCCGGAGAGGCATTTGAAGGCCTTAACCACGCCGGAATTGCAAAATCCGATATCCTGGTAATCCTGAACGACAATAACATAGCCATTGACCCCAACGTGGGAGCCCTGAAGGAATACCTTATCGACATAACCACCAGCCGGGCATACAACAGGTTCAGGAACAAGGTCTGGAATTTTATGGGAAGGTTCAGTAAAATAGGACCGGATGCCCGTACCCTGGCTGCACAGCTTGAAGCCGGTTTCAAAAGTACCATCCTCGACAAGAGCAACCTTTTTGAGGGACTAAACTTCAGGTATTTCGGCCCTATCGACGGACACGATATCCTTCATCTCACAAGCGTTCTCAGTGATCTCAAAAGAATACCCGGACCGAAACTTCTTCATTGTCTTACAGTAAAGGGCAAGGGATTCAGTGAGGCTGAGAAGCACCAGACTGCTTTTCATGCCCCGGGAAAGTTCGATACCAAAACAGGAGTGATCTTCAAATCGCCCGAATCGGAAAAAATTTCAACCTACCAGGAAGTATTCGGCAAAACTGTTCTCGAACTCGCACGCGAAAATGATAAGATCGTCGGGATAACTCCGGCAATGACTACAGGCTGTTCATTGTGCATAATGATGAAAGAGCTTCCGGAAAGGGTCTTCGACGTGGGTATTGCCGAACAGCATGCCGTTACATTCTCGGCGGGACTTGCAACGCAGGGGCTTATTCCGTATTGCAACATCTACTCATCATTCATCCAGAGGGCTTACGACCAGGTAATCCATGACGTCGCACTGCAAAATCTTAAAGTTGTTTTCTGCATCGACCGCGGCGGTCTTGTTGGGACCGATGGCGCTACACATCACGGATTCTTCGATCTTGCCTTCATGAGGTCAATACCAAATATGATAGTGGCAGCCCCCATGGACGGTCATGAACTTCGCAATATGCTATATACGGCTCAACTGGAAAAGATAAAAGGACCTGTTTCGATCCGTTACCCCAGAGGTACATCCTTGTCATCCGACTGGGAAGTGCCTTTTGAAGAGACAGAGACCGGAAAGGCCAGACTTATAAGCGAAGGAAAGGATATTGCGGTTCTCAGCATCGGGCACCCTGGAAACTTCGTTGTTGCGGCAGCTGCTAAGCTAAAGGAGGACGGCATCTCGGTATTACACTATGATATGAGATTTGTTGCTCCCATCGACAGGGAAGCTCTTCATAAAGTATTCAGAAAATTCAGAAAGATTGTTACCGTTGAAGACGGAATTCTCAAGGGAGGCTTTGGAAGCGCCGTCATCGAGTTCATGTGCGACAACGGATATGTAGCAGAAGTAAGGCGCCTGGGCATTCCCGACTATTTTGTCGAGCACGGGACACAGGAAGAGCTTATCAGGGAATGCGGCTTTGATCCTGAAAGCATCGTTTCTGTTATTCGTGAAATGGTGGAGGAAGAAAGCAAAAGTGGAAAAAATATTATATTTTCGCAGACCTGAAGCGTATGCCCGGATGGCAGGGCCGAGCGTAAATAAATAGCCCGGTGGGCTATTTTAGCGAGGAGCCAGGCTGCAGGGGTGGCCAATTCCGCCATCCTTCAGATTATGAAGGGTTCTTTTAGTGAATTGTAGTTTTAAGATCTGCCAAATTATATTTATGCCCGGATGGCAGGGCCGAGCGTAAATAAATAGCCCGGTGGGCTATTTTAGCGAGGAGCCAGGCTGCAGGGGTGGCCAATTCCGCCATCCTTCAGATTATGAAGGGTTCTTTTAGTGAATTGTAGTTTTAAGATCTGCCAAATTATATTTATGCCCGGATGGCAGGGCCGAGCGTAAATAAATAGCCCGGTGGGCTATTTTAGCGAGGAGCCAGGCTGCAGGGATGGCCAATTCCGCCATCCATTAAATTATGAAGGGTTCTTTTAGTGAGTTGTAGTTTTAAGATCTGCCAAATTATATTTATGCCCGGATGGCAGGGCCGAGCGTAAATAAATAGCCCGGTGGGCTATTTTAGCGAGGAGCCAGGCTGCAGGGGTGGCCAATTCCGCCATCCTTCAGATTATGAAGGGTTCTTTTAGTGAATTGTAGTTTTAAGATCTGCCAAATTATATTTATGCCCGGATGGCAGGGCCGAGCGTAAATAAATAGCCCGGTGGGCTATTTTAGCGAGGAGCCAGGCTGCAGGGATGGCCAATTCCGCCATCCATTAAATTATGAAGGGTTCTTTTAGTGAGTTGAAGTTTTAAGATCTACCAAAGTATAAATATGCCCGGATGGCGGAATTGGTAGACGCGCTGGTCTCAAACACCAGTGATAGCAATATCGTGGGGGTTCAATTCCCCCTCCGGGTACTGAAAAAGAGTGAGAGTGAGATTGAGAGTCCCGAAAAACACAAATATAGATTTGTGTTTTTCGAGGATCCTCGAAAATCTTCGATTTTCGGGACGAGAACGAAAGCAGTCGCGACCACTCTCTCCGATTTACAGTTGCAACCGTTAGCCTTTCAGGGTATAAATCCTGAGCATCTGTATCATCATTCCTTCTTCCCATACCAGTCCGGAGTTCCGAACCAGTCGTGCATCTCCTTTGCAAAAGGCTTTACAATTTCAGGCGGTTCAGGGAATCTGCCGAGGTCTCCTGTTTCCACTATCCATGCATCAAGTGCAGCACGCAGACGGATCAGTGCTTCCCGGTGCTCCGGAAGATCAGATCCTGCAAGATTGTAAATCTCATGGGGATCAGACTCAGTGTCATAAAGCAGCTCTGCCGGCTGTGGCTTCATCAGGTCGGCAGCCGGCCCCGAAAGCTTACCCTCATCATATAGCTTACGCATCAGAGGCTTGACCTGGAAACATTTTTCCTGATACCTGTTCAGTGAGGTAAATCCTTCACCGGGGATGAAATTCCTGATATAATGGTATTTGCTTTCCCGTACCGAACGGATCCTGTTTACTGTCTCGTCGATCCTGTCGCGGGCGCTGAAAACAAATGTCCGGGGTTCATCCTTCTCTGCTCCCAGGAAGATCCTGCTCTGCATGAGCGGCGGCCTGGGGATCCCGGCTATCGATAGTGTTGTTGCAGTCAGGTCCATAAGACTTATCATTTCATTGTTGACAGAACCAGGTTTATATCCTTCAGGAGCCTTGATAACCTCAGGCCAGCGGATTATCATGGGCACATGTATGCCGGAATCCCATAAATAATGTATCCCCCGTGCTTCGAGCCGGCCATTGTCTCCGAAAAATATAACTACTGTATTCTCCTCCAGGCCATCCTCCCTGAGACGATCTAGTATCCATCCGATGCGGATATCCATACCTGAAACAGAATTAAGGTACCGGGCCCATTCCTGCCGGGTGATCTCGTGATCGGGATAATACGGAGGAGGAGTAACGCTATCAGGATGAGCTATCTGAGGATGACTTTCCTCTCCGTACCACTTTACGCGCTCTTTTTTCGCCGATTGCCTGTCATATATATCGTACTCCGCTTCAGGCATATTAATCTGGGCAAAAAAAGGCTGATTGGATTTTAGTTTTTCCCAGTTGTCCGACTCGTAAATCGGCCCCTCATTCACGAAATTGAGGTCAAGTTTGCCGGTTCCCACTTCCTTTTCTCCTATCCGTGATATATTAGCAGTAAAGTACCCTGCTTCCTGCAGCCTGTGGGTCAGAGGTCGCACACCCGAAGGCAGATGAAAATCATCATCACGGTGTGACCTCATATTATGAGTGTCCGTAGAAGTCTGATACATGCCTGTCATGATACAGGAACGGCTTGGAGCGGAAACGGAAGATGTGGAAAATACATTAACATAACGGATCCCCTCTTCTGCCAGATTATCCAGATTGGGTGTCCTCACGTTTTTCTCACCATAGCAACCCAGGTCAAGAGCAAGATTCTCTCCTACGATCCAGAGAATGTTGGGACGTTTTTCCGGGACGGAAGACTGCGGGAGTATGTCGGATTCAGTGTTTTTCCCCTTGCAGGCAACAAGTCCGACACACATAATACTTAGAATTACTTTCCCTTGCATAACTTTAAAGAAATTAAATCAGGTAAAACTCAACAGGTTTTTATCCGTACCTATCAAAAATAGACTTTTTCTGATAATTAAATCCAAAATACTACTGATGCGTTAATAAATTATTGATACTAAATAAATTACCTTGTTCTTTGACATTTTGATTGATTTGTAATTCTGTAAGTAGTTCTTTTACAGGTGTTTTATCAAAAACAGATATGCCTAAAATCTGCATTATCTCATAGATTGACAGAGTACTTTTAAGAGCATATTTTACCTGAGCGACGATAAGATATGTACAGATAGCGATCCAAACGTGGACTTTTACCGCATTTTCTGAATGACCCCAAAGCGTTTTTATGATAAGGTTCTGCTTTATCCATTTAAAGAACACTTCGATTTGCCAGCGATTGCGATATAATCTGGCAATTTCAAGTGCCGAGACCTCAAAGTTATTTGTTACGAAGGTAAGTAACATATCTTTTTCATCATCGTAATATTCTACCATACGAAGATTCTCCGGATATAGTTGCTTAGACTTTGGTCCTTTCAGTTTTATGGTTCTATCACCTCTGAGCCCGGTAGTTTCATCCAGATTGAAGTTGTTTTCAAGCACCCGGTAATCCATTGTCACCTTTGCCCTCGTCACAAAGAATGCATCTGCTCTATTCATTCTATACAGCGAAGCAAAATCGATGTAAGCTTTGTCCATCAGATATATGGCATCGGGTTGAGGAACAATCTCATCAAGGATATTACTGTCATGATACTTGCCGTCCGTGATAAAAATAAATGTTGGAATACTGCCTCTTAAGCTCAGCATTGTATGGATCTTGATCGCACCTCTGGAGTATTTGCCCTCGGCCCAGGTAAAGAGTTTAAGACTTAATGAGACTGTTGTTGAGTCAAGTGCAAAAACATCTTTATCAATGTCGACATTAGGAATCGGGCTGTCAGAGTACATAGGCCTCACTGTTTTTATCAGGTACTCACCGAAGTCAGCAAAAATTCTCCAATCCCGATTTTCATTGGCTCTGGATAGTGTGGATTGATTGACATTTTGCTTTATACCAAGATGGTAGAGTTTATTTTTGTGTGCTTTCAGACATAAACAAATATCTCTTAATGAGTTCCTTGAGGTTAATTGGCCAAAGAATAGTTGAATAAACTGATTCCAACAGTTTAAATCTCTAACTCGATGGTCTCCTTTGTAACGAGAGACACACTTTTCAAACTCATACTTATTGACAAACTGTAGTATCTGAGCAAAGACATACTTACCTGAATTCATAATTTTGCACTTAAAAGGTGCAAAACTACAGGTCAAATCAAATCATAAAATCAAAGAACGCTTATATTAATTTTATTATCAGTGTTTTATATATATTTTTAAAAAGTTAACGCATCACTACTAAATCCAAAAAATGAATGCACAGAAGGATCCCTGATTCGCGGAGCAGAAACAAACGGGGAGTTAACCAAGCAATTGCTGCTATTTTAAATAATCAGAATAGCCTGTAGTTACCTGTACTGAAAATGATAAAGATTCTTACGCCAGAGGACATCCTGGCAGCAGACAGATATGTTCAGTTCTAATTCTTCAGCTTTGTCTTGAGTATAATAACCCCTCCATAGCCCCTTGATCCGTACATAGAGGCAGATGCACCTTTCAGAACCTCAATCGATTCGACAGTTGCTGGCTGAATACTGCTCAGATCATCAACATAAGTCCCGTCGACAACAAGAAGAGCCGGGACCGAGCCAAAGAAATCCTTGGAGTCGCGAAGGACAATGTCATTACCGATGATCTTCACCCCTGAAACCTCCCTCTCGATCATTTCATAGACCGACTTGTATGAGCCGTACTTGCTTTTTGTCCCGTCAATCTTGCTGACATCGGTGGAAAGATTCTTTTTCTTTATATATGAGTAGCCAGTGTTGATCCCTTCTTCTCCGGGACGGGGTTCATTGTCCTGGACAGGAGAATTTATTCCGGTTGAGGTCCCAAATTTGAAGTTGATCTCATTTCTTCCTCCGATTGCTTCTTCCTTTATCCCGTTGTTAAAGGTGAAAATGCCTATCCTTGAAGCGCTGCTTTTAACCTTTATCCTGTACTTCCCCGAGGCATCCGTAACAACGCTTGTATTCTTGCCGTCGATCATCACAATGGCATTCGCTATCGGGTTATCCCCGGCATCGACTACAATACCGGAGATCTCTGTCTTCTTCCCTTCCTTCTGTGCCTGAAGAAATGAAAGGGGAAGAAGTACCAGAACAATAATTAAGCTTAATCTTGATCTCATTTCTCTGATCTTTTGTATTTTACGGAAAAACAACTAAGTCCGTCACCTTCTGCCAGTCAAGAGCAACCGGCCGGCAATATTTCTACAAATTTACCAAATCCCTGAAAAGATCGCCTTTTATACCTTTTTCAGAAAAATTAATCCAATCTAAGTTCTGCTGTTTACTTTTTCAGTTCAGCAATAAGATCCTGACCGACAAGCCTGAATTTGGCTGACTCTTCGGGCGCTATCAGATAAACCGAAGTTCCCGGGTCGAGTCCCTTTTTAATAATGATATGTTTGTCGTTCATTTCTCCCAGAACAACCACCTGCCGTGTCTTGTTCTTTTTATAAACATATGTATATCCGTCGGCACCGGTATGTACACATTCAGTCGGTACGTAAACAACATCATCAAATGACTCTATTAGGATTTTGTTATAGCTTGTCATTGCCGGTCTCAGTTCAGGAGTCACCTTATTGAGTTTTATAAGAACCTCAAACATCTTGGCATCTGAATTCCCAAGCTGCTCTCCTATGTTAGCAACCGAAGCAACGGTTCCTTCCCATGATTTACCAGGAAGAGCGTCGACTGATATTGTCACTTTCTGACCCGTCTGCACCTTGTTTACCTCAATTTCGCTTACATAAGTCTTTGAGATCATTGATGAGAGATCAGGCAGTGTGGCAATGATCCTGTCGAAGGGATTGACATTCGATCCGACCTTTCTCTTCGTGCCGTTGAATTCCTCCTTGTATATCACCATTCCCGCAGACGGTGCTTTTACTGTGAACTGGGCGAGGAAATTCTGAAGATTATCAGCCAGGTCCTGTCCGTCTGAAAGCTTGCGGCGTGTCTCATTGATATCGGCAAGAGCTTTTGCCCTTCTAAGCCTGTATGCTTTTTCTTTCTGCTCGAGAGACCTCCTCTGCTTGTCGAGATTAAGCTCAGCCTGACGGATAGTGGCAGGCGGCTCGTACTTCGACTGAGCCAGGGTGATCTCTGCCTCTTCCACTGCGATTACCTGGTTCTTGATAGCGTCTCTCAGATTTGTAAGAGTAACTGCTGTGTCGAGAATGGCCATCTCAAGAGAAGCTTTCAGGGTATTCAGGTTCTCGAGTGCTGTCTTGAGTGAGTTATCATACTCTGTCTTGTCGAGTTGTGCTATGTAATCACCCTCCTCAACAACTGTTCCCTCGGGCACCATATCTGATATCTTGAAAGCTGAAAGACGCATATGTCCTCCTCTTGATCCTCCTCCTCCCCCCTGGCTCATTGCCGTCTGAATGTCGGGTCCGAGAATGTCAACCGCCTTTTCGGCCTCCAGTTCCCCTGCATTGGCTACCGTAATCTCGAACGGACCCCGCACTGCCTGAGCATAAAGAGGTTCGTTCCCCTTCTTGGAGACCAGCTTGTTGAAAACAAACATGGCGATTAATATCAGTCCGGCAACAATGCCGGTAATAATGATTGTCCTTTTCATATCTATAGAAATTCAATGATTCGTTTACCCTATAGACAAATGAGAACGATGTTTTATTTCTTCAGCACTGAAAATTATGAACACTTAATCAAGTTCGTATCCTTTTTCTCTTTCCAGTCCTGTCTCAATCCATTGAGGAAGAACGGTTTCGAGGAATATTTTCTTTTCAGCTCCGAGTTTCGGCATATCAAGTCCGATGAAAGCCTGAGCTTTTGCTTTGGTGCTGATGTCGGGATAAGGAACCTCATCATCAACTCCAAGAGAAGCAAGAAGCCTGGCTAACTTTACCCGTGCCTCCTGTGCCATCGTTATACCCCCTGAAATAATCCTGCTCAGTTCCACAGGTGAGTGAAAAGAGTTACCGTGCCCGGCAGCCGAATAATCCCATCTCCATTGTGCCCGTCTGATGAATTCCTGTATCTCTTTCATCTGCTCCTGAGTTGCGCCCCTGTCCCAGGCAGTTTTTGCCTCTACATGACACCTGACAAGAAGTTTTTCCAGGCTCAAACGGTTTTCTGCCACCTTATCCTGCCGCGCATAGACATCCTTTATCAGCTGGTCGGTCTCTTCGCGGTGGCACACCTGACATGAGTTTGCAACATTGTTAAGCGGGCTCTGAAGATGATGGTCGGTGAACTTCTGTCCGCCTTCGCTTATGAAAGGCATATGACAATCAGCACAAGACACTCCGCGGGAGGCATGAACACCTGTGAGATAAACCTCGTAGTCGGGGTGTTGTGCCTTAAGCATCGGAGTACGGCTCAGTGCGTGTATCCAGTCATAGAATTGTATCTCGTCATAATATTTCTCCATCTCCTCCACCGTTGTGCCGTTCTTCCAGGGGAAAACAAGATACTGAACTCCCTCAGTCATCTGCTTATTGAAGTAATACTCCACATGACATTGTGCACAGACAAGGCTTCTCATCTCCTGGTGGGAAGCTAAGGTAATATCCTTCCCCATATTCGCGAAAGCTTCAACAAGTGCAGGCCTTGATATCCGAAGGTTCATGGTTTTTGAATCGTGACAGTCGGCACAGCCGATAGGATTTATTACTTCCGTTCCCTTTGTATCCCAGGAGCCCCTGTAAAAGTCCGCGACACCTGTCTGATTCATAACTCGAGGCACATCAGGACTCTTGCAGGCCCAGCAGGTGTTGGGCTGAGGACTTGGAACACCTTCTGCCGGCGCCCCTGTGCGCAGGGTATTCCTGATATCCTCAACAGCATAGTAATGTCCCCTCCCCTGATTGTAATCGCGCGAAAAGAGATAACCTGCCCACAAGACAACCATCTCGGGCGATTCTTCAAGCATGTCGACCATGGCGCTACCATTGTATTTGCTTCTGAAAGTGGTGTCAGAAGTCTTCATATATGTATTGTATTCCCTCGGGAACAGCTCCCCCCATTTCTCATTCCTTGGTTCGAACTGGGAGAACTTCGCTTCGGGTGTATAGGCAAAAACCGCCTCTGAACGTCTTTCAACTATCGACGAAGCAAGAAGCCCGAGAAAAAAGACGACAACAACCGTTAATGCAAACAGCACCCAGCCAAGCCAGGGCTTTTCCTTCAGCATTTCCTGTATTGATTTCATATTGTGTTGTGTTATTTATTGTTTCTTATTAACAGACCATCCATCCATTCAGGAACCACGGAACCCGGAAGAGGAACCCTGGCAAAAGGAACACTCGACAGACTGTTAACCCTTCCATGCGGGGTCTCACGGTGACATTCCCAGCACTTGCGTTCCATACGGAATTCGTGCGCAGAGCGGGTATAACCAAGAAGCCGGCTGTCGGTAAGCAGTTCCCCATGGCAGCGTATGCAGTTCCTGTGAACAACTTCACGACCGGCTTCATGAATGAAAATAACCTGGGGTTCAAGCCTCAGAGTGAACATAGTGGCATGACGAAGACCATCTTTTGCCTTGAAATAGTATTTATTAAAAACATTGTTATGAGGCACATGGCAATCGTTGCAGTGAGTCTTTTCACGATGTGAACTGTGAAACCATGTAGTATACTGCGGGGCCATAATATGACAATTAACACAGGTCTCAGGCTTGTCGCCGAGATACGAGGGGGCGTTTGAAATATAAACCGTGAAAAGGAATAAGCCGGTAAAAATGGCAGAAACCAGCATCACAGGAAGCTTCCATTTGTGGGGAGGCGTAAGCTTCTTTAGGAAACGCATAGGCTTTTTTATGCAATTTAACAAAATATTTACCAAATCAATATTTATTGATACTACAGATCCTTTACCATCCAGATATCGCAGCCGAAATGCCCGGAGTTACCCATGGCATGGGATATGTACCTGAAACCTGATTTCAGGTACATGGAAACTGCTTTCTGAAGCTCGGGGAGCGATTCAAGATATAAGTGGGTATATCCCATATCCCTTGCCGATCCGAAACATTTTTCCATAAGCGTCCTGCCTATTCCCTTTCCGCGCCATTGCGGCAGCAGATACAGCTTAACGAGCTCCCCATAACCTTCCGGAAGCCCGGGCGTCGGATAAATACCGCAGCCACCTGCTATAAGCCCTCCGCTTTCTGCAATCCAGTAAACGGAACGGGGTTCCCTGAATAATCCATAAAGGTCATCAGTTGTCGGATCAAAATATACAGTCCCTGGCCGGTCAATTCCAAATTCCCGGAAGACCTGCCTTATCAGAGCAGCCAGTTCTTTATTGTCGTTCTCTCCAATATATCTGTATGTTATTGCGTTAGTATACATGTGTTTTATTTGTTTCATGAAGCTGATAAATTTAAGAATTAATGCAGCTTTTTGTTAATTTAGGCAGTTTTAAAAATCCAACTCCCCTTTGTTGTTATGATAGTATTCTTTAAGTCATACCCGAAATTAAAATTTATCGCGGTAATACTTGCAGTTCTTGTACAAAACACGGTGAATGCCCGTGATTACTATGTTACAGGGAGGATAACCGATTCAAACGGTGCAACGGTTGCTGATGCAAGAGTGTCAATGACAGCAGGCACTGCAAGGTATTCCGCCAGAACCGGTGCCGACGGCAACTATTCACTCCGTCTTTCGAACATATACGACAACATTCCAGGTTTGATTGAAGGCGGAATTCCCTATCCAAATCCCTTTTCCTTTTCAGTGAACATACCCTTCATTCTTAGCGCTGACGGAGATATCCGATTCGCGGTATATAACTACTCGGGACAAAAGGTTATGGAAACCTTTTTCGATTCAATCACCCCGGGAAGCTATCATATAGTTTGGGATGGCTGCAATCAGAACGGTGCGCCTCAACCAGGAGGGGTGTACTTTTATGCCTTGACTTTCAGGGGGAAAACCATTTCGGGAAAACTTGTGAAGGTTCCGGGATTTTCGACATATGCTGCATCAACAGCCCTTGAAGTTGATATGCTTCCTCCCGTAATCGCTCCTCCCGCAGGGCAATTCCGCTTTCCCGTTGTGGCTTCGGTGGAATGCGACACTTACTACCCCGTAAGGCTCACGGACATCACGATCGGACGCGACACCGTTATTAATTTCGAACTAACCCTTAAACAGGAACTGCCCTATAAAACAACTGCCGAAAAGATCCAGATGCATACCGGTTCAGATTATCAATCCCTGATGCTTAAAGGTATCAATCTCGGATCATCTCCTCCTGGATACTTCCCGGGTGAGATAGCCTATGCCATTGCCGGTGCCCAATATGAGGAATGGATAGCAAAGATGGTTCAGTCGGGATTTAACAGCATCAGGGTCTATACCCTTCATCCCCCGGTTTTCTATGAGAAACTGGCCAACTATAACCAGCGTCATCCTGATAAGCCCCTTCTCCTCTTCCAGGGTATCTGGCTTGATGAAGTGGAAGACTTCTCAAACCTTTCCGCATACGACCTGCTAAGACATAAGAACCAGTTCAGCTCAGGGATAAAAGAGGTTATAGACTGTATCAACGGTAACGGTGACATTGCCTACCGTTACGGCCGGTCGTACGGCCGTTATCTTTCAGATGTGTCGAGATGGACAGCCGGCTACATCCTCGGAAGAGAGATAAGCCCTCAGGAGGTTGATTCAACCGATAAATGGCATCCGGAAATAAATTCCTATACAGGAACGTACCTTACTGTCAGCAATGCCACGGCCACGGAAACCTTCATAACGGAGATGCTTGACCTGGCGATAAAATACGAGGCCCAGAATTACTCAGTACGCCGGCCCGTAAGCATGTCGAGCTGGCCAACGCTCGATCCCCTCGAGCATCCCACCGAGATATATACCGACGAGGATAAGGCAAGCTACGACCTTGAAAAGATAACACTCAGAGTTCCCGAACCTGGAATATTCGCTTCTTACCATGCATACCCCTATTATCCCAATTTCATCAGTCAGGAACCTTTTTACCTGACATTCAGGGATAACGAAGGGCCCAACAGCTACCTGGGCTATCTTAATGCGCTGAAACAGCACCATTCATCAATGCCGCTGGTAATAGCTGAATTCGGAGTCCCTTCGAGCTGGGGAAGCGCTCACCAGGCCTTCAGCAACATGCACCACGGAGGGTATTCCGAAAAACAGCAGGGAGAGAAAAACATTCGCATGATGCATAACATAATTGAAGCAGGTTGCGCAGGCGGCTTTATGTTCGCATGGATGGACGAATGGTTCAAACCTACATGGATTGTCTCCTATCTCGAAGCTTACGGAATGTATTCGGGAGGGATAACCATTCCGACGCGGCAGCTCTGGCATAACCTTACCTCTCCCGAGCAGAACTTCGGGCTCCTGACCTACGAGGAGGTTAATACTCTCCCATTTGTGTCCTATGAGACCGATCTGACAGACGGTCCGGTCAGTAAGATGAGCGCCACTCACGACAACAGCTATTTTTTCCTCGAAATGGAAACTGAAAGACAGCTGTCGGAATCTGATACTGTTATGATCGCCTTTGATACCTATCTTCAAGGTTTTGGTGAGTCGAGACTTCCAAACGGCAGAAACCTCAAAAACAGGTCGGAATTTCTCCTGACCATGGTCCTGTCGAACGATTCGGCATCATATCATGTAACTGAAGCATACGATATGAACGGACTCACTCCGCGTTTCAACCTGGCTAACCTTGCTGTTCAGAGGTTTTACAGCACAATAAGCGACGGAGCCCCCTGGGTTCTGATGAACTGGATAAACGACGGCTATACCCTTACGAGCCAGGATATAGGAAGAGTTCCTTTGGAAATGAGCAATAACTTTACGGCCGGCGAGCGTACTGCAGTTGCCTGGAACGGAAACAGGATGAAGATCAGGATACCCTGGACCATGTTGTATTTCCGCGACCCGACCCAGATGAATGTCATCGACGGTGCCGTATCATACGATGGCGGATACAACTATACTATCTCTGTCAGAAAGTCGGACGGGATAGCGGTCTCAGTCTATTTCGACAAACAGGTAACATCGTCTGAAAGCAGGTATACCTGGCCCGCGTGGGTATCAGTTCCTGCAACAACAGCACAGGAGAAAAAGTCGCTTGAAGTCGTAAGAACGGGATTAACCGCGATCCCCGATTTTACAGATTGAGATCGCCATTGTCGCCCACAGTCACCGTTTTGGTCTTCTTCTTCTTTTCAAAACCAGACCTCTCGGCTTTACCCCATCCTTTCTTGCCCCTCAGAGCTTCAATGTTGCCCCTGATGGCAAAATATGTATGGACGGGATAGAAGAAAGGTTCGAAAAGAGCAATCCCGATGAGCTTGAGAACATCCCTCTTCCTTCTGTATTTGTGAAAGGTTATCTCCTCAAACAATACAGCCCATGTCGATATACACACTGCAAATGTGTAGACGAACAGGAAAAGAAGAAGATAGAACGGCCAGTTTAGGGAATCGGTGAGAACCAGGTATATAGTGTAGATAAAACCTGCAAAAGCTATAAGCGGAGCCATCCATTCAAAGAAAAACCAGTAGGGATAGCCCAACAGTCCAAGACGCCCGTATTTGAAATTAAAGAACATCGACCTGTGCGTGCGAAGCGATTCTATGAGACCTCTTGTCCAGCGGGTTCTCTGCTTGCGCATCGACTTGAGGTCTGACGGTACTTCGGTCCAGCAGAGTGGATCGGGAATATAGGTAACCTCATATTTCTGGTCATTTTCGCACATGAAACGCCTCATCCTCAGGACAAGTTCCATATCCTCTCCAACAGTCTTAATGCTGTAGCCTCCTGCCTTTATTACTGTTTCGCGGTCGAAGATCCCCATGGCCCCCGAGATCAGCATCAGCCCGTCGAGCTGGCTCCATGCCATCCTTCCCAGAAGGAATGCCCTTGTATATTCAAGAACCTGAAGACGCGGCAGTATCTTTGAAGGGATCTTTATCTCACGGATATGACCCCTCTCAACATCGCATGAATTGACAATCCTGATAACACCACCTGCTCCGATGACCTTCTTCTCCTTCTCCTCAAGGAAAGGCTTTACAAGCTTCAGTATCGAATCAGCCTCTATGATCGAATCAGCATCAATGGAAACAAAAAGATCACTGTGACTGATGTTTATCCCCGCATTCAGCGAGTCTGCCTTTCCCCCGTTAACCTTGTCAATAATGGTAAGCCTGTTGTACGAAGGGTTCTTCGACCTGTAAACACCGCGTATCCTTTCGCAGGGTATGCGGTAATCAAAATAGTAATTCACCCTTACAAGATCGTAGGCATCCTTCATCAGCTCAAAGGTGTTGTCGGTTGAACCGTCGTTCACAATGATAACCTCAAAATTGTTATAGTAAAGCGACAGAAGAGTGCGTACATTGTCAATGATAGTCTTACTCTCATTATATGCAGGGGCTATAATGGAGATTTTGGGACTCAGGGGTGAAAGTACCAGTGAGTTGTAGTTGATATAGCTGTTCTTCCTCAGATATCTGCGAAGGGCTATCGCTGAAAAGATACCCAGTGCCAGATATGATCCGAAAAGGAACAGCGTGAGGTAAAAAATTATATTTCCAAAAAGAAATCCCATTTCACTTAGAATATTCTGCGGTCGAGTACATGCCGCACAATAATATTATAGTTTTTATATTCCGACTTCATTAGCTTAACAAGAGTCTTTACACCCTCTTCTCCGTGGTTTTCAATTGCCTTCGTGGCCTCAATCTGCAGCTGGACATCGTCTTCCTTGTCGAGCACAAGCCTGAGGAATCCCATCAGCGAAGGATCTGGCATCTTGGCCATTGCCCTTATTATCTCAAGGCAGGTGTTATAATCCTGACTCTTATACATTCTCTTCATCACCTCAAGGGTGGAATGCATCTCGAGGTCGCCGGCCACCTGAACGGCAAGCTTGCGAACCTCCTGCGATGGATGATCGAGAGCTTCCCTGACATCATCCTCTGAATCCTTCTGCTTGAATTCCCTTATCATCCTCAGGGCGAACATGACAACCGTAGGGTTGCCGGCCTTGAGGAACTTGCTGAACTCCGGAACAGGAAGATCGTGCTGGATTATCAGTTCATGAAGGGTTATCTGTTCCCACAGGGAGAAGGGCTTTTTAAGCTGCATCAGGAAGCCGAAGGGATCGTCATCGGTAAGCCTTACAAGAGCGATCTGTGCTTCCATCCTGAGGATTTCGTTCTTCGAGTTGAGGGCCTTGTATATCGCATGGTTGGCATCCTTGATATTCATAAATGCCAGTTCCCTGAATCCCTTTATCTTTTTGTGCCACCTGTAGTCGTTCGCCCTTTTTATTGAATCTCTGTCTAGACCGAGATACAGGTAAAGGCCGCCCAGTTTCTCTTCGGCATCGCCCTTGAGGTTTACGCTGACATCGATCATCTGGTCGATAAGGGCCTGCCTTCGGTAATTATCTGAAGCAATGGAGCGGAACCTGTCGGGGCTGCTCCCAGTGAAAAGGTAATCGATTATCATCCCCTGGTAAGTCTCGGCCAGATACTGCTTCAGATCTTCCTGCTTCTCCATCCTGGTCCTGTTCAGAAGAATGACCATAAGAAGGATTATCATCGTGAAGATCGAGATCATAATCGTTATTATCAGGGCATTTACTAGTGCAAATGATTTGCCGAAATAGTTGATCCTCTGAAGCCAAGGACTATCGCTGTTAAGAAGAAAGAACTTCGGTTTCGGTTTTTCGACGATTTCTGTTACTTGAGGTTCCAATACAACCTGAGGGGCAGACATTATTACTCCCGGGATCGTATCGTTATTAACAAGGCCTGTGTCGGGAACCGAAAGGGTTGTATCGGACGAAACCTGTATCTCTTCGTTTTTACCGGCAGCCGGAGTCTCCGGCTTAACTATCTGCCGGGTTGCATCATTTCCGGTTTCGCTTTCGAGAGCCCTGAAAAGCTTTGCCTTATCCAGACGGGTCACCCTTATCTTGTAAAACCCATCCTCCTCGATCATAATAACATCGTTCCCAATAACATCGGCTACCCTCGAATACATCCTTTCGGCGTAGGTCTTCACCCTGAAAGCGCCTATCTGAATCGGATAAATATCCATCGAAAGAGATATGAGGTTTTCCAGACCCTGATCGCTGCTTCCGTCCGGAGAAGTTATAAGCGCTGCTCCGTCGGGACTGTAAACCGGTGTCGGATGATGAGCATTTAACAGGAAGGGACGGGCTGCCGGACCGGCTTCGGCGGCTGTGAAAAGAAGAAGTGACAATATGGTAATCAGACGGTATTTCATCACTTCATTTTGATGGCATAGATTAAGTTAATATTGCCTTCAAACCTGTCTCTCATCACCGCCTCTTCATATTCTTCCCTCGAATACCCTGCTCCTATCCTGACCATAAAGCGGCCTTTGACGGAAAAGTTATATGCCAGTCTTATGCTGTTTGCACTGAGCCTCATTAGATCCGACTGGATGTCAAATGGTTCATCGGGCGCGGTCCCTGTTCCCAGTGTTATCTGAAAATAATCAAAGTCGTTGAAGTAGCGTCTTCCGGTCAGGTAAAAGGATGTTGTCGGTCCTTCATCCTTGAAATAAACATAACATTTTCCTGAAAACCAGTAGGTGCCAAGATATTTCTCAACCGACGCAAGGGCAATGTATATATCCCTGTCGAAATAATAGTAATTCAATCCTGCCGACATGGCCCATCCTTTCGGAAGAACCTGCCAAAGTTCAACTGCTGCCCTGTGAGTCGGAAAATAATTCCCCGGACTGTAGGCATAGGCAAGATATGCATAGTTCTTTTTTGAGATCGTCGGATAAGCCTCTGCCGCAAACTGAAGTTCTGTAGCGAAAATATCAGTCTCATCATCAGTTATCAGGTTTCCCACGTTTACATAGGCGGCTCCCGGGCCCCATCCAAACCGGTGCCCCGCACCTGCACTGAAAACCTGCCAGAAACGTGTGTAGGGCTCGGTAAAATAATCAAATGAATATCCCGTGCGGATATCTGTCGCGATTGCCGTGTTTTCTTTCGACCAGAGCGTAATGTCGCGCATCGCTGCCAGGGCATCTTCATTATCCGGGTCAGACTTCAGAAGTGTATCCAGAACAGCTTCAGCCTGTTTAAAATCCTTCTGCCAGGCAAGTATCCTTCCCAGAAGAACCCGCGCATCGCCATATTCAGGAAAAGCATTGACAAGTTTTCTGGCTGCCAGGGCGGCTTCGTCATGGCTGCCTTCAAATGCAAGGGTCCTGATCCGTAAATATTCTGCTTCAGGATCACTTATCTCCTGTGCTCCTGCCTGGGAGATGCCTGACAGCCCCGGAAGCAGAAGAACAACAAAAAACAGTGAAAGGACCTTACGCATTTGTTATCTGTTTAGGATTGTTTTTATCCGTGCAACCAGGTCGGCAGGATTAAAGGGTTTTACAATATAGTCGTTTATCCCCAGCTCGCCTGCCTGCCTTTGCATCTGGTGATCACTGAATGCTGTCAGAATAATTACCGGAGTCTCTTTCCCCTGGTCGGACCTTACAAACTTCACAAGCTCAAGGCCGCTTCTGTACGGAAGATGAATATCAACAACAAGAAGATCGTAGTCGTTCCTTTGCAATAATTCAATAGCCACGTTGCCGTCTTCAGCCATATCAGCAGCAAAACCCTCCCTTTCAAGGATTACGGCAAGGGTTCTCATTGCCATTGGATTATCTTCACAAATAAGAATCTTCATATCAGGATATTCAAAATACCAATTAACTTCCCCTGTTCTTTCAAATCGTTGACTCAAAATTGGCGAATTTTATCTGCCTGCCAAAAGAATCGGTCATGATTTTGACTTCCTGCTGTTTTTCAAAGACAAACAGCCAGTTTTACTGTGACCAATTTTTCCGGTATCCAACCTGAATCAACGCAATGACCCTTACTGCAGACCCCTACAGTCCTAATGCCTTCCCGGCTTGTGAAGCTTAACAGTTATCGGTTCAGCTATAACGAGGCACCCTTTGGGCATGTTCAGTAAATCGGGTTCTATCAGATTATAAAACTCATTTATCACATCATTATTGTCAATTATTTCGATCATTACCGGAAGTTTCTCCGTCAACTCCCAGAACTTGGCCGAACTTATTGAACTGCTCAGTCCGTAACCCATTACACCCCTGTATACAGTAACACCCGAGATACCCCTGTCCCTCGCCAGGTTAACAATATGTTCATAGAGCAGTTTCGTTCCGATCCTGTCGGTGGTGCTGGCATATATTTTCAATATGCTGCTCTCACTTTTAATATCCATATCACTCCCGTATTAAATTGAGAACCAGTAATTAAGCTTTATAAGAAATATGTTGGATGGAAAAACATCTCCCAGATATCCGTATGAGTCACCAAATGAGGCATTTGCAAAACTATTCCTGCCAGTTCTTTCGCTCGACCATACGAAATAGATGTAGGAACCGAGACGATACTCCCATTTCGCCACCAGATTTGAACGGAACTGGTGAAAATTGAAATCCGGATTTTCAAGGATAATTAAAGGAAGGGGTTCATAATCGTCCCTGAGCTCATAATTGTTTCCTATAAGGACCGGATTGTCATAAATTGAAAACCGGTCGTTATATTTTGCGGCTTCCGGATCTGTCACACGTTTGAACTCTGAATATTTTCCTTTCGAAATGAAAGGGCTTCCGTAGTACTGAAGAGACAACTCGGGAGAGATATTAAGGTCGACCCTGAAGGTAAGGCCGAGCGTCTCCTGGTCAATTGTGCCCAGGATATAGGTCCTTCCGCTTCCAAGTGTAAGCGGCCGGCTTGCAACATACTGAAGCTCATCCATATTAACCTCATAATCGCCTGATACAACAAGCTTCAGCATACTGAAGGGACGGAGTGAAATCCCGGGTCTGAGAGCCCATCCCGCGGCCGAATTATGACCCGCTTTCGAATACTCGTAATCGAGCAGAGCGATAAGCTTCTTCGATTCATTCGACCTGAGGCCAAGCTCAACGTCAAAACTTCCCGGCATATTTATATCATACCCGCCCCTTAATAACCTGGTATCGATGTCAGCCGAATGATATGCAAGCTCAGCCTGCAGTTGCCAGTTGTTGGTAAAATTAGTCCTGAATTCCACTTCGCCGTCTGATCCCAGATAGGTGCCGTTGAAATTCCAGGAATTGCGTTGCTCAAACCCGACCGATAAGGTCCTGAATACCGAAACGGGTTTGGTGATGAAATACGAAAGGTTATTCTGATTCTCTATCTCATCAGCGCTTCGCATATAGCCAATATCGTTGATATCCAAACCCGGGCTCAGCCACGACAGGGCTGCCGAGTATTTCCAGTGGCCACCCGATCCCTTGCCTGCTTCGATTTTGCCCCCATGCCCCGAAAGACTTCTTCTTGTTATGTCGTAATCGAGATATCCGGCTCCGGGTCTCTGAAAATAGTGTACAGGCGATTCCTGCAGTTCCTGGATGGCCCACGGACTTCCCTTTATATGGCTGCCGACGATCTTTGCATTTACGAAGAACTCCTTGTCCTTCCAGTGATGAAGCAGATCAAGGCCTCCGGTTATGGCATCGGTCGGCAGGAATTCAAGCTCCTGGTCACGGATAAACCTGTTTGTGGAGGTTAGCATCCCTCCGATAATTGTATTTCCTTCGTTGTATCCTTTCTGGACGCGACCAACAAGATAGTTTGTAAGAGGCTCGACTATCCTTTTACTTTCCTGGTCTGCCGGTCCGGTGATATCCGCATACTCATTCGCAGTAAGGCTCTGTATCAATCCTACCGAAAGGCCCTTCGAATCGGTGCCGCTGAATTTGGCAGCGCTAATAATGGTTGTCATATCGGGATTCCTTACAAAGTCGCCTTCCTCAGCACCAATGGTCAGGGAAGGGGAATGGCCTATCCTCCTTGAGTAAAAAAGGCTCTGTCTGTCAAACTCGTAGTCGAAAATGGTAAGACCTTCCAGAAAGAAAGGTCTTTTCTCCTCGTAGAAAGTCTCAAAAGCCGTAAGGTTCATTACCGAAGGATCTGACTCCACCTGTCCGAAATCGGGGTTGACAGTAAGGTCAACGGTGAAATTGCTTGAAATGCCAATTTTTGCATCAAAACCGGCATTCCCTTTCCAGATCCGGCCGTTACTGACATAGGGATTTCCGGGAATATCCTCCTGTGTCTTCAGTTCGCCAAGGACAAAGGGCTGCAGCTCAAACCTCCTCGATTTCTTGAGACCTTTCAGTCCTACAAACTCACCATAGTTGTAAAGCATGCCCGGGCCTGTTTTCGACTGGCGTTCCCAGTTGCTTTCTTCCTGAAACCGGTCGATCCATCGCCAGGTGTGCAATCCCCATACCTGTTCATCCTTGTTGCTGTAACGAAGTTGACTGAGAGGTACTTCAATCTCTGCAACCCAGGCCGAATCCTCCAGACCAACTTTTGTCCTCCACACGGCATTCCAGTTGAAATCCCAGTCGTTTGGATTGAACAGGACCAGATCGACTTTCTGACCCCACGCAGATACCGTAAACTCAAAGCCGGTCCGATAGTCGCGGTAACTGTCAAAATTAACTCCTACCAGGTCACCGACAATCTCGTCGCGCACGCCTGCATACCTGTGAACCTTATGCGGCTCAGGGTCAAAAGCCCTGATAGCTATGTAGAGATGCTTGTCGTCGTACTGAATGTTATGCTCCGTCTGGAAGGTCGGCTCTGCTCCTTCATCAGGAATATATTGAATATAGTCGCCCGCCCAGTTGCCGTTTTTCCAGCATTCGTCGTCGAGTTTGCCATCAATTACGGGTCTCCCGGTAACGAGCCGGGAAGTAACATAAACCGGCTGCTTCCGGTTTCTTCCCCCCTCCGGAACAGTATCCTGAGGAGCAGTACTGCCTGAAGGCAGCATTGCTGATAGTATGTAGGATTTAAGCAATAAAAGAAAAAAGGCTGAACCACCTTTCAGAGTCAGGTTTTTTAAGGTCATTACAGAAGGTCTCTTTAGAAGTCCCTTCAAAAATAGTGAGATAAACCGATTTTTTATAATTATCCATTAACAAAGGACAAGATCTTTTTAATAATGGGAAATAACGAAATAACGAAATAACGAAATAACGAAATAACAAAAACTCCTATTTCCCGTCCCAGCCTGCAAGTCTGGCCCAGAGCCACCATGCCGCGTATGCCTTCATGTTTGCATTTACCGGCTGCGAATGGGCGGCGCTGCATTCAAACCAGTCGACCCCCTTCGTATGGCTGTTCTGCCACTCAATTGCCCAGTTGGCATCGAGAGAACCGTTTCCGTCACTGTCGTAGGCGCAGGCATCGTTTGCCTTCTTGTTGCCGAAATATACGCCGTCGGGATTATATGATTCTATATCAGCAAAATCGTAAAGGATCTTCTTGTTATCCCTGCAGTATTTTCTTATCTGCTCATTGCGCAGATGAAGGTTCCCGGTAAGTCCTGTTCCGTCAAGATGACCGGTCATATACACAAACTTCACCTTTGGAAAATCCTTTTCAAGATCATTCATCAGGTTGAGATAGGTACTGATATCAATCTCGCTTGCAGTTGATACCTGGCCGCACCACGACCACATCACAACATTTACATCCGTATTTGCGGCAAGATATGTCCTTGTTCTCGAAGCCCAGGTCGTTCTGTCGGGATTCCCCAGATCGCCCTGTATGGCATAATCATGAAGATCGAGTGCGCCGTCGGTTCCTCCGTTGTTCCACGAATAAGCTGAACCCTTGAATGTTACCAGCCCCGACATTCCGGTAATAAGCTGACTTCCATGTGAGGTATGACTGTAAGCAATATGAAGTTTCTGTTTTGCGGCACTTATGTATTCCGAAGGTATTGCAGCAAGCTTTACCGTGGTGTGATCAATAATTATTCCATCGGTACCCACAACAGGATCTGTGCCCGGTCCATCCGGATCATCTTCCTTTGTACAACCTGCAGTTAGGGCAACAAATAACAGAATGGGAATTAAGTAAATAGCTCTCATAATTAACAATTTTGGTCAATAAATGGAATTTCTGAAATTTCGCACCCTGTACTAACGCACGAAAAAGCTTTTTGTTGCATGCCGGCTTATAAAATAGCCGTAATTACCATTTCGCTCCTGCCTGATGCCTTACCCTTACATGATATGTAACGGCTCGGAAGTTCCTTAATGCCATGCACTTAAGCGGGAAGAATCTTATTTCGTTCTTTATTAAAACCGAAGCCCCGCCAGCAACAGACCTGTTTCCGGCTATCGGGGTAAGGGCCTTAGCCCCGGTTTCCGGAAAAAATGTCAACTCACGGTCTGTGGTTTTAAAGCACAGCGCCGATCAGAAAATGACCTTAAGAAGAGTCAGTACCATAATAACCAGGATGGTAAGGCCCGATACGCTGACAGGAAACCAGACCGGGGCTATCCACGGTTTCGGGATAAGAAAGAGAACATCAGTCGTCTTCAGGTCAGGAGGCCATTTGATCAGGATATAAAGCGACAGGTAATAAAAAAGATCCCAGAAGGCAAATGTCCACAGGAAGAAAATTCCCCTTTCAGGCCAGGTGACACCGCTCAGAAAAGCAATAACCAGCAACATGATTATTGTTGCCGCTTCACGGGTCTTCTCAGTTGTCAGATACCACTTCGGTATGGCTTTAACCGACTCCTCGTTGGAAGCGGAATCAAGCATCCCGATAGCCTTCCGAAGGTAAACCACAACGACCCCTTCGAGATGGGCCATGGCTATTCCGAAAACAGCCAGCAAAATAAGTTTCAACAGTAAGGCGCTCATTATTTCAGGTTTAATGATTTGGCTATACTTCAATTTTGATAAGGACTGAACCTTCAGTCAGTCCTTTCCCTGGTCCCATGCAGACCTTCTTCACAACATGACGAAAAGCTTCTTCAAACCTGAATGAAATAAACCAGTCGCGACCTGTCAGGCCGGAGTTTTATTTCAAAAGGTCTTCCGTTATGGATACAGCATCAGCAATGTAACTTTTCTCACAGAGTGTGTTGAACAGATCCATTTCCCTGACCTTTGCATAATCATCGGGATCATTCAGGTCAAGACCGTGCAACAACTCCCTGCAGTTCAGCGAGCCATGCAATCCGGTGAATTTATCAAAGAACTCCCTCGTTTTAGCGTAGGTAATTAATTTAAGTTTCGCAAGTGATTTTAGGCCGCTTGCTTTAGTTCGATATTATCAAGATTTATAAAATGCTTAAAAGTTTCACTCCGGTTAATAAGGGTATCCATGACCCTTTCATCGTCGATCTGGAACGCCTCTGCTATGATTCTGACAAGTTCCTGAAGGATCCCCCATATTCGTTCTGTGACCGAGAGCTGAACAACTCCATCGGTGGCTTCATGGAAAAGTCCTCCTATGGTTTCATAAGATTTAAAGCGCTTAACTGTTCCCAGGATGTTGTACTGTAGCACCGTAATGGAGATGCTGGCAATCTGGGAGGCAAAATCCCGGGCTTGGGATTTTCCCAGGCCAAGTAGGCCCTTTGCCTCCTTGAAAAATACTTCGACGGACCATCTCATTGAATAAACATGATAAGCTTCGAAGAAACCAAGTTTAGTATTGGTTGTCAGCAGCCCAGTCCAGTCGCCGTTTTTTGTTCGCCTGCAAAAGAAGAGTTTAACCTTTATTCCGGAGAGTTCTACTTCCGCCTGCCCGTAGTAACACTTCAGGCGCTGGCTGTAGCGGATCTCCTTGCTTGCCTGAAGAAGCTTCAACATCTCTCTGGCACTTTTCATCTTCCCTTCAAAACGGTACTTGGTTTTGGCCATCTTGATCATGCCCAGGAAATGACACCTGATATGTCTGGATTTGATAAACCGTACGATATCGGTACAGGTAAACCAGCTGTCAGAGAGCAGATAATCAAAACGGATCCCTTCTTTGATGGCCCGCCTGACCATATCAATAGCTTTCTGGATTTTCTTTTGGGTGTACTCTTCAATTCTCTCTTGTACGGCTTCTGTTTCCTTGCGTTCCCTGCGGTACTGCTTCCCACGCTGTTCCCTGGTCATCCCGAAAGGTTTTTCCGGCCGGCTCCCTTCTTCACCATGAAGCGAAAAGTCCAGAACGGTCTGCGTCCTGCCGTCAGTGCGACAAAGAAAAAGAGCCTTAAAGCCAAGAATGGATTTATGAGTCACATGAGAAAATATCCGGCCTATTTTCTCGATCCTTTTGCCGGTTTTAGGCAAGTCAGAGTCATCAACAATGAGGCAAACCGGATCTTTGCCTCTGCAGGAATCGGCCCTGACTGCGATTTTCCCGATCAACTGCAAATTGATCCTGTACAGGATATTTCGCCAATCCAGAGAACCATTGGCCATAAAGCGGTAGAAAACATCCTTCTTGCACGAGAGAACCTTAAACAGAGCTGATTCAGAATAATGAAAAGCGTTTTTAATCATGAATAAAGGAAACAGTAATAATAGCTCGAACACCTGTAATCGTGTGAACTTGCAATTGTCACTACTCTCAGGTGACAAGGATTTCCCGTTGATTTTCAGATGCCCGGCTATATCCATTATGCTATTAATTGCTTTTCTGTTATCATTCTCCGGGAAAAAACTATTAATCTCAGAGAAAATACTTGTACCTTTATTACTAAGCATTGGGATCAGTTATTTATGGTTTGGTCACTTTAAATATACTGATTTTCAGAGATATCTGAAAGATCCCTTTGCTTTTTTTATGCCATTTTCTTAACTTTTTATTACTTGCGAAACTTCAATAATTAATTTCTTCTCTTCAGGATCGCCTGCTCCCTTGCCGTATTTCAGTCCAAGGGCCATCAGTGCACCGGTGACTGCTCCGCAAACATACTGACAGCGGCCCATCCCGCCTCCGAAGGCGCACGATACTTTCAGACAATCCTCCTCGCTTAATCCGAAATCCGTTCCGAAAACTGTAAAAACCGACTGGGAACAGTTGAACTTCGCCTGATGATATTCAACTGCCTTTGCTATTTTATCCGTCATATATTTTTTATTATTGGCGCAAAGTTCAAAAAAAGTTTTGAATTACCCGGATTGGTGTCAAACCAATTTACTGGTTTACTGTTTATCATCCGGGGATATGTTGAAGAATGATTTTTATTTTTAACTATTTCACTACCTTGTTGGCCGAAAAAAATTAACCAATAAACAACAATAATATGACCAGAATAAACAAGCTATTCGTCCTGATCATTACAGGAGCAGCCCTGATATCCTGTTCGCCTTTGAAACATACCGCCGGGATCGACACCAGAAAGGCAAAAAACGTAATTTTCCTTATCGGCGACGGAATGGGTTCGGCGCAGGTTTATGCAGCTATAACCGCATCAAACAAACCGCTTAACATAGAAAGAATGCAAAGCACGGGGTTTCAGAAGACCTACTCGGCAAACGCTTATATAACCGATTCGGGAGCCGCAGGGACAGCCCTGGCAACGGGAACAAAGACCAACAACGGCGCCATCGGCGTGGATCCGAAAGGAAATGTGCTTAAATCAATCCTTGAAATTGCCGAAGAGAACGGCCTTTCTACCGGTCTTGTTGCCTCAGCTTCGGTGACGCATGCCACGCCCGCCTCATTTATTGCCCATCAGGGAAGCCGGGGAAGCTATGAGGATATTGCAAGTGATTTCCTCAAGACCGATATTGACCTTTTCATCGGCGGAGGACTTAATCATTTTACCAAAAGGACCGACGGAAAAGACCTTACCGAAACCCTTCGTGCAAACGGTTATGCCGTCGAAACAACACTCGATGGTGTTCTCAAATCAAACGCTTCCAAACTCGCAGGCCTCATTTATGACGACCAGCCTCCCTACAGGCTTAAGGGAAGAGGAGATATGCTTCCTGCAACAACAGCCAAGGCCATTGAAATACTAAGCAAAAACAAAAAAGGCTTCTTCCTGATGGTTGAAGGATCTCAGATCGACTGGGCCGGACATGCAAACGCTGCGGACACTCTGATTGACGAAACGCTCGACTTTGACAGGGCAATCGGTGTCGCTCTCGATTTCGCCGCGAAAAACAAAAGAACACTTGTGGTTGTTACCGGCGACCACGAGACCGGAGGCGTTACAATAACTGGAGGAGATATCAATCTGAGAAAAACAGTCCTCAGCTTCTCAACAAGGGGTCATTCAGGAATAACGCTTCCGGTTTACGCCTCAGGACCAGGTGCATATAAATTCACAGGAATTTATGACAACACCAGGATCCCCATGAAGATACTGGAGGCTTTCAGATTCCCGGCTTACTAAAGCTGCGAGGCAGCCTCAGGTAATTCTGACTTTTCATTCCTGCCTTTCAGGGGTTTCATCTTTGAAAAGATCTTGAGCAGCTTCCGGGCATTCTTCCACTCATCCTCATCAAGGGAGTAGATGATCTTCGGAAGCTCATAGCTGGCTTTTATAAGTCCTGCGCTCCGGAGCTCGCTCATATGCTGCGAAACGGTCGAGTCAGAAAGAGGCAGATGCTTAGAGATCTCACTGAAACAACAGGGATCATTTCCTGCAAGGTGGCGGATTATAGCCACCCTTGCCGGATGCGCAAGAGCCCTGGCAATCTTTGCCAGTTTAACATCGTCTTTGTTGAATTTCTCCTTCCGGGGATGTGCCATTCTGGTTTGTTGCTGTTAATAGGTTTAATGCTTTTGCTTTATATGATTATGTAAAAATAAGTATTTCATTATCCACTGATTAAAACAACAATCCTATTTTTTTTTAACTTTGGACGCTTCACGCGTGTTTACAGGCCGATAGTGACAGACAACATCAGACCATACGGGGACAAACAGAAAACCTTCGACAGGAGATACCTTCAAATGGCGCTCATCTGGGCTCAGAATTCCTATTGCATACGCCGGCAGGTGGGGGCTCTTATCGTCAAGGGAAAAATGATAATATCCGACGGTTACAACGGAACCCCGGCTGGTTTTGAAAATGTATGCGAGGATGAGAACAACATTACAAAACCTTATGTTCTTCACGCAGAAGCCAATGCCATCACAAAAGTTGCCAAGTCGAATAATTCCAGTGAAGATTCAACGTTGTATGTAACAACATCTCCGTGCATGGAATGCGCAAAGCTCATTATCCAGTCGGGAATAAGGAGGGTGGTATTCTGTAACAGATACCACAATACCGACGGACTTGACCTTCTGAAACGTGCCGGTATTGAACTTGTTTATATTGATCCTGAGAATGATATTTATGAAATACAATAATTCCAGCCGGAACATAATCCTGCCCCTGCTTCTCGCTCTTGCCCTGCTTACAGGAATAATAATAGGCTTCTTCCTTCCGGGCGCCAACAAATCGGTTCAGCAGCCCGGATTCAGGGCCAGGACCGACAAGATCAACAGCATCCTCAACATCATCGAGTCGGATTATGTCGACACTGTAAACAGAAACGACCTTGTTGAAGCCGCAATCCCGGCAATACTCAAGAAACTCGACCCCCACTCGGTTTATATCCCTGCCAAGGACCTTCAGAGGGCCAACGAACCTCTCCAGGGAAACTTCGATGGTATAGGGATTTCCTTCAGCATGCTTACTGATACAATTCTTGTAATAAGTACAATACCCGGAGGTCCTTCGGAAAAGATCGGGCTGATGGCAGGCGACAAGATCATCTTTGTCAACGATTCTCTCGTTGCCGGACAAAAGTTCAGCGACGAGAAGGTAATGGGAATGCTCAAAGGTCCAAGGGGAACTGTGGTAAGAATTAAACTCATGCGGAAAGGCTATGACGAGCTTATCCCCTTTGAGATCACACGCGATAAAATTCCAATCTACAGCGTCGATGTCAGCTATATGATAGACGAAAAGACAGGCTATATAAAGATCAACAACTTCGCCATGACCACCTTCGACGAGTTCCTGAAGGGACTTTCGGAACTGAAGGGAAAAGGAATGCAAAATCTTATTCTCGACCTGCGCGAAAACTCGGGAGGTGTTATGGAACCGGCGATAAAAATAGCGAACCAGTTCCTTAAAAAGGGTCAGCTGATAGTGTATACCATGGGAAGGGCACAGCCGCGAAACGAAGCTAAAGCCACAGGAGGAGGAGAATTCGAGGACGGCAAGCTTGTGCTGCTTATTGATGAATGGAGCGCTTCGGCAAGCGAAATCCTTGCAGGAGCAATACAGGACAATGACAGGGGTACGATAATAGGAAGACGTTCCTTCGGGAAAGGACTGGTGCAGGAACCCATACCATTTAACGACGGCTCGGGAATGAGGCTTACCATAGCCCGTTACTATACACCTACGGGACGGTCAATCCAGAAACCTTACAATAACGGGTTCGACGAATACTTCGATGACCTTAATGAAAGATATGAAAGAGGTGAGTTCGAAGTCTCCGACAGCATCCATTTCGCCGATTCACTGAAGTTCACGACTCCCGGAGGAAAAACCGTATACGGCGGAGGCGGAATAATGCCTGATATATTCATCCCTGTCGACACCACCGGCCGTTCGACATATTTCCTCGCAGCACGACCTCATATATACCGCTTTGCCCTCAGCTACACCGAAAAGAACAGGGAAGAACTTAAAAAGTACAGCGATGCTGCGGAAATGGAAAAATACCTCGACAAACAAAACCTTCTGAATCAGTTTATCACCTTCGCGGAAAAAAGCGGGGTGAAAAGGGACAGTGAAGGTATCAGAACTTCAGGAGAGATTATCCATATCCAGCTTAAGGCATATATAGCGAGAAATATACTCGACAACAAAGGGTTCTATCCCATATGGAGAAAGCTAGATACAACCCTCAGGTATGCAGTTGATTACCTTAACAGGGAATAAAGCTGCCCTGTCAATGGAATGCTCTTTTTTCTGCAATTAACAGGCAGGTCCGGAATTATATCACGTGTCAGGTAAAAAAGTTATTGCAGCAGGTAAAATAATTACCCTGCCACAATAAAAATTCTAATGAAAATTAATTATCCGGCACCATTTTATTTACACAGAAGCCTCTATTTCAGTCCGTTTGCAAATTCCATAAACATATCAGCCGAGTGTTTCTCCTCCTCAACAAAGCCCATATGTCCCGAATTACCGAGGATGGCAGCAGTTGATCCTGAAGGAAGGGTCACCCTCTTTCTCATCTCATCGCAGACTATATAGTTATCGAGCTTCCCGAGTATCCAGAGGCAGGGCACCTTCCCTTCCTCCATCACCTTAAGTCTCGAAGGCCTTGCCATCATGCCGTTAAGAACGGCAATGATTCCTTCATTGGATATTCCCGAGGCAATATCCTTTGACCGTGCAACCTGCTCCTTCATCTTTAGGATGTTCGGCGCAGCAAACATCTTTGATACACTTTCGGGATAAAAAAGATATTTCTTTCCCGACTTAACCACCTTTATCTCATTCTCCCTCTTTTTAAGGGTTTCGGGAGTATCGGCAAAGGGGTGAGAGTGAAAAAGACAATAAGCCTTCAACAATTCAGGAAAGGCTTCCACGAAGGCCAGGGTAACATATCCTCCCATTGAATGCCCGGTGAGGATCACTTTTTTCAGATTCAGATTGTCGATAAGGGCTTTTACAGCCCCGGCCATGAATTCCATTGTATGGCATTCACCGTAAACTTTTGAGAGCCCGTGTCCGGGAAGATCGACCGAGATGACCCTGAAGGCTTTTTCAAGTCTCGCGGCGAATCCGTTCCATACCGATGAGTTTTCAAGATATCCGTGAAGAAGAACGACGGTGTCTCCGTCACCGGAGTCGGTGTAGTAGACTTTCCCTCCGTTATAGTGAATATAGTAGTTCATGTCTGACTATTTTAATATGAACTGAAATTTACACAAATCCTGCTGTTAATGCAACACTTATAAATTACTCTTAACTATCGCAATTGTGAAATTTATTAGATAAATTTACTTGCAGGAATTGTCCCAGCCCGGAGACTGGCATTTACTTAATTCTCATCCCATGAATAAAGTACTTTTTTCCTCTGTTTCTAAAAAGTTTGTCATGGCCCTGGCAGGATTATTCCTGATCCTGTTCCTGCCGGTACACCTGGCAATAAACCTTAAACTGCTTAACAGCGACCCGCTTCCCTTTAATACTGCAGCCCGCTTCATGGCAACCTTTCCCCCGGTGAAGATTGTTGAGGTTCTTCTTATAGCTTCGCTGCTTGTCCATTTCTGCTATGGGATCTACCTCCAGATAACCAACTGGCTGGCCCGGCCCGTGGGTTATGCGAGCGGTTACAAGACCAAAACCTCCTTCTTTTCGAGGTTCATGATCTGGACCGGCTCATCGGTACTGATTTTTCTTGTTATCCATTTCTTTAACTTCTACTTTATCAGGCTCGGACTTGTCGAAGGCGATCATGAGGATTTCTACTCTGTTGCCCATCAGCTTTTCAGCATACCCGCATACAACTACATATACCTTGCCTGTTTCGTCCTGCTGGGGCTCCATCTCTTCCACGCCTTCAGCTCGGCATTCCAGACACTCGGACTAAACCACAGGATATGGACTCCCGTTGTAAAAGTCTTTGCCTGGATCTATGCAATTGTCATACCTGCCGGTTTTGCACTTATCTCAATCATTCTCTGGCAGTTCAGATAGAAAAACAAAGTAAAATGGGAAAACTCGACTCTAAAATACCCGAAGGACCCCTTTCGCAGAAATGGACCAGGTACAAATCTTCGGCAAGGCTCATTAACCCTGCCAACAGGAAAAAGCTTGAGGTCATTGTTGTCGGGACAGGCCTTTCAGGTGCCGCGGCAGCCTCCGCCCTTGGCGAGCTGGGTTACAGCGTGAAGAATTTCTGTTACCAGGACTCGCCCCGCAGGGCTCATTCAGTAGCCGCCCAGGGAGGAATAAATGCAGCGAAAAATTATCAGAACGATGGCGACAGCACTTACAGGCTCTTTTATGACATGATTAAAGGGGGCGACTTCAGGTCGAGGGAAGCAAATGTATACAGAGCCGCTGAAGTAAGTAACCAGGTCATAGATCATTTTACAGCTATGGGAGTCCCCTTTGCAAGAGACTACGGAGGAACACTCGATACACGGTCGTTCGGAGGAGTTCAGGTGTCCCGCACTTTCTATGCAAAGGGCCAGACGGGTCAGCAGTGTCTTCTCGGATGCTATTCATCGCTAAGCAGGCAGATAAAAAAAGGCAGCGTGGTTATGTATCCGAGGAGGGAGATGCTCGAACTGGTGCTTGCCGGAGGAAAGGCAAGGGGGATAATTGCCCGCAATCTCATAACGGGCGCAATCGAACGGCATTCGGCACATGCGGTTGTACTCGCAACCGGCGGCTACGGAACAATATACTACCTCTCGACACTTGCTGTAAACTCAAATGCCTCGGCAGCATGGAAGGCCCACAGAAAAGGCGCATTCTTTGCAAATCCCAGCTTCATACAGATACATCCCACAAGCGTGCCCCAGCTTAACAGGTTCCAGTCGAAACTGACCCTTATGTCGGAGTCGCTCAGGAACGACGGAAGGATCTGGGTTCCGGCCGTCAAGGGCGACAAAAGACCCCCAAACTCCATACCCGAGGAGGAAAGGGATTATTATCTCGAGAGGCGTTATCCTGCTTTCGGGAACCTCGTTCCCAGAGACGTGGCCTCAAGGGCAGCTAAGGAGAGATGCGATGCCGGCTATGGAGTCGGGGAAACAGGACTTGCAGTAAACCTCGATTTCAGGGACGCAATTAAAAAACAGGGGAAAAAGGCTATTGAAAACAAATACGGCAACCTGTTTGAGATGTATAAAACGATTACAGGATCAGATCCATACGAGGAACCAATGAGGATTTATCCGGCAGGGCATTATACAATGGGAGGCTTGTGGGTCGACTATGAGCTTATGACAACAATACCCGGCCTGTATGCGATAGGCGAAGCAAATTTCTCTGACCACGGGGCAAACCGTCTCGGAGCCAGCTCGCTTATGCAGGCAGCAGGCGACGGATATTTCGTTCTGCCCGCTACTATAAGCAACTACCTCGCCGACGATATCTCCACAGGCAAGATAGATACCAGCCGCCCGGAATTCGAAGAGGCCGAAAGAGCATCGGTTGAAAGGCTCCATAGGCTCCTTTCGATTAAAGGGAAACATACTGCCTCATCGTTCCACAGAAGACTTGGAAAAATCATGTGGGATTATTGCGGGATGACACGGAACGAAGAGGGTTTGAAAAAAGCGCTTACACTGATACACGACCTCAGGAATGAGTTCTGGAACGACCTTCGTGTTCCGGGTTCTGTTAATGAACTCAACCAGGAACTTGAAAAAGCCGGAAGGGTGGCCGACTATCTGGAAATGGCCGGGCTTCTGGTAAACGACGCCCTTGCAAGGAAAGAATCGTGCGGAGCCCACTTCAGGGAGGAGTACCAGACGCCCGACGGAGAAGCTCTCCGTAATGACGCAGAATATGCATATGTCTCAGCCTGGGAATATGCCGGTGAAGATAAGCCTCATATCCTGCACAGGGAAGAGCTGAAATTTGAAGAAGTCGAGCTTAAGGTCAGAAGTTATAAATAGAATACAGGAGTTCGTTATGCCGGCAGATGACCCGGGTGATCTATATGTAAATAAAGAAGACAATCAACAATATGAACCTGATATTAAAGATCTGGAGGCAAAAGGATGCAAAGTCAAAAGGTGCGTTCGTGACCTACAGGATGGATGACGTTTCGCCAGAAATGTCATTTCTCGAAATGCTCGATGCCCTCAACAAGAAGCTTGTTGAGGAGGGAGATGATCCTGTTGCCTTCGACCATGACTGCCGCGAGGGTATTTGCGGATCGTGCGGAATGTATATCAACGGTCACCCTCACGGGCCTGTTCCTGCTGTAACGACATGCCACCTGTCGATGAGGTATTTCAGCGATGGTGAGACCGTCTGGATCGAACCATGGAGAGCCAGACCCTTCCCGGTGATAAAGGACCTTATCGTCGACAGAAGCGCTTTTGACAGGATACAGTCGGCAGGAGGCTTTATTTCAGTCAACACGGGAGCGGCACCTGAGGCGAACTCGGTTCTGGTTCAGAAAAAAAATGCCGATGCAGCTTTTGATTCAGCAGTGTGCATAGGTTGCGGAGCCTGTGTGGCCGCCTGTAAAAACGCCTCAGCCATGCTGTTTGTGTCGGCAAAGATCTCGCAGCTCGCTCTCCTTCCCCAGGGAAGGGTGGAAGCAGGGGAAAGGGTCAGGGCCATGGTTGGAATGATGGATGAGCTTGGCTTCGGAAGCTGCTCAAATACAGGGGCCTGTGAGGCTGAGTGCCCCAAGCAGATAAAACTGGTAAATATTGCAAGGCTCAACAGGGAATATTATAAAGCATACTAGAAAAATGACAACAAGCACCGGGAAAACCTGCCTCCCTGAACCCGTCGCGGCAAAAATCCCGGAAACTTCGGTGGATAGCCGGATCTCTATACCCCGGGGTTAGATAAAAAGGCAGGACCACATGAATCATATAAATTTGCTATCATTATGCAGGAAAAATCAAAACAGCTGAGATACGTCATCTGGCTTTCAGTTGTGGCATCTCTCGGAGGCTTTCTTTTCGGTTACGATACAGCGGTGATATCGGGGACTGTTGATCAGGTTTCGTCACAGTTCAGTCTCGACGATATCAAAAAGGGATGGTATGTCGGTTGCGCCCTCGTGGGTTCGATCGCCGGAGTACTTTTTGCAGGCTATCTCAGCGATATGTTCGGAAGGAAGATCGTAATGATCCTATCGTCGGTAATGTTTTCCGTATCAGCTATCGGCTGTATGATCGCCGGAGGGATAAGTGAGCTTGTTGTTGCACGTATTATCGGAGGAGTTGGAATAGGAGTGGCATCGGTTGTTTCTCCGCTCTATATAGCTGAAGTGTCGATTCCAGCTTACAGGGGAAGGCTTGTTTCCCTTTATCAGCTTGCCATTACCGTGGGATTTCTTGGAGCCTACCTTGCAAATTTTGGCCTTCTTGAGTATTCGGTTTCGCTCCTTGCCGGAGGCTCCACTTCAGGTCTTTACGGGAAGATATTTGCCTCGGAGGTATGGAGAGGAATGCTGGGAATGGAAACAATTCCTGCACTGCTCTTCTTCATTGCCCTTTTCTTTATTCCCGAGAGTCCAAGGTGGCTTGTGGTAAAGAAACAGGAAAAAAGGGCGCTGACGATACTTGACAGGATCTACGGCGGGAAAGAAGCAGAGGTTCAGGTGAATAATGTGAAAAATCTGATTGCCATGGAGACAAAAACCGACTGGAGGATGCTCCTCCAGCCAGGCTTCCGGCTTGCTCTCTTCATAGGTGTTGCCCTGGCAATGCTCGGGCAGTTCATGGGAGTCAACGCGGTCCTCTACTACGGGCCCACCATCTTCGTCGAAAGCGGGCTCTCAAGCGGCGATTCGCTCTTCTACCAGGTTCTCGTCGGACTTGTAAACATGCTGACAACTGTCCTGGCCCTGTCAATTATTGATAAGGTGGGAAGAAAGCAGCTTGTTTACTGGGGTGTCTCGGGTATGATAATAACCCTTATCCTTACAGGCCTTTACTTTAATTATGGAGAAAGCCTGAATCTGCCTCACCTACTCCTTCTTATATCCTTCCTTCTTTATATTTTCTTCTGCGCGATCTCAATCTGCGCGGTAATTTTCGTCCTCCTTTCAGAGATGTACCCGGTGAAGGTGAGAGGCGCTGCCATGTCGGTTGCCGGCCTGTCGCTCTGGATAGGCACCTACCTCATCGGACAGCTTACACCGTGGATGCTGACAACCTTCACTCCGGCCGGAACATTCTGGCTTTTCGCCTTTATGTGCATCCCCTATATCCTTATAGTATGGAAGCTTCTGCCTGAGACCACGGGCAGGTCGCTCGAGGAGATTGAGGAAATGTGGCTCAGCAAAGGCAGAACCAATAAAAAATGAATGCCATGGACTTTCCATCATTAGAAACGCTTTACCGCGACGAACTTCTTGAAAATGTAATCCCCTTCTGGCTTGAGAAATCGCAGGACAGGGATTACGGAGGGTATTTCACATGCCTCGACAGAAAAGGAGATGTGTTTGACACCGATAAGTTTATCTGGCTTCAGGGCCGCCAGGTATGGATGTTCTCGGTTCTTTACAATAACGTCGCCACTAAACCCGAATGGCTTGAATGCGCCCTCAGGGGAGGCGAATTCCTCAGAAAGCACGGCCACGACGGAAACCTTAACTGGTACTTCTCCCTTACACGTGAGGGCTTACCCCTTATCGAACCATACAATATCTTCAGTTACACCTTCGCCTCGATGGCTTTCGGACAGCTGAGCAAGGCAGCGGGAAACACCGAATATGCCGATATAGCACGAAGGACCTTCGACATGGTGCTGTCGCGGAGCAGTAATCCCAAGGGGAAATGGGACAAATCGCATCCAGGGACAAGGAGTCTGAAAAATTTCGCCCTGCCCATGATACTATGCAACCTTGCTCTTGAGATAGAGCATCTTCTTGACCGGGAATTCCTTATGAAAACCATCAACACCTGCATATATGAGGTGATGGATGTCTTTTACCGTCCCGAACTCGGACTTGTGGTTGAAAACCTTACAACCGACAACCAGCTCTCCGATTCATTTGAGGGCCGCCTGCTGAATCCCGGACATGCAATCGAGGCAATGTGGTTCATTATGGATCTCGGAGAAAGGACGGAGAACAGGCCTCTAATCGAGAAAGCCGTTGAAATAGCCCTGAGAACTGCCGAATACGGATGGGATGAGAAATACGGAGGGATATTCTATTTTCTCGACAGAAAGGGCTATCCGCCGCAGCAGCTCGAGTGGGATCAGAAGCTCTGGTGGGTTCACATGGAAACTCTTGTTGCGATGCTGAAAGGCTACCAGCTTACCGGTTCGCCCGGGTGCCTTGAGTGGTTTGAAAGAGTCCACCGCTATACATGGGATCATTTCAGGGATAACGATTACCCCGAGTGGTTCGGTTATCTGAACAGGCAGGGAGAGGTCCTTCTCCCTCTGAAGGGCGGAAAATGGAAAGGCTGCTTCCACGTTCCGAGAGGCCTCTACAAATGCTGGAATATCCTCGGGACACTGAGGTGAAGGCAGTCAGAGATGCCGGCTCATGCGTGCCTTATGAGCAAATCTTTTCTATATCCCTGATGGTTTTGGGTATTGGCTTCCCAAGAAGCCTGTTGCCATCTTCGGTGATCAGCACATTGTCTTCAATCCTTATTCCGCCGAAAGAGGTCCATTTCTCCACTTTCCCGTAGTTGATGAATTCATTGTACTTCCCTTCCGATTTCCATTGGCTGATAAGCTGGGGGATAAAATAAATTCCGGGTTCAACTGTGAAAACGTGTCCTGGCTTATAGGGAAGCGCGAACCTCAGGAATGCCAGTCCGAACTGATCGCTCCTCTTTACACTTTCGCTGTATCCCACGAAATTCTCTCCGAGCCCCTCCATGTCGTGTACGTCAAGTCCCAACATATGTCCCAGGCCGTGAGGCATGAAAAGTGCATGCGCCCCCTTAGCAACAGCTTCGTCCGGGTCTCCTTTCATCAGACCGAGATCCTTTAGTCCTGAAGCTATTATCCGGCATGCATTCAGATGAAGATCGCGGTTCGATATCCCCGGTTTTGCGGCACTGATCGATTCGGTATTGGCCTTCAGGACTATGCTGTAAATGTCTTTCTGTCTTGGGCTGAATAAGCCCCCAACCGGGGTTGTTCGCGTTATATCCGATGAATAGTGAAGAAGAGTCTCTGCTCCGGCGTCGGTTACCATCATCCTTCCCTTTCGCAGAACGTTGCCGTGTTCGTGGTTATGAAGAGTCTGGCCGTTAATGCTCAGAATTATCGGGAATGAGGGGCCCCATCCCTTCGAAAGGGCTATTCCTTCTATTGTACCGAAGATATCCTGCTCCCTTACTCCGGGTTTGCACATCCTCATCGCGGTTGTATGCATTTCCCAGGCAATGGAAAGCGCCTTCTCTATTTCCGCCACTTCGACATCCTCCTTTACCGACCGGAGCGAAACAACAGCCTTTATCAGGTCTACAGAAGCCAGTGTCTTCATCTGGCACGGATTTTCCTTCAGAAGAGCCCCCAGGGTCATCTTGGTCTCAGCCCTGTAAGGGGGAAGGAAATGTATCTTACGCTTTGAGCCGGCAGCCTCCCTCAAAACATCCTCAAGCTTCGCAAGAGGCGAGCTCTCTTTAATACCGCATTTCAGGGCCAGTTCACTTACTGCGGGCTGGGGGCCCATCCAGATTATATCGTCGAGATCCGCATCGTTGCCAAACAGGCGGTCTTTCCCGGAGTCGAAGTCCATCACACCGGCGAAGCCGGGTATGTCGAGACCGAAGAAGTAGAGAAAATCACTGTCCTGCCTGAAATGATAGGAGTTTGCCGGATAATTCATCGGGGAATCAACATTCCCGATAAAGAGGGCAATCCCTGACTTCATTATCTTGTGAAGTTTTGCCCTTCTTGCTGAGTATACTTCGCTGGCGAACATATTTTTCTTAGGTATTAAATGTTTCTTTTTAACCCCTCTAATTTACTAATGAAAAAATTGTAATCCTAACTATGGCCGCAATGATCCTTCAAAAACAAAAGGGATGCTGCTTTACACCCTCTTGCCGGCAAAGTCCGGTTCCTTTCCTTTACCTTATCACAATATTATGTGACTCTAAACTAAACCCTTCGCACTGAAGGGAAAAGGACTGCGAATGGCCATCTATTCCTTCATTTTCCTTCATTTAGTTATTAACAGTATTTGCAGAAAAAGTCATTTCAGAACTTTTTGTTTATCAAAACAATTAAATTGCGAATACTATAGTTTATTAACAAAACGTTATTATATTCGCATTAGAGTTATCAACACTTTGTTAACACCGACCTGACGTTATGCCATACCGTAGATTACCCAACACTGATGCCGCGCGTATCAGGGCTCTAAAAACTGCCCTTGAGAAAGGGCGTGAGGTTCATCCCAGCCAGATAGCCTATTCGCCGAAGACAATAATAAGGCTTCAGAAGTTTCTTCCGCAATTTGAGAACATGATCCAGCTGCAGCGTCAGTCATATGCTTCGCAGAACAACAGGAGCAGGGATTATTCCGAGACGGTGAGGAAGGCCAGGTTATATCTGACTCATTTCATGAGGGTGATGAATATGGCCATCTTCAGGGGCGACCTTCCGGAGGAAACAAGAGCTTTCTACGGTCTTGCCACCAATGAGGCAACAGTACCCTCGCTCAACACCGAGAATGAGCTTATTAGCTGGGGCAAGCGAATAATTGAAGGGGAGGAGTTCCGGATAAGAAAGGGAGGATCGCCTATTACAAACCCCACAATTGCCGTTGTAAAGGTACGTTACCAGAATTTCCTTGAAGCATATAATTTCCAGAAGACTCTTGCAAGAAAGACTCTCGACTACACAGAAAAAAACTATGAACTAAGGAAGGAAGCTGATGAAATAATAGTGCAGATATGGAATGAGGTTGAAAATACCCACAGCACCCTGCCGGATGACCAGAGGATGACCGAGAGTGAAAACTACGGCATTGTTTACTTCTACAGGAAGAACGAACAGAACAAGGCAGAGGATTCCTTAAAGGCCCGGAGCAGCATCTGGCCCTAATTCAATCAGCAGCTTGACAATAGGAAATATTAATCTCCGACCCTATCCGCTTCTTCTCGCACCGATGGAGGACATAACCGATCCTTCGTTCAGGTTTGTATGCAAGAAGAACGGGGCTGATCTCGTATATACAGAGTTCATTTCGTCCGACGGCCTTATACGCGACGGAGAAAAGAGCGTCAGAAAACTCGACCTCTACGATTTTGACAGACCGGTAGGGATCCAGCTCTACGGACATTTAACCGAAGCCATGGTTGAAGCCGCTCTCATTGCCGAAACTGCAAATCCTGACCTTATCGATATCAATTTCGGATGTCCGATGAAGAAGATCGCCAACCGCGGTGCCGGTGCCGGCATGCTGAGGAATATACCGCTGATGGTAGAAATGACAAAGGCAATTGTCAGGGCCGTGAAGGTACCAGTCACGGTCAAGACACGTCTTGGCTGGGATGATGAAAGCAGGAATATTGTCGAAGTGGCTGAGATGCTCCAGGATACAGGCATCACCGCACTCACGATCCATGGAAGAACCCGTGCCCAGCTCTACAAGGGATCGGCCGACTGGACGCTCATCGGGGAAGTAAAGAAAAACCCGAGGATGAAGATCCCAATAATCGGGAATGGGGATGTCGACGGCCCCCTGAAAGCCAGGGAGATGTTCGACCGCTACGGTGTCGATGCAATAATGATAGGAAGAGCGACAGTGGGCAGGCCATGGATATTCCGCGATATAAGGCATTACCTCGACACCGGGGAACTTCTGCCTGAACCTACTGTATCGGAAAAAGCTGCCCTTGCCCTGGAGCATTTTGAGAAGTCACTGGAGTACAAGGAAGGTCCGCGGGCAGTATATGAGATGAGAAGACATCTCTCGAACTACTTCAAGGGTCTGCCTCATTTCAGGGAAACAAGACTAAAGCTGCTTACAGTACTTGACCCCGTGGAAATAAGGGACCTGATCAGTTACATCGGAAGGGCATGGGGTGATTACCGTACCGAAGACAGAACATCCGTGTACGGGCTCTGAGGCTCAGACGGTACAGGCTCCACCTTCCCGGCAAGACGCGTAAACGAACCCCATCCGAATATCTTCTTCAATATCAAAAGAAAGATAATCCCGGAACCAAGCAATCCGGCAAATTCGATCCAGGGATAGATAACCTGCTGCTCGTAAACAGCAGGGGTCTGCAGGGCCGACGAACTGTGGGTAACCATTATGCAGAGGAAAATATTGTTGGCGGCATGAGCCCCGATGGCAGCTTCAATGCCGTCATCAAGAACTGCAATGATTCCAAAGACAAGGCCGAAAAGCACATACTGGGGCATCATGGTCAGGAACCCGAATTCCTCGACCTCCGGATTAAATGAATGCATAAGTCCGAACAGCAGTGAGGTCATGACGAGAGGAACCCACCTGTTCCGCGACAGAACGGTGAATCCCTGCATAAGGTATCCCCTGAAGAGAACTTCCTCAAAGGCTGCCTGGAAGGGAACAAAAAGAACTGAAAGTAAGATAAGGGTTGCAAGGCTGCCGGTAGTATTGTTCAGTACGAAGTTGGAAGGATCTGCTTTCAGATATATGAACAGATAGAGGACCGAAAGCGCCAGCCATACAAAACCTGCTTTAAAAAACCTGTTCCATCTGAACGCTCCCGAACCATTAAGGGTCATTCCGAAGGTCCTGCCGTTGAGAGCCTTTATAAGAAGTGCAAAGGTGATCAGACCTATGAGAAAGGGAAACAGCATTGCGAAAAAGCTGAAGTTCTGGTCCAGGCCAATGGTCGCAAGACTACCCGGGTCGGATGAGATCTTTTCAAGAACTCCCGGATCGGATGCCGCTTTTGTCATGTAGGCTACGAAAAGAGGGATTCCCCCTATAGTGTTTGAGGCTATAAGAACGGCGACGAACATTACAACATATCTCCAAAGACCGTTTTTTCCGGTGAATGAGGTTTCAAGATGATACATAACAGGGGAAAGATTAAATCAGGGAATTAATTCTTTTTAGGATAATCAATTGAATAATGCAGGCCAATGCTCTCTTTTCTGTTCTTGGCCATTTTGATAATAAGATAACCGACATTTATAAGGTTGCGGAGTTCACAGATCTGCCGGGAAACGAGCGATCGTTTGTAAAGACTCTCCGTTTCCCTGTACAGTATTTCAAGCCTGACAAGAGCCCTGTCAAGACGCAGGTCAGACCTGACTATCCCGACGTAATTGCTCATGATGGCCTGTACTTCCCTCATGCTCTGGGTTATAAGAACCATCTCCTCGAGATGGGTCGTACCCTTGTAATCCCAGTCGGGAAGCTTCTCCTCAAAACCCAGATCGTTTAACCTCTTCTCCGAATGGATGAAAGCCCGGTGGGAAAAAACAACTGCTTCAATAAGTGAATTTGAGGCAAGCCTGTTTGCTCCGTGAAGGCCCGTCGATGATACTTCCCCGAGAGCATACAGCCTGTCGACATTACTCTGACCGTTAGTGTCAACCTTAATGCCGCCGCAGGAATAGTGAACGCAGGGTACAACGGGAATGAGATCTTTCGTTATGTCTATTCCCCTCTGAATACAATGCTCATAGACATTGGGAAACTTGCTTTTCAAACCTTCAGGATCGAGGTGGGTGCAGTCGAGCCAGACATGATCATCGCCCCATATCTTCATTTCATTGTCGATGGCACGCGAGACGATATCCCTGGGAGCGAGCGATCCCCGGCTGTCGTAGCGGTTCATGAACTTTTCACCCGCCATGTTCTTGAGCGTGGCCCCGTAGCCGCGGAGTGCCTCCGTAATAAGGAAAGAGGGCTTCCTGCCGGGATCGTACAGGGAGGTGGGATGAAACTGGATGAACTCCATGTTCTCAATCATGCCCTTGGCCCTGTAAACCATCGCCACACCATCGCCTGTAGCCACTTCAGGATTTGTTGTTGTCTGATAAACGTTCCCAAGTCCACCTGTGGCCATGACCGTGATCTTTGAGAGGAACGTGTAGACTTTCTTGTCGATGAGATCAAAAACGTAGGCTCCATAGCACTGCTTGTCGGGAAAATCCTTTTTTACCTCAATGCCCAGATGATGCTGGGTCAGTATCTCTATGGCAAAGTGATTCTCATAGATATCGATGTTCGGATTTTTTCTGACCTTGTCGGTCAGCGTCTCCTCAATCGCTTCGCCTGTCTTGTCCTTCGTATGCAGGATACGATGCTCCGAATGTCCTCCTTCCTTTGCGAGGTCGTATGTTCCGTCTTCCTTCTTGTCAAAGGGTACACCAAGACCGATAAGATCCTTAATACGCTCAGGGGCTTCCTGTACAACAAGCCTCACCACATCCTCATTGCAGATCCCGTCGCCCGCAACGAGCGTGTCGCGTATATGCTTCTCAAAATTATCAGGTTCCCTGAAAACAGCGGCTATACCGCCCTGGGCATACCTTGTGCTGGAATCATCAATAACCGATTTTGTAACTATTGCCACCCTGCCTGACCTGGCAGCCTTCAATGCAAAGGTCAGACCTGCAATACCCGATCCTATCACAAGGAAATCAGTTCTCTTTCTAATCATCATTACCGGTTTAACAGTTTAAAGATAATAATTAAAGTAACAATACCCTGAAGCGATGATCCACATGCTTATCCTCCCTGATGCAATAGGATAAGCGCTTACCTGAAAATAACCCGGCCTCACAGGCAGCAGAAAGTATTGACAATAAAGTGAATTGGAAAACCGAACTTTTAATTTATTTTTGTTCTCCTTAAAACACACAAAAGACATATGGCTCAGGAAGATGTTTTTAAAAAACTGGTTGCCCACTGCAAGGAATACGGATATGTTTTCCCGTCGAGTGAAATATATGACGGTTTAAGTGCCGTTTACGATTATGGGCAGTATGGGGTTGAACTTAAAAACAACATAAAAAAATACTGGTGGGACAGCATGGTCCTGCTCCACGATAATGTAGTGGGAGTAGATTCTGCAATTTTTATGCATCCCACAATATGGAAGGCTTCGGGCCATGTTGACGCTTTCAACGATCCCCTTATCGACAATAAGGATTCAAAAAAAAGGTACAGGGCCGATGTCCTTATTGAGGAACATCTTGCAAAGATCGAGGATAAGATTGCAAAGGAGGTTGAAAAAGCAAGGGAGCGGTTCGGAATATCATTCGACGAGAAGAAGTTCAGGGAAACCAATCAGAGGGTCCTTGCAAGCCAGGCAAAGTATGACGAGATCAATTCTGCATTCTCAAAGGCAATGAATGATAACGATCTTGCCGGGCTAAGGCAGATAATCGTGGATAATGAAATAGTATGTCCTATATCGGGAAGCCGCAACTGGACTGATGTAAGGCAGTTCAACCTTATGTTCTCGACCGAAATGGGATCAACTCTCGAGGGAGCTAGCAAGATCTATCTTCGTCCCGAGACTGCTCAGGGTATTTTTGTAAATTTTCTTAACGTTCAGAAAACCGGAAGGATGAAGATCCCCTTCGGGATAGCCCAGATCGGCAAGGCTTTCAGAAATGAAATTGTTGCAAGACAGTTTATCTTCAGGATGAGGGAATTTGAGCAGATGGAGATGCAGTTCTTCGTTCAGCCCGGATCAGAACTCGACTGGTTTGCTAAATGGAAGGAAGCAAGAATGAAATGGCACAAGGCGCTCGGCTTCGGTGACGAGAATTACAGGTTCCACGATCATACTAAACTTGCCCACTACGCAAATGCCGCTACCGACATAGAATACCGCTTCCCCTTCGGCTTCAAGGAGGTTGAGGGAATTCACTCGAGAACTGATTATGACCTCCGCCAGCATCAGCAGTACAGCGGTAAGAAAATGCAGTATTTCGATCCTGAAAAGGGAGAATCATACATACCTTATGTAATTGAGACATCGATAGGCGTTGACCGGATGTTCCTGCAGGTGATCTCGGCCTCATATCTTGAGGAAGAGCTTAAGAAAGAGGATGGAAGCTCCGACACAAGGGTTGTCCTGAGGCTTCCCTCCTTCCTGGCTCCCGTAAAACTGGCGGTTATGCCTCTTGTAAGAAAGGACGGGCTTCCCGAACTTGCTGAAAAGATCGTAAGGGACCTTAAGTTCGATTTCAACTGCCAGTACGACGACAAGGACTCGATAGGAAGAAGATACAGGAGGCAGGATGCCATCGGAACGCCCTACTGCATTACCATCGACCACCAGACTCCGGAAGATCAGACTGTAACAATCAGATACAGGGATTCAATGGAACAGGAGAGGGTAAGGATACCGGAACTTAAGGATATTATTTCTGAAAAGGTAAACATTGGCACACTCCTGAAAAAACTTTAGGATGCAAAAGGTCCTGATTGTAACCTACTACTGGCCGCCCGGGTCGGGGGCAGGAGTCCAGCGCTGGCTCAAGTTCTCGAAGTATCTCCCCAGGCATGGCTGGGAACCAGTCATTCTTACAATAGATCCTGATTATGCAGCATGGCCCGTTACCGATGTCTCCCTCAGCGGAGAAATACCGGACAGTCTGAGGGTCTACAAAACAAAAGCAACCGATTTCTTCAGATTATACAGGAAAGACAAGACGAAAATACCTTCGGCTGGATTTGCCGGCGACGGGAAGAAAGGACTTTCCGGAATAATTATCAGGTTTATAAGGGGTAATTTCTTCATACCTGATCCGCGGAGAGGATGGAACAGACATGCTTTCAGAAAAGCCTGCGAGATAATTCAAAGCACCGGAATAAAAA
Source organism: Bacteroidales bacterium (assembly GCA_040772125.1). Lineage (GTDB taxonomy): Bacteria > Bacteroidota > Bacteroidia > Bacteroidales > VadinHA17 > LD21. The sequence continues at coordinate 313,919 of JAXGYS010000005.1, forward strand.
ACGTAATAACAACAAGCCCCCCTCACTCGACACAGCTCATTGGACTAAAGCTAAAAAGGAAATATCCCGATATAAACTGGATTGCCGATCTGAGAGACCCCTGGACCGATATATACTATTACCACAAATTCTATCCCACATTCATCACCAGAGCCATCGACAGGTGCCTTGAAAAAAAGGTCCTTAGGTTGGCTGGAAAGATCATAACCGTCGGAGAATCGCTTAAAGAGCTCTTCAGCTCGAAGTTACCAGGACTTGAACAAAAAACCCAAGTAATATGCAACGGCTACGACGAGGAGGATTTTTCAGGGATAAAGGGAATGAGGCCTGAAATATTCACCATTTCATATATTGGCACCCTTTCCGATGCGTACCCGCTCGATGGATTTCTCAGGGCGGTCGAGATCCTGAGAGAGGATATGATCCCATGCAAAATAAGGTTTGTCGGACTGATCTCACCTGAACAGAAGGAGCGGATATCAGACAGGGCAGCAGGGAATGATCCGGAATTTATTCCATATTCGGGACACTCTGCCGCAATAAGGTATATGATGAATTCATCCGTTCTGCTTTTAATAATCCCCTTTCATGCCACCTCACGAAGCATAATTACCGGTAAGCTTTTTGAATATATGGCATCAGGAGTTCCCGTTATCTGCTTCGGTCCCCCGGATGGGGATGCAGCGGCGATCCTGAAAGAAACCGGACTGGGAAAAACATTCAGGTATGATGATCCGCAGGGCGCCTCGGAATATCTTGAGGACCTGGCATTAAGAAACGACAATTCAAAAATGCCTTCTCCCGGTAAATATTCCAGGGAAAGACTTACGGCGGAAGTAGCCCGGTTACTGAAATAATGCAGTTCCAAGCGAAACAGGAAATATGAATATCGGAGTTATAGTTGACAACGAATACAACAACGACAAGCGTGTTGAAAGGGAAGCAGGTATCCTTAAGGACGCAGGTCATTCCGTTTATGTCCTCTGTTTCGGTTTCGGCGGTAAATCGTACCCAGGTCAGGAGGGAATTGAAATATCGAGGATAAGGATTAACAGGAAGTTAAAGGATATACTTTTCTTCTTCCAGAACAGGCTGCCTGCATACGAAAAGCTTTGGAGCCGCAGGATAAGCCGTTTTATAAAGGAAAAGAACCTCGGCTTTCTTCATGTTCATGACCTCTATATGTCGAAAGCCGCATCGGAAGGAATTAGATGCTCGGGGAAAAAAGTATCCATGGTCCTCGACCTTCACGAAAATTACCCTTACGCAGTTACCTCATACAACTGGTCACGGGGTCTGGTCCGTAACTTTCTTGCCCGTCCCAACCTGTGGCAGAAAAAAGAAAGGGAGTATCTGAGCTATGCAGATAAGATAATAGTACTAAGCGAGGATTACAGGGATGTCCTTACGGAAAAATACCCGGAGCTGCTCCCCGGCAGGTTCGGGATTATCCCCAATGTGCCCGACATAAGAGTTTGGCAGAAAGGGAACGAGGTTCCTGCAAAGGCAAATGTAAGGGAAGGGACAACTGTCGTTCTGTATTTCGGAGTGATTGCCGAAAGAAGGGGTGTGTTCGATGTTCTGGAAGTATACAGGGAACTTGCAGCTGAACGATTTCCTTCGGTATTCCTCGTGATAGGACCGGTGGACAAGAGAGACAGAAAAAGGTTCTTCAGCCTGATAAAATCCCCTGACCTGCGCGACAATGTTCACTATGTCCCTCCGGTCGGTTTTAATGAACTGCCTTCATATCTCGATATTTCGGATATCTGCCTGGCGCCGTTTCACAGGAACCCGCAGCATGAATCAGGAATAGCCAACAAGATCTTCGATTATTTGCTTGGGAAGAAACCTGTTATCGTTTCAGACTGCAAACCCCAGAAAAGGCTCGTGGAGAAATATGCTTGCGGGCTGGTTTATTCGGATAACAAAGGAATGAAAGAAGCCATCAGGGAGCTATCAGCGAATCCAGGTATGAGGATCAGAATGGGCGAAAACGGCTTCAGGGCGGTGACTGAAGAGCTGAATTCGGATATGATAAGGAAGCCGCTGGCTGATCTTTTCAGCAATGTTTAATGTTTTCAGCCAAACCGATGAAGATCATTAATTTCATACCTTTGCTTTCATATCCTGTTTCCCTTGTCCAAAATGAAGAACCTCATACTGATAACTTCCCATTTCCCCTTCGGAACAGGTGAATCATTCCTGGAATCGGAACTCCCCTTCCTCGAAAGGAATTTCGACAGGATAACAATAATAGCCCAGGATTCAACAGGTGAAGAAACAAGGATAATTGACAAATCCATAAGGGTTTGCAGATTCAATCCCTCAACCACCTTTGCAGGATTCCTGGCAATGCCCTTACTCATGCTGAGTAATTTGCGCCTGATAATAAAAACAGCAAAGGATGAGATCAGATTCAGGCACAAAATCGATGAAACCCTCTGCTTAAGGAGGCTTCTTTTTCTCCTCAGGAAAACTATCAAGGCAATTCAGCTGAGAGACTTCATCAGGGATAACATCCCGCGGGGGAATCCGGCCGACTCAACCGTTTTTTACTCATACTGGCTGAAAACGGGGGCACATGCAATCGCAATGCTTGATTATCACGGCATCATCAGGATAACCAGGGCCCATGGCAGCGATCTTTACGAGGAGAGAACCCCGACCGGGTATCTGCCTCTGATGAGGTTTTTATCAGAAAGACTTGATTCTATCTTCTTCATTTCTGAAAACGGAAGGTCCTATTTCAGGAATAAACTCCGCACAGAGGGGCCCGGATTAAAGGTTTCCTACCTTGGAACCTTCAGACCCTGTGAAGCAAGCTGCACAGGAGAGGACGGAGATTTCGTGATAGTATCCTGCTCGAACATGATTGCCCTGAAGAGAATAGATCTTATTATCAAAGCTCTTTCCCTCGTTACAACGTCAGAAAAGATCAAGTGGATCCATTTTGGGGAAGGTGTCCTGAAAGATGAACTGACGGATCTCGCAACCCGCAGTTTATCGGATTCTGAGAATATAAGCTGGCATTTCATGGGATTTATCCCGAACAATGAACTGTTAAGGTTCTACAGCTCAAACCGTGTCGACCTCTTTATAAATACAAGCGCATCGGAGGGAATACCTGTCAGCATCATTGAGGCACAGAGCTTTGGAATACCTGTTATCGCCACGGATGTGGGCGGGGTGAGGGAAATAGTAAGAAGCGGGACCGGATCGCTCCTTGATCCTGACTTCACCCCTGCTGAACTGGCAGACATCATTGAGCAGTACATTACAATGGACAGGGACAAGACAGGTGAGATAAGAAAAAACGCCTTTGAAAACTGGAAAATGAATTTCAATGCAGAGGATAATTACGGTAACTTTATAGAAAGCATAAACAGTATCTTAGAGCCGGCCTTAGGGAAGAATACAAACCAGAAATGAAAATACAGGGAGAACTTTTAAAATACCTTTATGATGAGGCTTTCAGGACAAGCCTTGGCATTGACATCGACAGGAAGAGATACAGGGCTGTATCGAGGGAAGCTGCAATAACAGGAATGACAGAAAACCATAAGGTAATTCACATAGGATGTACGGATCATAAGGAGATCATTAACGAAAAAATTAAAAACAACACATGGCTTCATAAACTTATAACCGAAAATGCAGAAAAGTGCGCAGGAATTGATATTGATGCCGACAGTGTGCGATACGTGAGGGAAGATCTGGGATACGACAATGTATACCATGGAAATATCCTTACTGACGATTTTCCGGTTATCAGCGGGGAAAATTGGGATTACGCCGTTTTCGGTGAGATAGTGGAACACCTCGACGATCCTGTGGAATTCCTTAAGGTTTTTGGAAGAAGGTACGGGGGAAATGTAGGCAGGTTCATAATTACCGTTCCAAATATATACAACAGCCTCCAATACAGGAATATGATGAAATACAGGGAAGTGATAAACTCCGATCACAGGTTCTGGTTTACACCCTATACCATCATGAAAGTCGTTGCCCGGGCAGGCTACAGGCCTGAAGAGTTGACTTTCGCAAATCTGCAGAGACTGAGCTTTGCAGAACTTGTAAAAAGGAAAATAAAGAAGTACACCGGTATGGAAATAAGCTATCCTTTCTATTATTTTAACTCAATAATAATCACAGGAGCCATCCGGACTCATTAGTGCTGAAAATACCTGTATGCTCAGATCATTAAAGATATCATTCAGGGACTCCCTGGTCTACAGCCTGGGCAACATTGCGGTCAAGATAGTCGGGCTGATACTTATTCCCCTTTATACCAATCCACGGTATTTCTCCGTGGATGACTTTGGAATTCTAGGGGTACTCGAGATCTCTTCACTCCTTCTTACAGCCTTCATGGCTTCTGCTCTTCCTCAGAGCCTTACAAGGTGGTACTGGGACAAGGACCACAGGGGCGATCAGAAAGGACTTTTCTTTATGAGCCTTGCGGTTCAGCTTGTTGTTTCGGCAGCTTTCTGCATCGGACTAATTCCCGCATCAGGATTTCTTTCCGAACTGATCTTCTCCGGCCGTGAACTGGAAAATGTTATTAAACTCGTAATTGCAGCGTCGGCTCTTCAGTCAATTAACAACATTATAAATACACTTCTCAGGCTTCAGTCGAGGTCGGTCCTTTATTCCTCAGTCAACCTTATAAAGCTTGCCCTGGTACTATCACTGACGCTTTATTTTATAATAAGCCGCGGGATGGGCCTTGAGGGGATCTTTCTGGCGCAGGTGGCAGGCAACATTGCTTATATTCTGATGCTGACCGTGTATACTGTTAAGAACTGCAGGATCTTTTTTGATTTTACCATCCTGAGGTCAATGAGCTCTTACGGCTTTCCGCTTTTACTGGCAAATATATCCTCTGCTGCCCTTACAGTTATCGACAGATATGCCCTTAACTCGCTCACCGTTCTTAAGTCTGTTGCATTGTATACGCTTGCATTCAAGATCACCAGTGTCCTTAAACTGGTTGTCGCCGATTCAATAAAACTTGCGATAGGTCCTATAATGTTCAAATGGATGGACAGGCCTGACAATAAAAGATTCTATTCAAAGGTAATGCTCTATTCATCCTTTGTCCTTATGACAGGGGTGGTTGGAATTTCGCTCTTCTCATATGAAGTAATAAAAGTACTTGCCAACTCAAACCAGTTCTGGCCGGCAGTAGCTATTATACCGATATTATCCCTGTCAGTCTTTTTCGGCAACATGAAGGATATTTCTGTCTACGGCCTGCATTTTACAAAGAAGACCGGCATAATAAGCATCATAATTGTTTTTACGACAATACTGAGCCTCTGCCTTAACCTTCTGCTTATACCTTTATACGACATTACGGGAGCCGCTCTTGCGACTCTCTTATCGCAGGCCGTATACTGGCTTGCCTGTTATTATTTTGCACAGAAGGCATTTTATATACCCTACGAAAAAACCAAGCTCGCGATCCTGTTTGTTGCTGGTACTGCCCTTTCATTTCTGGGGCTCAGCCTTAACGGGATGGAACTCTTGCCAAGGCTTCTCATAAAAACAATCATCCTTCTGGGATTCCCTTTCATCCTCTACCCGGCAGGATTTTATGAAAGGGCGGAAATTGAAGCGATAAAGGGATTTGTAAGAAAATGGGGATCTCCCTCGAAATTTCTGGAAAACATGAAATCACTGAAGGAGATCACCGGGGAGAACCCCGAATAAAGATTAACATTGGCCGGGAAGAAAATAAATAGATATTTTTGCAACTGCTCCGTAAGGAAAATCCTAAAACAAGAAACATGGATATAAAGAAAATACTAACACCTGCACTGCCCCATCTGATTGCAGTATTGTTTTTCGTGATAATTTCCTTTGCCTTCTTTTTTCCGGTTCTTGAAGGAAAGGTCCTTAAAGCCAACGATTCGATGGTATCGACAATCAACTCGAAGGAGATCCGCGATTACCGCGAGAAATTCGGGAAGGAGCCGCTCTGGACCAACTCTATTTTCAGTGGAATGCCTGCATACCTGATCTCCACTTACTTCCCGGGTAATCTTATGAAACATGCCGACAATCTTCTGAGAAGCGTGAAGATGCCTGTTTCGGTATTGTTGCTGTCGATGGCAGGATTCTATCTTATGCTGCTCCTTTTCGGAGTAAAACCATGGCTTGCTGCCTCGGGTGCAATAGCATGGGGATTCTCTTCATTCTTTTTCCAGATACTTGCTGCGGGACATAATACTCAGGCTATCGCACTGGCATATATGCCACCCGTTATAGGAGGCATCTGGTATGCCTACAGAAAGGATGCGGTAAAGGGGGCCCTTCTGACTGCCTTCATGCTTGCCCTTGAAATACTCGCCAATCATCCGCAGATAACCTACTACGCATTTATCTGTGTGCTTATATTTATTATTGTCGAATTTGCATATTCCCTTAAGGAGAAAAGCTTCAAAGAATTCCTTAAGACTTCCATTATTCTTCTTATCCCGGTTTTTATTGCAATCGGGATCAACTACGGCAATCTGAATACTATCAGGGAATACGGGAAATATTCTATAAGGGGAAAGTCGGATCTTAAGAGCGATGCACGTACTGTTTCTGCCGGACTCGACAGGGATTACATCGTTCACTGGAGCTATGGCATCGATGAAACAATGAATCTGCTTATCCCGGACTTCAAGGGAGGATCGAGCAAGCCATTTGACCGTGATTCGGAAACAGTAAGAGCTCTCAGACAGAACAATGCTGCAGAAGCAGTTAACCAGGTAACTAAATACTGGGGAACACAACCTATGACCGAAGGGCCTCACTATATGGGTGCAATAGTGATTTTTCTGTTTGTGCTCGGACTGGCTCTTTTAAAGGAAAGAGAGAAATGGTGGCTGCTGGCAGCGACAATTCTTTCGATAATGCTTTCCTGGGGCAAAAATTTCATGCCATTTACTGACCTGTTCATTGATTTCTTCCCGGGATACAACAAATTCAGGGCCGTAACAATGACCCTGGTGATAGCCCAGTTCACCATCCCCCTGATGGGTTTTCTTGCCCTCCGGAGGTTTTATTACGGAATGTTGCCGGGTAAAGAACTGTTGAAAGGCCTGAAAATAGCAGGAGGCATTACAGGAGGTATTCTTCTTTTCATTCTTGTCATCCCTGGTATAGCAGGATCTTTCCTGAATTCCTATGAAACGGATTATCCCTCCTGGCTTACCACGGCACTTGTGTCCGACAGAAAGGCGCTTCTCAGAACAGATGCTTTCAGGTCGCTGCTTTTCATTGCCGGCGGAGCTGCTGCTCTTTTCGCTTTCGCATCAGGAAAAATCAGGAAGGAATATTCCATCATCATTCTTACCGTTCTTGTATTTATCGATCTGTGGGGTGCAGGAAAGAGATATCTCGGAACCGACAGGTTCGAAAGACCGGCAGCAATAAACAAAGAGTTCACCCCTTCGCCGGCCGATGAAATAATTCTCCTCGACAATTCATATCACAGGGTGCTTAACCTTTCAGTCTCTACGTTCAATGACAATTCTCCCACATCGTGGTTCCACAAATCGATAGGCGGCTATCACGGAGCGAAGCTGAAAAGATATCAGGAACTGATCGACAGCGTAATATCCCGTGAGATGACAGTGATAGCATCTGCATTCGACGGTGCGACAACCGTTGAAGAGGTTATGCCTGCATTCGACAATACAGCAGTTCTGAACATGCTGAATGCAAAATACCTTATATACAACAGTGATGCCCCTCCCATTCTAAATCAGCGCGCACTGGGCAATGCCTGGTTTGCTTCATCTCCGGTAATTGTCGGAAACGCCAACATGGAGCTTGCCGCCGTTAAGAACTTTGATCCTTCCATAGAGGCAATAACAGATGCATCCTTCAGCGATCAGATAAAACAGGGATCCTACCCTGTTTCACCGGGTGATACAATCGCACTTGTTTCATATCAGCCAAACGAACTGGTTTACACATACACGGCTGGCAGTGAAAAACTTGCTGTCTTTTCAGAGATATATTATCCCGCAGGATGGAAATGCTACGTCGACGGAAAGGAAAGCAGTTATTTCAGGACCAATTATATACTAAGGGGTATGATACTGCCTCCCGGAACACATGAGGTTAAGTTCTCCTTCAGACCATCTTCTTACTATACCGGAAACAGGGTATCGCTGGCAAGTTCCGTTTTGCTGTTCATCCTCGCGGCAGCGTATTTTTCATTCTCATTACTGAAAAAATCAAAGACCGGGTAGATGATTTTACATTCTGAGTGTCCTCTTTGTTCTTCGGATAATATAAAACCGTGGATGGTTTGTAGTGATCATCTCGTCAGCCATGAAGAGTTTGAACTTTACAGGTGTCTTTCGTGCGGATTTGTTTTTACCAGGCAGTATCCCGGAGAGGATCAGATAGGAAGATATTATGACTCGCCCGGGTATGTTGCCCATGATGATAAGGCTCCCGGGATAGTCAACCGGATTTACGGAGTTGTAAGGAAATTAATGCTCCGAAAAAAAAGGAAGCTTGTCGGTAAGATAAGCGGAGTCAAAAGTGGAAGAATACTTGATATCGGATGCGGAACAGGTTATTTTCCCTTCACGATGAAGAAGGCCGGATGGATGGCTGAAGGGATTGAGCCGAACCTTAAGGCACGGGAATACTCCAGGGCTAATTTCGGAGTAGTTGTTAACGATCCTTCAGCTATCAGGAGCCTTCCTTCAGAACAATACGACTGCATAACATTCTGGCATGTGCTTGAACATCTTCATGACCCTTTCGCTTATGCTACGGAGGTAAAGAGACTGCTGAAACCCGGTGGAATATGCATAATAGCACTTCCTAATTGCTCGTCGTACGATTCGGAATATTATGGTAAAAACTGGGCCGGGTTCGATGTACCACGCCATCTGTGGCATTTCACTCCTGAAACAGTTGATCTGTTTGCCTCAAAGACAGGATTCATAATCAGCGGTAAAAGCAGACTTCCCTTCGATGTGTTCTATATCTCCGTTCTGAGCGAAAAGCAAAAAGGCTCAGCTCTTCCCTTCCTAAAGGGGATGACAAGAGGTTCGTGGTTCGCCCTGAGGGCCTGCTTTAAGCCAGATAAAAGCAGCTCTCTTATTTTTATCCTCAGGAAAAGCTCATAAAACAATAATCAGGTCCATCACCCTTAATGTCAAGCGAGTAAGACCTGCAGAAAACGGCAGTATGTTTGATTATGACTAGTACCGGTCGAGCCAGCGGTATTTTCTTGCGCTGTCGCCGAACCTCACCGCAACGGTAAGTTCATGAGTCCCATAGGTGAGTCTTTGTATCTCCTGCAGAGTGAAGTCGAAAGCATAGCCGATATACATATTTGTATAGGCAAACCCAAACTGACCAATAATAGCCTTACTTGAGCGGTATGAGATGCCAGCCCATAACTTATTGTCATAATAGCAGGTAACTCCTATATCCGCCACGGGTTTCATCTGTTCTGACATCATGAACATTCCTGAAGGACGGATTTCGGTCTTGTCCTTCAGGTCGATGCTGTATGAGCCAAAAAGGTAATAGTGCCTGTCCATCCTGTAATTCCGGTATGCGTCATCTCCGATCTTTGCCGCGGCACCGAAGAGCTGGGCAGTAGAAAAACCCGCACTGAACTTTGGATTGAGAATGTATATCCCAAAATCTGCATCGGGGACAAAGATTCCCCTTCGCAATTCGTTGTTCATCCAGGGTTCGTCAGGATTCTCGAAGTCTAGTTCCCTTTCGTTTATCTTGAAATGATAGCCTGTTACCGCAAGACCCATCGAAAGCTGGGTATTGTCCCTGAGCCACATATGATAAGCATAGGATGCCTGGAATCCTGTTCTCTGGATAAGCCCGTTCCTGTCGCTGAAGACGTAACCTCCCATTCCTATTTTACCGTCGGTTTTTGGCCTGTAGACATTACCTGAAGCCCTCGACTTAAGAAAATATCCCCTTTTGAGAATCCTTCCCTGGCCGCTGAATGAAAAGGTTCTGGGAGCGCCGGTATATCCTACCCACTGTTCACGGGCCGTAAGGTTGATGCTTGTTATTCCGTCACTTCCTGCCACAGCGGGATTGATAAGGTATTTATTGAAAAGGTACTGGCTGTACAAAGGCAACTGCTGACCCCTGCTATGAAGGGATAAAAACACAAGAAGCAATATGAAAGCCGGCCTTTTCAATCTGTTCTTTGCTGTTAATTATTTAACAATTGTTATGTGCCCAAGAAGAGGCCTGGTCCCGTTATTAAGATCAATAATATAATGATACGAATCAATAGGAAGTATCTCTCCCCTGCTCCTTCCGTCCCATGGAACAGGATAGCCTCTCTCCGATTTCCATATCAGGTCTCCCCACCTGTTGAATATCTTGACTTCCATATCGGGATACAAATCCCTGAGGCCTATGTTCCACACATCATTCCTCAGATCTCCGTTTGGAGAAATTGCATTCGGGATATCGAGGCAAAGCTCATTCAATGGATTTACCATAACCGAACCAGTAACCATGCAGCCTGACTCGTCCGTCACTGTAACACTGTACAGTCCGCTGACAGCAGTGCCAAGGTCCTGTGATGTTGTACCATCGGACCAGAGGTAAGTGTACCCCTGTCCCGAACCTCCGGTCACCGAAAGGTCTATCTGGCCGTTGGGCAGGTCGGTACAGAGCGGCTGCGTTACCATAAATGACAGATTGATGGAATCAGGTTCGGTAAGTGTGATGACCGAATCGGCTGAACATCCGTTAGAATCGGTTATTATCAGTTTATATTCACCCGCCATGAGCCCTGATCTTGCTTTTCCCATTTCGCCATCTGCCCATAGGTAATCAACAGGACCGGCATTATTTACCGCTTCAACGGCTATTGAACCCGTCTTTTCTCCGGCACAAATAATATCCTCAATGGTTACGGTCATCCCGGTCTTACCTGGCTCTCTTAGTTCAATAGTCTCAGTGGCAGTACAATAATTAAGGTCGGTAATGCTTAGTATATAAACACCTCCCCTCAGGCCCGAGATGCTTGCTGCATCCGAGGTGAAGCCGTCAGGGCCTTCCCAGCTGAAAATATATGGCGGGGTGCCGCTTTCCGGTGTGATACTTATAAAACCATCGGCTCTGCCATAACAGCTTATATTGAACCCGTTAAACTCCGACACTGACTTTTCGTACGAAAGCGGAGGAGGAAGATTTATTCTTTCCGTTGCCGTCGACTGACAACCGTTGGCGTCTGTAACTGTAACAGTATAAAATCCTTCGGTGAGGTTTGTTATATCCTGTGTCATCTCGCCATTCGACCAGAGATATGAATACGGAGCCACTCCTCCGGTAACGGTAAGATTCATTGATCCGTCGTTGAATCCTGATTCCTGACAGGTTATGTGCCCCGGGATGAGCTCCGAAGTCAGTTCTTCAGGTTCGGTCATTGAAAAATCAACGGATGATATACAACCATTAAAATCAGTTACTTTAAGGTTATAGTTACCAGCCCTCAGTGCATTCTGATCTTCCTGTCCTGCAATAATGCCTGATCCGTCGGTTGTACTCCAGCTGTATGAGTAACCTGCAGAGCTTCCTCCTGTAACAGTAATATCGACTGATCCCGTTCCCCCCGCACAGCTTATGTTGTAATTGCCGTCGGCTGAAATGGATCTTGCGGGCACTACAGCCAGTGATGCAGGTTCCCTGAGCTCAAACTCCGGATGCGGCATCAGGATGCATCCGTTTATGTCAGTTACCGTGCATGTATAGATCCCTGCTTTAAGATTCGAGATATCCCTCGTCGTGGCAGTAAAGTCTCCCGGCCCTACCCACAGATAGGTGTAATTACCCGAACCACCCGTTATTTCGAGATTGATATAACCGTCAGAGGCCCCGTTGCATGATATGTTAAATGCATTGTCGCGGCTGTGCGACACCTCGCTTCCTGAGAGGATCATTCCGGGAGGATCCGTCAGGGTAACGCTTTCGGTCATCGGGCAACCCAGCAGATCAGTTACTGTAAGATAATACGTTCCGGCAGGGACGCCATCAAGTACATTTGAGGTGCTGTTCACTGAAAGAGGTCCTGAAGCAGCAGACCAGTTATAGGAATACGATCCGTTCCCTCCGGTAACAGTGGCAGTGATATATCCGTCGCTGTAGCCCCTGCATGAGATATTCGATTCATTGTAATTGCGCACTTCGAATGATATACTGATCGGTTCCGGTTCGAACAGATCGGCTGTCTTGTAGGTCTCACAACCGTTATTGTCGGTTACTACCAGCTTGTAGCTGCCAGCCCTGAGATTATCAGGTGTAACATAGGTTGTAGGGATTGAATTGACATAGTTGCCACTGAAAGTTCCCTCTCCAACCAGCTCAGTTTCATTCCGGTAGATCCTGTAATTGTAGGGTTCCGTAATGCCGGTCCTTACAAAGAAACGCGCCGTACCATCATTGCCACCCGGACAGGAAACATGAATATCAGGAAGAACAGGCCACGGGGTAATTATCGGAGTGGCACTCATGTTATAAATGATCTCCGATAGTCGGTGGCTGCATCCAATATTGTCTTCAACATAAACAGTATAGGTCCCGGCATAAAGATCTGTTATTTCCAGCGAACCGCTCATCTTGTAGCCGAGGGGTCCACTCCATAAAACTTCATAAGGCTCAGCTCCCCTCGATATATCAGCTCTCAGGGATGCCCTGCCTGCACTGGATTCACATGTAAAAGGTTTTGTAACGACAATATCCCTTGCAGGTATAGGGTGAACCTGAACCTCCACCGTTACCGGATCTCCTGCCGGACAATCCAATCCTGCAACCTTTGGCGTGATATAGAAATAAACAGACTGAACAGCATCATCGTTGTTGCTGAGCTCAAAAGAAAGATCGTCACCCTCCTCCAGATTGTTTCCCGGACCCGGATCTCCTGTTACGTTTGCAGGAACGAGGACAGTGTAGTCAAATAATATTGTGCCTGATGTCATCTCGGTTGGCGAAGCAAGAGTTATAAGGGTTTCGTCCGAATAACAGATAGCAGGTTTTACATTAACCGGCGTGGCTCTCGGAGTCGGATTTACCTTTACCCTGAACCTTACCTCCTGACCATTGGCACAGCCGTGAGGAGAAACAGGAACAACAGTGTACTCAACTGTGAGAGGAGAATCAGTAGTATTGACAAGAATGTCATTAACAACATATCCGTTTGCCAGATCCGTCAAAGATTCAGCAAATCCTTCTACTCCCTCAGGTGCTGTTGCCGAAAGGTTTATGGTCACCAGACTGCCTCCTGAGAAAATGGTTGGACTATTAAGAGTTATGTTTACAGGGAATTCATTGCACCTGATATATTCTTCTTCGGGAAGAGGAAAAATCCTCGGAGTCGGATTTACTACTATCTCGACTTCAACTGACGGTCCTTCAGAACATAGCCCCGTGGGATCGACAGGATAGATTGTGTAGGTGACTGTCTGTGGTTCATCAGTGGGATTGTAGAGCTCGTCCTCTATTACAAAGTCTTCCTCAAGATCTTCTTCAGATGAATCAAAGCCGGTTACTCCGCCTGTGGAAACTGCCTCGTACCTGAAACGGATATCCCCGTTGCTGAAGCTGCTTGGACTGGTTAACCTTATTGAGGTTGTGCCTTCGTTGCAAAGAGTTGTTTCAGCAGCAACAGGAACTACCTTAGGTGTCGGATTGACGGTTATTGTAAACGTAATGGGGTCTCCGTCACAGATCAGGGAGCCGTCCTCAAAATGCGGAGTAACAGTTATTGTAGCAACAACAGGTGAATCAGTGGAGTTTGATGTTGTAAATACAGGAATATTTCCCGACCCTGTCGCATCAAGCCCTATTGAGGGCGTATCATTTTCCCAGGTAAAACTTACATTCCCGCTTGTGACCGTATTAAGGTCTATCTCAGAAGTTAACTGTCCGTTGCAGAAAGTAAGATCAGAAGGCTCTGTCACCTTTGGAGTGGGAAGGACCGTAACAATAACTTCGGCAGGTCCGGAAGCACATCCGGTGATGGGTGTAACAGGATAAATGGTGTAGGTTACAGTCTGGACCTCATCGGTAGGGTTATTCAGAATATCCTCGATAAGATAGTCTTTTTCTACAGGTTCAGAAGGTATTGTAAAACCGGTAACGCCGCCTGTTGCAGAAACAGTGTAGGTGAAGGTCACTTCTCCGCTGCTGTAAGTACTTGGACTTCCAATGACAATGTTTGTTGTACCATCATTGCAGATGATTTGTGAAAGTGTGCTTGGTACTACCTGTGGAGTAGGATCTACTGTGATGGTGAATGTCCTGGATGGGCCATCACAGGTATGTTCGCCGTTTGTGAAGTGCGGTGTGACCTCTATAGTCGCCACAACAGGTGCGTTTCCGGTATTTCTTGCCGTAAATGAAAGAATGTCTCCTTCACCATTGGCTGGAAGATTTATTGATGTCTGATCATTTTTCCAGGTATAGGTGGTCGTTCCTCCTTCATTTATTGTTGTAAATAAAATATCCAGAGTGGGGGAATCATTGCAGACCACCTGATTACTGATACTGTTAACCTGAGCTGTCGGGTTTACAGTGATTGTAAACGTTACAGGGGAGCCGGTGCACGTAAGTCCACCTAATGTAAATCTGGGGGTAACCTCAACAGTGGCTTCTATCGGTATATTACCCGTATTAACTGCTGTAAATCCCGGGATTATTCCTTCTCCTGTTTCACTAAGGTTAATCAGAGACGGAGTCACTACCCAGTCAAAAGTAATAACTCCTCCTTCGTTAGGTGAAATAAACTCAATCTCCGGAACAGGGTCACCGTTACATACAACAAGATCTTCAGGCTGTTCTACCTGTGGAGTCGGGAATACAGTCACATCAAGGTTGAACGCAACTCCATCGCAGCCCCCCACCGATGGCGTGATCACATAACGGACCACAACAGGCTCATCCGTTTCGTTTACAAGAGTCTCGGTGATCTCATCACCGGTACCGCTTGCCGGACCGTTGGTTATGCCCGCTACTGCTGCACGTTCCCAGTCAAAGACAGCAGTCGAACTGTTGCTGGTGATCTCATATGTGTTCTCAGTATCGTTGCACCAGTTCGCAGTAGCTTCGCTGGTGATAGTCGCCGTCGGGTTGACCGTGACATCAAGGTTGAACGCAACTCCATCGCAGCCGTTAACAGAAGGGGTGATAACATAACGGACCACAACAGGTTCATCAGTTTCGTTTAAAAGAGTCTCGGTGATAGTACTTCCGGTTCCCGTGGCAGAAGCGTTAGTGATACCTGCTACTGCTGCACGTTCCCAGTCAAAGACAGCAGTCGAACTGTTGCTGGTGATCTCATATGTGTTCTCAGTATCGTTGCACCAGTTTGCCGTAGCTTCGCTGGTGATAGTCGCCGTCGGGTTGACCGTGACATCAAGGTTGAACGCAACTCCGTCGCAGCCGTTAACAGAAGGCGTGATGACATAACGAACCACAACAGGCTCATCAGTATCGTTTACAAGAGTCTCGGTGATCTCATCACCGATACCGCTTGCCGGACCGTTGGTTATGCCCGCTACTGCTGCACGTTCCCAGTCAAAGACAGCAGTCGAACTGTTGCTGGTGATCTCATATGTGTTCTCAGTATCATTGCACCAGTTAGCCGTAGTGGCGCTGGTGATAGTCGCCGTCGGGTTGACCGTGACATCAAGGTTGAACGCAACTCCGTCGCAGCCGTTAACAGAAGGCGTGATGACATAACGGACCACAACAGGCTCGTCCGTCTCGTTTACAAGTGTCTCGGTGATAGTACTTCCGGTTCCCGTGGCAGAAGCGTTAGTGATACCTGCTACTGCTGCACGTTCCCAGTCAAAGACAGCAGTCGAACTGTTGCTGGTGATCTCATATGTGTTCTCAGTATCGTTGCACCAGTTCGCAGTAGCTTCGCTGGTGATAGTCGCCGTCGGGTTGACCGTGACATCAAGGTTGAACGCAACTCCGTCGCAGCCGTTAACAGAAGGCGTGATGACATAACGGACCACAACAGGCTCGTCAGTTTCGTTTACAAGAGTCTCGGTGATCTCGTACACCGGTACCGCTTGCCGGACCGTTGGTTATGCCCGCTACTGCTGCACGTTCCCAGTCAAAGACAGCAGTCGAACTGTTGCTGGTGATCTCATATGTGTTCTCAGTATCGTTGCACCAGTTTGCCGTAGCTTCGCTGGTGATAGTCGCCGTCGGGTTGACCGTGACATCAAGGTTGAACGCAACTCCGTCGCAGCCGTTAACAGAAGGCGTGATGACATAACGAACCACAACAGGCTCATCAGTATCGTTTACAAGAGTCTCGGTGATCTCATCACCGGTACCGCTTGCCGGACCGTTGGTTATGCCCGCTACTGCTGCACGTTCCCAGTCAAAGACAGCAGTCGAACTGTTGCTGGTGATCTCATATGTGTTCTCAGTATCGTTGCACCAGTTTGCCGTAGCTTCGCTGGTGATAGTCGCCGTCGGGTTGACCGTGACATCAAGGTTGAACGCAACTCCGTCGCAGCCGTTAACAGAAGGCGTGATGACATAACGGACCACAACAGGCTCGTCCGTTTCGTTTACAAGAGTCTCGGTGATCTCGTCACCGGTACCGCTTGCCGGACCGTTGGTTATGCCCGCTACTGCTGCACGTTCCCAGTCAAAGACAGCAGTCGAACTGTTGCTGGTGATCTCATATGTGTTCTCAGTATCGTTGCACCAGTTTGCCGTAGCTTCGCTGGTGATAGTCGCCGTGGGGTTGACCGTGACATCAAGGTTGAACGCAACTCCGTCGCAGCCGTTAACAGAAGGCGTGATAACATAACGGACCACAACAGGCTCGTCAGTTTCGTTTACAAGAGTCTCGGTGATCTCGTCACCGGTACCGCTTGCCGGACCGTTGGTTATGCCCGCTACTGCTGCACGTTCCCAGTCAAAGACAGCAGTTGAACTGTTGCTGGTGATCTCGTATGTGTTCTCAGTATCGTTGCACCAGTTTGCCGTAGCTTCGCTGGTGATAGTCGCCGTAGGATTGACCGTCACATCAAGGTTGAACGCAACTCCGTCGCAGCCGTTAACAGAAGGGGTGATAACATAACGGACCACAACAGGTTCATCAGTATCGTTTATAAGAGTCTCGGTGATCTCATCACCGGTACCGCTTGCCGGACCGTTGGTTATGCCCGCTACTGCTGCACGTTCCCAGTCAAAGACAGCCGTCGAACTGTTGCTGGTGATCTCATATGTGTTCTCAGTATCGTTGCACCAGTTTGCCGTAGCTTCGCTGGTGATAGTCGCCGTAGGATTGACCGTCACATCAAGGTTGAACGCAACTCCGTCGCAGCCGTTAACAGAAGGCGTGATGACATAACGAACCACAACAGGCTCATCAGTATCGTTTACAAGAGTCTCGGTGATCTCATCACCGGTACCGCTTGCCGGACCGTTGGTTATGCCCGCTACTGCTGCACGTTCCCAGTCAAAGACAGCAGTCGAACTGTTGCTGGTGATCTCATATGTGTTCTCAGTATCATTGCACCAGTTCGCCGTAGTGGCGCTGGTGATAGTCGCCGTCGGGTTGACCGTGACATCAAGGTTGAACGCAACTCCGTCGCAGCCGTTAACAGAAGGCGTGATGACATAACGGACCACAACAGGCTCGTCCGTTTCGTTTACAAGAGTCTCGGTGATCTCGTCACCGGTACCGCTTGCCGGACCGTTGGTTATGCCCGCTACTGCTGCACGTTCCCAGTCAAAGACAGCAGTTGAACTGTTGCTGGTGATCTCATATGTGTTCTCAGTGTCGTTGCACCAGTTTGCCGTGGCTTCGCTGGTGATTGTCGCTGTGGGATTGACCGTGACATCAAGGTTGAACACCGTACCTTCACAGCCATTGACCGAAGGGGTGATGACATAGCGAACCACTACAGGCTCATCAGTAGTATTAACAAGTGTCTCGGTGATCTCATCCCCGCTTCCCTCCACCCTCGGATTGGTTATCCCCGCAACAGCCTCACGGACCCATTCAAAGGTGGCCGTTGAACTGGCGCTGGTTATTTCATATGTGTTCTCAGTATTGTTGCACCAGTTTGCAGTAGCTTCGCTGGTGATTGTCGCCGTGGGATTGACCGTGACATCAAGGTTGAACGCAACTCCGTCGCAGCCGTTAACAGAAGGCGTGATGACATAACGGACCACAACAGGCTCGTCCGTTTCGTTTACAAGAGTCTCGGTGATCTCGTCACCGGTACCGCTTGCCGGACCGTTGGTTATGCCCGCTACTGCTGCACGTTCCCAGTCAAAGACAGCAGTTGAACTGTTGCTGGTGATCTCATATGTGTTCTCAGTGTCGTTGCACCAGTTTGCCGTGGCTTCGCTGGTGATTGTCGCTGTGGGATTGACCGTGACATCAAGGTTGAACACCGTACCTTCACAGCCGTTGACCGAAGGGGTGATGACATAGCGAACCACTACAGGCTCATCAGTAGTATTAACAAGTGTCTCGGTGATCTCATCCCCGCTTCCCTCCACCCTCGGATTGGTTATCCCCGCAACAGCCTCACGGACCCATTCAAAGGTGGCCGTTGAACTGGCGCTGGTTATTTCATATGTGTTCTCAGTATCGTTGCACCAGTTTGCCGTAGCTTCGCTGGTGATAGTCGCCGTAGGATTGACCGTCACATCAAGGTTGAACGCAACTCCGTCGCAGCCGTTAACAGAAGGGGTGATAATATAACGGACCACAACAGGTTCATCAGTATCGTTTACAAGAGTCTCGGTGATCTCATCACCGGTACCGCTTGCCGTACCGTTGGTTATGCCCGCTACTGCTGCACGTTCCCAGTCAAAGACAGCAGTTGAACTGTTGCTGGTGATCTCATATGTGTTCTCAGTATCGTTGCACCAGTTTGCAGTAGCTTCGCTGGTGATTGTCGCCGTGGGATTGACCGTGACATCAAGGTTGAACGCAACTCCGTCGCAGCCGTTAACAGAAGGCGTGATGACATAACGGACCACAACAGGCTCGTCCGTTTCATTTACAAGTGTCTCGGTGATCTCATCCCCGCTTCCCTCTACCCTCGGATTGGCTATCCCCGCAACAGCCTCACGGACCCATTCAAAGGTGGCCGTTGAACTGGCGCTGGTTATTTCATATGTGTTCTCAGTATTGTTGCACCAGTTTGCAGTAGCTTCGCTGGTGATTGTCGCCGTGGGATTGACCGTGACATCAAGGTTGAACACCGTACCTTCACAGCCATTGACCGAAGGGGTGATGACATAGCGAACCACTACAGGCTCATCAGTAGTATTAACAAGTGTCTCGGTGATCTCATCCCCGCTTCCCTCCACCCTCGGATTGGTTATCCCCGCAACAGCCTCACGGACCCATTCAAAGGTGGCCGTTGAACTGGCGCTGGTTATTTCATATGTGTTCTCAGTATTGTTGCACCAGTTTGCAGTAGCTTCGCTGGTGATTGTCGCCGTGGGATTGACCGTGACATCAAGGTTGAACACCGTACCTTCACAGCCATTGACCGACGGGGTGATGACATAGCGAACCACTACAGGCTCGTCAGTTTCATTTACAAGTGTCTCGGTGATCTCATCCCCGCTTCCCTCTACCCTCGGATTGGTTATCCCCGCAACAGCTTCACGAACCCATTCAAAGGTGGCCGTTGAACTGGCGCTGGTGATCTCATATGTGTTCTCAGTGTCGTTGCACCAGTTTGCCGTGGCTTCGCTGGTGATTGTCGCCGTAGGGTTGACGATAACTTTGACAATACCGGCGCTTCCGCTGGCACAACCAGAGATGGAAGGAGTAGCCGTATAGGTTATTTCAATGGGTTCGTCCGAGCTGTTGGTAAGTGTACCGGAAATGGAATAGGGCAACAGGGAAACAGCAAGACTCAAGTCTCCAATAGCGGTTCCTCCTGAGGCTGAAGGATCTGAGGAGGTGACCTTAACATCAACCAGGAAATCTCCGGGCACCGAAACAAGTGTTGGACTGCTTATTTCTATGTCGCCATTTTCTCCGTTACACAACGATGGTTTGTTGTTATCGACCGAAACAGACGGTACAGGTTCCACTATTATTGACTGTGTCTTTTCGGTAAAATTGCCTGCGGCATCAGTAACCTTCCACTTCCTCAGTATTGTCCCGTAAGTATTGCAATCCGTTAAACCTGTCTTATCATCCGAATAAGATGTAATCAGGGAAGCCAGGGGGGTGCAGTTGTCTGTCAGACTGTTGATGTAGCCCGTAGCAGCTGGAGATATGTATGATTCATATGAACAATCTGCCGCTCTGCATATTCTTGCATTGCCGGGTAAAGTAAAATCAGGGGCTTCATTGTCAGTCACAGTTACCGTCTGATAGCAGGAGAGACTGACATTGTCACTCATATCAGTTGCCCTCCAGGTTATTGTGGTGCTTCCAACCGGGTACGGGTCTCCAAGGAGGAGTCCGTCGCTTCTGGTCCCGGTAACATTTTTGATAAGACAGTTGTCGGTCGCTGTTGGTGCAGTAATGGTAACGGACCAGGAGCAGAGTCCCGGGTCGGCGGCATGAGTGATACTACCCGGACAGTCTATCTGCGGAACTACATTGTCGGCAACGAGTACGTTAAAACTGCAGGAATTGCTGTTCCCGGCTTCGTCGGTTGCCGTCCAGGTCACTGTTGTGCTGCCGGTATTGAAAGCAACATTATTAAGAGTTGTTCCGCTCCCGTTTGTTGCACCTGAAAGGCTAAACTCTACAGTTATGTCAGAGCAGTTATCATTTGCTGACGGATTCCAGCCCACGCCATTATGAACATACGTACAGCCTGAATTTGTGAAGACATTCTGATCCGAACCAACGGAACAGGAAATAACCGGTTTGGTTTCATCATCCACCATTACCTGAAAACTGCATGAGTTTTCGTTTCCTGCTGCATCACTAGCAACCCATGTTACAGTTGTTTCACCTTCATTGAAAAGAACTTTGTGGAGGGTTGTTCCTGTACCTGTTGTTGCTCCGGAAAGATTATAGGTCAGTGAAACCGTTCCGCAGTTATCTGTTGCCGTAGCGTTCCAGTTAACTCCATTTTGTTCATAAGTACAATCCGCTCCTGTCTTTACATACTGAATCCCCGATACCGGACAGCTGACAGAAGGGGCCTGGGTGTCGGATACCAGAACGTCAAAACTGAAATCGGAATCATTTCCCGAATTATCGGCTGCTGTCCATTTTACTGTTGTCTTTCCGGAATTGAAAACAACATTATTCAGGGAAGTGCCGGTACCTGTTGTTGCTCCTGAAAGAGAATATGTAATCGATGATAAACTGCAGTTGTCAGTTGCGGAGGCGTTCCATCCTGTTCCACTGTGTACGTAAGTGCAGTTGCTGTTCATCGATGCCGGCACTTCGCCTGCAACAGGAGAGATGATAACCGGACCAGTATTATCGGTCACTGTAACAGTGAATGAGCACGGAGCCGAAATATTTCCCGATGCATCCCTGGCGGTATAGGTAACAGTTGTGGTTCCGACAGGGAAGGAGGAACCGGGTGAATGAGAACGGGTCCAGGTAATGCTTCCTGAAGGGGTACAGTTATCTGATGCCGTTGGTTCAGTCCAGCTGACAATGGCAGAACAGATCCCCGGAGAATTATTTACAGCAATATTTGCAGGGCAAGCGGAAATAACAGGCGGCATTGCATCGGCAACAGTAACTATCGCAACGCAGTTATCATTCCCAAAGCTGCTGTTTACCGTCAGGGTCACATTATTGGCACCGAGGTCGGAACAGCTGAAGGCAGTCCGGCTCAGGGTTTTTGTTATGCCGCAACCCGAACTGCTGCCGTTGTCGATCATGGGAATGGTGAGAACAGCAGTACCCGAGGCATCAAGGTTCAGGGTAGTGTTTTTGCACAGCGCCTCAATGAATGATTCTGTAGGTCCTGCTGAAAAGAATGTTGAGGGTGAAGACTGGTTATTGAATTCTGTCTTTATCCAGTTTGCATCCCTTACTGCACGCTGTACTCTCAGTTCGTCGATCTTGCCGTCAAAGAAATAATCCCCGCTTGTTGTCTCCCTTCCTATTGCAGGATTACCGCTTCCAGTCAATCCGGCCGTACTGTTTGTATTCAATGTTCTGTCGAGCTCGCCATTCACATAGGTGCAGATGAAATTCCCGGAGTTACTGTAAACACCTGTTACATAATACCACTGGTTTGGGGAAATGATTGTACCTCCGGATACGCCACGGTTAAGTATAGCATCATTTTCATCTGTCCGAATTTCAAATTCTACCCTGCGGTTGGTGAACATCCCAAGTTTATAACCACCTCTTGATCCGTTCTGGTTGCTGAAAACCTTCTGGTCGTACCCGTTGTTGTCAACGTTGATCCAGGCTGAAACAGTAATTGACTCTCCAAAATCAAGGTCATTGTCGTACTGTACCCTTATAAACTGATCATTATTTCTTACAAAATCCCTTCCATCAAGGATTTTTCCGCTTGTGTTGGTGGTATTGTAGTTTGTAGAAGGGTGAGAATAGGTAGAAGCATCTGAAATACTGTTGTTAAGGTGCCATACTCCCCTGTAAACAGGATCCCAGGTGTCGCGCGAGGAGGAGTTGGTAAGTATCGCCGGATTGCCGAAATACAGGTACAAAATCGTGTTTGTTGAGGCTGAAAGCGCCGGAACGCGAACCCATACGGTCAGGCGTCCTGTCAACGGGTTATACCCTTCAATATCATGGCTGAGCTGATTTCCACCTGCATCAGTGAATTTTATGTCCCAACCCTCATTTCTCTCCATATAGCCTCCGGGACAGATCCTGAGGTCGTTATCGGTTATGTCAATCAGTACAGGAAAATTCACAAGGTTCGCAGAGCCCGGTATCTGACTCTCCTGAATAGTGATGGATTTTCTGTGATTGTATCCTGAAAGCCACTGCGAATTAAGACTGCCAAAAGGGATGGATAAAAGAAGTATTAGCTTTAACCAACGATAAAATATCCTGCCGGCTGAATATGATGCCTGCAGGGTATTAAGCATTGTGCTGAAAAGCCCTATTTCAGAATTACTCCTCAAATTGTCTCAAAATCAGAATGTCAGCAATCAGGTACACTTTCTTTTCGATTGCGGAAATTTGTCATTCAAATGGCACCCATCCTTGTTGCCTTTCTATAAACGGACTTTTTCAGTATTTGTTATCAACAGGTTATTAACTGTTAAATAAGTTTAGAGGCATTACACAATCATGTTTTAAGGTAAACTGAAAAGTAAGGAGCAGGATTTCGGAATGAGAACAGGCCGAGGGCAATTGTTAACTGATTAACAATAAAGCCGGATCGCATTGATCCGGCTTCACTGAAAACCCGGGTAATCCCGGGAAAAGCCTTTTCCTTCTTCAGGTCTTTATATTACAAGCATGGCATCTCCATAGGTTCCGAACCTGTACTTCTCCTTGACAGCTGTTCTGTAGGCCTCAAAAGCCAGTTCATAACCGGTAAAGGCTGCCACCATCATGAGAAGGGTTGAATAAGGAAGGTGAAAATTGCTGATCATCATATCGGGTACCTTGAAATCGTAGGGAGGGAAAATAAACTTGTTGGTCCATCCGTCGAAGGGCTTGAGATAACCGCTTGTAGAAACGGAACTCTCGAGGGTTCTGACAACTGTGGTCCCGACAGCACAGATCCGGTACTTGTTTTCCTTGGCTTTGTTGACTATCTCTGCTGCTTCCTCAGTGATCCTTATTCTCTCTGAATCGACTTTGTGCTTTGTAAGATCCTCGACATCAACACTCCTGAAATTTCCAAGTCCGACGTGAAGTGTGATCTCCGCAAAATCAACTCCTATTATCTCAAGTTTTTTGAGGAGTTCGCGGCTGAAGTGAAGGCCTGCAGTCGGAGCAGCGACAGCTCCTTCATGCTTGGCAAATATCGTCTGGTACCTCTCGTTGTCTTCCGGTTCAACCGGCCTGTTGATGAATTTTGGAAGAGGAGTCTCCCCGAGGCCGTAAAGGGTCTGTTTGAATTCCTCATAGGTCCCGTCAAAGAGAAACCTCAGGGTCCTGCCCCGTGAAGTAGTGTTGTCAATAACCTCAGCCACCAGAAGGTCATCCTCCCCGAAATACAGTTTGTTGCCTATCCTGATCTTTCTTGCAGGATCGACAAGAACATCCCAAAGCCTTTGCTCACGGTTAAGCTCCCTCAGAAGAAATACCTCTATCTCGGCTCCTGTCTTTTCCTTGTTGCCATAAAGACGGGCCGGAAAAACTTTTGTATTATTGAAGATAAGAACATCATGTTCATTAAAGTAAGCTGTTATCTCCTTGAAGATTTTATGCTCAAAAGTACCTGTCTTCCTGTTGACAACCATTAATCTCGACTCATCCCTGTTCTCGGCAGGATAAAGAGCAATAAGCTCCTGAGGTAAATTATACCTGAATTGTGATAGTTTCATACGATCTCTATTTCATTTTTTGAAACCCTTTATACGGAGCAGTTTCATTTTTGTTTCATTTCACTGATCATTTTTTCAAATCTTTCCAGAGTAAGTGCATTTTCCACCCTGAAAGGTCCAATTCCGGTCCTGCTGAGCGACGACAAATATGCGCCGCTTCCCATTTCTGAACCCAGATCCCTGGCGAAAGATCTTATATAGGTCCCTTTACTGCATAAGATCCTTACCCTGCTTTCAGGAATTCCGAACGATATCAGCTCAAGTTCCCTGAAATAAACCTTTACCGGTTTCATTTCCTTTTCAATCCCTTTCCTGGCGAACTCATAGGCCCTTTTCCCGCCTATAAGCTTGGCAGAATGGATGGGAGGTACCTGGTCCTGCTCCCCGATGAAGCTCTCAAGCGTTTGTAAAACAAGTCTCTCGGATATTTGTTCAACCGGGAATGTTGCGTTTATTGCGGTCTCAAGGTCATAGGAGGGCGTCGAGGCTCCAAAATGAATTCCGGCAATTAGTAGTGATGCGTTAACTTTTCCAAATTTTGTATAAAGCACTGATAATAAAATTTATATAAACGTTCTTTGATTTTTTGATTTGATTTGACCTGTAGTTTTGCACCTTTTAAGTGCAAAATTATGAATTCAGGTAAGTATGTCTTTGCTCAGATACTTCAGTTTGTCAATAAGTATGAGTTTGAAAAGTGTGTTTCTCGTTACAAAGGAGACCATCGGGTCAGAGATTTAGACTGTTGGAATCAGTTTATTCAACTATTCTTTGGCCAATTAACATCAAGGAACTCATTAAGAGATATTTGTTTATGCCTAAAGGCACACAAAAATAAACTCTACCATCTTGGTATAAAGCAAAATGTCAATCAATCCACACTGTCAAGAGCCAATGAAAATCGGGATTGGAGGATTTTTGCCGACTTCGGTGAGTACCTGATAAAAACAGTGAGGCCTATGTACTCTGACAGCCCTATTCCTAATATCGACATTGACAATGATGTTTTTGCACTTGACTCAACAACAGTCTCATTAAGTCTTAAGCTGTTTTCCTGGGCCGAAGGTAAATACTCCAGAGGGGCAATCAAGATTCATACAACGCTTGATTTAAGAGGTAGTATTCCAACGTTTATTTTTATCACAGATGGCAAGTATCATGACAGTAATGTACTTGATGAAATTGTACCTCAACCTGACGCCATATATCTGATGGACAAAGCTTACATCGATTTTGCTGCGCTGTATAGAATGAATAAAGCAGATGCATTCTTTGTAACAAGGGCAAAGGTGACTATGGACTACAGGGTACTTGAGAACAACTTCAATCTTGATGAGACTACCGGGCTCAGAAGTGATAGAACCATAAAGCTGAAAGGTCCAAAGTCTAAGCAACTATATCCGGATGCTCTTCGAATGGTAGAATATTACGATGACGAAAAAGATCTGTTACTTACTTTTATTACCAACAACTTTGAAGTCTCGTCACTTGAAATTGCCAGATTATATCGTAATCGCTGGCAAATCGAAGTGTTTTTTAAATGGATAAAGCAGAACCTTACCATAAAAACGCTTTGGGGTCATTCAGAAAATGCAGTAAAAGTCCACGTTTGGATCGCTATCTGTACCTATCTCATAGTCGCTCAGGTAAAATATGCTCTTAGAAGTACCTTGTCAATCTATGAAATAATGCAGATATTAGGCATATCCGTATTCGACAAAACGCCTGTAAAAGAACTACTTACAGAATTACAAATCAACCAAAATGTCAAAGAACAAAGTAATTTATTTAGTATCAATGATTTATTAACGCATCAGTAGTATCCGGCAATATACTCCTTGTCAAGATCACGGAATTCATCAATCCTCTTTGTGGCCTTTCCAGTGCAGACTATCATGAGACCGCCGGCAAGAGGGTCCAGGGTTCCGGCATGTCCAATCTTTATCTTTTTCAGGCCCAGATTGTACCTGAGGATATTCCTTATTTTGTTAACCAGATCAAATGATGTCCAGTAAAGAGGCTTGTCAAACAACAGAACCTCGCCTTTTTCAAATGAGCTGAGCTCTTCAGATAACATTAAACCCGAGTAAAAATGAGAAAATTGCCGCGAGGATTACATAGAAAGCGAACCAAAGAAGGTTCCCCTTGCTTACAAGGCTTATCATCCACCGGCAGGCAATATAGCCTGATACAAAAGCAGTGATAAAGCCTGCTGCAATCACTGTCAATGATGTTCCTTCCCTTGTAAAATCACCTGATCTCAATTCAAGGAAGTTAGCACCCATAATAGGAACAAGAACCATCAGAAAAGAGAATTTCGCTATTTCTGACTTTCTGTTACCGAGCATCATGCCCGTGGCAATGGTCGCGCCCGAACGGGATATTCCCGGAAGGACCGCCAGAGCCTGGGCTATACCGATTATGAACGAATCAAAATAAGTCATTTCCCTTTCCCTGGGCTTTATTACCATGGTAAGGAAGAGAAAAAGAGCCGTTACAAGAAACTCTATTCCAAGTGTAAACATGTTGCCGGCAAAAAAATTCTCAACGATGTCATTCATGAACAAACCTGCAATAGCCACCGGTATCATAGAGATAATCAGCTTTATGACATATCTTGTCTCTTCATTCATCGTAAACCGGAAAAAGCCTTTAATCAGACCGGCAATCTCTTTCCAGAGCACCAGAAAAGTACTTAAGAGGGTTGCGCCGTGAACGGCTATGGAAAAATAAAAGTTCGATTCATGATCAAGTCCGAAAAGGTATTTGCCCAGCTCCAGATGACCTGAACTGCTTACAGGCAAAAATTCGGTCAGCCCCTGTATCAACCCAAGGACTACAGCTTCAAATAAATTCATTTCTATAGAATGTAGTTTTATTTTCCGGCATCTTTGGGCTTTTTCATTATCGCCCAGATTTCAAATACAAAGCCGGCAAGAATAACGACCGGTGCAAGGGTTATCCTTCTGAAACTGAAAATCTTTTCACTGAAAACCTCCGGATCATCCGATTTGCCTCCAAGCATTAAAAGAAACCCTATTACTATTATTCCAAAACCGATGGCCAGAAGCCTGTAGTTCTCCCTGCCAAGAGCGAAGTTGGTTTTTTCCTTATTGTCATTTTTTGCTGCCATTCTTCAATTGTAAAGTTTATCCTCTGAGATTACCAGATAACGGTTAACCGACAGATATGTTGACACAACATTTATTAGTATTCCGGCTGCAACCAGGAATACGCCAAGTATCAGGAGCAGACGGGTATTTTCAAACGTAAACAGCATCAGGAATTCTCTTTCTATCAGATAAAGAAGTCCGATCAGCAGAAGCATCGCAATAAGCGCTGCAAGAATGCCATGATAGATGCTGCGTATCAGAAACGGCTTTCTGATAAAGGCACGTGTTGCCCCTACCAGCTGCATTGTCCTTATCAGAAACCTTTTCGAATATATTGCAAGCCTTATGGTGTTGTTAATTATGGTAACAGCTATCAGGAAAAGGAATGAGCTGAGGATAAGAAGAAAGATGCTGATCTTCTTTACGTTCTCGTTTATAAGAACAAGCAGGGAATCCTCGTACCAGACTTCCTTCACGAAAGGGTATCCGGTAATATATTTCTCGATCTTTGCCACGCTGTCAGGATTCGTGTAACCCGCGTACAGATAAACGTCTATCGAGGATGGAAGGGGATTGTTCCCCAGAAAGCTGATAAAATCCTCACCCAGATCCTCTTTCATCTTGACCGCTGCATCATCTTTGGAAACATATTCGGTCGATTTGACATATGTCCTTGCATCGAGATCCTTCTGAAGCATTCTGATATCCGCCTCCCTGGCGTTATCGTCAAGTATGACCGAGAAGGAAAGACTCTCCCTGAAAAAGTCGGACAGTTCCTTTGCATTGATAACCACAAGACCGAGAATCCCAAGAAGGAAAAGCACCAGCGACACACTTATTACAAGTGTAAGATATGAACCACTGAGCCTTGCTTTTGATAATCCAGTCTCTTTCTTCTTCACCTTATTCAACTATGGTTGTCCATCCGAACTCATCCGGCTCCTCGCCATACTGAACAGAAACAAGCTTGTTATAAAGCTTCATGGTAACAGGCCCCGGGTTACCGTCCCTGCAATACTCATATACCTTGTTCTTCTCCGGGTCAACTATTCTGGCAATAGGACTGATAACGGCTGCTGTTCCGCATGCTCCGGCTTCGGTGAATTCAGCAAGCTCCTCTACAGGAACCTGCCGGCGTTCTGTTCTGATTCCCATCTTCTCAGCCGCTTCAATAATGCTTTTATTGGTTATGGATGCAAGTATCGATTCTGATTTGGGAGTAATGTAAGTGTTGTCCTTTATGCCGAAGAAATTCGCCGGACCGCATTCATCAATAAATTTCTTCTCCCTGGCATCGAGGAAGATCGCACTTGCGAATCCGCCTTCTTTGGCCGCCATTCCTGCCCTCAGGCTTGCAGCATAATTCCCTCCAACCTTGAATATCCCGGTGCCTCTCGGAGCAGCCCTGTCAAATTCCCTGCATATAAGCATATCAACCGGCTTGATCCCTCCCTTGAAATAAGGTCCTACTGGTGTAACAAAAACTATGAAAGTGTATTCTCTGGACGGTTTAACCCCTACTTCAGCTCCGCTTCCGAAAAGAAGAGGACGGATATAAAGCGAAGCTCCCGATCCATATGGCGGAATAAACCTTTTGTTAAGAATGACAGCTCTGAAAACAGCTTCCCTGAATTTTTCAACAGGAAGCCCGGCCATCTTGATCCCGTCAGCAGAAAAGAGAAGCCTTTTTGCGTTTTCTTCCCATCTGAATAAACGTATCTTTCCATCCCTGCCCATGTAAGCCTTGAGACCTTCAAATGCTTCCTGACCGTAATGAAGGCCTGTAGCAGCAATATGAACATCAATGTACTCCGAAGTCGAGACTTCGAGGTCCCCCCACTGTCCGTCCCTGTAAAAACAGCGTATGTTGTAGTCAGTCCTGATGTAGCCGAAAGGGAGGTTTTTCCAGTCAATATTTTCCATAAGAACAATAATAAAATATGCCGGGGTAAAAATACATCATTAAAACTTAAAATCCTTCAGATTCTATGCCTAAAAGCTGTTATTTGTACCAGTCGAGAAGTGCTTTTACCTGATCTTCGGCACTTACACTGCGAAGAAGCTTGCCTGTCCTGGTCAGAAATTCATGGTCGGCGATGTGTTTCTTCTGGTTTTCAATCCAGTTTTCAACCGATATCTCCCTGCCATGCTCCCTCCTTTCCCTTAAAAGTCTTTCAGTAAGTTTCAGATAATCAATCCTGCCCAGGTAATCGTAACGGGCATCGTGAAGGATCTTATCTGAGACAGATTCGTAACGCCCAATAAATGAATTGTTTATCAGATGCCTTGTTGCGACAATATAACTCTCGTCGAATCCGAAGCTGGGAAGCATTTCCCTCATAAGTCCGAATGAAGCTTCCGCCGGATTGTTGTAATCAGTCATATAACCTGTTATGAGGAATATGGAAGCAAGCTTAAGGTAGATGAATTCTTCGTCCGGCAGCTGCTCAGCATGAGCGAGAAGATCAACCTGCGCGTTGATGTTCCTGGCAAACTGGGCATTATGGAAATACAGATCAGGAGTCGCTTCCTCAATGAAGATCCTGTCAACTGCATCCTCAACATCCTCGAGCCTGATAAGAAGCATCTTGAACCTGAATCTTGCATTAGGTTCCCCTTTTTCGTCCCTTAGTTCCGGCAGTATACCGGTCACAAAATACATGTCGAGATCTCCCTTGTACTTTACAGGCATCCTCCCCCTGTAGTCGCACGAAAAAAAGTCCTTTACAAATTCATAGGTTGTACCTGAGATGTTTATCTTGCCTGCATCGCCCGACGATTCCATCCTGCTTGCAGTATTCACGGTGTCGCCCCATATATCGTACGACAGCTTCTTATGACCGACAACCCCCGCTATAACCGTACCTGTATGGATCCCGACCCTGATATCCCAGTACTTCATTCCCTGAACAAGTGATGTCTTTTTCAGGTTGTTCATATACTTCTGCATTTCAAGAGCCGCAAGAACAACTTCCACCGGGTTTGTTCTGTTCTTTTCGGGAATACCTCCGGCACACATGTACGCATCTCCGATAGTCTTGATCTTCTCAATATGATATTTTTCAACCACCGAGTCAAAATGGAAGAAAAATTTGTCAAGCTCATCAATCAGAACCTCCGGGTTCATTTCTTCGGCTATCTGCGTAAATCCCTGTATGTCAGAAAATAAAACAGTAACAAAATTGTACTTGGTTTTTGTTGCCTTGCCCTTTGCCATGAGCTCATCGGCTGTATTCTTGGGCAGAACATTTGAAAGAAGCGCTTCGGTCTTTTCCATTTCCCTATGGAGATCCTCATTCTTTTTGTTCAGCAGATCCTCAAGCATTTTCTGCTTTCTCCTGAAACGTTCCTCCATGATCCTGAAAATTACATACTGCAGAAGTGCAAAGAGAAGGACTGCACCCCCAATGTAAATGACTTTTTCATCATCCCCGCTGCCTTCCCCTGAAGAAGCGGCACCTCCACAGGAGAGTAATGCTGTAACTGCCACTGCTAATAACGGAATGCCCAGCTTCCTGAAAGACAGCATATAATTAGTTTTTGAAGGTACTTCTGTCAAAAGTATCAATAAACTTTATTAACGGCAAACTTATGGCGCCATTGTGGAATTGCATAACTTTCATCACTTTTGCTAATTTCACACGTGAAAAATCAGATTTTATGGATATCGTATTTGCCTCAAATAACACAAACAAAATCAGGGAAATCAACAACATACTCGGCGACAGCTTCAGACTGCTCAGTCTCAGCGACATCGGCATAACAGAAGACATTCCTGAAAATGAAATGACCCTTGAAGGAAATGCTCTTGCAAAGGCAAGAACAGTTTATAACATTTCAGGTATGAACGTGTTTGCCGACGATACGGGACTTGAAGTGGAAGCTCTGAACGGGGAACCGGGCGTGCATTCAGCCCGTTACGCCGGGGAAGCAAAAGACTCAGGTGCAAATATTGAAAAACTTCTTGCTGCATTGGACGGCGAAATGAACAGGAAAGCCAGATTCAGGACAGTTATTGCCTTGATATTCAGCGATAAAGAGTATATTTTTGAAGGGGTTGCAGAGGGCAGGATCATAAACCAGAAAAGAGGCACCGGCGGATTTGGCTATGATCCTGTCTTTATCCCCGAAAACAGGAATGTCACTTTCGCAGAGATGGATCTGGATGAAAAGAACCTTATTTCACATCGTGCCATGGCTTTCAGAAAACTTACATCATTCCTCAGGTCTCACAGTGATCATACATAGAATGATATATCTCAGATCTGACTGAAAATGAAAGGGCTGGTCCTTAAATTATGCCTGATCCTGCTCCCCTCTTCTCTTGCAGGACAACTCCCTCCGGGATCCTGGGCTGACCGTCTGCCATACAATATCTCCCGATCGGTCGCTGCCGGCGATGAAGCAATTTATTCCTCGACAGGATCTTCAATACTTATATTCGACAGGAACTACAATGAGCTGAAGAAACTGTCAAGGATAAACGGACTGTCTTCTACAGGAATAAGCGAAATAGGATGGTCGGATGAAGAAGATATTCTGATAATAGCCTTCAACGACGGGAATATTGATCTTGCTGCAGAAAAAACAATAATCAACATCCCCGACATTCATAACAGAAACCTCGAAACCCGCTTCAACAGGATAAGGACCATGGGAAAACATGCATACCTCGCAACAGTGTTCGGAATAGTGGTTCTGGACCTTGAAAAAAAGGAGATCCGCGATACATGGAAGCCCGGGCCGGGTCCTGCCGACAATGAGGTTTTTGATGTGGCATTCGGCAATGATATGATATATGCAGCAACAAGTCTGGGTATGTGGCAGGCGGGGATTAATACCCAGGGACTTTCGTATTTCGGCAACTGGGAGCTTATTGAAGATCTTCCCGGACCCGATGAAAGGTATACTCAGGCAGTTTTCTCTGGTGAAACCCTTTATTGCAATCTCTCCGATCCTTCGCACGGGGACAGGATTTTCTCCGTCCGGGAGCAAACAACCCAGCTTCCTTTCTCACCGGGAACCGTTAACAGATCCTTCGATGTCAGCCCTGAAGGATTCATAGTAACATCTCCTGACAAAATAATAATTTACTCTGAAGAAGGTTCTGTTGTTAAAACTATCACTTCATACGGCTGGGGAACACCTGATGCATCCCGTTCAGTTAACAGTTCGGGCTCTTTATGGATAGCAGATCTCAGATTCGGACTGGTGCGGGCGACGGATCAGGGAGCATTTGAATCCCTTACCCTCACGGGACCTGCAACAACCCTTACGGTATCGGTCGTTTCCGAAGCAGGAAAAACGGTGGTCTGCGGAGGTGATATGGAACCTTATCCTGATAATGGCACCGGACAACTGCAGGTATCCGTTTACGAGAACAACAGGTTTACCAACATCATATCTGAAGATGTTTCAGCCGCAGTCAGAGCATGCATCGATCCTGCAGACAATTCCCGGTTTTTCGTTTCAACACGGAACGACGGACTGTTCGAGTACAGGGGAACAAGACTTGTGAACCATTACGATGATACCAATTCACCTCTTGAAACAGGTATTTCTTCGGGTTCAGAAGCCGGAACCTGCGGAATGGCTTTCGACAGGTCGGGAAATCTTTGGGTTACCCAGAGTTATGGCGGAGGAAGTATAAAGATCCTTAAAAAGGACGGAACATGGATCGCTAATCCCCTCACAATCGTGGCTGCCGGGACAGGAGATATTATCATTTCCGGGAAAGGACAGGCTCTGGTGACCCTGCCGGGAAGCCAGGGATTATTTATTTTTGATGACAACGGCACTCCGGAATACTTCAACGACGACAGGTACAGGAAGATACAGGTGAAAGACAGCGATGGAAGAATTATCTCATCGGTTATTGCCGTTGCTGAGGATTCAGAAGGCAATATTTGGCTTGGCACAGAACAAGGGCCCGTAATTTTCAGAAGCGGGGCCGATTTATTTGACACCGACATCAGATGTTACCGGATAAAGGTTCCGAGGGACGATGGGACAGGAACAGCTGACTATCTTCTGGGTACTGAAAAGATCACAGCTGTCGAGGTCGACGGTGCAAACCGTAAATGGCTGGGTACGGAAAGTTCAGGAGCCTACCTTGTTTCACCGGATGGTTCTGAAATTGTCAGGAATTACACCATGAACAATTCACCATTGTTCTCAGATTCAGTTACAGCAATATCGGTTGATGACTTATCGGGCGAGGTCTGGATAGGGACACCGGACGGACTTATTTCGGTAAGGGAAACGGCAACGAAAGGCAAAGATGATTACCGGAATATTTATGCTTTCCCGAATCCCGTCAGGGAGGACTTTAACGGCAATGTAACTATTAGCGGGCTCGTGGAGAACAGCGAGATAAAGATAACCGATGTGAGCGGCAATCTGGTATTTGAGACGCGTTCACTGGGAGGTCAGGCAGAATGGGATCTTACAACCTACAACAGCCGGAGGGTTTCAACAGGAGTCTATCTCGTCTTCTGCGCTTCTCCCGATGGTTCCCTGACGGGGATGGTTAAAATTCTGGTGATAGGGAACTGACTAATCCTTAATGAGGTTCTGTATCCTTTCTATCTGGAGCTGTTTGTTCACTTCCCTGAGGCTTCTTGCAGTCTTGGTGAAATACTGATGGCCCGAAATGAATTTCACCTGAAGCTTGTTCCATTCATTCAGGTCGCTCATCTTATTCTGCGCCCTAAGCTCCTCAAAGAGAGTATTGGAGACAGGAATGAAATCACTTCTTCCCAGGTAATCCAGGTCTGAGTCGCATATTATTTCTTCAAGAAGTTCCTTTGGCTTCGGGGGAAGCTTGGTGGCCATTATTATGGAACAGATCTTTTCTATCTGCCCGGGTGTATAACCATATGATGGAAGAACTTCTCTTGCATACAGTGTTCCGTGATGCTCGTGGTTGTCGAAGGAGACGGTGATACCCGTGTCGTGGAAAAGGGCAGCGGTCTTGAGAAGAAGTATCTCCTCGTCGCTGCATCCCTCGGCCCAGCCGATAAGCTCAACTTCGGTGACCACATCCACCGTATGCTTTACATTATGATAAAATACAAAACCAGGAAGCTCCTTCTCGAGCTTGTCGAGAACCAGCTCCTGAAGGTCGGTGAACTGGATAAGCCCGAACTTTGTACGGAAAGCATCATTCGGGATACGGCCTTTCCCCTCAAGTGAAAATTCCGGCTTCAGACCCCTTACCCTGTATACCTGAAGGTCTCCTTTGTATTTAACCGGGAGCTTTCCGAAATAATCACATTCAAAGAACTCCTTGACCAGCTCAAAAGTCATAACCGAGATAAGTATCGAACCGTCATCCGACAGATTCTCTATTCTGCTTGCATTGTTAACGGTATCCCCCTTAAGGTCAAAACTGATCTTCTTCTTTCCTGATGCGGTGGCAGTTACCGGACCAGTGTGTATCCCGGTCTTAAGAATCCATATTGAATTGCCCGGCCCGCGTCTTGAATTCTCAAAATTTTCCAGGAAGGTATGCATCTCAATGGCTGCCATAACCACATCAACGGGATTTGTTATGTTCTTCACCGGAATTCCGCCTGCACACATGAAAGTGTCGCCTATTGACTTAATCCTTTCAATATTGTATCTGGAGGCTATCGAACCAAACTCGCGGAATATCTCATCAAGCTCGTCCATGACCTCAACAGAATCCATTCCCCCGATACGATCTGCCAGCCCTCTGATGTCGGCGTAGAGGATCGTTGCCATGTTGAACTTAAAAGTTCTTTCTGCTGTTTCAGGCTTTTCTTGGCGTTCAGCCTTAAGCTTTTCGTTTTCTCCGGCAAGCTTCTCGTTCTGCTTATGCAGTTCCCTGATGTGTTCCTCCAGCTCCTGGTTCTGCCTTGCAAGTTTTGCGATACGCTTCAGAAGCTCTTCATTGTTGCCTGATATCATGATGTCCTTGATTGACAGGTAAAGATAATAATTTTATATTTGACCAAATCATTGGCTGAGATGCTCCAGAAGACTAAGGGAATAATCCTTCATCAGATAAAATACACCGATTCAGGTATTATTGCACAGGTATATACCCGTGAATTTGGAAGAAGACCTGTTCTTATAAGAGGAATGAGAAACAAGAAAGCAGGAAAGCACAATATCTTCTTTCAGCCAATGTCAATACTTGATATGGTCCTTTACATAAAGGAATCAAGGGAAGTTCAGATGCTGAAGGAATTCTCGGTTTACTTTGCTCCCGCCGACATATATGCCAATGTGAAAAAGGTCTCGATTGCCGTTTTTCTTTCAGAGATACTCTCTTCGGTACTGAAAGAGGAGACCCCCAATGAGGGATTGTTCGATTTCATTGAAGGATCGGTAATTTATCTCGACAGCTGCACCAGCGGATACTCCAACTTCCACATTTCCTTCCTTGCCGGTCTTTGCAGCTATCTTGGTTTTGAACCCGCGAAACGAAGTGATGCCGGTAAAAGGTATTTCGATCTTGTAAACGGAGTATTTGTTCCCTCTCCTCCTCCTCACAATTCATTCGCCGAAGAGAATATTTCGGATGTCCTTGCCGGCTTCTTTACAGGTTCTTTCGACAGTGCAGCCAGAATCCCGCTTACCGGATCAATGCGCGATGAAGTCCTCAGAACCCTGATCAGGTATTTCAGCATTCATCTGCCGGGCCTGAAAAAGATAAATTCACTCGAGGTGCTTAAGGATATTTTCACCTGATCCCTGGTCTCAGACTGGAATTATTTTACATATCTTTATTTCTTTTACCTGTCTGTATCAATGGGCATCATTCCGTCAGTTTTAACATGTATAGGCTCCAGGCGTTTAAGCCAGATAGATAACTTCAGGAAGAATCCTGTTGAATGTCAGAATGAGGTCTTGTTTTCGCTGTTAAAAAAGGCGGAACAGACTGAAACCGGAAGGAAGCATGGTTTTTCATCCATAAGGTCTTACAATGAATTTTCCTCGGTAGTCCCTTTAAGAAGCTACGATGATTACCTTCCGCTGATTGAAAGGATGAGGAAGGGGGAAAAAAACCTGACCTGGCCCGGTGAGATAAAATGGTTCGCAAAATCATCCGGAACGACTTCAGCGAGGAGCAAATTCATTCCGATCAGCACCGAGTCATTGTGGGAATGTCATTACCAGGCAGCAAAAGATATACTGTACCTCTATACTAGAAATAATCCCGATACAAGGATCTTCTCCGGAAAGGCTCTTACTCTTGGTGGCAGCAACAGGATAAACCATGAAGGGAACAACATCTATGGAGACCTTTCCGCTGTCCTGATATGGAACGCTCCCTTTTACATAGAATTAATAAGGACCCCAAGACAAAAGATCGCCCTGATCGAAGATTTTGAACAAAAGCTTGAACTTATTACCAAATCTACGGTAAATCAGAATGTTACAAGCTTTTCCGGCGTCCCTTCCTGGTACCTTACCCTGATAAAGAGCGTACTGTCCTATACGGGAAAATCAAACCTTCTCGAAGTCTGGCCTAATCTTGAAGTGTTCTTTCACGGAGGAATAAGCTTCACTCCGTACCGCGAAATCTATAAAAAGCTTATCCCCGGAGACCAGATGCACTACATGGAGACCTACAATGCTTCGGAAGGATTCTTCGGTATACAGGATAATCCTTTGGATAACGATATGCTCCTGATGCTTGATTACGGTATTTTCTATGAATTCATCCGTGCCGAGGAAGCAGGATCGCCATCAGCAAGGGCTGTAATGATAGGGGAGGTTGAAAAGGATGTTAATTATGCTCTCGTGATTTCCACTAACGGAGGCCTCTGGAGATATGTAATAGGAGATACAATTGTTTTTACCTCAACAAGCCCTTACAGGTTCAGAATATCGGGCAGGACAAGACAGTTTATAAATGCATTCGGTGAGGAGCTTATCGTTGAGAATGCCGACAGCGCTCTTTCCGAAGCATGCAGGCTTACCGGCGCAATTGTTACTGAGTACACTGCCGGCCCTGTTTTTATGGGAGAAGCCTCCCGGGGTTCGCACGAATGGCTTATCGAATTTGAAAAAGATCCTGACAGCATTGGAAAATTTACTGAAATTCTTGATTCAACCCTTAAATCTCTTAACTCCGATTATGAGGCTAAAAGGTTCAAGGACATAAACCTGGTTAAGCCCCTGGTTTATCCTGTACCCCGCGGAACGTTTACACAATGGCTGAAATCAAAGAATAAGCTCGGGGGACAGAACAAAGTGCCACGCCTCTCCAATACAAGAGAATACCTTGATGAGATACTCCTTGTGGCAAAAAGCATTAATGTTCAGAGCTAATATGTATACGCTTACTTTTTTGTGCAAAACCGAAATCCTTCCCTTTTTTTAGTAATTTTATGATCTGATAAAACAATTTTTCATAAAGCCATGCACATAGCAATCGCAGGAAACATAGGATCGGGGAAAACGACACTGGCAGGACTTCTGGCAAAACATTACGGATGGACTGCCCATTATGAGGATGTGGATGACAATCCCTATCTCAACGACTTCTACGATGATATGCAGCGATGGTCGTTCAACCTGCAGGTCTACTTCCTCAACTCAAGATTCAGCCAGATAATTGAAATAAAGAAATCGGATAAGACAATCGTTCAGGACAGAACCATTTACGAGGATGCTAATATCTTTGCCCCGAACCTTCATTCCATGGGGCTGATGTCAACACGCGACTTCGAAAACTACACCTCCCTCTTCAACATGATGAGCTCCCTGATTGAACCTCCCGACCTCCTCCTCTACCTCAGGGCATCAGTTCCCACACTGGTGAACCAGATTCAGAAGAGAGGCCGCGAATATGAGAGCTCAATAAGGCTCGATTACCTTAAGAGGCTGAATGAGAGGTATGAAGCCTGGATCCAGTCCTATAAACTCGGAAGGATGCTGATCATCGAAGCAGACCATTACAACTTCCCTAACAACAACGATCACCTCAGCGAAGTCATCGACAAGATAAACGCCGAACTGCACGGGTTGTTCTGAATACCCGTATTAAAACCATTTCTTTATCATATAAATTCCCTTATCCGGCACTGCTTTTAAGGTTGTTTTTCAACTGATGAAGGGGCAGGAGTAAGCGCTACCTTCACATAATTTGAGGTATCGAGATATTTTCTGGCTATCATCCTGATATCCTTGCCCGTGAAAGAATTGATGTAATCCTTGTACTCCTCCAGAGTCAAAAGTCTGTTGCCGTAGAGATAATGGTTCTGCAGCGCAGAGATCCAGAAACTGTTCTCCCTGACCCTTGTCTCCCTCTCTCTTGCAAGTGTCTCCTTAACCTTGTTAAGATCTGTAATGGAAGGACCGTCCCTCCTGATCTTTTCCATCTCATCAATGACGCTCCTGGAAAGAGTGTCGATATTGTCAGGATTGCAACCCCACATCGAGGTTATTGAGAATTCCGGCGTCGGGAACCTGGTTGGGCTGCCACTGAAGCTTACCCCGTAAACACCGCCCTGATCCTCGCGCATCGTCTCCCTAAGTCTTATTGAAAGGATATCCATTAACATCGGAAATCCGTACCTGTACTTTTCCTTCCATTTGAAATCACCGTTCCAGATCATTGCTACCCGGCTTTGGGGTTCAGAATTTGCCGGCAGTTCAACCTCAACCCTTCCAGCCGGGAAATCCGGTTCAACATCCCTCCAGTTTTCCTTCCTGAAAGAGGAAGGGAGTCCACCGATATATTTCTCAAGAAGCGGAATAACTTCCTCAATGCTGAAATTGCCAACAAGAAAATAAGTGAAATCACCAGCATCTGCATACCTGTCCCTGAATATCTCCAGTATCCTTTTGTGATCGGCCATATCAATCTGTTTATCAGTCGGAACCGCAATAACCCTCCTGGAATTCGATGACACAATTTTGGTAAGGGTATCCTGGAACATAACCAGGGGATTTGTCCTCATCGGCTTTATAGTGTTACGGAGTCTCGAAATAAAGGCATTGAAAGCGTCTTCATCCGACCGTGTTGCTGTGAAATACAGATAATTCAGCTGCAGCAGTGTTTCCAGATCCCTGGGGGAGCAGTTGCCGCTCACCCCTTCGTGAAGATTGTTGATAAAGGGAGTAAGCCTGGCCGTGTTACCTGAGAGCTTCTTCTGAAGCCCGGTATAATCGTATTCACCCAGACCGCTCTGAACAACTACCGATGAAGCCAGCATTGCCGACATGATGTCCTCGTCGGGGTACAGGGAGAGGCCCCCGGGGCTGAATGCCGAAATGACTATCTCATCATTCTTAAAATCGGTCGGCTTGAGGATCATCCTCACTCCGTTGCTGAAGCTGACCTCGGTATAACCAAAAATAGTATTCCCTGTGATTCCTGTTACTTTACCCGGAATGGGTTCCTCCTTAAGCAAAGGCTCTTCTGAAAGCTCCTCGGCATAAGGTTCAAGTTCTAGGCCTGCTGCCGACTTAATAATATCAAGAACATCTCCTTCAGTGGGAACCTTAACTCCTTCCTTCTCACGGGCAGTGACCAGGACAACTATGTTCTCATCCTTTATCCATTCCTTTCCCAGATCATTTATCTCTTCAAGCTTTATCTCCGGCAGGAACTCACTTACCATTTCAAACTCTTTTCTAATACCGGGTATGGGCTCCTTTTCGAGGTAATTTCTAACATATTCGTCAGCAAAAGAAGCCGACTCTGTCTTGTCAGCTTCCATGGCCAGCTTTTCATAAGCAGTAAGTATCTCCTTCTTCTCCCTTTCAAGTTCGGAAGCCAGAAATCCATATCTTCTTACACGCTCATTTTCCTGAAGAAGAACCTTCATGCTCTCCTCAATCTGATTTTCCTTTGCACTAACCATAAGCTGATAGCTGTCGGAACTTCTTCCGATAAATGCCCCGTATCCGCTGCCAGCATACAGAAAGGGTGATCCCGGCTTCTGCGCGATCTCACCAAGCCTCTTGTTAAGCATTCCCGTATAAAGCAATTGCATCAGCTGTAAACGGTATGCGTTGTATGTGCCCTCTTCCAGCCTGGGGTGTTTGATGAATACAATTGCCGAATAACCGGTTGCTTCCCTGTCGGTAACCACGCTGATCAGAGGCTCGTCATTATCCGGAATGGGAAATTCATCCCTTGGTTCCTGCTTTTCTGCCCGGGGAACCCTTCCGAAATATTCCTTTACCTTTGCCTCGGCAACATCAGGATCAATGTCTCCAACAACTGCAACAGCCATGAGGTCAGGCCTGTACCAAGTGTCGTAGAAACTGCGCAGAGTGTCATAATGGAAACTCTTGATTATGTCAATATTCCCTATCGGAAGCCTTTCAGCATACCGTGAACCCTTAAGCAGGACAGGTATATATTTCGCCTGCATTCTGTCCTCGGCCCCCAGACCAAGCCTCCACTCCTCTATTATTACTCCTCTTTCCTTGTCTATTTCTGCTTCCTCAAGCGTGACCTGATGAGCCCAGTCTTCAAGAACCTGAAAACCCCTGTCAACCCATTCCATCTTATCAGCCGGAACCTTAAGCATGTAAACAGTCTCATCAAAGCTGGTGTAGGCATTAAGCTCTTCACCAAACCTGACCCCCATCTCCTCAAGCATGTCAATGATCCTGTTGCTGGGAAAGTTCTTTGTGCCGTTAAAACACATATGCTCCATAAAATGAGCCAGGCCCTGCTGCCCGTCGTTCTCGCAAACCGATCCGGCATTTATGGCAAGCCTGAATTCAACCCGCTGTTCCGGTTTACTGTTCTTCTTGATATAGTAAGTAAGGCCGTTGTCAAGCTTCCCTGTTCTGATCTGAGGATCAGGTGGTATAGGATCATCAGGCCTGAAGGACTGGGCCCTGAGGCTTATAATACTGAACTCCAGTATTATAATAAGGAACATAAACCTAAGCTTCATAATTGCGTATATTTTTCCACAGTGTTAAGAAAGCAAATTAGCCAATTTAGGAATACAATTGCGGGATTGCATACTAAATAATTCAGGAGCAGAAGGTATTAATGATTTTTAAGGCTTCAAAAATTGACCAGCTTCCAATAAAATATTACCTTGGCACACGCATATTAAAATTCATATAAAAATGAACCCGAATCGCAGAACTTTTATTAAAACAGCTTCCTTACTGGCAGCAGGGACATTACTTCCGGTTGATGCTCTCCCGGCTGCAAAGACGAAAATTGCTCCGAGCGACAAGATCAGAGTGGGTCTTATAGGAGTGAGAAGCCAGGGATACAGCAATCTGGCATCCTTTCTGAAGAATCCCGGTGTTGAGTGCGCAGGGCTGGCAGATGTCGATGCCAACCTCCTCGAAAGCCGTACAGGGGATATTGTAAAACTTGGTTTTGAAAAACCAAAACTTTACAGCGATTATCGCAATATGCTCGAAGACAAGGATATTGATATAGTTATAATCGGTACTCCGGATCACTGGCATTGCCTCCAGTTCGTTCATGCTGCAGAGGCAGGCAAGCATATTTATGTTGAGAAACCGCTGGGGAACTCCATTGCTGAGATAAATATCATGTCGAATGCCGCAAAAAGGTATGGCAAAATGGTACAGGTTGGACAGTGGCAGAGAAGCCAGCCCCATTTT
Source organism: Bacteroidales bacterium (assembly GCA_040772125.1). GTDB lineage: Bacteria > Bacteroidota > Bacteroidia > Bacteroidales > VadinHA17 > LD21. The sequence continues at coordinate 356,092 of JAXGYS010000005.1, forward strand.
GTGGATGCGATAAACTATTTAAAAACAGGAAAGCTGGGCCGTATAAGAACATGCAAGGCATGGTCGTACGTCGACTGGAAGGGCGCTGTTCCCAAAATACCGGATTCAGCAGTACCTGCGGGAGTCAATTATGACATGTGGCTCGGCCCTGCTCCGAGAAGGCCGTTCAACATGAACCGCTTTCATTTCACATGGAGATGGTACTGGGAATACGGAAACGGACTTATGACCGACTGGGGGGTACACCTTATTGACTATATCCTTTACGGAATGGGTAAAAGCATTCCTGCATCAGTTATGGCAATCGGTGGCAAGTACGCTTTCCCCGAAGATGATATGGTAACACCTGATACCATGACAGCAGTTTATGATTTCAACGATTTCACAATGATATGGGAGCACACCATAGGTATCGGTCTGGGTAACTGGAAAAGACCTCATGGCATGTCGTACATTGGTGAGAACGGGACCCTTGTTCTCGACAGGAGCGGATGGGAAGTCTTCTCCGAAAAAGAAAGAACCGAAGCCGTTCCCCTTCAGAAAAATGTTGGAAACGGACTTGACCTCCATACCAAAAACATGCTTGAATGTATAAAGAACAATACCCCGGAAAAACTGAATGCAGGCATCGAGATCGGTCGCGGAGTGGCCCTTGTTGCACAAATGGGTAATATTGCCTACCGGACAGGCGAAAAAGTGGTCTGGGATGATTCAAAACAGCTCTTTAAAACCCAGACCGCCAACAAACTTATAACTCCGGTATATAACAATGGATATAAGCTGCCAAAATACTGACCAGGATAACTGATAAAAAAAGAGGGTGTCCTTAATATTGTAAAACACAGGACACCCTCTTTTTTATGTAGTGTTTTCTATTCTGCGACTATCTTTATCAGCTTACCGGCATTTAACCGGTCGGTAAGCTCCAGATCGTTAAGGAGGGCAAGCTCCTGATACTGTCCCTGCGGCACCCTGTAATAAGCAAAAGCATCAGCGAGAGTACTGTTGCGCTGTACCTTCACAACATGAACCCGCTTCGGCTTCACGTTGATCTTCGAAGCATCGGTAAGCCTTGCAAAAGTGTTCATCGTGGAATTAAAGGTATTTGCATATGAATTGAAATCGGCCTCTGTGGTTACCCCGTGGAAGACATATATAAGATTGTTGTAGCTTATGAAGTAGGTCAGCACCATATTCGACTGTTTTGCACCGGTCGACTGATCCTGAACCACCTGCCGGGCCTGAGTCAGTATTGCAGGTAATCCGTTAACAGTGGCCCGTTTACTCCCCAGAAGTTCAAGACCATACTGGGCCAGTGTGCTGTCAGCGGCCGACTCGAGGGTTTTCTGTGATGCAAGGGTGAAAAGCATCAGCGCTCTCTGATCCTGAGGTGTTATTGTTACCTGCAAAGGTGAATTCTCAAGAGTCCAGCCGACAGGGAACGAGAAAAGGAACCTCAGGTCAGGATGATAGAATGTATTGCCTTCCACATACCCCTGCTTGGGATCCTCACCATAAATAATCCCGTCGATAAGACGAAGGTAGTTGTCCTCATTCACTTTATATTCTGAAAGTCCAAGGGTTTTCTGAATCTCTGATGCCTGTCTGTTCACATCATTATAACGGTCGCCCGGATCGGGATGTGTTGACAGAAAGGTCGGGACTCCGCCTTCACTTTCCGAAAGGCTCATTTTCTGCAGAACCTTGAAAAAGTCAGCCATCTTATGTGCATCATATCCCATTTTTGATGAGTATTCCACACCAAGTTTGTCAGCTTCCCGTTCATTTTCACGACTGAAACTAAGAAACAGCAGCTGCATGCCCTGAAGAGCATACTGGGCATATTGAGCGAATTTCTCCGATGCTATCATCCCTCCTATCAGAAGAAGCTGGGCCAGCTGCTGCTTCGACTGCTGGCTAACGGTATGCCTTGCAGTAATGTGACCCATTTCATGCGCAAGAACACCCATAAACTCAGCTTCGTTGTTCAACTGAGCCAGAATGCCCCGTGTGAAATATATAAAACCACCCGGAACGGCAAACGCGTTAACCACAGGTGAATCAACTACTTTAATATGGTACTCAAGATTCGGGCGATGGGATATCTTTCCCATTTCTGCACCTTTTGCCTGTACAAAATTCTGAAGATCCGGATCGTTATAAAGTCCGAAAGTCGCAACAACCTGCGGATCATATGAGATCCCCAGCTGAACTTCCTGTGCTTCAGACATCAGCATTACCTGTTTCTTTCCTGTTACAGGATTAACAGCACATGAAATGACAAGCAACAGAGTTGCTGTGAAAAGAACCAGTATTACCGGAATGTTAAGCTTTTTCATGTGAGCAAAAGTTTAGATGAAAAAATAATATTTAATATGCGTCAATCTAAATTATTACGGTATTCTCAAATATCGTAAAAAAATATCTTTCCAAAAAATATACCAATACTAAATACAAAAGAAATTGAGATCTTGTTACCGTCGTTTAGCACCGACAGGCAACAGCCAAACTAAAAATTATCCGCTTTTGAAATATCTGATATAGCCGTGGGAAATCAGAGAAGCCTGATCCCTGATGATTCTGCCTGCTGTTGAATACTTTCAGACCATATTCCCGACTGCACCTCACCAATGTGAGTCTTACCCAGGAGATACATGCATAACCTCGACTGTCCTATGCCTCCGCCAGCCGACAAAGGAAGACTGCCATTCAGAAGCATACTGTGGAACAAAAGGCTTTTCCTCGATTCACAGTTTTTTAATCTAAGCTGCCGTTCAAGAGCTTCCCTGTCAACCCTGATCCCCATCGAGGAAATCTCAAGAGCAATCTTCATAACGGGATGCCATAATATTATGTCGCCGTTCAGACCGATGTAGCCTTCCTCGTTAAGCGAGCTCCAGTCATCATAGTCGGGAGCCCTTCCGTCATGTGGTTCACCGTTGCTCAGCTTCGCTCCTATACCAATGATGAATACTGCACCATATTCCCTTGCTATCAAAGTTTCCCTCTGCTTTGGGGTAAGGTCGGGATAAAGCATCAGGAGCTCTTCCGCATGGATGAAATGTATCTTATCAGGAAGCTTCACTGAAAGATCCTGTGAAAAAATACAAAGATCATGTTCGGTCGACTTAATTGCATCGTAAATAGACTCTACAAGAGCCTTCAGGTAAGAAAGCGTTCTTTGTTCAGGAAGGATATGCTTCTCCCAGTCCCACTGGTCAACATAAACAGAATGAATCGGACTTAAGGTTTCATCCGGCCTTATGGCTCTCATGTCAGTAAGGATCCCTTTCCCTGGTCCGATATTGAAATCCTTCAGTCTCACCCTCTTCCATTTTGCAAGCGATTGAACAACCGATACCTTCACATTACCTGCACTTCTTATTTCAAAGCTTACCGGCTTCTCCACCCCGTTAAGATCATCATTTATTCCTGTCCCGTCAGGTACGGCTATCGGAGCCGAAACATTTACCAGATTAAGATTATGACACAATCTGCGCCTGAACCGGTCCTTAATGAAAAATATCTTTTCTTCCGTCAGGAGAACCTCTGATGTCGTTATTACATCTGCCTGTGTGGCTGCTCTGTCCATTAAATCTATGTTTTCCGAAGCCTGAGGAATTTTAACCATAACCTTGAAATTTCTTCTCCCCTCAGTAAAGCTTCATTAATTAATTGAAGCAAATATAGACATTATCTTTATATATCAAAGCTAAATGAGATTTATTATGAATGTTTTGAATTTCCGGCATTATTTTTTTTAACAACTGTAATCATTACATCTGGCATGCTCTCAGGCTGATAAAAATAAAATGCCCTGCAGAACCCGTCTGCAGGGCTTTAATACAGTAATTTTCACCGATGCTGACTGCCTGCCAGGGCATTGAAGTAACCTGATAATTACCGGATGATATTCCCCCTTACAAAAAGAGGAATGATTCTGCGAGGATTAAAGCATGCTATATGAACAACAAAAGGCTTGTAGCCATTATTGCCATTCCTCCGATCATGCCCCCGATAGCAATATGGTGCTCACCGTATTCCTCGGCAGTAGGCAGCAGTTCATCAAGTGAAATATATATCATAATACCGGCGACCCCGGCAAAGATGACTCCAAAAGTCGATTCATTGAAAATACTCCTCAGAATAAAGTACCCGACTATGGCACCCACCGGTTCGGCCAATCCCGAAAGAAGTGAAAGCCAGAAAGATTTCCTGCGGCTCCCGGTGGCATAGTAAATCGGTACCGATACAGCAATACCTTCAGGTATGTTGTGAATGGCAATGGCCACCGCAATGCTTATTCCAAGGGCTGGATTGGTCATGGCTCCCATAAAAGTTGCAAGCCCTTCGGGAAAGTTGTGGATTGCAATCGCAAGCGCTGAAAACATACCCATGCGAAGAAGTTTCCTCTTATCAGAGGGATTCAGGTTCTTTTCGTCAATATTCTTTATCTCATGAGGGTTCTCAAAAGAAGGGATCAGCTTATCAATTAAGGCGATAAGTGCAATACCAGAGAAAAAAGCAATGACAGTATAAACATTCCCGGCTTTTAAACCATGTGCTGCAACCAGTGACTCTTTTGCTTTGGCGAAAATCTCAACAAGGGAAACATAGATCATTACCCCGGCAGAAAAGCCAAGTGTCAGAGCAAGAACCTTGGGATTGAATTTCTTCGAGAACAGCGACATGATGCTTCCTATGCCAGTCGACAATCCTGCCAGAAAAGTCAAACCGAGAGCGAATAGTACATTTTCATTTCCCATGGTAGAATTTATTTTTTCATCATGTATTCATCTGCTTTGAAAAATCTCCCGATGCCAAAACTTCATTTTTTCCCAACTATCCCTTTTTGAGCCTTCAAAATTACATCTTTATAGTTAAGGAGGACATCACTAAAGGGTTTCTGTAAACAAATACATCATAAAAACTATCTTGCCAAAATAAGTGCTTTTACATTAAAGGTCTGACCTCTGGATTATCTTATCAGACTTTTTGAATATGCTTTGATTTCTTATCATTTGTCAGTTTACTTTGTCTGTAACGGATTACAGCAAATATGGATAGCCCGATTATCACGATAAAAGGCCAGAGGCGTAAAAGTCCGATAATAAAGGCCAGAAACCACCGCCATCCCATCAACAGGGCCTGGCCGGTCTTTGAGGAGAAACTGATTGCCGTAGCGGTCAGCTGATAAAACTCAACCGACAGGGTACTATAGCTTACCTGGTCGGAAAGGTACCTAAGCCTCCCTTCTATCGATTCGATATCAGAACGAAGAGTCCCGAGTTCCTTTTCTATCGACAATATTTCTTCCACAGTCCTTGCTTTTAAAAGCAATTCGCGGTAACGGTTCTCAAGTTCCTTCTTTGTCCTAATCCTTGCTTCTACATCGATATACTCTTCAGTTACATCCTGAATGCCGACATTCTTATAGTCAACATTTCTAGCCTTCTCCGAGATCTCCGACAACAGAAGGTCAAATTTCTCCGAGGGGACCCTGATCTCTATCCTCTGTGTCACCCTGTCGTCTGAATTGAAAATATTATCCGATGAAATATAACCGCCGGATTCTTTTACCCTGCCCGATATAAATGCTGATGTTTCATTCACGTCCCTTGTCTGAAACCTTATTTCGCCCCTTGTAATAACTTTTCTTACTGCCATTTCTTCCTGCTTTGAGACTCTTCCCGCTTCAGACACTGCCATATCCGGAACAGCCATCTCCATGGCTGCAGCATACTCGTGATTCTCTCCCCCTGTACAGGAACAAAACAGCAGGAGGATCAGAAAGGACCGGAGCAAAGATTTAATTGTGATCATTGTTTCTTGTATTTGGTAAAGAATTAAAAATAATCTTTTCATTCCGAACTACGGTAATGTCTTTAACCATAAATAAACCATAAGCTAATCCCAGACATATTTCCATTCGTTGTTCTGCTTCCGCCATACAGTATGAAAAAACCCGCTGCGTTCTTGTATCCTGCCTGCAGAATCCCTGACGGAATAAATGTATTTTCCATAGGTATAGGCCAGAGTGCCGCATTTTGAAACATGAATGTAATCAGGGGTCCAGTTTAGCATGGCAGCCGGATTTGAATTCATCTGGTAATAATGCTTTATGCCTTCCTTGCCAAAGATCAGTGAATCGTTACCTCTGAGGATAACCGCACTGTCGCCGGCAAAATGGGAAAACGCCTCTGCCATCCCTTTCTCTGATACCATCTTTTCAAATGCCTTCTCAGCTTCGCGGACTTCATTCCTGACGACAGCCGGATCAACAGCATGCCTGCAGGAGAGTATTTGCAACGCAATGAACAGAAAATAGAGTTTTTTCATGGTTTTTTTATTTGATCAGATTGTTAATCCATCGGTTCCTAAGAAAAGAGCGGCATCAATATCAGAATATTCCCTGAAATCATGATTTCTCTATAATTATGCCCATTATAACTGATCCAGTAAAAACATATAAATCGATCGGAGCTCAGCTAAAGCGATCTTATAAGATCATTGAGAGCCATCGAAACTTCAACGATTTTCCGGCAGTCTACGATTTCAGGATTGTCTTTTGGCGTATGCGTAATATCCTGACTGTCCATATTATCGATAAACCATTTGGAGGATACCGCAATTGCCGGAACGTCGTATTGAAGAAAAATACTGTGATCACCCTGAGGCCACAGTACACCCTCTTCAATTCCGCTGTACCGGCTTATAACATCTCTGGCATGCTGAAGCATACCTTCAGGCAGATCAAACAGGGAAAAAGCAGATTGCCCTTCTCTGAATCCTGCTCCGTCAATATTTATGTTAAGCTGTATCCTGCTGAAATTGTTTTCGTTTGCAGAAACATAAATCATCTGTCCCGGAACTGCATAATAGTCTTCTCCGTTAAAAGCTACAAATTCGAGGAGATGTTCACCATTGTAGTCCCTGAGAAGCTCTGCAAGAATCATCAGAACAATAACCCCTGTTGCATTATCAATCGCTCCGGGAGTCCCCTTCTTAGCATCAATATGGGCTGTTACCACGATCTTTGGAGAGCTGTTGCTGCCTCTCCTGCCAATCACATTGTAACCCTTCCCGGGTATTCTCCGTGACTCCGACTTTAGGCTGAGCACCTTCCCTGCCAGTGGTAATAGTTTTAACCCCTCCTCCTCAGTCATATAGACAGACGGGATGTCGAAGTCCCCGTCTTCAATAAGCGGGAAGGGATACACACCTCCTGCCAGTGCTGAATTCCTTCCTGTGGAACAAATAATGGCCCTGGCACCGCTGTTCTCAAGAATTGAAATGATCCTTCTGTGTTCATCGGGATTATAAAAGACAAAGTTCTTGGGCATAAGCTGTTCCCTGGCTATTTCTCCATGCAGAAGGATAATCTTGTCTTCTGCATCAATGCTCGACAATTCTTCAATGGTTGATGCAGGGACCAGGACTCCCTCTCCCCTGAAACCAGTTGAATATGGACTGACAAGGACATCAAACGAATCGCTGACTGATCTCAGTGTTGCTCCATCCTGCTCCCAGTCGATAGCATCGAATTCAACCATTTCCGTTTCCCAGTCATTCTGTGAAAAGACTTTTTCAAGGAAGTAAGTCGCCTGTCTGTTCCCTTCACTTCCCACACATCTTTCAATGATATCGACGCAAAGTGTTTTAAGATAGTCTTCACATTTTCTTAGTAGATTTTCTTTCATAATGGGATTAAAGTTCAAAATACTGAATGTATAAGCCAAGCATAATATGCCATAAGGAATAATGCCCCAGTCGTAAAGATAGTGAGCCAATGAATCCATTCTTTCTGAACTGCAGGGCCTGAATTAAATTCATCAGAAATCCGGAAGCAAATGAGTACGCAACAAGCCAGAAAGCTCCCACCGGTAACTGTTCAAGGGGCTCTCTCAAAGATGTAATGACCGCTCCCGTAAAAAAGAAATGAATAAAATATCGTCCGTTTTTATACCATTTACCTAAAAGACAAATGATTGTAAGTGGTATCAAACGGTAGAACAATTCAATCTCAAATGCTCCTGAAAAATAAAGGAAAACAGAGTAAGGGAAAGGTTGGGTGAATGGCGGAAGCTCTTTATATGGTTCCGGATGTAATATGATCCTGAAAACGATAATATCAAGCAGGCCAAACAAAAGTCCCAGCAAATAAGGGAACCCTATGCGCTTCCTGTTTGTGATGCCGGACTGCCAGAATTCCGGGATACCTGCCTTCCCGAACATAAATAGGAAGGGTATGCCTGCCAGCATCATTAAAATATTAAAGCCTGTCCAGACCCTCAGTCCGGAATATTTGCTGAGCAGAATATTACCATAGACAATACCTGCAATAGTAAGGAGCAGAAAAGCAAGATAAGTTATGAGGTTAAGTTTTATCAGCCTTTTCATTGCCTGAAATTAATAATGAAATTCTTTGGTATTCCCATTTTCGTCCGGACCAATCTGCCTGAAGGGATCTGACGGTATAAGTAGGTTACCCGGTATATACTTTTAATCCACCTTCATGATTATCCAGATTCACATTTACAATATCCGGAAGATCCCCATGAATTATCTGTTTACAATGCAGCTGATCTGAACATCTGTGTTCCCCCTGATCATCGCATAAACGGGACAATACTTGTCCTCAGCAAGCTTTATCACCTTAATCATGTCATCATCAGAGATATCAGACGATTCAATCAGGATGGTCACATCTATGTTCCTGAATCCTGTAGGATGTTCTTCCCTGCGCTGACCAACAGCCTTTATTTCACAACCACTTATGGTTTTATTCATTCTGCGCAGGAATAACAAAACAGCACTGCCAATGCAGGATGTCAGGCTCAGTAGAAGCAGTTCAAGCGAGGTATATCCGAGATTGTCTCCAAAAGGCGGGATATAGTCAATTGAAACAGTTTCATTACCGTCTGCTTTTCCCAAAAAGTGCAGCCTGTCATTGATTAGCTGAACCGATGCTGTCAGTTCCTTTGATTTGTCGATCATTTTAAAGGATTTAAAATTAAGAATAAACTTGACTTTCATGTTTTTCCGCGGGAGAAACAATCTCCCGGTCCGGAAATACAAGTTTACCAAAAACTATTAATCCCCCGAACGGTCTGACAGATCAATTTTTTTACCAGATCTTTCTCTACAAGATCCCTTTTATTCGCTGTTCCATGAGAAGGAACAAATAATTTGCATAAGGTTTCAAGCAGTTTTTCCCAGCTTTTCAGCAATTGCTGTTTGTCATTTGCAAAGGGAGGCATTACCGTCCAGGGGAAAATCCCGAACATGGTATCGCCGACAAGAGCCACATCATTATCCACTATAATACTAATTGATCCCTGCGTATGGCCTGGAGTGTGAATCAGATAAGCATTGAATCCGAAATCCGAAAGATCAAGAATCTCATCAACTGCAATATCATGGTTGCAGGGTTGATAACTGGCAAATGAATTTATCTTTCCGGCGAAAAGACTGGTAATTAATTCAGCAAACGGATTTGTACCAACAGGAAAGATGTTGTTTCCCGATGCCAGATACTGAGCCTCACTTCGGTGAATTACCACCTTAGCCTTGTATTTTTCCCTTACCCTGGCTGCATTGGCTGCATGATCGAAATGCGAATGGGTGAGAATTAGAAGATCTATACTTTCAATTCTAAGCTTCTCCAGCCGCTTTTGCAGCGTTTTCCATAGAAATCCCGGGCTGGTATCAATCAGGATGTTTTTATCCCCGGCACTAAGAAGGAAGACATTACTCCGGCCTGAAAGAACCTGTGTCACTTTATGTCCGCTTGGTGTTACCCAGTATCTCATTTCGTTCACTTATAAAATAGCACCCGGTAATAATCTTATTCAATTCCCCGGATTTTTCCGGAGTTATTGCGGACTTTTCCCTACAGCGCCTGTGTTCGGATCCGCCGGATTCAGATAACGTTCCGACGGAGAAGGAATCCATAGTGATATTAAACCAATGCAAAAAGAATCATGTAATTATGGCCGCTCTCCTTTGCACATTTGGGGCAATAAGCATAATGCACATAATAGTCTTTTGCTGTCTGGTCGCTTTGTCTGAGGTATTTTTCCATCTCCATCACGTATTTGGGGATATTGTTATATGGACCGTCAAATACGCCAGCCACAAATGACCCGGAGATCACAGCATTATCTGCCCCGTCAACTTCCTTTGTAACTGCATAAAAAATCTCTGATTTAAATGCTGAAGGATCGTGGAATAAAATCAATGCATCAGTTTTGTCAGGAATTGTGGAACCGGACTTTTCAGCCAAAGCATGCAACTTCATTACCTTTTTCCCAATCGTGGGAGGGAAAGGGATATGAAAGAAGGTAGGAAGGCTTTCCTTAATAAAACGCTTGTTTTCCCAGACAAATGTTTTTTTGTCCCATTTTTCCGTATCGAAAGGAGGACAACATTCTTCATTCTGTGTTTTCATTTTTGATCAATATTGGGTGAATTATGCCAGATCAAGATCTGTACTTTTCAATCTTCTTCCTACCATTGCCTCCTGATAATACTCTTCTCTAACTTGTCGTTTCCCTTTTGCATCCATCTGCCATCACCAGGATTGGCATATACCCTTTGGTTTATTCCTTATCCTGATGTATTTCCCGTATTGTCTGTGAAAATGATATTGCTTATTACTGAAGCACAATTAAAAATGTTTTCTTTCCCTCTGTTTTGATCCTTGCTGAATTGCCTGCAGTTATAATAATTGCCCGGATGAGGATCCTCCCCGCAATGAGACGACGAAAATCCGAAAGTAAAATTATCAGGTTTTGATGAGCAAAAGAAGGTTGTATCAATAAAAATTTCCATGAGAAAACATGTATAGTCGCATAAAATATGGCATGGACAGTGATTTATCCGGGTATATTATTTCATGTTGGACCTGCGGCTGGTTCCTCCGGGATATGTTTTTATGGACTACCAGATTAAAGGGATAAGCCTGTATTTTGTCTTTTTACAATACTCTGCATAGCCCGGCAGGTCTCTTCTCAATACTTTTTCTTCGTTCAATATTCTTAGTACTATCCCCAGTGGAATTCCAGCCATCGGAATGAGTCCCCAGTATGACCCAAGGGCAACCGGCGAAGGCATGTACATTGCCAGAACTCCGAGGTACATGGGGTGCCGTACAAAATTATAAAGGCCCGTTGTTATTACTTTCTGACCCTTATCTACTTCAACAACTCTTGAGGCATAGCTGTTTTGCCTGAAAACAAAGAAGATCAGTAGATAACCCGATAATATTATCAAATCAGCTGCCAAAACAATATCAGCCGGAATGTCAGACCAGCTAAAGCGCTTGTCGAGCCCTGAAATAATGAATCCGGCAAAGAAAATAAAAGAGAAAAAAATCAGAATGACCTTTTGTTCCTTTTCCTTCTCTTTTGACCTTGTACGGCGCTCCAGAAACAATGGATCATTCTTCAAAAAATAGCATAACACGAAAGTCATTGGAATGACCAGAATCCCGATGTAGACATATACCTGCCAAAAATTGAAAGTACCTGCCGGAACAAGGGTAAGAAGTCCCAAAACTACTGGCAACAATGAAAACCTCTTTACAATTTTTGAAATCAGCGATTTCATTTCCTGACGGGTCAGTCCACTTTTTCTGGTGGTCATAATGCTTATGAAGTTTTTTAATTATGAATGAAGTTCAATGTAAAAATCCTTAATTTTAACAGAAAAGTCTTAATAGTAATAGCGCATTCTTTCAAAATGTGTTGCTATTGCTGAATCTTTAATAAGTCTCTTTTCAGTATCCTGCCCGTACACATTCTTTGTCATTGCTGATTATGATCCGGGGGATTCATCACCTGATTTTTGATCTTTAATTCCATTTCTTCGATTGATTTCAACGCATTTTCTGCATCTTTCAGTACAGATTCACTATTATTTTCCAGCGGGTATTTTTTTATAATTTCCAGGCCCATTTTGTAGTAACTGATCGATTTCCTGTAATCCCCTTTCTGCATCAAAGCGTAAGCATAACTATCGTAAGTATTATATGAATAAGGGAATTCGATCATATTTACCTCAAAAATCCTCAAGGCCTCCTCAGGCATTCTAAATTTGAAAAGCAACTCAATCCCAAGCATATTCAATTCTTTCTCTTCTAAATTATAGTTCTTAGATTCCTCAGCCTTAATCCTGTAGTATTCCTCAACAGCCTTATCTATTCCTTTTTTACCGATAACGAACCCAATTTGCCGGGCAATGGATTTTTTAGGAATCAGTATCTCTTCATTATACAAAACTGAGATTATCTGCTGACCAATAACCGGGGCAAAAGAGGGGCTGATATATGTGTCGGATCTGTTGTTTTTTAATACAATAACCAGAATGCTGTCACTTTCGATTCGTCCGATATAAGAACCAAATCCGTTAATATCCCCGGCATGGGAAAGGATATTGATCGTATCCCGGGAGCTTGCAATAACTTTTTGCCCCAACTCCCAGCCATAGCCGTATGCAGCATATTTCGAAGGGGTAAACATCCTTTTGAAGAGCTCTTCTGATATTAGTTGTCTCTCATACAACGCTTTATCATACTTGCATAAGTCTTCAACATTGGAAATAAGACCTCCGCATCCGACAGTATATGATGGATCGAAATAGGAAGTATTCTCGTATCCCCTTAGTAATTTGTACTCATACCCTTTTGAAAGATTAAGTTCAATTTTATTGGAAACACACTGGTTTGTATGTTTCATGTTCAATGGTTCAAAAATGCGTTCGGCAAGCAACCTGTCAAAGGGCGTTTTCGTAACTACTTCAGCTATATAGGCCAATATATTATAGGCCAGGTTGCTATAATGAAAACCCATTCCGGGCTCAAAATACAAATCGGATTCCTCGGCATATCTGACCAGTTCTCTGAGACTATGATATAGTCTTTCCTGAACTGCTTCTTCTTCCGGATTCAGGTTTTGTAAAATCCCGGATGTATGATTGAGTAACTGTTCAATAGTAATGATATTTCCTTTGGGGCCATTGTAATCAGGTATATAATCTGTGATTTTCCCTTCCAGCCTAACTAATCCTTCATCGACCAGCTGCAAAATAACCAATGCTGTAAAGGATTTTGATATGGAAGCAATTCTGAATCGGGTTTCAGTAGTCATTGAAACATCAAGTTCACGATCGGCAATTCCAAAGGCTTTGTTATAGATTGTTTTCCCTTTTTCTGAAACCCTAACTACTCCATTGAAACAGTCAGCCTTATAGTAAGCCCCTATAAGAGAATCTAATATTGCCTCTTTAGTTTGTGCGTTTGCATTAGAAAGATTTAATGACAAAAGTAAAATGAACAATAATTTTACGATAGTTCTCATTTTCATGGTTTTTAAAGTCGATTACAAGGATTTCGTATTAAATTTTTCTCCTTCATGAGATACTCCCGGCATAATGCCAAAGCTTATCCCCAATTTTGCCTTCCTGTGAAATAAAATCATACCTCTAAAACGCATGACGCCGTAAAAACAGTGACAAATTTATTAACGCTGCCGCCCGTACCGGAACAGATGATTTTAAAGTACAGTTATGCATACGATCAATGCTTACCTGTGTACGCCGGTAGTATGAATAAAAACTGGTTAACTTCCGAGATGCTTTCGAAAGCCCCTTAATGTACAGTACAGTTCATATAATATATACTGTTTATAATGCTGTTTTCTCTTTTTCTTATTTGATCAATTTAGATCAAACCGGTCGAGATTCATTACCTTATTCCAGGCTGCAATAAAGTCTTTTACAAACTTCTCCTTTGCGTCAGCACTTCCATAAACTTCTGCCAGTGCTCTCAACTCAGAGTTGGAACCGAAAACAAGGTCCACGCTGGTTGCTTCCCATTTAATCTTGCCTGTTTTATTATCTCGTCCGACAAAACACCCCTTGCTTTCCGGATCAGGCATCCAGGCAGTATTCATATCAAGGAGGTTTACAAAGAAGTCATTTGTCAGGACTTCATGGCGTTTTGTGAAGACCCCAAGTTCTGAACCGTCATGGTTTACATTCAGAACACGAAGACCGCCAATAAGTACAGTGAGTTCAGGAGCTGTCAGAGTAAGCAGCTGTGCTTTATCGATAAGCATTTCGGTTGCTGAGACTTTAAACTTGGTTTTCTGGTAATTTCTGAATCCGTCAGCGATTGGTTCCAAAACAGCAAACGATTCAACATCTGTTTGTTCCTGGGATGCATCCATGCGGCCCGGTGCAAACGGTACCTTGACATTTATCCCGGCATCCTTTGCAGCTTTCTCAACACCGGCACATCCGGCAAGAACAATTAAGTCAGCCAAAGAGACTTTTTTGTTTCCTGTTTGTGATTTATTAAATGTTTTTTGAATTGTTTCAAGTGCCTTTATCACTTTTTTAAGTTGCGTGGGATTGTTTACTTCCCAGTCTTTCTGGGGAGCAAGGCGTATTCTTGCGCCATTTGCGCCTCCACGCATATCAGACCCCCTGAAGGTTGAAGCAGAGGCCCAGGCTGTGGATACCAGTTCCTTAATGCTCAATCCGGAAGCAAGCACACTTGCTTTTAATCCGGCGATGTCCTTGTCATTAATTAATTCATGGTCAACAGCCGGAATCGGATCCTGCCAGATAAGTTCTTCGGCCGGAACCTCAGGACCCAGATAGCGGGAACGCGGTCCCATATCGCGGTGAGTAAGTTTAAACCAGGCACGGGCAAAGGCATCGGCAAATTCAAGTGGATGTTCGTAGAAACGGCGTGATATTTTTTCATAAACGGGGTCAAAACGCAACGACAGATCGGTAGTCAGCATGGTTGGACGATGTTTCTTCTTAGAGTCCTGTGCAAAAGGCATCAGGCCTTCAGTATCCCTGGCTACCCACTGATAGGCTCCGGCAGGGCTTTTTGTCAGCTCCCATTCAAATTCAAATAAATTCTTAAAGAAATAAAAACTCCAGTTTACAGGGGTTTGTGTCCATGTTACTTCAAGTCCGCTTGTTATTGTATCATCACCCTTCCCGGTCCCGAATGAACTCTTCCAGCCAAGACCCATTTCTTCAATTGGCGCAGCTTCAGGTTCAGGGCCAACATGAGAAGGATCTCCTGCACCATGACACTTACCAAAGGTGTGGCCCCCTGCAATCAGAGCAACGGTCTCTTCGTCATTCATGGCCATACGGGCAAAACTTGCCCTGATATCTTTTGCAGCAGCAAGGGGATCGGGTTTTCCTCCCGGTCCTTCAGGATTGACGTATATAAGTCCCATCTGAACAGCTGCCAGCGGATTGTCCATGTCACTCTCAGGAAGATTGCGCTGGTTATCATCAAGCCATTTGGTCTCATTACCCCAATAAACATCTTCCTCGGGCTCCCAGACATCAGCACGACCTCCGGCAAATCCGAAAGTTTTGAAACCCATTGATTCCAGGGCAACGTTGCCTGCAAGTATCATCAGGTCGGCCCATGATATCTTCCTGCCATATTTTTGCTTTATGGGCCAAAGCAACCTGCGCGCCTTGTCGAGGTTAACATTATCCGGCCAGCTGTTTAGGGGAGCAAAACGTTGCTGCCCTGTGCCACCACCTCCGCGGCCATCGAGTGTACGGTAAGTGCCCGCACTGTGCCAGGCCATACGGATAAAGAGGGGACCGTAATGTCCGAAATCGGCAGGCCACCAGTCCTGAGAATCTGTCATTAATGCGTAGAGGTCCTTTTTAAGCCCTTTGTAATCGAGTGTCTTAAATTCTTTTGCATAGTTGAAATCCTCACCCATTGGGTTAGACAGTGCAGAGTTCTGGCGCAGTATATTCAACTTGAGTTGATTTGGCCACCAATCGCGGCTCTTTGTTCCAGCCGCCCCGGCACTATGCTTACTTGTAGCACCGGTAACCGGGCATTTACTTGATTTTTCTGACTTGTTTCCCATTATTCTTGGTTTTTATTTATGGACTTATGTTTTACTGTGGGTACAAATAATATCATTACAATAGCTCCGATAATTCCCAGGCTAACCACTATTAATCTCGATTCAAGCGGATCAATTAGAAACGTACATGACCCCGCAATCATCAAGGACATCAAAGTTACTGCGTAAAGCTTTGTCTTCATGGTCATTCCTCGACTCGTACGATAACTGGAAATATAAGAACCAATAAATCTGTCCGAGATCAGCCTTTCATATAAGCTTTGAGAACTCCTGATATAAAGTCCGGCTGTAAGTAAGAGAAAAGGCGTGGTGGGCAGGCCCGGTATGAATATGCCTGCAATTCCTGCGAAAAGAGAAAGCGTCCCGAGAAAAATCAATATGGGTTTAAGTAAAAACATCGGCTTACTTCCTGATTTTGTTGTATTTTCCAATTATATGAAGCTTCAGGTCCTCTATCAAAAAATCCGGAATCCGCTTCTTATTAAAATAGTCCTCAAGCAATTTGTTTAATTCTTCATCATGGTAGTCATCAATGCGGTCGGAGTCAGTACAATAGATATGATGATGGCTTTCAGCAACCGGATCATATCTCATAATGTCCCTTTCAGTTTTTACCCGTTTGATAAGGCCGTTTGAAACAAAAACATCAAGAACCTTGTAGACGGTTGCTGAAGATATGTTCGGATGGACCTTTCGGATATATTCCATAATATTTTCAGCAGTCGGATGATTGTTCAGATTGGAAATAGCTTCCAGAACAGCAATTCTTTGAGGAGTAACCTTCAGCCCCTTCGCACTAAGTTCCCTGCTTAAATCAAAAGCTCTCATTGCAAATAAATTTCTGACGAGAATTATTCTCTTTTAATAATTATCAAATATAGTAATAGTTCCTTTTTTTTCAAGCAAATGGTTTTTTTCTTTTGCTTTCGGGCTGAAAAGAAAAGGGAAAATCCTATGTCAGGGCAATCAGCTCCTTTATCTTATTTATACTCTTCTTTTTAGGTCTGACAGTTATCATACTGGGACCAGAATAGTAACGAAGAAATATCTGATCAGATTCTTTGATTTTGCTTATGACAGTACCAGGTATATTATAACTGAATCTGGTTATTTTTCTGTTATTCTCAGAATATCCTGTGACAACAGACACTGTTGCCGAATCAGCTGTTAAAATATCAGTTGTGTTCCCGGAGATGCTTCTTACATTTTCAAGCTCCATTCTATCGACAATCATAGGGTAAGCCTTATCGTCAATGACAAGGATTACCTTTTCATCCATTCTGAAGCTGGAACCTGAAAGTGTAAGAACATCATAGGCAGTGTATGAAACAACATTCTCCTTATTGACCTCCCTGACGATTGTCTGTGTGAAGAAATAAAGCGGGCTTCTTCGATCCCGGTCCCTGAAGTGGTATTTAAGCTCAAATCTTGCTGTCGAATAAACAATATCATGTTCGGAGAAGATCCTGTTGGCAGTCGAACAACTGCAGAACAAGGCACAAATCATTGTCAGACCTGAGATCTGGAATGCAACATTCTTTCTGTAAGGAGCTTTCATTTTTAAGTTATTTCTGGATTGTTTTATTTTAATATCTATTAGAGCCTGCCGGAAGGTGCCGGAGCATATCCTTCTTACCTGCGGAGTTCAGGAAAAACTAAAACGCGGTAAACTTACTTAACATACCGGCATGTCAGCTAACCATAGCATTTTATAACGTTACACGGATTTACGCTTAACCGCCGCTGGCAGCTGTATTTATTGCTTTTGTAGTACGGTGATTGCTGATTTCACCCAATCTTGTTCTTCTTTCAGCTTTATCTGAGGGGTAATGCCTGTGAATTCAAATTTTGATTTTTCTAAATACCTGGTTGTAGTGCTGCTGATTATATACTTTCCACATGGAGTTGTTTCACTTTTTACATTCCCGTAGCCAAGATAGCCGCCAGAATTTTCGCCCAGAGTAATCACTTTATCGCTTTGCATAGCGTAAATAATCAGACCTTCGGCTGAACTGGCTGTCTTTTTGTTAAAAATCAATGCAATTTTTTCGGGATATCTGGTTCCGCTAATTTCCCAACTGGTTATCGCATTCTGTGTTAATGGAATAAAGGTAAATGGAGTGGCTTTTTTCATTCTCTCAATCAACTCTTCAGGATGTCCTTCACTTTCGTATTTTTTGATGTTATCAGGTGAAACCCAGACATCAGCCAGATCAATAGCAAAGGGTTTGGTATAGAAATATTTTAAAAGGTAGGTATAACATTCTTCAGCACCACCTCCGTTGTTTCTTAAATCAAGAATCAGGTAGGGTTTCTCTTGTACAGAACTATCTACAGACTGGTAAAAAAGTTCTAATTCTTGTTTTAAACTTATGCTGAATGACGATATCCGCAGGTAATTTGTTGCAGAATCCAGCAGCCGGAATTCATATGGCTTTACATCTTCTGCTTCTTCTACACCTACCTTCGTAAATCCAAGTTCAGTAATTCTTCCTCTTTCAGGTTTGATTTTCATGTAAATATTCTGAAAGTTGAAAGCAAGTAACCCATAGTGAAGAGTAAAAGCGAACGTAATATCATCTTTTCTTTTGATATCCATTAGAACATGGCCTACGTCAAGCAAACTTGTTTTACGGAGTACAATTCCTTTGTAACTATCTCTCTTTGATTTTATAACGCCAAAGTATAAGCTTCCGCCATTGGTATAAATCCCTTCAATATCATTAATTGGCTTAGATTTAAGTTTTGCGACAAAAGCTGCGGTATCTATCCTGACTTTTTCGAAGGACTGGTAATTTTTTGTTTGTTTGTAATCATCAATTGAACGTTGAGAGTTGAGATCTATTGGTAGCCTTGCAATGTTTAAGTCAATACCGCTGTGATTATCTTTTAACAATAAAAAATAATCTTCAAGGTAGATGACGCAACGATCGATTGATTTTTCTTTTCTGGTTAAATCTGTTATGACCTTTACCTGTTTTCTGTAATTCTCATATTCTTCATAATTGCTTTTAATACTTTGAAAAGCAGGATTATTGTTCTCTATGTAATTTTTTATGTAAAGAAACTGTGATGAGCAATCACATTCCTGGGTTGATACTTTCAAACTTATTAGTGAGAAAAGTATAGCAAATCCTGAAAATTTTGTATTCATAATATTTGTACTTCAGAACTTGTGATTGTATTTATACCGCTGTCAACAGCCCTGAAAAATGGGGAGCTTGTGTTATCCGACCCAGAATCCCGTTAGAATCCCATACAACGTGCGACAGGGGCCAGCCCGCCTGACTGTTTTTTAAGTGTTGTTTATTAATTATTCTTGCATATCGTGCAACTATCCCGGTGGACACTTATTATTGATCCACAATCCGGGCAGGTTCTTTTCTTTAATTCAAGATCAAGGAACCTCGTCATTCCCTGTTCTTTGATTAATGCGAGATTTTGAAGAAGTCCGGTATTATATCCTGTCCGGTATCTTTTGTCAAGATCTTTCAATCTCCTGCATGGTATTTTATCACAGTCGTAGCAGAATCCTGATTTTGTCCCGGCAAGTGTCTGGCAGGTAGCTATCTTGCAGCGTTGACGAAAATTGGGCAATGGATCATCCAGATACCTGCAGTCAGGACATTTGTTCTTATCCCGAAGGTACGCATAACAAGTTCCACAATGAATTCCGCAAGGGGAAACAAGCCGGGGGTCAAGGAATGATGAATTTTTCATTTATACGGTTCTTATTACAAGGCACTTTATATTAGTTTCTAGTCCGGATAAGATCATCACTTGAGCGACAATCATTTATTACATTAATAAGGTCTTCTATTTCTGAAAGATGAAGTCTTAAATGCTTTGGGAAGTCCAGTATCATTGTCTTTAATGTTATTTTCTCATCGGGACCAGCAATCCATTCATTTCCCAGTTTCGAACCTTTAACGTTTTTGATTACATGGCAGAAATGAAAAAGGGAGTACTTCCACAACTGAACCATATTTTTCCAATCTTCTTTTTGATATTTCTGTATTGCAATCCATCGGTCGTTATTTCCGTAAGTCGCATAGTTTGGAAAGTTAAAGGGACTTTTCTGATACTGCAGATGAATTACTCTATGAGTGTTGTTTGATGTTGAGTCAATGAGATGGCCCAGAATCTGTTTTATAGTTCTGTTTTGTTTATTTTTCACAGCACCAAGAAATTCATCATTTAATTCCATCAGTTTTGGTTCCCAGGTTAGGATCAAGGATGAAATTTCCCGGATTACTGCTTCAGCTTCTTTCATAGTCAGTTTTTTATGTGTAGAATTTCAATGCTTTATAACAGCCAGGCAGTATACTTTAGTAGGTGTTACCCAACGACAGAATCCGGGCAGGATCCCAATACCCCACACGTTCGAAGCCAGTCCGCCTGACTGACCTCGTACATTCGGGTGCGAAGCGTGACAATATTATTAGCACTGGCGTCCATTTCAGGTAACGTTAAATTTTGAAATTATCGACTATGACCGAATAATGTTGTGACGTCTTGTCAAATCGCGACAGGACTTTTTGAGCTTTTTCGGGAACAACTGCTTTTTCGTATTCATTACCGGCAAAGTCTTTAACAGAATCTAATGAATCGAACCACATAACAGTTATAAATTCCGTTTCGCCCGGAAGTTCTCTTCTCAATAGTTGAATTCCTTTATAACCTTTTATGTGCCTGTCCTTTATTCCGACAAAAATTTCGGTTTTTAACAGATTCTCATAAGTGTCCGCATTGTTTTTGGTTGTGAAGCCATGCCAGATTCTTGAGATCATAGTTTTATTTTATTCTGAAAGTTACAAATATTTTCTTACGGGCAGAAAGCATTCAATCTTACCTGACGGTCCGGCGGTTAGTGGCTGGATCTTAATTAAATCCTGATGACAATTCTTATTTACAGGGTTTTTACTAATACAACTGTATCGAAATAATCAGGACTTCTTATCGGTTCGGCAGATTCAACAAAACCTGCTTTTTTGTATGCCTTGATAGCTCTGGTATTTCGTTTTGATGGAGCAATAATAAATTTGTTACAGGAATATCCGACGTTTAAGAAAGCACATAATGTTTGTAATGCATCTGATCCATACCCTTTACCAGTGTACATGCTGCTTTTTAACCATATATCGAGTTCGGTGGACTTATCTTCGGGATAAATCCTGTCGTGATTAATTTGTCCTACCGGTTCTCCATTTACTTCAATTATAAAGCATCTTCCCAGTTGTGGCTGGGTACTATCGAAAAAGTATTCTTTATAATCTTCTTTAAATTCTTCCCACGATGGGATCTTGCCATCAGCATATATTGGAGGCCCCATCATGGAACTGGTTAAATCAGAGTTTGTCAGCCAATCGAATATTGGTCTGCGGTCCTGCATCGTGGCAGGTCTCAGGGTTACTAATTTTCCCTGTATTTTTTCAGTCATTTCCGGGAGTATCGGTTAAAACGGCTTTCACCTGACAGTCTATCAATATGATGCGGTTGTATTATCCGATGTAAGCACCGATCTGAGTCCTTGTTTCCATGCGCCAGCGGGGCAGTAAGACTGTTCCGCAGCGCCCCGTTCGAGTGTAGCGAGTAGCGGGGTTGCAAGTCTGCCAGACTGCCCTTCTAAAGAGCACTTTGCCGCCAATGAACAGTATCGGATTCGGGCGCTGCCAATTCTTAATTACTCAGTCGATAAAACGGAATCATTGCTACTGGTTCAAATCCTAATTTCTGCGCCAGTTTATATGACGCTGTATTTTCAAATCGACATGACCAAACTGGTATTAATGCTCTTTCCAGGCAATAATCAATTATCTTACAGCAAGTCAATTCTGCAAATCCAAAGCCCCGATACTTTTCCACGGTTTCAATACCAATTTCAAGCAAATTCCCGTGGACATATGCAGAATAAGCAGTCGAAGCAATCTCCCCGTTATGCAGTAATGTAAATCCTTTTCCTTTTTGTATAAAATCCTTAGCTGAGTCCCAGAATTTAAGAGGAATTACACTCCCTTGCATTCGCTCAAAATGCAGAGTATCTGTATCCACAATCTTGTCGTTACTTGAAAGGACAGACTTTTCAAGCTGTAAATACTTATCTCTGTTGAAAATGAAATTCACCCGGGTATTTAGTTCAATTACTCCATTTGTTATGTTCTCTGTGTTTTCGGAAAATTTTATCATCAAGCTGCCAAACAAATCCTGAAGAACAGTATCCCATTCTCTGGGATAAGTCTGAATCCACTCATGTTTATTACGTATATTATCAATATTCAATGCGTAAGATTTGAACCGGCTATTAAACTCAACATTTTTATGATCACCAAAAAGCAGTGATATTCCATATGGATGAATAACATAGAAAGTATGGGGTTCCATAATATTATCCACATATATCTTACCGGTTACATGCTTTTCAATCACAGATCGTGCAAACAGATTATTAATCTGTACTTCATTTATACGTTTATCTAAAAGATAATATCTCTCAGCTGGCAGCAAAATCATATTTCAAAAATAATATCAATTTTCGATGTTTTGGTTGCACCCAACATCCGCAGGTATGTTTGAGTTTGTGTTACCCGATGCAGTATCAGGGCAGAGTCCTGGTTTTTATGCCGGGAAAATGTAACGCCCTCAATAGCCTATACCAAGCTTTTGTAGGTGGTGCTTATTTGTTCCGCATTTTTTCGTTTGAAATACAGTCCTGTATTCCTATAGCTCCTTTTTAAGGTAAATCATATCAACAAGTTGTATGTCATCATCGAAAATAGGGTGGTCATAATTGTCTGTGAAAAAATTTTTAATCCGATGGGACTTTTCAAATCCACAACTTTCATAAAACGACAAGATTGCCGGTGTTTCACCTGTCCCGACAAGCATAGTTTTGTAGTCGTTTTTATAGAAATCAAAGATGAAATTCATTAATGCTCTGCCGTACCCTTTGCCTTGATATTTCTGGTACGTTGCAATGTTTTTCAACTCGCAGGTTTGGCTATTTACCGGCACTACAACACAAACACTTTTCAAATTATCATCATAAAGAGCAAACAAGTCTCCACCCGGCAAATACCTGTCAATCATATTTTCCTGCTCGTCTGCCAGCAGCAATAAATCAAGGAACTGTTTCTTGTTTTCTTTAACTTTTTCTATTCTCACCTGTTTTCTGCTGCTTTAGTTTTTTGTCGAATCTGATTTTCGTCGTATATCCCCCTAATGCCGTTAATGGCCCGGCGGTAGTGATAGTAAGCGTTGCCCGACGAAGCATAAGGGCAGAGTTCAGTTGTCCAGCGACATCGGGGCAAAAACCCTGCCTGACTGCTCAGGCAGACGGACTTGATGAGTTTATTGGCCCTGCCGTCCGTGTTTTGTATTCATTGATTTATTTATCGTCCAGTCGTAACTCTTTCGAATTTGTTGGACTCGTTGATTAAATGGGTTCTCATTTGTCCAACTGGTTCATCTTTAATCAGTTTCTGGAGAGATATATATCTATTTAAATTGTCTCTGAATACCTTATCCTCAATGAGTCCCGTTAAAAATTTTTGAAATTCAAGAGTTATATGTTCGATACATCCTTTATAAATCTGCTTCGCATAATCCAGGTTCTCGTATCCAGCTAACTCTGATTTGTCGATAGGCTTTACATCCTTTCCGGCAATTAAGTCAAGAATATATGTATTTGAAAAGGCTGTTTCATAGACCTTTCTAATTGATTCTGGAATTTTATTGTTTTCGAATAATGTTGCGGCCCAGAAAAGGTTGAAAGCTGGAATTCCAATATCATCTGGAAATGCATTTGAGAACCATCGGAAATAAGTCATGGCACCTTTATAATCCTGAAGCTGCAGATAGAGTTCAGGAATGAAATAACGAATACCGCCGCTGTCCATATAGCCACCGAATCTTTTCTTTTCGTTTGCTAAGATTGCACAGTATGCCTTAATTCTTTTTTGAGCCTTTATTATCTGTTTGTCTGTCATGCTAGTAGTGGGTGTTATAAATTACCCAAAACGTTTGGCGGCATGTTTCTAACACGTTCACCATTGAAAATTTCCTCAGTCTCCTTTGATCCAAATTATGACAAGCAACTAACTAATTGACCGTGTGACCAGTGGGCATTTTTATTATAGATGGTCTATGAGTCATTTCGTGTTGGTTCAATTAAGTCCCAGTAATTACCGTAGATGTCCTGAAATACAGCAATTGTCCCATATTTTTCTTCGACTGGTTCTCTAACTATTTTAATCCCATTATTAAGCAAATTCTGATAATCTCGTTTGAAATTGTCAGTATGCAGGAACAAAAAAACTCTGCCACCAGTCTGATTACCAATCATACTTCTTTGTTGTTCATTTGAAGCTTTGGCAAGCAGAAGATTGCAATCCCCGGATCCGTTAGGTTTAATAAGAACCCATCTTTTTGTTTCGGAAAGAGTAGTGTCCTCAATAAGATTGAAATTCAATTTGCCTGTATAAAATTCTATAGCTCTGTCGTAGTCATCCACCAAAAGTGTAATATGTGCTAATCTCTGATTCATTGGAGTTTTAAATATATTAAAAAGTTTATCATCTGGCAGCACAGCTTGCTGGTAACGTTCGTAGTATGTGGCGGCGCCTCATAGTCGCGGCGGCGTGTGTTTTTGGATTCTAGGTACGGTGCAGGAGCTATCAAAAACCCTGCCTGACTGCGCAGGCAGGCGTCTTAAGCTTATTGACCCTGCCGTCAGTGTTATGGGTTGTGATTATTTTATCTTTATAATAACTCCTGCTTAAAACAATGGTTCAAAAAGGTTAGCAGCACCTCCATGTTCTATTATTTTGCCATCCTTAATACGGTCAACATTCACTCCTGTAAAAGTAATCGGTTTTCCGGTGGGTTTCATATTGAACCATTCATCCCTGAATGTGCCTGTTACAGAATAGACACTTACAACCCATTCGCCTTCAGAGATTTGATTCTCAATGGTCAATTTAAGGTCCGGAAAGACCTTCCTTACTCCGAGAATATGATCTATTGCACCTTTTATTCCTATTTCATATCGTTCACCTTCATAAACTTCAACATACTTTTCATCAATGAATTCATGTATTCTTGATACATCTCCGGTATTTTCAACCTCATCAATATATCTGCTAATAATCTTTTTGTTGTCAGTTTTTCTCATAATATTGTATTGTACAGATTGTGTGAGCATTAGCCATAAAAGCCCAAATTGGAATATTTGCAAGTTTCTCAATACTACTGTCTATAAAATCCATGTGAGTTGTAAATCCGCTCATTGGAGCAATGGCTGCAAATATGTCCGGATATTTGGCCGCAAGATACCATGTACCAGAGCCGCCTAAGCTCATACCTGTGAGATAAACTCTGTTTTGTCAATTCTGTATCTTGCATTTATCTCAGTATAAAGGTTTTCAAACCAATTGTCAGCTGACCACCTGATATGTTCAGGACATTCCGGAGAAACCTCGATAAACGGGAATTCCCAGCCTCGGTATATTTGATCTGAAATACCCTGACTGTATTGTCAAATACACTTTGTTGTGCGTTCGTGCATTGTTTAGTTCAATTTTATCAAGCCAGACAGTCACTTGATTTACCAGATGAAAGGAATTAATCTATATTTAACTTCTTTGCAATATTCAGAGTATCCGGTCAATTCTTTCTGTAAAGTAGTATCCTCATAGTATGTCCTGATAAGAATTAAAAAAATCATAATAACCAGAGGAATAAATGCAAGTACCGAGCCTAATGCCAAAGGTAATGCTATCGAACCTAAAAGCATTCCAAGGTATCCCGGGTGACGCACTATTTTATACGGCCCTGTATTAATTACATTATGATTTTTCTCTTTCTGTATTCGTATTGTGTCTTCAAAGAAAGGATTATGAAGCATTGGCCATGTAGAAAATATTGCTGAAATTATATATAGAACAATACCTAAATACAAATAGTAGAAAGGTATTATATCAGAAAGATTAAATCTTTTATCAATTCCAGCAATAAGTGGCGTTATTATAATAGCGAAAAAAAAGTAGGTCAGGATAATGTATTTATCAGTTTGTTTTGTCCCCTCTTGCATCTTTCCTCTGTCATTTAAGAGTTTTGGCGATTTTTTTTTGAGCAAAATACCTATGATTAGTCCACCCACAGCATATATACCAATATAAATCCATACTCTCAAATTGTTAATTTCTCCAGAAGCAGGAAAAAATACCAGACCTGTTATGATTATCCAACTAATTGGTGCTAAAAATGCCTTTTCCCCAGATTTTGTTAATTTTTCATCCATATATGTTCTCCTTTTTTGTGTTTATACTTCATTACTGCTTGAGTCTCGATGTTTGCTTTTGCACGACGAAAAACGGCCCGCCGGAAGGGTTCAGTAAGCTTAATCAGGTGCTGCCAGTTGGCTAATTATTTTCATATCAGAATCTATGCTGAGATTTTATCCATGTATTAATATACTTAAGGATTTCGGGTGTTATTGTCGTCGTTTGACTTTCATAATCCATCGGGTTTCCGGGAATGGATTTCTGAAATAAATGATTATAACCTGCTGGAGTATGAATTGTGTATGTTTTATTTCCACCTTCTCTTAATGCCCTTTCAATTACTGGTTGATTAACTATTGGATCTACCTGAAGATCTTTCTCTCCGATTAATGAAAGAATGGGGCATTGTACCTTTTTTAAGACAAGCTGTGGATTAAAAGTGTAGAATTCATAAAAATAGGGAAGAAACACTAACTTTGAATAAGTTGGAGCATCAGGAAAATAATCATAACCAATTTTCTTGAGTGAACTCTTTTCAGATTCAGATATCCCATGAATTTGACATATATACATTAATTCAACATGCAATCTTTTATCCGCAGGACTTTTATTTGAGTTTAAAATCTCTGATGTATTTTTAATTATATTCTGGAATTTCTCAATTGTTGTATCATTAATTCCAAATGATCGGGAGATATCGCCTATTTGTTGAAAGAGAATTTCTCCGTTTTTAACACCTGGACTTCCCAGGAGCACTACATACGATATTTGAGATCTTTCCAATGATGCCTTAGCAGCAATTATTCCGCCATAACTATGACCGATCAAACCAATTCTGTTTTTGTCTATTTCCGGCCGTTAGTTCAAAAAATCTATTGAAGCAATTATATCTGTTGTCAAATCTTCGATTGTGGTATTAAAGTCAAGGGTTCCTTCTGAATCTCCAACTCCTCTTTTATCACATCGCAAGACTGCCATTTCATTGTTTGATAAGAAGTCGGCAATTTCAAGGAAAGGTTTCAAAATATCATCTTCAGTTCCGTTACGATTTGTTCGTCCACTACCGGGAACAAGAATAACTGCAGACAATGGCCTATCCGATTCTGGCAGTGTTAAAGTGCCTTTAATCCTGATATTGTCAACTTTGTTATAAAATGCTACCTCTTCAGTAAAGTAATTCCGACTCTAACCTGAGCTTCCAGTTTCCTGTTTACAGGAAGTAAATGTGAGAACGGTGAGTAAGATCGTAGTTATATCCTTGATAATCATTGTGCAGAGTCTAAGGTTGCACCCAATGTTTTGCCGTATAAACCTTTAGGGAGCACGGACTGAGTCCGTATCCACCATTACGAACTTTTATTCGAGAAAGTTCACTTGCATACCCACTTAAATACCAATGTTTTATACCGTTTGTTGTATGATGGCCTTATCTGTTCCTTTTTAAGCTTTTTATTTCATCATTTAAATCATCCAATCGGGTAATAATATGTTTATAAAGCTCATCTGTATCCTTGTCTTTATACTTAATCTCATTAAGTTCCTGAGACAGTTCTTTTTGGCTTTCTTCCATGCTATTCATAATTACACCAATAAAAAGATTCAGGATAATCATTGCTCCAATTAATATGAAACTTGCAAAATAAAAGAAAGGCCATAACGATATTATCTGCATATTTTCATTAACAGATTCTCCAAATATATGTACATTCATAATGTCGGTCCATCCTTCAAGTGTTAACACTTTGAAGAGGGTAACAAACGCATGGTGCAAATCACCAAAGTGCATCGGGTCTGTCGCCCCAAAAACAAATACTCCCACAATTGCATATACATAAAAAAGTAATCCAATAAGCATTATGACATAACCCATCGATGGTATGCTTCTAAGTAATGCACTGATTATTAGCTTTAATTTAGGAAATACTGTTATCATCCGCAGAACCCGCAAGATTCTTAGCATTCGAAACACAGCAAAATAGTGAGTATCATTTAATGGAATCAGACATATTGCTACAATTATGAAATCAAATACATTCCATGAGTCTGCGAAATAAACCCAGGGCTTTTTCCCGTATGAAATTATTTTTAAAGCAATTTCTATCGTAAAAAGTGCAATTATAAGCCGGTCGATCAATGATAAAACATCATAATATTTTTTTGCCAATGAGGGATAAGTCTCCAAGCCAATAACAACAGCAGACAGGAGGATAAGTGATAAAATAAAATTATTAAAGAGTCTGCTATTTTTTATCTTATTTGCTATTTCGATCAACTGGCTCATTATTTTTAAATTTAAAATTTGCAGCTCCTGCAATCATTGGCACCAAAGTAAGGATAATTGGCATAAAGCGCCCCAAGATAAATACCCACATTCTAAAACTGTTATAAAAACTACTTCCACGTCCAATGGATTCCTTTTTAAAAAGCGTGACTGATTATCAAAAAACAGGTTTTAGACTAACCATTTTTCTTTAAAATATCCTGTAAAAACTCCCATAAACGATGCTGTTACTAATAAAAGCAAAAGCAAGGCCAATGCTATTTCCAGAAAATGAGTTCCGCAAAACATACCACCTGCAAATAACAAATTATCCCCTTCAGGGAAAACAAATCCAAGGAAAAATCCTGTTTCAACATAAACAATTGCCAACAAAAGGCTTAAACCTTCATATTCGATGATACGAAGGGTGTCAAAACAAAACCCCAAAAATTGCTTTCCAATAAAATCATCTATTACTTTTTTGCTTAAATCTCAATGATAAAAAAATACTTGTCGAAATTATTGTGGCAATAAACAAGAGTGACCATTCAATAGGTATTTTAAAGAAGTCAATCAAAATCATTTTAATACCGACGAAAACCAATACAACAGCCAACCCGTAGCTTAAAAGCCAAAAACGATGAATAATACCTGCCAGAGCGAAGTACAATGACCGTAGTCCAAGTATTGCAAATACGTTGGACGTGTAAACAATAAATTGGTCTTGCGTTATTGCAAGAATTGCAGGAATACTATCAACTGCAAAAATCAGGTCTGTTGTTTCAATAAGAATTAAAACCAAAAACAATGGTGTAGCAAATCTTCTACCTTCAATTTTTGTAAAAAATTTAGCTTCATGCAATGTTTGAGTCACAGGCACAAACTTCTTAAAGAACTTTACAACAGGGTTTTTATCGGGAGCAATTTTCGAATTACTATGATTAAACATTTTAATCCCGGTAAAAACAAGCAATGAGCCGAAAATATAAATCGTAAAATGAAATTTTTCAAGTAGTGCAACACCTGCAAAAATAAAAATCACACGCATAATCAAAGCGCCAATAATACCCCAGAACAGAACTTTATGCTGATACTTTGATGGTATATGGAAGTATGTAAAAATCATTATAAATACAAAGATATTATCAACACTTAATGCCTTCTCAACCAGATATCCGGTAAAAAACTCCAATGCCTGCTGCTGTCCTCTCCAGAAATAAATCAGGGTATTAAATACCAAAGCAAGAAAAATCCAAACAAAAGTCCATGTTAATGCCTCTTTTACAGATACCTCATGACTTTTCCTATGAAAGACACCTAAGTCTAATGCCAACATAATTAGTACAAAAGCATTAAAAAAAATCCAGAATATAATTGGTGTTTCCATTTGAACAATTTTATTGACAATAATATTAATTTTTTGTCTAAAACATCAATCGCAGGCTTGTTTCAGGTTTGCGTACAACTGTCCGGGGGTATGTTTTGGTAAGCGTAACCTGACAACAACACAGGGCAGAGTGCAGGTTCTTTGGCCAGAAAACTGTCACGATGCGCTCCGCGTGAGCATAAGGAGCAGATGAGCGCTTTGTCAGCCGCAGCTTTCTTCGACATCCGTAGCTTTAGCAGAGGATGTAGCGAATTCTGGTGTCCGGGTATATGAGCCATTACAAATTTGTCCTGGGTGCAGGAGCAAAAGTTAAGGAGCATGGCGTCGAAATACCGCCACGGTTGGTAAAAACCCTGCCTGCCTGCGCCGAAAGGCAGGCGTGAAAAGCTTATTAAACATCCCTTGTTAGGCTTTCGAACTTATTGTAATTTATTATGTTGATTTTCGAATTTGTCAATAATTGTATAGTCGACTAATAAGCCCAAGATAATGCCGGTCCCATACATCACTATATCCAAAGGGTCATAGGTGGTACCTAAGAATTTAATCTTAAGTAGTTGTAGAATTTCAACAATTATTCCAAATGAAAAAGTAAAAAATGCACCAATCATCCTGCTTTTACCTATTGAGATTTTTTTTCGTAATGAAATTTGCAACAATAAGTAAAGGTTCAAAGGAAGTATCAAATCAATTAAATAGCCTCTGACAAAGTTCTCGAAGATTCCACTATAGTCAGGTCCTATGATAAAATGCATTAATGCTACACCTAGAGAAAGTCCAACAATAAGAAGAATGCTTTTTTTATTTTTCATTGCTTACTCCTGTTCTTTGGATTTTTTTTTTTTTTCTTAGATTACATTCGATTTCAAAATTCTGGTCCAAAGCAGGTTGCGAATAGTTTTGGACGGGAAGTCAGATCAATACAGGTTGAAGCCTGATGGTTTGCGTATATGACTTGTGGTGGTTTTCGAAGTACTTTCTTTCCGGCTTGCATCAAGTTTACTTAAATGTACAAAGCTTGAATTTTCCACTTCCCCCGCCATAGGTTATTTACGCTGTTATGAGGTCTTCTTTTTTCTTTTCTTTTTACTTTGTAGTCTTACCTCCCATTTCAGTAAACACACTATCAACAGGTTCCCAAAGTTCTATTTTGTTTCCTTCAGCGTCCATAATATGAACAAACTTTCCATAATCATAGGTTTCGATACTGTCAAGAATGGTCACTCCGTTGTTTTTTAGTTTGTTAACAAGTCCTTCAATGTTTTGAACCCGATAATTTACCATAAACTCTTTTTTTGAAGGAGAGAAATACTCGCTACCTTGTTTGAACGGACTCCATTGCAAATAATTAATTTCATCTGTTCTGTTTGCATTTCTAAATTCAAAACTTGAACCCCATCGGTTTACTTCAAGTCCCAAATTTTCTGCATACCATTCTTTTGTCTTTTCAGGGTCTTCAGAAAAAAAGAAAATCCCGCCAATTCCTGTTACTTTAGGCGTAGTGTCTTGTTCTGAAAGTGTTTTGATTGATTCATTCTTTTGTTCTTCCATATTTGTTGATTTATTTATTTTTGAATCACAACTTATTAGTGTTGCTATAATCGTAAGTGTGAAAATGAGCTTCTTCATGTTTAATATGTTTATCTGTTGTGTCGTATTTTAAGCTTCTCTATAACGGCCCGGAGGCAGCGTTTCGTTTTTGTCGGTGAGTCAACCAGGACCGAGCGTCTTGATATTACCCTGTGGGCAGTTATTTATTTTCACTAATTAGTAGTGATGCGTTAACTTTTCCAAATTTTGTATAAAGCACTGATAATAAAATTTATATAAACGTTCTTTGATTTTTTGATTTGATTTGACCTGTAGTTTTGCACCTTTTAAGTGCAAAATTATGAATTCAGGTAAGTATGTCTTTGCTCAGATACTTCAGTTTGTCAATAAGTATGAGTTTGAAAAGTGTGTTTCTCGTTACAAAGGAGACCATCGGGTCAGAGATTTAGACTGTTGGAATCAGTTTATTCAACTATTCTTTGGCCAATTAACATCAAGGAACTCATTAAGAGATATTTGTTTATGCCTAAAGGCACACAAAAATAAACTCTACCATCTTGGTATAAAGCAAAATGTCAATCAATCCACACTGTCAAGAGCCAATGAAAATCGGGATTGGAGGATTTTTGCCGACTTCGGTGAGTACCTGATAAAAACAGTGAGGCCTATGTACTCTGACAGCCCTATTCCTAATATCGACATTGACAATGATGTTTTTGCACTTGACTCAACAACAGTCTCATTAAGTCTTAAGCTGTTTTCCTGGGCCGAAGGTAAATACTCCAGAGGGGCAATCAAGATTCATACAACGCTTGATTTAAGAGGTAGTATTCCAACGTTTATTTTTATCACAGATGGCAAGTATCATGACAGTAATGTACTTGATGAAATTGTACCTCAACCTGACGCCATATATCTGATGGACAAAGCTTACATCGATTTTGCTGCGCTGTATAGAATGAATAAAGCAGATGCATTCTTTGTAACAAGGGCAAAGGTGACTATGGACTACAGGGTACTTGAGAACAACTTCAATCTTGATGAGACTACCGGGCTCAGAAGTGATAGAACCATAAAGCTGAAAGGTCCAAAGTCTAAGCAACTATATCCGGATGCTCTTCGAATGGTAGAATATTACGATGACGAAAAAGATCTGTTACTTACTTTTATTACCAACAACTTTGAAGTCTCGTCACTTGAAATTGCCAGATTATATCGTAATCGCTGGCAAATCGAAGTGTTTTTTAAATGGATAAAGCAGAACCTTACCATAAAAACGCTTTGGGGTCATTCAGAAAATGCAGTAAAAGTCCACGTTTGGATCGCTATCTGTACCTATCTCATAGTCGCTCAGGTAAAATATGCTCTTAGAAGTACCTTGTCAATCTATGAAATAATGCAGATATTAGGCATATCCGTATTCGACAAAACGCCTGTAAAAGAACTACTTACAGAATTACAAATCAACCAAAATGTCAAAGAACAAAGTAATTTATTTAGTATCAATGATTTATTAACGCATCAGTAGTATTCACTAATTATTCTTTCTCTGCTACATAAAAAGTAATGTTTTCACCATTCCAAAAATCGTTGCTATCCGGGAGCACATTTTCGTGGTTTTTAATATTCGTAAAGCCTTTTGATTCCAGTATTGAAACCATATGATCTTTTTCATAGTAATGATTCCAGAAAATGTATGTATCCACATTATCATTCTCACCAATTACAATATGATGCTCTGCAAGTACTTTCGCTTCTGGATAATGGTATCCATTTGTCAAGGCTATGTAGGGTGCAGGCTTCCAAAATCCATTCTTTTGAACTTCCCAAACTTTTGATAAAGTCTTCTTTGTGATGTTTTTTTCGTTTACCACATCAAAAATAAATTTTCCACCTTTTTTTAATGACCTGTAAATGTTTGCTAATACTTTTTCTCTTTCTTGTGGTAGTAAAACACAAAAATCAAGGTAAATCAGGATTACTAAATCAAATTGACTGTCAAAATCCAAATTCAAATAATTTTGATGGATGTAATCAATATCAAGTTGTTTCTCCTTTGCTTGTGTAGTTGCATATCGGATTGAATTTTCAGAAAAATCAACCCCGGTTACAATATGTCCTTTTTTCGCCAATAATTCAGCATAAAGACCAGGTCCACAACCCAGATCGAGAATCTTCATTTTTGGTTTGTCAGATTGTCTTAAAATCCAGTTTGAAATATTCTCAATTTTTTCTTTGCTTCTGCTTGCAGCATCATTTTCAGGATTTAAATGCAATTCAAGGAGTTGTTTTGAGATGTATGGATCTGTCCACATGACAGAAGTTCCCTTATCATACAATTTTGGCCTGTCTGTAAGTTCTTTAATAAGACTGAAGTTCATAGTGTTAATTTCCAATGTATAAGCCAAACTTAGATTTTATCAGGTTAAATAACCTCTCCGGAAGGCAGAAAATTGCCCTAACGTTTGCCGGAATGCGCAGTTTTCGCTTCAAGGCGTTTACTTGTTGAGTAACCTATAAGTCAGTCAAATGACAAAACCTTGGCAACCCCACTGACCCCGCAATTGCGTATTACCGGCTGTTGAACTAAATCCCGCCTCCGCGGGATAGCTGGAAAAATACCCGATTCTTTCTTTAATTCGAAATTTTTTAACCATCAAAATATCTTGTTATGAGAAAGAAATCGGGTTTTACCATGATCGAACAGGCTATTATGCTTGTTCCTGAATTTGCAAATGTTGTTCGCAGGCTTGACCAGCAAGTCACTCTGCGGGGACAGAGTAAAAGTACATTAAATAATTACATCAGGCGTATCGCACTTTTCGTGATTCGCTTCGGGAAGCTGCCTGAAAATATTGACCCTGAAGAGATCAATGAATATCTTGCCGGCCTGGCACGCGATCCGAAGTCACCCTCGCGAAGCAGCTTTAAACACATGGTTTATGGTCTTCGCTATTACTACCGGCTGATGGGGATGAACAAGAACGCTATCGCCCTGCCATCATTGAGAAAAGAAACTAAGCTTCCGGTAATACTTAACAGCCAGGAGTTGAAAGAACTCTTTGCCGCTCCCTCGCTGCTTAAACAGAGAATAGTACTGACGCTTATCTATTCGGCTGGTTTGCGGGGACAGGAAGTTATAAACCTTAAAATATCTGATGTTGATTTTAAACGGAAAGCAATTCATATAAGGCAGAGCAAGTATAAAAAAGACCGTATTGTTCCTCTTGCTGAGAGCATGGCTGTGGGTCTGAAAAAATATCTCGTTGCAGAGAACCCTCACATATGGTTATTTAATGGCAAGGAGCCAGATGGCCGCTATAGCGTTCGGGGTCTTTCATGGGTGATGCGAGAAAACCTGAAAAAGACGTCTATCAATAAGGATATTAACCTGCATTCACTAAGGCACTCATATGCTACTCATCTGTTGGAACAGGGACTCAATATCGTAACTCTTAAAGAACTTCTTGGTCATGCTGACATCACAACAACTATGCTTTATCTGCATGTGGCACAATGCCCTATGATAAAAGCTCACAGTCCACTGGATACGCTGTATAACTATAAGAAATGAGGCCATCATTCGAGCTTGCTGATGCAGTAAGGCTTTTTGGCCCCCGTCTGCATGCAGCTAATAATTGCACTCCCCTGCATCTAAAAGTACTTGGTAAAATATCAGAATGCAGGACAGTTTCACTTGGCGGACATGAGGATGTGTGTGAAAATTGCGGTACAGTACACTATAGTTATAACAGCTGTGGCGACAGACACTGTCCTAAGTGCCAGGCAGCCAAACAGGCCTTCTGGATTGAGGACCTGATGCAAAATACCCTTCCTGTTAAACACTTTCATATTATTTTTACTGTTCCTCATCAGCTTAATGCCGTTTGTCTGCATAATCAGAGGATGTATTATGACATTCTCTTTGCAGCAGTATGGAACACTCTCTATTCATTCGGGTACTCTCATTTTGGTTCTGAAACCGGGGCTATAGCAGTACTTCATTCATGGGGACAGAATATGTCGCTCCATCCTCATATACATTGTATTGTTCCGGCTATTGGGTATACTGTTGATGCAAAATGGAAAGAAATTGGACACTGTGGTAAATACCTTTATCCCGTGCATCAGCTGAGTGGCACCTTTAAAGGCAAGTTCCTCGACAGCCTTAAACGTTCGCTGAAAAAGTATAATGAGCTTGCGCAGTTTACTGACAATATAAAGGCAGCATACAAATCCCGATGGGTGGTACACTGTGAACCACCAATGGCAGATGCCACACATGTTGTGAAATACCTGGGTCAGTATACTCACAGGGTTGCTATTACAAATCAACGCATCCTGAATATAGAAAACGGAAAAGTCACCTTCATTGCCAAAGATTACCGTGACAGGGGTATCAAAAAGCCTGTCACACTCGATGGTGTTGAATTCCTGCGCAGGTTTACAATGCATATCCTGCCAAAGAGATTTGTAAAAATTCGCCGTTATGGAATTTACAATCATACTGTCAAGCGCAATATGGCTTTACGCTTTGTATCTGTGAGGCAAAGCAGTAAAACAGAAGTAAAGAAACCGCTTAGGGAGACGAAAAAACAACGATTCGAGCGACTCACGGGTATTGATCTCTGTCTCTGCAGGGTATGTAAAACAGGAAGGATGATTACTATCAGGGAACTGCCACGTATACGATCACCATGTTCGCCTTTCCTCTCTTTCAAGAATATTAATTCCTGATTCAGCAAATCTTTGCGACCTCTGGCGCAAAGCAGGAGAGGTATGTTCTATCATTACCAAAATAAGGTCAGAAGAGCACAGTTTAACAGGCATCCTGCATTCTTCTTCATAAAATGCACACTGAAAAATATGAAGAGAACGAAACAAGCTGACAAAAAATAACCTGAAAATCACAAAAAACAATCAGTAAGTGCATAGGTCGTGGCCCGGCTGATGTAGTTCAACACAGACTAATCACTGGGTCTTACAGACCGCTCATAGTCCTATTTATTACCTGCAGTGTTTTTTTCAAAAAATATCCAGTTTCAAGATCACAGAATTTTCGCACTGTTGAATTGTTTTAAAATCATTCTTCTCCAATACATTTATTGAAGAAATATTTGTATTCTCAGTTTCAGCCGTTATAGATCTTACGTTCTTGTTTTCCCGAATCCAATGAATCATTCCTGAAATGGATTCTGTCATATAACCTTTATTTCTATGCTCTAAATCAGTTCCATAACCTATCTCAACTTCACCCTTTTCATTCGGTTCTCCGTGAAAACAAATCGCTCCAATGATTGCCCTTTTGACTTTCTCTATCAGAATCCACATGGTATAGAAATCTGAATCCTTTGTAATATCAATAATATGGGGCAAAAGGTCATTTAGAATTGCCTCCTTAGTATCATTATCAATTAATGATTGAGAAGGAATCAATCCAAGCTCTTTTGCAAAATCATATGGAGAATCAATATGTTTTTTCAACTCCTCTGCTGACAATGGTTTTATTAATAGTCTTTTTGTTTCAATCATTTTTTCGTGTGTCTTTTTTTAAAATGGCAGTCAACGGTCCGGCGGTAGGGTTCAGTGAGCGTTAACCTACTCAGCATCCGGGCGGATGCGAGCTTTGTCAGCTTTAGCTTCAGCGAAGGCTGGTGTCCGGGGACATTAACCATTATAAATTTGTCTTGAGTGCAGGAGCAAAAATTAAGGAGCATGCCGATGAAATCCCGCCTCGGGGGTTAAAAACCCTGCCTTACTGCGCAGGCAGGCAGGGGTGACAAGCTTATGAATTATACCGTCCGTGTCAGGTGTTGTTGTTTAATATTTTCTTAAAATTTATCGTATAGTTGTCCTCATTTCCAAAGAGGTCATCAAATACAAATCCTGAATCAGTTATTAGTCCTTTTACCTCAGAGATTGTCAATTTATCCGGGTCTCCCTTGAGTTCAGAGATTGAGAGTATTCCTTCTGATTTTAGGAGACGATGGAATTCTTTTATATATGCATTTTTGTTTTCAATTTCTCCAATTACAGTAACAAGAAAAATAACATCAAAACTTTCATCAGGTAATAGGAAACTATCACCATTGCATAAATAGAAATCAACATTAGATATTTTCTTTCGCAGAATACGTTTTTTGGCCTTATCCAACATCTCTTGTTGGATATCGGCTAAAACCAATCTTCCTTCTGTCAGGACTTTAGCAATATGAGTGCTGAAGTATCCTGGACCTGGACCAACTTCAAGAACAGTAGAGTCTCTATTTAAATGAAGTCTCGAAATAAGTTGTTTCGGAGATAAGAAGAGATTTCTTGCCGGGATTAGAAGAGTAAATGCCATTTGAGGAGGGAAGACACCTTTCTTAGCAAAACGATTATAAATTTCTGAAGTAGATTTTTTATTCATATGAGGATTTAAATTGGAAATTATCTTTTTCGTATGTATTTCAAATGTCTGTTTATCTATATATTGGAGGTGTCATCAATTGCACCTAACGTTCGGCGGTATGTGGCGTTGGCGTTCCGATGCATCGGGACGGTGGCGCGCCGTGCCCCGTACCGATTAAAGTGAGGTCGGGGTGTTTTTGCACTAGTGGTGCGGTGCAGGGTTATGACGTTATTTGTTTATAGTCACGTTGGCAAAAACCCTGTCGGACTGACCTCGTACAGGCGGGCAGGCAGGCGTGACACCAGGA
The DNA here is from genome assembly GCA_040772125.1 of Bacteroidales bacterium. Classification (GTDB taxonomy): domain Bacteria; phylum Bacteroidota; class Bacteroidia; order Bacteroidales; family VadinHA17; genus LD21. The sequence goes on from JAXGYS010000005.1 coordinate 394,191, forward strand.
GGGAGCCCCCGGCGGGAGCCGGGATGGTATGTGCCGCCAGCCACAGAACAGTCATCTTTTATCAGAAGATTCTCGTGGAACAGAAGCCAATGACATATACCGACCTGTTAGGCGTTCGTGCTTTATTTAATGTGGTCAAAGAAGTTTTTCAATTCTGCTTTTCTCATAGAATCAATATCATGCCAACGAATACCTTGAATAGCACCTTCTAATGCATAAAGCATATTTATACATGCAGAATTGTCGACAGTTTTGATCCTAATAAATGAGTCCTCACTTCCTATAGATTTGAGATCATTAGGTGTACTAATACCAACTTGGATCAATTTATCAGCCAATGTTTTGCCAATATTGGGCAGTTTAGATAAATCACTCATTAATAGTTGAATATATTAAGATTATTGGGTTTTCCAGCATGACACCTAACGACCCGGCGGTAGTGTTTCGTTTTTGTTGGTGAGTCGACCGGAAGCCGTCGGCAGGATCTTTCGTTTTCGTCACGGTGTTACTAAGGCTGTAGGGAGCGAACAATGGCGCGGTTTTTGCCATTATGGTACAATTTTTATTGCGTGCTGGCGTAATCGTGGTACAAACTTTCTTAGGGCTACAAATTTGTCCCGGTGCAGGATTTAAATTGCGGGCAGATGCGCGTATCCGGGTACGGCATCTACGTAGATTTCTACATAGAAAGCAGGATCTTATAAAACCGTGACAAGCTTATTAAACATACCGTCCGTATATGCAAATGTTTAGTTATTTTGGGTCTTTATTAAACCTTTAATATGATATATCTTATCCCAGGTTTGATAAACCGAAAAATACATCTCATCCGAATTTGGTAAATAAATGACCGACCATGTTGTGCCTTCTTGAGAAACATCCTTTAGGATATGTATCCCTTCGTTCCAATTAACATTCCCATTACTTTTATCAAGCAAAGCTGATATTTTTTTATACCGCCAGCATTTTTCCTGCAGCTGTGTTTCAGGAACATTGTAGATCATTTTGTTAGTCATAACCTGCCACTTCCTGTTATTATAACATTTTTTCCATTCATTATCGTGGAATTCCAAAATAACAGATTTGCCAGTAGGATCACTGACAAAAAAATGGCAATTGATTTCTGTTGGAGTAATGTCAAAAGGGATAACATTCTGTACTAACTTAATCGCTTCATCAACGGTTCTGCAATGATCAAGAAGTTTCCGAACAATATAACCAATGAATAATGATTCTTTATTTTTGTCAGGGGATACCTGAACCGAATTCAGGCCTGTCACCATGGCACACAGACCATGCTCATTCATTCCATCGTAGGCATAGAAAGGCGCAACCAGGAGTTTCTCACCAAAAGGAGTCTTCGCCATTTTTTCAAGACCAAGGTTCAGGGGGAAACCCATATCAATTGCTCTTGAAAAAGATACCGATGCATAGCCATCATCTGGTTTGTAATAGCTTACAATAATTGACCCCACGTTTTGGTTATCCCAGTTTCGTCCTACAACAACTCCATTTTCAGTTGTAGTTGAAAGAATGCTGCAAAATCGCCACGTTTGGTCAATCCAGGGATGATCAATTAATTTTTGGTTTTCCTTTTGGAACAGCTCCTCAAGATTTCCATAGTGAGTTATCAGGTAGAGTCCTCCTGTAGAATATTGTTCGCTAATATCACGGACTTTAACAATACTTCTTAGAGTTTTAACATTGTCGGAATCGGTTCCGGTAATTTGAGCAAAATTTACATTAATGATTTGTTCCTGAGCGAAGGTGGATAACGTAATAAAAAACAGAAACATTGAGCTTATTAATACAAATCTTTTTTGCATAACTATGCCTTTAATAAGAAAATTGTACTTAAAAGACGCTCATCTTTTTGTGTTGATGCAGGATTGCTAAGAATATTTGCTAACGTTCTGCGGTATGTGGTGTTGCCTCAGAGTCGCGGTGGCGCTTGTTTTTGCACTCGTGGTGCGATGCAGGGTTATGATGGTTATTACTTAATTCTCGCGTTGGCAAAAACCCTGTCTGACTGGTGTCAGCCAGGCAGGCGTGACACCAGGAGGGGGTCCCCGGCGGGAGCCGGGGCGGCCTGCACCGCCATTGAGGTTCTTTCATTTTAACCAGAAGATTCTCGCGGTGCAGAAGCCAATTGCATATACCGACCTGTTAGCATTAGGCCTTATTCTAGAACCTGATACAATTCCTCAAACCTTAGTTTTTCTCCCGTGAGAATGACTCTGTAAGTGATGCTCCAGCTTCCACGACGTACTGTGATAATAGCTTTTTGATGATCCTTTATGTAGATATCATTGTCAATTATCATGCTTGACTTGTTTTCTAGATTCACATTTTTAAGCCTGAGAATTGTATTTTTCAAGGTATCACTATTTGAAATCAATTGCTCTATACTGGTGAATTTAGTGGACAATTCATTTACATAAGCTTCAGGCACTTCATGAAAAATATTAGCAGTGTCTATGTTATATTCTTTTAAAAAGCGAGGATTTACTTTGTTTAAAACCTTAAAGGAAGTTGGATCTAGATAAAGCATAGATTCGTAATCCAGTTTTCCATAATATATTGATCTATTGCCATTTTGGATGAGATCATTCAATATGGTTGAGTAATCATTGAGATTTGAATAGCCCACTCTTAAAGGTTGACTGCATGAATATAAACTCAAGAGTAAGCCACAGGCGATTAGTGATAATTTTTCTAGCGTATACATAGGCTTAATGCTAACGTTCGGCGGTATGTGGCGTTGGCGCAGAGTCGCGGTGGCGCGTGTTTTTGCACTCGTGGTGCGATGCAGGATTATGCTGTTATTAGTTTATTCTCGCGTTGGCAAAAACCGTGACACCAGGAGGGGGTCCCCGGCGGGAGCCGGGGCGGGCCGTACCGCTGACCACTTTACTGTCCTCTTTAGCCAGAAAACTCTCGCGGTACGGAAGCCAATGACATATACCGACCTGTTAGAGCCAGTTTTTATTCACAAAAGTTTTTTAATATCAGCTTCTATGTTGTTTGAGAACTCATAGTAAATATGCCTAATTACATGATTTTGATCAATTAGCACATACCGTGGAAAAGAATTGACCAAAAATTTTGCTTTAAGTTCCTGATTGCCTATTACATTCAAGAAGTTGATTTTTTCCTGGATGACTAGCTTTTTTGCTTCTTCAGCATTTTCTGACACTATGCCAATGATTATAAGATCTTTAGGACTATATTTTGACGAGATCTCATTCATTTTCGGTAATGATTGTCTACATAGGCCACACCAGAGTTCCCAGAAATCAAGCAAGACAACTTTTGATTTAAGATCTTGTAGTTGTAATGAATCACCATTGAAAGTTACTAGGTGTATGTCTGGAACTTTTTGCATTAATAGTTTATCAGCCGATCTATCTATTTGATCCTGCTTTTGGGTGTATTCAGACAAGAATCCCATTTTGGAAAGTCTGTTATAGGCCACCTGCTCATTGATCTTAATTTCAGTTAAATAGTAGGTGGTTGTATGTTTATAACCTAATGATTTGTTTATGGTGTGCTGATGTATTTCATAAGGCATTAGGGTACTCTGATATAAGGTTATTTGCCTGATAGTCAATGTTGAATCAGGGGAAATATGGGTTTTTGTAACGATATAATAATCTGGATCACAACTTTCAATGGTAATCTCACCTTCATAGTATTCTGAATTGAGTAAGTCGGCCACAACCATTTGGCCTCCAGGTGATCCAAGTGTGTGATGACCAATGTTGGTTTCTATTCTATAAGTTCTGTCATCCTCAAAGACTTGGAAATGCCGATTCTCAATGTAGTAACTTTCTCTTGCCAGGTCCTCCCTCTTTCCATAATATGAAAATCCGAAAATTGAATCATTACTGTTTCTCTGCAGTGTAGCTACACCTTTATGATCCCAGACCGTATTAACGTCGAATGTGTCAATCCTTCTGACACTATATTCAATGATAGAGATTTGTCTCTGCTTTTCTAGGAATGCATCGTAAACGTTTTTCAATTGCAGTGAGTTGGCTTTTATTGAATTACTATCCTCCTTCTTATCAGTAGAACCTAATTGGTTGTTTTTAGTTTGTTTACAGGAGACAGCAACCGATACCAAAATGATCAGTATGGGTATGATTTGTTTAAAGCTTTTCATATGGGTTTACTTAAAATTGGCTCTAACGCCCGGCGGTATGTTTAGTAGGTGTTAGCCGACGATGGGCAGCGCAACCGCGCGCTGACTGCCCAGTCTGGAATGCCTCTAAAGCCCGACCGAGGAGGGTATGGCGCGGTTTTTGCCACCATGACCGATCCTGCGAGGGGTAGGGTATTGTCTTGTTATTGAATATGTTTCGAGGTGTATCCACCGTAATTACACTGAACGTTACTTCTAAATTGCCTCCGTCTCTCTACCTAATGACAGTTCCCCGCTTATGTGACGGGCACGGTTTGCAAAAACCGTGACAAACCTATTAAATATAGCACTTATGATAAAAGCATAGTCTCAGTTATGTTACTAGAAAAAATTAGTAACTTATTGTTGTCAAACATAATACACAGAGACTATGCAAACACAAGTTACAAAGAAAATCGATTTCACAGGTAAAAATCTCTTCATTGGATTAGATGTCCATAAGAAGAGTTGGAGTGTTACTATCATTTTTAACGGAATGGAACACCGAACCTTCACACAACCACCTGAACCTCAATTGCTGGTCAACTATCTTCAGAGGATGTTTCCTGGGGGGAGTTATAACAGTGCTTATGAAGCAGGATTCTGTGGATATGGCATTCATAGGGAATTGAACTCTCTTGGTATTAAAAATATCGTTATAAATGCAGCAGATATTCCTTCAAGCCAGAAGGACCAGCTGGATAAGCGTGATCCCATTGACAGCAGGAAAATTGCCAGAGCACTTGAAAAAGGGTTATTGAGGCCTATCCACATTTTTGATCGTGACATTGAAGAACTGCGTAGTTTAAACCGGACAAGATTCTATCTGATGCGTGATTATCGGCGTAGCAAGACCAGGATAAAAAGCTTTCTTCAGTACTATGGTGAGCCAATACCTGTGGAATTTGATAATAATCAATGGACATTAAAGTTTTTATCCTGGCTAAAACAGGTAAAGATGCAGACACGGAGCGGTCAGGATGCATTCTACAATCTGATTAGTTCATACGAGTATCACAGGAGCCAGTTGCTGACTCTAAGCCGTCAGATAAGGGAAAGGATCCGGGAATACGACAAAGAGCTTTATACATTGTTAAAATCAGTTTCAGGAATAGGTCCTCTGACTGCATCAGCACTGATTACAGAACTGGGGGACATAAATCGTTTTCCGCATAGAGACCATCTGAGCAGCTTTGTCGGTATGATTCCCAGAGTGAAACAAAGCGGTGAATCGTCATATTCAGGAGGAATAACATTCCGTTGTAATGAATACCTGCGAACAATGCTGATTGAATCCTCCTGGCAGGCAATCCGCCAGGATCCTGCCTTGATGCAATACTATCATGAACATCTCATCAACAATAAGGGGCAGAAAGTAATAATCAAAGTAGCACGTAAACTATTAAATCGAATAAGATATGTGATGAAAAACAGGAAACCATATGTTAGTAAGCATCCGGTCTGGTGCATATTGGCATAGGTTAAGCCAACGACTATCTTGAGGCTGTTAGTTTTCAGTGCAACTTTCCTGGAGTTCTTTGAAAATCTTTATAAAAACAGATGGGTGTTTAACTTTTTCCAACGATCTCCAATAATCATTGGATCTCAGTTGGAGCTTTCCGGAGTTCCCGGGCAGCCTTCCAGTTATGAGGCAGGAGCTCTGCCAGATCAAGGCTGTAATCGTTATTGTAATAAGGGATCCTTGTCAGCACGTCTGTCAGCCACTCCCTGGGATTAACTTCCGTTGCAGCACAGCATCCGAGAAGTGAGTACATTATTGCAGCATTCTCTGCAGCATCATGATTGCCACAGAACATATAATTTTTTCTTCCGATCGCTAAGGGGCGAATAGTATTCTCAACGAGGTTATTATCTATCCGGTACCGGCCATCAAGGTGATACCTGGACAAGCGGTGGAAGAGCAGATAGGTATAGGATAACGCTTTACTCATTCTCCCTCCCTCTAATGCTTTGGGCATATAGTTTAAAATCCACTTTTCAAAAGCACACATTATTGGATAAGCAAGCCTTGACCGAAGCTCTGCACGTGCTTCATAATCCAGATCCTGATCATCTGCCATGCTTTCCACTCCATAGATCAGCCCGATTTGTTCCAGGGCATACTCAGCTCCGGCTTTGTCCTCTTTCAGGGCCTCATTAAATTTTCGCCTGGCATGTGCCCAGCAACCAAGAAGCAATACCCCTTTCTTGTTCTCGTAGATGGAATAAACATCATAACCGTCTGTCTGTACTGCGCCTTTGTAATTATGGAGAAGTTCTATTACCACTTTTTGTGCACGTGAACCTTTGTCATAATGAAAAAACACCAGATTCTTCATTACAGACCGAACCACCCACAGATAAGCCTTCACTGCCCGGTGTTTTTCACTGTTGATTACCGGGACTGTACTCTCGTCGATCTGTATATAGTCAGATTGAAGCACCATCTCCCTTAACCTGTAATACAATGCTCTGAGCAGATCACTGCATCCGGAGAACCAGTCATTTATTGTGGATGCCGGTATTCTTACTCCTTCAAGCTTAAACATTGATATCTGCCTGTGGAAAGGAAGATGATACATGTACTTGCCCATTAGAAGTTCAGCCAGCAGACTGGCCCCGGCATTGCTCCTGGGCAGCGGTAACAGAGGAAGAGGGGCGATCTTTACAACTTTATTCAGGCTCTCATCTGTACCCGTTTCCTGCTGCAGCTGTAAATCTTTTTTCAATGCATATTTCGGGCGGATGATACGCCGGACAAACACCTCACCGGGCTTATTTTCCAGCTGCTCTGTTATCTCTTCGCCGATACGTATCCAGTTATCGTCTATTCCTTCAGGTTCGATGACTTCTACCTCACGGCGAAGATCCTCCGGAAGAGGTAAACGTAAAGGCTGCTTTTTGTCATTTTCCGGATTTTTGCGCTTGTAAGTGATTATTTCACGGGATGCCTCGCTGATTACTGCTTCTTCTTCCGGTAGTATCTCCAACCCATCAAAATCTATCTTTCGCTGTGCCGGGTCAGCAGGTATATACTTTTCACTTGATGATTTCCAGAACTTCCGCCTGAACCATGCCAGCTGGTCGGTCAACTTCTTGATTAAACGGTCTTTCTCCTCTACAACTTCTTTATAATGTGCAATCTCCTTTTCAGCTTTGGCAAGTGCCCCTTTATCAAGCTGGCGTAATTTGGAAAGCTCCTGATAAAGCTCATCACGCTCAAGAAGAAGGTCCTCCAGTAATGTATCTTTATCAGCTTTATTCTCCACAGTTCTCTTTCCGTTTTTGTCTTGTCAAAGATAACAAAACGAAACGTGTCAACAAACTGATGTAATGTTAATAACTAACTGAATAACAGTTTTTTATTAACAATTTTATACGGTTTTAAACTTCTCATTTTTACACTTTGAACCATAGTCATCAGATCCTGCCAGTTTATGTCTATCGAGGTGGTATTTTCATCAAAAGCCGGCAGCTTAAACCGGCCTGATTCTAATCTCTTATGATAGATTACAAGCCCGGCATATTCCATATGCAGGATTTTCATCACATTCTGGTGGCGGTTCATGAAGATAAATACCCCTCCGTCGCGAACATTCTGATTCATCAGCGAGTTGACAACACCACTCAGGGTGTAAAAACTTTTGCGCATATCTACCGGAAGTGGATACAGGTAATACCGCAGTGAAGCGTGAAGATGGAACATAAACTCAGTCTAACAGGGATACAAGGGAACGCAGCCCTGCCAGATCCAGGGTTTGTCTTATTCTTAGGGTTGTTCCGTTTGGATAGGCGATTTCCAGAGGTGTATTTTCCATGTCAGGCACAGGTTGATGAACTGAGGCCGGGCAGGAGGCTGATCCCGCAGCCCTGACAAGTAGTGGTATAAACCGCCCGCTGCCGGTATCCTTACGGAGCTTCTTCTGCCAGTAATAGAATGTAGATGGTGCTATACCTTCGTTAGAACAAAAGCTTTTGACGCTTAATCCAGACTCCTTCTTCCGTTCCAGAAGAACTGTCATCTTTGAACTGTTTAACATCGCTTTTTTGCGACGAAAGTTAATCCACCCCCGGAGTCAACAAAATATGCCCTTCCCCGGATGCTTACATATGTTACAGGTGTAGCATAATTGAATTAAATCCATAAGATCTCAGAATGTCAGGGATAGCGCTCAACACGGACTGTAACATTATGATTTGATTACACACCATAGCCTGCGCACCCTTACCTGAAAAAGATAACAAGTGATTGCGACTCCGTGAACATGAAGATCGCATATAGCAGCCTGATTTTATAGGATTTTTTTAAGAAGTTTATAGGGGAAGAATATTATTTAACTTTGCTCACCAGGGGCGATTGCTTTTCATAGCACCGTCCGTGTTAGCTACAGTACTAATATTTAAGGCTCTATCCCAAGAATTAATAAAGGTACAGGGGGGTTATTTCTTCCGTGCCGCAGTACGTTGTACACTTCACCCTCATAATAAGCGACTCCGCTACTCATGTTAGATTGCATTCTCTTTGTCGGCAATATTTCAACTCCAAGGTTAATTATTCCTCCTGAATAGAATAGCAGATGCTTCACAAATAAATCAAATGCGACGAAGGCATATTTGCCGAACTGTACTTCGACTGCAACCAGGTCTTTTACGAAATCAGTTTGTTTATATGATGATATCGGATCAGGAGTCCCTTTTGCAATCAGTAAATCCTTTTGCTCTTTATATGGAAGAGTTAGTAATTCAGGCAATATTTTTTGATCTGTTGTAACGTAGTATTTATACCTTCTCTCACTCCAGCCCCTACTGTTAAATCGGTCATCAAAAGCTTTGTTTAGATCAATTGGGCTATATAGCATTTTCCCTGTCATGGTTTTTTCCTTACTTTCTTTTGTAAGAAAGTGTGTAGCGTCAATATCCCTAATAACATCTGTTATTTCTTGATATAGTTGCGAATGGTGAACTATGAGGTATTCCTCACCGTTTAGATGCGAGTACTTTTGAGCTATTCTCATATTTAACTTTTGAATCAAGAGAGATATCCAATTGTCTATTTATTTCCTTCCATTCATTAGGAACCTGTGAAACTTTCTCAGTTCCTGTGGGTTTGTGTATTGGTTTATCGATTGGCCTGAATTTAAGATTACCATCCTTCAATTCCTTTACTCTATTACTTGCTATTTTGCAATATTCACTTTCTTTTTCAATCCCTATTGCATTACGATTGTTCTTTAGGGAGGCAATTATTGTAGAACCAACCCCGGAAAATGGGTCAAGTATCCAGCTATCCTCTTCCGTTAGTGCAAGTACACATCTTTCTACAAGTTCAATTGGGAATTGGCACTGATGTATTGTTTTCTCAGGATGATTTGATTTTACATTTGGGATATTCCACATTGCAGTTTCCCAATCGTTCACGAGTACTTCCCATATGTCGCTTGGGTTTTTCCCAAGTGGATTACCTGAAGGCAATCCTCTTTTTGGTCCTTTAAAGTGTAGTTTACCTGGATATTTTGAGGGTACTCTTACATCGTCAAGATTGAAAATGTAATCATCTGTTTTAGTGAACCATAATATGGTTTCATACCTTCCACTGAATCTGTTACTAGCATGAAGACCGTGTCCAAAGTGCCAAATGATTCTATTTCTAAGCTTTAACCCATGCTTTTTAAAAATCTGATAGTAATATATATCCAAGGGGAATACCTCACCCTTTTCAACGTAATTTCCTACTTGCCAACATAGACTGCCTCGATCGGATAGGGTCCGAACAAGCTCATTTATAATTGATTCCTGAGTAGAGAGATACTCCTCAATACTGGTCTTAGTTTCATAGGATTTTCCAATATTATATGGAGGTGATGTAATTATAAGATCAAATTTCCCTTCTTCGAATGATTTAAGGACAATAAGGCTGTCTCCCTCAATAATTTGATGGTTTATGTTTGGTTTTATAATATCAAAAAGTGGCTCTTTTACTTTCTTCATTATGGGATATCTTTAAAACCTCAAATTTAGTTAATGTTCATGGTTTTTCTTAGGAAAAATACGTCAATATTTATAATGTTATCCTGCGGCATGAATTGCAGCTGACCTGTTTTTTGCTACCTAACTTTTTTAAAGATTATATATTAATTGCCTCTTTTTGAATGCAGTCTCTCCTCCTTCCAGAATATTACAGGCAATTTTATTAGTCCTTGGATTATCAATAGACCCCTTGTCAATTATTGATGTTTTTTCATTGGTGCTTTTTAATGGAATAATTAATTCGGAATCACCGAGGACAGCTATGTTTGCGTTATGGGTAGCTATAATAACTTGGCGATGTTCTTTAATTCTTTTCAAGTTTTTAACTAAAGTTTTGTAAATGAATTCACTATCCAGGTTATCTTCAGGTTGATCAATGATTAGGGGACAATTTCTTTTTGAATATAAGAGCAACGTAAGCAGTATCGACTGTTGCTGTCCCATAGATAGTTTTGAGAAATCCCTTTCTAAAATGCTAGTAGTTCCATCGGTGTTTGCAACAACTTTCTTAATTTTTATTAATGGTTTATCCTTTATGGCCACTCTCTCTATTTGACCCAGAATTGATAGATTTTTTAATCTGTTTTTTAGATCAACACAATCTTCATCGGAGAAAACTTGTTGACCATTCGGATATTTTAAACTTAGGAATATTGTATGGTCATTTTTATGTAATGCCTTTATTAGGTCAAAATACGTGATGTTTTCCACAATTAGTTCAGCTTTCGATACTTGTACAGTTCTGAATCCCATTACGGTTTTAATAATATCAGCCAATTCAGGTGATAGGTTTTGTTTCTCAATTCTCAGTTCTACCTCATAATCGACAACCGACCCTTTTAAATTCTTATTTACTGCATAAATAAACTTATATCTTTCATTAAATAATTCATCTAAGTTGTTCTGTCGTTCATTTAAAAGCTTCATTCTTTCCTTTAATAGCTCTTTATATTGAGTCTCTTTAAGTTTAAGCTCCTTTAGTTTTGAATCATAATCACTAACATCTTTTGACACTTTTCTAATAAATGAAATCACTACTGTCCGGTTAAGCAAAAAATTGATTTGTTCATGAAAAAACATCCAACGTCCAGAATTGTAAAACGCAGATTTTATGAGATATGGAATTCTTCATTTTCGCTTCAGTGTTGTATCTGTGAGATTTTCATTTCAAATCGAAAAATGCTCAATGAGCTATATCTGCCACATTAACAGCCATATATGGGGATTCGTGTATTTTTAACCGGACACTACTGAAATGAAATATCAAGTTTCACAGTAAGCATCCGGTCTGGTGCATATTGGCATAGGTTAAGCCAACGACTATCTTGAGGCTGTTAGTTTTCAGTGCAACTTTCCTGGAGTTCTTTGAAAATCTTTATAAAATCAGATGGGTGTTTAACTTTTTCCAACGATCTCCAATAATCATTGGATCTCAGTTGGAGCTTTCCGGAGTTCCCGGGCAGCCTTCCAGTTATGAGGCAGGAGCTCTGCCAGATCAAGGCTGTAATCGTTATTGTAATAAGGGATCCTTGTCAGCACGTCTGTCAGCCACTCCCTGGGATTAACTTCCGTTGCAGCACAGCATCCGAGAAGTGAGTACATTATTGCAGCATTCTCTGCAGCATCATGATTGCCACAGAACATATAATTTTTTCTTCCGATCGCTAAGGGGCGAATAGTATTCTCAACGAGGTTATTATCTATCCGGTACCGGCCATCAAGGTGATACCTGGACAAGCGGTGGAAGAGCAGATAGGTATAGGATAACGCTTTACTCATTCTCCCTCCCTCTAATGCTTTGGGCATATAGTTTAAAATCCACTTTTCAAAAGCACACATTATTGGATAAGCAAGCCTTGACCGAAGCTCTGCACGTGCTTCATAATCCAGATCCTGATCATCTGCCATGCTTTCCACTCCATAGATCAGCCCGATTTGTTCCAGGGCATACTCAGCTCCGGCTTTGTCCTCTTTCAGGGCCTCATTAAATTTTCGCCTGGCATGTGCCCAGCAACCAAGAAGCAATACCCCTTTCTTGTTCTCGTAGATGGAATAAACATCATAACCGTCTGTCTGTACTGCGCCTTTGTAATTATGGAGAAGTTCTATTACCACTTTTTGTGCACGTGAACCTTTGTCATAATGAAAAAACACCAGATTCTTCATTACAGACCGAACCACCCACAGATAAGCCTTCACTGCCCGGTGTTTTTCACTGTTGATTACCGGGACTGTACTCTCGTCGATCTGTATATAGTCAGATTGAAGCACCATCTCCCTTAACCTGTAATACAATGCTCTGAGCAGATCACTGCATCCGGAGAACCAGTCATTTATTGTGGATGCCGGTATTCTTACTCCTTCAAGCTTAAACATTGATATCTGCCTGTGGAAAGGAAGATGATACATGTACTTGCCCATTAGAAGTTCAGCCAGCAGACTGGCCCCGGCATTGCTCCTGGGCAGCGGTAACAGAGGAAGAGGGGCGATCTTTACAACTTTATTCAGGCTCTCATCTGTACCCGTTTCCTGCTGCAGCTGTAAATCTTTTTTCAATGCATATTTCGGGCGGATGATACGCCGGACAAACACCTCACCGGGCTTATTTTCCAGCTGCTCTGTTATCTCTTCGCCGATACGTATCCAGTTATCGTCTATTCCTTCAGGTTCGATGACTTCTACCTCACGGCGAAGATCCTCCGGAAGAGGTAAACGTAAAGGCTGCTTTTTGTCATTTTCCGGATTTTTGCGCTTGTAAGTGATTATTTCACGGGATGCCTCGCTGATTACTGCTTCTTCTTCCGGTAGTATCTCCAACCCATCAAAATCTATCTTTCGCTGTGCCGGGTCAGCAGGTATATACTTTTCACTTGATGATTTCCAGAACTTCCGCCTGAACCATGCCAGCTGGTCGGTCAACTTCTTGATTAAACGGTCTTTCTCCTCTACAACTTCTTTATAATGTGCAATCTCCTTTTCAGCCTTGGCAAGTGCCCCTTTATCAAGCTGGCGTAATTTGGAAAGCTCCTGATAAAGCTCATCACGCTCTAGAAGCAGGGCCTCCAGTAATGTATCTTTATCAGCTTTATTCTCCACAGTTCTTTCGGCGTTTTGTCTGTGTCAAATATAACAAAACAAAACGTGGCAACAAACTGACACAATGTTAATAACTAACTGAATAACAGTTTTTTATTAACAATTTTATACGGTTTTAAACTTCTCATTTTTACACTTTGAACCATAGTCATCAGATCCTGCCAGTTTATGTCTATCGAGGTGGTATTTTCATCAAAAGCCGGCAGCTTAAACCGGCCTGATTCTAATCTCTTATGATAGATTACAAGCCCGGCATATTCCATATGCAGGATTTTCATCACATTCTGGTGGCGGTTCATGAAGATAAATACCCCTCCGTCGCGAACATTCTGATTCATCAGCGAGTTGACAACACCACTCAGGGTGTAAAAACTTTTGCGCATATCTACCGGAAGTGGATACAGGTAATACCGCAGTGAAGCGTGAAGATGGAACATAAACTCAGTCTAACAGGGATACAAGGGAACGCAGCCCTGCCAGATCCAGGGTTTGTCTTATTCTTAGGGTTGTTCCGTTTGGATAGGCGATTTCCAGAGGTGTATTTTCCATGTCAGGCACAGGTTGATGAACTGAGGCCGGGCAGGAGGCTGATCCCGCAGCCCTGACAAGTAGTGGTATAAACCGCCCGCTGCCGGTATCCTTACGGAGCTTCTTCTGCCAGTAATAGAATGTAGATGGTGCTATACCTTCGTTAGAACAAAAGCTTTTGACGCTTAATCCAGACTCCTTCTTCCGTTCCAGAAGAACTGTCATCTTTGAACTGTTTAACATCGCTTTTTTGCGATGAAAGTTAATCCACCCCCGGAGTCAACAAAATATGCCCTTCCCCGGATGCTTACGAACCATTACAAATTTGTCTTTGATGTAGGAGCAAAAGCAAAAACCGTGACAAACAACTTACCCATATTGTCCGTGTTAGCGTTTCGTTTTATGTTAAAATTATCAAGGAATAATCCCCAAATATTCTCCAGTTAGAAAAACCATTAATAGTAGGCAAATTATCATTACTGAAACTGCAGTAATCGCTACATATAATGTTATCGTAGAGGATATTAGCAAAAATATTAATGGGAAAATTACACCAAAAATTAATACTAAAGCTAAGATGGCAAATAGTTTTTTTATTATAGGGTCTATTGGTTGTTCATATGAATAAGTTAGATCGGCCAGAGGATTGATAACAGTCACTTCTATTTCTCCTGAAATGTCCGCAATCAAATCTAAAGTAATGTTATTATATGTTATTCCGGTTCCAATTTTGTTTATATTTTTTTTCATCTTTTTTAATGTAAAATCATCAATATCCTTAAAACAATTGTCATTCATTTCTATTTTAAAGTCTGTACGACAATTAATTGCATACCAAATGTAATTAGCATTTTTTTTATAAATATTTAATTCTTTATATGAATAAATACTTTTAGCTTCTGAAAAAACTTCTTTGCTGTATTTATCGCTTATGTACAGATAACTTCTATATAATTTAAGGAATTCATTTTCTTTGATAAGTTCTTTTATCTCACCTTCATTGCATTTCTGAACAGATGCTTTATATTTTTTTACAACATCCTTGTTTTTCCACAAATCTGTTTGAAAAACTTGATAAATAAGTTCACGGAATGCATCAAATTTGGGATAAAATGATCTCATCTGGTATAGAAAATCTATCTTTCGATTCTGATATCTTGTATATTCAAAAATTAAAAACCCTAGGCCAACACTTACCAATATTGAAGCGGAGGTGATTACTGAACCAAACAAAGTTGGGAATTCCATGTTACTTCTTTGTAAAATTCTTATAATTAATGCCATATTTATTGCAGTAACCAATAGCCTCTTGATAACCGCATAAAGCTGAGGCTGCAGCAAAAGAGTCTGTATTTTTATAAGTTCCAAGCTTTTCGTAACATATTCTTGCGTTCCAAATCGATTCCCCAAGATCTTGATCACTTACATCTCCTCTCATTACATCCTCAATAGTTACAGAAAGGTAATTTAATCTTGATTTTGTACTTTCTTCAAAAAAGGTAATTGCTTCATTATATTTATTTTCATAAAATTTCACAACGGCCATTGATGAATATGAGGCTGCAATGTCTTGATCATCTTTTGTATATAACAGACTTTTTTCTAAACAAACAAGTGCATTGTAGAAGTCATTAATTTCCCTGTTTGCTATACCCATATTATAATATACCCAGTACAAAGTTTCTTTATCATTTGAACAATATGCGGCTTTTTCCAAATATTTAAGACATAGTTCATAACTATCAATTCGATAATACGCATTGCCCATAAGATAAATATTCCAACAATCTACTGAATCGGGACACAAATTATAAGCCTTTTGGTATGTGTCTGCAGATAAGGCGTATAGGTTGTTAAAATAATATTTTTTTGCCTCCTCAATTAGTACTTTTGCGGCTATACAGTTTGCATTTGGACCTGATGAGTTTACATCCATTATTACTAACTCATTATTCTCCAATTGAATTTTGCCTAATTTTTCTATTGCAGATTGACCTAACAATAGAGGCGCTGAAAGATCATGGATTACTACTGCTTCAACATTATAAACCCTCAATCCTCCAATTTCTAAAACCTTAAGATTCACCTTGGTATTTTCAACAATATCTCCATTAGCAATTTGTGATCGAGAAGATCCTATTATATCAGATTCTTGCAAGTATCCATTTTTAAGCATAAATGCGGCTTCAGATAAGGAAATTGAAACATTACTTGCCCCGGTATCAAAAATAAATCTTAAACGGAGACCATTTACGAGGCAAGGAGTCATATAAACTCCATTCTCCCTTTGCATTTTAATTCTTACTTGAGCATTTAACAGAGAGTTAGAAACTAAGAGAAGGATTATAAAGAATATTAATTTCCTCATAAATTGAATATCTAAATATTATTTTAGTCTTAAAGTTATTATTAAAGATTAGTAATCATACTCCTATGCAACAATTTTGAAATTATTCTGATGATTACTCTCTTTTTTTACTAAAACTGATCTTTCAAGTGATATAATATTGTCTTATTACTAAATATGTTTCAGAACTTATTAGAATTCGCGTAAAGTGCTCTAAATGAACGCTAACGGTTGCGTGTATGAAACGTTTGGCATTTCAAAGCGATTTCTTATCAAGTTACAACTACTTTTGATACGAGCTGAAACGCTTGATAAACCACTGACTGCCAAATGTTTTATACACGATGTTGAACTAAATCCCGCCTCCGCGGGATAGCTGGAAAAATACCCGATTCTTTCTTTAATTCGAAATTTTTTAACCATCAAAATATCTTGTTATGAGAAAGAAATCGGGTTTTACCATGATCGAACAGGCTATTATGCTTGTTCCTGAATTTGCAAATGTTGTTCGCAGGCTTGACCAGCAAGTCACTCTGCGGGGACAGAGTAAAAGTACATTAAATAATTACATCAGGCGTATCGCACTTTTCGTGATTCGCTTCGGGAAGCTGCCTGAAAATATTGACCCTGAAGAGATCAATGAATATCTTGCCGGCCTGGCACGCGATCCGAAGTCACCCTCGCGAAGCAGCTTTAAACACATGGTTTATGGTCTTCGCTATTACTACCGGCTGATGGGGATGAACAAGAACGCTATCGCCCTGCCATCATTGAGAAAAGAAACTAAGCTTCCGGTAATACTTAACAGCCAGGAGTTGAAAGAACTCTTTGCCGCTCCCTCGCTGCTTAAACAGAGAATAGTACTGACGCTTATCTATTCGGCTGGTTTGCGGGGACAGGAAGTTATAAACCTTAAAATATCTGATGTTGATTTTAAACGGAAAGCAATTCATATAAGGCAGAGCAAGTATAAAAAAGACCGTATTGTTCCTCTTGCTGAGAGCATGGCTGTGGGTCTGAAAAAATATCTCGTTGCAGAGAACCCTCACATATGGTTATTTAATGGCAAGGAGCCAGATGGCCGCTATAGCGTTCGGGGTCTTTCATGGGTGATGCGAGAAAACCTGAAAAAGACGTCTATCAATAAGGATATTAACCTGCATTCACTAAGGCACTCATATGCTACTCATCTGTTGGAACAGGGACTCAATATCGTAACTCTTAAAGAACTTCTTGGTCATGCTGACATCACAACAACTATGCTTTATCTGCATGTGGCACAATGCCCTATGATAAAAGCTCACAGTCCACTGGATACGCTGTATAACTATAAGAAATGAGGCCATCATTCGAGCTTGCTGATGCAGTAAGGCTTTTTGGCCCCCGTCTGCATGCAGCTAATAATTGCACTCCCCTGCATCTAAAAGTACTTGGTAAAATATCAGAATGCAGGACAGTTTCACTTGGCGGACATGAGGATGTGTGTGAAAATTGCGGTACAGTACACTATAGTTATAACAGCTGTGGCGACAGACACTGTCCTAAGTGCCAGGCAGCCAAACAGGCCTTCTGGATTGAGGACCTGATGCAAAATACCCTTCCTGTTAAACACTTTCATATTATTTTTACTGTTCCTCATCAGCTTAATGCCGTTTGTCTGCATAATCAGAGGATGTATTATGACATTCTCTTTGCAGCAGTATGGAACACTCTCTATTCATTCGGGTACTCTCATTTTGGTTCTGAAACCGGGGCTATAGCAGTACTTCATTCATGGGGACAGAATATGTCGCTCCATCCTCATATACATTGTATTGTTCCGGCTATTGGGTATACTGTTGATGCAAAATGGAAAGAAATTGGACACTGTGGTAAATACCTTTATCCCGTGCATCAGCTGAGTGGCACCTTTAAAGGCAAGTTCCTCGACAGCCTTAAACGTTCGCTGAAAAAGTATAATGAGCTTGCGCAGTTTACTGACAATATAAAGGCAGCATACAAATCCCGATGGGTGGTACACTGTGAACCACCAATGGCAGATGCCACACATGTTGTGAAATACCTGGGTCAGTATACTCACAGGGTTGCTATTACAAATCAACGCATCCTGAATATAGAAAACGGAAAAGTCACCTTCATTGCCAAAGATTACCGTGACAGGGGTATCAAAAAGCCTGTCACACTCGATGGTGTTGAATTCCTGCGCAGGTTTACAATGCATATCCTGCCAAAGAGATTTGTAAAAATTCGCCGTTATGGAATTTACAATCATACTGTCAAGCGCAATATGGCTTTACGCTTTGTATCTGTGAGGCAAAGCAGTAAAACAGAAGTAAAGAAACCGCTTAGGGAGACGAAAAAACAACGATTCGAGCGACTCACGGGTATTGATCTCTGTCTCTGCAGGGTATGTAAAACAGGAAGGATGATTACTATCAGGGAACTGCCACGTATACGATCACCATGTTCGCCTTTCCTCTCTTTCAAGAATATTAATTCCTGATTCAGCAAATCTTTGCGACCTCTGGCGCAAAGCAGGAGAGGTATGTTCTATCATTACCAAAATAAGGTCAGAAGAGCACAGTTTAACAGGCATCCTGCATTCTTCTTCATAAAATGCACACTGAAAAATATGAAGAGAACGAAACAAGCTGACAAAAAATAACCTGAAAATCACAAAAAACAATCAGTAAGTGCATAGGTCGTGGCCCGGCTGATGTAGTTCAACACAGACTAATCACTGGGTCTTACAGACCGCTCATAGTCCTATTTATTGTGTGCTGTGGTTATTTGTCATATTATATTTCAAAAATCTTACTTACAAATTTATATGCTCGTTTTTCGCCTGTATCTGGATTTGCCCAATCATCTATTGCTTTTGGAATAGATATTATAATGTATGCATTATCAAAAGTAACTTCGGCATTGTCTATTCTATCATAAAAATTCTGGTCTGTCATGGAAACACCCAATAATCGGTATTTAGCACCACTCCAATCAAAGTCAATTTTTGCTCTTTTGTAATCGTTTTTATAGATACGCACATTTGAAACTTTCAATATTGATTCTGATGGTTCTGTTATATTTTCGAATTCTTCTTCATTTAAATAAGATTTATAATTATTCCAATAACCATGATAAGCATATTTTTGAAATGACCAATCAAGAATCTCCTTGTCTGTGCCGTCTCCATTTTTTAAGTGTCCTTTACCTTTTTTCTTGCAAGAATTATTAATAATAACCCAATTTTCCTGTTGCTTACCTTGCGGCATTGGAAGACCTTCAAATTCAATAATATCTAATGGTTCAGCAAAATCAATATCAATACCTTGAACAGCACCCGCCTGACCATCATCTTTTACAATTCGAATCCATTTTTGTGGATTATCTAAATCAAGTCCACCAGGACATAAACCGCCTGTCTTACAACTGACAGCAAGTAACAAGACTCTTTTTTTCATTACAAATTTCCTCCAAATTTAATATGCTCACCAAATTTGTTAAGTAACATATTACTAACTAATCTTCTGTGGCATTTTTCTGTTGTATGTTCTGAGCAAAGAAGAACAACATTTTGATATTTTTTAAACTGTTCCACAAAATTTCCAATTTTTGATTTTTTTTCTAAGTATTGATTAAACTCTTTTTCAAATAATTTATAATCTTTGCTCATAGCAGAACCTTTTGTTCTTACTTCTTTTAACAATTCATTTTGTGGTGCTAAGTCAACTCTATGAACATATTTGCAACCGTCAGCTAATTTATCCAAAAAGAAAGGCAAATCCTTTTCAAAGGCAAAGCGTGACAGTTGTCCGTTAGGATTTAAACGAATGTCAACCAGACAATCAATTTTATTTTTTTTCAAAATCCCAAAAAACTCTTCTGCTGTTTTCTGAGTAAAACCAATGTTAAATAAATTAATCATATTCTTCGAATTTTTGATTGTTAGTGTTTTTTGCTTTTTTCCATCCGTGCATTAAATTCCAGTAACGGTCACAGAAGTCATTTAACTTTTCTTGTTGAGTTTTTCCAAAATAATTATCAATTTTCGCTGGTTCAAAAATTGAGGAATTTAAAACATCTATTTTTTTAATTTCAGATTTATTTAATACTATTTCCGATAACTGTTTATTTAGATTTTCATTAGAGACAGTTTCAATATTACCATTGTGATTTTTAATAATATGTTCTATATCTAACCATTCTCCAAACTTTTGTTCAATTTTTTTGCTTACTAAAAAATACCTATGACAGTCAATTGGTCTTTTCTCGCTGCACATAAGGGCAAGTGTGTAATTATTATCGTACGCTGTTTCTATTCTTTTTATTCCATCGGAAAAATATTCATCTTTTCTAAATTTTTGAAAATCAACTATCTCATCATCAGCATAAAGTTCGGTATCTTCTGGTCGGTTGCTTTTAGAAATAGGAAATATGCTTTCAAAAAATATATCAGTAGCTTTAGAGAAAACATCCTGCGTTGGACTTGCTTTTGCTCCCAATTCTGGCATATGACCATATGAAATGGAAAAATGTTTACTTGCAACTTTTAAATTGTCGGCATTGCATTGTGGATACTGCTTGGAATAAGGCATAGAGCGAACATCAATCAAATGAGTAACATTAAATTCTTTTAATGTTTTGAGCATTTTTTCAATGTCAATCACAGGTCCATTTTGAAATAAAGTATAGCCCAGTGTGTATAATTTTCGTCTTTCCATTTTATAGTTCTCTCAAGTTTGTGTTATTGTTCATTTTATCTTCAATCTCATTTGAAATTATCATTTCAATTTTATCATTCTTGTCGTTATTCTTAAAAGCAACCGAGTATTTATCAAGTAGTTCTCTAACTTTTTGGTTGTATTCAGAATGCTGATAATTAATAAAAATCTTACTTGCAATTGCAATTTTTTGAATGTACATCAAAATAAACTCTTCAAGTCCAATTTCAAAATATCTACAACTAATTGCCCAGTTATGAATATAAAAAGTGTCGTTTGAGTTGGTATAGGTTATTGCGGAACAAATTCCCAAATTTTCACCATTTTCTCTACATATTTCAAAATATAACGATTTTGCATCGGCTTCAAACTTATCATCATTTCTTGAGAATTTGAATTGGTTTGATTTAGTGTATAATTTAATGGATTCAGTATGTTTGTTGTCGTTGATTACTTTGACAAATAGTTTAGGCAAATAGTTTTGAGTACGTTCTGTTTGAATTATTTTATATTGTTTTCTTCTATTCTGTGAATTTAATGACAACTCAACTCTTTCAAATATGCATCCGGCAATTAGTTGAGTTACTAATTCGCTATGATTTGTCCATTCGGGGACAAACACTTCTGGTAATTGAAGTTTCACCTCATCTCTAACTATTTGATTATCGTCAATAAATACGATTGAATTTGGCAAAATGGAGAGTTGTTCCGCTATTTTTCTAATGTTTTCACTCTTGTCGTTATTATTTGAAATTATATAATCTATCTGATTTTTTAAAGGAAAAATGTTGTCGTCCAATTCTTCTATTGTTGATTCAACAATTTTGGAATCATTTCTTGAACAAATTGTAATAAAAATGCCTAATTCATTCGCCAACGATTTAACAAATTTCATAAATGAGATAAAAGCAGCACCTTGTTCAGATTGTAAATTTTCTTTTATTTTATCTATTCCGACCTCGGAAAGGGTACCATTCCATAAAGTATCGTCTAAATCAAGCGCAATTGCTTTATATATTATTTTTGTCTTACTAATTATTTGAGCAACTATCTTGGTTATGATTATTCCGACAACAGGTATGTCGGTTTTACTTGAAATTTCAACAATCGCAGGCAAGTTTTGGATTTCATATTTAAATTTGTGCGAAGTATTCTTTGTTATGTTTTTGCAAGTAATGTCGATTTCATTTATACTTTCTTGGCTGCCTTCATTTTCTATGGTAAACTTGTTCTGTTTGAGTTCTTCAATCAAGCTAACTAAAACCTTGTCGTCTTTTGGAATAAACTTTCTAAGTCCTGTTATAGCAACAACAAATTCATCTGTATTGTAGTCGCGAAATTTTTTGACAAAGTCATTTATATAAACTCTTAGAAATGCGTTGTCAATTTGCATAGTTTTGATTCTTATTTTTTCTGACTTAGTCATTCTTTAATGTCATTTTTAAGCAAGTTTTTTCTGTTTTCACACATTCGTTTCTTGTTGCACCGTTGTCTTTTTACCATTGCACACAACGTTCGGCGGTATGTGCAGTTGGCGCAGAGTCGCGGTGGCGCGTGTTTTTGCACTCGTGGTGCGATGCAGGGTTATGCGGTAATTACATTATTCTCGCGTTGGCAAAAACCGTGACACCAGGAGGGGGTCCCCGGCGGGAGCCGGGGCGGGCCGCACCGCCGACCACTAAACAGTCCTCTTTGGCCAGAAAGTTCTCGCGGTGCGGAAGCCAATTGCATATACCGACCTGTTATGCAGTCGTGCTATTTTGCTACTTCTAATTGGCGATTATTGGTATTAACCAACCAAGTAATCCACCCAATAGTATCGTCATGACTAGAATAGGTATGAGTGATTTTGGTTCTTTCCACCCTATTAATATAGCACAAGGCATTAGGGTGAGAAGAGCAATTAAGATGCCTTCAACTATCGGTTGAATGTTTATATCAATTGCTGAGATAAAGAATCCCACTACGATCCACATTGTAAATGCTGAGATATTAGCATCCCAGGTTAGCTTTTTAATGATCATCGGAATAACATCAATGATTCCAGCCACAATTCCAAGGAGTATTCCAGTTAAGATCGGGTTCATTTCTATATTCAATTGGTTACGGTTGTTTTAGCATGCTGCATAACGAAAAACAATATGCGTATGTTGCAGGATTTCAAGGCACTATCGTTTCAAAATTGCACAAATGTTTCTTTCTTGCACAATGTTTAAGTCTACCACAAAAGCCCGCAATTATCGCATATTGTATGTTAGCGGTTTTGTCATTCGTTAATAATTTCGTTATCAATGTTAAGTATTTAACACTAATCAATCTCATCTGTTTCTATCATACTATTCAATTTAATTATTTCATAGTATTCTACTGTATTATCACTACTATCCAATTTTTTTGATAAAGCAATATCTACTTTATATGTTTGTGTCATTGGTTTTAATTGTGACGGCATAATTTTTTTTGATGACCATAATCCATAATTTAATCGTGAAATAACATAAACAATGTTCTGTTTATCGTTTTTCATAAATAAATGGAATTCATCATTTGTATTTTTGCCTGTAATATTGCCGTCATCGGTTGCTGTTCCATTGTAAGAAACATAAATGTCAGAATTTTTTGTATTAACTGATTTATCATCAACTTGTTTGTTATTTGCGGTATCATTTATTGATATTGTTTGGGCTTGTGAAGTCTGTTTTTGTCCACAACTCAACAAAAAATTAATACTAAAAAATACGAAACAAATTATTAATCCTTTTTTCATTTTTACTTTCTTTGTTTAATAGTTTAACCAATTTTAAATTATTTATCTCTTACACATCTGATAGAATAACTCCAAGCAGGGTCTCCTGCATCAAGGATTATGTTATCTCGCATAAATCCTAAATTAACAGTATAAAAACTGTTTAGAATTTTAGGATTTGGTGTTGATGTCCAGAAAAATGTGTATTTGCCTAAATTTGAAAAGGAAGGTTTACTATCTCTACTTCCTGCCGGCAAAATTGTAAATCCGCTGTTATTGGTTCGTGTATAATTACTGGTTCTCCAATATAAATCGGATTTCTCTTTGAGTGATGAACCTGCTGTTTTTATTCCGCCAAATGCGTTTATTAAATCAGTCCATTCCTGTTGTGTCGGGATATGCCAACCCTCGGGGCAAATATCATCAGGATTTGCCGTTAAGGATTGTCCTAAATATAATTTTCCGTAAATTTTATTGGTTTCGAAATTATTGTGATACCATGAATTATTTGGTAAATCATAATCAAGGTTTTGCACAAACCATTCTTTATTGCCGACTGTCATTGTCCAATATACTTTGTAATCTCTTAAATCGACAAATGATTTGTATTCAACTGTCGGGTTGAGAGTTATGGGCAATGTTGAAAAAGTGAATATTTTAGATGTTCTGATTACTTTTCCTTCTTTTTTCTCTACAATTTTCCAATAATATTTTTTATTTAGTTCCAATATTATTGGTTTTAGTTCCATTGTATCTAAATCAGATTTAAAAAGTTCCGGATTTGCTGAAAGTCCAAAATACAAGTCGTATTTCATTCCTTCTTGTGCTGACCATTTTAAAATACCAATATTTATATTACTTGCTCCATCAGTTGGCAATACTGCTGTAATCTCCTTTTGTGCGTATATTTTATTGTTTGAAAATACTACAAAAGTCAATAAAACTAAAAATTGAAACCATTTTACTTTTTTATCCATATTAATTTCTGTTTAAATTATTTGTAACTAATCACAGTGCCTAGAGTTTGGAGTGCCTAAAGTTAATAAGAATAGAATGAATCAGTTCCTTTTATAGGCAGCGATGACACTTAATGCTCCAACCACATTTTGTTTATTTTTTATGGCAGTATCGATTATGGATCTCAGGATGGCGAAGTTTTCAGCAGCACTCAGTATTTTGAACTGTCCGGATATTTTTTGTTTGACCTTGACATTGCGTATGGCTCTTTCCGAAGCATTATTATTTGCAGGTACATCAGGATGATAAAGAAAGGTGAAGACATGATCACGGTATTTTGTAATTCTCTTCTGAAAAGATATCATCTCTTTGTGCCTTGGGTCCAAAGATTCATGCAAGAGACCCTCCAGCTCATTTTCCAGGTCAGCTCGAAGTTGGTTCGGATAATAATAGAGCGGAGGCGTAAGTTGTTTTTTAAGCTCATGTGCTTTTTTGAGCATGGTCCGAAATCTGACCGGCCAGTCCTCTTTGTAACGCTCCTCAAGGTATTTGGTCTCACGTTCCAGATGAGCCGTGCAAAGCTGATGACTGCCTACCGGGGTTTGAAAGTGAGCCTTCCAGCAATCATGAACAAGGACAGCTTCCCCGGAGATTCCGCTCATGTTTTCATTGATTGTATTTGTGCCCCGGTTGTCAGAAGCAGCAATGTAGGTGGCCCGGTCGTTTTGCCATGTCCAGAACCAATGTTTTTTCCCGTTGACTTTCACTCCCGTTTCGTCTGTGCCAATAACTCCGCTGCTCAATACATTCTGCCGTATCATTTCGTAAGCATCAACGCCTTTGGATGCAAGACGTTTCAACAAACAATGAAGTCCCCCTTCACTTATCTGAACAGCAAATATGTCACTGAGCATTTCCTGAAGCCTTTTGAAGGGAAGGTACTGCCTTACGCTAAGATAACCAATGAGAGACTCAATGCCTTTACCATATTTAACAGGACTGTCAACATCGACAGGAAAATCACTCTCGACAACCTTTCCGCAAGTGCAGGTACACCTGTAAACCCGGTGTTCGGTAACTATCTGTTTAATCACGGGGATATCAATGACCTGTCTCTTTCCAAAATACTCAAAAGGCTGACTGCTCACGTCTTTCCCGCATTCAGGACAAAAACATGCACGATGTTCAACAATCTCATCCGGATTATCCGTCATCTTAAGAGTGTTGCCATCATGCCCGGGCTGTCCTCCTGCTTTACGACCGCCTTTCTCCCTGAGACTGCTGGTACGCAGTGGTCTGTTATCATCTTTCGAAGGTGGCAAAGAGCTGTTACTGCTGTCCTTTTTGGTTTTGTACCGCGACAGCTCTCTCTCAAGTACCTCGATACGTGCTTTCATCTGAGTGTTCTCCCGAGAGAGCATCAAAATGATGCGCTGAAGATCGTCAATGATTTTATCGGATTTTTCCATAGTCTTCACTACGAAACTAATCCTGAAATCCAATATATCAAAGAACGTAATCGCTTATTTATCAAACACTAAAATAATAATTGTTCATATGTGTTCATTTTTGCAAAACGGAGTAGCACAAAGACGAAAAATGTTGATTCAAACGGGAAGAATTGTTAATAACACCCAATTTTACAGAAACTGATTAGTTACAATTATTTCTATAATTCGTTTCTCTTTAATCTTGATAACCGCTAACGGTTTGAGGCTTTAAGAAGTGGCGGATTGCGGGCGTGTAATTCTCAGCATTTCACTAATGTTTGTGCGGGTTACAAAACTTGAATACAACACTTTACCCCGCCATTTCTTAAAGCCTATGTTAGCGGTTCGTTGCTTTCTATTTCAGTTTCTTCATTGTATTGCTTGCAAGTAACGATTTCATTTGTGTTATGGCTACTTTGTTTAATTGCAGAAGCCTTTCGCTTTGTGATAAGCCTTGTCTGATTAGCAAAGCGTTCACGCTCTCCATATTGCTTAACACCACAAGCTGTTCCAATGTTGCGTAATCTCGTATATTTCCTGTTTTGTCAGGATTATTGTCTCGCCATTCTTTTGCCGTAATTCCAAACAGAGCAACATTCAACAAATCGGCTTCGTTGGCATACAC
The DNA here is from genome assembly GCA_040772125.1 of Bacteroidales bacterium. Classification (GTDB taxonomy): domain Bacteria; phylum Bacteroidota; class Bacteroidia; order Bacteroidales; family VadinHA17; genus LD21. The sequence continues at coordinate 420,911 of JAXGYS010000005.1, forward strand.
AAAACTCGCTTGTTGTTTGGTAATTTCCTGTGGAATAAGGTTTTCTTTTATTGCATCGGTATGAATTTGATAGTTCACTTTGGCAAGAGTTCGTTGCAAATTCCATTCTAATTTTAAACGGTCGTTTTCTTCACTTTTGAGGCGTTGAAATTCTTTTACAAGATATATTTTGAATTGCGGACTAATCCACATCCCAAACTCAAAAGCAATATCGGGGTGAGCGTAAGTTCCACCATATCGCCCTGCGGTAGCTTTCAATCCAATTGCATTTGTCTTTTCTACCCATTCTTTTACGCTTATTTTATAGCTATTTAGCCCTGCTTGACTTTTAATTATGGCGAATTCGCCATAATTAAAATTAGGATTGTAAACCGTTTCCCAAATACCAAGATATTCAATCGTATTCCTATTTCGGAGCCAATCAGAAATAAAAAAATCGCCGTCTTTGGCTTTTAGCATATCAGTTAAAGAAATGTATTCCTGCTCTTTGACGAGAATAACCGTAATTTCTTTGCCCTCAACTTTTATGATTTTGTTTTTAGCCATAGCCTTATTTCAATATGATAATCCACAAAATTAAATAAAATCGCTCGAAAACAGCTGTTTTATCGCAATTATTTATCTGTCAGACTTTTTTTGTGTTTTTTGATTTTCTTTATTGCCCAATCGTAGTGGCTTGCAGTTGCCGAAACGCAATAACTGCCTAAACTTGTTGTGCCTGTCCACGAAAACAATTTATTAGTAAAAAGTTGTTCGTTTGTAAATGTATCTATCAACGACATGACTTCGGTGTGGCTTTTTTGTAGCATTAATATTGCTTGTTGATAGAACGTAGTTTGGTGTTTTTTCCAAAATTCAACGTTCATTTGCGGATAGGTTTTCCAATTGTATGGTTCGGGCAGAAAACTTGTTTTCTTTCCTGCCGAGTTTGATTTCACCCAATTTAACAACAATTGGTGCCATTCATATAAATGTACCAATACATCTCTAATGTTCTTATCTCTATCGTCAAACGAAAATGATTTTTCTTGCTCATCTACTGTTAATGAGTTGATTAGACCAAAGAGTTTTTTAAAGTTTTCTTCGCTTTGGTCAATAAGTTGTAGCTTTGTTGTTGGACGTGCCATAAAATTTGATTTTTAGTATGTTTGATACCGTTGTCGGTTGTCGTTTTACAATGACCGCTAACGTTCGGCGGTATGTGGCGTTGGCGTAGAGTCGCGGTGGCGCGTGTTTTTGCACTCGTGGTGCGATGCAGGGATATGATGTTATTTTTTTATTCTCGCGTTGGCAAAAACCCTGTCTGACTGGTGTCAGCCAGGCAGGCGTGACACCAGGAGGGAGTCCCCGGCGGGAGCCGGGGCGGGCCGCACCGCCGACCACCTAACGGTCCTCTTTAGCCAGAAGATTCTCGCGGTGCGGAAAGCCAATGACATATACCGACCTGTTGAACTAAATCCCGCCTCCGCGGGATAGCTGGAAAAATACCCGATTCTTTCTTTAATTCGAAATTTTTTAACCATCAAAATATCTTGTTATGAGAAAGAAATCGGGTTTTACCATGATCGAACAGGCTATTATGCTTGTTCCTGAATTTGCAAATGTTGTTCGCAGGCTTGACCAGCAAGTCACTCTGCGGGGACAGAGTAAAAGTACATTAAATAATTACATCAGGCGTATCGCACTTTTCGTGATTCGCTTCGGGAAGCTGCCTGAAAATATTGACCCTGAAGAGATCAATGAATATCTTGCCGGCCTGGCACGCGATCCGAAGTCACCCTCGCGAAGCAGCTTTAAACACATGGTTTATGGTCTTCGCTATTACTACCGGCTGATGGGGATGAACAAGAACGCTATCGCCCTGCCATCATTGAGAAAAGAAACTAAGCTTCCGGTAATACTTAACAGCCAGGAGTTGAAAGAACTCTTTGCCGCTCCCTCGCTGCTTAAACAGAGAATAGTACTGACGCTTATCTATTCGGCTGGTTTGCGGGGACAGGAAGTTATAAACCTTAAAATATCTGATGTTGATTTTAAACGGAAAGCAATTCATATAAGGCAGAGCAAGTATAAAAAAGACCGTATTGTTCCTCTTGCTGAGAGCATGGCTGTGGGTCTGAAAAAATATCTCGTTGCAGAGAACCCTCACATATGGTTATTTAATGGCAAGGAGCCAGATGGCCGCTATAGCGTTCGGGGTCTTTCATGGGTGATGCGAGAAAACCTGAAAAAGACGTCTATCAATAAGGATATTAACCTGCATTCACTAAGGCACTCATATGCTACTCATCTGTTGGAACAGGGACTCAATATCGTAACTCTTAAAGAACTTCTTGGTCATGCTGACATCACAACAACTATGCTTTATCTGCATGTGGCACAATGCCCTATGATAAAAGCTCACAGTCCACTGGATACGCTGTATAACTATAAGAAATGAGGCCATCATTCGAGCTTGCTGATGCAGTAAGGCTTTTTGGCCCCCGTCTGCATGCAGCTAATAATTGCACTCCCCTGCATCTAAAAGTACTTGGTAAAATATCAGAATGCAGGACAGTTTCACTTGGCGGACATGAGGATGTGTGTGAAAATTGCGGTACAGTACACTATAGTTATAACAGCTGTGGCGACAGACACTGTCCTAAGTGCCAGGCAGCCAAACAGGCCTTCTGGATTGAGGACCTGATGCAAAATACCCTTCCTGTTAAACACTTTCATATTATTTTTACTGTTCCTCATCAGCTTAATGCCGTTTGTCTGCATAATCAGAGGATGTATTATGACATTCTCTTTGCAGCAGTATGGAACACTCTCTATTCATTCGGGTACTCTCATTTTGGTTCTGAAACCGGGGCTATAGCAGTACTTCATTCATGGGGACAGAATATGTCGCTCCATCCTCATATACATTGTATTGTTCCGGCTATTGGGTATACTGTTGATGCAAAATGGAAAGAAATTGGACACTGTGGTAAATACCTTTATCCCGTGCATCAGCTGAGTGGCACCTTTAAAGGCAAGTTCCTCGACAGCCTTAAACGTTCGCTGAAAAAGTATAATGAGCTTGCGCAGTTTACTGACAATATAAAGGCAGCATACAAATCCCGATGGGTGGTACACTGTGAACCACCAATGGCAGATGCCACACATGTTGTGAAATACCTGGGTCAGTATACTCACAGGGTTGCTATTACAAATCAACGCATCCTGAATATAGAAAACGGAAAAGTCACCTTCATTGCCAAAGATTACCGTGACAGGGGTATCAAAAAGCCTGTCACACTCGATGGTGTTGAATTCCTGCGCAGGTTTACAATGCATATCCTGCCAAAGAGATTTGTAAAAATTCGCCGTTATGGAATTTACAATCATACTGTCAAGCGCAATATGGCTTTACGCTTTGTATCTGTGAGGCAAAGCAGTAAAACAGAAGTAAAGAAACCGCTTAGGGAGACGAAAAAACAACGATTCGAGCGACTCACGGGTATTGATCTCTGTCTCTGCAGGGTATGTAAAACAGGAAGGATGATTACTATCAGGGAACTGCCACGTATACGATCACCATGTTCGCCTTTCCTCTCTTTCAAGAATATTAATTCCTGATTCAGCAAATCTTTGCGACCTCTGGCGCAAAGCAGGAGAGGTATGTTCTATCATTACCAAAATAAGGTCAGAAGAGCACAGTTTAACAGGCATCCTGCATTCTTCTTCATAAAATGCACACTGAAAAATATGAAGAGAACGAAACAAGCTGACAAAAAATAACCTGAAAATCACAAAAAACAATCAGTAAGTGCATAGGTCGTGGCCCGGCTGATGTAGTTCAACACAGACTAATCACTGGGTCTTACAGACCGCTCATAGTCCTATTTATTAGCGGTAGTATTAATTCAACTTTTCTATGAGTAACAGGTGAACCCATATTTCATTATTTTTCAATTTATTATATCTGACTACACGCTGCTTCTTCTTTTCATCGAGGAATTTATCTATCCTTACTTTAGCATTAATATCTTTCCATTCAATTATTTCACCTTCAATTTGAGTCCTGCCTCCTGAAACTGCACCCATTGAATAGCTGACCCATGCTCTAATTTTGGTTCCGGGTGGAAATTTTTCAATTTTTGCCTCTTGAACTTTAACCCAATTCAGTTTGGATTCTCTTTCAATTTGATTTGAATAAGCAGTATCAGTCTTCATTCTTTGTTCATGCTCCTTGGCCTCTTTCCAATGATCTTGATAATTCTGTATCTGTTTATCTAGTTCATAATCTTGATTCTTAAGGTGTCTGTAATAGCTTGTAAGAATAATTCCTGACATATCGTCAGGATGAAATATGCCTAGGTTATTGAAATATTGCGAAAGCTCTCCTTCCGTCCAAAGCCGCCAATTGTTCCTTATCCACAATCCCATAGACATATGTGACCTTCCTCGGAATTCATTTTCGTCCATTAAAGTAATTTCCTGTTTTAGTGAATCGCTGAACAATTTATCCAATTGAATAATTGCTTCATCCAGATTTTTTGGTTTATAGCCTAAGTCTCGTATGTCATTCTCCTGTGCTAGGGTTTGAGTAGCAAATAGGATAAGAATAACTATCAATTCTAATCTATTCATAAAGTGTATTTTAATATTACCGCTAACGGCCCGGCGGTATAATTAGTAAGCGTTACTCGACGAAGCATCCGGTAGTGTCCTGGTTCTTCAGCCACAAGGTTGTCCCGGTGCAAGGAGAGTATGGCATGTGTTTTTGCAGTCCGGGTACAAAACCCGCTGAGTTTTACGCGTTTCGCGGTACAAAGTTTCGGGCGAGCAGAGAAGAAGTCATGGTACACAGGGTTTCATAAAAAGCAGCTGCGCGTGGCGCCACTACGTCGCAGCGAAGCGAAGATTGGTGGCGCCGGGCTTTGTCATTGTACAGAAATCCGTCATTGGGGCAGGAACAAAGTGCAAAAACCATGACAAGCTTATTAATTATACCGTCCGTGTTAGGTTTAGGGGAAATTTTGTAACTGTCACGGTGCCAGATAACTGTCTCGTTAAAACTTTGTCTCATTATAAGGCGGGTTGTGCTGGCAGGCTCTTCACGCAATCATAAGTTATTAATTCAATTCGATTGTTTTGATTTGCGGGATGTGCCTGCCAGAGGTGTCGGGCCATTAAAACTTTAGGCTATAACTAAATGAAGGAATAATCGGGAAATAGCTTTGCTGTTTTAATACTGTTTTGGTTGCTTCTGGTATTATCCTCCCTTGCTCGTCAAATTGATAAGATGTATCAAGAAAATAGTAATACGGGTTCTGGCGGTTATAGAGGTTATAAATACTTATGTTCCAAATTCTTTCGCCTCGTTTTACTTTCTTGTAAAAATTGACTCCTATATCGAGCTTGTGATAAGCGCGCATCCGGTATGAGTTCAGGTCATTATATACCTGTCCATAATTTAAATAGTTGCTTTCATTAATTAATTCATTGATTACCTCAGGCATCATTTTATATTTTCCCGTTGCAAGTGTATATGGATTGCCGGTTCCAAAAACCCATGTTGCGGAAAATTGAATATTGCTCTTAATCTTTTGTTGATACACAATGCTGATATCGTGTGTCCTGTCGTACTTGAAAGGATATGGTTTCCCATTATTTTTATTCTCAAACTGTCGGGTTGTTTTAGAGTATGTATATGCTATCCATCCTGTAGCCGAACCTTTTGTTTTTTGAAGAAGAAATTCCAAACCATAAGACTTGCCCTTACCATTAATTTCAACTTGGGATTGCCAGTCGGAGGCAGATGAGAGAATAGCTACACCATCTTTGTATGTAATAAGGTTATTCATTGTTTTATAATAACCCTCCAAACTTATCTCATACATCTCGTCTCTAACTGTTTTTTCCAATCCGATGGCATACTGCTTCGACAATGAGGGTGCAACAGCATCGGTTACAGGAACCCAGATATCATTCTGCATATTCGGACTGGATCCTGTAAGTAAGTGGATATATTGATTCATGGAAGAATATGAAACTTTCAGGAGAGTATTTTCGGAAATCATGAAAGTTGAAAGAAAGCGAGGCTCATATGAAACATAGTTACGGTTTGGTGTCTGATATTTTGTAACCCTTAAACCAATGTTTGTAAATAACCTTGTACCAATTGAAATCTCATTTTCAAGATATACTGCGTTCTCGAAGCCATTCTGCTTCTTACTGCCAAAACTGGTATCTACAACTGCACTGTTTTCGACAGAATGATAAGTTGTTGTGTTAGGATTAAAATGGTGGAAAATTGAAGTGCCACCAAATTTAATCTTGTAATTCTGTTTAACATAATAATCGAAATCAGCTTTTACTGATAAGTCAATAATCCCCGACCAGTAGCTTGTAGATGTCTTTTCCTTAATGTTATTGCGGGTAAAAGTTCTGGAGAAGTCATTAGCAAGCCGATATCTGGTTGAATATAAGGTTAGATTAGAAAAAAGTTTATCTCCATACAGATGGTTCCATCGGAAAGCTCCAAGAATATTTCCCCATTCAAGAATCATCTTGTTTAAGTCCGTTTGAGTTTTTTGCCTGGTAAGTACTTTATCTCCTCCTGAATAGAAACTCAGATAGAGCCTGTCCTTTGGCGAGATAATATGATTAATCTTCGCATTCAGATCATAAAAATTGTATCCGATCGAAGTGCCATTAAATGAAGTTGTTCTTGTTAATGGTCTTGTGATTAGATCATACATGAATCGCCGTAACGAAATCATATAAGAAGTAGTGTCTTTCTTAATGGGACCTTCAATCATAATCTTTGAGGCAATCATTCCGATCATTGCGTTCCCGTGGAACTCTTTCATATTTCCCTCTTTCATTTTAATATCAACAACCGAGGATAGTCTGCTCCCGTAATGAGCAGGGAAACCACCTTTTACCAGCTTCATGCTGTTTATCGCATCCGAATTTAAGGTTGATACAAATCCACCCAAATGGTTGACATAATAAATCGGAACATCGTCGATTACCATCAGGTTTTGATCAGGACTTCCACCACGGATATATAAGCCGCTTGATGCTTCATTACCTGATTGGATACCTGGCATTAGCTGTATTGATTTTAAGACGTCAGATTCCCCTCCAAGAGATGGCATGGCAGTAACTTTTGATATGGGCACAGTAGCTATACTCATTTCCTTTCTCCTTTCATATGTAGCTGTTTTTTCAGCGCTTACAAACACCTCATCAAGTATATTACTGCTTCTTAATGCAAAATCCACCTTCAGGTTCTGATAAGGTATTATGGAAAAGGATGAGGGAGAAAAGCCTACAAAAGAGGCTTGAATTTTAACGGAATCTTTTGATTGGTTCAGTGTAAGAATGTAATAGCCATAACTATTTGAGATTGCATAATTCATGTGATCGTCAGTTATTACTGTTGCACCGGCAATTATTTCTCCTGAGGCTGCATCCGTGACATAACCACTAATGGTGATCTTCTGAGAATACCCGAGAGTAAACACTGTAAAAAGAGACAGAAATATGATGAACCTCTTTATCATTTGCCTGAAATGGTAATCATTTTTTCATCTGATGAATAACCGGCAAAAATCCCATAACCACCTTTAATATTTGAATAAAGGTTGATTGGATCACTCATCCCGCTGAAAATGTCATTTTCCAGGCTGAACAAATATGCATACTGTCTTTCCTTGTATTTGTAGTAAGATTCAGAAACTGATCTGAATGTGATCTTAAGATTATAATCGGAGTATGCCTGTGTAGCGAAATATATTTTTGCCGAGCAGTGTTTTCCATCAAACAATTTATCGGTGAAAATCAGAGTTTTTGGATTATAATCGAGAAGCCCGGTTGAGGTTATTATTGGGTCAGAGTTTTTCATAAACCAAATCGATGTATAATTATTATCGATGATATAATTTGCAGACAATTGTACTTCATAAAAGGAAGGCCCGGCAGAATCCTGGAAATCAAGTTTTAGTTCATTAATTATGAATCCATCCTCATCTATTAATACTGAATCTGTACAAACATAGCCTTGAAGGAGGGTCTTTTCAGGAATTATATCCTCACAAAAAACTGTCTCCATACCAGGTACAATTACCTCCAAAGCATAATTCTTATTTGTTTCTGCCAGTATGTGCGAATAGTAATATCCGGATTGAAAGAACAACGTATCAATTATGATGTTGTTTTCTCTCAATACTACTGTTGCACCAGTGCATTCAGGAATTGTGTTTTCGAGGACTCCGATGCTCTTGGATAAATGGATCTTTATTGGGGAATTATCTGTAAAAAAGCTGTTTACAACAATTTTAGGATCAGTTGGAGGCAATTCTATATCTATCACCTTCTGACACGCGGCGAGAGAAGCAACAATAACGAGAAGAAGGGGAAAATTCAGGAAACGCATCAGAAATTATAGCTGACTTTATATGTAAATTCTCCTTCAATACCGGTCGTAAATATCTGTGTGGAGAGTTTATAGTACAGGTCGAGGCTGATTCTCCTGCTTTTCGAGAATAAACTAACTCCAGGGGCGACATAGAACCTGATTTTATTGGTCGTGAACGGCGTCAGGTCAGTTGATGAAGTCTGTTCCCGCCAATAGTGAGAATAGAAAGGAGATGCTTCAGCAAATACCTGTATTCGCTTATCTGGGAGAAAAGAATACCTGGCAAAAAGGCCTGTATTAAATGTGAAATAATTGTAATAATGAAATGTGGGACGTGATTTAATATCAATGGGAAAACCGATTGAAAATTCAACGCCGCCAGTAACATTTTTCGCGATCCTGTATCCATAGCGCGCGGCTGAAACAACATCGAAAAATCCTGTTCCGCTGATGTTTGTTAAACGGTCATTAATAACGGGATTGAGCTGGATGCCGATCTGGTTCTTAAGGAAGGAATGATTATTCACTTCCTGGGGAAAAGCTTTTACTAGAAAAAATAATAAAATGCTGCTCAAATAAAGATGAGTTTTTTTCATGGGTAATGTGTTAATAAACAGCGTTTAGGTTATTAACGCAACCTGAACGCTGTTTATTTCGTTTAGAAAATTCTAGTAAGGATCGCTTAGATACGTTGTCTTTCTTGTGGTATAGGTTGGAGAGTTGGAGAGAGCATCATTCCATTGTATATAAATGTATTGTGTATAGCCATCAATCAGTCTTCCGCGACTAAAGGCCGGGCAAAAGCTTGTGTTCAGGTCTATTGGACTCCCTCCACACACGAGAATATTGTGTTGCGTAACTCCTGTTGATTCCTCATAATCTGGATATATCAGGTGTTGAACCCCATCGTTTGGAAAATACCAGTAACCATTTCCATTTGCTGATTTAGTATTCAGCTGCGCCCCAAACCAAAGTCCCAAAGTTCTTTTCTGAGGATTAGTCCTTATATCGTACCACCAACCTGTCCCCAGGTATGGATCTGTGATTGAGTATGCCATTACTGAACTTACTATCCTAAATTTTGAATTGTTAGAGAAATATTCGGTTCTCTGTGCAAGATCGCTCTTGCTTTCAAGTCCGGGTCGAGTAGTTGAAATATCTACTTCTTTGGAGGGGATCTGATCTTTCGGTAGGAGAAGCATTTCTATCTTAGATTCATCTCCGGTCCGATAAATGTAATTATGTACAATTCTATAAATCTGGTCTCCAACCTGGAAGATTCCGTCTTCATTAGCTATGTAACAGAGGATTATTGAATGAGGCAAAACATAGAGGGTCGAATTATCATATATTTCTTTATTAAAGACACTTGGGTATTTAGCTACATAATCTACAAATTTTGGATCGTTTTCCTCCATTTTTATACCTTCAAGGGTAAGCATCCGGTCTGGTGCATATTGGCATAGGTTAAGCCAACGACTATCTTGAGGCTGTTAGTTTTCAGTGCAACTTTCCTGGAGTTCTTTGAAAATCTTTATAAAAACAGATGGGTGTTTAACTTTTTCCAACGATCTCCAATAATCATTGGATCTCAGTTGGAGCTTTCCGGAGTTCCCGGGCAGCCTTCCAGTTATGAGGCAGGAGCTCTGCCAGATCAAGGCTGTAATCGTTATTGTAATAAGGGATCCTTGTCAGCACGTCTGTCAGCCACTCCCTGGGATTAACTTCCGTTGCAGCACAGCATCCGAGAAGTGAGTACATTATTGCAGCATTCTCTGCAGCATCATGATTGCCACAGAACATATAATTTTTTCTTCCGATCGCTAAGGGGCGAATAGTATTCTCAACGAGGTTATTATCTATCCGGTACCGGCCATCAAGGTGATACCTGGACAAGCGGTGGAAGAGCAGATAGGTATAGGATAACGCTTTACTCATTCTCCCTCCCTCTAATGCTTTGGGCATATAGTTTAAAATCCACTTTTCAAAAGCACACATTATTGGATAAGCAAGCCTTGACCGAAGCTCTGCACGTGCTTCATAATCCAGATCCTGATCATCTGCCATGCTTTCCACTCCATAGATCAGCCCGATTTGTTCCAGGGCATACTCAGCTCCGGCTTTGTCCTCTTTCAGGGCCTCATTAAATTTTCGCCTGGCATGTGCCCAGCAACCAAGAAGCAATACCCCTTTCTTGTTCTCGTAGATGGAATAAACATCATAACCGTCTGTCTGTACTGCGCCTTTGTAATTATGGAGAAGTTCTATTACCACTTTTTGTGCACGTGAACCTTTGTCATAATGAAAAAACACCAGATTCTTCATTACAGACCGAACCACCCACAGATAAGCCTTCACTGCCCGGTGTTTTTCACTGTTGATTACCGGGACTGTACTCTCGTCGATCTGTATATAGTCAGATTGAAGCACCATCTCCCTTAACCTGTAATACAATGCTCTGAGCAGATCACTGCATCCGGAGAACCAGTCATTTATTGTGGATGCCGGTATTCTTACTCCTTCAAGCTTAAACATTGATATCTGCCTGTGGAAAGGAAGATGATACATGTACTTGCCCATTAGAAGTTCAGCCAGCAGACTGGCCCCGGCATTGCTCCTGGGCAGCGGTAACAGAGGAAGAGGGGCGATCTTTACAACTTTATTCAGGCTCTCATCTGTACCCGTTTCCTGCTGCAGCTGTAAATCTTTTTTCAATGCATATTTCGGGCGGATGATACGCCGGACAAACACCTCACCGGGCTTATTTTCCAGCTGCTCTGTTATCTCTTCGCCGATACGTATCCAGTTATCGTCTATTCCTTCAGGTTCGATGACTTCTACCTCACGGCGAAGATCCTCCGGAAGAGGTAAACGTAAAGGCTGCTTTTTGTCATTTTCCGGATTTTTGCGCTTGTAAGTGATTATTTCACGGGATGCCTCGCTGATTACTGCTTCTTCTTCCGGTAGTATCTCCAACCCATCAAAATCTATCTTTCGCTGTGCCGGGTCAGCAGGTATATACTTTTCACTTGATGATTTCCAGAACTTCCGCCTGAACCATGCCAGCTGGTCGGTCAACTTCTTGATTAAACGGTCTTTCTCCTCTACAACTTCTTTATAATGTGCAATCTCCTTTTCAGCTTTGGCAAGTGCCCCTTTATCAAGCTGGCGTAATTTGGAAAGCTCCTGATAAAGCTCATCACGCTCAAGAAGAAGGTCCTCCAGTAATGTATCTTTATCAGCTTTATTCTCCACAGTTCTCTTTCCGTTTTTGTCTTGTCAAAGATAACAAAACGAAACGTGTCAACAAACTGATGTAATGTTAATAACTAACTGAATAACAGTTTTTTATTAACAATTTTATACGGTTTTAAACTTCTCATTTTTACACTTTGAACCATAGTCATCAGATCCTGCCAGTTTATGTCTATCGAGGTGGTATTTTCATCAAAAGCCGGCAGCTTAAACCGGCCTGATTCTAATCTCTTATGATAGATTACAAGCCCGGCATATTCCATATGCAGGATTTTCATCACATTCTGGTGGCGGTTCATGAAGATAAATACCCCTCCGTCGCGAACATTCTGATTCATCAGCGAGTTGACAACACCACTCAGGGTGTAAAAACTTTTGCGCATATCTACCGGAAGTGGATACAGGTAATACCGCAGTGAAGCGTGAAGATGGAACATAAACTCAGTCTAACAGGGATACAAGGGAACGCAGCCCTGCCAGATCCAGGGTTTGTCTTATTCTTAGGGTTGTTCCGTTTGGATAGGCGATTTCCAGAGGTGTATTTTCCATGTCAGGCACAGGTTGATGAACTGAGGCCGGGCAGGAGGCTGATCCCGCAGCCCTGACAAGTAGTGGTATAAACCGCCCGCTGCCGGTATCCTTACGGAGCTTCTTCTGCCAGTAATAGAATGTAGATGGTGCTATACCTTCGTTAGAACAAAAGCTTTTGACGCTTAATCCAGACTCCTTCTTCCGTTCCAGAAGAACTGTCATCTTTGAACTGTTTAACATCGCTTTTTTGCGACGAAAGTTAATCCACCCCCGGAGTCAACAAAATATGCCCTTCCCCGGATGCTTACCTTCAAGGTAATATTCTGTCATTGATTTCAATCCCAGAGCCTTATTTCTCTCAGCTATTACCTGGGGATTTTTCTGATTCTCAGAGAGCCATTTTTGCTGATTCATAAACGTCTCTACATTCTTAAAGATTAATCGACCGTCATGAAATACAATACCATCATTTACAACGATCGGAAGATTTGCTTCAAGCTTTTCTTTTTGACAAGAAAAACAAAGTAAAAGGAGGAGACTTAAAAGAACAATGCCATTAAATCTCCAAAAGGCAATACATAGATTCTTTTTCATAGTGCGTTTTGATTTAAGTTAATAAAATGTACTTTTCTACAGAATTGACTTATTCAAATTTCGCACTGAGAGATCAAATGAGCAAATAAATAATAGGCGCGAAGTTATCTGAATATCATAATAGTTATTAGGAGATATAACAAATTATCCAAGCACAAAATTAGTTATCGGATGTGTCTTAATTCTTCCTTGAATCCAAAGGCAGTTAGCAAAGGAAAAACCTTACAACATCTTTTTCTTGGCACTGAGATTTTATATTGGTGTATATAGATCACTCGTAGGTTTCTATTGAATGATCCAGATACCTTTAAGTTTATTATATGCGATGAACTACAACGTAAAAAATGATATTTTATCACTGTTATCCGATTAATAATTTAGATTCTTGATTTGGTTTCATAAGTAGCTGATTATCAAGTATCATATTTTACATTTTAAAACTGACCCCCTGCATATTCAATGATAATTGTAACCCTGGAGGGATCGATTTGCTTTTAAAACTTCTTTTTGTACTCCGCAGCAGCTCATTTACATCCAGATTGCTTATCAGATGTATCCGGACCAACGAGGCTACAACCGAGAAGGCTTTCTTCGCCTGTGCGATCTTCTGGGTCACAGTTAATAAGAGTTGGGCTATTAGTGTGCACCAGACCTGTGTATAGATGGCATTTTCATTCTCTCCGTAGAAGTAATGTAACTGGAAGTTTTGTTTCATTTTCTTGAACAGGATCTCAATACCCCATCTTTTCTTGTAGAGGAATGCGACATCTTCAGCTGATATATCAAAATTATTCGTAAGAAAATCGTAGTAGCGGTTCTGTTCATCCTGATAACTGACCTTTCTGAGTGTCATTTTGAGTTTGGTCTTAAGATCTTTTGTGCCGTCTTCTCTCTCGGGATGATATTCCATTTCAATAATTTCATCCCGTAAAACCTTTGCCTTACCCTTCTTACGATAATGTTCCCTTTTAACCTCTATAATCGTATAAACAGCATTCTTTTTCATCCGGGTGACAAAATATACCTTTTGTGTGGTCCAAAGAGCAAACTGATGGTAATAGTTATAGGCCTTATCAAAGACTATCATGCTGTCAGATATTAGTTCGAGGCTCTTTAAAAACTTCTGATCATTGACCTTTGCTGCTGTCATTTTGATAAACCGTCCAACCGATTGAACTGCATCAATAAGCATATGGACTTTCATTCCGCCTTTCTTCTTTCCGTCTCCCTTGGGATTACGGCCAACACCCTTTAAAATATCACTGAATAACCGTATGGTCGTGGAATCGATTATAAGAACCTCCTTAAAAGTCAGTCCAAAAGTCCGGCTGTCCGACAAAAAACTATGATAATGTTTTACCAGTGTAAAATATAACTCTTCAAAAAACTTGTGATTCCTGTTACGCAGTCCGTCACATGCAGTACTCTTAGCAGGTGCCTGATCCATTCCAAGATGATTAAGCTTGCCGCCCATGGCACGAAGCCCTTCGCATACTTCGGTCATCGAATCGCACCGGCTTAATATACCGAACAGCATAGTGAAAAGGTGTGTGCGGGTTTTGAATGATTTGTAGTAGTAATCACTTTCGTGTTTGCGGATTAACCCATTTATGTCAACTTTATCTACCAAATTCATTATCTGTCTGAAGATCGGCTGTCCGACTAATTTTATTTCCGTAATTTTACCCATGTTGTATTTAGTTTGTGGTAAAACCAAATTACAACATTGGGGGAAACCTTAGGGGAGTACCCCTCTTATTTATTTTTTAATCGGACACTACTGATATTTTATCAATACACTCTCAAGAATACAAATTGACTTTGGAAGGACAATTTCAGTACCTTCATTTATAAGGAGCAACTTTGTGTAATTTCTGTCGGCTTTACATAGTATAATCCTATCAAGATCAATAACTTTGTGCCCATTCCTTGCAATTATATATATTGCATTACAATTAGTAGCAGGATTTATGAAAACCTCAAGGTTTTTCATAGGAATTAGGATGAAACTGTTACACTGTTAGTATATTTCTTGTTGTTAACACCTTTGTTATAAACAGGCAGACAATAAGATAAATTATTAATCCCTTTTAATTTAGATTATTATTGCTAAAGCATGTGTTTGGCTTCAGCCAAACTCTTGCTTTTGATTGTTTGCAGTCCTAGTTGTTCGTCACATCCCTTAAACCTAACGGCCCGGCGGTATGTTTTAGTAGGCGTAACCCGACGACAGCACCGGGCAGAGTCCTGGTACCCCGCGCCAGCGGGGCCACAAAACTGTCACGGTGCAAGGAGGGTTTGGCGCGTGTTTTTGCCGTCATGGTACAAATTTTATTGAGTTCTGGCGCGATCGCGGTACAATTTAGATCGGAGCCGCGAACTTATCACCAGTTACAAATTTGGTCGGGAGCACTGGCGCAGTGTCGCGATACAATGTTGATCGAAGCCAGAATACTGTCAAGGTATATAGGATTTAAATTGCAAGCAGAGGCGCGTGTCCGGGTGCAAGAACCATTACGAATTTGTCTTGGGAGCAGGAGCTAAGCAAAAACCGTGACAAGCCTATTAAACATACCGTCCGTGTTATGTGGAGCGCTATGTTAAAATCTCATTTAGTCGATCAAGTTTTTGTTTTACTTCTGGATCGATATCTCGAGGATCCATTAATGCGATTAAGTTGTAATAATCACGTTTATAAAAGTCTTGTATTAGATTGATCCGACTATAGAACTCCGGAAAAATAAGATCTAACCATTCATCTGATAATTTTGCATTATTCCACCATTCATTGGAAAGGTCATTTAAATATGCAGGAATTGTGAAATTTGCAATTGTTTGGTCCATTGTGGTTCTCAAATGAATGGATGTAAATTGGGGATATTTATGTCCAAGCAATTGAGCATGCCTTAATAAGAGGTTAGGTCGGGCAAAATAATTTTCTAATTCTCTTTTTGACCAACACATTAATGGGAGTCTTGGATTGTCCTGATAATTTGGAAGTCTGTCAAATAGTGCAATACCTTTAAGTTGAGGGTATATCTCTTGAAGGGCAACAAATCTAGAGATAGCAGTCCCGGGAACATTGTCAGAAGTGTAATCAACGTTAGCAGTCCTCAATGCCCTTTCAACTGGGTGTCTCAGTTTGTTTGCAAAAGCTAAAAGCATTTGTAAATCTGAAGATCCTTCAAGATATATTACATGACCCTTGGATTTAGCTAGGTAATATTTTTCCCAACCGATTTCAGTTAGTGACTTTTTAATATGTTTAATTGACTGATTATTAGTCGATTTATTCAGTTCAAATGTCTGGTTTTCAATCAAAGCAATGACTTTAGATGATTCGACTGCTTCTTCAAGAACTATCTCAGAATGTGAGGCTATAATTATTTGTGAATTTGTTTCTGCAGCAATTTCATTAAGCTTTTGGAATGCTTCTCTTTGTCTTATAACCTCTAAGTGGGCATCAGGTTCGTCAAGTAACAAGATTGTGTTTGGATTGGCAAACATATAGGCAAATAACAAAAGAGTTTGTTGAAATCCTCTCCCTCCTGATGCAATATCATATTTTATCCCATTCTCCATATATTCTAGATTTATTAAACCTGTGGCTTTAATAAATTCTGGTTTTTGAATGGTTGCACCAAACATGGAACTAATTACATCGGTTAATTTATTCCATTTAGAATCTGTATCCTGCTCTGTTTGTGTAGAAACCTCTGGATGAAGAATCTCAAAGCATATATTTCTCAATACTTCTGCTGTTTTACCCTCCCCAAGCTTTCTGTCGATTGATCCTTGAGTGAGCTTGTCTTCAGATGTTGATATACCAGACATTGGCTGTAAAAATCCAAAATGGATACCTTTATTATTCTCATATAGATTAATGAGGACATCAATTCCTGATACGACTTTACAAGAGAATGACTCAGCATTTGAGAACTCAAATTCAACCTTTGAATTCCATTCATTCCCATCGTTTTGACCTGATAATTCAACTTCGAGTACAACATGTCTAGTGTGACCAGATTCATGTCGGAATGTAACCTTTCTGTTCTTCCATAAAAATCTGGCATCTGCAATTGGGCTATTAAGTAAATCTCGCCTGTTAATAGATACTGCACCTTTAGTGTTTAAATCTCTTCTTTGGTATGCAGAAATGAAGTTTTTAACACCTATTTCCCATAAACATAGGGCTTGAAAGATTGTAGATTTTCCAGAGTTGTTTGGGCCTATTATTACAACCGATTGAGATAGAGGGAATGTAACAGTCTCTAGTTTCTTGAAGTTCTTTATCTTGACATTTGTAATCATGAAGGTATCTATTGATTTTAAGTCAAATTTACAAAGTTTTATGGTTTTACGAAGTCTACACTATTGTTGAGATGTCCAATGCGTTACACATAACGTTCGGCGGTATGTGGCG